>DRFO01000017.1 GCA_011050525.1 Halopseudomonas xinjiangensis
GCGGCAATTGGCACCTGGCTGGCGAGATAGCGCGATGGCTTCGCGCTTGAATTCGGGGCTGTATCTTCTGCGTTTGGACATGAACACTCCTTTGGCACATTGTGCCTCTTTTCAAAAGTGTCCGCAGTAACGGGGTAGAACCCGATCGCCACCTTATCGCTAGTTCGACCTGACCAGGCGATGCGTCGAGCACCTCCAGATTCAACCAGTTATTGAAAGCGGCAAGTGCAGATATCTCTTGCAGGCGTGTTATCAATTCATTTGAATCAGACATATGGCCATTACCCCGTTGTGTCAATTAGTTTTAATCGAATGGGTTAGGAGCATCTGAGATGGAAGCTTGATCTTGTCGGCTCATTAATCTGAAGACGCCGCTTGCGCGGGCGCAGATTTCACCTTCAGCCAGGATCAATGCGTTGGCGAAGCAAAGGGACCTGCCGAGCTTCAAGGGCTCCGCCCGGATCTCGATCCACTGGCCTATCTGTGCGGTACCTAAGAAGTCCATTGTGAGACTAACGGTGAGAAGGCCGGCTGCAGTTTTTATTTGCTGTGCACAAGCCAAGCCCATGGCGTTGTCTGCCAGCGCGGATAAAAGCCCGCCGTGCACGAATCCTCGGCTGTTGGCGTGGACAGTCGCCGCTCGAATGCCTAGCCGGAAGTCATCAGATGTAATCTTGAAGTAGATAGGCTCCCACGGTTCAGTCAGCCCGCTATGGCGAGAGTGAAGAGCGTACCCATCAGGGATATCAGTTACGGTCATGCCGCATCTCCTAATTATCTATTGAAAGTGTGGTTTTATAATATATAGACCAGTCGCTATAATTTGCAAGATTTGGGGCGATGGAATAAGAAAACAATCGACTTGCAAGGTTGGGTTTTATGTGCGGAAAAGCAAAGGCGAGGGTGTCAGGAGGGGCGAGCGCGAGCTTCCATCAGTAAGGCAACTTCTTCGATGGATTCCTTTAACGGGATGGGGCTGGCCTCCACTCGTGCCTGAATTAACGCGCCTTCAATAACCGCAACGGCAAGGTTGGCCAGACGACGGGCATCGTCTTCGCTGGTTCCGTCCGCAACCAGCAGGGATTCGAACTCAGCTCGCCACAATCCGAACGCTTCCTTGCCAGCACTGGATATCCGAATTGATTGTGGAACAGTCTCCAGAATAGTGGTGGCGATGGGGCAGCCGTCTTTGAAACTTGATTGTTCCATCCATCCCGAAAGCAAAGCGCCAAACGCGCGCAGCACTTCCGCCGCACTCTGGTGGTTGGCTCGAAGAGCGCGAAGGGTTTGTGCTGTAATACTTCCGGCAAAGTGCACCGCCTCTTCTCCCAACTGCTCCTTTCCGGCGGGGAAGTAATGATAAAGCGATCCCTTGGGGGCGCCGCTTTCAGCGAGTATGTCGTTGAGCCCAGTGCTGGCGTATCCTTTCTTTCGAAAAAGTTTAACGGCAGCCAGGATGATACTTTTTCGGTGTTTTGATGCGGCGGTCATTGACGTTCCTGCAAAATGGTTTCTTCAATCGACAACATCCTACAAGTTTACGTCTTTGCGACTGCATGGACCATGAACGTCTGGAGAGCTCCTGCTGTTAAAATGTCCGGCCTGCCCTGTTTCAACTGGGAAAAACTGAGAGCCTGGGGCCATACAACCCCGGCTCGCGGGCACTGTTACTAAGGGGCGCTCTTTTTCCACTCATCTTCCTGTAGTAGGCGCCACATGATCTTGCCAGTGGGAGACTTGGGTATACTGTCGCCAAATTCAACTACGACTGGGCATTTATAGGCAGCCATATTGTCCTGGCACCAGGTAATAATGGTTTCAGCTGTAGTGTCTTCATGACCAGCCGCCAACACAACTACGGCTTTGACGGTTTCTCCCCGACGTGGGTGTGGCGTGGATATAACACAGACTTCGCGTATCGCAGGATGGGCGTACATCAAGGACTCAACCTCTGCAGGCCAGACTTTGTAGCCAGAGGCGTTGATCATTCTTTTTACCCGGTCCACCAAGAAAAAGTAGCCGTCCTCGTCGTAGTATCCCAGGTCGCCGGAACGGAAAAAGCGGTGACCGTCGAGCTCAATAAAGGCTTCGCTGGTAGCTTCGGGGCGATTCCAATAGCCTTGAAAGATCTGCTCGCCACGCATGATTATTTCGCCCGTCACGCCAGGCTCCAACTCTTTCAATGTCTCGACATCGATAACTCTTGAGTCAACGCCGATGATTGGGATACCCAGACATTGCGGCTTACAAGCCTGTGGTGGGTTGACGTGGGTCGGCGCAATTGTTTCCGATAGACCGTAGCCTTCCATATAGGTCAGGCCCGTCTTGGCTGCTAGCTTGGCGGCCACTGCAGCTGGCATTGCAGCGCCGCCGCCACCGATGCTGCGGAGGGAGCTGATGTCGTACTGATCGATATCCGGATCAGACAACATGTCGACTACCATCGTGGAAATGTTTCGCCAGGTATTGACCTTGCAGCGTTGAATCAGCTCTGCAGCTACCTTTCGGTCCCAGCGGGTCATGACTACCAAGGTGCCGCCAACAAACAAGGTGCTGTTCATGCAGGACTGCATCCCTGTAACGTGAAACATTGGCACTGATACTAGATGCACGATGTCATGTTGCGCGTTGGTCCAGACCGCGCCGTAGATGGTGGTGGCAAGAACACTATGGTGAGTATGTACACAGCCCTTGGGATTGCCGGTAGTTCCAGAGCTGTAAGGAATGACGCACAGATCGTCGGGTCCGGCTGTCAACGGCCCTGGACCATAGCCCGCCGCCAGCGCGGCCTGCCAGGTGGTAAGGCCTGGTCCGGAATGGCGTTCCAGCGGAGCTAGCACCGCTTCAGGCAAGGCAAGGTCGGTCGGTGTTTTCAGGTACTCCGAATAAGCCGTGACAATCACTTCGCGCAAGTATCCCTGGCCGGTGTGTACGGCAATATGTTCGAGCAGTTCCTGTGTACAAAGCGCAACGGGCGCTTGGGTGTCTTCAATCAGATACTTGATTTCCGCAGCGCGGTTCATCGGATTGACCGGTACTACCACGGCGTTGGCTCGTAGTATTGCGAAGTAACCAATGATGTATTGGGGGCTGTTCTGCATATACAGCAGTACGCGGTCGCCGGCTTTTACCCCGGCGTTTTGCAGGTAGCCTGCAATCGCTTCTGCTTGTTGCTGCAACTCCTGATAGGTAATGGTAGTGCCGTAGTAATAGATGGCGGCATGTTGCGGATACCGGAGCGCGGAAACGGTGATGTTATGAAACAGGCTCGTTGCCGGAAGCTCCAGTTGCTTAGGGACCTGCTCGGGCCATACTTTGTAGTGACGGTCGAACATCTGCGGACTTCCCCTGCTTTTGTTGTTGTATAGGCGTAATTGTGCAATCCATAGGCTTGGCGCAATCCGTATGGCAGCAAGCTTAGACCCACTCGAATCTTCTGGGAACAGTCAGTCACTGTGGTGTTAGTCACTCATAAACAGACTCGTGGTTCTATAGCTCGGCCTGCGTCTGGACATCCGGACTGAACGAATGCGGTATACTTTGAAAAGCAGTCGAAGCCAGCAATCGCTGGGTAATCTGGTCTCGAAGAAAGAGGACGATGCCGTGAGCCACAATCGCGTTTTGATTTTCGATACCACCCTGCGCGATGGGGAGCAAAGCCCTGGCGCTTCGATGACTAAAGACGAAAAACTTCGCATAGCCAAAGCGCTGGAAAAACTGCAGGTGGATATTATCGAAGCGGGCTTTGCCATCGCCAGCCCAGGTGACTTCGAGGCGGTCAAAGCCATAGCTGATGGTATTCAGAACAGTATTGTATGTAGCCTTTCGCGCGCAGTGGACGCAGATATTGATCGTGCCGCTGAAGCACTGGCGAACGCCAACGCCGGGCGCATCCACACTTTCATTGCTACCAGCCCCATCCATATGCAACACAAGCTGCGTTTGCAGCCGGACCAGGTTATGGATCAGGCTGTTCGAGCCATCCGGCGCGCACGCAATCTCTGCGCGGATGTGGAGTTCTCCTGCGAAGATGCGGGACGCTCGGACATAGATTTTCTGTGCCGCATTATCGAAGCTGCCATCGATGCGGGGGCCAGTACGATCAATATTCCGGACACGGTTGGGTACGCGATTCCCCACCAATTTGGCGAAATGATCCGCCTGGTCATTGAACGTGTCCCGAATGCAGACAAGGCAGTGTTTTCCGTTCATTGCCACAACGACCTCGGGCTCGCTGTGGCCAACTCGCTCGCCGCGGTGGCGGCTGGTGCGAGACAAGTCGAATGCACCATAAATGGACTTGGGGAGCGAGCAGGAAACGCGGCGCTGGAGGAGATCGTGATGGCGATCAAGACCCGTCAGGACGTGTTGGGCGTGCACACAGGAATCCTCACAGAAAACATTCTCGGTGCATCCAGACTTGTGTCCGGCATAACGGGATTTCCAGTGCAGCCAAATAAAGCGATTGTCGGCGCCAATGCCTTTGCCCATGAGTCCGGCATCCATCAGGACGGAGTGCTGAAACATCGTGAAACTTATGAAATCATGAGTGCCCAGTCGGTTGGCTGGCACACCAACCGTTTATCCCTGGGTAAGCTGTCGGGGCGCAGCGCTTTTCGCAGCCGTCTTGATGAACTGGGAATCGAACTGCCAGGGGAGGCGGAGCTCAACCTCGCCTTTGCGCGCTTCAAAGAACTCGCCGACAAAAAACAGGAAATTTTTGACGAGGACCTTCAGGCGCTCGTTTCCGACACGCTTACGGATGTGATTGAGCACGTTAAACTGGTTTTTCTGGATGTTGCTTCTCGCACAGGCGAGACGCCAGAAGCCCGAATAGTTCTGAGTATCGACGGGGAAGAGCGGCAGGCGTCTGCACAAGGTTCGGGGCCAGTAGACGCGACGTTTCGAGCGATAGAAAAGGTCAGTCCGTCAGACTCTACGCTGCAGCTATATTCGGTAAATGCCATTACCAAGGGGACCGACTCCCAGGGGGAGGTGACAGTCCGTCTGGAGAAAGGCGGGCGTATTGTCAATGGGAACGGGGCTGACACTGATATCGTGGTGGCTTCGGCAAAGGCGTACATTAATGCATTGAATCTGATGCAGACTGGCGCGTACCGAGCGCACCCGCAAGCGGTAGGCGTGTGATGCGTGAAGATGTGCGATTAAGCTATCTGGCCGCTATCGGCGTAACCAGTTGGGTGCCCAGGTTTGATCTGGCCAATGCTGCTACACGATTGCCGCCGAAGCTCCCTGCCGGCCAGTTGCCGGTTGAGCAGGCGAGCCGGTCAGCGCAATCGCCTGTAGCAGAAGAGTTTGAAAAGGTAGCTCCGTCCGGGGACGCTGCTCAGTTGCGGGCAATGGTCGTCATCAAGTCTGATCTGACTGCCAAGCCGCCCAACGTAAGCCCGCCGGCAAATGAATCGGCCGCTACTAAGAGTCTGCCTCGCTCCGACATTCCCGTTGGACCATTCTATATGCAGCTCTGGCTGGCAGGCCCCTGCGCTCTGCTGATCGAAATGACTGAATCTGGGATGCAGACTTCTTCCGCGGAGTACCGGTTGCTAGGCGATATCCTGCGAGCGGCAGAACTGCCGACTCCGCCGCGGTTATTTGCCGATTTTCAGTGGCCTTTGATCAAGAATAGGCAATTGAATCATGGTGCTTCGGCAGCCAATGAGGGGCTGCAGTCGTTTATGCAGGCGCGGCTGGAAGGCCAGAATGTAAAATCAATCGGTTGCTTCGGCGGCCTTGCCACGCTGTTGGTGGAGTCGGACCCGGAAGCTTACGAACGCCTTGCTGGCCGGGAGGTAACGTCAGAACAGCTTGCGCCGGCCTGGTTCGCTCCAGATATGGAAACCCTGATGGCCGAGGCTGGGGAAAAGGCTCGGCTTTGGCACTTGTTAAGGCGGGTACGATCCCGTTGGACTGAAAGTGAATGAATGAACTGAGTTTTCGCCCTATGCTGGAGGGCGACGTTGACGCGGTGTTGAAGATTGAGTTTTCTGCGTTCAGTCATCCCTGGACCAAAGGTATCTTTCTGGATTGCGTGCGCTCTGGCTACGAATGCTGGGTGCTCTTTCGAGGAGCGCAACAGGTGGGTCATGGGGTGCTATCTGCGGCAGGAGACGAGTCGCATTTGCTTAACCTTACGATCAAACCGGAGAACCAGCACCAGGGGCTGGGTTTGAAGATGCTGGAGCATCTCATGGCAAGAGCCAAGAGCCTGCACGCTGAAACAGCTTTTCTGGAGGTAAGGGCCTCCAACGGTCCAGCCACCCGTCTCTATGAACGCTTCGGTTTTAACGAGATCGGCCGTCGCCGGAATTATTACCCGGCGGTAGGCGGCAGGGAAGATGCGTTGATAATGGCCTATTCCCTTCTGGATTGAGTTGACGCCTGAGGTGGGTATGACGCCCCACGCACAACATAACAGTCTGGAGCTGATACGAGCATGTCCGATTTAAAGCAGTTATTCGCCAATAATCGTGAATGGGCCGAAGCCATAAAGCTTGAAGATCCGGATTTTTTCACCAAGCTGGATGGGCAGCAGGCTCCGCAATACTTATGGATTGGTTGTGCTGACTCCCGGGTTCCGGCCGACGAGATCGTGGGCCTGTTGCCGGGTGAGCTTTTTGTCCACAGGAACGTTGCCAATGTGGTTCTGCACACCGACCTGAACTGTTTGTCAGTCATGCAATTTGCGGTGGATGTGTTGAAGGTCAAGCATATTATCGTGACCGGGCATCATGGTTGCGGTGGGGTGAAGGCGGCTATGAGTAACCAGCAACTGGGCCTCAGCGACGGCTGGCTGCACTCTATTCGCGATCTATATTACCAACAGCGAGAACGGCTCCGACTAATCGAAGATGACGAAGTGCGGCTGGACAGAATGTGCGAAATGAACGTTATGCGTCAGGTCGCCAACGTAAGCCATACCAGTATTGTGCAAAACGCCTGGCACAGGGGGCAGCCACTGTCCGTTCACGGCTTCATCTATGGTATCAAGGACGGACATCTGAAGGATCTGGATGTGACCGTCACCGGACCTGAGCAGATACCGGAGCAGTACAGGCTCGGGCCGCCTTGAGCCAGCAAACACGCTACTGGGCGATGGCCGGCCTGGTGGTTTGTACTCTGGGCTGGGCTGGAAATGCGCTGATTGCCAGAGCGAGTGCTGGCGTTTTGCCGCCAATCGGCCTGTCCTTCTGGCGCTGGACTACAGCGCTGCTTCTTATCCTGCCATTTACAGCCAAAGGAATTTGGACCCACCGCAATGTGCTGCAAGCACACTGGAAACAGTTGGTAGTGTTGGCAGGCTTGAGCATCACCTCATACAACACCCTGCTTTATCTTGCGGCTCAAAGCACGACGGCCATCAATATTACCCTCGTCAACACCGGGCTACCGGTTGCAGCGTTCATCTGGTCCCTGTTGCTGTTGCATCAATGGCCAACACGGGCGAGCCTGTTTGGGGCGTTGCTTTCTTTTGTCGGTCTGATAATAATTCTCAGCGCTGGCCAGCCTGAGCGGTTGAAGGCTTTGGAGTTCAACAACGGTGACTTGGTTATGGTGGTGGCCGTATTGACCTGGGGACTCTACTCGGTGCTGCTTCGCTTGTGGCCATTGCCGGTGCCTGGGCTGATACTACTAGCTGCCATGCTGATCTGCGGAGTGCCGCTCCTGTTGCCGCTGTACTTGTGGGAATACAGCATTACCGGTCCCATACTCATCTCCAAGCAGACTGTTGGAGCCGTCGCCTATACGGCGGTAATAGCCTCGCTGGTGTCTTATCTTGCCTGGAACAATGGCGTGAAAGTGCTGGGACCCGCTACGGCCTCCTTATTCAGCTATCTCATGCCGGTATTCGCCGCCTTGCTGGGAGTGCTGCTCCTCGACGAGCGTCTACAATGGTTCCATCTTTTGGGCGGAGCGCTGACTTTTCTGGGGTTAATGTTGGCTACTCGTAGCGGCAGGGAATGATCAGCCTGTTATACCGGCAGCGCGGCCCCACCACGCGAACGATTGAGGCGGAGCGTGCTGTCATGGCTTCATCCTTGTAGTCATAAACCACGCGTTATTCTGTGGTTTAGGGCCGGTTGCCAGTAAACGCGGTAAACAATGGAGGACAATAGACAATAAAAAAGGGCCTAGCCGAAGCTAAGCCCTTGAAAAGGTTGGTGGCTACACCTGGACTTGAACCAGGGACCCCAGCATTATGAATGCTGTGCTCTAACCAACTGAGCTATGTAGCCATCCGAGGCTGCGCATTATTCATGGGAGAGCAGGCAAAGTCAAGCGCTTAGAGAGATTTTTTCCTCTGACATTTCAATCGGTTAACCGCTTACCTTGCGACGTGCGCCGTACCACTGGAAGACGCATCCCGATTGGCCGCTGTGCCAGGCTGAGGCATGCCTTTCATAGAGAATTCCGGCGGGCTGCCGCCGATAAACTCTATGCTCCTGGTCGGGAACGCGAACTGTACATCCAGATCCTTGACGCCCTGAAGCAACCCTAAATTAATCTCCTGCTGGATATCCATGTACTTGTTGTAATCGGAGGTCAGCACGATGTAAACCACTTCTAGCGTTAACTGGCTGTCGGCGAAGGCGGCGAAATGTGCGCGATCAAAGCGAGCGCCTTCGGCATCTTCGATTATCCGCTGAACCAGTAGGGTGACTTCTCGGACCTTGTCAGCCGAGGTGTTATAGGTCAGTCCGAACTGAAAGACAATTCGGCGCGTATTCATTCGTTTGTAGTTATGCAGAATCTTAGATAGCAAATCGGCATTGGCGCATACAACCTGTTCCCCGCCCAGGCTGCGAATTCGCGTTGTCTTAAGCCCGATATGCTCAATGGTGCCTGCAACCTCTCCAAACACGACGAAATCGCCAATCTCAAAGGGTTTGTCCAGGCCAATTGCCAACGAAGCGAAAACATCACTTAGTAGCGTCTGTAGCGCCAGCGCGATGGCAATGCCGCCTACCCCCAAGCTGGCGATCATGGCGGTGATATCAACGCCCAGGTTGGCCAGAATGGATAGCAGCATGATAGTCCACACCAGTATGCGGACTGAAATACCGATGATTATGGTGGTCACCGGGTTGCGGGCTTTGCCGTCGCGCGTCAGGCTTTCCATCCACAACCGCACGCCCGTATCCAGCCATAACGCAATCTGGAAGGCTAATGCAATGAACCAACCATGTGACATGGCAGATTCCCATCGATCCGGCATCTCCACCATTTTCAGGCCGATCAGCAGGGAAAAAGCCATGAGCAGGAGGCGGCTGGTATTTCTGAGTATTTTTGCGAGCAGAAAATATATTTTCGTGCCGGACTGGTGGCTGGCCAGGGTATCGAGCCTTCTGCTTATGATCCCGAGTATGGCGCGTAGCAGGCAATAGCTTGCAAGCGCCACCGCCAGTAAAATCGCAAGGTCTATCCAGTATCCTTGATTCCATCCTTGATTCCAGAGCGCTTCCCAATTCATCTACTCGACTCCCCTTGCGGCTAAAGGATCTGGCTGGTGCCCTGTTTCTCTGTCGATGTCTGGGTGAATAAGTTCCCCAGGATATGGCGTGCACCGCTGGGGTTGCCCTGATTGTGAACTCAAGAAAGCAACCAGAAAATTCAACTTTTCCTAGGATGATAAGTCTCTATTAACAGGTCGCAAATTCAGGAGGTTTTTATGCCGCACAAGTTCAAGAAGGGTGACCAGGTCAGGTGGAACTCAGAGGTCGGTCATGTCCAGGGAACAGTGGTCGAGATTCATACCGCGGATACCGAGTTCAAGGGGAAACACCGACGCGCCAGTTCCGATGAGCCTCAGTATGAGGTCAAAAGCGATAAGACTGGAGCTACCGCGATGCACAAGGAGGGCGCGCTCGAGAAGATCGGATAGCGAAGCTAGAAAGTGACTGGGTCCCACAAGGAAAACCGCCCGGCAAGGCAATGCTTGCAAGGGCGGTCGGGCAGCGCAAGCGGATTAAACGTTGAAGCGAAAATGCATGACGTCGCCATCCTTGACGATATATTCCTTTCCCTCAAGCCGCCATTTGCCGGCTTCTTTAGCGCCGTTCTCGCCCTTGAACTGAATGAAATCGTCATAGGCCACGACTTCAGCACGAATGAAGCCCTTTTCGAAATCGGTATGGATAGCGGCAGCAGCCTGAGGGGCTGTAGCGCCGATCTTGACTGTCCATGCGCGGACTTCCTTCACGCCAGCGGTGAAATAAGTCTGCAGGCCTAGCAGTTCGTATCCCGCACGTATCACCCGATTGAGGCCGGGCTCATCCAGACCCAGTGACTCGAGGAACATGTCCTTTTCCTCGCCATCGTCGAGTTCGGCGATCTCTGCTTCTATCTTGTTGCACACCGGCACGACTATCGCGCCTTCTTCGATGGCTATGGCATTTACCACGTCCAGATGAGGGTTGCCTTCGAATCCGTCTTCAGCCACGTTGGCGATATACATCACTGGCTTGCTGGTAAGCAGGTGGAAGCTTTTGACCAGTTGCTTGTCCTCTGGACTCATGCCCTTGACCAGCGATCGTGCCGGCTTGCCTTCGCTGAAGTGGGGGATCAGTTTTTCCAGCAAGGCCTTCTGAGCCACTGCTTCCTTGTCGCCGCCCTTGGCGTTTCGGGTCACTCGCTGGAGCTGTTTTTCACAGCTGTCGAGGTCGGCAAATATCAATTCCAGATCGATGATTTCTATGTCGCGCCGGGGGTCGACCGAATTTGACACGTGAATGACATTTTCATCTTCGAAGCAGCGCACCACGTGGGCGATGGCGTCGGTTTCGCGGATATTGGCCAAAAACTTGTTGCCCAATCCTTCACCTTTGGAGGCTCCGGCGACCAGTCCGGCGATATCGACGAACTCCATGGTCGTCGCCAACACCTTCTGCGGCTTGACGATGGCTGCAAGGGCATCCAGGCGCGGATCGGGCATTGGAACTATGCCGCTGTTCGGTTCGATGGTGCAAAAGGGGAAATTTTCCGCACCAATACCGGCCTTGGTCAGCGCATTGAACAGCGTGGATTTCCCGACGTTGGGCAAACCGACAATACCGCAATTGAAACCCATACTAGTGTCCTCTGCCGTGTAGGCGGCGAAAAATGAATCAAGCCTTGAAGCTGTGCAATCGTCTGATAACGGCTGGCCAGTCACTGGCAACCATGCCTGGCAGCTCTCGAACGGCTTCGTCGATGCAGGCGTCAAGGAGCTCCTGCTCGGTTTTTGGAGCGCGCCCCAATACAAAGCCGGTGACCTGCGAGCTGTGCCCCGGATGACCAATGCCCAGGCGCAGGCGGTGGAAGCTGTTTTGATTGCCGAGGCAGGCGACGATATCCCGCAGACCGTTGTGACCGCCGTGACCGCCACCCTGCTTGCATTTGACTATGCCAGGCGCGAGATCAAGTTCATCGTGGGCGACCAGTATCTCTTCAGGGGCAATGCGATAAAATCCAGCGACGGCGGAAACTGCCTGGCCACTGCGGTTCATGAATGTGGTGGGAATGAGTAATCGAAGATCCTGACCGTCTACGGTCAGGCGGCCTGTGAGGCCGAAAAATTTGCTCTCGTGGCGCAGCGGGATGTTGTGCTGAGCCGCCAGCCGCTCAATAAAAAGGGCGCCAGCGTTGTGGCGGGTCAGTTCATATTCAGGCCCGGGATTACCCAGGCCGACCATCAACTTGATTCCCTGCGTCACAACGGGCGCCCCTCCAGAAGATCAGCAGTATTTATTCCGCTGATTCTTCGCCTGCATCGGCCTGATCGCCAGCGTCATCGGCAACGACGCGAGGTGCGTGCACGTTGGCAACGGGCAGATCATGATCGGCGCCCTGAGCAAGAGCAACCAGCTTGATGCCCTTGGGCAGCTTGAGGTCAGACAGGTGAATGATGTCACCTACGTTGACCTTGGCCATATCCACTTCGATGAACTCGGGCAGATCCTTTGGCAGGCAGGTTACTTCGACTTCAGTCATGGTGTGGGAAATAATCCCGCCACCTTGCTTGACGCCTACGCACGTTTCCTGGTTAAGGAAGTGCAGGGGAACCAGAACGGTAACTTCGTGACCCGCTACAACGCGCAGAAAATCTGCGTGCATGACGCGTGGCTTGGAAGGGTGACGCTGTAGGGCCTTGAGCAGGACGTCTTCTTTCTTGCCATCAATGGAAAGCTTGATGATGTGAGAGTAGAAGGCTTCGTTTTCCAGGGCCTTGTTCAGCTCGCGAGTTTCCAGGGAAACGCTTTTTGGAGCCTTGTCGCCACCGTAAACGATAGCTGGTACCAGATCAGCGATACGACGCAGGCGGCGGCTCGCACCTTTCCCCAGGTCATTACGCTCTTTCGCATTCAAAGTGAAGTCGACCATATGTAGTCTCCTTGCTAAGCACCCGGGCGTTTGCGACCAACGCGGCGGATGATTGATGAAAACCCGGCCATTATTGGCCAGGCTGTTTGTATCAGTGCGCGTCCCTAGCGGAACATCGCGCTGATGGATTCTTCGTTGCTGATGCGCCGCATAGCCTCGGCGATGATCGGTGCCATGTCCAACTGCCGGATGCGCTCGCAGTTTTCTGCGGCAGCTGACAGCGGGATGGTATTCGTCACCACCAGCTCGTCCAGCATGGAATTGCAGATATTGTCGATGGCCTTGCCCGACAGGATCGGGTGCGTGCAGTAGGCAAAGACCTTGGCTGCGCCGTGGTCTTTCAATGCCTTGGCCGCATGGCACAGGGTGCCGGCGGTATCGACCATGTCGTCCACCAGTATGCAGTTGCGGTTTTCGACATCACCGATGATGTGCATAACTTCCGACTGGTTGGCCTTGGGCCGACGCTTGTCGATGATCGCCAGATCAACGCCGAGCTGCTTGGCGACGGCGCGAGCGCGCACCACGCCACCAATGTCAGGGGAAACGATCATCAGATTGTCGTAACGCTGGCTGATCAAGTCGTCGACCAGAACCGGTGAGCCATAGATATTGTCCACCGGGATATCGAAAAAGCCCTGGATCTGGTCGGCATGCAGGTCAACCGTAAGCACCCGGTCAACACCTACCACGTCGAGCATGTCTGCAACTACCTTGGCGCTGATGGGCACCCGCGCGGAACGCGGTCGGCGATCCTGACGAGCGTATCCGAAGTAGGGAATTACTGCAGTGATGCGCGAGGCAGACGAACGACGCAGAGCGTCAGCCATCACTACCAGTTCCATCAGATTGTCATTAGTCGGTGCGCAGGTGGGCTGGATGATGAATACATCCTTGCCGCGCACGTTCTCATTGAGTTCGACACTGACTTCACCGTCACTGAAGCGGCTAACCGAAGCATCGCCAAGGGGGATGTGCAACTGACGCACGACGCGCCGTGCCAGATCGGGGTTTGAGTTCCCCGTGAAAACCATCATCTTGGACACGCTGCATTACCTTTTTTGGGTAGTGGTCGATGCGAATGAGCCGACAACATAAGCCTTGCGGATGATAGCCGCATTTGGTCGTGTGATCGACTCAAGATGTAATGATTGCTGCCGGAGAAAATGGCAGGGGCGGCTGGATTCGAACCAACGCATGGCAGGATCAAAACCTGCTGCCTTACCGCTTGGCTACGCCCCTGTAACTGTCCGGATGCACGGTTGCATCCTTCTTACGCTGCTTTGAAGAGCAATTGGTGTAACGGTGATCTGTTACATCCCTTTGCTACAAAGGTTTGCAGTGTGGCTGGCAACCGGGCGCGAACTTTATCAGCTTCGCGTTCGTTTGGGAAGGCCCCAAACAAGCAACTGCCAGTTCCGGTCATCTTAGCTTCACAATATTTGTTAAGCAAGATCAATGCGTTACGTATTGCAGGATAACGCGCTTCGACAACCGGCAAGCAGTCATTCCGACCACCGTGCTCATGGAAGGCCGCTAATGTAATGGGCGGGGTGTCACGCGTCAACCTCTGATCGGAAAAAATATCAGCTGTGCTGACCTGGCAAGGAGGAATGATTACCAGATACCAGGGTTCATCCAGTTCGACAGGTGTAAGTCTTTCTCCTACACCTTCAGCCCAGGCGGCCTGACCCTGCACGAATACGGGCACATCTGCGCCAAGACGCAGACCCAGCTCTGCAAGCTGCGGGAGGCTGAGCCCGGTTTTCCACAAATGGTTCAATCCAATCAAGGTCGTGGCGGCATCTGAGCTTCCGCCCCCAATTCCGCCGCCCATGGGGAGCCGCTTCTGCAGGCGAATGTCAGCACCCAGACTGCATCGCGTGGTTTTCTGAAGCAGGCGTGCAGCCCGGAGAATGAGATTGTCGTCGCTAGATACGCCTGGCAGCTCCGGCGACAGGGTTATCTGGCCATCGCTAGTGCAGTAAAAATCAAGCGTGTCGCCGTGGTCGATAAACTGAAACAGCGTCTGCAGGGTGTGATATCCGTCCGCTCTGCGGCCGGTGATGTGCAAGAAGAGATTCAGTTTGGCAGGGGCCGGCAGACCCAGCAGTTGGTCATTCATTCGTTGATGCCCGGAGCCCAGCGGGTTACTACGAGAGTAAGTAGCACATCGTAGCCCGACAACTGCATGCGTTGTGGCAGCTCGAGATCACCAACGGTCTGGTAGCGGCTGTATTCAACGGTCCAGCCTGCCTGGGAAAGTCGGGCAAGGCGGCTTTCTGTATCCAGTTGCAAGCGGCTCGGGTTATCGGGTGCCGGTAGGCCTCGCACCCAGTACAAAAGATGGTCTACTGGTAGTCGCCAGCCAATCTGTTGCTCCAGTAGCTCCTCCGCAGACGCCGCCTGGACAGGGTCGCGGCCGGCCATTTCTAGCGTTACGGTCTGGTCGTCGCCCACTATCCGGGTTGCGCCTCGGCCAAGTGGGCCGGAAAGGCGAATGTCGTAATCACCCTCGCGCTGCAACCAGAACAGCGTGCCGCTACCGGACTCCTGTGGCGAGCGCATCCCTAACTTTCCTTGCAGCGTCCAGTTCTGCAGCGGCTCAATCGACTGGCGATGCGCTTGCCACGCTGCGGGGTCACCGCCAAAATCAAGCGTTTCGCGCTGGTGCAGATTGCTACAGGCGCTGATGGTGAGTATCAGGCCGATCAGGCAGAGCGAGCGAATCAAAGGCATGGCTTAGCGTGCTTCCAGGCGTTGGCGGGTGGAGTCTATCAGGGGGCTGTCAGGCTCGTTTTCAGACGCTTCCTGCCATATGGTTCGAGCTTCCTCCTTGCGACCCTGATGCCAGAGCACTTCTCCGAGATGAGCCGCTACCTCCTGATCGGGGAAAGCCCTGTAAGCCTGGCGCAGGAGCTCCTCGGCCATCTCCAGATTACCCAGGCGATAATGTACCCATCCCAGGGAGTCGGTGATGGCTGGATCTTCAGGCTCCAGTGCATAGGCGCGCTCGATCAGTGCAAGTGCTTCTTCCAGGCGCTCGTTGCGGTCGGCCAGGGTGAATCCCAGGGCGTTCAATGCCATTGCGTTGTCTGGTTCACGCTCGATGATCAGCCTCAGGTCGCGTTCGAGTCCGTCGGGGTTGCCCAGTTGCTCGGCGAGCATCGCTCGGGTGTAGAGAAGGTTGGAGTCCAGCTCGAACTGCTCTAGTGCTTCGTTGGTGCGCGCCATGGCTAGCTCGGGATCTATCTCAATTAGGGTTTCGATCTCTATCATGTATAACTGCAGGGCATTGGACGGATAGTTGTTCCGGTCCGCAGCGAACATGGCGGCCAGCTCGTCAGTGCGTTGTTCGTCGATGAGTAGGCGGCTGATCTGCAGTCGGGACGTTAGGAACTCGTTGCTGTCTCCCACTTCTTGCCACGCTTGCAATGCGTCATCCGGTCGACCTGCCTCCTGGTAGGCCAAACCAAGATGATAGCTGGCGACACTGTTTTCCGGATCCAGGGTTGCGGCATGCTCCAGGTAGTCGACGGCGGCCTTTGCGTCGCCGCTTTCAAGGTTGACCAGGCCCAGGGTGAGAAGCAACTCCATATCGTCCGGATTCTGCTCGACAAGCTGCTTGAACTGAACCGCCGCCGCGTCGAAATCATCGTTGGCTATCAACATGCGGGCTAGCAACAAGCGCATGCGGGTATCGTCGGGAAAATCTCTCAAGCCCTGTTGCAGCATCGAGATGGCACGCTGGGTTTCGCCCTGGCTTACAAGCAACTGGCTATGCAGCATTATTGCGGCCTCGGCCGAATGCACCACCGGATTGGCATCAAGCAACGCCAGGGCTTCGTCCTCACGACCATCTTGCTGCAGAAGCAGGGCAGTGGCGAACACCAGTTGTGCATTGTCAGGGTACTGTTGCTGCAGTTGTTGCAGGCTTTGTAATACCGCCTGCCGCGTGGCCGCGTCGGTCTGGGCTGCGGCGAGTGTCAGGAAGTCAAAGTGTGTCTCGCCATGTTTCGCCAGGACTCCCTGCATCATCGCCATGGCCTGCTCGTGCTCTCCGGCCCGCGCCAGTTGCAGCGCAGCCGCTCGCAAGGCTTCAGGATCATCCGGCGCGACGTCAACCCAGAGAGTAGCCATCTCCAGGGCGGGCTGCCGCGCCCCGAGGAATTCCGACACCTGCAGCGCGCGGGCGATTATGCCCACATCCCGGGTGGCATGGGCCTGCTCGACGTAATTATTAAGCGCCATATCGAACCGGTTGCGCTGTCCAGCAATTTCCGCAGCCAGCAGCGCATACAGAGTATCCTTGCTGAACTGACCGTATACTACCGGCGCCGGTTCAGGCACCTCCACTACGGGGCTGACCGCCGGACTGTCCGCGGACGGCTGAGCAGGGATCGGAGGCGTGCCGTGGACGGCGCATCCCGAGATCCAGAGGCCTATCACGGCGGCCAGAAGGGTACGCTTTGGTGAAGCCTTTATGGGCAATCTCATGGGTACTCGGATCTTTTCAGGCGGGGATTTCATGATGACACAAGATGTATGGCAAACCCAAAGGCTGCAAGTGGGGAATTGATTGGCGCCCGCTTAAATAGGACAATCTTATGTTTCAACCCGGTTTCTTCGGGTATATGAGGCGCCATGGGCTTTCTCGCATTCGGGATCAATCATAAAACAGCCGCAGTCGACATGCGTGAACGGGTAGCGTTCGCGCCTGAACGGCTGGCAGATGCCCTGCGGCAAATGCTTGATGAATCTCTGACCCAGGAAGTCGCCATTCTTTCCACCTGCAATCGTACCGAAATATATTGCTCCCAGGACCATGTTGACGTCGAGCGGATCATTCAATGGATGGCCCGCTTTCATGGCATCACGCCAGAAGAACTGAGCCGGTGCAGCTATCTGCACCAGGACGCTGGCGCGGTGAAACATATGATGCGAGTCGCCGCCGGACTGGACTCCATGGTCCTGGGTGAGCCGCAGATCCTTGGGCAGATGAAGGATGCCTGGCAAGCGGCACGGACGGCGGGCACGCTGGGGCCCTATCTGGACAGATTGTTCCAGAGTACCTTCAATACCGCCAAGCAGGTGCGTACCGACACAGCGATTGGCGAGAATCCCGTTTCCGTGGCGTTTGCGGCAGTCAGTTTGTCGCGGCAGATATTTTCCGACCTGCGCCGAAGCACCGCGTTGCTGATCGGGGCGGGAGAAACCATTGCGCTGGTGGCCAGACACCTGTTCGAGCAGGGAGTCAGTCGCATCATCGTGGCCAACCGCACACTTGAGCGGGCCCAACTGCTGAGCGAGCCGCTGGGTGGTCAGGCGATCATTCTCAACCAGATTCCCGACGTGCTGGCGCAATGCGACATCATTATCAGCTCCACCGCCAGTCCGCTGCCGATTCTAGGCAAGGGTGCAGTAGAGCGGGCGCTCAAGCAGCGCAAGCACAAGCCTATGTTCATGGTCGATATTGCGGTGCCACGGGATATCGAGCCGGAGGTGGGCAAGCTGTCGGATGTGTATCTCTATACTGTCGACGACCTGCATGAAGTTATCGAAGAGAATATGCGCTCCCGTCAGGGCGCTGCGGACGCTGCCGAACGCCTGATCGAGGCGGGGACTGCTGAATTCATGCAGCGCTTGCGCGCGCTGGCCGCTGTTGATGTGCTGCGCCGCTATCGGCTCAAGGCCGAACACATGCGCGATCAGGAGCTGGCTAAGGCGCAGGCGCGGCTGGAGCGCGGCGCCGATCCGGTCACGGTTCTGGCCGAAATGGCTCGTGCGCTGACTAACAAGCTGTTGCATGACCCTAGCGTGCAACTGAAACAAATGAGTGCCGAAGGGCGTGCGGAAGCATTGGCCCTGGCCCAGGAATTGTTTGCCCTGGATGAAGAGACGAATCCACCACAAGGTTAATCATGAAGGCATCACTGTTAAATCGGCTGGACATATTGACCGAGCGTTTCGAGGAGCTGTCAGCATTATTGAGTGATGCGGAAGTGATCAGCGATCAGACCCGTTTTCGCGCCTATTCCAAGGAATATTCTGACATCGAAGCGACGGTGAAGTGTTATGCCGACTGGCAGAAGGTCACGGCGGATCTGGCAGAGGCGCGCAGCTTGCTGAAAGACAGCGATGCAGATCTGCGCGAAATGGCCGAAGAGGACGCGCAGGGCTGCATCGAGCAACTGGATGTATTGGAGGTCGATCTCAACCGTCTGCTCCTGCCGAAGGATCCGAATGACGAGCGCAACGTGTTCCTCGAAGTGCGCGCCGGCACCGGTGGCGACGAGGCGGCGCTGTTCGCCGGTGATCTGTTCAGAATGTACTCGCGCTATGCAGAGCGTCAGGGCTGGAAGCTGGAAGTTCTGTCCGAGAATGCCGGTGAGCACGGCGGCTACAAGGAAGTGATCGCTCGGGTAGAAGGCCAGGCGGTGTATGCCAAGCTGAAATTCGAGTCGGGCGCGCATCGCGTACAGCGGGTGCCGGAGACCGAATCCCAGGGGCGAATTCATACCTCGGCCTGTACGGTAGCGATACTGCCGGAAATGGACGAGCAGGCGGCGGTCGAGGTTAACCCCGCCGATTTGCGGGTGGATACCTATCGCTCCTCCGGTGCGGGTGGGCAGCACGTCAACAAAACCGATTCGGCGATCCGGCTTACGCATTTGCCGACCGGCATAGTGGTTGAATGCCAGGAGGAGCGTTCCCAGCACAAGAACCGCGCCCGGGCCATGAGCCTGTTGCAGGCAAAGCTGGTGAACCGTCAGCGCGATGCGCAGGAAAAGGAAGTCTCCGACACCCGCCGGCAACTGGTCGGGTCTGGTGATCGTTCGGAACGCATTCGAACCTATAACTTCCCCCAGGGCCGCCTCACCGATCACCGGATCAATCTGACGCTCTACAGCCTGGATCATGTCATTCAGGGGGATCTGGACGGGGTTATCGAGCCGCTACGGCGCGAGTACCAGGCAGATCAGTTGGCGGCGCTGGATAACGCATGAACCTGAGCATCTCGGCTTTGCTGGCCAGCGCAGCCTTGCCGGAATCCGCTACCGCGAAACTGGATGCGGAGCTGCTGCTGGCCCATGCGCTGGGCAAGCCACGGACCTTTCTGCTCACCTGGCCGGAACATCAGCCGGAGCCCGAGCAGGCGGCAAGCTTCCTGGCCTTGCTGGCACGTCGGCAACGGGGCGAGCCCATCGCCTATCTGCTCGGGCAACGAGGTTTCTGGAATCTGGACCTGTCGGTCAGCCCGGCCACGCTGATTCCCCGGCCCGAGACCGAACGGCTGGTGGAGTTGGCCCTCGAACTTGAAACTGGAGACAGCAAGCGCGTGCTTGACCTGGGTACAGGCACCGGCGCCATCGCGCTGGCCCTGGCAAGCGAACGCCGAGGCTGGCAAGTGACTGGCTCCGACAGGGTGCTTGAAGCGGTGCAACTGGCGGAGGACAACCGAAAGCGCCTGGGCATTACCAATGCACGGTTTGTGTGCAGTGACTGGTTCGGCGCGCTTCAGGGCAGCACCTATTCATTGATCGTTTCAAACCCGCCCTATATTGCCCAGAATGATCCCCATCTGAGCGAAGGCGATGTTCGTTTCGAGCCATCTACGGCGCTGGTCAGTGGTGCCGCCGGGCTGGACGATCTGACCTGCATCGTTGCTGGCGCACCGGCCTTCCTTGAAACCGGGGGTTGGCTGTTGATGGAGCACGGGTGGCAGCAGGCGGAGTTTATTCGGGATCTGCTTGCCGAGCGTGGGTTTGGCCAGGTTCAGTCGTGGCTGGATCTGGCAGGACACGAGCGGGTCAGCGGAGGCCGTTGGAATGGATGATCAGCAGCTTCTGCGTTACAGCCGCCAGATCCTTCTGCCGCAGATTGATCTCGAGGGACAGCGAAGGCTGCTCGCCAGCAGGGTGCTGATTGTCGGCCTGGGAGGGCTCGGCGCCCCCGTGGCGCTATATCTGGCAGCAGCGGGGGTGGGCCGGCTGGTGCTTGCCGACTTCGATCAGGTCGATCTGACCAATCTGCAGCGCCAGATAATTCACCAGACTAGCGATGTGGGGCGCTTGAAAGTGCAGTCCGCCGCTGACAGTGTGCAGGCAATCAATCCTGACATTCAGCTTCAGCTCATCAATCAGGCGCTGGATGGCGATGCGCTTGTCCAGGCGGTGCAGAGCGTGGATCTGGTGCTTGATTGTTCCGACAACTTCGCGACTCGCCAGGCGGTAAACGCCGCCTGCGTGGCGCGGGGCAAGCCGCTGGTGTCAGGCGCGGCCATACGGTTGGAAGGTCAGCTGAGCGTGTTCGACTCGCGGCTGGAGCACAGTCCTTGTTACCAGTGCCTGTACGGTGAGGGCGACGAGGCGACCCTGAGCTGCAGCGAAGCTGGCGTGGCAGGGCCGCTGGTGGGAATGATCGGCAGCCTGCAAGCGCTGGAGGCATTGAAACTGTTGGCTGGTTTTGGCGAGCCGTTGATAGGCCGTCTGTTGCTCGTCGACGGACTCACGAGCCGCTTCCGTGAAATGCGGGTAAAGCGTGATCCGGCATGCCGTTGTTGCCGGGCGCGGGGTAACGATGAGTAATGCCCCCGTCGGCGTTTTCGATTCCGGAGTGGGCGGGTTATCTGTTCTCCAGGAGATCAGGCAACTGCTGCCCCTGGAAAGTCTCCTGTATGTTGCCGATAGCGGACACGTTCCCTACGGCGAAAAATCACCTGAATACATCCGTCAGCGCAGCCAGGCGATCGCAGGGTTTTTGCTGGAGCAGGGCGCCAAGTCGCTGGTGCTGGCATGCAATACCGCTACCGCCGCCGCGGTCAACGATCTTCGCGGCCGCTTTGACGTCCCCATTATTGGCATGGAGCCGGCGGTAAAGCCCGCCGCCCTGGCCACACGCAGCGGCGTGGTGGGCGTGCTGGCCACCACCGGTACGCTACAAAGCGCCAAGTTTGCCGCGCTGCTTGATCGATTTGCCGGATCGGTTCGGGTCATCACCCAGCCCTGTCCAGGTCTGGTGGAGTGCATTGAGCAGGGCGATCTGGACAGTCTGCATGTTCAGCAACTGTTGCGCCGCTACACGGAGCCGCTGCTGGAGTCAGGATGCGATACGCTGATCCTGGGGTGCACCCACTACCCGTTTCTGCGCGCCCAGTTGCAAGCGCTTCTGCCGGCTTCTGTCACGCTGGTAGACACTGGCGCAGCGGTCGCGCGTCAATTGAGCAGCCGATTGCACCATGCCGGAATGCTGGCCAGGGGGCCGGCACAAGACACCAGAATCTGGACCAGTGGCTATCCGGAAACGCTGCGTCGGGTACTGCCCATGCTCTGGAACGGGAACGCAGCGGTACGCATGTTGTCTGTGTGATGCGAACGGGAATATTTCCGTCAGGATTCCAACCACGCAAGGAACAAATCCATGAAGAGAAGCGGTCTGGTACTTGGATGTATGTTGTCGGCCTCTGGCATAGCTCCCTTGGCGCACGCGGTAGATGGGGTCAGCCTGGAAATAGGACAGAGTTCCGAGTCGACAATGACCTACAAGTTGGGTGCCCAGTTCGATTTCGGGCAGACCATATGGCAGAACCAGTCAGGCAATATCCGGCTTGGCGGTTTCTGGGATGCAGGCGTTACACGCTGGAGTGGACTGGACGCTACCAGTTTCGCCGTGACCCCAACGTTCGTGCTTGAATTCGGGAGCGGTAACCGTCGGATGATCCCCTATATCGAAGCGGGCATAGGCGCAGCGTATTTTACCCGGAGTGAGTTTGAATCCGAAGACAGGGACCTTGGTTCCAGGCTTAACTTTGAAGATCGCATTGGAGCAGGGGTGCGTTTTAGCACTGGATCAGAGCTAGGCGTTCGTCTGTATCATTATTCCAACGCTGGTTTGGCCTCGCCTAACCAGGGTATTGAAACGGTGACGCTGCACTACCGTTTCGATATCTGAGCTGCTTGCCGCCCGGCGAAGCCGGGCATTGCTGTATAGATCAAGCTCATTGCCGTAGTTGATATTGCTGCCGGTACAGGTGGGCAAAACCGTGGATCAATGGAAATACCACCGCCCAGATTGCTGCGAGTATCAGCAACGTGGTCTCCCGACCCATGGGCATACTGAGATCCGCCAGCCATGCTTGCGCCAGGTAAACGAGTGCTCCGGTTCCGGCTCCGGTGGCGCTCGCCAGCCACCAGCGGCGACCGCTCCAGGCCAGCGAATGATTGATGGTGGTGCCCAGCAATGCCCAGAACAGCAGCAACCACAGCGGAACCAGGGTGGGCTCGCCAGGAAAGCCCAGCACGTTTATCTGGATAAGAAAGGAATCCAGCGTTGCGCCTGCCAACATGACACTTGCCACCAGCTTGCCTTCTGCCGTCCAGGAGCTGACCCACTGGAAGTGGATCAGCAGCGCGGCAACTGGAATCACCAGCCACCAGCTAGTGCCCCCCAGCAGGCAAGCGAGCCAGCCGATTGAAAACAATAGGGCGTTGATTATCAGCATTCCTGGCATGACGGTCTCACAGCGCTTGCGAAGTGAACGGTCTTGACGCTGCCGGCGGATAGCCTTCCGAAAGGTGTGCTTGGTAATAGCAAAAGAGAAAATTCCCGACATCATTAAAGAGCCGCCATTATAGTCCCTTGAACGCATCAAGCGCGCGGCGGCGGCTGTCGCCGAGGTCGACAATAGCGGCAGGGTACGAGGTAGCGGAGAAGAGGTCATCAATCGGCGGCTGGTGTATCTGTTTGTTTGATAAATGTTCCAGCTCAGGCACCCATTGGCGAATGAAAAGGCCGTCGGGGTCGAACTTGCGCGACTGCGTCACTGGATTGAAGATGCGGAAATAGGGTGCGGAATCGGTGCCGGTGGAAGAGCTCCATTGCCAGCCACCGTTGTTGGCGGCCAGGTCACCGTCGATCAGTTGGCGCATGAACCATCGTTCGCCTTCGCGCCAGTCGATCAGCAGATTCTTGCTCAGAAACATGGCGGTCAGCATGCGTAGCCGGTTATGCATCCAGCCCGTCGCCAGCAGTTGCCGCATCGCTGCATCGATAATGGGGATGCCGGTCTGCCCCTGTTTCCAGGCTTCGAGTGCCTTCGGGTCGTTGCGCCAGGGTAACTTTTCCATGTTCTCTCGGAACGCGCGGTGACGGGAGACGTGCGGATAGCAAACGAGGATGTGCTTGTAGAACTCGCGCCATAGAAGCTCGTTTATCCAGGTAGTAGCCCCGGCGTTGCCGGCATCGAATTCGCCCCTGTTAGCGGCTATCGCGGCATGCAGGCACTGGCGGGGTGATAGCACACCGGAAACCAGATAGGGCGAAAGCCGACTGGTTCCATCCTGGTCGGGCCGGTCGCGCGAGCGCTCGTAGTCGAGCAGGATGTTTTCGCTGAAATGGGCCAGGCGGTCAGCTGCCGCCTGCTCCCCGGCAGGCCAGAGACTTTGCTGATCCGTACCGGGCACGGCGAATCCTTCGACCGCGGCCGGTACCGAGTCAGATTCCAGATTCTGAACTGTTTGTTTGGGCGGAGCAGGAACGCACTCGGGCAACCATGTATGCAGGCGCTGATAGGCCACCTTGCGGAACTGGCTGTACACCTTGAACATGGTCCCGGCTTGGGTCAGCACGGAGCCAGGCTTGAACAGAATCTGATCGGTGAACCGCTGGCAGCCCAGCCCTGCATCGCTGAAGGCTCGGTCTACGGCGTCGTCTCGCTGCTGCTCATGTATGCCGTATTCATCGTTGAACCAGATGGTCTCTACGCCTAGCTGCCTGGCAAGGGTCAGCAGAGCGGAAGGGGCTTCAGACCATTCCGCGATCGTTGCGATCCGCAAGGGAATATTGCGCTGGCTGAGGGAGTGCTTGAGCGCCCTCAGATTGCGCATCCAGAAGTCGACCTTGATCGGTGAATCGTCATGGGCTTGCCAGGTGGCTGGAGAAATCAGGCACACCGCGACGACCGGGCCGCTTTGACTGGCATTCCACAAAGCCAGGTTGTCGTGGCAGCGCAAATCATTGCGTAGCCAGTAGAGCTGCGCGTTTTTCATGCTGAGATTCTCAACCGGTCCAGCAGTATCGAGTGAGCAAGTATAGTTTGTTCACTCAGGATACCGACCCCCATGGCTTGCCACTCCTGGGCGTGAATAACCGCTGCGTGTCCGGCCACGAAGATTCTCATCGAATGATTCTGAACCAGCTTGGGCAGGTGCCGGCGCAATTGATGTGCAGGTACTGCCTGGCTGCTGAACAGCACAAGCGCCTGCGGGTTGGTCCGGTCAGCCAGTAGCGTCAGTTCGCTGGCAGGAACTTCCCATTCCAGCGTGTCGACTCGGTAGCTGTCGGCGCTGAGCATGGCTGCCAACAGCCACATGCCCGGTTCGCAATGCTCATTGGAAAGGCTGGCTATCACCACCGGTGGGGCGTTGAGATGGCAATTATTCTGGTAGATCCGGGTGGCCATCTTGGTGCGCAACCGGGTGTGAATGAACACCTCTTCAAGGTGGCTGCCGAACTGGCCTTGCCATCTTTGCTGAAGTTGATCAAGCACCGGCTGGAGCAGTTGACTGCATACGGTAGCGGTGGGATAAGCTGCCATGCTCTGGTTATAAAGCTGGTCGAATCGAGCCGTATCGAACGACAAAAGCGCATCCATGAATTGGGCACGTGTCGCCCTCCATGGAGAATCTTCCTCGCTAACAGGCGTGTTGCTGGGTGAGTTCAGCAAGGCTTTTACCTGCCCTACCGCCACGCCCCGATTCAGCCAGCTGAGGATATGCTGTATCTGTGCAACGTTGTCTTGCGTGTAGAGTCTGTGACCCTTGGGCGTGCGATGGGGTTTTATCAAGCCATAGCGCCGTTCCCACGCGCGCAGGGTTACGGCGTTTACCCCGGTTACCCGTGATACGTCCCGAATGGGCAGCATGTCGGTGGTAGAAAGACTCATCTAATTTCCCTAAATGGCATTGCGCAGGCTCAATTCGGCTGGATAAGGCTGCAGGTAGACTTGCCGGAGCAGGAAGGGGTCCGGGTGATTGAGCAGGTGATGTTTGAGCAAAGTAATAGGAACAATCAGCGGGATCATGCCGCTACGGTACTGGCCTATCAGCGTGCGCAGTTCGCTCCTTTCCGCTTTGCACAGAGCCCGTTTGAAGTGTCCGGCCAGATGTTCCAGCACGTTGCCGTGGGATCCGCGGCTGGCTCGGGTCCGCAAGGCTGCCATGAGTAACGAGGCGTACCGATCCGCCAGCTCTGTCAGGTCGGCTTGCTTCAGATTGGAAAGCAGTGCGCCCATGGCCCGGTAGTGTGCAGGATGGTGGGCGAGCAGCAGATATTTATGACGGGTATGGAAATCGAGAAGACCTTTGGTGCTGATCTCCTCGCTCGCCAGGTTTTTCCAGTCGGCATAGGCAATTACACGGGTCACGAAGTTTTCTCTTATCACCGGGTCATGAAGACGGCCTTCTTCCTCAATCGGCAGCAATGGATTGCCGGCCATCAGTTCAGCGGCAAAAACACCGGTACCTGTGCCTGCCGCCGGGTTGCCGTTTTCGAGATAGACCTTCACCCGTTCCATCCCGCAACTGGGTGATTTCTGCATGAGGATAAAGCCGCACAGGTCCTTGCGGTCCGATGAGATCTGTTGTCCATAACGCTTGAGCGGTGCGGTCACGTCAAGTTGCAGATCCTTACTGCCAAGTACCTTCGGGGCAGCGGGAGCGCCAACCAGGCGAATAGGGTCGCGGGGCGTTCCAAGCCCGATTGCTACCTCTGGACAGAACGGGATCAGTTCAAAATGCTCAGCCAGAACGTCGGTGCACAAAGAGGAACGCTTGTGACTGCCGTTGAAGCGCACGTGAGAGCCCAGCAAGCATTGACTGATGCCTATCGGAATGGGCGGATTCGCTGGCATGGACATGACGGCCCTCTCTTATACAAAGATCGGATTCTGTATAGAAATAAGTGTACGTGAGTTATTTGGTTGTACAAAGTAATCGCGTGCAGAATCTTTATCGCCAGCCCAGTTTCCACACCCGGCTGTCTTTCAGTAGTCGCCACGGCAGACGCTGAATGCGCCGCGTCAGTATCGCCTCTAAATCCACAGCAACAGGGTTGTTTTGCTCGTCCAGATGACAGTCGATCACCATGAAATGTACTTCCTTGTTGGTCGGGAGCACCGCTGTCCATTTTGAATGCAATAGTTTGCGAGGATTGATCCGGTTCACTTACTGAACCGTCTTGGCTGCTTGCTGGCCGCTCAACCACGCATTTTCAAGGCGGCCACCGAGGCACCAGTCGCCGCAAACATAGATGCCCAGTTCTGGGGCGGCGAGCGCGCCCCAGTTGCATTGGTCGGTGGGCCGGGCATAGAGCCAGCGGTGCACATGCAGGGAGGCAGGGCTGGGTAGAGTCAGGCCAAGCACTTCACTTAACGCTTGCTGAAGATGGGTGGCGATGGTTTCGTGATCGGCGTCCAGGTGGTCGGCGGCCCAGCCCGGAGTCGACTGCACCACCCAGGTATCTCTTCCGCCACGGCCAGGCTTGGTGCTGTTGCGCGAGATCCAGTCCAGTGGTCCGCTCCGCACAAAGCATGCTTCAACTGGGGTCGGCAGGGACTGCTCAAACGCCAGGGCCAGGGTCCAGCCTGCGTCCATGGTTGCCTGCGCTGCAGCCTGGGCCAGCAGCGGCGCTTGCTTCAGCAGCGCGACCGCCTGCGGGGCTGGGACGGCTACGACGATTCGGTCAAAGGGGCCGTGCACTGCTCCGACATCATCGGAGAGCTGCCACTGGTTATCGTCGTCACGATGCACCTGGGCAATGCGTGTCTGGCTTTGAAATCGGAGGTCACCTATCAAGTGTCGAGACAGGGCGGACATGCGTGGAGTACCGACAAACCGCTGCTGCTGGTCAGCAGATTCATGCAAACCTTGCTGGTCAAAACGGAAAAGTCTGGGCGTCCATTCAGCTACCCAGCCTTTATCCAGCCATTGCTGGAGCAACTGGCGAAAATGGCTGTCTCTGGCGGTGAAGTACTGAGCTCCCAGGTCCAGGTCGCCGACCTCGGTGCGCTTGCTACTCATCCGACCGCCGCTTCCGCGACTTTTGTCGAAAATCGTTACCATATGATTAGCTTCGTTTAGGGCAGTGGCAGCACTGATGCCTGCCAGGCCTGCACCTATTACGGCTATACGAAGGG
Source organism: Halopseudomonas xinjiangensis (assembly GCA_011050525.1). Lineage (GTDB taxonomy): Bacteria > Pseudomonadota > Gammaproteobacteria > Pseudomonadales > Pseudomonadaceae > Halopseudomonas > Halopseudomonas xinjiangensis_A. The sequence continues at coordinate 27,572 of DRFO01000017.1, forward strand.
AGCTCATGGGTTTTCTTTCCTGTCGACTTGCTGCGGGTTGTCAGCGACGGTAGCAACGCTTTACCTGACTTGTACATAATATAAAGTCTGTATAGCATCTCCGATCTGAGAACTACCTGCAAGTCGAGCGTGATCTCAGCTGTTAAGCTTTGTGCTTGGGTTCCGAGCCATAGTTCCATCTGTACGATCACAGGGAGTCGCCATGCACGTGCTTATCACTGGAGGAACAGGACTGATCGGGCGCGCATTGTGCGAGCGCCTGACGGTAGAAAAACACCGCGTGAGCGTCCTCAGTCGCACGCCTGATCGGGTCCAGTCATTATGCGGTTCGTCAGTCTCTGGGGTGGCTGAGCTGCACGAGCTTGACCACACCCACGTTGACGCGGTCATCAACCTGGCCGGGGCTCCCATAGCGAACAGGCTGTGGACGGCAAAGCGCAAGGCTGAACTTTGGGCCAGCCGAGTCAGCTTGACCGAGCAGCTAGTCGACTGGATGGGCCGGCTGGCAAGCAAGCCCTCAGTGCTCATCAGCGGTTCGGCCGTTGGATGGTATGGTGACGGGGCGGATAACATCCTTACTGAAGCCGATTCAGCCCGGCCCGGTTACACCAACACGCTGTGCGATGCCTGGGAGTCCGCCGCCAAACGCGCAGCGTCTTACGGTATACGCGTATGCCTGGTTCGTACTGGGCTGGTTGTGGCGCCTGGAGCAGGATTTCTCCAGCGGATGATCCTGCCGTTCAAATTCGGGCTGGGCGGCCCGATCGGCCCAGGCTCGCAATATATGCCCTGGGTCCATATAGATGACGAAGTCGGGATAATCATGCATCTATTGAATCATCCGCAGTGCAAAGGTCCTTTCAATGCCACTGCGCCGAACCCGGTCACCAACAGGGAGTTCGCCAGATCCCTGGGTAAAGCCCTGAACAGACCAGCGGTGATCCCTGTGCCCGGATTGATACTCAGGGCAGGCCTGGGTGAAATGGCCGGACTTCTGCTGACGGGGCAGCGTGCCATGCCAGCCCAGGCGCTGGCTTCAGGATACAGGTTTCATTTTGAGCATCTGGATGTTGCGCTAGAAGATGTTCTCGGCAACCACTAATGCATGCATGGGAGAGGCAGTACATGTCGGATCGTGGGGTTTTACTGGTCAATCTGGGCTCGCCTGCCAGTACCGAGGTGGCAGATGTACGCCGCTATCTGAATCAATTTCTAATGGATCCATACGTCGTGGACCTGCCTTGGCCGTTGCGAAGGCTGCTGGTGGGGCTCATTTTGCTGCTGCGACCAAAGAAGTCAGCTGCAGCCTATGCGTCCATCTGGTGGAAGGAAGGCTCGCCGTTGGTCGCGATCAGCCGTAAAGTCCAGCAAGCCCTGCAGGCTCGGCTGGACATGCCGGTCGAGCTGGCCATGCGCTACGGGAAGCCTTCCATCAAGCGCGGCATTCTGGCGCTGGCCGCCAGGTCTGGCATCAAGGAAATCCTGTTCATTCCCCAGTATCCCCAGCATGCAGACAGCACCATTACCACGTCCATCAAGGAAGCCGAGCGGGTGATCGCAGAACAGGGTTTGAACCTCAAGCTGACCATAGTGCCGGCATTTCACAGCAAGCCTGGTTACATGGATGCCCTGGTAGCCAGCGCTGCGCCGCACCTGGAACAGCGCTTTGATCATCTGCTGCTGAGTTACCACGGGTTGCCTGAAAGACATCTGCGCAAGGCTGATCCCACCAATGCACACTGCCTGAATTATCCTGACTGCTGCGACCAGCCTTCCCCTGCACACGCCACCTGTTATCGCGCTCAGTGCGTCCTCGTCAGCAAGGAATTCACATCACGCATGGGCCTGCGGGACGATCAGTGGTCGATGTCGTTTCAGTCCCGTTTGGGCAGGGATAAATGGATTGAACCCTATACCGAACAGCGCGTTGACGAACTGGCCGCGCAGGGCGTCAAGCGCCTGGTGGTAATGTGTCCAGCCTTCGTGGCGGATTGTATCGAGACGCTGGAAGAAATCGGCGACCGGGCCAGGGAGCAGTTTATCGAGGCCGGGGGAGAGGAGCTGATTCTGGTGCCCTGCCTGAATGACCATCCGCAGTGGATCGATGCGCTCGAACAGTGGTGCAGGACCGAGCCAGCGGTCGCCTGACGCCTGTGGGGAATGGCTAGGCGCCGCGCTTCAGCCATTCCGACAGGGCCAGATGCCCGCCCAGCCCGACCAGCACGCCTCCCATCAGACGATCAAACCAGTGCCCCATGCGCGCGAACGTGCTGCGTATTGTCGAGTGACTGAACAGCAGAGCCACCAGCACAAACCAGATACCCGTGGCGAACGCCAGGTATCCACCGTAGCCCGCCTGAATGGTCAAGGGGGTCTGAGGACTGATCACCACGGTAAACAGCGACAGGAAAAACAGCGTCGCCTTGGGGTTCAGGCCATTGGTTATGAAGCCGTGCAAAAAGGCCCTGCGGCTCGTCAGCTGCGCCGGGCCGAGCTCCGGTCCAGACAGATCTCTGGGCTTTGACTGCAGGGCCCGCAGACCGAGAAAAATCAGATACGCAGCTGCCATCCACTTCAGCAGATTGAACAGCCACACCGATTGCGAAACGATAAACCCGATGCCCAGCAGCGAATAGCCGACGTGAATCAAAATGCCGCAACCCACTCCAAAGGCTGTCCATAATCCTGCTTGTCGCCCGGCACTTACACTGTTGCGTATCACCACGGCGAAATCCGGCCCCGGGCTCATTACTGCAAGCAGGTGAACCAGTGCCACCATCAGGAATTCGTTCAGATACATGATTGGACTACCCCGGCTAAAGTCGCCATTCTAAACCCATGCCCCTTGCCTTGCAGGTACAGAAACCATGAGCGAACGACTGACCGCTGTTTTTCTCGACCAGGCCTCTCTGGATAAGGATGACCTGGACCTATCGCCGCTCAGCCAAGCGGCTGGGACCTTGACGCTTTACTCTGCTACGACGCCCGAACAAGTCGTCGACCGAATTGGCAATCACCAGGTTGCAGTTACCAACAAGGTAGTGATTGACGAAGCCACCATGCAGGCCTGCCCATCGCTGCGCCTGATACTGATAGCGGCGACCGGCACCAACAATGTCGATCTGCAAGCGGCCCGCCGGCATGGCATCAGCGTTTGCAATTGTCAGGCCTATGGCACGCCCTCGGTAGCACAGCACACGATCATGCTCATGCTGGTGCTGATAACCCGTTTCGAATCCTATCGTCTGGCAGTGAACAGAGGCGACTGGCAGCGCAGCAGTCAATTCTGCCTGCTGGATTACCCCATCGGGGAGCTGGCCGGTCGCACGCTGGGTATCCTCGGCTACGGGGAGCTTGGTCAAGCGGTAGGCCGTTTGGCAGAAGCCTTTGGCATGACCGTTATGGTTGGTGCGCTGCCCGGACGAGAACAGCCCGGCCGACCGTCGTTGGAAAATCTATTGCCCCAGGTCGATGTGCTTACCCTGCATTGTCCCCTGACCGACCTGACCCGTAACCTGATAGGTGAGCAGGAAATTGCCCGGATGAAGCCGGGCAGTCTGCTGATCAATGCCGGGCGAGGCGGGTTGATTGACGAGCTCGCACTGTTGAACGGCCTGCAGAGTGGTCATCTTGGCGGCGCGGCCTTGGACGTATTGACTGAAGAACCCCCCGTCCACCGCAACCCACTACTGGAAGCTGATCTCCCGAATCTCGTGGTTACGCCCCATAGCGCCTGGGGTAGCCGCGAAGCAAGGCAGCGGATCGTCATCCAGCTGGCTGAGAATATTAAAGGATACGAGCGGGGCGCTCCGATCCGATCAGTGCTGTGACGCGTGACGCAGTTATCAGAAATAGATGGATGAGACAGTTATACTTTGTGTCTCCCCTGATCAGGTGATAGTTCTGCGGTATCGGTAAGGGTAAATTCTGCGCACAAGGATGGACTGGCTAACCGCCGGCCCAAGCTTAAGGATGAGCGATCTTGTCGATAACCATTGATAATACGGGGTCCCTTTCGCGATCCTGCCTGCATCGACAGCACGGCGTCAGCCTTCTCGAAGTCATGGTCGCAGTGCTCGTTCTTGCCATTGGCGTGCTCGGTGCCGCCTCCTTGCAACTCAATGCGCTGCGCTTCAACGCCAGTGCGGCGCATTCAACTCAAGCCAGCTTCATCGCCTACGACATACTTGATCGCATGCGCGCGAACGCGGACCTGCTGGATTTCTATGCGACCTCGGTTGACGGCGGCTGCGATCCATCCATGGGAACGGGCTCGTCCATTCTGGAGCAGGACCTGATTGATTTCGCCCAGGCGGTAACCTGTCAGTTACCCCAGGGCAGCGCCAGCATAACCGTCGCTGGCAGTCGCGCGACGGTAAGTGTGAGCTGGTCGGAAGATCGAATAGTCGCTGATGCGGAAGATACGCAGTTTGTCGTGTCGTCCATCGTGCGGAGTGATCCATGAGCCGCCGCATCAGGGGCTTCAGCCTGGTTGAGCTGCTGATAGCGCTGGCGCTCGGGTTGATTCTGGTGCTGGGCGTGGTGCAGGTTTTTCTGGCCACCAAACAAAGTTTCGTCATCCAGCGCAGCGCGGCCAGCCTGCAGGAAAATGCTCGGTTTATTCTCAGCCGCATAGCCCAGGAGCTGCGCATGGTCAACATGTACGGCTGCCTGGACCTGGGTAGATTGCCGCAGAACATCCGTAACGAGATTCCCGTGGTGTTTGCTACGCCCATCAGTTTTGCCTCCGGTACCTTGACCATCATCGTTGCCGATCCCAATGCCGAACGCTTTAGCAGCACGGTTACCAGAAGTGCCAGCGATTACGGCGCTAAATGGCTTATCGCTACGGACTGCCGCGACACAAGCGACCTGCGCATTACCGAAGCGGACCTTCAGGTGCGGCCGGGAGATCTGGTAATTCCTATACGGCAGGTCGAGTACCGCCTGCAGGGAAATGCAATACAGGCTCGAAGCAATGGCGCAGGAAATTTCGAAACGCTCGTCGATGGTGTCCAGACGATGAATCTCGCCTTTGGGTTGGCCGATTCTGCCGGAGCACCGGTAGTGGTGGGCAACTATGCCGCCAATGTGGCGGCGGCGCATTCCGACCGGATTCGCAGCATAAGACTTGCTCTCAGTTTCAGCGACGTCGGGTCCGGATCGCAAGGCGCGATGCGGGTTCAGCAATACACCTTGGTTGCAGCACTGCGCAACCGTATGAACTAGGGACCGGAGCATGTTTATGGAAGGGATTCGGCTACTTCATCGACAGCAGGGAAGTGCACTGATTGTCAGTCTTGTGTTTCTCCTGCTGCTTACGTTGGCTAGCGTCTCGAGCATCAAGTCGTCAATCAATCAGGAGCGCATGGCTGCCAATGTGAAATTCAAGAATGACAGTTTTCAAGCCGCAGAAGCGGGCCTGCGAATTGCTGAACAGTCGTTGCAAGCCAACGTAGCCAGTTATGCCAGTGTTTGCAGCGAGGAGGCATGCAATATAGATGATGCGGCACTCGACATAGAGCACCTTGCCTCGCCAGGCAGCGGCTGGGTTCAGATTCCCAGCTCCGAAGATTCCAACAACATGGTCGTCTGGTACTGGATCAGCAAGCTGGGGAGCACCCTTGCGCCAGCCAACACGACTACCCAAGGCCCCGGTACCTTGTACCGCATTGTTGTGGTCAGCTATCGCGGTACCACCCGCACGGTTCTGGAGAGCGTCTATGCCCTTACCATCGTCTGAGGCAGTTGTTGTTCGGAACGCATCCCACCGTCTGATCGCCGGGCTTGCCGGCGTGACCCTCGGATTGTTCAGCGCTCTGTCAGCTCACGCTTTTGCGCCGCTGAGCGGTCCTGTTCTCGCCAGTACCGGTGTTCCGCCCAATGTGGTCATGCTCTTCGATAACTCGTCGAGCATGGTGCTTTACGAGATCGATGGGAAAACCCGTCTGGATATTGCCAGGGACGCGGCGAAGGATGTCATAGCGGCTAATCGAAACGTCAGATTCGGATTGTTCGTATTTCGAGACACCGTCGGGTCCCGGTGGAATCGTGACGCGCCTGGTGGCAGGCTGGAGCGTACAGTCGGGTCGATATCCTCCGAATCTGTCGAGGACAGGCAGCGATTCGACGAACTCAATGCCGCCCTCGATGCGCTCGAGCCCAGCAGCAATCCAGCGAACTACACCTACACTCCGCTGGCCGAATCCTATTATGAAATTACTCGCTACATGCGCGGACTGCGGGCGTTCTATCCCCAAGGCACCCTGACATCCAGCCGCATGCGCTTTACCAGCCCCATCGAGTACCGCTGCCAGAAGAATTCCGGCCTGATTCTTACCGATGGAATGCCTACCTATGACAACCAGTTTCCGTCCAGTTCAGCCGCCGAGCCTGATGGGGACAACTCCGGGGTGGTCGGTAATTTCAATCTCCCTGATTGGGACGGCATTGCTACAGGGGATGTCAGCGACCCGACCCTGTCGGAGGAGGGCAGCACGTTCTATCTCGACGACATCGCCAGATTCGCCTATGACATCGACCTGCGTAGCAGTGGCGGTGAGGGTGCCGATACCGACGGTGCCGGGCAGAGTTGGGATGATCCAGCGTTTCCGGTTCAGAACATGCGAACCTATACCGTCGGCTTTTCCGTGGATGACCCCAGACTGGAAAGCGTAGCGAATGCGGGAAACGGCAACTACTACACGGCTAGGGATAGTGCTGAGCTAACGGACGCGCTCAATACGGCGCTGCAGGAGATCAACGCGGCATCTGGCTCAGGCGGTGGCGGCGTAAGCAGCCAGGACCAATTGCAGGACGGTACGCTCTTCTACCGCACTCGCTATGATCCGCAGGATTGGAGCGGAACAGTAGAGGCTTTGTACGTCACGTCCGAAGGGCGGGTAGGAGCGCCCGCCTGGAGCACTGACACCACCATCACCCCAGCCCGTCGGACGTCTGTCTATCAGACCTGGCGCCAGCCGGACGGCGCTGCACCTGGCTCCGTAGTTTCGCTGGATGGCAGCACCTTCAACAGCGCTCTCGGCGCTGAGCAACAGGCTGCTTTGAACCTCAGTGCTGCTGTCGCGGGACTGACCGGTCCGGAACGTGGTCAGCAATTGCTTGACTGGAGCCGCGGCGTTTCGATCAAGGGATTGCGCAGCCGCACCCGACTGCTCGGCGACATCGTCAACTCTCCGCTGCTACTGGCGAATCCGCAGGCCGTCCTGGCTACCGGTGGGTCTGGTTACAGTGATTATCGTCAGGCGAAACGCAGCCAGATGATCGCTTCGCTGGTAGCAGGCTCGAATGATGGGTTCCTGCATGTTATCGCTGCGCGTGATGGGCAGGGCGCCGTGAGCGGCGAGCATCGGCTGGCCTATCTTCCCGCTGCCTTGCATGGCCGTATGGGGCGGAAGGCTCGTCCGGATTACGGGACATCACACCAGTCAGGAGTAGACGGACCCATTACCCTTGCCGATGCTCAGTTGAACGGCGTCTGGTCGACTGTGGCCGTCGCCGGCCTCGGCGCGGGAGGCAAAGGCTTGCTGGCGGTTAGATTGTTCAACGCCACGGACGGTAATGCGGCACTGGGTGGGTTGTGGGAAGTGAGGCCAGCCGATCATGGCTGGGAGGATTTAGGCTATAGCTATGCTCGGCCTGCCATCGGCGAGCTGAATGGCAAGTGGGTCGCCATTGTCGGTAACGGCTATGGAAGCAGCAAAGGTCAGGCGGTGCTTTATGTGTTGGATTTGGCGACAGGCGCATTGATCAGGAGCATCTCTGCTGGCGAGGCAGGGGACAACGGATTGTCTTCACCGCAGGTCATTCTGGACAGCGAGGGCGCCATCGTGGGCGCCTATGCAGGCGATATCCAGGGGCGCATGTGGAAATTCGATTTGGCCGGTGACGCCTCAGATTGGGCCCTGGGTCTGGATGGGGACCCGCTATTTTCCGCGGAGCAAAACCAGCCGATCACGGTTCAGCCGCAACTGATCGGCCATCCCCAGGGCGGCCGTCTGGTGCTTTTCGGAACCGGCAAATTCCTGGAGGCCAAAGACCTCAGCGATAAATCCGAACAAGCCTTTTATGCAGTGTGGGATAAGCCCGGTGGCCATGCACTGCTAACCGCGGAAGACTTATTGGAACAATCCATCACTGACCAGATCAGCACCAACGGCACGGCTTACCGGATGGTCAGCCAGACCCGGATAGACTGGACCAGACATGCTGGCTGGACACTGCCCCTGATCTACGATGACAACGCGCAGGGCGAGCGGCTGTTTCGCCAGTTTGCCATCAGGGGTAGCAGGGTTATTTTCAACACCGGATTGATAACTGAGCGCGGCAATGATCCCTGTGTGACGGAAGGGGATGGTTGGTTGATGGTCCTGAATATCTACTCCGGTGGGATGTTGCCCGCCGCAGCGCTCGATACCAATGGCGACAGGATAATTGACGGAGGGGATCAGCCCGGCGCCGGAGTTGACCTGGATGTTGGGTTGCCCGGCGATCTGAACATCGTCAGACGCAACGAGCCGCCACCAGAATGCGAAGACGAAGAGCAATGCCGCTGCGACCCCGAGGATGACGACTGCGTGGAGGAGGATCCTTGCGGTGAGGAGTATTACCTGACACCGGGCTCCGATGGCGTGGCCTCCATAGTCGGCATCAGCCGCTGCGTATTCAACCGCGTCATGTGGCGCCAATTGATGTAAGGGAGGACCTCATGCAGCGTTTGAAGCCGGTTGGCTTTACCCTGATAGAGCTGATGGTGGTAGTCGCTATCATCGGCATTCTGGCGGCGATAGCCTATCCGTCCTATCAGGAGCAGGTGCGTCAGACACACCGTGCGGAAGTGACCGGAGTGCTGTTGGAAAACGCGCAATTGCTTGAACGGCACTATACGCGTAACGGAGCCTACGATATAGGCGCTGTCGCCGGGCTGGCTTCCCAGAGCCCAGCGAATGGCAAGGCGTTATTCAATATCGCCGTGACCCGTACAGGGGAGGCCTATGTATTGACCGCCACGGCGCAGGCTGGACGGATCATGGCTGGTGACGCCTGCGCCACTTACACGCTGAACCAGGTCGGGCAGCGCACGCCGATCAACCCGAAATGCTGGCGGCGCTGAGACGCCGGCTCAGGCGGCGGGTACCTCGTCTGATTTCGGATTCGGCAATATCAGGTTCAATGCGATGGCTACTACCGCGCACAGGCTGATCCCCTGCAGATTGAAGCTATCACTGCCCACCACCAAGCCTCCGATACCGAAGACCAGCGTGACCGAGACGATACACAGGTTCCGCGCCTGGCCCAGATCCACCTGATGACGAATCAGCGTATTCATGCCGACCACTGCAATAGAGCCGAATAGCAGACAGAGAATACCGCCCATGACCGGCACCGGCATGCTCAGCAGGGCCGCGCCAAATTTGCTGACGAATGCCAGGACCATGGCGAATACAGCCGCCCAGATCATCACGTTAGGATTGAAATTGCGGGTCAGCATCACGGCACCAGTGACTTCGGAATAGGTAGTATTCGGTGGCCCGCCCAGCATGGCCGCTGCCGAGGTGGCGATGCCGTCGCCCAGGAGGGTTCGCTGCAGACCAGGCTTGGTGATGTAATCCTTGCCGGTGACCGAGCCGATCGCCAGCACATCGCCGATGTGTTCGATAGCCGGAGCGATGGCTACCGGAATCATGAAAAGCACGGCGGCCAGCTTGAATTCGGGTGTCACGAAGCCAGGAACAGATACCCATGGGGCCGCTGCCACCGAGCTGAAATCCACCACGCCCAATATCCACGACAAGGAATAGCCGACCAGGACGCCAGCGAGGATGGGAACCAGCCTGAAGATTCCCCTGGCGAAAACTGCAACCAGGATGGTGGTCACCAGGGAAGCCATGGAGATGACAATGGCTGTCGAGTACTCGATCAGTTGAGCGCTGCCATCCCCCGCCTTACCCATGGCCATGTTCACCGCGACCGAGGATAGCCCCAGACCGATGACCATGATGACCGGGCCAACCACTACCGGCGGCAGCATTCGCCGAATGAAGCCGGGCCCACGCAACCGTATGAGCAGGCTCAGCAGAATATAAACCAGGCCCGCTGCCAACAGGCCACCCAGCGTGGCTGGCAGTCCCCAGGTCTGGTTGCTGTACAGAATTGGCGCGATGAAGGCGAAGCTGGAGGCAAGGAACACCGGCACCTGGCGCTGCGTAGTGAACTGGAACATCAAGGTGCCGAGCCCAGCCGTAAATAACGCTACGCTGGGATTCATGCCGGTGATGAGCGGCATGAGCACCAGTGCTCCAAATGCAACGAACAACATCTGTGAGCCTGCCAGCGCGGTACGCCAGCCGGTGGTTTCGACCGCCTGCATTACTGGAGATCCTTCTGTTTGGTACCGAATATCTTGTCGCCTGCATCGCCCAGGCCGGGGATGATATAACCGAGTTCGTTCAGGCGTTCATCGATGGACGCGGTGTAGATCTGTACGTCCGGGTGCGCCTTGTTGACGCGCTCGATGCCTTCCGGGGCGGCGACCAGCACCAATGCACGTATTTCGCGCGCGCCTGCCCGCTTGAGTAGATCAATGGTGGCAACCATTGAACCACCAGTTGCCAACATGGGATCGATGATCAAGGCAGTGCGTTGGTCCATTTCGCCGACGAGTTTCTCCACGTAGGTGTGGGCTTCCAGCGTCTCTTCGTTCCTCGCCAGCCCGATCACGCTGACCTTGGCGCTGGGTATAAGGCTGAGCACGCCATCAAGCATGCCGAGCCCAGCTCTCAGGATGGGAACGACCGTGACTTTTTTGCCGGCCAGCTTCTCAACCGTGACTTCGCCACACCAGCCTTGAATGCTAGTCTCCTCTACGGGCATGTCCTGGGTAGCTTCATAGGTTAGTAAAGAAGCCACTTCCTGGGCGAGCTCGCGAAAATTCTTTGTGCTGATTTCGGCACGGCGCATGAGGCCGAGTTTGTGGCGTATCAGCGGATGGCGGATTTCTTTGACGTTCATCAGGCTTGCTCTCATGCGGGGCGAGGAGTGAATCGCTTATAGCTTAGAGTTTTGCATCGGATAATTCCATGATCGCTTTAGGCCGCGGGTGTGCGGTAATTCGTCGGGAAGCCCCGCAAGTGCTTGCCTTTGGCCGCCGGCATCAGTATTTTCTCGGCCCCTTCTATTAACCCTTTCCGGAGATTGTGCATGTCCGTTGATCTCGAACACATCAAGCAAGTCATGGCCGAGGCCGACTGCCTGTTTACCGAGGCCGAGGTTCAAGCGGCCATGAACAAGATGGCAGCGGAAATGAATGAAGCGCTGGCGGACCGCAATCCGATTGTCTATAGCGTCATGAACGGCGGCCTGATCATCGCTGGCCAACTGGCGACGCGCCTCGATTTTCCCTTGGAACTCGGGTATCTGCATGCCACCCGGTACCGTAACAAGCTTACCGGTGGCGAGTTGTTCTGGAAGGCCCGTGCCGAGAATTCATTAGCTGATCGCACCGTCCTGATTCTCGACGACATCCTCGATGAAGGGCACACGTTGGCGGCGATAGTCGAATATTGTCGTGACGCCGGGGCGAGCGAAGTGCTGACCGCCGTGCTATTGGACAAGAAGCACGACCGCAAGGCCTATCCAGGCATGCGTGCTGATTTCACGGGTATGGAGGTTGAGGACCGCTATATCTTCGGTTTTGGGCTTGATTACAAGGGTTACTGGCGAAACGCTCCCGGCATCTTTGCACTCAAGGGCCATTAGGCGTGGGCTGGTTCGGCTGGCCATATCAGATAGAGGTTCCTGATGGCCAGCTCTGGATGTATTGACAGCGTCGGGGTTGGGTGACACAACAGGTTTTTGACTGTTGCGGGTGAATTCATGTCTGTCGACCGTAAAAGCCTAGTTGGCCTGTTTTTCGCCTTGCTGTGTACAGCATCAATGGCTGGTCCGGTCACGCTGGAGCACGACGAGTTCATGCCAGAGGATGTGTATGGCCTGCGCACCGACAAGCCTGACCAGATGCTCTTTCAGATCAGCAGCTATCGTCTCACCATAGGTAGCGAAGCACGTCCCGGTGGGCTGAACGACGCCTTGGCGGCGGGCGTCTGGCTGTTCGCCGAAGGACGATCACTGGCTGAAGGCAGTCCCGTTCGTCAGGCGCAGATCGAATTTCTGAACCCGGGCTCCCGACCGCGTCCGGCCCGGCTTGATCCTGCCACGCAGACCCTGTTCCTCTACTATCCGCTGGCTTACCTGGAAACGGTGTTGAGTCTGATAGACGCGCCAGGGCCTGCATATGTTCAGGCGCGCTTTTATGGCAACGGCACCATCTGGGCCGACCTGCATGCCGGCCCGATTGAGCTGAAGCGTTGAGGCTATGCTGGTGGCAGTCGGCCGAGGTGGTTACAATCTGCGGTCTGAAAATGCATTCCAGTGAGGTCATCGTGCGCAAAGACAAGCAAAAGGTTGTTGGGGAGCCCATTACCAACGAGCAGATCGCCGCGTTTCTGCAGGCGCGGCCCTACAGCGACGAGTCCGTCGATCAGCATATTCTGGTGCGCGCCTATCGCGGTTTGCGGGCAGAGGACTTTCAGGTCTTTCTGGAGATGTTCGTGGCGCAGGGCTACGACCTCAACGCGCTTGATGCCGATGGCAAGACGCTGCTGAGTGTCGTACGAACTCATGCCCAGTCAGAAGACTACGTGGCTGCCCTGGAAGCGGCTGGCGCGCGGTAGCTCCGGCTTACAGACTGGGGCGGCTGGTTTAATCGGGACTATGCTGTGCAGTGGTTGCTGGGGAAATTGCCAAGGCAACGCTTAATGTTGATTCATTCGTTCTTTCAGGAGTGGCGTGACATGTCGAATCGTGTGGGTATGCTGATTGTTGCCGCAATGGCCTTGGTTTTGGTGGGTTGCGCCCACAGTCCACAGCAGCTGAATGTTCAGCCCAAGGTGCAGGTGCCCTTGAATCCCGTCGCGCGCAATCAGCCGGTAACCGTTACGGTGCAGGACACCCGCTCGTCCAAGGTAATGGGCACACGCGGGGGTATCTACCCCGACTCCAGCAGTCTCACCATCACTGATCAATCGATCCCGGCGATTCGTCTGCAGGTTGAACAATCTCTGCGTCAGCTCGGTTTTGTCGTGGTGGCGGAGGGCACTCCCAATGCGAACAATCTGACGGTCAACCTCGCCGAGCTGAGCTACAGCTCACCAGCTGATGGCGCCTATGTAACCCAGGCTGACATCGGTGCGACCTTTGCCGCAGAAGCGCGCTCGATGAACCAGAGATACAACGGTCGTTACAGTGCCTCGGCCCAGCACCGTTTTGGCTACGCTCCCAACCAGGCAACCAACACCAAGCTGGTGACAGAAGTCATGAGCGATGCGCTTACCCGGGTGTTCCGCGATCCTTCCATTGTTCAGATCCTTCAGCAGTAACAGCCCCCAAGTAAAAAGGCCTGCCGGTTGGCAGGCCTTTTAGCTCGCTACCGCTGAGTTATAGCCGGTAGCCAGTTTGCCCTCTGCATCATGACGGGTTGGCGTCCGGACGGGGGCCATGCAGCATCTCGTCGTGCTCGGCCATGTTCCACGGCAAAACGCCTGGAGATATGTGCAGGAAGTGCAGATATTTCTCGAAGTGATCCAGAATGTCACCTATCAGTTCGTGCTCTTCATAGCCGTACACGTCATAGGTCTGTCCACCCCTGCGCAGGAATACCTCGGCCCGGTAATACTGAGCGTCGCCGTCCCGATTGCGGTCCTGTGCGGGAAACGCGTAGTTGGGGCGAGCGTACTCTCGCAGACGGACTTCATAGATAAAATCTGTCTGATCGGGTTTTACCACCTCGATATAGGCGCGCACCAGTTCCGGATCGTAACGCGCCTCTGCGGGCCATCCTTGCTCGACAAGGTTGCGGGCAAGGCGCTCCATGCTCTGGGTGGCCGTCACGGAGATGAACTCCGCCACCTCAACCCGTGCCGGGAAATTGAGAATCCCTGTGATGCGCTTCTTCCACAACGCGGAAGAGCTGCCGCTTCCGTGGCGACCCGCCTGCATATGATGTAGCAGACTGGTGTTCCGGTGACCTTCGATGACCAAGGCCCGCCACATGCCTACCGCCGCGACCAGCATGATGATTGCAAACGGCAAGGCACTGGCGATGGTCATTGTCTGCAATGCGCTGAGTCCGCCAGCCAATAGCAGTACCGAGGCTACGGCGCCCTCCAATATCGCCCAGAAAGCACGTTGCCAGGCCGGGGTGGCCATGGTGCCGCCGGACGCCAGCGAATCAATTACCAGAGAGCCTGAGTCGGACGAGGTAACAAAGAAAGTAATAATCAATATGACCGTAATGAATGAAACGATTGAGGTGAAAGGCAGACGCTCATACAACTTGAACAGAGCAATAGCTGTGTCGTTCTGCACCTCGTTGATCAGCGCGGTGTAGCCCTCGTTCATGATCAGATGCAGGGCAGTGTCGCCAAAGATGGAAAACCACAGAAAGGTAAAGATCGTCGGTACCAACATGACACCCATTACGAACTGACGAATCGTCCGGCCGCGGCTGATCTTGGCGATGAAAAGCCCCACAAAAGGCGCCCAGGCTATCGTCCAGCCAAAAATGAACAGCGTCCAGTTGCCTATCCAGTCACTGCGGGTATAGGCCTGAAGGTTGAAGGTTCGCTCGATGATATTGTTCAGATAGCTGCCGGTGTTCTGCAGGAACGCTTCCAGGATCAGGATTGACGGCCCGACCAGGAAGACGAAAACCATCAGTGCAACGGCAAGCACCATGTTCAGTATCGACAGGTTCTTCACGCCCTTATCCAGTCCCGCTACCACCGAGATGAGCGCCAGCCCAGTTATCACCGCAATGGCTATGATCTGCACCATGGTGCTGACGGGGATCTGCGGCCACAGATAATTAAGCCCGGCATTGATCTGCGCTACCGACAGACCCAGCGTAGTGGCAATTCCAAACAGGGTGCCGAGGATCGCGAAAACGTCGACGGTATGCCCGATGGGTCCGTAGATACGGTCACCGATCAGAGGATAAAGAGCGGAGCGAATCGACAGAGGCAAGCCGTGGCGGAAGGCGAAATAGGCCAACACCAGGCCCACCAGCCCGTAGATCGCCCAGATATGAAAGCCCCAGTGGAAAAAGGCGATCTGCATAGCCTGCTTGGCCGAGTCCACCGTTTCAGCCGCCCCGGCAGGCGGTGCAGCATAGTGAAGTACCGGCTCGGCTACACCGAAAAACAGTAGGGCAATACCGTAACCTGCCGAGAAGAGCATGGCGAACCAGGCTGGAAAGCTGTATTGCGGCTCTGAATGATCAGGACCCAGTTTGATCTGCCCCCATTTGCTGAACGCTATCAGCACGATGAATACCAGAAATATCGCAACCGCCAGCATGTAGAACCAGCCAAACGTCTTGGTGATATAGGCGAGAGTGGAGGAAAACACTTGCCCCGCTAGTTCAGGACTGCTGACGGTTCCTATCACCAGCAATAGCGTTACGATTACGGCCGGTGCGAATACCGGTACCAGAATGGTCGACTTCCATGCAGGATTTTTAGCCGTCATTGAAGATTCCTTATGGTCTGTTTTATCAGGAGGTGGCGATCTTCCTTTTGAATGTTGCCGGTCCGGCTCTTGCCTGGCGGCGCTTGCGCTTAAGCGTTGGAACACAGTATAGCGGCTCTGTCGCAGTGGGGGCCCGAACGGGAAGAATAGCTCGGTGATATGCGAAAGGGCGGGCGGTGATGCTGAGCCAATGGATTCCCGCCTTCGCGGGAATGACGAGGCTGGGAGGTGCTAAACCCAGCACGGAGGGTTAGTGACGGGCATTGCGGATTAGTGGTTGGAATGATGATAGCGACAGGTATGGCGGGTTAGTGGCTGGAATGATGATAGTGACGGGTATGGCGGATTAGTGGTTGGAATGATGGCTGTGGCGGGCACGGGAGCAAGTGACTGGAATGATAGCTGGATGTCGTGTCGGTCCTGGCGGGTTAAATGGTTGGGAGGATGTAGCGGGAATGGCGAGTTAGTGTCGAGTAATAAGTGGGTGGCGGGAATGGCGGATTAATCGCGGGATAACGAGCTAATCGCGAGAACGAGGGGCAGTCCCACCCACCGTCAGGAGTCTTCCTCGCAGGCCCGCACTCTGACCCTGACGCTTCCGGAATTGATCATGCCGATTTCCTGCGCTGCGCGCCGCGAGAGATCAATGATGCGGCCACCGGTAAAGGGGCCGCGATCGTTGATCTCAACCATCACGCTGCGCTGGTTGCGCATATTGGTTACGCACACCAGCGTGCCGAAGGGCAAGTCTGGATGTGCGGCGGTCAAGGCCGTCTGATCGTACTTCTGTCCGCTCGCAGTCTGCCTGCCATGCAATCGCGAGGAATAGAACGAAGCCTTGCCTTCCTCATTGCGAACTTCCGGTTCGGAGTTGGATGACGCCTCGTTGCTGCAAGCTGCAACAAGGGCCATGAGCAGCACGGCGGCGCTTGCGCGTCGTCCCTTGCCATGTTCCGACGTCAATCTTCGAGTTTCCTGCGCAGCAGCTCATTGACCTGTTGCGGGTTGGCCTTGCCCTTTGAGGCTTTCATGGCCTGCCCGACGAAGAATCCGAACATTTTCCCGCGCTTGGCCTCATCGCTGTCGCGGTATTGCTGCACCTGCCCGGCGTTGGCAGCGAGCACCTCATCCAGCATGTTCTCGATGGCGTTGCTGTCAGTAACCTGTTCAAGTCCCTGGGATTTGATGATCGCATCCGCATCGCCTTTTCCGGCTGCCATCGCTTCGAACACCATTTTGGCGATCTTGCCCGAGATCGTATTGTCCTTGATACGCAGAAGCATCTTACCGAGCTGGCTGCCGCTGACAGGTGATTGTTCGATATCCAGGCCTTCCTTGTTGAGCAGGCTCGACAGCTCGCCCATTACCCAGTTGGCGGCCAGCTTGGCGTCAGTGCAGACCTTCTGCACCTCCTCGAAGTAATCGGCCATTTCCCGGCTAGCGGAAAGGACACTGGCATCGTATACGGAAAGCCCGAATTCGCGTTGGAAACGCTCACGCTTTTGCTGCGGAAGCTCTGGTAGCTCACCGCGCACTTCTTCGATGAAAGCTGCCTCGATGATGATAGGCAGCAGGTCGGGATCAGGGAAGTAGCGATAGTCGTTGGCTTCCTCCTTGCTCCGCATGGATCGTGTTTCGTCCTTGTTGGGATCGTACAGCCGGGTTTCCTGAACCACCTTGCCGCCGTCTTCGATGAGTTCGATCTGGCGCTGGACTTCGGTATTGATGGCTTTTTCGATGAAGCGGAACGAGTTGACGTTCTTGATTTCGCAACGGGTACCGAATTCTTCCTGACCCTTGGGACGAATCGACACGTTGCAATCGCAGCGCAGGGAGCCTTCGGCCATGTTGCCGTCGCAGATGCCCAGGTAGCGTACCAGCGAATGTATGGTCTTGGCGTAGGCCACGGCTTCCTTGGCGCTGCGCATGTCCGGTTCGGAAACGATTTCCAGCAGCGGAGTGCCGGCGCGGTTGAGATCGATGCCGCTCATGCCATGGAAGTCTTCATGCAGGCTTTTGCCGGCGTCTTCCTCCAGGTGAGCCCGCGTGACCCCGACGCGCTTGATACTGCCGTCATCCAGCGTGATATCAATAAACCCCTTGCCGACGATCGGCAAGTCCATCTGGCTGATCTGATAACCCTTGGGCAAGTCCGGGTAGAAATAATTTTTCCGGGCGAACACGTTGGTTGTGCCGATCTGGGCATCGATGGCCAGACCGAATTTCACGGCATTGCGCACCGCCTGTTTGTTCAGTACCGGCAAGGTGCCGGGCATGCCCAGGTCAATCAGACTGGCCTGGATATTGGGCTCTGCGCCAAAGGTGGTTGCGCTGCCGGAAAAAATCTTCGAGGCGGTTGTGAGCTGGGCGTGGATTTCCAGCCCGATAACGATTTCCCATTGCATAATCTGTCCTCAGTCCTCTCAGTAACCGGCCGGGGCGCGGTGATGCCAGTCGGTAACCTGCTGGTACTGGTGCGCGATGTTCAACAGGCGAGCTTCGCTGAAATAGGGGCCGAGCAGTTGCATGCCCAGCGGCAAACCCTGGGCAAAGCCAGCGGGCAATGCGATGCCGGGCACGCCGGCAAGGTTGGCGGTGATGGTGTAGATGTCGGTCAGGTAAAGGCTGACCGGATCATCGATCTTTTCGCCAATCTTGAACGGCGGAGTAGGCGAGGTAGGGCAAAGAATCACATCAACCTGCTCGTAGGCCGCCAGGAAATCGTTCTTGATCAGGCGGCGAATCTTCTGAGCCTGCAGATAGTAGGCGTCGTAATAACCGGCCGACAACGCGTAGGCACCGACCATGATGCGGCGCTTTACCTCATCGCCGAAGCCCTCACCGCGGGAGCGCTTGTACAGATCGGTCAGATCAGACGGATTCTCGCAACGATAACCGAAACGTACACCGTCGAAACGCGACAGGTTGGAGGACGCTTCGGCTGGCGCGATCACGTAATAGGCCGGAATCGCCAACTCGGCGTTCGGCAGGCTTATTTCTTTTATCTCCGCACCCAGCGTCTGGAACTGCTTGACCGCGGCGTGAATCGCATCAGCGGTAGCGGCGTCCAGACCGCTGGCGAAATATTCCTTTGGCAAACCGATGCGCAAGCCTTTCAACGGTGCGTTGAGTTCTGCTGTGTAGTTGCTAACCGGCTCGTCCACGCTGGTCGAGTCCTTGGCATCGAAGCCGGCCATTACCTGCATCATGATTGCACAGTCTTCAGCCGTGCGCGCCATGGGACCGCCCTGGTCCAGGCTCGAGGCGTAGGCAATCATGCCCCAACGCGATACCCGGCCGTAGGTTGGCTTGAGACCGGTCAGGGCAGTGAAACCTGCCGGTTGACGTATCGAGCCGCCGGTATCCGTGCCGGTGGCACCCGCGCACAGACGAGCGGCCACAGCGGCGGCAGAACCGCCGGATGAACCACCCGGCACCCGCTCGGTGTCCCAGGGATTGCGCGTTGGGCCATAGAAGCTCGACTCGGTGGAGGAGCCCATGGCGAATTCATCCAGGTTGGTCTTGCCCAGGGTGACAGCCCCTGCTTCGATGAACCGGGCGGTGACGGTCGATTCGTAGGGCGCTATGAAGTTGTCGAGCATCTTCGAGCCGCAACTGGTGCGCACGCCCTGGGTGCAGAACAGGTCTTTGTGGGCCAGCGGTATGCCGGTGAGAGGGGTCGCGCTGCCTGCTGCGATGCGTGCATCGGCAGCCTTTGCCTGCTCAAGCGCCAGATCAGCGGTCACAGTGATGTAGCTGTTCAGCGTCTGGTCGAACTGTTCTATGCGCTGGAGATAGTGCTGGGTCAACTCGACACTGGAAATCGTTTTGCTCTGCAGAGCCTGGGACAATGCGGCCAGGGTTTTATCATGCATGGTGATGTCTCTTGTCGGTACGCAGCGGTTATTCAATCACCTGAGGAACCAGATACAGGCCCTCTTGGGTGGCGGGAGCAATAGCCTGAAAGGCTTCACGCTGATTCGACTCTGTCACCAGATCGTCGCGCAGGCGTTGAGTGGTTTCCAGAGGGTGCGCCAGCGGAACGATTCCCTGGGTATCGACAGCCTGCATCTTATCGATCAACTCCAGGATTCCGGACAGTTTGGCCGTGGTGGCTGCGATGTCCTCATCATTTATGGCGATACGGGCCAGATGAGCTATGTTTTCCACATCTGTGCGGTTTAAGGCCATGTTATGTTCTCCATGAAGCCGGTGTGGACCTGCCGATTTGAACCTGATTGTTACCGATTCAGGTAATATGCAGGGCTGTATCAGGATAAAGGGGCGAATTTACCACAGACGCGCCTTGCCCAAAAACCCCGCCGTTGTTAGAGTTGCGACACTTCAGGAAGTACCGATCAGTTACCCGTACGCTCATGTCGTTCAGTCGGCCGCCCAGCCTTTGGATATCAGAATCAGGGGCGTCAGCTATGAGTAGTGGTAGCTTATCAGTGTTTCTTTAACGATTAACCCACGCGCCCCTGGGGTATATTCAACGCATGTTCAAAAAAATTCGTGGCATGTTTTCCAGTGATTTGTCCATCGACCTGGGCACTGCCAACACTCTTATTTATGTCCGTGACCGCGGTATTGTACTGGATGAGCCGTCGGTAGTAGCTATCCGAACCCACGGAAACCAGAAAAGCGTAGTGGCTGTCGGTATGGAAGCCAAACGCATGCTGGGCCGTACGCCGGGTAACATACAGGCAATCCGGCCGATGAAGGATGGCGTGATCGCCGATTTCAGCGTCTGTGAAAAGATGCTGCAGTACTTTATCAACAAGGTCCACGAGAACAGCTTCATTCAGCCCAGCCCACGTGTGCTTATCTGTGTACCCTGCAAATCGACTCAGGTCGAGCGTCGTGCGATTCGTGAGTCGGCGCTGGGTGCGGGTGCCCGTGAGGTATTCCTGATCGAGGAGCCGATGGCGGCAGCGATAGGGGCTGGCTTGCCGGTTGAGGAAGCCCGCGGATCGATGGTTGTCGACATCGGCGGGGGTACTACCGAAATCGCTTTGATCTCGTTGAACGGGGTAGTTTATGCCGAATCCGTGCGGGTCGGTGGCGACCGGTTCGACGAGGCGATTGTTACCTATGTTCGCCGCAATTACGGCAGCCTGATCGGTGAGTCCACTGCTGAGCGAATCAAGCAGGAAATTGGCGTAGCCTTTCCGGGTGGCGAGGTTCTTGAAGTGGACGTGCGTGGACGCAATCTGGCCGAAGGCGTGCCGCGTGCGTTCACCCTTAACTCCAACGAGGTACTTGAAGCCCTTCAGGAATCGTTGGCGACCATTGTTCAAGCGGTCAAAAGTGCATTGGAACAATCGCCGCCGGAACTGGCTTCGGATATCGCCGAGCGCGGCCTGATTCTGACTGGTGGCGGTGCGTTGCTGCGCGATCTGGACAAGCTGTTGACACAGGAGACAGGCCTTCCTGTCATCGTTGCGGAGGAGCCGCTTACCTGTGTGGCTCGTGGGGGTGGGAAAGCTCTGGAGATGATGGATCGGCACAATATGGATCTGCTTTCCACCGAGTGAGTCGCTTGCTGTCGCATGGTATCCCCGGAGGCCACCGCCCCGGGGTGCATGGAGCCTCGCTTGTTGCAATTGTGTTGCAGGCGCGGCTCATTGGAATCGCCTCTCGGCACTTTTGAGTAGCAAGGGTTTGTGAGGAGCACGCCATCAAACCGCTTTTTATCAAAGGCCCTTCACTGGGTGTTCGGCTCGTGGCGCTGACCGTGGTATCCGTAGCGTTCATGGTAGTAGACGCCCGACTTTCCGTTTTGCAGCCCCTGCGTGCCCAGCTGGGGATGTTCCTGATGCCCATCTATTATGTTGCCGAATTGCCGGTTCGTACCTGGGGCACGGTACATACACAGCTCACAAGCCGCGCAGAGCTGATTAATGAAAACGAGCGGCTGCGTGCAGAATCGCTGTTGATCAAGCGCAAACTGCAAAAGCTGGCCACGCTGACCGAGCAGAACGTTCGCCTGCGTGAACTGCTCAACTCCTCTTCGTTGGTCGACGAGAGAGTGCTGGTAGCGGAGCTGATTGGCGTCGACCCCAATCCATTTACCCAGCGCATCATGATAAACAAGGGCGAGCATGACGGGGTATTCCTCGGTCAGCCCGTCCTTGATGCGACCGGCCTGATGGGCCAGATCGTCGAAGTAATGCCATTCAATGCCCGCGTCTTGCTGCTGACCGATGTTTCCCACAGCCTGCCTGTTCAGGTCAATCGTAATGGTTTGAGGGCGATTGCCGCCGGTACTGGCAACAACGAGTGGCTGGAGCTCCGCCATGTTGGCGATACTGCCGACATCCGGGTGGACGACATACTGGTCAGCTCCGGCCTGGGTCAGCGTTTTCCGGCAGGTTATCCGGTAGGTCGGGTGGTTTCCATTGAACAGGACCCGGCGCAACCCTTTGCCGAGGTGAAAGTGGCGCCCACGGCTCAGCTCAACCGCAGTCGTTACCTGCTGCTGGTTTTCAGTCCCGAAAGTGGCTATGGCGACTTGCTGCCAGCATTGAGCCTGGAAGCTGATCAGGACGCGGCGCCGATTGTCCAGACGCCAGCCGTCAGCAATGAAACAGATGAAGCCCAGGCACCGGTAGGAGGGCAGCCAGATGCGCAGTAGCCTGATTATCGGCCTGACATTTCTGGTTGCCCTGCTGCTCAGCGTGATGCCCATGCCTTCGCCGGTCGACCTCGGACGGCCCATGTGGCTGGCGATGGTCGTGGCTTTCTGGGTTATGGTTATGCCGCATCGTGTGGGCTTGCTGTGCGCCTGGTTTGCCGGGCTGGCAACGGATGTGCTGTACGGCGAGCTGATTGGCCAGCACGCATTGGTCATGACCCTGGTGGCCTGGCTGATGTTGTTGCTCTATCAGCGCATCCGGCGTTTTCCATTGTGGCAGCAGAGCCTGGTGATGCTGCCCGTGCTGGGTTTGGCTCAGTTGCTGTTGTTATGGCTCAACAGCCTGGCGGGGAGTCGTCCGCCAATTCTTATGTTTCTCCTGCCCGCAGCTGTCAGTGCTGTGCTCTGGCCTTGGGTGTTCTCCATTCTGAGCGCTGTAAAGCGCCGCTTCCATGTCTTCTGACGGTATCGTCGGACCTCATTCGATGGTGGTGGGTCTGGCATCGGCATCACCACGCCGGAGGGCCTTGCTCGAACAGGTAGGAATCCGCGCTACCGTAATCAAGAGCAGCGTTGACGAAACCGCACACCCTGGCGAACTGCCCAGGGAATACGTCGAGAGAATTGCCTGTAGCAAGGTACGGGCGGGTTTGGCAGCCGCGGATGGACAGACAGTTGTGCTGGCGGCTGATACAGCCGTCGTAATGGACGGTCAAATCCTGGGTAAACCAGTTGATCGGCAAGAAGGGCTGTCGATGCTCCGGCTGCTCTCAGGGCGAACCCATAGCGTACTCACGGCCATTGCCGTCGCCGATGGTAATCACCTTCGACAATGCACTGTGGAAACCCGCGTCTGGTTTCGTATTCTGTCCGAGCAGGAGATGCTTGCCTACTGGAACACGGGGGAGCCGGCGGACAAGGCCGGCGGCTACGGCATTCAGGGGCTGGCAGCGGTATTCGTGGAACGAATCGAGGGAAGTTACAGTGCAGTGGTCGGGTTGCCCCTGATGGAAACGGCCAGACTGCTGAATGAATTTGGAGTGCCCTGCTGGCAAGCGCCCTGACATCGGATCCTGAAGACCGTATTCTGACGGTCTGACCTAAATGGAATAGCCCATGAGCGAAGAAATCCTGATCAATATCACGCCGATGGAAACCCGGGTCGCCCTGGTGGAAAATGGTGTTTTGCAAGAGGTGCATATCGAACGCACCCTGCGCCGGGGCATAGTTGGCAATATCTACAAGGGCAAGGTGGTGCGGGTGCTTCCCGGCATGCAGGCAGCTTTTGTCGACGTGGGGCTGGAGCGTGCGGCGTTTATTCACGCCTCGGAAATATCGGATCGGGAAGGGGCTTCGGTAGAGCCCATCAACGCGCTGGTTCATGAGGGCCAATCGCTGGTAGTGCAGGTGACCAAAGACCCGATTGGCACCAAAGGCGCGCGGCTTACCACCCATCTGTCTGTTCCGTCACGTTATCTGGTTTATATGCCGCGAACCCCCCATGTGGGCATTTCGCTGAAAATAGAAGAAGAGGGTGAGCGCGAGCGTCTCAAGCAGATCGTGGCGACCTGCGTGGCCGGCGAAGCGATCGACGAGCCAGGCGGCTTCATTCTCAGGACGGCTGCCGAAGCTGCAAGGGAAGAGGATATTTTGATCGATATCCGTTATGTCAGGCGTCTCTGGCAGCAGATTTCCCAGCAGATGAAGCAGACCGCGGCCCCGGCGGTCATCTATGAGGACTTGCCCCTCGCATTGAGGACCTTGCGTGACCTGGCCAATCCGCGTATTGAAAAAATCCGTATAGACTCCCGCGAAACGTTTCAGAAGGTCGAATTGTTCGTTCGCGAGCTTATGCCGGGAGTCGAGGACAAGCTGGAGCACTATCCCGGCGAGCGTCCCATTTTTGACCTCTATGGCGTCGAGGACGAGATTCAGAAGGCCATGGAGCGCAAGGTCATGCTCAAGTCCGGCGGCCATCTGGTGATCGATCAGACCGAGGCCATGACCACGATCGACGTCAACACGGGCGCCTTCGTCGGGCACCGCAACCTTGAAGAAACCATTTTCAAGACCAATCTCGAATCGGCCACAGCCATAGCCCGGCAGCTCAGGTTGCGTAATCTGGGCGGCATCATCATTATCGACTTCATCGATATGGAAGACGAAGAGCATCAGCGTCAGGTGTTGCGCACGCTGGAAAAACAGCTGGAACGCGACCACGCGAAAACCAATATTATCGGCATCACCGAGCTGGGTCTGGTGCAGATGACGCGCAAGCGTACCCGCGAAAGTCTTGAGCAGATTCTCTGCGAACCCTGCCCCTGCTGTTCCGGTCGGGGCATCCAGAAAACACCTGAAAGTGTCTGTTACGAGATTTTCCGCGAAATTCTCCGGGAAGCCCGGGCGTATCAGGCCGGAGCCTATATGGTATTGGCCTCCCAGTCGGTGATTGATCGGTTGCTGGACGAGGAGTCCGGTAACGTTGCCGATCTGGAAATTTTCATCGAGCGACCCATCAGGTTCCAGGTTGAAACCGTGTATACGCAGGAACAGTATGATGTGGTGCTGATGTAATGAATCGATAACGCCATGGTCAGAACAGCTTGGTTACGACGAGCGCTTGATATCCTCATACTGGGTCTGGTGACCTGGCTGCTGGTTGCGGCTGCGTATGTCACGCTGGGACGCCAATTCGTACCGGCAGTGGCCGACTATCAAGCCGAGCTGGTGGCCAAGGTCGAGGAGATTACCGGTCGAGCCATTGTGCTGGACAGCCTTGCGGGCGAGATGCAGGGCGCCATGCCGGTGTTTACCCTGCGTGGGTTGCAGGTGCATGCCGAGGCCGATCCGGATAGCCCGATACTCTTTGCCCTGGACCACGTGACTGCGCGGGTCGATGTCTTTGCCAGCCTGTGGCAGCGCCAACCGGTAATGGACGCTTTGCAGATCGAGGGCCTCGAGCTGGAGGTCATTGAGCAGGCTGACGGCCAATGGGTGCTGCAGGGACTAGGGACCCGCGAGAGGCTCGAAAGGTCCGCAGAGGAGATGCTCGACAGATTGCTCAGCCAGCGTCGAATAACACTTCTTGATACGCGTATTCTCATCAGACCTTTCGATTTGCCCGAGTGGGTTTTCAGCGAGGGCGACCTGACGCTGCTCAATGGTCAGGCCCGGCATCGCCTCGATGGTCAGCTCAGTTTGCCCAATGGCGAGCTTATGCGGGTGAAAGTGAACAGCTCGGGTGGCCGAGACCTAGCCGACATGTCCTATGAATTCTTCGCTGATCTGCCTTCTCTTGAATGGAGCAGATGGGTGCCCGCTCAATGGCTGGATCGCGCGCGGCTCAACCAGTTGGTGGGTGGCGGAAACTTCTGGGGAAAGTGGCATGACGGAGCCCTGCGGCAGTTGCAGGGTGACATCATCGTAAAGATGCTGGATGTACAGTCGGAGCGCCCTGTGGCACCCATCTCCGACCTGCGAGCCCGCTTCGATCTGGCGATGCAGGAGGGTGAACAGCGGTTACGGATGGACGAGCTGACGCTAAAGGTGGGCGAAGCAGTCTGGCCTGAGACTCGCTTGTCGGCAACCCGGAACGTGGAGAGCGGCGATTGGGACGTGCGGCTTGATCGTCTGCCCCTTGCGCCACTTGCTGCGTGGATACCCGGCCAGATCGCGCCCGACCGAATCGCCGAGGCGTTGACGACCATGGCCCCTGGAGGCTTGCTGCGGGGGGTGCATATCCGCGGAGCCTTTCCCTTCGTACCTGAGGAGGTCGAGGTCAAGGCAGCATTGGACAACGTCAGTATTCAGCCCTGGCAGGGTGTGCCGGGCATCAGCAGCATCAGTGGAACCCTGGCAGGCACCCCGGCCGCTGGCGAGTTGAAGGTCGATAGTGGCCAATGGGGCATGCATTTGCCGCGACTGTTCCCCCAGGCCTGGCGCTATGATCAACTGCTGGGCAAGATGAACTGGACCTGGTCCCAACAGGCGGGTCTGACCTTGAATGCGCCCGGCATGCTGGTGGCAGGGGAGGAGGGGCGCGCCGCTGTGGAACTGTCATTGGCCGTTCCGCGCCCGCCAGAGGTGCCCTCAATGCACCTGCGCGTTGCCCTGAGCGACAGTCAGGCGCATTTTCATCAGCGTTATCTTCCTACCCTGGCGCCAGCTTTCAGCCCCGCTCTGGCCGAGTGGTTTGAATCGGCGCAGATCACCGGTACCGTGCCCCTGGCTATTCTCAGTTACGACGGGCCTGTGAAAAAGGACCTCGACCCAGAGCAGCGCCAGTTGCAACTCTATGCTCAATTGTTGCAAGGCAGTCTGATCTTCCAGCCTGGCTGGCCAGCACTGCAAGAAGTGCAAGGCACCCTGCGCCTGCACAACAACTCCGTGCTGATAAATCAGGGCAGCGCCCGGCTGTGGAGCAGCGAGGCCCGGTCGGTCACTGTTGCGACAGACCGAGAGAATGCCGACGAGCCCTTGCGGCTGCTGATTGCCGGAAACGTGACAGGCCCTGTGGAGGATGCCCTACGCTTGATGCAGGACACGCCACTGGCAGATCTGACCGACCAGGCGGTGTCCGGCTGGACGGGAAGTGGCCAGCTTGACGGTGAGTTTGAGCTGGCAATATCGGTGCAGCAACAACCAGCGCGGTCTGACCCGGAACTCAGATTGGCCGGGCGAGCCGATGCTGCCGAGCTCTCCATCCCTCAATTCCAGGCGCCCATCACCGATCTCAGCGGCCATTTTGAGTACCTGCACGGCAAAGGCCTTACCAGTGACGAGCTGGAATTCAAGTTTCTGGGTGGCGATATCGCGGCCCAGATCGATGTCGTAGACGCAGCCCAAATCATTCAGATGAGCGGCAATCACACTGTGGAGTCCTTGCGCAGATGGCCCCTGCTGGAGGGTGTGCCACTGGATATGGCGTCGGGTCAAAGCGCCTGGCAGGCTGAAATTGCCATCGCACCGGGACGGCAGACCGTCGAACTCGAAACCGCGCTGACAGGCCTTGAACTGGATCTACCGCCGCCGTTCGCCAAGGAGGCTGGAACGTCATTGCCCAGCTCCCTGACTCTTGATCTGTCCGAGGGGTCGCAGCGCTGGGCCTTCTTGCTGGGCGAGGAAATTGATGGCGCCATTCTCGCTGCCAATGACCGGCTCAGGGGAGAGGTGCGCTTCCGACGGGGCGCTGCCGCGGTACCCGAGCGGGAGGGGTTGTTGCTTAGTGGTAGCTTCGAGGAAATCGACTGGGACGCCTGGCAACGCTGGATGGATGAACGGGTGGTTGGTCCGGATTCGGATGCGCAGCGCATTGCTCCGGAAGTAGCCTCTAATATCACCTTGCGCAAGGTGGACGTCGATATCCGTCGATTCCTCGGGTTCGGTCGCGAGCTTGAACAACTATCTGTCCGCGGCGAGCACGCTGACCAGGCGTGGACGGTGCATGTCGAGCAGGCCGATATTCTAGGCCGGGTTATCGTTCCCGAAGGGGACGCACCGGTGGTGGTTGACCTTGAACGGCTGCGACTGGAAAGAACCTCGGCTGGCCCTGAGGTCGATGCACTGGTCGAGCCGCTCGTCCCGGATGATCCCCTGGCTGACATCGATCCAGCCACTCTGCCCGCCGTCGACCTGGCCATTCGGAACCTGTTTTGGGGCGATGACCGTGTCGGCGCAACCAGTTTTCGTCTGCGTCCGATTAGCCAGGGGGTAGCGATTTCTGATATCGAGTTTGGATTGCGTGGTGGAATGACGCTCGCTGGGGCCCTTGAATGGGGCGGCGAAAACACCCATACGCGCTTCACCGGCAATCTGCAGGCGCAAGACATTGGCGAGGTGCTTACTGCGTGGGGTTACGCGCCAACGCTTACCAGCAGCCAGTTCGGCGCCGATGCCGTGCTTGAGTGGCCGGGCTCGCCAGCGTTCTTCGCGCTGAAACGCAGTTCCGGTGAGCTCCAGCTCGCAGCGGAGGACGGTGTGCTGCAAAGCGGCGAGGGCTCGGCAGATGCTCTGCGTGTTTTTGGCCTGCTGAACTTCAATGCCCTGACGCGCCGTTTGCGGCTGGATTTTTCCGATCTGTTTGGCAAGGGAACTACTTACGATACCCTGCGCGGGGACCTTCGCTTTACCGACGGCGTCATGCGGACTCGCGAGCCGCTGGTCATGGACGGGCCAAGCGCCAAAATTCAACTCGACGGTACGGTCAATCTGCCGCAGAGCAGTATCGATCTGGGCATGCTCGTTACGTTGCCCCTGACCAACAACCTGCCCCTGGCTGCCGTCATCGTCGGTGCGCCTTATGTGGGCGGCGCTCTGTTTATCGTCGATAAGCTTTTGGGGGACCGGATGGCTCGGTTTGCGTCGGTCAAATACAAGGTCAGCGGCGACTGGCAGCAGCCGACCGTCGAATTCGACCGGGCCTTCGATAACAAAGCAGCGCTGGAGGAATAGCTCGATGAACAAGATCGCCGCCATCCAGATGATCAGCGGACCTGAAGTAAAAGCGAACCTGAAGCAGGCAGCAGCGCTCATCGCCGAAGCCGCAGATAAAGGCGCGAAGCTGGTACTGTTGCCAGAGTGCTTTGCCGTTTTCGGCAATCCTTCGCTGCGGCAGACAGGTGCAGAAGAGTATTCCGGATGCGGCCCAATTCGGCAGTTTCTGATCGAGCAGGCGACCCGGCATGGCATCTGGATAATCGGCGGCAGCATCCCGCTTCCGTCCACAGAGGGCGGCAAGCCTATGGCCTCCTGCCTGGTGGTTGACGACCAGGGCCAGGAAGTTGCCCGCTACGACAAGCTGCATCTGTTTGATGTTGAGGTCGCCGATGGCACTCGCAGTTACCGGGAATCCCGGGACTATGGCTACGGTGACCGTTTTGTCTGTCTGGATACGCCAGTCGGCAGGGTAGGTCTGAGCATCTGTTATGATCTGCGCTTTGCCGAGTTATATGGCGCGCTGCGTCGTGCCGGTGCCGAGTTGATCGTGGTGCCCTCAGCCTTTACGGCGGTTACCGGCGCCGCTCACTGGGAAGTGTTGTTGCGGGCACGGGCCATCGAAACCCAGTGTTACATACTGGCCGCCAATCAGGGTGGGACACACCCCGGTGGCCGTGAGACCTTTGGTCACAGCTGTGTGATAGATCCCTGGGGCGATATCATGGCGTCGTTGCCCGCAGGGGAAGGGGTCGTCTGCCAGGCAATCGATCTTGAACACCTGAAGAATATTCGCGCACGTATGCCGGTCGAAGGGCATCGTCGTTTTGCGACCTGTGACAATGTTGTCGTGGCCGCCGAGGAGTCAGAAAAGAATGAGTAACTTGCTAGCCAACGTTGAAAGCCGCTTGCTGATGCCCGCCGACCTGGACCCGGATCGTATTGCCGGCGTCCTAGGACTACTGGTCTCAGCCCCCGGAGTTGACGCCGCTGACCTGTATTTCCAGCACCAGATCAGCGAATCCTGGGTGCTTGAGGACGGCATCGTAAAAGATGGTAGCTTCAATGTTGACCAGGGCGTAGGCGTCCGGGCGCAATCCAGTGAAAAAACCGGTTTCGCCTACAGTAACGACATTCGTTTGCCGGCCCTGAGTCAGGCGGTAGGCGCGGCGCGGTCCATCGCCCGGGCGGGGCAGAGCGGCAGTGTGCAGGCCTGGAAGCGGGGCAGCAACGAGGCGCTCTATTCGGCAGAAAACCCGCTGGACGTCATTCCGCAGGCAGACAAGGCTGCTTTCCTGCAGCGGCTCGACGCCTACACGCGCAGCCTGGATTCGCGTATCACGCAGGTCACGGTCAGTTTGGGCGGGGTTCACGATACGATTCTGGTCGCCTCCAGCGACGGCACCTGGGCTGGCGACATCCGGCCACTGGTGCGCCTCAATATCAGCGTCATCATTGAGCATAACGGCCGCCGCGAGCGGGGTAGCTTCGGCGGCGGCGGTCGCACCGATTATCTGTTCTTTGAAGCCGAAGAACGCGCCATGGGTTACGCCCGCGAAGCTGTTCGACAGGCGACGGTGAATCTGGACGCTATCCCGGCTCCGGCGGGCAGCATGCCCGTGGTCATGGGCCCCGGCTGGTCCGGTGTACTGCTCCATGAAGCTGTCGGACACGGGCTTGAAGGTGATTTCAACCGTAAAGGCAGCTCGGCCTATAGCGGCCGAGTGGGCGAAAAGGTGGCGTCAAACCTGTGCACCATCGTGGATGACGGAACGCTGCCCGGCCGTAGAGGTTCCCTGAGCGTCGATGACGAGGGCAATCGGACCCAGTGCACCACGCTGATCGAAAACGGCATCCTCAAAGGTTATATCCAGGACAAGCTCAATGCGCGTCTCATGGGAGTGGCCGCGACCGGCAATGGCCGTCGTGAGTCCTACGCTCATCTGCCCATGCCACGCATGACCAACACCTACATGCTGGCCGGTGAAAGTGACCCCGAAGAGATCGTCGCGTCGGTAAAAAAGGGGATTTATTGCGCCAATCTGGGTGGCGGGCAGGTCGACATAACCAGCGGCAAGTTCGTGTTTTCAACCAGTGAAGCCTACCTGATCGAGAACGGCCGCATTACCGCGCCGGTGAAGGGCGCTACCCTGATCGGCAACGGCCCGGAGATCATGAATCGCGTGTCCATGGTCGGCCGTGATCTGCAGCTGGATAGCGGCGTCGGTACTTGTGGAAAGGACGGCCAGTCCCTGCCAGTGGGGGTAGGGCAGCCTACGCTGAAGATTGATCAGATCACCGTGGGCGGCACCGGCTGATCGAGCCGCCGATATCGTTGACGATCATCAGTTGTTCGCTTCGAAGCGCCCAGCCAACCGGTTCTTGCGTACCTGATCCACCGGAAACACCCTCCCGCTCATGGCGATATAGACCCCATGGCCCAAGGTGTTCAGCGCGCCGATTGCCAGCCCCAGATTGAACAGCGCATCCGAGTCGCGAAAGCGCGCTGGCTGCATGGCGCCGGTCAGCACTATGACCTTTCCGTCGATATCTGCCAGACCTGCGCCGGTAACGGTCATGGTGTCGGTGCCGTGGGTTAGCAGGATGTGTTCATGCGGACAGGCGCTCACTTTGGCGTGAATCAGGTCGCGGTCGGTGTCATCCAGGTCCAGGCTATCCTTCTTGACCAGCGATTCCACGGCAAATTCGAAGCCCATCCGCGCCTGGGAAAGCAGTTCTCCCGCAATCGGTTCACCGATCTGGTATTCACTTAGGGCATCGAAATACACCTTGTCGATAGTGCCGCCGGTGCTGAAAATCTGTATAAACATGGCTGTCTCCCGCAGGTAATGATCGCCAGTATGCTCTCGGATTTGCCACAAAGCAGCCCTGCCTCTCCTGCAAAGCCTTGGTGGGTTTACATGGTACGTGCCGAAAACGGTCATCTGTACACGGGTATCAGCACCGACCCGTTGCGTCGCTTTCAGCAGCATGTAAAAGGCAAAGGTGCGCGATTCTTCAACCGCAGCCCGGCAATAGCGCTGGTCTGGCACGAGGCGTGTCAGAATCATTCAGACGCGCTGCGACGAGAGCATGCGATAAAAGCGTTGGGCAAGGCGGCCAAGGAGCGACTGATCAGTCAGTTCAATGACGCAGTATCAATCGGTAAAGGTGACTGTGCAGCAGTGCCATCAAGGGCTAAGCTGGACGGATACTTAACGGAGATCGACGATGACTGACTTGATTCTGCACCACTATCCCCAATCACCCTTTGCTGAAAAAGCCCGCCTGATGCTGGGCTTCAAAGGCTTGTCCTGGCATTCCGTGATGATCCCGGCGGTGATGCCAAAACCTGATCTGACCGCGTTGACAGGCGGTTACCGGCGTACCCCGGTGTTGCAGATCGGTGCAGATATCTATTGTGACACCGCTCTGATGGCACGCCGACTGGAGCGCGAGAAGGCTACGCCTGCGCTGTTCCCCGAGGGGCGCGAAGCGGTTGCGGCATCTCTGGCCCAGTTCGCCGATCAGGTTCTGTTTCAACATGGCGTGGCAATCAATTTCCAGCCCAAGGGGCTCGCATCACGATTCGCCGGCATGCCGGAAGCGGTGGTGAAGGGATTTATTGCTGATCGCCAAGCGCTTTTTTCCGGTGGTGCGGCAAGCCGTCTGGATACCAGCGTAGCGCTGTCCCAGTGGCCGGCGCTGATGGGGCGTCTGGAAACGCAGTTGCAGCGTAACGGTGAGTTTTTGCTGGGTGATCAGCCAAGTATTGCTGATCTTGCGCATTACCACCCGCTGTGGTTCGTAGCGAGCAACAAGGCAGTCGCGGACGCGCTGGATAATTATCCGGCTATCAAGGCCTGGATGGGTCGAATAACGGATCTTGGTCACGGTTCATCTACCGCCATGGAGCCTGCAGAGGCTATACGGATAGCCCGCGAAGCGACACCCGAAGCGATGGTGAAAGCCAGTTTCAAAAGCCCTGGCGGCCTGACCTCCGGGCAGGCAGTGACCGTGAGCGCCGTGGACTATGGCACAGAGGCGGTGGCCGGTACGCTGGTGAGTGAAGATAGCGAAGAGCTGGTCATTGCGCGGGAGGACGAGCGCGCCGGACTGGTGCATGTCCATTTCCCCCGCTTCGGATTCAAGATCGAAGCAGTGTAATAATCGCGTCGAGTCCAGGCCGGGCATTCTGCATGCCGGCCTGGATCCCGCTTTCTACCCATACCGCCGCTTGTAATTCTGCCCTGAGGTATTACCATCTGCCACAGCCTGGTGGCGTTGGGTTGCAGGCTTCCAGCACTGCTGCCTGCTTTCGCTTATGCATTTCCTGCAGGTTACGTGAAGTACCGCATCTGCAGCCTCTGGCTGTGCGGCATCGAAAACGAGGAACATGGGCTTGATGATTGGCAACCTGCATGGGTTGGTTGGATTACTGTTGATCAGCGGCATGTTTCTGGTGCCCTCCGTTTCAGGCAGAACCCTTCCAGCGTCAGATGGAAAACGGGTCGATGCCCAGAAAGTCTGCGTCGGGCCATTGTCAGGGTTTGCCGACCGGGTGGCTGACACCCGCGCCCTGGACGAAAGTCTCAAGGCTTCATTCATCGATATTGTTTCAGCCTGCAAGTCGGTATATCTGGCTGAGTTGGCCGCAATTGAAGACGATTTCTCACGGTTGCCGCAACAGTCGCACTGTCGCGAGTTAAGCGGCGAGTTTCGTCAGACGCTGGAGAATTTGAACCAGCTGCAAGAGGCTGCCCACCAGTTGCCCATCGAGACGGAGCGCGAAAAAAAATCTGCGCTCTCCTTTTTCAGCATGGCAGGCCCTGGCTTGACCAGAGCAGTCAACGATCTGTTTTTGCTTCGCTACGGCATCTGCCGCGAAGAAGCCGCTACCTTGGTCGGCATCGAACAGGCTCAATACGGTTATAGTGTGCCCTGACCAGTCAGTTCCTCATTCGGGGGTGTTGTGGATCCAATTATCACTGTAAGCAATCTGAACAAAACCTACGCATCCGGATTTCAAGCGCTCAAAAGCATTGATCTAACCATCCAGCGCGGGGAAATATTCGCTCTGCTTGGCCCTAACGGCGCAGGCAAGACGACCTTGATAAGCATCATCTGTGGCATCGTCAATGCCACCCAGGGCCAGGTTACGGTTGATGGTTACGATATCATTCGTGATTATCGAGCAGCCCGGAAAACCATCGGCCTGGTGCCCCAGGAACTGACCAATAACATGTTCGATACCATCTGGGCGACCATGAAGCTCAGCCGGGGCCTATTCGGCAAACCGCAGGATGACGCTCACCTGGAAAAGGTGCTGCGCGAGCTTTCACTCTGGGACAAGCGTAATGAAAAGATCATGACGTTGTCCGGCGGCATGAAGCGCCGCGTGTTGATTGCCAAGGCGCTATCCCACGAGCCCGACGTGCTGTTTCTCGATGAGCCGACAGCGGGAGTTGACGTGGAATTGCGTCGCGATATGTGGGAAATGGTCAGGAAGCTTCGCGCCAGTGGCGTCACCATCATCCTTACGACCCATTACATCGAGGAGGCGGAAGAGATGGCTGATCGGATTGGAGTGATCAGCCGGGGTGAAATAATTCTGGTAGACGACAAGGCCGCACTGATGCGCAAGCTGGGTACCAAACAATTGAGCGTTCATCTACAGCATCAGCTGGAAGCCGTCCCGCCAAGTCTTGCTTATTTGCCCCTCGCGCTGAGCGACGACGGTTTTGCGCTCATTTATACCTACGATGCGCTCAAAGAGCAGAACGGTATTGCCGATCTGCTGCGAATACTGGTTCAGGAAAATATCGAATTCAAAGACCTGCATTCCAGCCAGAGTTCTCTGGAGGACATCTTCGTGGATCTGGTGAATACCAGCGCGCGGCCATCCACTGCGGTGACTGGAACCGCCGCCGCAGTGGAGAGCACGCTATGAACCTCTACGGTGTAAAAGCGATCTATCTGTTTGAGTTGTCCCGCCTCAGGCGCACCCTGCTGCAGAGCATCGCCTCTCCAGTCATTTCCACGTCACTTTATTTCGTCGTGTTCGGTGCTGCCATCGGTTCGCGTATGACCGAGATCGATGGTGTCAGCTACGGGGCCTTTATCATTCCTGGCCTTATCATGCTGATGCTGCTCAACGAAAGCATTTCCAATGCGTCGTTTGGGATCTACATGCCACGGTTCACGGGAACCATCTATGAAGTCCTTTCAGCCCCGGTTTCGCCCGCGGAAATCGTCATTGGGTATGTTGGCGCGGCTGCGACCAAATCGGTAATTCTCGGCCTGCTGATTCTGCTAACCGCGCGCCTGTTCGTGGTCTACGACATTGCGCACCCGGTCTGGATGCTGGCGTTTCTCACCCTGACTGCCGTGACCTTCAGCCTGTTCGGCTTCATCATCGGCGTATGGGCTGATGGCTTTGAAAAGCTCCAGATCATTCCAATGATGATCGTCACGCCACTGGCTTTTTTGGGGGGCAGCTTCTACTCCATCAACATGCTCCCGCCAGTCTGGCAAACGGTAACGTTGTTCAATCCCGTGGTTTATCTGATAAGCGGCTTCCGCTGGAGTTTTTACGGGGTAGCGGACGTGCATATAGGGATCAGCCTGGCGATGACTCTGGTCTTTCTGGCGGTCTGCCTTGCCATCGTCTGGTGGATTTTCAGGACGGGCTACAAACTCAAGGACTGATCGCTCGTCGCCAAGATTGCCCAACTATTGAACGGCAGGCCAAACCCCCGGTCTGTTTTACTGAAATGCTCGTTTTAGAGCGTCAGCCATAGTGGGGCAGTTATGAGACAGGTGGATCATGCACTTTCGTGACCGTGCAGCAGCAGGACAGGAGCTAGCGCAGGCTCTTTCAGAGTTTGCCGGGCGACGGGATGTTGTGCTGATGGCCCTGCCGCGTGGCGGTGTTCCAGTGGCTGCTGAAGTGGCGCGCGCCCTGGCCCTGCGGCTGGACGTGATCCCAGTGCGCAAGCTAGGCGTACCCGGCCATGAAGAGTGTGCCATGGGGGCCATTGCCCAAGGTGACCTGTATTTTCTCGATCAGCAGGTCGTGTCCGAGCAGGAGTTGACCGAAACGCAGGTGGACCACGTTATGGCTCAGGAGCAGGCCGAACTGCAACGCCGCTGTCGCCTTTACCGGTCACAGCGCTCCATACCTGACCTC
The DNA here is from genome assembly GCA_011050525.1 of Halopseudomonas xinjiangensis. Classification (GTDB taxonomy): domain Bacteria; phylum Pseudomonadota; class Gammaproteobacteria; order Pseudomonadales; family Pseudomonadaceae; genus Halopseudomonas; species Halopseudomonas xinjiangensis_A. Next base: position 63,436 of record DRFO01000017.1, read on the forward strand.
AGCCGACATACCGTCGTCGTCATAGATGATGGGCTTGCCACCGGCACCACAATGCGGGTCGCCGTAGCGGCCCTCGAGCAGGCTCACTCCCACGAGATAGTTGTCGCAGTACCTGTGGGCGAAACGGAGACCTGTCGCGAAATCGAAACTATCGTGGGACGGTTAATATGTCCCCATCAGCTGTCGCCGTTTTACAGCGTTGGGAGTTGGTACGATGATTTCTCACAGGTGACCGACGCCGAAGTGGTGAAAATGCTGCACCGTTAACGGCGAAAAGGGGCTTCCCATGGTTGCCGAGCTCTTTAATATCCGGCTACGGGAAAAGAGTCTGCCAGGCTTCTGCATAGCTGACGCGGAGAAGGTACATTCATGAGCGACACAGACGAACGCATTATTCAGGCGATCAACGATTGCGCCATTCCGTTGCAGGGCGACTCCACCGATTACGACCGGATTGTCGAGGCGTCTCGTGGCAAGAGCTTTGTATTGATTGGCGAGGCCTCCCACGGCACCGAGGATTTCTATAGGCACCGTGCGCTGATCACTCGGCGACTGATCGAGGAGCATGGCTTTGCGGCGGTGGCGGTGGAAGCCGACTGGCCGGATGCCTATGCCATCAACCATCACGTCTGGGCCTCTGACCCGGCTGTTTCTCACGAAACGGTGTTTGAAGTATTTGAACGCTTTCCCACCTGGATGTGGGCGAACACCGAAGTGCTCGATTTTGTCCGCTGGCTTGCTTCCTTCAATCAGTCCAAGAGCAGATCAGAGACAGGAGAGCGACCGGTCGGGTTTTATGGCCTGGATCTCTACAGCATGGCCAGCTCTGCCCATGCGGTTATAGGTTATCTGGAACGGCATGATCCGCCTGCAGCGCGGCGAGCTCGCGAGCGGTACGCCTGTCTCGATCAATTTATGGAAGATCCCGCGCGTTATGGCCAGGCGGTGGAGTTTGGCCTCAGCGAATCCTGTGAACAGGCAATTACTGAACAACTGATGGACCTGCAAGGCAAAGCGTTGCAACGCCTTACCGGCCTGGGTCTCGTAGAGGACGAGCAGCGCTTCTGCGTCGAGCAGAACGCCAGGCTGGTAAGCAATGCCGAAAAGTACTACAGAGCCATGTTTCGCGGACGGCCAAGCTCCTGGAACCTACGTGACAGCCACATGTTCCAGACGCTCGAAGCGCTGCGTGAACACCTCAACCATCAGTTGGGACGCGAAGCTGGCATTGTGGTCTGGGCTCACAATTCACATATCGGTAACGCAGCTGCTACGGAAATGGGTCGCTGGGGAGAGCACAATATTGGTCAGCTGGCTCGGGAGAGCTATGGGGATAAGGCTCTGCTAGTAGGATTTTCGACCGCTGAGGGTGAAGTGACAGCGGCCTCGGACTGGGATGCGCCTGCTGAACGGAAACGCGTCCGCAAACCCTTGGCGGGGAGTTACGAAAGCCTGTTTCAGCGAGCCAGGTGCAACCGGTTCATGCTGGATCTGCGCGAGCAGAATGAAGCTGCCAGGTTGCTCGCAGAGCCCAGGCTGCAACGGGCAATTGGCGTCATTTATCGTCCGGAAACCGAGCGTCAGAGCCACTATTTTCAAAGTCGGCTACCCGAGCAGTACGATTTCATGATTCACCTGGACGAAACCCGTGCACTGGTGCCGCTGCATGATGAGGCGAACCCTGCGCACAATGAACCTGATAACACCTACCCTAGCGGGATGTGATTCCGGTGCCGGGGGTCAGCGCCCTTTCTTTTTCAGCTGTTGCACCAGGCCTTTGGGTGGATGTTTGATGACCAGCGCGTCTTCGCTTTCGTCATACTCCACCCGCTCCCCGAAGAGGTGGGCTTCAAAGCTGATCGACAAACCGTCGGCCTTGCCATAGAAACGCATGAAATTGTTCAAGGTGCGTTTATCCGGCGGGATTTCGGCGTTCAGACCGTAGTCCTTGTTGCGGATGTAATCGTAGAAGGCGCGTGGTTGCTCTTCATCCAATACGCCGGAAAGCTCTTCCAATGCGACTTGCTCACCCTGACGCGCCTGACCGGTGACGTAACCGCTCATGGCCTTGGTCTTGTCCTTGCGGCTCTGCGCATCCATGTCAGGTTCGCCAACATAGTCGCTGAACGCCTGTAATAGCGTGCTGGTTTCCTCTTCGGGGTTGGCGCCTTCAACGCAGCCGATGAAATCGCGGAAATAATCCGATACCCGCTTGCCGCTACGGCCGCGAATGAACGAGATGTACTGCTTGGAGGTGGTGTTCTGTTTCCATTCGGTCAGATTGATGCGCGCAGCCATGTTCAGGCTGGACAAATCCAGGTGCCGAGCGGCGGCAACGTTGAGATCGTCAGTGACGGTCACGCCTTCAGTGTGATGCAGCAGGGCAATGACCAGGAAAGCAGTCATGCCCTGACGGTAGCGGATGAATAATACATGGCCACCCAGGGCCAGGTTGGAGCCCTCCATCAAGGTCTTCAGATGTTCTGTGGCCTTGGTCGAAAACTGCGGAAAGTCCAGTTCCTGATCAATCAGCAGCTGCAGCCAGCCGCTAAACGGGTAGGCACCGCTTTCTTCATGAAAGTAACCCCAGGCCTTGTTCGGTTTGCTGTTGTATGCCTCGATCAACCCGGCCAACAGCTGTTCCAGCGCCTCGGAGCTGCTCAGTTCTGCGTCACGAAGGGTCAGGCTGGCGGGCTGGCCGTCTGGCTTCTTGTGGATCTGGTGAACGATGCTGTTGTCGATGGGCATGTGGTTGGGTCCGCGATTACTGTGTCTGGGGCGCAGACATTGGCGCGGGGCTCGCGCCAATGCAGGCTGGGTTAGAGATTTAAGGGATACTCGCCTTGGCTACAAGTTGGCTATATGCGCGCGTTGTACGCTGAGCTGAGACAGCGCCTGCTCAGCCTCGGCCATCTTGCCACGCTCTTTGTCGATAACCGCCGCTGGCGCCTTGTCGACGAAACCGGCATTGCTCAGCTTGCCATTGATACGCTTGACCTCGCCCTCAAGACGCACAATCTCCTTGTCGAGACGCGCCAGCTCGGCGGCTTTGTCGATCAAACCAGCCATCGGCACCAGGACTTCCAGCTCGCCCACCAGCGCGGTGGCGGAAAGCGGCGCTTCAGCGCCTTCGTCCAATACGGTGATGGACGAGAGCTTGGCCAGCTTGCGCAGGAAGGCGTCATTTTCGTTCAGCCGTCGCTGGTCTTCAGTGCTGACCTTGCGCAGCAGCAGCTCGAGTTCTTTGCCAGGACCGATGTTCATCTCCGCACGAATATTACGTACGCCGACAATCAGGCCCTTGAGCCATTCGATATCCGCTTCGGCGATGTCATCGACTCGGCTGTCATCGGCGGCCGGCCATGGCTGCAGCATGATTGTCGGGCCGCTTTTGCCTGCCAGCGGGGCGACTTTCTGCCAGATTTCTTCGGTGATGAAGGGCATGAACGGATGCGACAGGCGCAGTGCGGTTTCCAGAACCCGAACCAGGGTGCGACGTGTGCCGCGCTGACGTTCGGCTGGGGCGTTGTCGTCCCACAGCACTGGCTTGGACAGCTCCAGGTACCAGTCGCAATACTGGTTCCAGATGAATTCGTAAAGCGCCTGGGCAGCCAGGTCGAAACGGAATTGCTCGAGCTGGCGAGTCACCTCGGCTTCGGTGCGCTGCAGCTGGGAGATGATCCAGCGGTCAGCCAGTGTCAACTCCACCGGGGCGCCGGCCGCCGGAGCGCCGGCCGCCGATTCGCCATCAGCGCCGTTATCCTTGCCCTCGCATTGCATCATCACATAGCGGGCGGCATTCCAGATCTTGTTGCAGAAATTGCGGTAGCCCTCCACTCGGCCCATGTCGAATTTGATATCGCGACCAGTTGAAGCGAGCGAGCAATTGGTGAAGCGTAGCGCGTCGGTGCCATAGGGCGCGATACCGTCGGGAAATTCCACGCGGGTCTGTTTCTCGATCTTGGCGGCCAGCTTGGGCTGCATCATCCCGCTGGTGCGCTTGGTTACCAGCGATTCCAGATCGATGCCATCGATAATATCCAGGGGGTCCAGCACGTTGCCCTTGGACTTGGACATCTTCTGGCCCTGACTGTCGCGAACCAGCCCATGGACGTAAACGGTCTTGAACGGTATTTGCGCCGTGCCGTCATCGTTCTTCATCAGATGCATGGTCAGCATGATCATGCGGGCGACCCAGAAGAAGATGATGTCGAAGCCAGTGACCAGTACGTCAGTCGGATGGAAGGTTTTCAGCGCGTCGGTCTGCTCAGGCCAGCCGAGCGTCGAGAAAGTCCAGAGACCCGAGCTGAACCAGGTGTCCAGTACGTCTTCATCCTGACGCAGGTTGGCATCGCCGAGGTTGTGCTTGGCGCGCACTTCTGCCTCATCGCGACCAACGTAGACGTTGCCGGCGTCGTCGTACCAGGCCGGGATGCGATGGCCCCACCAGAGCTGCCGGCTGATGCACCAGTCCTGAATATCGCGCATCCAGCTGAAATACATGTTTTCGTACTGCTTGGGCACGAACTGGATGTCGCCATTTTCCACCGCTGCAATCGCCGGTTCCGCCAGCGGCTTGGTGGACACATACCACTGGTCGGTCAGCCAGGGTTCGATGATCACGCCAGAGCGGTCACCCTTGGGCACCTTGAGCGCGTGGGGCTCGATTTTTTCCAGCAGACCTGCCGCGTCAAAGTCTTCGACGATCTTTTTGCGCGCCTCGAAGCGGTCCAGTCCGGCGTAAGCGGCGGGCAGGGTGGCATCAACTGAGCTGTTGACGCTGCCATCGATGTTGAAGACCTGGGCGCTGGTCAGGATAGCTGCGTTCTTGTCGAGAATATTGATCAAGGGCATGGCGTGGCGCTTGCCGACTTCGTAGTCATTGAAATCATGCGCCGGGGTGATCTTCACACAACCGGTACCGAATTCGGGATCGCAATAGTCATCCGCGACGATGGGTATTCGCCGGTTCACTAGCGGTAGCTCGATGAACTTGCCAATCAGTGCCTGATAACGTTCGTCCTGGGGATTCACCGCCACGGCGGTATCGCCGAGCATGGTTTCCGGGCGGGTAGTGGCAACGATCAGATAGTTCTGGCCGTCGGCGGTAACAGCCCCATCAGCCAGCGGGTAACGCAGGTTCCACAGCGAGCCTTGCTCGTCGTGGTTCTCCACTTCCAGGTCGGAAATAGCTGTGTGCAGTGTAGGGTCCCAATTGACCAGGCGCTTGCCCCGGTAGATCAGGCCGTCTTCATGCAGGCGTACGAAGGCTTCCTTGACCGCTTCGGACAGACCCGGATCCATGGTGAAGCGCTCACGGCTCCAGTCTACGGAGCTGCCCAGGCGGCGAATCTGCCGGGTGATATTACCGCCGGACTCTTCCTTCCATTCCCAGACCTTTTCCAGAAACTTGTCGCGACCCAGATCATGGCGGGATTGGCCTTGGGCGGCTAGCTGGCGCTCAACCACCATCTGCGTGGCAATACCCGCATGATCAGTGCCTGGCTGCCATAGCGTGTTGCGGCCCTGCATGCGACGAAAGCGAATCAGCGCGTCCATGATCGAATTGTTGAAGCCGTGGCCCATGTGCAGGCTACCGGTCACGTTGGGTGGCGGCAGTGCGATGGTGTATGACTCGCCTGAGCCCTGGGGGGCGAAATAGTTATTCTGCTCCCAGGTCTGATACCAGGAAGATTCGATGGCGTGAGGCTGGTAAGTCTTATCCATGGGCGTTCTGGGTGTCCGGGTTGTCGATGGGCGATTCGGCTGGCGAAAAAACGCCCATTATAGCGGCCCGGATCGGCAGCGTCCCGGCCAGGGCAGGTTATTTCAGTTGTTGGCGCACTATCTCTTCGAGTTTGCCGCGCAGGCGATTGCGCAATTCGGCTTCGATGGCGGGAATCATGTCGTCTATGACGTCCTGCAATACCAGTTGGACCTCGGCCTGCAATCTGGCCTCGAGGCGTACCTCACGGGCACCGGTGTGCACGCTGTCACGCGGCGGCGGTATGTGTCCTGCCATCAGGCGGTCCAGTTGCAGGCGTTCCTCGGCCAGCCGGGCGAGGGAATCATAGGGCAGGAAGGGGTTATGGGGGCGGTCTGGGGTAGGCGGAGCGAGCTCGGGGGCAGCTGCCGGCGCTTCGGCCATGGGAAGCTGCTCGGAAATGACATCCTGAAGAAGCGGGATATCCGCATGCGGGAGCGGTCGTTCCACGCTGGCGGTAGCGTCCGGCTGCTCGTCAAGCAGGATACGGATAGACTCAAGATCCTTCAGCAGGCGTGAGGGTTCAGACGGATCGTGGGTCATGGTTCATCCCGCCGTGCGGATCTGATGAGAATTCAAAGGATAGCCCCGTTCCCGGTAGAAGCGAAAGCGTTCACGCGCCGGCACACGAACAATATCATCCTCCACGACGATTTCGGCCAGTCGACTGAAACGGCTGAAGAAGGTCGGCGTCTCGTTCGCGAGATTGATCAGCAGGTCGTGATGGGGCGCCGGATCGATTCCAGCGCCGCATACCACGGCTTCTTCCGGGCGGTCGGCATGCAGGGCATGGGGCAGAAAGCTGTCGGCCTTGAACGACCATAGTAACCGGTCGAGATCCTCTGCCTGGCCTGCGTCGCTGCAATGCAGGTACACCCGGTGACCTTTGGCCCAGGCCTTATGCGCCAGACGGCACGCATAATCCAGCCGGGTATTCAGCTGGTCACTGGTTAGCAGATAGAAGTCGACGCGGGTCATATCAGGCGCTGACTCTGTCGAGTAGATACTGGGTCAGTAGCGGTACAGGCCGGCCCGTTGCACCCTTTTCCTTGCCGCCGCTGGTCCACGCTGTGCCGGCTATATCCAGGTGCGCCCAGGGGTAGCTCTTGGTAAAGCGTGACAGGAAGCAGGCCGCGGTAATGGTGCCCGCTTTGGGACCGCCGATATTGGCGATGTCGGCGAAGGGGCTGTCGAGCTGCTCCTGGTATTCATCGAACAGCGGCAGTTGCCAGGCGCGGTCGTCGGCCTTGGTCCCGGCGGCGAGCAGCTGTTGGATCAGCTCGTCATTATTGCCGAGCAACCCCGTGGTATGGGCGCCCAGCGCCACGACGCAGGCGCCGGTCAGGGTGGCGATATCCACAACGCTGGCGGGGTTGAAGCGCTCCGCGTAGCTCAGCGCGTCACATAGCACCAGGCGACCTTCTGCATCGGTGTTGAGAATTTCGATGGTCTGGCCAGACATGCTGGTGACGATATCTCCGGGCTTGGTCGCGGTGCCGCTGGGCATATTTTCAGCCGCGGCGATCAGGCACACCAGATTGATGGGGAGTTGCATGGTCACCACTGCCTTGATTACGCCGAATACACTGGCCGCGCCACACATGTCGTATTTCATCTCATCCATACCGCCACCAGGCTTGAGACTTATGCCGCCGGTGTCAAAGGTAATGCCCTTGCCCACCAGCACGTGCGGTTTATCCTTGCCTTTGCCGCCCTGGTAACTGAAGCGGATAAGCTTGGCCGGTTCAGCGCTGCCCGCACTGACCGATAACAGCGAGCCCATGCCCAGGGCCTTCATGTCTTTTTCCTCCAGCACCTCCACCTCCAGCTCTTTGTGCTGTTTGGCCAGCGCCTTGGCTTCCTTGGCCAGATAGGTAGGGGTGCAGACGTTGCCCGGAAGGTTACCTAGCGTGCGCGTCAGAGCGGTCCCGTCGCTAATTGCCTGGCCTTGCGCGATCCCGCGTGTTAGCTGATCGGCATCGGCCTTCTCGGGCGTCCACAGCAAGCATTTTCTGACGCGCGGCGAGGGCGCCTTCTTGCTCTTGAACTGGTCGAACTGGTATAGATTCTCGCGCACGGTTTCGACCAGAAGCCGGGTGCGGCTATAAACATCGCGTCCCTTCACCGGTAGCGCAGCCAGGGTCAGCAGTGCGTCTGTTGCACCCCCATCCTTCAGAACCGCGGTGACCTTCTGAACCACTTTACGGAACTGGCGGTCCCCCAGGTCTTCGTCTTTGCCGCTGCCGATCAGCAATACGCGCTGAGCGGTAATGCCTGGGAGGCCGAAGAGCATGAGGGTCTGTCCGGCTTTGCCACTTATGTCACCGTGCTTTACGGCGGCGCTGATCTGGCCACTACAAGCCTTGTCCAGAATGGCAGCGGGGCCATCCAGGGGGCGTGCTTCGCTGACCGCTACCACCAGGCAGCCTGTTTTAATCGTTTCCAATGCGCCGTGCTTGACGTTGAACTCCATGGTGCTCCCCAAGACAAATCGTGTGGATTGACTGATAATGCAGCCCTTGGCCGGCTGTCCTAACCTGCCGGACTGTTTGCAACCAGATGTGCTTTCCCTGCATTCTGGCCTATTCCCGTGTGCCCATAAAGCCCTGGAGCCAAGGAAGTTACTGTGATTGTTTTTCGTTATTTAAGTCGCGAGGTGCTGATGACCCTCACCGCAGTCAGCGGTGTGCTGTTGCTGATCATCATGAGCGGTCGCTTTATCAAATATCTCGCGCAGGCGGCGGCCGGACAATTGGATCCGGGCGTACTTTTTCTGATCATGGGCTACCGACTGCCAGGCTTCATGGTGCTGATCCTGCCTTTGGGCATGTTTCTCGGTATTCTGCTGGCGTATGGGAGGCTCCATCTGGAAAGTGAGATGACCGTGCTCTCGGCCACCGGTATAAGCGATCGCAAGATTCTCGCCTATACCCAGGGGCCTGCGCTGCTGGTGGCAGTGGCCGTGGCCTGGCTGAGCCTCTGGGTAGCGCCCGCAGGTGTGGTCAAGACGCAACAGCTGTTTAATCAGCAGGATGCCATGACTGAATTCGATACGCTGGCGGCGGGCCGGTTCCAGTCTATCGGTCGGGAGGCACAGCGGGTTACCTATGCCGGGGGGTTATCGGCTGACCGAACCGAGTTGCAGCAGGTGTTCATTGCCGAGCGGGTAGGGTCTGGAGACGATTCAAGTATTGGTGTGCTAATCGCTGAAAGCGGTCGGCAGCAAACCAATCCGGACGGTAGTCGCTATCTGGTTCTGGATGAGGGTTACCGCTACGACGGCAAGCCGGGCACAGCTGATTTCCGCACTATCCAGTACGATACCTATGGTGTTTTGCTACCCCAGCCGGAAGTCGTCACCGAAATAACGGATCGCGAAGCCATCCCGACCCGGCTGCTTGTCGGCGAACCGGATTTGCTTACTCGCGCTGAGTTGCAGTGGCGGATTGCGCTGCCGCTGCTGGTGCCGATAGTTGCTTTTTTCGCCGTACCACTGGCTCGCGTCAATCCGCGTCAGGGCCGTTTTCTCAAGTTGCTGCCGGCTGTGATCCTCTACATGTCCTATCTGGCGCTGCTGATCAGTGCGCGAGGCTGGATGGAAAGCGGCACAATTCCGGCGGTACTGGGATTATGGTGGGTCCATATCGTCTTTCTCATAGTCGGGCTAACGCTGAATTTCACGTCACTGTTTGCCCCGAATGGACCCAGGAGGACAGCCCATGCGCCAGCTTGATCGTTACATTGGCAGTTCGGTTCTCTGGAGTGTTCTGGTTGTTTCGTTGATCGTTCTGGGACTGGATATGCTGTTCGCCTACATTGGCGAGCTGGAGGATCTGGAAGGCGAATATGATGCGGTCGAGGCGCTGATCTATGTTGTGCTGACCATGCCGCGACGCCTTTATGACCTGCTGCCGGTGGCGGTGCTGGTCGGCTGTCTGGTGGGGCTTGGAACGCTCGCCAGCAACTCGGAATTGACTGTGATGCGCGCGGCTGGGGTTTCCGTGGCGCGGATCATAGGGGCCGTCATGAAACCCCTGGTTTTCGTCATGGTCGGTGGCGTGCTGTTGGGCGAATATGCCGCGCCCTATAGCGAAGGCGTTGCCGAGAGCCGCAGGGCGATTGCCGTGGGCAGCGGGGAAGCGATCAAATCCAAGGGACTGTGGCACCGGGAGGGGAATGAGTTCATTCACATCAATGCTGTGCAACCCGACGGAATGCTGCGTGGCATAACCCGTTACCGATTCGATGATGAGCGGCGCCTGCTTGAAGCCAGCTTTGCCAACCGCGCCACCGTTCAGGGAAATGACTGGCTGCTTCAGGACGTCCAATTTACTCGCTTTCTTGACAGCGGAAATAGCGAAGTCGGCACGCTGGAGAGCCTGCGTTGGAATGCCGGTCTTTCACCGGAACTGTTGAGAGTCGTGCTCCTGGAGCCGGATGTGTTGTCCCTTCGGGGGCTGTGGCGCTACCAGAACTATCTGGCTGAGCAGGAATTGAATAATACGGCGTACTGGCTATCGTTCTGGCGCAAGCTGCTCCAGCCCGTAACGACAGCGACTCTGGTTTTTGTGGCGATATCCTTTATTTTCGGGCCACTTCGGTCAGTCACGCTGGGTCAGCGGATTTTCACCGGTGTGCTGGTAGGCTTCAGTTTCAGGATAGTGCAGGACCTGCTGGGGCCGTCCAGCCTGGTGTTCGGCTTTTCACCCTTGATTGCCGTCGTTGCGCCAATACTGGTGCTGGTGGTCATGGGGATTTTGCTTATGCGGCGGGCTGGCTGACCCTCGAGGGCACTTCAGCCCTTGGTTTTAGGCAGTTTTACCAGGCGCGTACCCGAGGCGATATCCTGCCAGGTACGCGACTGGCGATCCCACAATGCCCACAGGATACCCAGCCCGCCAAGCAGCCAGGCGGGAAAGGCCACTAGGAAGCGGATCACAGCCTGCCTCCAGGTGATCGAATGACCCTCTGCCTGCTCCACGCGCAAACGCCAGACCTGCATGCCCAGGGTCTGGCCTTTGAGGGTCCAGAATGTGCCGAAAAAGGCGAAGAGACTGAGCAATACGACGATGCTCAGGACCGGGTCGTGATCCAGCGTTCCGGCCTCGGACATGGCTCTTAGCGTATCGCTGCCATATAGCTGACGCAGCACACCCTGTTGATAGAGCAGGGTAATGACCATCACCAGACCCAGACACAGCAGAAAGTCATAGAAAGCACTGGCCAGGCGTCCAGCTAGACCAGGTGTCGGGAAATCCCCGACGGGCTTGAGTTGTTTGACCGCCATGCGGACTCCGTCAGAATAAAAAGTTGCGGCGGCTAGCGTCGGGTCAGTGGTGGGCGTTCGAACGAAACGCCGATCAGGCCATGGTTCATCAGTGCACGTATATTGCCATGCGATTCACCTTGCGGATCATCCAGCACCGCCTGGTAGTGTTCGGCGAAACACTGCAACGCCTGTGTGTCGCTAAGACCAAGATCGATCGCCATGGCCAGCACCTTGCACGAACCCTGGTTCTGCTCGCGAGTGTTGCTTACGTCTCCGTTCGCAAAGGCGCTGGGCTGGTACACGTAGTATGCATCAATGAACGCCAGGGTATCGTTGAAGCACAGCCCCGGCGTACCCAGTCGACTGCGGAAGATTTCAGGATTCATGCTTGTCTGGTTTTTGCGTATTTTGAAAGTTCGCCTGCTGGGCGGGTGTTGCTTCCTTCTGGTATTTGTTCTTCCAGTCGGTGTAGGGCATGCCATAAATAGCTTCCCGCGCCTCATCCAGGTTCACCGGAATGTCCATGTCGTCTGCCGCGCCCTTGTACCATTTAGCCAGACAATTTCGGCAGAACCCGGCAAGGTTCATGAGCTCGATGTTCTGTACGTCCTTGCGGCTGTTCAAATGGCTTACCAGATTCCGAAAGGCCGCAGCTTCCAGTTCAATGCGCTCTTGCTTGGTCATGATCTACTCCGGTGGGACAGCACTCGTGGCACGAATAATACTGGGGCCCGTTTCGGGCAGCAACGGCTTGCAGCTGCTGTTATCTGGTACTGGCAGCCGCACTGATCACGTCCGCTGCGCGCTCAGCGTGATCGAGACCGATTCAGCGAACCTCAAAGCATGCGGTTTGTCGACCTCCACCTCAGCATATTGAACCTGAGGATGGCGCATCACCAGATCCAGCAGTTCCTGCGTCAACCGTTCCAAAAGGGCAAAGCGATTGTCCTCGACGTGCCGGATCAGTTCCTTGGTAATGGTCCGGTAGTTCAGTGCATGCTCAATCTGGTTGATTTCCACCGCGCTCACCGCTGGGTAACGCACGATGACATTGATCAGGACGTCCTGCTTGTTGGCTATTTCTTCATCATTGATGCCGATAAAGGTGCGTAAGCTCAGATTCTTGATATGTATTCGAGCCGTGCCGGGAGTCAAGGTGTTCATGTCAGCTTCCCCGAGTAATCAACTGCAGAAATTCCTGCCTGGTAGTGCCTGAACTGCGGAAAGCGCCAAGCATTACCGAGCTGTGCATGGACGAGTTCTGCTTCTCCACCCCGCGCATCATCATGCACATGTGTTTGGCCTCGATTACTACCGCCACGCCTTTGGCATTGGTTACCGATTGCAGTGCTTCGGCAATTTGCCTGGTGAGATTCTCCTGAATCTGCAGCCGGCGCGCGAACATGTCCACAATACGAGCTACCTTGGACAGGCCAATGACCTTCCCGGTGGGGATATAGGCTACGTGTGCCTTGCCAATAAACGGCAGCATATGATGTTCGCACAGCGAGTAGAGTTCGATGTCCTTGACGATCACCATTTCGTCGTTATCAGAATCAAAGAGGGCGCCGTTGACGATCTCTTCCAGCGACTCCCCATAGCCTCGGCAGAGAAACTGCATTGCCTTGGCGGCACGCAGCGGGGTCCCTTGCAAACCCCCGCGCTCGGTGTCTTCCCCCAGGTTGGTGAGGATTTCGTGGTAGTTCTGGGTAAGCTTTTCAATACTCATGAAGATTTCTCATCGAGGATCATTTGAGGTCTCTGCCGCCATTCAGCTCCAGGCAGGTTCCTGTTACGTAGGGTGTGTCCATCAGATAACGTATGGACTGATAGACGACTTCCGGGCCGGGCTCTATCCCCAGCGCCGACTTGCTCAAGGCTTTGGCGCGATATTCGGGACTGTCGTCAGTGTTGAACATGACCAGTGCTGGCGCGATGGTATTTACTTTGACGCCTGGAGCAAGCCGGGCGGCATAGGACAGCGATAGCGCTTCCAGTCCGGCTTTGCTTGAGCAGTAGGCAATGTGGCGGGCGCTCCCGCGGCGCGCAACATGATCGCTGATATGAATGATGTCTGCTGGCAGACCGGGGTCACGAAGCTCGTTAAAGGCGTTGTTGAGCAAATATGGCGCCTGCATATGGACCATGAACATCTGCTGAAACGCATCCTGCTGGTCTTTATCATCCAGCCACAGGGAGGCATTATGAACAAGCGCGCGCAAGCGTACCCGTTTCTGTCTGAGGGTGTCGATCAGCCCTTGGATGCCGTCCCAGGTCGAAAAGTCGGCAACAATCACGTCGATGCCCACCAGGGGTCGGCTTGCCCATTCAGCGCGTAGATGCCGACAGGTAATGATCACCGCGAACCCGTCGTCCACGAACCGCTGGGCACAATGCAGGCCAACGCGTTGCGCAGCTCCGGTAATAAGCACTGTGGGCTTGGAATCCATGAATCGTCGTGTCCCTCAGAGTTAGTAGGCAGTCTGCAGCCTGCGGAGCCTTGGTTGACTGCCTCCGTAAATGTCCGGGGCGGATATTATCACGCCTGAAGGTCCAAGTAGGCACCTACCTGCTGGCCAAGCCTGTTGAGACGGTTGCCGACGGACGCTTCTGGGTCCGAGGGTATCCATTCGCTTCTCGACGTAGCATGAATATCTGTACAATCCTGTACAGTCAAGAAGCGTATACGTGGCAGCAGTGCCGACCAGTCCGTCAGGGCTCATACAGTGTAAGAGAATATGACCAACCACTCGTCCACACCATTTCTGTCGCGAACCGACCTGGACGCCGAGGATTTGTATCCTATACGCGAGGTCTCCAGGCTGACGGGCGTCAATCCCGTCACGCTTCGGGCGTGGGAGCGGCGCTATGGTCTGCTGGTTCCACACCGTACCGAAAGCGGACACCGTCTTTATTCGATGGCCGATATTGATCGGGTCAGAGCGGTGACGGCCTGGATCGAGCGGGGAGTGACGGTCAGCAAGGTTGCTACCATCATCGACCGAGAGGCCGTTCCCCAGGCTAGATCACCTGGTTCCGATATCCACCCTGACACGACAGATAGCAGCGATTATCAGCCCTGGCAAAACAGGCTGGTCGAAGTCGTCAGCCAGTTCGACATACGTGAACTCGAACGGGTATACGGACAGATTTTTGCCAGCTTCCCGTTGCCAGTGGTCTTTGCTGAAATCGTCCTTCCCGTGTGGCGACGTTACCGCGAAGCGCACCTGGGGTCGGACGGTTCGGGACATTGGACATTTCTCGATACCTTTCTACGGGGCAAGATTTTTCAGCGGTTGGGCTATATGCGTGCCGATGTTCCGCTGGTGCTTTTGATAAATCTACCCGGCCCCCAGGAGGAGCTGGAAAGTCTGGTCGTTGCCTTGTCGATAGCCGCGGCGGACGCGGATGTCGCCTTTGTGCCCCAAAGCTTTCCGCTCACCGAGATCGCCATAATGGCCGAGCGTTCACGCTGTGCTGCGGTAGTGCTGCTGAGCGAGCGGACGGTTGACACGGATATGCTGGCCCGACATTTACCCCGCTTGGAGCAGGCGCTTGAATGCCCATTGGGTATAGCGGGCAAGATATGTGAGATACAGACACCGCAACTCGAGCAAGCCGGACTTGTCTGTCTTGGCGACGCCACGCAGGCGCTGACCGCCAGGGTCCGAGCGCTTTTGGCAGGAAGGCTCGATGCTTGAGCGTCCGATAGTCATTCCCTTTATCTAAGCTGCTAAGGTTTGTAACCATCAAACTCCGCCCGTTGGTCCTGCTCTTTTCTCCCTTTATCCGGATAATGACTTGCGAGTCGTCATTTATTCTGAGGCGGCGCAAGATGCTGGCTTTTTAATTTCATTAACACTGCTATGATCTTCTTTAAGTGCTCTGCCTGTCGCTACACGATTTGGCTTCACCCTGGCGTTCAGGTCGATCAAGGAAGGTAACGGTACTGTGATGCCTAAAACAATAAAGCAGTTGCATCAGGTCAAGCTTTCATCTGCTCATTTGCAGCTGGGTATGTATGTCTGTGAACTGGATCGTGACTGGCTGGAGACGCCGTTTTTATTCCAGGGTTTTCTGATCTCCGACCCGGACGACCTTCTGGCGCTGAAAAGCATTTGCGAGTTTGTGTACATCGATTTGCATAAAACCAGAGCGCTGAACCTGGACCTGCACGCCCTTGCCAATACGACGCAGCGCAGCGAGGCCGTTTACCAGGTCTCTACCAGTATCGAGACTGAAATCAAGACCGCCAATACCAGCTATCGCAATGCTTTCTTCGAAGTAAAAACGATGTTGCAGCACGTCTTCGAAGGGGAGGGATTCAGCACCGGTAATATGGTCGTAGCGGTTCGGTCATGTCTGGATTCCATCCTTCGCAACCCCTCCGCCCTGCTGTGGCTTACCCGCATCAAACACGTTGATCAGTACACCGCAGAACACTGCCTGAACGTCGGGATCGAGGCAATGGCGTTGGGGCGTCATCTGGGGCTGGGCAGGAAGCACATCGAGCTGCTGGGTCTGTGCGGCATGTTGCATGACGTGGGCAAGATGTCAGTGGATCAGTCCATTCTGAACAAGGCGGGCAAGCTGACCGCGAACGAATTCGAGCACATCAAGAAGCACGTCATCTTTGGTCGGGACAAGCTGAACGAAGATTCGGAGATGCCGCCGCAGGTGGCCAATGTCGCCTATAGTCACCATGAGCGGCTCGACGGCCAGGGTTATCCCCGCGGCCTGCCGGCGCACAGGCTGGATTTCTATACCCGCGTTATCACCATCGTCGATGCCTATGATGCGATAACCAGCGTACGGTGTTACAGCTCGAGCAACTCGTCGGCCGAAGCGCTGAGAATTCTTTATGCCAACCGCAGTGCTCAATTCGACGAAAAACTGGTAGTCAAGTTTATCGAATGCATCGGAATCTACCCACCGGGAGCGCTGGTGGAGATGAATACAGGTGAGGTAGGGGTGGTGTTGTCGGTAGACCCGCTCAAGCGCTTGTTGCCGAAGGTCGCGTTGGTGCGGGACGCCGACAAGGGGCATATGGAACAGCTGATCGTGGACCTTGCAGCGGAACCGCTGGAAAACGGTACGCGCAAGTACTGGGTTGCCAAAGTGCTGGTCGACGGGTCACACGGAGTGGATCTGGAAGACTTCACTATTCATAACGTGCGGCTGAGCGACGGAGCTTCCTGAATAAAGACCCGACCAACGCGGTTTTCAGGCGCGGTTGGACTGCACCAGCTGCGCGCGCAACGCTGCGACCTCTGCTTCCAGCTCTTCCACTTTCTGTAGCGCCAGTACCTGCTCGGTGACATCCTTCTGAATGCCAATGAAATAGGTCAGCTGGTCTGCCTCGTTGAATACAGGCGTTATCGACAACTCGTTCCAGAATAGCGTGCCGTCTTTGCGATAATTGCGGATGGTCTGCCGTACAGGCTCGCCCGTGGTAACCGCTTGCCTGATCACGTCCAAGCCTGGCTGATCGCGATCTCCCATCTGGAGAAAGCGGCAGTCCTGATAGAGAATGTCGTCGGTGTTGTACCCGGTCAGGTGCTCGAACGCCTTGTTGACGTAGATCAGAATGTTGTCGTCGCCCTCCTGCTCGGCCACCACAATGCCGTCATTCGAAGCGTCAACTACCAGCTGCAGTAATTTTGCGTTGATCATTGCTACAACGTTTCTCTTTGGGTGTGTCGCCATTCTATATCAACCGCAGGCGCTGTCTACCGCGACCGGGACGGCCACAGCTGTTTGCGGCATAATGCTGTTTTCATCGTCTACAGGAGCACCTGATGCATCTGGGAATAGTGAGCGGTTCCGTCTTCGGCACCGCTGATCTGGTAGCTGACGAGGCTGCCGATTATTGCACCAATGCCGGGCTACAAGTGACCCGCATCAGTCCGCCCTCGGTGAGCCGCCTGCTGGAAGCTGACGTTCAGTCTCTGCTGATATGTTGTTCAACTACAGGAATGGGGGAAGTGCCGGACAGCTTGCTTCCCTTTTATGTGGAAATGCAGGATCGTTTTCCCCTGCTCACCGATATCCCCTTTGGCGTAATCGCCCTTGGCGACTCGGCCTACGGTGATACATTCTGCCAGGCCGGGGAACAGTTCCGAGAGTTACTGCAGGACCTGCAAGCCCGCGAAATATTGCCGATGCTGCAACTGGACGCCAGCGAGACCGTCACCCCTGAAACCGATGCGCAGCCCTGGCTCAATAAGCTGGTTAGCTTGCTTGGCAAAGCCGACATCCCTACTCACTGATGTCTGGAGGCGTCTCGCCAGTGGCCAGGCGCGTCAGGGCATCTTCCTGAAGAAGCACGATTTCGCCGTACTTGATCTGCAGCCAGCCTGCCTGTTCCAGCCGTTTGAGCAGCTTGTTGATGCTTTGCCGGGAACTGTTGAGCATCAGCCCCAGGGCTTCCTGCGATAGCTGAATAGAAGGCCGGCCTTCCGCTTCCTCCGTCTGGCCGTAATTGTGCGCATGCATGAGCAGCCGCTTGGCTAGTCGCGAGGGCAGGGGCAACAGGGCGCTATCTTCAAGCATGCCAAAGGACAGGCGAATTCGCCGGCAAAGCAGCCGCATGAAATGCGGATAAAGCTCCGGTCTACGCTCAAGCAGTTGGTGAAAGCCAAGCCTGGGAATCATCAGCAGTTCGGTCGGCCCGTTGGCATGGGCGTCATGGGTTCTGGGCAGGCCGTCGAACAGTGAAATCTCACCGAACCAGTTGCCGGGGCTGAGGACGGTCAGCAGGGCTTCGCGGCCGTCCGCACCGGTGCTGCTTATCTTGATGGCACCGCTTATTACTCCGTAGAGCCCGTCGGGCGGGTCCTGTTGTGCGTGCAGGCGTTCGCCATCGTCGAGCTGACGCAGGCGGGCAAGGCCGACCATCTCGCTGATGCAGTCGTCCGGCAGGTCGCGAAACCAGCGGTTGCGTTGCAGCAACCCGACCAGGTTTTCGGCGCCAGTCTTGGTGGACAATGTAAAGTGATTGACAGTCCTTTTTGCTGTCACGCTCTAGACTCCTGCTAATCTGAACATTCCACAGTATGCCGCAACTTCTGGCCGGTATGTATCAGGCAGTTGGTTATCACTTACAAGAGGATGCTCCCATGAACGCAGTCCAGGCTATGCAGGATTTGGATGTGAAATCTCAGGTTAGCGCAGAGGAATGGCAAACCCGGGTTGATCTGGCCGCCTGTTATCGGCTCATTGCCATGTATGGTTGGGATGACGTGGTGTTTACCCATGTGTCGGCCAAGATTCCAGGCACTGAGCACTTTTTAATCAATCCCTATGGTTTGATGTTTGAGGAAATAACCGCCTCCAATCTGGTCAAGATTGACCTGGAGGGGAACAAGCTGATGGAGTCGCCATACGACATCAACCCCGCAGGCTTTACCATCCATAGCGCCGTGCATGAGGTGCGGCACGACGTGGAATGCGTGCTGCATACCCACACCGCTGCGGGCGTTGGGGTGTCGGCGCAGAAGGCCGGTATTCTGCCGATCTCCCAGCAGTCGATTTTCGTGTTGAGCAGTCTGTCTTACCACGATTACGAGGGCGTTGCGTTGAATGACGAAGAAAAGGCCCGGTTGCAGGCGGATCTTGGCCGCACCAACGCCATGGTGCTGCGCAATCACGGGTTGATGACCTGTGGCAAGTCCGTATCGGAGGCGTTCCTGGGCATGTACACATTGCAACGCTGCTGCGAGATCCAGGTGAACGCCCAGGCTGGAGGGAGTGAGCTGTTGACCATCCCGCAAGCGATACTTGATGGCGCGCGGGAGAGCATGCGCAAGGTAACACGCGGTGCTGGAAGCGGTATTGCCTGGCCCGCCCTGTTACGTAAACTGCAGCGCGTCAATCCTGGTTTTGACGCCTGACGTCACGTAAAGACAAGTGGCTTTCTGACTGGCTCTGGCTGGCGGCAGCTATGCTGCCGGCCAGGCGGAGAACAGCTATTTTGTTTCGTTTCGCAAGAAGACCAGTTTCGAGGGGGTCGATTCGGCCTTATCAAAGTAGTAGCCATCAAGGGTGAAGTCCTTCAAGCCTTCCGGATCCGTTAGACGTTCCTTGATAACGTAGCGGGCCATCAGTCCGCGCGCTTTTTTCGCATAGAAACTGACTATCTTGTACTGGCCATTTTTCTGGTCCTTGAATACGGTATCGATCACCCTGGCCTTCAATGCCTTTGGCCTGACTGCCCCGAAATATTCCTGGGAAGCCAGGTTGAGCAGCACGTCGTCCTTCTGCGCGAGCAGATCTTTGTTCAGCCATTCGCTGATCCGGTCACCCCAGAAAGCGTAAAGATCCTTGCCCCGGGAGTTGGCTAGCCGAGTACCCATCTCCAGTCGGTAGGGCTGTATAAGGTCCAGCGGGCGAAGCAATCCGTACAGACCTGAAAGCATCCGCAGGTGCTGCTGGGCGAAGTCGAAATCCGCGGCGCTGAAATCCTCAGCCTGTATGCCGGTATACACATCACCCTTGAAGGCCAGCAGCGCCTGTTTGCTGTTGGGCTTGGTGGCTCTGTTTTCCCAGCTGCCGTAGCGGGCAACGTTGAGACTGGCCAGCTTGTCGGAAATGGACATGAGCTGGGCAATCTCCTGGGGTGACTTTTCCCTCAGCACATTGATCAGTTCCTCGCTGTGCTCAAGATAACGGGGCAGGGTGTGTTTGCTGGCAACCGACCGGGTTTCATAGTCGAGCGTTTTGGCAGGGGAAATGACCATCAGCATGGGAAGCCTCCTTGATAGCTAAGTAGAAGGCATTATGCCGGATGCCGGGAAGCTTGGCTGCGTATGAAACTGATTGAGCGATTCTATCGCCTGGCTTGGGTGAATTCCGGTGCAGGTTTATCGGGCGCCCCGGTGGGGGCGCCTATTCGGTTTAAAGGTGGGTTTCTGCGTACTCGGCCAGCACCGAGCGCGGTACGCCCTGCAGGTGAATATGTACGCCGTGGGGAAAGTCCTTGAAGCATTCTGTCAGATAGGTCAGCCCGGAGCTGGTGGCGTTCAGGTAGGGCGTGTCGATCTGGGCCAGGTTACCCAAACACACTACCTTGGACCCCGCGCCAGCGCGGGTAATGATGGTCTTGATCTGGTGGGGGGTGAGGTTCTGGCTCTCGTCTATCAGGATGAAGCTTTGCTGGAAGCTGCGGCCCCGTATGTAATTCAATGACTTGAACTGCAGCGGTACGCGGTCAAGGATGTAGTCCACGCTTCCGTGGGTGCACTCGTCATCCATATGCAGCGCTTCGAGATTATCGGTGATTGCGCCCAGCCAGGGCTCCATCTTCTCGGCCTCGGTACCCGGCAGGAAACCGATGTCTTCGTCGAGCCCCTGGGTGCTTCGCGTCGCGATGATGCGCCGGTAGGTTTTGCTGACCATGGTCTGCTCTATCGCTGCGGCCAGCGCCAGAATGGTCTTACCCGATCCGGCAGCCCCGGTCAGGTTGACCAGGTGAATGTCCGGGTCGAGCAGGGCATACATGGCCAGTGCTTGAAAAACATCCCGTGGCCGCAATCCCCACGCTTCCTGATGCATCAGCGGTTCCTGGTGCAGGTCGCGCAGCGTCAACTGGCCCCCCTCCATTGATCTGACCCAGCCAATAAATCCCTGTTCGTCAATGATGAAATCATTGATATGGATTCCCGGCAGGTTCTCGGATAGCTGCACATTATGGACGGTCTGGCCGAGGCGCTGATGGGTCTCTACCTTGCTCACCCTGTCCCAGAACGACCCCTCGATCTCGTGATAGCCGCGCGCTAGCAGGGCGATGTCGTCCAGCAACTGATCGGTATGATAGTCCTCGGCGTCAATGCCGCACGCGCGCGCCTTGAGGCGCATGTTGATGTCCTTGGACACCAGTACGATGCGGTCGTCGGGATGTCGGTGCTGAAGCTGGCACAACTGATTGATTATCTTGTTGTCGTTGAGGTCGTTGGGTAAGCAGTGGGCGGGGATCGGCGCCTTGTCCATGAGTATCGCCAGGGTACCGTTGGCTGGCAATTTACCGCGCTGGATCGGAACGCCTTGTTCTACTTTGTCGGGAGGAGCATCGGAAAGGGTCTGGTCGATCTGGCGGATTGCCTGGCGGCAGTCTGCGGCGGTGCTGGTCTTGCCGGATTTGAGCTTATCCAGCTCTTCAAGGACGGTCATCGGGATGATGACATGGTGTTCTTCAAAATTCAGCAGTGCGTTGGGATCATGTATCAGGACGTTGGTATCAAGTACGTAGAAGGAATGTCGGGTTGGTCCGCACGCTTCCATATGCCATCACCTCGCAAGGCCATATTTACGAGACTGTATCAAATGCCTGGTCTGCATCTGGCAGTCCGCAGGGCCGATCTCGAAAGCTCGCCGGTATCAGGGGATCACCGAAAAACTCTGGTCGGTTGATTGATGTATAGCCCAAAGCAAATGACTTTCACAAGCGTGTGTCCCCGGAATATGAAATAAACCTGGAAATGGATGAACGGCGATGTTCAGACGGATCAACACCACGTTATATTGTTCGGCCCGGCGTCTCGCTTGTCAGCGTCGGCGCTGCCGGTCCCCTGAGGGCCTGGAGCGCTTGCGACTGGCCGCGGCTGCCGCAGCCTGCTCAGCTTCATTGGCGTCGCTGGCGGCGCTTTCTTCAGCGCTTTGCTGGCGTGCCGGAAGGGCGCGCAGCAGATGCTCTTCCGGCGGCACGCAGATCAGTTTGTTCCCCAATAGCGCTTCGATTGCAGGAATCTGGAAGGCATCGTCCTCACAGGCAAAACTGATTGACGTACCCTTGGCGCCAGCCCGACCGGTGCGGCCGATACGGTGGACGTAATCCTCAGGATCGTCCGGCAGGGTGTAATTGATGACATGACTGATGCCTTCCACATGAATCCCTCTACCGGCCACGTCGGTTGCCACCAGTACGCGCAGCGAGCCGTCGCGGAAGCTGTCGAGCGTCCGCACGCGCTTCTGCTGTGGCACGTCACCTGACAACTGGGCGGCGTGGATACCGTCGCGCACCAGGCGTTCCTGAATGCGTCTGACCTGATCCTTGCGGTTGGCGAAAATCATTACCCGGCGCAAATCCAGTTGCGTGATCAGGTTGTAAAGCAGCTTGTATTTATCGGAGCCAGTAACGGCATATGCCTGCTGGGTGACGTTCTCGGAGGCTGCCCGCTCCGGCTCGATCTCGACGATAGCCGGGTCAAGCGTCCACTGCTGGGCGAGGTTCATGACGTCATCGCTGAACGTGGCGGAAAAGAGCAGCGTCTGACGGTCACCCTTGCGCGGTGTTTGACGGATGATCTGGCGCACCTGGGGAATGAAACCCATATCGAGCATGCGGTCGGCTTCATCCAGGATCAATACTTCGATCAAGTCGAGATGCACTTCGCCCCGGTTACAGAAATCCAGCAAACGGCCAGGCGTGGCGACCAGTATGTCGCAATACCTGTTCTCCAGCTGCCGTGTCTGCTTGTCAAAATCCATGCCACCGACAAAACCCATCACGTTCAGATCGCAATGCTTGGTAAGACCCTCTGCGTCGTTGGCGATCTGCATGACCAGCTCGCGGGTCGGTGCGATGATCAGGGCCCGGGGCTCACCCATGAAGCGCTCATCCGGAGCGGGCGTTTCCAGCAATTGGGTGATGGTGGAAATCAGGAAAGCGGCGGTCTTGCCTGTGCCGGTCTGGGCCCTGCCGATGGCATCGTGCCCTTTAAGAGTGTTGCCCAGTACCGCAGCCTGAATCGGCGTGCAGTAACTGAAACCCTGCTCGTTGATGGCGCGCATCAGGCTGTCTGGCAACGGGAAGTCGTGGAATCGGGTTTTCCCTTCGGCCGGCTCGACAACGAAATCGGACAGAGACCAGGGGGCGATCGGCTCCGCTGGTTTTACATCGGCCTGACGCTTTGGTGACTTCTGCCGCGCTTTGGGCGCACGCCGCCCTTCCTGCTCTGCAGGCCGGGAGGGCGTGGCTTGCCGATTGGCCGCAGAAGAGGACGGCTGTGCTGCCGTAGTAGCCTCTTCCCTGCTGTTGGATGCAGGCGTATCGCCAGGTTGAAACAGTTTTTTCAGTGCTTTAAGCACGGGCATTTTCTCGATCAGGGCAAATTGATAGTCAGCCAGTGTAAAGCAAGGCCGCCGCTTAGCGAAGCCTTGCTCCGGTTGTTTTTTGACCAGCTGGATTCAACTGCGCCGAAACACGCCGATCAGAGACCCAGGCGCTCCATCAGCCAGGTCCGGATCTGGGTGATTTCTTCCGGGCACACCTCATGGGCCATCCGGTATTCATGCCAGTGGGTGTCATGACCTGCCTGGTGAAAATAATCGTGGGCCTCCCGTCCCATGTGCATGGGCAACATGGAGTCGAGCTGGCCATGGGCGAAAAGCAGATCCAGCCGGGGTCCCTCGGCATACTGCTGGAACAGGCTCTCCAGCGTCGGGCCATAGGTCGACAGGGCCATTACTCCTGCAAGGGGCAGTTGGCTTTCCAGAGCGGCGTGCAATACCACCGCTCCGCCTTGGGAAAATCCGGCCAGAACGATGCGATTCGCGGACAGACCCTGGTTGAGCTGTTCATCAATCAGTTGGCGCACCATGGCTGCCGATTCGTTCATCTGGTCCTCATCGATCAGCCGTGCCGGGGACATTCCGAGAATGTCGTACCAACAAGGCATAGGAAGACCATTATTGATAGTCACAGGGCGAGTCGGCGCCTGGGGAAAGATGAATCTTACGCCATGTTCCGCAGGCAGACTCAGTGCCTTGACTACCGGGACAAAGTCGAAGCGATCAGCACCGAGGCCATGCAGCCAGATCACGCAGGCATCTGCATTGCCCGGTGGATCCATAATCAGTGGGGGGTGGCTCATGATATTCTCCGTTGAAGGGCTCAGGCCCGTGACATGAACTTGCCGGTGTCGGTATGGATGCGTACGACCTCACCGGTTTCGAGGTATTCAGGGATCTGAATTTCCAGGCCCGAGGCAAAGCGGGCCGTCTTGGTGCGTGCGCTGGCCGAGGAGCCTTTGATGGCTGGCGGCGTCTCTTCGATGGGCATTTCCACCACCGCAGGTAGCTCTACACCTACCAGGTTGCCTTCCACAATCAACCCGAAGAGGCCTTGAATGCCTTCCGATAAATAAGGGATCTGCTCCTCCAGTTGCTCGTCGCCAAGGGTGTATTGGCTGAAATCCTCATTGTCCATGAAGGTGTAGCCGTCGGCGTCCTGGTAGAGGAACTGCACCGCGCGCTTCTGGAAATCAATCGAAGCCAGAACGTCATCGCCGGTTAGGCTCTGATCGAGTTTCTGCTTGGTCTGTACGTGATTGAAACGGACCTTGTACAGGGTGGTACCGCTCCGCGAGGAGGGATTCTTCACGTCTATGGTGGAAACAATATAAGGCTGGCCGTTGATCTGCACGATCTGGCCTTTCTTCAATTCTGCAGCTCTGGGCATGGCGAAATCCTTGTTCTGACGAGGTGTCCCGTCGCTAGTCTAGCTTCCGGGGGTTATCGTCCGGCGCGTTGGCGTCTGGTTCGGTTGCCCCCGGCGCGGTACTCCCCTGGTCTGGGAAATTGTTCATGGGCTGAGCGTCGGAAGACCGGGCCGATGTGGGTGAAACAGGCTGGTCTCCATTGAAATGCCTACTGGCGACAAGGCGTTCCAGGCCCTCGGTGTTGCGCAGATTCACATCCAGTTGCCTGAACGCAATCCCTATATTGTGCTGGCGGAATTGCTGGTCAATTTCCCGGTTGATTTCATCAATGGCCATGTTGCGGTCCAGCAGCTCACGAACATGTATCCGCAGCTCATGCCCCAATGTGCTTTCGCCAAAAGACAGAAACAACACCAGTGGTTCGGGATCCTGGAGCACTCGAGGATTGGCCGTGGCAATGTTCATCAGCAGTTCCTTGGCCTTGGCCAGGTCGCTGCCGTAGGAGATACCTACGCTGATTGTGACCCGCGTGATGGTGTCGTTGAGCGACCAGTTGATCAGTTGTTCGGTAACGAAGGTTTTGTTCGGAACGATAATTTCCTTGCGATCAAAATCGGTGATGGTGGTAGCGCGAATGCGTATCCGGTTAACGGTGCCGGACAAGGGCCCGATGGTGACAACGTCGCCAATTCGCACGGGGCGCTCAAACAGAATGATCAAGCCTGAGACGAAGTTGGCGAAGATCTCCTGCAGACCAAACCCCAGTCCTACGCCAAGCGCTGCCACCAGCCATTGCAGCTTGTTCCAGCTCACACCCAGGGCCGACAGGGCATAGAATATTCCCAGGCTGACGATGACGTAGCTCAGCAGCGTGGTTATCGCATAGCTGCTGCCTTGCCCCAGCTGAATGCGCGACAGCACCATTATTTCCAGCAAGCCGGGCAGGTTGCGACCGAGGGTGAAGGTAAGCGCAATGATGACCAGCGCGCCGAGTACATCGCCGGCGCTGATGGGGGCCATCTGCGGATTCTCTGCAGTGCCGCTGTTGTATTCCCAGAGGCTTACGGACTCCAGGTAGGAGGTTGCGCTAAGCAGATCTGCCCAGGTCAGATACACCAGCACGCCAAACAGAACCAGCAAACCCAGCCGGGCCAGACGCAGCGACTGCTGGTTGATCTGCTGGATATCCATCTCGGGCACCTCGGCGCCTGGCTCTGAATCATGCTGCGCATCCCGTTGAGTAGCCTGACGCTTGGTCAGGGCTCGCTGGTAGGCCAGGCGGCGCCCGGCGACGCCGAGATACCGCACCACGGTTCCTTCCAGAAGCATCCAGATGGTGATCAGGTACAGGGTGCCGATAAACCGGTCTGCCAGCTTTATCGCTGTGTAATGAAAACCCCAGGCAACCAGGCCGGCCAGGATCAGGGGCACGAGGGTCAAGACCAGCGCCGCCATGAGGTGCAGGAATTTGGAGTTGTACAACGGCTTGCTGCGTTGCATGACCTTGCCGAGCAGATAGGCCAGGACCAGCATGCCGACCAGCATAAACAGACGGCCCAGCACATCTTCGCTGAGCTTTTCCGGGCGTATTTCGGCCACGGCAATGACTAGCACGAGGGGCAGGACAACCCAGGCAGCGCGGCGGGCCAGGCGATGCAGGCGACCCACCAGCTCAGGCTCCCAGCGGAAATGTCTGGTTGCGATGCCATGGGGGTCCAGCACCCGGTAGAGCATATGAAGAATGAACCAGGCCAGCGCCATCTGACTCAA
Organism: Halopseudomonas xinjiangensis; assembly: GCA_011050525.1. Classification (GTDB taxonomy): domain Bacteria; phylum Pseudomonadota; class Gammaproteobacteria; order Pseudomonadales; family Pseudomonadaceae; genus Halopseudomonas; species Halopseudomonas xinjiangensis_A. The sequence goes on from DRFO01000017.1 coordinate 89,675, forward strand.
CCCTTGCCCAAGCTCGGGCATGGCTGGCTCATCGCCGGTACTTAACAAAAAGCCGATCCCGCTCAGCACCAGCGGCACCGGGACGACCATCAGGGCGGTCAGCAGGAGCGCCCGGGGCGTGTGGCCGACACTATCGCGGCGGAAATGACCCACGTCCTCATGCAGGCTGCGTAGTTGTTGGCGCAAATGTGGCAAACGCCAGGTATACAGGCCCAACACGATGATCAGCAACCCGATCCACACTATCTGGCTGCGTAGTGTTTCGTACAGCCTCTGCAACTGGTCCAGAGGTTCGATGTCTTCCCATTGCGCGGCGGCCTGCCTGGGGAAGCTGGCAAACCATGCGCGATCCAGCGTGCGGTTGCTGGCTACCCAGAACAACTGGTCATCGATGGTCTGTCGCAGGTCGCCGCTCAGCTGTTGCAGCTGGCGCTGGTTGATCTGCAGGCTTATGCCCAGCGTAAGCAAGGAGTTGATGTTGTTGCCAAGTTGTTCCACCAGGCTGGCCCGGCTGCTGACAACCGTCTCGAACTCGCCCCGCAGGGCTTGTTGCTGGTCCTCTGGCAAGCGGTTTACCAGTCGTTCCAGATATGCGGGGCGATTGGCCATCTGCTCGCGCAATTGGTTCAGCTCGAACTGGCGCAGTCTGAGATCGGCGATCTGGTCGGCCAGGGTTGCGTCGTAACGAACCTTGGGCAGCGATTTTTTCTGCTGGTGAAGAATTCTGGACAACAGCACGCTGCCTTCCAGAACCCCAATTTGCTGCTCCAGAGCACTTTCGATCTGCAGCAGACTATCAATCTGTTGCTTGGTCTGGATAACCATTCCGGTCAGCTCACCGACCTGAGTGGTGGCGCGCAAGAGTTCTTCGCTGAGTTCCCGGTTCAGGGTGCCCTGTTGGCGAAGCAGGTCATGGTTGCCTGCCTGTAAAGCCTGGGATGTGGCTTCGCTGACAGTCTGCTCTGATTCGCTGCGACGTTTTTCGTTTATCACGTCCTGGAGAATCTGCGTCTCCACCTCAACGTCGGCTATCTGTTGGGACAACAGGCTACGCTGCTGGGCGGCGACGTCCTGCAATACCCCGTTTGCAGCGAGCTTCTGGCGCAGCAGGTCGCTGGCTATCTGCAGGCTTTGCGACTCCGCTTTCAGCATGCTCAGGCGTGCCTGGTTCAGCGCGCTGTCCGATTGTCTTTGCAGGTTGCGGATCTGTTCGTTGATTGCGTGTTCACGTTGCTGATTGCTGGATACGCTGGCCTGAGTTCTTTCCGGACGAGTCTGTGCAGCGATCAGCTCGCTGTTGACGGCCGTGAGCTGATTCTGGGCGCCAAACATGTCGCCGACTTTTTCGCCCAGCAGCCTCTCCAGGTCTTCCAGTTCCTGGCTTGCATACCGGCTGCGAATTTTTTCCGGATCAAGGGTGCCCAAGCGATCAAGCTGCTGGCGAGCGGTGCGAATATGTTCGGGAGCCTGCGCTATCTGCTCGCGCAGCTCAGCCTGTTCCCGGGCCTGGGCCTGGCTGCGCTGCAAGAAGGCGAGGGTTTGCTGATAAAGATCTTGAAGGTCACGTTTTTCAATATCCGAGAGCGAGCTGCTTTCCAGTTCGGCGATATTCTCCTGGACGCCCTCGATCGCGGCATCGATTTCCGGGGCGGCAAATGCCGAACCGGCCAGCAGCAGCTGGCAAGTCAGAAAAACACCGAACAAAAGCTTGATAATACGCGGCATCAAAGATGTTCCAGTTGGGTAATTTTGCTGGTGCAGGTTAGTCCTGCCGGAGTTGAATAGGAAGATATCAGTGGTAGCGTCAGATTCTGAACGAGAAACAGGCCACATGAGGGTGGCCTGTCCGATGCTGCTTCCTGGTTGCGCTCACATACCGATCAGAACCAGTTGTCCTGCATGTCGAGACAGGTAGGGTCGCGTTTCTCCAGCACGTCCAGAGCGTGATGGCAGCCGGGCACTTCCCAGGTCAGAAAGTAGCGAGCTGCCTGAAGTTTGCCCCGGTAGAAATCTGCATCCGCCGCTTTGCCGTCAGCCAGACCCTGTTCTGCACGCACCGCCTGCTCCAGCCAGCGCCAGCCGATTACCATGTGGCCGAACGCATTCAGGTAAAGCGCCGAGTTGGCCAATGCCTGGTTTACCTTGCCTTGCCCCATATCCCCCAGCAAAGCCAGGGTGACCTTGCCGATATGCGCGTGCAGTTTCTCAAGCGGCTCGCGTAGCGCAGTCAAGCCCTCGAAATCCGCCGCACGGCGGCAGGTATCCTGAATCAATCCGGATAGCTGTTTTAATGCCGCGCCATTGTTCATTGCCACCTTGCGTCCCAGCAGATCCAGCGACTGTATGCCGTTGGTGCCCTCGTGGATCGGGTTGAGGCGGTTGTCACGGTAGTATTGCTCCACCGGATATTCGCGGGTGTAGCCAGAGCCGCCAAGAATCTGGATGGCCAGCTCGTTGGCTTTCAGGCAAAACTCCGAGGGCCAGGACTTGACGATGGGAGTCAGGAGGTCGAGCAGTTGCAGGGCGGTCTTGCGCTGCTCTTCGGTTTCCAGGGTTTCGGTATCATCAAACAAGCGCGCGGCATAGAGCCCCAGGTCAAAGGCGCCTTCTACATAGGCTTTCTGCGTCAACAACATGCGCTTGACGTCCGTGTGCTGGATGATCGACACCTGTGCGGAAGTCGGATCTTTGCCGTCGGGCAGTCGGCCCTGCGGACGTTCGCGAGCATAATTGAGCGAATACAGGTAACCAGCGTAACCCAGCATGACGGCGCCCATGCCCACTCCAATGCGCGCCTCGTTCATCATCTGGAACATGTACTGCAGGCCCTGGTGCGGCTTGCCTACCAGATAGCCGACACACTCGCCTTTTTCACCAAAATTCAGGGCGGTCGAGGTCGTGCCACGCCAGCCCATCTTGTGGAACAGACCCGCCAGGGCGACATCATTGCGCGGCCCCAGGCTGCCATCGTCATTCACGTGAAATTTGGGCACGATAAATAGCGAGATGCCTTTAACACCGGGCGGGGCATCGGGCAGCTTGGCCAGTACCATATGCACAATGTTCTCGGACAGCGGATGATCGCCGCCGGAAATGTAAACCTTGTTGCCCTTGAGGCGATAGCTACCGTCCGCCGCAGGCTCAGCCTTGGTGCGGATGTCCGACAGGGACGAGCCGGCATGCGGCTCGGTTAACGCCATGGTGCCGAAAAATCGGCCTTCGATCATGGGCTGCAAAAAGCGTTGTTTCTGTTCATCACTGCCAAAGGCTTCAATCAGATTCGCCGCGCCCATGGTCAACATGGCGTAGGAGGACGTGGCGACGTTGGCTGACTGGAAATGCGCAAAGCAGGCTTGCGAAAGCAGATTGGGCATCTGCATGCCACCCTGCTCGAAGGTACGCGTGGCGTTCAGAAAGCCAGCCTCAAGGAAGGCGTCCACTGCGGGCTTGACCTCGGGGATCAGCTCGGCGGCGCCATCAACGTACTGGGGTTCGTTCTCGTCGCTCTTGCGATTGTGCGGTGCGAAGAATTTTTCTGCGATGCTACGGGCGGTACCCAGTGCGGCGTCGAAGGTTTCGCGGTTATGGTCGGCAAAACGCGGGCGCTGTGTCAGCCCTTCGGCATCCAGCACTTCATACAACTCAAACGCCAGATTTCGGGAATCGAGCAGGGTATCGGTCATGACAGTAGCCTCTGAATAAACGCGTGGCAGTGTATGCGTTCCCGATGTGACTGAAAACGGCCATTGATCTCCTTTATGGCGACGGATCAGAACAGCCGAAGCGATGGCTCATCAAGCGCGGCGCGCTGTTCGCGTAGCGTCAGTATCTGGTCGGCCCAGTACCGTTCGCTGGCGAACCAGGGGAAATGCTTGGGAAACGCCGGGTCCTCCCAACGCCTGGCGAGCCAGGCGCTGTAATGAATCAGACGCAAGCTGCGCAGTGATTCGATCAAGGGCAACTGGCGAGGATCGAAATCGTGAAATTCGTTGTAACCATCCACCAGCTCCGCCAGCTGCGCCTGACGTTGATCCCGCTCGCCCGAGAGCATCATCCACAGATCCTGGATTGCCGGGCCCTGGCGACAATCGTCCAGATCGACCATATAAAGCAGCTCATCGCGCCATAGCAAGTTGCCCACGTGAAGGTCTCCATGCAGGCGTATGGTCTGGTGGGGTTGATCCTGGTAGATGCCGTCGATGCGTTCCAGCAGGTCATCGGCTACCGAAAAGTAGGCCGGGCGCAGGTTGGCCGGGACACAATCGTTGTCACGCAGCCAGCTGACGCTCTCATGTCCGAAATTCTGAACTGTGAGCGCTGGCCGATGCTGAAAAGGCTGCATCGATCCCACTGCATGCAAACGGCCGAGCAGTCTGCCGAGCATCAGCAAGTGGTCGGGATTGTCGAACTCGGGGGCGCGTCCACCGAAACGCTTGAACAGACTGAAACGAAACCCGGCATGTTCGAACAGCGTTCTACCGTCAATTTGCATAGGCGGGATGACCGGGATCTCCAGGTCGGCGAGCTCCAGCGAAAACTGGTGTTCTTCGAGAATGGCTTCATCGCTCCAGCGCTCAGGGCGATAGAATTTGGCGATCAGTGGCTGCGCGCCTTCAATGCCGATCTGAAACACTCGGTTTTCGTAGCTGTTCAGCGTCAGCGTGCGCGCATCGCTGGTGAAGCCCAGGGACTCTACCGCATCCAGTACGGTATCCGGTGTAAGCAGGGCAAAAGGATGTTGCGTGTCCATGGAAGCTCCGCCATACGGTTAACAGGTGTGTATGGTTGCACATTCTGGAGGGCAGCGGCATTGCTGCTATGTAACGACTTTGTTCGCTGGGCGCTCGCCGTGCGGCTCAGGGCGTTCGAGCGACACACCAGATGCTGACGCTGGCCGCACCTGCATCGAGTAATGTTCGGCTAGCTTCGTCGGCGGTGGTGCCGGTGGTCATCACGTCATCAACCAGCGCGACGTGGCGATTGCGGATTCGCTCTGGAAAACGACACCGAAAGGCACCCTGCAGATTCTGGCGGCGCGCCTGGGCATCGAGCCCTTGCTGGGCTTGCGTGGCGCGCTCACGGATCAGATTGTTTAGCTCAAGCGGTATCGCGAGTGGCTTAAGCAAGGGGCGCGCCAGTTCCAGCGCCTGGTTATAGCCCCTTTTGGCTTGGCGCGAGCGGTGCAGGGGCATGGGGACAAGGCAATCCGGCAATGTCTGGTGATGCTCCTGGTAATGAAAGCGAACGGCATCAAGCAGCATCAATCCCAACAGCTTTCCATAGGTGAGCTGGTGGTGGTACTTGAATGCGAGGACCAGGCTATCCACGGGGAAGCGATAGAGAAAAGGCGTCACTACCTGGGCAAAAGCAGGGGAGTCACGTTGGCATCGACCACAACGGCTGTCCGCGATGGGCATCGGCAGAGCGCATTGCCGGCATCGGCTAGCGTACCAGGGCAGGTCCGCCAGGCAGCCTTCGCAGATACCAGCCGATCCATGTTTGCCCCGACTGAGGCACAGCAAGCAATGGAAGGAGTGGTTGTTTTTTAGCCACTTGTAAACCGGCATAAGGTTCAATGGTTGACAGCCTCCGTGCCGTCGCTATCATGCTTGTCAAGACTGACTGCAAACCCCATTCCACGCAAATTTCAGGAACGATTTTGATGACTGCTTCCGTTACTCGTCACGACTGGACTCCAGCAGAAGTGCTGGCTTTGTTCCGCCAACCCTTCAATGACCTGCTGTTTCAGGCACAAACGGTTCATCGTCAGCACTTTGATTCCAACCGGGTGCAGGTTTCCACGCTGCTATCGATCAAGACCGGCGCCTGTCCTGAAGACTGCAAGTACTGCCCTCAGTCCGGCCACTACAACACGGGTCTGGATAAGGAAAAGCTGCTTGAAGTACAGAAGGTTCTGGACGAGGCGGCGGCGGCTAAGCAGATCGGTGCCACGCGGTTCTGCATGGGTGCGGCCTGGAAACATCCTTCCGAAAAAGACATGCCCTATGTGCTGGAAATGGTCAAAGGCGTTCGCGCCATGGGTCTTGAAACCTGCATGACGCTGGGCAAACTGACCAAGGAACAGACCGCTGCACTGGCTGAAGCCGGCCTGGATTACTACAACCACAATCTGGACACGTCTCCTGAGTTTTACGGCAACATCATTACCACCCGTACCTATGGTGATCGGCTGGAAACACTGGCCTATGTGCGCGATGCGGGCATGAAGATCTGCTCCGGCGGCATCCTGGGAATGGGTGAGACGCTGGAAGATCGGGCCGGATTGCTGATTCAGCTGGCCAACCTGCCCGAGCACCCCGAAAGTGTGCCAATCAACATGCTGGTCAAGGTCAAGGGTACGCCGCTGGAAAACGCCGAAGACGTGGACCCCTTCGATTTCATTCGCACCCTGGCCGTGGCACGCCTCATGATGCCCAAGTCCCATGTGCGTCTTTCCGCCGGGCGCGAGCAGATGAACGAGCAGACCCAGTCGCTGGCCTTCTTCGCCGGAGCGAACTCGATCTTCTACGGCGATCGTCTGTTGACCACCACCAACCCGCAGGCCGAGAAGGACATGCGGTTGTTCGAGCGTCTGGGTATCAAGCCCGAAGAGCGCCAGGAGCACGATGACGAGGTTCATCAGGCGGCGATTGAGCAGGCCTTGGTGGAACAGAAGAGCAGCGCCATGTTCACCAACGCGGCAGCCGTCTGAATTCCGACTGTCAGCCTTGTCGTCTTTTGACTGCGGGCGCAGCGTCAAAACATCTAGCATCCAGGCAAGCCCGTCAGCCGGGCTTGCCGCTTGCGGGTGAATACAGAGCCTTCTATGCCTTTCGATCTATCTGCACGCCTGGCTGAGCGCCGCGCGGCCCATTTGTACCGTCAACGCCCGTTGCTGGGATCACCCCAAAGCGCGCGGGTGGTGGTGGACGGCCGGCCATTGTTGGCGTTCTGCAGCAATGATTATCTGGGTCTGGCCAATCATCCCGAGGTGATAGAGGCCTTTAGCGAAGGGGCTCGACGCTGGGGAGTAGGCGGGGGCGCATCGCATCTGGTGATGGGTCATAGCGAGCCTCATCATCAGCTTGAAGAGGCGCTGGCGGTCTTTACCGGCAGGCCGCGCGCCTTGCTCATGTCCAGCGGCTATATGGCTAATCTTGGCGTTATCAGTGCGTTGGTCGGGCAGGGCGATTCCGTCGTAGAGGATCGCCTCAACCACGCCTCGCTCCTGGATGGCGGATTGTTGAGTGGTGCTCGGTTTTCCCGCTATTTGCACAACGACCCGGTGAGCCTGGCTTCCCGGCTGGAGAAAACCTGCGGCAACACCTTGATAGTAACCGACGGCGTGTTCAGCATGGACGGCGATCTTGCCGACCTGCCAGCGATCTGCTCTGCGGCACGTGCGCGTGGAGCCTGGGTGATGGTCGACGACGCCCATGGCTTCGGTTGCCTGGGAGAGCAGGGCGGCGGCATCGTCGAGCACTTCGGGCTTGGCGTAGCGGATGTTCCGGTTCTGGTTGGCACGCTGGGCAAGGGTTTCGGTACGGCTGGCGCCTTTATCGCAGGCAGCGAGGAACTGATTGAAAGCCTCATCCAGTTTGCCCGGCCCTATATCTACACCACCAGCCAGCCGCCCGCAGTAGCTTGCGCAACGCTTAAGAGTCTACAACTGTTGCGCGATGAAAGCTGGCGCCGCGAGCACCTGGCGCGCCTGATTGGCCAGTTCCGTGCCGGGGTGGGCGAACTGGGACTGCGGCTGATGGACAGTTCGACCCCTATACAGCCCATTATCATCGGTAGCAGCGAGCGCGCCATGGCTCTGTCGGCGGCGCTACGCGAGCAGGGTCTGCTGGTAACCGCTATCCGCCCCCCGACCGTTGCGCGCGGTACTGCGCGTTTGCGGGTGACGCTGTCCGCAGGGCATTCAGAAGATGATGTGGCGCAACTACTCGATGCGTTGAAGCACGCATCCATCAGCCTGCCGGAGCAAGCCGATGACTAGCATCACTTTATTGCCCGGCTGGGCTATGGCGACTGCCACAATGGAACCGCTGCGCGGAGCGCTACAGGAACGCCTGCCGCAAACCAGAGTTGATTGTCATGGCTTGCCGGCCATGCAGATGTCGAGCATCGAGCCAGATCTGGCGCAGTTGGCCGATGAGCTTGCCCCGGGTGTGCTGGTGGGCTGGTCATTGGGCGGAACCCTGGCGTTGCAGTTGATGCGGCGCTTTCCAGAACGCTTCTGCGCTGTGGTAACGCTGGCGAGTAATGCCAGTTTCGTCTGTCGCAAGACCTGGCCCGATGCGATGCCCGCCGAAACCTTCAAGACGTTCTATAACGATTTTCGGGATGAACCGGAACAAATTCTCAAGCGTTTCGCCAGTCTGGTTACCCAGGGCAGTGAACAAGCCCGGCAGCTGCGAAAGACGCTCAAATTTGACGATGCCGGCCATGAGCAACGACTGCATGCCCTGGCTTTGCTGGGCGTGCTGGATAGTCGAGCTATGCTCGCCCGCGGCACCGTACCACTATTGCACTGCCTTGCCGGTCGGGATGCGCTGGTGCCCGCGGCCGTAGCCAAGCCTCTGGCGGAACTGGACCCAGGCGCGACCGTGGTCGTCCATCCCCAGGCCAGCCATGCGTTGCCCCTGGAGCAGCCGCTCTGGGTTGCCGAGCAGATCGCCGGATTTGTGCAGGCCAGACATGCTTGAACCCTGGATCGACAAGCGGCAGGTGGCTGATTCGTTCAGTCGTGCCGCACGGACCTATGATCAAGCCGCTGAGTTCCAGCGTACCGTCGGTACCAATCTGTTGGCACGCTTGCCAGAGCAGCTGCACGCCTCGGACGTGATTGATCTGGGTTGTGGTACGGGTTATTTCACGAGAATTCTGGCCGACCGTTATGCCTGTCCGGTAGCGGGTCTGGACCTGGCGGAAGGCATGCTGCGTTATGCCCGAGAGCGCTCCGCTGCCCCGTGCGCCTGGATAACCGCTGACGCGGAGGCTCTGCCGTTGCGCTCCGCTTCTCAGGATCTGATCTTTTCAAGTCTGGCGCTGCAATGGTGTCCGCAGCTATCCCTGGCGTTGAAAGAGGGATGGCGCGTGCTGCGTCCAGGAGGCTGTATGGCCTTTTCGACGTTGGTTGATGGTTCCTTGAACGAGTTGCGGCAGGCCTGGCAACGGGTAGACGGATTTGTTCACGTCAATCGCTTCAGTCCGTTGGCCGACCTGCAGCGAAGCCTCGCGGAAGCCGGATTCACCCGCTGGCAATGTGAGGTGGAAGAGCATGTCCTGCACTACGGCCAGTTGAGCGAACTGACTCGCGAACTCAAGGCGCTGGGTGCCCACAACGTCAATCCGGGCCGTCCCGGGGGGCTGACCGGGCGAGCACGCTTGCGCGGACTGACCGAGGCATACGAGGTTTTTCGGCAGCCAGTAGGCCTGCCCGCGACCTATCAGGTCGCGCAGATAATGTTATTCAAAGGCGCTGGTCAGTAAACATTGGGGAACGGGCATGGCCAAACGATACTTCATTACCGGTACCGACACCGAAATCGGCAAAACCACCATCGCTGCCGGCCTGCTGCATGCTGCCCGTGCAGCGGGTCTGACCACGGCGGCAGCCAAGCCGGTTGCGGCAGGTTGTGAGCGCACCGCCCAGGGGCTGCGCAATGACGACGCCTTGATCCTGATGGCTGAGTGCGATCCTGCATTGAGCTATGAACTGATCAATCCCATTACGCTCGAGCCCGCTATTGCCCCGCATATTGCGGCCATAGAGGGCAAGGTCGCGCTCACGGTCGATCTTCTGGCGACGGCGTGCAATCAGGTTTTCGAGCGCGATGCGGACTTTACGCTGGTGGAAGGCGCGGGCGGCTGGCGGGTGCCGTTGAATGATCAGCAAACCCTGGCTGACCTGGCAAGCGAGCTGGCTATTCCGGTGATCATGGTAGTGGGCATGCGCCTGGGCTGTATCAACCATGCGCTGCTTACCGCTGAAGCCATTGCACGGGACGGTTTGAAGTTGGCGGGATGGATCGCCAATGGCGTGGACCCGCATATGAGCCGCCCGGAGGAAAATCTGACAACCCTCCGGCAACTGATCAAGGCCCCCTGTCTCGGAGTAATCCCTACGCTGAGCCCGCCATCAGCGGAAAAAGTGGCCGCTTGTCTGGATCTTGGGCCGCTGATCTGAAATAGCGATGGGTGATACCCACGCCGCTTGAGTTGTGCTTCAATGACCAGGAAATCACTATAGAGGCAATGTGCCATGGCTACTCTTGATTTGATGTCATCGGGCATGAACAGCGTTCGCCAAGGTCAATACCGCGCCAATACCGCCGCAGCTGAAATAGCTCGTCTTGGTGTGCCCTCCGAGCCAACCGCAGCGGCGTCCATCCCGTTGCAACCAGCCACTGGTCAGGCGGCGGCCACTACCCAGGTCGACACCAACCGGCCGGTCAATCTGGTAGATAGTCTGGTGGAGCTTCAGCGGGGGCGGCAAGAAGTCGAAGCGGGTGCGTCTGTTATCGATACGGCTAGCGAGGTGCTGGGCACTTTGCTGGATGTAACGGCCTGACCGTTCGGGTCATGCGCAATGATCAGCCTGAGTCCATCACTCTCCTCCCGATTTTCCTCGCCGATGATGATCTCAGGGCGACCTGCCGGGGCAGCCGACAGCACGCCACCGACCCCCACTACAATTGCCCGGCCTGCCACCGAAGCCGAACCTGATCGGCAGACAGAAAACGACCTTCGCAAAAGACTCGCCGAAATAGAGGCCGAATTGCAACGCGTTACGCAGGCCGATATTGCTGAACTGGCAACTCGGGATCGGGAGGTGCGTGCACATGAGCAGGCCCACCTGGCCGTAGGTGGCCAGTATGCTGGCGCAGTCACCTATGATTATGAGCGAGGGCCTGATGGTAGGCTTTACGCTGTAGGCGGTTCAGTCTCAATTGATACCGCCGCTGTTCCGGGAGATCCGGCCGCGACGCTAGCCAAGGCGCAGCAGGTGCAGCGCGCCGCATTGGCACCGGCACAGCCGTCGGCAACCGATCTTTCCGTGGCTGCCCAGGCCGCGCAAATGGCAACCCAGGCTCGTGCTGAACTGGCGAGCCAATCAGATGACGATACGCGAGCACGTAGCCCTGATGATCAGCCAGGTACCGATCGGAAAATGGAGCTGTACCGCACCGTAGGATCAGATGAGCGCAGTGCTGAATCCTCGGTAAATCTGGTAGCTTGAATCCTCCGCTCGGCCACCTGCCTAGCTATGTATTTCCTCTTCTCAGACGCATCTCCGTTGCCCAGAATTTACAATTTATTCATATCCGGACCCCTGCGGGTACTTGACATAGGCATGGCGTAAACGTATGTTTCAAACGTCTGTTTGAATCAGCTGCCTTGCAGCAAAAATTGCAGCTAATGGCTGCTCTTGAATCCCTGTTATAACCATTGAGGTCAAGTACCATGCCAGATTACAAGGCTCCCCTGCGTGACATTCGCTTCGTTCGTGACGAAGTACTGGGTTATGAAGAACACTACAAGAGCCTGCCGGGCTGCGAAGACGCCACCCCTGATATGGTCAATGCCATTTTGGAAGAGGGCGCCAAATTTTGTGAGCAGGTCATTGCCCCGCTGAACCGCGTTGGCGATGCCGAAGGCTGCACCTGGAGCGCTGAGGGCGTGAAAACGCCAGAGGGATTCAAGCAAGCTTACGCGCAGTATGTTGAAGGCGGCTGGCCAAGTCTGGCGCATGACGTCGACCATGGTGGTCAGGGGCTGCCCGAATCACTGGGTTTGGCAGTAAGCGAAATGATCGGCCAGGCCAACTGGTCCTGGGGTATGTATCCCGGCTTGTCCCATGGTTGCATGAATACCATCGCCGCCCACGGTACCGACGAGCACAAGCACGTTTACCTGACCAAGCTGGTGTCCGGTCAGTGGACCGGCACCATGTGTCTGACCGAATCCCATTGCGGCACCGACCTGGGCATGCTGCGTACCAAGGCCGAGCCTGCCGCTGATGGCAGCTACAAGATCTCCGGCACCAAGATCTTCATCTCTTCCGGTGAGCATGACATGGCCGAGAACATCGTCCATATCGTACTTGCTCGCCTGCCCGATGCACCGGCCGGCACCAAGGGTATTTCCCTGTTCATCGTGCCCAAGTTTCTGCCAGATGCAAACGGCGAAAAGGGCGAGCGCAACGGCGTGAACTGCGGATCCCTCGAACACAAGATGGGTATTCACGGTAATGCCACCTGCGTCATGAACTTCGATTCGGCTACGGGTTTTCTGATCGGACCGCCGAACAAGGGCCTGAACTGCATGTTCACCTTCATGAACACCGCGCGTCTGGGTACAGCTCTGCAAGGTCTGGCGCATGCCGAAATCGGTTTCCAGGGTGGCATCAAATACGCCCGCGAGCGTTTGCAAATGCGCGCGCTCACTGGCCCGAAGGCGCCAGAAAAAGCTGCTGACCCGATTATCGTGCATCCTGATGTGCGCCGCATGCTGCTGACCATGAAGGCGTTCGCCGAAGGTAACCGTGCGATGGTGTATTTCACGGCGAAGCAGGTCGATATCCTCAAGAACAGCCAGGACGAAGGGCAGAAGAAGCAAGCCGACGCATTGCTGGCTTTCCTTACGCCAATCGCCAAGGCGTTCATGACCGAAGTGGGCTTCGAAGCGGCCAACCATGGCGTGCAGATTTATGGCGGCCACGGCTTCATCGCTGAGTGGGGCATGGAACAGAACGTGCGTGACGCGCGCATCTCCATGTTGTATGAAGGCACTACCGGCATCCAGGCATTGGATCTGCTGGGTCGCAAGGTGCTGATGACCCAGGGCGAAGCACTCAAGTGCTTCACCAAAATCGTCCACAAGTTTTGCCAGAATCACGAGGGCAACTCAGCCGTCCAGGAGTTCGTTGCTCCGCTGAATCAGCTGAACAAGGAGTGGGGCGAGCTGACCATGAAGATCGGCATGGCGGCGATGAAGGATCGCGAGATGGTCGGCGCTGCGTCAGTGGATTACCTGATGTATTCCGGCTACGTTTGCCTGGCCTACTTCTGGGCTGACATGGCCCGCGCTGCTGCCGAGCAATTGGCTGCCGGCACCAGCGAAGAGGGCTTCTACAAGGCCAAGTTGCAGACCGCGCGTTTCTACTTCCAGCGCATCCTGCCCCGCACTCGCACCCACGTTGATTCCATGATGTCAGGTGCTGACAACCTGATGGACATGGCTGAAGAGGATTTCGCGCTGGGTTACTGATCAGCCTGCGGGTTGTCAGGTAAGCAAAAAGGCCGGCCCCGCAGGGGGTCGGCCTTTTTGCCTGCTAATGATGGTCGCGTTGCCGACCAGCGTTGCAAGATGTTCCTGAAAGCCTACACCTCAATCCAAGGCGCCAAGATGTAGTCCTGCACTTTCAAGCTCGGATCGATCTTGGCTTGCAGAACGCAGGGCTGTTGTTGCTGCCAGTGGTGCTCCCGGTTGCGCTTCGGCCCACGCGGGACCAGCGTCGGTAGGCGGTGTCACGTCAGCGGCGCGATTCACATCTAGCACGGCTCCCGCGCCAGACGTAGCCCGCTGAACTGCCAACGCGCCTGCGGTGGAAAGAAGTTGCGATAGCTGGTGCGGGAATGTCCCGTTGGGGTGGCGAGGGATGCTCCGCGCAGGACCATCTGGTTGATCATGAACTTGCCGTTGTATTCACCGACCGCACCCGGCGCTGGCTGGTACCCCGGGTAGGCAAGATAGGCGCTATTTGTCCATTGCCATACTTCGTTGAACAGGCCGGACAACTGGGGTTCGGATCGCGCTGCAAACTCCCATTCCGCTTCGGTCGGCAATCTGGCATTGGCCCAGCGCGCATAGGCGTCTGCCTCATAAAAGCTGACGTGGCTCAGTGCTGCGTCATGCGCAAGGGGCTGCTCGCCATGCAAGGTGAAGTTATGCCAGCCTTCGTCATCGTGCCGCCAGTACAAAGGGGCCCGCCACTGTTCCTGGCACAGCAGGTCCCACCCATCCGATAACCATAATTCCGGGCGGTTATAGCCCCCATCGGCCATGAACGCCAGATAGTCGCCATTGGTCACGTTGTGGGTCGCCAGCTCAAAGGGAGCGAGCCATACGCGGTGACGGGGCAGCTCATTGTCATAGCAAAAACCGCTCGCGTCATAGCCGTTCTCAATCAACCCGCCGCTGAGAAGAATGAAGCCGTTGCCCGTCCCCTGTTCAGACTGAGCGGACTGATCCGCCGAGATGGGTCGCCAGGCAGGGCGCAGCGGGTTGGCAAAGAAATGGTGCTTCAAGTCGGTCAGGATCAGCTCCTGGTGCTGCTGCTCATGATTTAGCCCAAGCTCTATCAGGTCCAGTACGGCACCAGGGAGCCCCTGGTTCTGCATGGCGCTCCGCAAATGCTGATCGACATGCGCACGATAGTCGAGCACCTCCTTTAGGGTAGGGCGGGACAACATGCCCCGTTCAGCCCGGGTATGGCGCTCGCCCACGCCGACGTAGTAGGAGTTGAAAAGCACCTTGAAGGCTGGGTCGTAAGCCGCAGGTGCATCAGCCAGGGATGCCAGCACGAATGTTTCGAAGAACCAGGTGGTATGTGCCAGATGCCACTTTACGGGGCTGGCATCGGGCATCGATTGCAGTTGGCAGTCTTCTGCGTTGAGACTCTCGATGAGGTCTGTGGTGTGCCTTCGGACCTCATCAAACCGGGCGGTCAGCATTTCGCTGCGCGGGACGGTGTGATGAATGCTCATGAGGTTGGCTCCGCGAGAAATACGCCAAACCATTGCCTGGGGTCCGTCCAGAGCTGGTGGCGTCCGAACCCGGCTTCCGCCAGCATCTCTCCGAAGGCTGCCGTCGTATATTTGTGGGAATACTCTGTAAGGACCTGTTCCCCGGCGCTGAAGCATCGGGAGTTGCCCTCTCCGAGGTTGACCTTGTGGTCTCGTTTGGCGACCAGATGCATTTCTATGCGGCTGCGATCAGAATCGAATATTGCCCGATGGGAAAAATTGTTGGTGGCAAAATCAGCAGCGATTTCCCGGTTCACCACTTCCAGGACGTTGAGATTGAAGGCGGCGGTTACGCCAAGGGCATCGTCGTAAGCCGCTTCGAGTATTTGTGCAGGCTTCACCAGGTCAACGCATATCAACAAGCGCCCCTTGTCACCACAATGCCGCCGGATGTTGCGCAGCAGCCTCAATGCATCCGCGCGCGCGAAATTGCCTATGGATGATCCTGGATAAAAGAAAACAGGCGCCGCATTGGGCTTTTCTTCCAACAAATGCTCAAGGTTTAGGGTGCGGGTGAAATCACTGACTACGCCAACGCATTCCAGCCCAGGATGACAGGCGGCGACGCTGGTCAGAGAGGTCTGCAGAAAATCTCCGGCGATATCCACTCCTACCAGCCTTGCCGGGGATATCTGGTCAAGCCAGCGTTCGGACTTGGCGCAATCGCCACAGCCGAGATCGATCCATTGTGCTCCGGGCGGTAGAGCAGCGGCTATTTCCTCGGCATGGTCTCGAAAGATGGCGGCTTCGGTACGGGTGGGATAGTACTCGTCCAGTTTGCAGATGCGGGTGAACAGCTCGCAACCCACCGCGTCGTAGAAATATTTCGAATCTATGCGTGCTGCCGGTTGCATCAATCCCTTCAGCAAACTGGCTCTTTCTTCCTGGACGTTCAGGTGCAGGGTATTTTCGATGCGAGGCAGGGGGAGGGCTATATTCACGATTGGACCTTTGGCGATTGGCTGCTCTGACTTTGAAAGCTAGCAGTATGTTGCCGCTTTCGCCAATCGCCGGGGGGGCTCGCAAGTCACTGGTGGATAGCGATAAATACGGGCCGGCCCTTGTCCCCTCTGGCCTAGAGGTCGGCCTCAACCGTTTCCCTGATGAGCTTGAAAAGTTTGCGCGACGCCGCTGGTGGTTTGTTCTCCGCGGCTTCCTTGCTCGCCTGTCTTATTAGCTGCCGCAGATTCTGACGGTCAGTCTGGGGGTACCTTGCGATGAAGGCTTCCTGATCCTCCGCATTGCCGGTCAGCAAGCGGTCACGCCACCGTTCCAATTGATGAAAATGCTGCGCATGGGCCTGACTGCTGCTGTCGAGACGATCCACATAAGCCTGGATCGCTTCTATATCCTGGTCTCGCATGAGCTTTCCGACAAAACTGAGGTGCCGTTTGAGCGCGCCCCGGGCGGTGTGCCGGTGTGCTTCATCCAGGGCGGCCCGCAGTTTATCGGTTAGCTCGAGCTTATCGAGCTGGGCTGGTTTGAGCTCGGTAAGACGCCGCCCCAGGTCCTGCAACTGATGCAGCTCACGCTTGACCTGCGTCTTGCTCTTGCCGTCTTCAGTCTGCTCTTCGTCTTGAAAATCTGTCATGTTCGTCCCGGTACTGTCTTCGCCACGTTAATCCGCGCCATGATACCCGTTCACAGGGCGGCTGTCCGGAGTACAATGGCTACTTAAAGGAGACCCTATGACCGATATTCTGCCTACCCAGCACGACGATCCCCAAGCCACACGAAACGCACTGGAGCAACGTGTCGCTTTCATCCTCGACGAATCCAGACGCCAGGGCGCTTCGGCCTGCGAGGTGATAGTCAGTAACAACACCGGCCTCTCGGTGGGAGTGCGCCACGGTGAAGTTGAAACGGTCGAATTCAATCGTGATCAAGGGTTTGGCATCACATTGTATGCCGGGCAGCGAAAAGGTTCTGCCAGCACTTCGGATACGTCAGATAAGGCCATTAAGGCTGCTATCGAAGCCGCTTTGGCCATTGCGCGCCATGCCTCCGAAGATCCCTTTTCGGGGCTTGCAGACCCGCAGTTGATGGCGAGCGAACTGCCTGACCTGGATCTTTATCACCCGTGGGAACTGTCCGCCGAACAGGCTATTCAGCGCGCATTGGCCTGTGAGGCCGCGGCGCTGGAGGTGGACGCGCGTCTGACCAGCGATAGCGCCAATGTCAGCAGTCAACAGGGTTGCCGAGTCTATGGCAACAGCAATGGATTTATCGGTAGTACTCTGGGTACCCGTCATAGCGCTTCTGCAGTGCTGATCGTGGCATCCGAACAGGGCATGCAGCGGGACTATTGGTACGGCGTAGATCGGGTAGCAGACCAGCTACCCACTCCAGAGGCATTAGGTCGCAAGGCCGCGGAGCGGACGCTGGCCCGGCTGGGTGCCGGTCCTGTTGCCACTGCCAAGGTTCCCGTGCTGTTCATGGCGGACCAGGCCGCCGGCTTGCTTGGACATCTTGTCGGGGCTATTGCCGGAGGCGCCGTGTATCGCCAGTCGACCTTTCTCCTCGATGCGTTCGGCCAGGGGGTTTTCCCCGAATGGGTCACTATCGACGAGCGTCCGCATATGAAAAGGGCGCTGGGCAGCGCGGCGTTCGACGGCGATGGTCTGGCGACCCGCGACCAGGCGTTCATCGAAGGGGGCGTTCTGCGCAGCTGGGTTCTCGGCACTTATTCGGGGCGTAAATTGGGGCTACCCAGTACCGCAAACTCCGGCGGCGTGAATAATTTGCATATAACCAGCAACGCCAGCGGTGGGCTCGATGCGATGCTCAAGGAGATGGGTACGGGCTTGCTGGTGACCGAATTGATGGGCCAGGGAGTTAATGGCGTAACGGGGGATTACTCCCGTGGCGCGGGCGGCTTTTGGGTAGAAAACGGGGTGATCAGTCATCCGGTCAAGGAAGTTACCATCGCGGGCAACCTGCGTGACATGTTCAGTAGACTGCGCTGTGTAGGCTCAGACGTGGAACGGCGTGGCAACTATCTGACCGGCAGTTGGCTGGTCGATGGCATGACTGTGGGCGGCGCTTAGGCTCACTCGCCCTCTTCAAAATAGTTATTGATCAGGGCCTTCAGTTCCTCGATGGCCTGCTCAGCCTGTTCGCCCTCGCAACTTACGCAGACTTCGGTTCCCTTGCTGGCCGCCAGCATCATGACCTGCATGATGCTCTTGCCGTCCACTAGATTCTGTTCAGTGGTACCGATCCTGACCTGGCATCCGTAACGGCTGGCCACGCCAACGAACTTGGCTGCGGCTCGCGCATGCAGCCCCAGCTTGTTGATGATCTGAATTCGGCAGATAGTCATGTCTAGGGCAAGTCGCGGTGGCGGATAAGCAGGTTGGGTGTGGTGGCGCTCAATTCCCTGACCAGCCGCTCGGCAATGTAAACCGACCGATGATGCCCGCCGGTGCAGCCTATGGCGATGCTCATGTAGCTGCGTTCTCCAGCCGCGTAGCGGGGCAGCCATTTCTCGAGAAACTGGCGGATGTCCTGATACATTTCCTGCACCTCCGGCTCCGCGTCGAGGTAGTCGCAAACGGCTTGATCTCTCCCGCAAAATGGCCGTAGGTCGGGCTTCCAGTAGGGGTTCGGCAGGCACCGCACGTCAAATACCAGATCTGCATCCACCGGGACACCACGCTTGAACCCGAACGACTGGATCAGTACCGAGGGGGTATTCGCCTCGCTGCTTAGCAGGCGTTGCTTGAGCAGGTCGCGAAGCTGGTAGAGCGTCAGATGACTGGTGTCTATCTTCAGATTGGCCAGGTCGATTATCGGTTCGAGCAGGCGCAATTCCGTTGCGATTGCTTCGGCGAGCGATTGGTTTCCGTCTGTCAGGGGATGTTTGCGCCGGGTTTCGGAAAATCGCTTGATCAGCACCTCATCGGTTGCTGCCAGAAACAGCACGTCGCAGCGAATACCGGAATCCCGTACGGCCTGGAGCAGCTCCGGAAATCGTGCAAGGTCGCTCGCCAGATTACGTGCATCGATGCTGATGGCCACCTTTGGAAGGTTCAGGTCAGTCTGGCTTGCCTGCCTCGCCAGGTCGGGTAACAAGCCTGCCGGGAGATTGTCGATGCAGTAGAACCCATTATCTTCAAGCAGGTGGAGCGCAGTGCTCTTGCCTGAACCGGAACGGCCACTGACGATCACCAGGCGCATGCTCGTCAGCCTCGGCCGCTAGCGCCGACCATGGCCTCATACAGGGCCTGGGCGTCGGGAGCTTGGCGCAGAGCTTCACGTAAGGATTGCTGGTCCAGCTTTTCGGCCAGCATTTTCAGTATCTGCAAGTGCTGTTCGGTGGCTTCCTGGGGGACCAGCAACACAAAAATCAGATCTACCGGTTCTCCGTCCAGCGCGTCGAAATCTATTTTGCTATCGAGCTGCAATAAAGTGCCGGTTGCCTGAGTGCATCCTTCCAGGCGGCAGTGCGGAATGGCTATTCCATGACCGAAGCCTGTTGAGCCGAGTTTTTCCCGGGCAATAAGACTGTCATAGACAGCATCGGAGTCGAGGTTGGTGTGCTGGGAGATCAGTTTGCCGATCAGCTCCAGCACACGTTTTTTTGAGCCCCCTTGCACACCTGCGAAAGTGCGCTCGAGAGTGAGGATATGGTCTATTTGCATGATTGCGGCGTTGTCAGCCTTATCTGTCGTGGGCGCCCTGAAGGCGGTCAATGTTCTTTTCCTTATGCTTGATCAGCTGTCGGTCAAGCTTGTCGGTCAATAAGTCGATAGCTGCATACATATCGCTATGCTCGGCGTTGGCTACGACTTCCCCTCCTGCGACATGTAAGATCGCTTCCGCTTTCTGGCGGACCTTTTCTACTTCGAGGATGACCTGGACGTTGGTAATCTTGTCAAAATGCCTTTCGAGCCGGCTCATTTTCTCAGTGACGTAATCGCGCAAACCGTCAGTGATATCGAGTTGATGACCGCTGATATTTAATTGCATACGGCTTCTCCTGATTGGCTTTATGAACGAGGTGAAAATTATCACCCGATGGTGCCATCTAAATCCTCTGTCTGGTCAAACTAGCCGCTTACGCTCGCTGGAGGGGGCAATGTTGAGCGACTCGCGATATTTGGCAATTGTCCGGCGGGCTACATCGATGCCCTGTTCTTCCAGTAAACCAGCGATCTTGCTGTCGCTCAATGGTTTCTTTGGGTTTTCTGCAGCGACCAGTTTTCTAATCAGTGCTCGAATGGCTGTGGAGGAGAACTCACCCCCTTCGGCTGTGCCCACGTGGCTTGAAAAAAAGTATTTCAGCTCAAAAATGCCGCGGGGTGTATGCATGAATTTCTGCGTGGTCACGCGCGAGATAGTGGACTCATGCATGCCCACTGCTTCAGCAATGTCATGCAATACAAGCGGCTTCATCGCCTCTTCGCCGTACTCCAGAAATCCGCGTTGATGTTCGACGATCTGGGTCGCCACCTTCATAAGCGTTTCGTTACGGCTTTGCAGACTCTTGATGAACCAGCGCGCCTCCTGCAGGTGATTGCGCAGATAGGTGTTGTCATCACTTGTGTCTGCCCGACGGACCATTGAAGCGTAGTGGCTGTTGACCCGGACCTTGGGGACCGACTCCTGGTTCAACTCGACGATCCAGCGCTGACTATCGCGTCGAACAATGACATCAGGTATCACGTATTCCGCATCACCCGAAGCGATTTCCGCGCCGGGACGGGGATTGAGGGTTTGAATCAGGCTTACGGCATCCCGTAGTTGGTCTTCCTTGAGCTTTGAACGACGCATCAACTGCGTAAAATCGCGATTTCCGAGTAGCTCAAGATGATCTCTGACCACACGAATAGCCTGATCCAGCGAGGGCGTATCAGCCGGCAACTGACGCAGTTGCAAAAGGAGGCACTCGCTGAGATCCCGCGCGCCTATACCAACCGGCTCGAACTGCTGAATCCGGTGCAGAACCATCTCGACCTCATCCAATTCCACTTCGAGCTCTGGATCCAGCGAGGCGAGGATGTCTTCCAGCGACTCTTCGAGATAACCGTCAGCGTTGATGCCATCTATTAGCGCTATGGCTATCTGGTAGTCGGTCTCCGACAGGGGAATGAGGTTGAGCTGCCACTCGAGATGGCTTTGCAGTGTCTCGCCTGTGCCCGTGCGCGAGGTGAAATCCCAGTCCTCATCGTCGTTGCTTGGCAGAGAGCTGGCAGAGCTTTGATAGACATCTTCCCACTGGGTGTCTACCGGCAATTCGCTGGGGATCTGTTCGTTCCAGTTGCCTTCTTCTTCCGCATGGCCGTGCTGCTCGATGGAGTCCAGTGCAACGGGCTCCGGCAAGGTGACAGCGGGGGCGTCTTCATTGTCTGAAGAGCTGTCACGGCTGGAAAAATCGTCGTCGCCTTCGTCTGCCATTTCCAGCATGGGATTTGCTTCCAGTGCCTCCTGGACTTCCTGCTGAAGGTCGAGGCTGGATAGCTGAAGCAGACGAATGGCTTGCTGCAGCTGAGGCGTCATTGTCAGCTGCTGCCCCATCTTGAGGACGAGCGTAGGTTTCATCGTTCGGTAGAGTACCTTGTGCTAAATCAAACCTGGTCAGAACCTGTGGCCTTATGCCCCCTAGCATGCCTGAAACGATTAGCCATTTACAGGCGGAAGGCATGACCCAGGTAAACATCCCTTACCAACTGGTTGGAAAGCACCGTCTCGGCGTTCCCCTCGGCAATGATATGACCATCGTTGACGATATAGGCCTTGTCGCAGATATCCAGTGTTTCACGCACGTTGTGGTCGGTGATCAAGACGCCGATGCCTTTGTCCTTGAGATGCTGAATGATCTGCTTGATGTCGTTGACCGAGATCGGGTCCACACCAGCGAAGGGCTCGTCGAGCAGAATGAATTTGGGTTCGGTAGCCAGCGCACGCGCGATCTCAACTCTGCGCCGCTCCCCGCCGGACAGGCTCATGCCGGGACTGTCCTTCAGATGATGAATGTGGAATTCACGCAGAAGCGACTCCAGCTTGCCTTCTCGGCCCAGGCGATTGAGATCCTTGCGGGTTTCTAGAATGGCCATGATGTTCTGACCAACCGTCAGCTTGCGAAATATCGAGGCTTCCTGCGGCAGATAGCCGATGCCCTGGCGGGCGCGGCCATGCATCGGTAGTCTCGTGACATCGGTGTCGTTGATGAGGATATTGCCTTCATCTGCCTTCACCAGACCCACGATCATATAGAAGCAGGTGGTTTTTCCCGCGCCATTGGGGCCGAGGAGCCCAACCACCTCACCACTGGTAATTGACAGCGAAACGTCTCGCACCACCTTGCGGGATTTGTAGGCCTTGGCCAAGTGGCGAGCTTCAAGTTTGATCATTGTGCCGCCGGTTCATCACGTTTTCTGGGCTGGATGGTCATCTGGATGCGCTGCGGCGCTTCCGTACTCTCGCCAGCGCGGCCAGCCTCCACGAGCTCTTCGCGTACGTTATAGGTGACGTACTCACCCTCGAAGGTATTCCCTTCCTGGTCCAGGTGGGCGTCGTCGATAAGCACGACCCGCTCGTCAGCGGCATAATATTCGATGGTCTGGCCCCGCGCATTCACGGGGCCCTGGTCCGGCTGGGGAGTCTGAACGAATGTGGCCGGGTTGCCCACGCTGACTATCTTGCTGACTGCGCCCTCGGCGTCGGTATTAAGTGTCACCTGATCGCCCGTCAGGCGCATGGTGCCCTGGGTAATCACTACGTCGCCGGTATAAACGGCGGTATTACGGCGATCATCAAGCGTGGCAGTATCGGCCTGAATGCGGATCGGCTGCTCACTGTCCTCCGGAAGCGCAAAGGCGGGAAGGGTGGGGCTGAGCATCAGCGCCGCAACGACCAGGATTTTAACGCACCTCATGTTGGCCTCTTACATTGGATAGCAGCTTCAGGCGGCCATCATTGAGATAAACTTCCATGCCCGTGGCTGTGGTTACATTGCGGGCGGCTTCGATTCTAACGTCTCGATCAGTTTCGGCATAATCCCGGGAAGGAAACACGGTCAGTTCCGAGGTCGTCAACTGTCTTGGCGCGTCTCCGGGAACCTCCTGTTCCAGCAATACGTTCTCGATCAGTCTCACCTTGTCGCCTCCTTCGGTCACTTCGCCGTGCGCGGCAGTGACGAACCATGGCTGTTCGTCACCCTCACGGAAAAATATCAGATCAGGGGCTTCGAGCCGTGTACTGCCGTCGCTGACCAGCTGTATGGCTCTGTCGCTGGTGAGTTTGTAAGCCGGCTTGCCATCCTCACCGAGCATGGATATGCGAGGCTCGACCATGAAAAAGTCAGGCTTCAACGGGTCAACGATCATGGGCGGGGCGGTAAAGCTTGCAGGTCTGATGTTCCAGTAGCCAACCGCCAGCGCAAGAAGCATCGCCAGCCCGATGATAGCGCCCAGGACAAGGTAGCGAGGCGGGTTGAAGTTCACAGGTACGCTGCCTGTGCGGCATCCAGAGTGCCTTGTGCGCGCATGATCAGTTCGCAGAACTCACGCGCTGCGCCGCGACCTCCAGCCGCCATGGTAACCCCATGTGCATGATGTCTGACGAAGGGGTCCGCTGTGGATACAGCCATGCCCAGGCCCACCCGGCGTATGACCGGAAGATCAGGCAGGTCATCGCCGAGAAAAGCAATTTCTTCAATATTCACGGTCACCTTCTGACGCAACTCGGCCAGAGCCGCAAGCTTGTCTTCGCGACCCTGGATCAGATGCTTGATGCCCAAATTGGCAGCACGCCGTTCAACCAGGGGCGAGTTGCGTCCGCTTATGATTGCGACCTCTACGCCGGAAGCAATCAGCATCTTGATGCCGTGACCGTCAAGCGTGTTGAAGGATTTGAATTCGGTGCCGTCGGGCATGAAATAGAGTCGACCGTCCGTCAATACCCCGTCGACATCAAAAATTGCCAGCTTTATGGCTCTGGCGCGTTCCATAAGAGTATTCATCGCTTGGCTCATACGACCCCCGCTCGAAGCAGGTCGTGCATATTCAAAGCGCCTACTGGCTGGCCGACGGCGTCGACCACGAACAGCCCGTTGATTTTACCATCCTCCATTACCTTGAGCGCCTCCGCGGCTAGGGCGCCCTGACGAACAGTCTTGCAGCGTCGAGTCATGACGTCGGCAATCGTGGATGTGTGGATATCAATGTTCTGATCCAGCGTCCGGCGCAGATCGCCATCGGTAAATATGCCTGCCAGCTTCCCCTGCGGATCTCTGATGCCGGTAAGACCGAGTCCTTTGTGGGTCATCTCCAGCAACGCATCGCGCAGGGTCGTGTCCGGGTTGACCATTGGCATGCGCTCTCCGGCGTGCATGATGTCATCAACCAGCAGCAGCAGGCGACGTCCCAGTGTGCCGCCGGGATGTGAAAAGGCAAAATCCTCAGCGCTGAATCCGCGGGCCTCGAGCATGGCTATCGCCAGCGCGTCGCCCATGACCAGCGCGGTGGTAGTGCTGGACGTTGGGGCAAGATTCAAGGGGCACGCTTCGAGCTCTACTCCGGTATGCAGGTTAGCAATCGCCGCCCGGGCCAAAGTGGAATCAGGGTTGCCGGTGATACTGATCATCGGTACGCCCAACCGTTTTATCAGGGGCAGCAGGGTCACCAGTTCAGCCGTATTTCCGGAATTGGAAAGAGCTATCACCACGTCTTTGTTGGTAATCATGCCCATGTCCCCGTGGCTCGCCTCACCAGGGTGAACAAAAAAAGCTGGCGATCCGGTGCTCGCCAGCGTGGCTGCTATTTTCTTGCCGACATGTCCGGACTTGCCCATGCCAGTGACAACGATGCGAGCAGAACATGCAAGCAGGGTTTCGCAGGCAGTTACAAACTGGTCATTGAGTCTGGCCAAAAGGCTGTCTACTGCGTCGCGCTCCATGCTGATGGTGCGCTGCGCCGAGGCGATAAAATCAAAATCGGACATGTGTCGTTAAGCGTCTGTGGCGGATCAGTGCGCGAGTATAGCGTTTTGTGACAACCAACTCACCTGCTGAGCGTCTGGATAGCATTCAGCATGAGCCGCATAAAAAGTCTTTAGTAAGCGGATATTGTGCAGCTTGGGGCTAAGCGGTTGAGCTGGTATATTAGCGCGTTCGTTTTGCCCGTCATTCGTCGGTAACCAAGGTTGGGTTTTGCAAATATGGCCGTATCTTCGGAGTATATCGTTGATCTTCAGCAGATTTCGTTCACTAGAGCTGAGCGAGTGATCTTTGATAAGGTCGATATCCGTATCCCCCGGGGCAAGGTGACCGGCATTATGGGCCCGTCTGGCTGTGGCAAGACCACTCTGCTGCGCTTGATCGGCGCTCAATTGCGGCCAGATAGCGGCGCAATTGTGGTAAATGGGCAAAATATTCCTGAGCTTGGCAGAGAGGATCTGTTTGCGGCTCGACAGCAGATGGGCATGCTGTTTCAAAGTGGTGCGCTTTTCACCGATCTGAGTGTTTTTGAAAACGTGGCATTTCCCCTGCGCGTGCATACCTCTCTGCCCGAGGACATGGTGCGCGATATCGTGCTGCTCAAGCTCCAGGCGGTTGGGCTGCGCGGCGCGCACAAACTGATGCCCGATGAACTTTCAGGTGGCATGAAACGCCGTGTGGCTTTGGCGCGCGCCATTGCGCTGGATCCTGAATTGATGATGTACGACGAACCCTTTGTAGGCCAGGATCCGATTTCAATGGGCGTTCTGGTGCGCTTGATCAGGCTGCTCAATGATGCGCTGGGTCTATCCAGTATTGTGGTCTCACATGATCTGGCTGAAACCGCAAGCATTGCTGACTACCTGTATGTCGTGGGTGATGGGCAGGTTCTCGGTCATGGACAGACAGACGAGCTGATGAACTCGGATAATCCGCGCATTCGTCAATTCATGCAGGGTGAGCCTGACGGCCCCGTCCCCTTCCATTTTCCGGCCAATGGCTATATCGATGACCTGTTGAGCAGGGAGCGCACATAATGGGCGCTATGATCAATCGCCTGGCCCTGCTCGGTTACGCCGGTCTTAATGTGATCGCCGCGTTAGGCCGGTCAGGTGTGTTTCTGTTCCAGGCGCTGACTGGGCGCTCTCGCTTTGGCAATGCGTTCGAGTTGCTGTTGAAGCAGCTGTATTCGGTCGGTGTGCTGTCGCTGGCCATCATAATCGTCTCCGGCCTGTTTATTGGTATGGTCCTGGCCCTGCAGGGTTACATGATCCTCGTCGGTTACGGTTCGGAGCAGGCGGTTGGCCAGATGGTCGCACTGACGCTGCTGCGGGAGCTTGGACCGGTGGTAACCGCGCTTTTGTTCGCTGGCCGCGCCGGCTCTGCGCTGACCGCCGAGATTGGCCTGATGAAAGCCACTGAGCAGCTCTCCAGTCTGGAAATGATTGGCGTGGATCCGCTCAAGTATGTGATAGCCCCGCGTTTATGGGCTGGTTTTATTTCAATGCCGTTGCTCTCGATGATTTTCTGCGTGGTGGGCATATGGGGCGGCGCCATGGTCGCGGTCGACTGGTTGGGCGTATACTCGGGCTCCTATTGGTCCAACATGCAAAACGCCGTCGAATTTGGCAGCGATGTGATTAACGGGCTTATCAAGGCCATTGCGTTCGCTTTTGTGGTGACCTGGATTGCCGTGTTCCAGGGTTACGATTGCGAACCGACCTCCGAAGGCATCAGTCGGGCTACCACCCGCACTGTTGTCTATGCGTCCCTGGCCGTTCTGGGCCTGGACTTCATTCTCACCGCACTGATGTTCTGATCATTCAAGGAAGCCATGATGCGTATGCGTACTCTGGAATTGACCGTAGGCGTGTTTATTCTCGCGGGGGTGCTTGCGCTTGCAGTTTTAGCGATGCGCGTCAGCGGCCTGACCAATGACGCTACCGGTGATTCCTACAAGGTTTTTGCCCATTTTGACAATGTGGCCGGCTTGACTACGCGTGCCAAGGTCACCATGGCCGGCGTGACTATTGGTCAAGTGACTGATATCAGGTTCGACAAGAATCGATATACCGGTTTTGTTGAAATGGCGATCAATAAAGACGTCAATACCTTACCGGCAGACAGCACGGCCTCAATAGTGACCGCTGGCCTGCTGGGTGAAAAATACGTAGGTATCTCGGTCGGCGGTGACGACCTGATGCTTGCTGAGGGTGATGAAATACACGATACCCAGTCCGCCCTTGTGCTGGAGGAGTTGATCGGCCGTTTCCTGCTTAACACAGTAAGTAGTGAAGATTAATCGAGGAATGAACATGCAAAATGTGATGAAGCTGGTGCTGGCTCTGGCCATGTCGCTGCCGCTGGTAGCCCAGGCGGTCGCTGCGACGCCGCAACAGGTGGTCGAAGAAACGTCAACGCGTGTAATGGAAGTGCTGGATGCCAACCGCGAGACATACAAGGCTGACTCTGAAGCATTTCTTGAAGGGCTCAATGAAGTCCTCAACCCGGTGGTCGATTTCGAAGGCATCGCCCGCAGCGTCATGACCGTGCGCTTCAGCCGCGGTGCAAGTCCTGAGCAGATGGAGCGATTCATCGATACGTTCAAGCGCAGCATGGTTCAATTCTATGGCAACGCGCTGCTTGAATTCGATAGCGGCAACATCAAGGTTCTGCCGCCAGGCAATCGCGCGCAGCAGAGCGACGAGCGGGCTAGCGTAGACATGGAAATCCGTGCGACCAATGGCACTGTGTATCCCGTCACCTACACCATGGTAAACCTGGACGGTCAATGGAAGGTTCGCAACGTGATTGTCGAGGGCATCAATATCGGCCTGCTGTTCCGTGACCAGTTTGCCCAGGCGATGCAGACCAATCGCAACGATCTGGACAAGGTGATCAATAACTGGGGTGGGGTGGTGGCTGAATCGCGCGAGACCGTCGAGAAGGAAGTCGGCCAGTGACAGCCCGGGTGGTTGATGCAGGTAACGGCGTGCTCAATATGGAAGGCGTACTGGATTTCGCCAGCGTCGTGCCGCTGCGCGAAGATCTGGAGCGCGCCGTCGAGTCTTCACAAGGTAATATCATTCTCGATCTTGGTGGGGTAACCCGGGCAAATAGTGTTGGCCTTTCGCTGATTCTGATCGTCGCGCGGGCATTGGCCAGCCGAGGTGATCGCTTTCATATCAGAAATGTACCGTCGGGTTTGCAAAGCATTGCAACTGTCTGCGAGCTGGATGAGTGGCTGGCTTCGGTAACGGCCCCACCCAGCGCTGGTTGATTCCACACGATCCGCCGAAACAGGAGAACATTCGATGCAATCTCAAGAAGTGAAGCAGTTGATTGAAGCAAATCTGCCTGAAGCCCAGGTGGAGGTTGACGGCGAAGGCTGCAATTTTCAACTTATGGTCATCAGTGACTCTCTGGCGGGCCTGTCGCCGGTCAAGCGTCAGCAGCAGATCTATGCTTTGCTAAACGAGCATATCGCCAATGGCAGCATTCATGCCGTCACCATGAAATTTTTCACTCGCGAAGCCTGGGCGAGCCGTCCCTGACGGCCCCGATTAAAGAGACCTGTATGGACAAACTGATCATCACCGGCGGGAATCGCCTGAACGGTGAAATCCGCATTTCCGGCGCAAAAAATTCGGCTCTGCCGATCCTCGCTGCCACGCTTCTGGCCGACGAGCCGGTGACCATCTGCAACCTGCCGCACTTGCACGACATCACCACCATGATTGAGCTGTTTGGCCGAATGGGCATTCAGCCGGTGGTGGATGAGCGCCTGAACGTCGAAGTGGATCCCACCAGCATCACCACGCTGGTAGCTCCCTACGAGCTGGTGAAGACCATGCGAGCTTCTATTCTGGTGCTGGGCCCGATGGTTGCTCATTTTGGCCAGGCCGAGGTGGCGCTGCCGGGTGGTTGCGCCATTGGTACCCGTCCGGTTGATCTGCACATTCGCGGCCTTGAGGCCATGGGTGCGGAGATTACCGTTGATGGCGGTTATATCAAGGCGAAGGCCCCTGAAGGCGGGTTGCGCGGGGCGCACTTTTTCTTTGATACCGTGAGCGTTACCGGTACCGAAAACGTATTGATGGCGGCTACGCTGGCAAAAGGCCGGACGGTATTGGAAAACGCTGCCCGCGAGCCGGAAGTGGTCGACCTGGCTGAGTGTCTCATTGCCATGGGTGCACAAATTACCGGTCACGGCACTGCCACCATCACTATTGATGGGGTAGAGCGGCTACACGGGGCGCGCTATTCGGTCATGCCTGATCGCATCGAAACCGGCACCTATCTGGTAGCTGCCGCCGCGACCCGCGGTTATGTCAAATTGAAGGATACCGACCCGACTATTCTCGAAGCGGTACTGCTCAAGCTCGAGGAAGCCGGTGCGCTGATCGATACCGGTAAGAACTGGATCAGCCTCGATATGAAAGGCAACCGTCCGCGCGCCATCAGTTTGCGCACTGCGCCCTATCCGGCTTTTCCAACCGACATGCAGGCGCAGTTTATTGCGATGAACGCCGTGGCTGAGGGTACCAGTACTGTCATCGAAACCGTATTTGAAAACCGTTTCATGCACGTTCAGGAAATGAACCGCATGGGCGCGCAAATCCTGACAGAGGGCAATACCGCGATCGTGACCGGGGTCGAACGGTTGAAGGGAGCGCCGGTAATGGCTACCGACCTGCGCGCCTCGGCGAGCCTGGTTATCGCCGGCCTGGTGGCCGATGGCGATACGCTGGTGGACCGCATTTATCATATTGATCGCGGCTATGAATGTATCGAGGAAAAATTCCAGGCGCTTGGCGCCATTATTCGCCGGGTGCCAGCCTGAAGGATCAGTCATGAGCCAGAATTTGACCATCGCCCTGTCCAAGGGGCGCATCCTTGACGATACCCTGCCGTTATTGAAGCTGGCGGGTATCGAGCCGCTTGAGGATATGGAAAAGAGTCGCAAGCTGATATTCACTACCAGCGATCCGGACGTGCGGCTGCTTATTGTGCGCGCTACCGATGTACCTACCTATGTTGAACAGGGTGCCGCAGACCTGGGGGTCGCTGGAAAGGACGTCCTTATGGAATACGGCAGCCAGGGTTTGTACGAGCCCCTGGATCTGAAGATCGCCAACTGCAGACTGATGACGGCGGGACCGGTGGATACGCCCGAGCCCCGCGGCCGCTTGCGCGTCGCGACAAAATTTGTAAATGTCGCGCGGCGTTATTATGCCGAGCAGGGCCGTCAGGTCGAGGTCATAAAGCTCTACGGCTCGATGGAGCTGGCGCCACTGGTAGGTCTTGCCGACAAGATCATAGACGTGGTGGATACCGGCAACACGCTCCGAGCCAATGGTCTGGAGCCCCAGGAACTGATCGCCCATATCAGCTCAAGGCTGATAGTCAACAAGGCCTCGATGAAAATGAAGCATGCGCGTATCAAGGCGTTGATCGATCTGTTGGAAGGCGCGGTCGAGCGTCGCGCGAATTGATTCCGTGACTGTATCCATCATTTGAAGGTAATCGCCATGAACACGCCGTTGAACATCAAGCGTCTCGATGCCAGTCAGGTTGATTTCAGCCAGCATCTGGACACGCTGCTGGCGTGGGAAGGCGTGTCGGACAAGGCGGTAAACAGCCGGGTCGAGGAAATTATCGAAGCAGTACGCCAGCGTGGTGACGCTGCGCTGATCGAATACACTGCCCGGTTCGATGGGCTGGATGTGGCGCAGATGTCTGACCTGATCCTCGACCGGGCGCGGTTGGAGCTGGCGCTTGAACGCATTACCCCGGTGCAGCGCACTGCGCTGGAAGTGGCGGCAGAACGAGTGCGCATCTATCACGAGCATCAGAAACAGGATTCCTGGCGCTACACCGAGTCTGATGGCACCGTACTGGGCCAGCAGATCACTCCATTGGACCGGGCCGGGCTCTACGTGCCCGGCGGAAAGGCATCCTATCCGTCATCGGTCCTGATGAATGCCATTCCAGCCAAGGTGGCCGGTGTGCCTGAAGTGGTCATGGTGGTGCCGACACCGCTGGGCGAGATCAACGAGCTGGTACTGGCAGCTGCCTGTCTGGCGGGAGTGGATCGGGTATTCACTATCGGAGGCGCCCAGGCGGTCGCTGCGCTGGCCTACGGCACGGAAAGTGTGCCACGTGTAGACAAGGTCGTCGGGCCTGGCAATATCTATGTCGCTACAGCCAAGCGGGCAGTGTTCGGCCAGGTAGGTATTGATATGATCGCCGGTCCGTCTGAAATACTGGTGATCTGCGACGGTCGGACCGATCCTGACTGGATAGCCATGGATCTTTTCTCGCAGGCCGAGCACGACGAAGATGCGCAGTCGATCCTGCTTTCTCCAGACGCTGATTTTCTCGACGCAGTGGAAGCCAGCCTGAACAGGCTGCTAGGAACATTGGAGCGCGCCGATATGGTGCGGATCTCCCTCGAAACACGTGGCGCTCTGATCAAGGTAGACAGTCTCGAGCAGGCCTGTGAGGTGTCGAACCGGATTGCGCCGGAACATCTGGAACTATCCGTAGCCGACCCCGAATCCATGCTTTCATCCATCCGCCATGCCGGGGCGATTTTCATGGGCCGCTTCACCCCTGAAGCGCTGGGTGACTACTGCGCGGGACCTAATCACGTGCTGCCAACCTCGGGCACTGCGCGGTTTTCTTCGCCCCTGGGAGTCTATGACTTCCAGAAGCGCTCATCCTTGATTTACTGCTCTGCCGAGGGTGCTTCCGAACTGGGGAAAACGGCGTCGGTTCTGGCGAGGGGCGAGAGTCTCACTGCCCACGCACGAAGCGCCGAGTATCGGATCAAACAATCGTAATAGTCACTAGTCTTGCAGGAGCGTTTGCGTGAGCCGATTTTGGAGCCCGTTCGTCAAGGATCTGGTGCCCTACGTGCCGGGTGAGCAACCGAAGCTGGATAACCTGATCAAGCTGAACACCAACGAGAACCCCTACGGCCCTTCGCCAAGGGTGATCGAGGCCATCGAAGCGCAGTTGGGTGACAGTCTACGATTGTATCCAGCGCCTAATGCAGATGATCTGAAGTCGATCATATCGCGTTACTACGCTGTCGAGCCGGCCCAGGTCTTTGTCGGCAACGGTTCCGACGAAGTGCTTGCGCATGTGTTCCATGGGTTGTTCCAGCATGCCCAGCCGGTGTTGTTTCCAGACATCAGTTACAGCTTCTACCCGGTCTACTGCGGGCTTTATGGAATTCAATCCGAGACCGTTTCCCTTGCGCAGGACTTCACGATTCGCGTGGAAGATTATTCTCGCCCCAACGGCGGTATCATCTTCCCCAACCCCAATGCACCGACCGGCATACTGCTTGGGCTGGATAAAATAGAACAGATACTCCAGGCCAATCAGAACTCCGTCGTGGTAGTGGATGAAGCCTATGTCGATTTCGGTGGCAACACGGCGATCAGCCTGGTCAACCGCTACCCGAACCTGCTCGTTACCCAGACGCTTTCCAAATCACGGTCTCTTGCGGGCCTGCGTGTCGGCCTGGCGGTTGGTCATCCCGACCTGATCGAGGCGCTGGAAAGGATCAAGAACAGCTTTAATTCCTATCCGTTGGATCGGTTGGCAATCGCCGGAGCGGTAGCCGCCTTTGAGGACGAGCCCTATTTTCAGCAAACCTGCGCCGCGGTAATCGACGGCAGGACCGCGCTGGTCAATGCGCTGGAGGTACTGGGTTTCGAGGTGTTGCCGTCGGCGGCGAATTTCGTGTTTGTTCGGCACCCGGAAAAGGACGCCGCAGAGGTGGCCCTCGCCCTGAGGGAGCAGAGAATAATTGTCAGACATTTCAAACTGCCAAGAATCGACCAGTTTCTGCGGATAACCGTAGGTACAGATCAGCACATCCAGGCGCTGATCAAGGCGCTGGGCTCGCTGCTCTGACCGGTCCGGACGGTAGACGGCGCTTGCCGCCCGGCGTCAGGGTTTGAAGCTGGGGCGTACGCCCACTTCGGCTTCGAATATCTTCGCTTCGCCGTCACGCGAGATCTTCATTTTCACCTTTTCGCCCGGGTCCGCACGGGCTACCTGATTCATCGCGTTCCGCCCGTTGCTGGCAGGTTCTCCGTCGATGCTCAATATGACATCGCCTGGCTGCAGGCCGGCCTGCCAGGCAGGCCCGTCTCGGTAAAGACCGGTAATCACGATGCCTTCGACAATGTCCAGCTCAAAGGTTCTGACGAGCTCAGCCGTTACCGGTTGAACCTCCACGCCTAACCACCCCCTGATCACCCGCCCATTGGCAATGATTGCCTGCATCACTTCGGTGGCGAGGCGAACCGGGATGGCAAATCCGATGCCCTGGGAGCCTCCCGACTGGGAAAATATCGCGGTGTTGATGCCTATAAGGTTGCCTTGGGCATCGATGAGCGCGCCGCCCGAATTGCCCTGATTGATCGCCGCATCTGTCTGAATGAAGTCTTCGTAGGTATTCAAACCCAGCTGGTTGCGCCCAGTAGCGCTAATGATGCCCATCGTTACTGTCTGGCCCAGGCCGAAGGGATTTCCGATCGCCATGACAACGTCCCCCGTGCGGTGGGGTCGGGTCTCGCTGGAACTGATCGTCATGGCAGCAAGGTTTGGCAGATCGATTTTCAGCACTGCCAGATCGGTTTCCGGATCCGTACCGATCAGTGTAGCCATTGCCTCGCGGCCGTCCTGCAAACTGACAAGAATCTCATCGGCTCCGGCGATTACATGGTTATTGGTCAGCAGGTAGCCTTCGCTGCTGAGAATGACGGCCGAGCCCAGGCTCGATTGGCGGCGCGCAGGGGCCGGCAAGGTGTCGGAATAATCACGCAGGGTCGGGTTGCGAAAGGGGCGAGGGTCGTCTGAGCTTACCTCTTTGCTGGTGAAAATATTCGCCACCGCAGGGGAAGCTTTCTGCACTGCGTCGCTGTAGGACGCCGGACCAGAGACGGGTCCGGACGCAGGAACCTGTATTTCCGGCGCTATTTGTATGGCGACGTTGTTGGCAGAGGGCAAGCCAAGCCAGTGGGGATATTGCTGAATGATAAGCAAGGCAACCAGCAAGCCGCATGCTACAGGCCAAGCCAAATCGCGCAGATGGTCCTTCATTGATCTTTCCCTTGGAGGGTCACAGTCGCCGTCAAACGGAATTAAAGGAGCAGTATAAAGTGATTGCTGACCTGGTGTGCAGAGCGTTGTCCTTGAAAAGCCGCTCCCGGGACTTGAGAATACAGTCTAATTCATATCGGGAGATTACAATGACTGACCGCCCCGCACTGGACCACGTCACGCCCGATCAACATTCCGTCGAGTTACGCGTTCTGGTCGATTATTGCGACAGCCTGCTCGACAGTGCTGCCTACCAGGACTATTGCCCTAATGGCCTGCAGATAGAAGGCCGGGCCGTGGTCAGTCGAATCGTTACTGGCGTCACCGCCAGTCAGGCGCTTGTGGATGCTGCGGTGGAGCAGGGCGCCGATCTGTTGCTGGTGCATCATGGGTATTTCTGGAAGGGCGAGCCGGCACCGTTGACCGGCATCAAGCAAAAACGTATCAAGACCTTGCTGGCCGGAAATGTCAGCTTGCTGGCGTACCATTTGCCGCTGGATGTTCATTCAGAGCTGGGTAACAACGTTCAGTTGGCGAAATTGATGGGCTGGCGCGTTGCCGGTGGGCTGGAGCCGGGGAATCCGCGTTCGATCGGGCTGCATGGCGAGCTGGCTGAAGCGCTTTCAGGTGACGCTCTGGCCAAGCAGCTCTCCCGCGTTCTGGGGCGACCGCCTCTGCACGTGGCCGGGAACGACCGACCCATCAAGCGTATTGCCTGGTGCACCGGGGCCGCGCAGGGTTATATCGAAAAAGCGATTGCTCTGGGAGTAGATGCCTATGTTACTGGCGAAGTGTCAGAGCCCACGGTACATATCGCCAGGGAAAACGGCATTCATTTCTTTGCCGCCGGACACCATGCGACCGAACGCTATGGTGTAAAAGCCCTGGGGGAGCGTCTGGCACAGCAGTTCGGCATCGAGCATGCATTCGTCGATATCGATAATCCGGTTTAGGAGCAATGCGTCCCCGCGAAGGTCCGATTTTAAGCAGCAGGGGTCCCGAGCTATATATTTATAACTTTTGGGTATTGATACGCTGCTTATTAGAATGCATGTCCTTTGTTACAATGCCGCCAACTGATCTCGGGATGCCCGGCGTCCCCCTTCTATTGTGAGTACGCCATGCTGGAAAAACTGACTCATCTTAAACAACTGGAAGCGGAAAGCATTCACATCATTCGTGAAGTGGCAGCTGAATTCCAGAATCCGGTAATGCTCTATTCCATCGGCAAGGATTCCGCGGTCATGCTGCATCTGGCGCGCAAGGCCTTTTATCCGGGGCGTTTGCCGTTTCCCGTCATGCATATTGATACCGGCTGGAAATTCCGGGAAATGTACAGCTTCCGTGAACGCATGGTCGAAGAGATGGAGTTGGATCTGCTGGTTCACATGAATCCTGAGGGCGTGGCTCAGGGCATTGGGCCCTTTACCCATGGCAGCGCTGTACATACCGACGTTATGAAAACCCAGGGGCTGAAGCAGGCGCTGGACAAGTACGGTTTCGACGCCGCTTTCGGCGGCGCCCGTCGTGATGAGGAAAAATCCCGGGCCAAGGAGCGGGTTTATTCTTTCCGTGACAAGCATCACCGCTGGGACCCCAAGAACCAGCGTCCTGAGTTGTGGAATATCTACAACGGCAAAGTGCACAAGGGCGAGAGCATCCGTGTCTTTCCCTTGTCCAACTGGACCGAGCTGGATATCTGGCAATACATCTATCTGGAAAGCATCCCCATCGTTCCCTTGTATTTTGCAGCCGAGCGCCCCGTGGTTGAGCGCAACGGCTCGCTGATCATGGTCGATGACGAACGGATGCCGCTGGAAGAAGGCGAAGTGCCGCAGATGAAGAAGGTGCGCTTCCGGACTCTGGGTTGCTACCCGCTTACCGGGGCAGTGGAGTCTACCGCGGCCACGCTGCCGGAGATCATCCAGGAGATGTTGCTGACCAGGACCTCAGAGCGCCAGGGCCGGGTGATCGACCATGATCAGGCTGGTTCGATGGAAGAAAAGAAACGTCAAGGCTATTTCTAAGCGCACTGCTCAGTCCGGAGAATTACATGAGTCACCAGTCCGATTTGATCAGCCAGGATATCCTGGCGTACCTGGGCCAGCATGAACGCAAGGAATTGCTGCGCTTTCTAACCTGCGGAAACGTCGACGACGGCAAGAGCACCCTGATCGGCCGCTTGCTGCACGACTCCAAGATGATCTACGAAGATCATATGGAAGCCATCACCCGCGACTCCAGGAAATCCGGTACAACCGGCGACGATATCGACCTGGCGTTGTTGGTCGACGGGCTGCAGGCTGAGCGCGAGCAGGGCATCACCATTGACGTTGCCTATCGCTATTTCTCGACTGCCAAACGCAAATTCATCATTGCCGATACCCCTGGCCACGAGCAATACACTCGCAACATGGCCACCGGCGCATCCACCTGCGATCTGGCCATCATTCTGATCGACGCGCGTTATGGCGTGCAGACCCAGACCAAGCGTCACAGTTTTATCGCCTCGTTGTTGGGCATCAAGCATATCGTGGTAGCGGTCAACAAGATGGACCTCAAGGACTTCGATCAGACGGTGTTTGAGGGCATTTGCAACGATTACAGAACCTTTGCCGAGGGGCTTGAAACACTCGATGGCAATAGCGTGCACTTCGTGCCGATGTCGGCGCTGAAGGGCGACAATGTGGTCAATCGCAGTGAGCGCAGCCCCTGGTATAGCGGTCAGACGCTGATGGAGATCCTTGAAACGGTCGAAATTGCAGCGGACCGCAATATCACCGACTTACGCTTTCCGGTGCAGCTGGTTACCCGGCCCAACCTGAACTTCCGTGGTTTCGCCGGCACTGTGGCCTCGGGCATCGTGCACAAGGGTGACGAACTGGTGGTGTTGCCCTCGGGCAAGAGCAGCCGGGTCAAATCCATTGTCACCTATGACGGTGAGCTGGAAAGCGCAGGACCTGGTCAGGCAATAACCCTGACCATGGAAGACGAGATCGATATCTCCCGTGGCGACATGCTGGCGCACATCGATAATCGTCCGCTGATTGGCGACCATTTCCAGGCCGACATTGTGTGGATGGCCGATCAGCCGATGCAGCCCGGGCGCAAGTACGATATCAAGCGAGCCACCAGCACCAGTCCAGGTTCTTTTACCAGGATCGTGCATCGTATTGACGTCAATACACTGGAGCAGCAAGAAGCCCCCCAGCTAGGTCTGAATGAAATTGGCCGGGTCGAGCTGGCGCTTGAGCGTCCGATAGCCTATGACGATTACCGGGCCAATCGCACCTCTGGCGCGTTTATCATTGTCGACCGAATGACCAACGGCACCGTAGGCGCTGGCATGATCGTGGCCAAGGCGCTGATGGGACAGAACACCAGTGGCAGCCAGCATGGGCGCTTCGCCCACGTCACCGCCACTGAACGGGCAGCGCGTTTCGGCCAGGAGCCGGTCACTGTGCTGTTTACCGGCTTGTCCGGCTCGGGCAAGAGCACCATCGCCTATGCCGTTGAACGTAAGCTGTTCGACGGTGGACGCGCCTGCTACGTGCTGGACGGGAAGGTGTTGCGTCAGGATCTGAGCAAGGGCCTGCCCCAGGACGCCGCAGGCCGTGCTGAAAACCTGCACAAGGGCGCAAGGATTGCCCGTCAGATGAACGACGCTGGCTTGATTGCGTTGGGTGCGTTCATGGCGCCTACCGAGGAAAGTCGCGCAACGGCCAGGCATATCCTGGGTCAGCGATGCCTGTTGGTTTATCTCGACACTCCCCTTGATGTCTGCCAGTCACGTGATCCATCAGGACTCTATGCGGCTAACGTGGAAGGCACGGTACCGGGTGTTTCCTACTCCTATGAAGCGCCGGTCGATGCTGATCTGGTGCTGAATACAGTGGACCAGGACCTGGAAACCTGTGTCGAGAAGGTGATTGCCCTGCTCCGTGAACGCTCGCTGATCTGACGAGGAGCGGCCGTGAAGCCAGCTGATATTGACTTCATGCGCCTGGCACTGGCCGAAGCCGAGCAGGCAGCCCTGCTGGGAGAAGTGCCGGTCGGTGCGGTTCTGGTGCAGGAGGGCAGGGTGGTCGGCAGGGGCTTTAACCAGCCGATCAGGAGCCATGATCCGAGCGCCCACGCCGAGATGGTGGCCCTGCGCCAAGCGGCCCTTGGCCAGCGCAACTATCGCCTTCCTGAATCCACTCTCTATGTAACCCTTGAGCCCTGCACCATGTGTGCGGGGCTTTTGGTGCACAGCCGGGTAAAACGTCTCGTTTTTGGTGCCAGCGAACCCAAGGCAGGCGCTGTCATAAGTCGCGCGCAGGTGCTGACTCAGCCCTGGATGAATCACCGTATTGAAGTCGAAGGCGGGGTGCTGGCTGAGGAATGCGCCGCTGTGCTGTCGGCGTTTTTCAAGGCTCGACGCGGCCAGTAGTAGTCACCACGCGTGTGGGCTTAGATTCCCTGCGGTAGCTGTTCGAGTATTCCGGGGGCGTGGTACTCGCTGTCAGACAGCGACCCTGTTTCGGCGTGGGGTTGGGTCACCCATTGCAGGATCTCGTGATAGCGGCGGATGTTCTGCACGTAATGCACGGGTTCGGCACCGCGGGCATAACCGTATCGGGTTTTGGTGTACCACTGCTTCTTCGAGAGCAGCGGCAGGTGATCCTTGACGTCAATCCACCGGTTGGGATCGCGGCCATTGTTGCGGGTCAGGATGCGCGCATCTTCCAAATGGCCAAGCCCGACGTTATACGCAGCCAATGCAAACCAGGTGCGGTCCGGTTCCGGAATATCGGTCGAGAGCTGGTCGCGCACCCACACCAGATAACGCGCGCCGCCAAAGATGCTTTGTTTGGGATCGATGCGGTTGGTTACGCCGACAAACTTGGCTGTGGGCAGGGTCAGCATCATCAAGCCGCGAACCCCGGTGGGAGAGCGCGCATCCGGGTCCCACAGGGACTCCTGATAGGCCATCGCTGCGAGCATCCGCCAGTCCAGGGCGTACTGATCACCAGCCTGACGCAGATGCGTCTCGAAGCGTGGCAGGCGCTGTTGCATATGTCGTGCGAAGCTCCGGGCGCCGACATAATCCAGCACATCGGAATGACCATAGAAGCGCTCGATCAACTGATCGAGTGTTCCGTCTGTTTTGATGGTTTCAAAAAAAGTTTTCACCGCCTGCTGCAGACTATCGTCCTCGTCCAGGGGTAAAACCCAGGCCATGGCACGTGGCGAATCCAGATCAAAGCCCACCCTCACGGCGGGATAGAATGCCTGATTGACCACCAGCTCGTTGGAATAGACGACGGCGTGGTCTATTTCGTCGTCATTCACCAGCCGTAGCAGATCGACAACCTCGACGCTGTCCGACTCTTCGAAGACCAGTTCAGGATGCTCAGCTTGCAGGGCGCGCAACTGGTCAGCCAGGGCGCTGCCCCTGAGAACCATTATTCGTTTGCCATACAGGTCTTCAAGATTACGTGGCTGACGCGTTCCGCGGCGATATACCACCTGGGGGGTGACCTCCAGATAAGGCTCACCGAAGCGTACCTGATCCTCCCGTTGCGGATTGATCGTCAGGCCCGCTGCGGCCAGATCCGGGCCTTCTTCCAGGTTCAGTTGCTGGTAAAGATCGTCAAGGGTTGTGGTGGTGGTCACTTCCAGGGATACATTCAGACTGTCGGCAAAACGCTTGGCCAGCTCGTATTCCAGGCCAGTATCGCCGTGTCGGTCCTGATAGTAGGTGGTGGGCGTATTGCGGGTAACTACGCGCAGTATCCCCTCGTCCTGGATCTGCTCCAGACGACTAGGCTGTTCACAGCCCGCCAGCATCGCTACAACAAGTGCGATTATCGCCGGGAAAGGAAACTTTCTAAGCAGATTGAGATGCATGGGCGCCAGTATAAGCAAAACCTTCTGCTGGCAATAGGTGGACGTTTGTAGCGGCGTTTTACGCGTGGCAGCCGCATGCGTCAAAGCTGAACGCCCCTCCGTCATGTGGCATGGCCGACAGGGCTCGCTTAAGGTATCCTATGCGCCTTCTTTTTCCTTCATTCCAGCACCTCCGAGGCCGTTATCGACATGCATATTTTGCGTGGAGCCCCAGCTCTTTCTGATTTCCGTCGCCACAAGCTGCTCGCCCTTATCCAGGCCAGCGTCCCTGCTGTCAGTGGTTTGTATGCCGAGTTCATGCATTTTGCCGAGCTCAGTGCTGAGCTTGAAGGACAGAATGAACAGGTGCTTGAGCGCTTGCTCAAGTACGGCCCGTCGGTACGGGTGGAAGAGCCTCAGGGTTCCATGGTTCTGGTTGTTCCCCGATTTGGTACTATTTCGCCGTGGTCGAGCAAGGCCACCGACATCGCGCACAATTGCGGCTTGCGGCAGATTGCCCGACTGGAGCGCGGAATTGCCTACTATGTTGCCGGGGATCTGTCAGTCGCCGAGCGGCGGCAGGTCGCCATGCTGCTGCACGACCGCATGACCGAGCTGGCGCTGGACGATCTTGCTGGCGCAGCGGATCTGTTCAAGCATACCGAGCCCAAGCCGTTCAATCGCGTCGACATTCTCAATGGCGGCCGTGAGGCGCTGCAACAGGCCAATGTCGCTCTGGGTCTGGCGCTCGCCGAGGACGAGATCGACTATCTGGTGCAGAGTTTTACTGATCTCAAGCGCAATCCAAGCGATGTCGAACTGATGATGTTTGCGCAGGCCAATTCCGAGCACTGCCGACACAAGATATTCAATGCGACCTGGGATATTGACGGTCAGGCTCAGGAAAAGAGCCTGTTCGGGATGATCAAGAATACCTTCGAGCTGAATAGCGAAGGTGTGTTGTCCGCGTACAAGGACAACGCGGCGGTCATCGAGGGTTTCACTGCCGGGCGTTTTTTCCCGGTAGCCGGTACTGGCGAATATCGCGCCCATGAGGAGCAGGTCCACATTCTCATGAAGGTCGAGACCCACAACCATCCGACCGCTATTGCGCCCTTTCCGGGAGCCTCTACTGGCTCCGGCGGCGAGATACGTGACGAAGGCGCGACCGGCCGTGGTGGCAAGCCAAAGGCCGGACTGTCCGGATTCACCGTGTCGAACCTGCGCATTCCAGGCTTTGTACAGCCATGGGAAGAAGATAATGGAAAGCCCGGGCGTATCGTGACGCCCTTGCAGATCATGATTGACGGTCCGCTGGGGGGCGCTGCCTTTAACAACGAGTTTGGTCGTCCCAATCTGACCGGCTATTTCCGTACCTTTGAGCAGACCGTGTCCTCCCCGCGTGGTCCGGAAATCCGTGGTTACCACAAGCCGATCATGATTGCTGGTGGCATGGGTAATATTCGTGCCAATCACGTGGAAAAGGCCGAGATCCCGGTCGGCGCCAAGCTGATTGTGCTGGGCGGACCAGCGATGCTGATCGGGCTGGGCGGCGGCGCTGCCTCGTCAATGGCAACCGGTAGCAGCGCCGAGGATCTGGATTTCGCATCCGTACAGCGGGAAAACCCCGAGATGGAACGCCGCTGTCAGGAGGTCATCGACCGCTGCTGGCAAATGGGTGAAAAGAACCCGATTCGCTTCATCCATGATGTGGGCGCCGGTGGTCTCTCGAATGCATTCCCCGAATTGGTCAACGATGGGGGGCGCGGTGGTCGTTTTGAACTGCGTGATGTACCGAACGACGAGCCAGGCATGAGCCCGCTGGAAATCTGGTCCAACGAATCCCAGGAACGTTACGTGATGGCGGTGGATAAGTCGGATTTCGACAAGTTCAAAGCCATCTGCGAGCGTGAGCGGTGTCCCTTCGCCGTCGTCGGAGAGGCCACCGAAGAACAGCTGTTGACCCTGAGCGACAGCCACTTCGACAACAAGCCGGTCGATATGCCGTTGTCCGTCCTGCTCGGCAAGCCGCCGCGCATGCACCGCAGCGTTGAGCGTGAAGCCGAGCCTGATGACGATTTCGATGCCAGTCAGCTGAACCTGGAAGAAGCGGTCAATCGCGTTTTACGTCTGCCTGCGGTAGCCAGCAAGAACTTCCTGATCACCATCGGGGATCGCAGCATTACCGGTCTGGTAGCCCGTGACCAGATGGTCGGTCCGTGGCAGGTCCCGGTGGCGGACTGTGCGGTTACCGCCACCAGCTATGACGTGTATACCGGTGAAGCCATGGCGATGGGTGAGCGCACTCCGCTGGCTTTGCTGGATGCTCCCGCGTCGGGTCGTATGGCTGTGGCTGAAACCATTACCAACATGGCCGCCGCGCGGATCGGCAAGCTTTCCGACATCAAGCTGTCGGCCAACTGGATGGCTGCCGCCGGTCACCCAGGTGAAGACGTGCGACTTTACGAGACCGTTCGGGCGGTGGGCATGGAGCTGTGTCCCGAGCTCGGTATTACAGTGCCGGTGGGCAAGGACTCGATGTCCATGAAAACCCGCTGGACCGATGACGGGGAAGACAGGACCGTTACCTCACCGTTGTCTCTGGTGGTAACAGGTTTCGCTCCGGTACAGGACGTGCGTCAGACCCTGACGCCGCAATTGAAAACGGATCAGGGAGAAACTGACCTGATTCTGATCGATCTGGGCCGAGGCCAAAACCGTCTTGGTGCATCAGCGCTGGCTCAGGTCTACAACAGGATCGGACACACGGCTCCGGATCTGGACGACGCCGAGGATCTGAAAGCATTCTTTGCCGTTATCCAGGGGCTCAACAATGATGATCTGTTGCTGGCTTACCATGATCGGTCCGATGGCGGATTGCTGACTACCCTGGCTGAAATGGCCTTTGCTGGCCGTTGCGGCCTGGACATCCAGCTGGATGTTTTAGCTACCCAGCAAAGCGAGCTGCCGGCTGCGCTGTTCAACGAAGAATTGGGTGCCGTCATTCAGGTGCGTCAGAGCACTACCGAAGAGGTGCTGAGCCAGCTCAGCGCGGCAGGTCTGGGTGACTGCACGGCGGTCATTGGCCGGCCGCTCAAGCCGCAGAATCTTGCTTTCAGCTATGCGGGACAAGTCGTTCTCAGCGGCACCCGCGCCGCATGGCAGCAGACGTGGAGCGAAACCAGCTGGCAGATTCAGCGGCTGCGGGATAACGTCGAATGCGCGGATCAGGAATTCGAAAATCTGGCTGATGACGCCAATCCAGGCCTCCAGGTGATGCTCAGCTTTGATGTGAATGAAGACGTAGCGGCGCCCTATATCAAATCGGGTGCACGTCCTCGCGTCGCTATCCTGCGTGAACAGGGCGTCAATGGTCAGACGGAGATGGCTGCCGCCTTTACCCGCGCTGGCTTCTCTGCCGTCGATGTTCACATGAGTGACATACTGACTGGCCGGATTGAACTTGAGTCCTTTCGCGGGTTGGTCGCCTGCGGCGGCTTTTCCTATGGTGATGTTCTGGGAGCTGGCGAAGGGTGGGCCAAATCCATTTTATTCAATAGCGAAGCGCGCGAAGCATTCAAAGCATTTTTCGCCCGCCCCGAGACCTTTGCATTAGGCATCTGCAATGGTTGCCAGATGCTCTCCAATTTGCGCGAACTGATCCCAGGCAGTGAGCATTGGCCGCGCTTCGTGCGTAACCGCTCCGAACAGTTCGAGGCCAGGGTCGCCATGGT
The DNA here is from genome assembly GCA_011050525.1 of Halopseudomonas xinjiangensis. Lineage (GTDB taxonomy): Bacteria > Pseudomonadota > Gammaproteobacteria > Pseudomonadales > Pseudomonadaceae > Halopseudomonas > Halopseudomonas xinjiangensis_A. Next base: position 133,159 of record DRFO01000017.1, read on the forward strand.
TGAGGTGCAGCCTTCGCCCTCGATCTTCCTCGGCGGGATGGTCGGCTCGCGCTTGCCCATAGCCATCGCTCATGGGGAGGGCCGCTCCGAATTCGCTTCCAGTGACGCGGTGGACGCATGTGAAGCGAGCAATAGCGTGGCGCTGCGCTATGTCGACAACCGTGGCCGCATGTCTGAGCGTTATCCGGCCAACCCGGGTGGCTCGCCCCGGGGGATTACTGGGCTGACTACCCATGATGGTCGCGTGACAATCATGATGCCGCATCCGGAACGGGTATTCCGCGCAGTGCAAAACTCCTGGTATCCGGATGACTGGACCGAGGACGGTGGCTGGATGCGCATGTTCCGCAATGCTCGGGTATGGGTTGGCTAACCAAAAATACTTCGTTGCGGTGAGAGCCCCGGCCTTTTCAGAGCCGGGGTTTTTTTTATTCGAAGAAAGGCTTCAGGCGGAGCAAGCCCTGCATCGGTCCGTCTGTCCGGTAATCTGAACTTATAATGTTATAATATAACTGTTAATATTCCCCGGTGCCGCATGGATGGCATGCACGGCAGACATTCTGACAACACCTGTGGGGAAGCATGAAAACGACAAGACATCCTTTAGCCTGGGCCGTCGCCTTGGCGAGCCTTTCTTTGACCAGCACTTCGGTAATTGCCAGTACCCCGATGAAGCTGCCGGCTACCGTAGTCAGCGCCTCGGCGTTTGGCAGCAGTCTGGGTGATATGAGTACGCCCGCCGAGGTTCTGCAGGGCGACGATCTGATCCTTAATCGGCAGGCAACTCTGGGTGATACGCTGCAAACCCTGCCGGGCATCCGCTCCAGCGGATTCGGACCTGGCGTTGGCCGGCCGGTCATTCGGGGGCTTGATGGCGCCCGGGTAAAGGTCTTGAGCGATGGCGCTGATGTACTGGATGCGTCGTATATCAGCCCGGACCACGCCACCACGACCGATACGCTGCTGCTTGAGCGGATCGAGGTGCTCAAGGGGCCCGCGACCCTGATGTATGGCGGCGGCGCAATTGGCGGCGTGGTCAATCTGATCGACCGCAAGGTACCCGTGTATGTGCCGGAGGGCGGCATTGAGGGCGATGTCGAACTGCGCGGCAACAGCGTCGCGGATGAACGTGCCGGTGCCTTCGGCTTGACCCTGGGCGGTGGCCAGTTTGCCGGACGTGTCGAAGGTAGCAAGCTGGAGGCCGATCCTTACCGCATTCCTGGTAGTCCGTCGCGTCAGGAGGGCGCGTTCAACGAAGCGGACTCGGTCGCGCTGGGGCTGAGCTGGATAACCGAGCGGGGTTATCTGGGCGCTGCATTTAGCCGACAGGAAAAGGAATACGGACTGCTTGGTCATGAACATGCTGACGAGGAAGAACATGCCGACGAGGACGAACACGCTGGCGAGGAAGGCCATGAGGACGATCACGATGACCACGACGATCACGCTCAGGACTCTGGCGCGCGGATAAACATGGTCCAACGTCGCTGGGACGTGCGTGGTGAGTACCGGGACCCTCTGGCTGGTTTCGAGCGTGTGCGTGTGCGTCTGTCGCATACTGACTACCAGCATGACGAGCTGGAAGGACAGATAGTCGGTACGCGTTTCAGCAATCGCGGCACCGAAGGCCGCGTCGAGCTGACCCATGAACCTATCGCTGGCTGGCGCGGGGTGCTTGGTGGACAAACCTTGCGGCGAGATTTTGCTGTCGAGGGTGAAGAAGCCTATGTCCCGCCAACGCTGACATATAATCACGCCTTGTTCCTGCTGGAGGAGTTCAGCCAAGGCGATTTCCGCTATGAGTTAGGCCTGCGTCACGAGTGGCAGAACGTCGACGTCAAGCGTAGCGCAGAAGACGCCTCGCACCGGGGTACGTCGATATCGGGTGGGGTTACCTGGAGCGTCACGCCAGACTACGCCTTGTCCGCGACCCTGTCCCGGTCCCAACGCTTGCCCACCGCCGAGGAGCTTTATGCCAACGGCCCCCATGCGGCGACCCGCACCATCGAGCTGGGCAACCCCGATTTGCAAGAAGAGACGGGCTACAATGCCGAGCTGGGTCTGCGCAAGCTGACCGGCCCGGTGACCTTCAGTTTCAGCGTGTTCCGTAATCAGGTGTCCGACTTTATCTATGCAGCCGATACGGGGAGTGATCCCGAGGACGGCTACCGCGAAGTGGAGTACCGCCAGGCTGACGCTGTGTTGCGTGGGCTGGAAGGCAGCGTTGAACTCCAGGCCAGTGACAGTCTGCAGCTGACCCTCTTCGGAGACCATGTGCGCGGCAAGCTGAAAAGCGGCGGCGACCTGCCGCGTATTCCAGCCGACCGGTTGGGAGTGCGGCTGGATCAGCGATTTACTGCTGGGCTCGGCGGTCAGCTGGAAGCCTATCGAGTGCTGCGGCAAGACAACGTGGCCGCCTTCGAAACGGATACCGCTGCCTACACCATGCTCGGCGCCGGCTTGAACTACCGCGGCTACGCCACGGAAACCGTCGACTATCTGCTGTACGTCAAGGCTAACAACCTGTTGAACGAAAAGGCTCGGCAGCACACATCCTTCATCAAGGACGAAGTGCTGCTTCCTGGTCGTAACCTGACCGTAGGTGCCCGCTTCAGCTTCTGAGGCGGCATTGGCTCCAGGCTGCACGGCTCTGTATAAGGGCTGCAGTCTGGAGCCGGTGTTTAGTTTTCATGCTGGCTTAACCGGGATCCTCTGCTTTGCCAACACGCCCCTACAACGGAACCACGTCCTGCCGAGAAGCTCAAAACGTCATTACCGTGAGGAGTGTCGCATGTATAAATTGTGTTTCTTCGTGCCTGAGTCCGACCTCGGGAAGGTAAAGCAGGCTGTGTTCGATGCGGGTGCAGGGCGCATGGGTGATTACGACTCCTGTTGCTGGCAGGTGATGGGGCAAGGGCAGTTCAGGCCGCTCAAGGGCAGTGACCCCTATCTTGGTCAAGTTGGAAAACTGGAAACGGTGGCCGAATATCGGGTGGAAACGCTATGCAGCGCCGACGTAATACGTGATGTGGTGAAGGCGCTCAGGCAGGTTCATCCTTACGAAGAGCCTGCGTTCGATGTATGGCAACTTACCCAAGAACTAATGAAGTAGATTCACGGTCTGATCTCGACAAGGGTACCGTCTGGTACCAGCTCCCAGAGTTCGCGCATGTCTCGGTTGTCCAGCGCTATGCAGCCGTCCGTCCAGTCAAGTCCTTCGAAATACCATTCGGGATACTCGTCATCTATGGGTGTCCCGTGAATCATGATCATCCCGCCGGGATCCAGACCTCGCTCATAGGCGGTAGCCTGGTCTTTCAGGTTCGGGTAATCCAGATGCAGGCTGAGATTGAATTTCGGACTTTCATGGCGCCAATCGATGGTGTAAATACCTTCCGGAGTGCGCTGATCGCCCTGTTGGCGCTTGTGTCCGATTGGTTTGCGACCCAGGGCAACGCGGTAGCTTCGGATGATTTCATCATCGGAAATGACCTCCAGGCGTCGCTCTTGCTTGAGGATCAGCAGCTTGTCCACGGAGACCTCGGCGGCCAGACTGGCGGCGGGTCCAATAACGAAGCACAGCGCGAGCAGCAAGCGAATCATAAGACGCGTCTTTGCTGGCCGGGTTTGTAGACGATGTCGCTCATGCGCACCGGAAAGTGGTTGCTTTGCCGATCCTGGAAATATTGTTTCAGTGTTTTTCCTATGGTTGGAAAAGCCAGTTCATCCCAGGGAATATCAGCTTCGTCGAACAGGCGCACCTCAAGACTTTCTTCCCCAGCGAAAAATGACAGATCACTCAGCTCGGCGCGGAAGAACATATAAACCTGGTTGATGTGCGGCAGATTGAACAACATATATAACTCTTGGGAGCGCACTCTTGCATTGGCTTCCTCCCAGGTTTCGCGCAGAGCAGCTTCTTCGGTGGTCTCGCCGTTTTCCATATAGCCTGCGGGCAGTGTCCAAAAACCTCGTCTGGGCTCTATGGCGCGACGACAGAGCAGTACCTGTTGTTGATGGACGGCCAGACACCCTGCGACTATGCGTGGATTCTGGTAATGAATGGTTTCGCAGTGGCCACAGACAAAACGCATTCTGGTATCCCCATAGGGGATTTTCTCGGAGACGGACTCTCCGCAGTGGCTGCAGAACTTCATATTCAAGGTGGCCTCGTGCTTCGCTTGCGGATTTGCCTATCTTGCGGCTCAATTGCCGACCGGGCAAGGGAGTCCTACCGCCGGCTATTCAGCGCGCCAGGACAGTCATCAACGCAGGGTGAAATCATGACAACGCCTCGTATTGCAGGCTCTCATATCCGCTACGCCGGATAAAATCAAAACCAAGCGGTCCGCGGTTGGGTCTGCGAAAAGCTGGATCCCCGCTTTCGCGGGGATGACGTTAAAGAGCGACGTGTAATGGGCAACTGATTCCGGACAGTAGATTAAATTTCTGCTTTGCCTTGGCAGGTGCTAAACCATCATTGAACTGGTGGGGTCTTAGCCAGTTGTAGCGCGTCATCAGCTAGTAACTGCGTCATTAGGTAGTAACTGATGTCCCGCTACGCTACTCCTCCGTCATTCCCGCGAAGGCGGGAATCCATATTCTCTGGCCAGACAGCGAGGCTTGGCACTACGGGAGGAGCTGGATCCCCGCCTTCGCGGGGATGACGTCGAAGAGGGTATTAACCGGGCACATGGGTTACACACCAAACCGGGCACATAGGTAGCAGGTGATAGCGTATTGGCCTCGATAAGGAGGGGCCAATGAACTGGAAAACCAACCACTGCCCATGGCCACTGAAACATTGATCATCACACCCAAAGCGTGCAAGCCCAGCCGGGTTCGGCCTGTGCCGGACCGTCGGTGGCCAGGGGTGGCCAGGGGTGGCCATCGTCGAGTTCACATGGATGTGCTTGTAGCGTGTCCGGCACAGGCCGAATCTGGCTGGGTCACCCATCTCAGCCAGCCTGATCGGTGTTTTTCTCACAAAGCCCCGGAGCTTTTAGTTCAAGCACTCGACAGCAATTACACCTCAGGCCGCGATGCGAAAACAGGATCACGTCCCGAATGGATGACGCATCGGCCACAATTATCGCCTGTGCTATATAGAGCCCTATTCAGGAGCCTCCCGTTTGTGGTTCTGAGCAAGCGATCATGACATCATGGGTAAAAATACAGAGGTATGCTGCATGCTGGACAAGATGCGCATGCGGGTGCAACAGCACAAGCCGCGAGAGATTGAGGCGGCTGGCCTGCCTGAAGCGGGGGTGCTGATTCCCGTCACCTGTGTGCATGATCAACCGGAAATTATTTTAACGCTCCGCTCCAAGCGCCTGTCTACTCATTCAGGGGAAGTGGCTTTTCCCGGGGGTCGTCGTGACCCTGGTGATGTGGATCTGTGCTACACCGCCCTGCGCGAAACCCATGAGGAAATTGGCTTGCTACCTGAGCTGGTGGAAGTAGTCGGACCGATGGACAGTTTGATCTCCCGATTCGGCATCAAGGTGACGCCGTACGTGGGTATAGTGCCGGATGTTTTTGATTTGTTCCCCAATAGCGACGAGATAGAAGCGGTGTTTCGCGTGCCGGTGAGTTTTTTTTTGGAAGACCGGCGGGAGATGACGCACCGTATCGATTATGAAGGCCGCAGTTGGTATGTTCCCAGCTATCGATTTGAAGGTTTCAAGATATGGGGCATCACGGCGCTGATGCTGACAGAGCTTATGAATGTGGCTTTCGATGCGCAGATTCCCCTGCATACTCCCCACAATCCTGAGAAGAATCTGGAGCAACGATGAAATACAGCTTGGGAAATGACCGCGTCGAAATGGCTGATGACGCCTGGATTGCGGATGCCGCCACCGTGATAGGAAAAGTACGGCTCGAGGCCGGCGCGAGCGTCTGGTTTGGTGCAGTGCTGCGTGGCGACATGGAGCTGATTCTGATCGGTGAGCATAGCAATGTGCAGGATGGCGCCGTGATGCATACTGATTCAGGCTTTCCATTAACGCTGGGTAAAGGCGTTACGGTTGGGCATAACGCGATGCTGCATGGTTGCACTGTCGATGATTACAGTCTGATCGGCATCAATGTGGTGGTTCTCAATGGCGCGAAGATTGGCAAACACTGCATTATTGGCGCCAATGCGCTGGTACCCGAGGGCAAGGTGATCCCCGATGGATCCTTGGTCATGGGATCGCCCTGCAAAGTGGTTCGGGAACTGACCGAGCAGCAGAAAAAGATGCTTGAAGCCAGTGCCGCCCATTATGTACACAATGCCCAGCGCTACCGTCGTGATTTGAAGCCGCAGAACGATTGATGAATTCGCAACAGCCCGCGCCTCAACCGGTGCGCTCGCCCTGTGTTGGAATATGCTGCATGGATGATGATGACATCTGCACCGGATGTCAGCGCACCGGTACTGAAATAATCCAGTGGGGCCGTCTAAGCGATGATCAGCGCAGGGCCATTCTCGCTCTTTGTGAAGCCCGAGCCCGCGACCAGGGGCTCTGGTTGTGCGCAACCGACAATAAAGGAAATCTGGCATGACCCCTATCGGAACTCCCTGCGCCGAAGGCGCCACACGTGTACTCCTGCTGGGGTCCGGTGAGTTGGGCAAGGAACTGGCAATCGAATTGCAACGTCTAGGCTGCGAAGTTATCGCCGTCGACCGTTACGACAAGGCGCCTGCCATGCAGGTTGCGCATCGGCAGCACGTCATCAATATGCTCGATGGTCGTTTACTGCGAGAGGTGATTGAGGTCGAGCAACCGGACTATATTGTTCCAGAGCTGGAGGCCATTGCGACGCCCACGCTCCTCGAGTTGGAACAGGAGGGTTACAGGGTCATACCTACCGCCAAGGCTGCATGGCTGACCATGGACCGAGAGGGAATACGACGCCTGGCGGCGGAAGAGCTTGGTCTGCCTACATCTCCCTATCGGTTTGCTGCAAGTAAAGAGGAGTATCTGGCTGCAATTGACGCTATCGGCTTACCCTGCGTAGTCAAGCCGGTAATGAGCTCTTCGGGCAAAGGTCAGAGTCTGGTACGTACGCCGGATGCAGCATTGCAGGCTTGGGACTATGCCCAGGCTGGTGGCAGGGCCGGACACGGAAAAGTCATCGTTGAAGGATTTGTCGACTTTGACTATGAGATCACTCTGCTTACGGTGCGTCATGTTGGTGGCACCGATTTCTGCGCGCCGATCGGTCATCGTCAGGAAGACGGTGACTATCAGGAGTCGTGGCAGCCGCAGGCCATGAGCGAAGCTGCCCTTTCCGAATCCCAGCGGGTGGCTTTGGCGGTGACAGAGGCTCTTGGCGGCCGCGGACTGTTCGGGGTCGAGCTGTTCGTTAAAGGAGACGACGTCTGGTTTAGCGAGGTATCTCCGCGACCACACGATACCGGTATGGTCACCATGATCTCCCAGGATTTATCCGAGTTTGCGCTACACGCCAGGGCTATCCTCGGCCTGCCGATTCCGGTTATCAGGCAGCTGGGCCCATCGGCCTCGGCGGTATTGCTGGTCAATGGGCAGTCGGCGAATGTCAGCTTCGGCAATCTTCATGAAGCACTGGCAGAGCCCGATACGCAGCTGCGGCTGTTCGGCAAACCCGAGGTGGATGGTCAGCGGCGCATGGGGGTGGCCCTGGCACGCGATGAAAGCATCCAGGCAGCCCGCGAGAGAGCGCTCAGGGTAATTAACGCAATCGACGTCAATTTGTAACGCTGGCTGGCGCCTCATGGCGCCAGTTTGCCCCGGCCTTGCTTGCGCGGCTCAAGGATCACGTCAAGCGTCGGGACCTGACGGCAAAGCTGTTTTTTCAGGTTCGCTCGCGGTCGAAGACTTTCCAAGCCCCTTATCCCATACCCGCACGCTTTTGACCATGTTGTCCTTGGTCTGCAGGATCTCCATTCGATATTGTCCAACCGTCAGACAAACACTGGTTTCGGGAATGCTTTCAAGTTGTTCGGTGATCAGGCCATTGAGGGTTTTCGGACCATCAGCCGGAAGCTTCCAGTGAAGCTGACGATTCAGGGCTCGAATGGCGCCGCTGCCATCAATTACGTAGGTGCCGTCATCCTGGGGATGAATATCCTGGCTGGGCAGCAACATGTCGGTGGTGAACTCGCCGACGATTTCCTCCAGAATATCTTCCAGCGTGACCAGCCCGATCACATCACCGTACTCATCCACGACAATTGCAATTCGCCTTTTCTGTTTCTGAAAATTGAAAAGCTGAGTATGCAGTGGTGTGCTCTCGGGAATGAAATAAGGCTCCTTGCACGCTGAGATCAACGCCTCTTTGGTGAGATCTCCGCGGGTCAGCAGGCGGGCAATTGATCGCATATGCACTATACCGCTGACTTTGTTGATGTCGTTGGTATAAACCAGCAGACGCGTATGGTGCGAGCTGCGCAACTGATTGATGATAAACGACATGTCATTTTCAAGGTCGATCCCGACTGCCTCATTGCGTGGCACCATGATGTCGTTGACGGTCATTTTTTCGAGATCGAGAATACCCAGCAGCATATTCTGACGACTACGGGTGATACCCAGCCCGGCTTCCCGCACGACGGTTCGCAGTTCTTCCGTCGTCAGTTGGTCGCCGCTCTCGTCGTTCGGACTGACGCCGATCAAGCGCAGCAGCATGTTGCTGAGGGTGCTACAGACCCAGACGATGGGGTACAGCACTCGCTGCAGGAACATCAAGATCACGCTGACTGGGAAGGCGATCAGCTCGGGGCGCAGCGCAGCCAGGGTTTTCGGAGTGATTTCACCAAAGATGAGAATGACCACGGTCAGGCCTATGGTGGCGATGGCGATGCCTGCTTCGCCCCATAGCTGCACTGCCACAACGGTGGCAATGGATGCAGCCAGGATGTTGACGATGTTGTTACCGACCAGAATGGTGCCGAGTAGTCGGTCCGGCCGTTCTAGAAGCCGGGAAGCTCGTCGGGCACCCTTGTGACCTTCCTTGCTGAGATGTTTCAAGCGGTAGCGGTTGAGACTCATCATACTGGTTTCGGAGCTGGAGAAAAAAGCCGACAGGATGATCAGTACTACCAGAATCAGCAGCAGGACGCCGGTATGTGTGTCGTTCAAGGGTCTACCTCAGTGACGGAAAATTTAGGCGATCACAACGGCAGCACGAATTCACGTACAAGCTTGCTGCCGAAATAAGCCAGCACCAAAAGGAGGAAGCCGGCAAGCGTCCAGCGTATCGCGTTGCTGCCACGCCAGCCTCTGAAGAAACGCCCCCAGAGCAGTATGGCGAAAACCACCCAGGCCAGACACGAAAGCAGCGTCTTGTGGGCGACGCCCTGGGAAAACATGTTGTCCAGATAGACAAAGCCTGAGACCAGCGCCAGGGTCAGAAGTGCTTCCCCGCAGAGGAGAAACTGGAACAACAGACTTTCCATTGTTTGCAGGGGCGGGAATGTACGTATGAAGCGAGTAGGGTGCTTGTGCTTCAGCTGATAGTCCTGAACGGCAAGGAGGGTTGCCTGAAATGCCGCGATGGTCAATATGCCGTAGGCCAGGATGGATAGCAGTATATGCACCAGCAGACCTGGCTGGCCGGCAATTAGAATGGTGCCGTGATCCGGTAGGAGCAAGGCCAGCAGGCAGGTGACCAGGGCCAGCGGAAACAACCCGATCAGCAGGCTGGCCACTGGCGCCCGGAAACTGGCTATCAAGGCCAGGGCGATCACTAGCCAGGCTATCAGCGAGGCAGCATTGAACAGCCCCAGAGAAAGTCCTGGGCCGGCTGAAAGTTGCAAATAGAGGCTCAGAGCGTGGACGGCCAGGGCGAACACACCGATGAGTCGCAGGACGTTTATATTCACTGCCAGGCGCTTGCTCAGACAATGCACTTGGTACAGCGTGCCGCCGAGGTAAAAGCCAGCAGCCATCAGGCTGGGTATGAGAGCCGTCATACATCCTTGAGAGTGGTTATCAATAATGCCGAAGTGTGGCATAAGCCGCGTTGCTGTTAAAGCGCTTCCCTGTAATCTCTCCGAGTGCGGAGTTATACTCGCACGCTTATCGGCTTCCGACCCTCTGGCGGGTGTGAAGCAAAGGAGAATCGTCGATGTTTGAAAATCTTACCGAACGCCTTTCCCATAGTTTGCGCGGCGTTACCGGACGCGCAAAACTGACCGAAGACAATATCAAGGACACCCTGCGTGAAGTGCGTATGGCGCTCCTGGAGGCGGACGTAGCGCTCCCCGTGGTGAAGAGCTTCGTAGATCAGGTGCGTGACCGGGCCGTTGGTCAGGAAGTGTCCCGCAGCCTGTCGCCGGGTCAGGTGTTCGTCAAGATCATCAAGGCCGAGCTTGAAGCGGTCATGGGGCAATCCGAAGGGCTGAACCTGGCGGTTGCGCCGCCAGCGGTGATTTTGATGGCGGGTCTGCAGGGCGCGGGTAAAACCACTTCTGTAGCCAAGCTGGCCAAAACCCTGCGCGAGCGGCAAAAGAAAAAGGTCATGGTGGTCAGCGCAGACGTCTACCGTCCGGCCGCCATCAAGCAGCTCGAAACGCTGGCTGCCGAAGTCGAAGTGAATTTCTTTCCATCAGACGCCGGCCAGAAGCCGGTCGCGATTGTCGAAGCCGCCATCCGTGAGGCGCGTAATCGATTTATGGATGTGCTGATCGTGGACACCGCCGGCCGCCTGGCTATCGATGCGGACATGATGGACGAAATCCGCGCCGTTCACGCCGCCGCCAAGCCGGCCGAAACGCTGTTTGTAGTCGACGCCATGACCGGTCAGGATGCCGCCACCACGGCGCAGGCGTTCAATGAAGCACTGCCGCTGACCGGGGTTATTCTCACCAAGGTCGACGGTGACGCCCGTGGCGGCGCGGCCCTGTCGGTGCGTCACATTACCGGCAAGCCGATTAAGTTTTTAGGCGTGGGCGAGAAAACCGACGCGCTGGAAGTCTTCCATCCTGATCGCATCGCGTCCCGCATTCTGGGTATGGGTGACGTACTTAGCCTTATTGAGCAGGCCGAACACAAGCTCGATAAGGACAAGGCGCAGAAGCTGGCCAACAAGCTCAAGAAGGGCAAGGGCTTTGACCTGGAGGACTTCCGCGATCAGCTGCAACAGATGCGGGGCATGGGCGGGCTGGGTTCGCTGATGGACAAATTGCCGATGATGGGCAAGATCAATCCGTCGCAGATGGAAACCGCTCAGACCCAGGCGGAAAAGCAGTTCAAGCAGATGGAGGCGATTATCAACTCCATGACCCCCGCTGAGCGACGTAATCCTGATATAATCAGCGGCTCGCGCAAGCGGCGCATCGCAGCCGGTTCCGGTAGCCAGATTCAGGATATCGGTCGAGTCATCAAGCAGCACAAGCAAATGCAGAAGATGATGAAGAAGGTCAGCGGCAAAGGCGGCATGGCCAAGATGATGCGCGGCATGGGCGGTATGGGGGGTGGCGGAGGAATGTTGCCACCCGGTGGCGGTATGCCGAAATTCTGATTCCTTGATCCCGGCAGACCACAAACAAATAACTGTTTTCAATAGTCGTTATATTCCGTAGAATACGCGACCTTTCGGGCTATAGGCTCGTATTGAATTATTGCAGCGTTACTCAAATACAGGAAATGATGTCCACATGGTAACCATTCGTCTAGCTCGTGGCGGTTCCAAGAAGCGCCCTTTTTATCACCTGACCGTAGCTAACAGCCGCAACGCCCGTGATGGCCGTTTTGTTGAGCGTGTAGGCTTTTTCAACCCGGTTGCTTCCGGTGCTGAAACGCGTCTGCTGGTAAATCAGGAGCGCGTAAGCTACTGGCTGAGCCAGGGTGCACAGCCATCTGATCGTGTTGCAGCTTTGCTGAAGGAAAATCAGGCATCTGCCTGAGATGACTGAAATGCCTGGACCGGCCGAGTCGGTGTCGTCCGAATCACCTTTGGTGGTTCTGGGCAAGATTGTCGGCGTTCATGGTATACGCGGAGCGGTAAAGGTCTATTCCCATACCGATCCGTTGGACAACGTGCTGGATTACCCGGAGTGGACCCTGCGCAGGGGCTCCGAGGTGCGCACCGCGTCATTCACCGATGCTCGCATCCAGGGTCGTGTTCTGGTGGTCCAGCTCAAAGGGCTGAATGACCGTAACCAGGCGCAGGAGCTGGTCGATTTCGAGATATGTGTGGTGCGAAACGCACTGCCGGATCTTGATGAAGGTGAATACTATTGGCACCAGCTGGAAGGTTTGCAGGTGGTGACGCTGGAAGGTCAATTGCTGGGTCAGATCGACCATCTTCTGGAAACTGGTTCAAACGATGTGATGGTGGTGAAGCCCTGTGAGGGCAGCCTGGATCAGCGCGAGCGGCTGTTGCCCTATCTGCCTGGTCAGTATGTGAAGAAAATCGATCTGACTGCTGCGCTCATGCAGGTCGACTGGGATCCGGAGTTTTAACCGGTGTGGGCCGGGGTGGTAACGCTATTTCCCGAGATGTTTGCGGCGCTGACCGAGTATGGAGTCACAGGTCGAGCGGTTAAGCGTGGACAGTTGAGCATTGCGTTCAGCAATCCCCGGGATCATGCGCATGATCGTCATCGTACCGTGGACGACCGACCCTTTGGGGGTGGTCCCGGCATGCTGATGAAGGTCGAGCCGCTTCTTGATGCGATAGATTTGGTCAAGTCGCAGGCACCCTCAACGCCGCGGGTTGTTTATCTCTCGCCCCAGGGCCAGCCCTTGACCCAGAAGCGTGCCGCCGAATTGGCCCGCCTCGAAAGCGTGGTGTTGATCTGCGGTCGTTACGAGGGTATCGACGAGCGCATCATCGAACGGTGTGTTGATGAAGAGTTGTCCATCGGAGACTACGTGTTGTCCGGTGGTGAGCTGGGAGCCATGGTGCTCCTGGATGCGGTAACCCGGCTGATCCCCGGTGTGCTTGGGCACGCGGATTCGGCGGTAGAAGATTCGTTTTCGGATGGGTGGCTGGATTGTCCGCACTATACCCGTCCGGAAGAGTTTGCAGGGCAGCGCGTACCGGAAGTGCTGCTCGGTGGTAATCATGCACTGATCCGGCGCTGGCGCCTCAAGCAGTCACTTGGAAGAACCTGGCAACGTCGGCCAGAGTTGCTCGAAGATCTGACGTTGAGCAAAGAACAGCAACAGCTGCTGGCGGAATTCATCCGCGAGCAGGCAACCGATAACCATTGAAGCAAGTCCGGCGGCTTGTGCAGGAGTTTGAAATGTCCAACATTATTGCCCAGATCGAAGCTGAACAGATGAGCAAAGAAATCCCTGAGTTCGCTCCGGGTGACACCATCATTGTTCAGGTAAAAGTAAAGGAAGGCGATCGCCAGCGTCTGCAGGCTTTCGAAGGCGTGGTTATCGGTAAGCGCAACCGTGGTTTGAACTCGGCCTTTACCGTGCGCAAGATTTCCAACGGTGTTGGTGTAGAGCGTACCTTTCAGACCTACTCGCCGCTGATCGACAGCCTGAGCGTCAAGCGTCGCGGTGACGTGCGCAAGGCCAAGCTGTACTATCTGCGCGCTCTGTCTGGCAAGGCTGCGCGTATCAAGGAAAAGCTGGGCTGAGCCTGAGCTTTCCTTCGCAGCAAAAGCAGCCCTCGGGCTGCTTTTTTATTGCCCGGAGTTCGTCCTTTCTACAGTATCCTGCGGTGACTTCTACTGTTCGACAGACAATTGGATGCTACCAGGTTGACAATGACCGAGCCCTGCATAGATAAGCCGCTGACAGATGCAGATAAAAAAGCCATAGACCGTTATCTGGAAAGTCTATGGTTGGAGCGAGGTCTGGCCAAACAAACCCTGTCGGCCTACCGAACCGACCTTGAATTGCTGGCCGGTTGGCTTGCCGCAAAGGGCTCGGGCCTGTTGGCGGTGCGCCGCTCGGACCTGATGGAGCACCTGGCCTGGCGCATCGGCCAGGGTTATCAGGCGCGATCAACCGCCAGACATCTGTCCTGCGTGCGAGGTTTCTACAGACACGCGCTTCGCCTGTGTCTGATTGATGAAGATCCCACCTTGAATATTGCCATGCCAAAGCTGGGGCGCCCTCTGCCAAAATCCCTGAGCGAGGCAGATGTCGAGGCGCTGTTGCAGGCACCAGATACCGACGATTCCCTGGGTCTGCGGGATCGCTGCATGCTCGAGGTGCTTTACGCATGTGGTCTGCGGGTGACCGAGCTGGTTTCGCTACGTCTGGATCAGGTCAATATCCACCAGGGAGTGGTGCGGGTTACCGGTAAGGGCAACAAGGAGCGCCTGGTGCCGCTGGGTGAAGAGGCCTTGAACTGGATCGATCGTTACCAAAGGCTGGGACGCGCCGCCTTGTTGAATGGGCAGCCCAGCGATGTACTGTTTCCCAGTAGACAGGCGCGACAAATGACGCGTCAGACCTTCTGGCATCGCATCAAGTCGCACGCGGCGCAGGCAGGCATTCGGGCCGAGCTTTCCCCCCACACCCTGCGCCATGCATTCGCCACCCATTTGCTCAATCATGGCGCTGACCTGCGGGTGGTGCAGATGCTTCTCGGGCATGCGGATCTATCGACCACGCAAATTTACACTCACGTAGCCCGTCATCGCTTGCGCGATCTTCATGCAAGCCATCATCCCCGTGGGTGAGTATCGGGTTTCATGATAAGCTTGGCCGCTCAAAAGAGGATAGATCATGCGCTTGAAACAGATCGCAATAGGCCTGCTTGTTCTTTGCACCGGTAACGTCTGGGCTGATGCCGAGGACGTGATTCGCGCGAGCTTGGCCAAGCTCAACCTTGAGGTGCCGGCTGGCGCCATCAGCGAAACGCCGATCAGCGGCTTGTATCAGGTTCAGATGGCGAGTGGCAGGTTGTTGTACGCCAGCGCCGACGGAAACTACATGGTTCAGGGTGCGATTTTCGACGTCAGCGGGGAGCAACCGCGCAATCTCACCGCTGAAGCCGAAGCCAGGGGTATTGCCATTGCGTTGCAAGCTATACCCGCCAGCGAGTTGATCACCTTTTCGCCTGCCGAGCCAAAAACGCACGTGACCATCTTCACTGATGTCGATTGCGGGTACTGCCGCAAGCTGCACAGCGAGGTTGAAGAGCTGAACGAGCTGGGTATTGAGGTCCGCTACGCCGCGTTCCCGCGTAGCGGAATGGGCAGCGAAACGGCGTCGACCATGGAATCGGTCTGGTGCGCCGACGATCCCAACGCGGCAATGACACGGGCCAAGCAGGGCAAGTCCATTAAAGCGGCCACCTGCGACAATCCGGTAGCGAAACATTTCGATCTTGGCCGTCAGTTCGGCGTTCAAGGTACACCAGCTATTTTCATGGCCAATGGCACCCTGGTTCCCGGTTACAAGCCGGCGAAGCAATTGGCTGAAGAAGCCTTGGCAAACCAGTGAGCCAACCCGTCGGCTTGGCCGCGACAAGAACTTTTTAAACACAGCGGATATGTGGGGACTTTAGTTTGAAACCCGTCAAAGTTGGAATTTGTGGATTAGGCACCGTCGGTGGCGGCACCTTCAATGTATTGCAACGCAACGCCACTGAGATCGCACGCCGGGCAGGCCGTGGCATTGAGGTCGCCCAGATAGCGGCGCGGCACCTCAATCCGGCATGCAGTCTGGGTGACACTGAGATAGTGGATGACGTTTTCGCTGTGGTGAACAACCCGGAAATCGACATCATCGTCGAGTTGATCGGCGGCAGCACGGTCGCTCGTGAGGTAGTGTTACAGGCGATTGCCAACGGCAAGCATGTGGTTACTGCAAACAAGGCACTGATTGCCGTGCATGGTAACGAAATTTTCCACGCTGCCAGCGAGAAGGGCGTAATGGTTGCCTTCGAAGCCTCGGTAGCCGGCGGTATTCCCATCATCAAAGCCCTGCGCGAAGGTCTTGCGGCCAATCAGATCGACTGGGTGGCTGGCATCATCAACGGCACCGGCAACTTTATTCTCACCGAGATGCGTGACAAAGGCCGTACCTTCGAGGACGTGCTGGCAGAGGCGCAAGCACTCGGGTACGCGGAATCCGATCCGACCTTCGACGTTGAGGGTATCGATGCCGCGCACAAACTGACCATTCTGGCGTCGATCGCTTTCGGGATCCCGCTGCAGTTCGACAAGGCCTATACCGAGGGCATTACCAAACTGACCACAGCGGACGTCAACTACGCTGAGGCGTTCGGATACCGCATCAAGCACCTGGGTATGGCACGACGGACCGCGGATGGCGTGGAGCTTCGGGTGCATCCGACATTGATTCCGGCGGATCGCCTGATCGCCAACGTCAATGGCGTGATGAATGCGGTAATGGTCAATGGGGACGCAGTGGGATCGACGCTGTACTACGGTGCTGGTGCAGGCGCCGAGCCTACGGCTTCCGCAGTAGTCGCCGACATCATTGATGTAGTGCGGACTCTGACCACTGATCCCAATAACCGAGTACCCCATCTGGCGTTCCGGGCAGACTCGCTATCCGACTTTCCAGTGCTTTCGGTGGAAGACGTTCATACCGCTTATTATCTGCGGCTGCACGCCAAGGATCGTCCTGGCGTGCTGGCCAAGGTGGCAACGATACTGTCCGAGCAGGGCATCAACATCGAGTCGATTATCCAGAAAGAGGTGGAAGAGCAGGACGGGTTGGTGCCGATCATTCTCATGACCCACCGGGTGCGTGAGAAAAGCATGAATGAAGCCATCGCCGCTCTGGAATCGCTGGATGATATCGCTGCGCCGTTGATGCGTATCAGGGTCGAACAACTGATTTGAACAGTAGCTGGCTTGCCTGCGGGCCGGTCAGCTATCTGGAAAAAGACCGATGATCGCTAACGATCCATCGTTTTAAAGACACGTTTGAAGGTTTCGCCATGCGCTATATAAGCACCCGCGGCCAGTCTCCGGCCCTGAATTTTGAAGATGTACTTCTGGCCGGCCTGGCGACAGACGGTGGCCTGTACGTGCCGGAAAATCTCCCCCGTTTTACCCAGGAGGAAATTGCGTCCTGGGCCGGGCTGCCTTATCACGAGCTGGCCTTCAACGTCATGCGCCCCTTCGTTAACGGCAGCATTCCCGACGCGGATTTCCACCGGATTCTCAGGGAGACCTACGAGGTATTCGAGCACCAGGCAATCGCTCCCCTACGGCAACTGGGCGCCAATGAATGGGTGCTCGAACTGTTTCATGGCCCTACGCTGGCATTCAAGGACTTTGCCCTGCAGCTTCTGGGTCGTTTGCTGGATTATTTCCTGGTAAAGCGTGGCGAGCGGGTCGTCATCATGGGCGCTACGTCCGGTGACACCGGATCAGCGGCGATCGAAGGCTGTCGGCGCTGCGAGAATGTGGATATCTTCATTCTCCATCCCAACAATCGTGTGTCTGAGGTGCAGCGTCGCCAGATGACCACCATCATGGGCGACAACATCCACAACATTGCGATCGAGGGTAATTTCGACGACTGCCAGGAGATGGTCAAGGCCAGCTTCGCTGATCAGGGATTCCTCAAGGGAACCCGTCTGGTTGCGGTGAACTCGATCAACTGGGCGCGCATCATGGCGCAGATCGTTTATTACTTCCACGCCGCCTTGCAGTTGGGAGGCCCGGCCCGCTCGATGGCGTTCTCCGTGCCAACCGGTAACTTTGGGGACATTTTTGCCGGGTATCTGGCCCGCAACATGGGCTTGCCGATCAGCCAGCTGATCGTTGCCACCAACCGGAACGACATCCTGCATCGCTTCATGGCGGCAAACCAGTACGACAAGGATACGCTGCACGCCTCGTTGTCTCCGTCCATGGATATCATGGTCTCTTCGAATTTCGAGCGTCTGCTGTTCGACATGCACGGTCGCAGCGGCCCGGCAGTAGCCAGGCTGATGGAAATGTTCAAGCAGACCGGCAGGCTGACGGTGGAGCCGGAGCGCTGGAATGAAGTGCGCAGACTGTTCGATTCCCTGGCAGTGGACGATGAACAGACGTGCGCGACCATTAC
Source organism: Halopseudomonas xinjiangensis (assembly GCA_011050525.1). GTDB lineage: Bacteria > Pseudomonadota > Gammaproteobacteria > Pseudomonadales > Pseudomonadaceae > Halopseudomonas > Halopseudomonas xinjiangensis_A. Next base: position 151,134 of record DRFO01000017.1, read on the forward strand.
CGAAGTCTATCGCGATTGCGGTGAGCTGCTTGATCCGCATACGGCCATTGGGGTTCGCGCCGCGCGGGAATGCCGTCGATCCATGACATTGCCGATGATTACCCTGGGCACCGCCCATCCGGTCAAGTTTCCGGAGGCCGTGCGCCAGTCCGCTATAACCGAAGAACCTGCTCTGCCAGCGCATCTGACGGATCTATTCGAGCGGGAGGAGCGTTATACCGTTCTCAGCAATCATCTCAGCGATGTTCAGCAGTTTGTTGCAGCCCACGGCAACCGGGGAAAACCGCTTTAAGCAGTTTCAGCCCTGGCGTGACAAGGCGTCAGGGCTGTTTGCCAGGCTATCCCTTCGCGGTTGCATTCGATTCTTCTCTCCGCAAATTGCATTCAGAACTTTGCTGCCGGTAGCGACATCCAAAAGACTGACCGTTCAACTCGCGGCTTTGGTGAGGATCGCAAAGACATCAGATGAGTCAGGAACTGCAGAATCTCGAGCAACTGTTCGACCACCTTGCCCGGTTGGCCCGCGGACGCGACCAGGTATCGCTTGGCATCGTAGTGGACTCCATAGGCAGGCGATCTTTCGGCCCGTTGTTGATGCTGATCGGCATCACACTGGTATCTCCGCTTAGCGGCATTCCAGGCATGGCCACGATCATGGCGGTGTTCGTCATGCTTATCGCGGTGCAGATGCTGCTGGGTCGCACGCATTTCTGGTTGCCGAAATGGCTTTTGAGCCGCGCGATCAATCACGACCGACTGCTGAAGATCATCTCCTGGGGACGTCCGCTTGCGGTGAAGATCGACCGTGTGCTTCGTCCGCGCCTGCCGATGCTGGTACATCACGGTGGGGGGTATGTTATCGCTCTCCTGTGTCTGTTGATCAGCCTGTGCATGCCGGTCATGGAAATGGTCCCTTTCTCGGCTTCGGCAGCCGGAGCGGCGCTGGCTGCGTTCGGGCTGTCGTTGGTCATGCACGATGGTCTATTGGTGCTCATGGCTGTGGCTTGGGTTATCGCAACTTTTGCTCTGGTTGTTGTCAACATAGTTTGAGGATTATCAAACCAGTGTTGAAAGGAGCTTGCCAAGCGGATGCTTTGGTTTCTTGTGTTGCACATCATGGCCCTGCTGTTTTGGGCAGCATCCCTGTTATACCTTCCCGCCCTTATCGCTGGTAGCGTCGCCCGAGATACTCACATCACGGAGCCCGCGGCGCAGTTCGATTCCATATCCCGCTTCGTTTTTACCCATGTTGCGACCCCGGCTGCGCTGGTTGCCATCATAGCGGGCACGCTGGTGTTTCTGGTGGACCACACGGTCGATGGGTGGCTGGTCGCCAAGCTGACCCTGGTTACCGCCCTGGTGTTGAGCCATACCCTGGCGGGAATGCTTATTCTCCGGGCGGAGGCCGCAAACGGGAAGCCCGTGCTGCGCTGGTGCTGGGTATTGGGAGCGGTGGTCAGCTTGCTGATTGGCGGCATAATCTGGGTGGTGCTAGCCAAGCCGCCAATCGAGGATTTTCTGTGAGGGCTCTGTCAGTTTTGGCCTCGAGAGGTGCTTCACTGGTCCTCGGCGGGAGCCAGCTTGTCCTGGGTAACCCCCACCGCATGATCGTAGACCAGCTGTCCGCCGAGGAAGCTGGTGACAGCGATCAATGCAGCGCTGAGCAGCGACAGATACAAACCCCACGGCAAGATGACGGCATCGGGCTGGCCCACGCGCATCAACCAGTTCAGCGTCGCCAGGGACAGCAGCATGACCGCCAGGATCGAGTGACACCATGCCGTAATAAGCCGGCGGATCTGGTTCACCAGGGCGAGATCAAGGAGACCCACGGTGCCGGCCACCCAGCCGCCCAGGGTACCGACCCCGGCGAGCCACAGACTGGCGCGCGCCCAGAAATAGTCGGAGGTCAACAAAAAAGCCAGGTCGCAGGGGACGACGGCGAGGAGGAGCGCCACCGGAAAATGGATCAGCATCGGGTGAACAGGATGCCCGTTAATCGCCATTTTGCTGAGAATCGGCTGCGAGATCATGGTTATCCTCGGACTGTCGAGAGTGAAAACGGCATTACCCGCATCGGGGCGTCTGCAAAAAGGTTAGCAGGGCTGGCCATGCTTGGCATCCCTTTGCTGTTAAGCGGCTGCGGCGGACCCTTTTCCACGCTCGATCCTGGCGGCCCCGGTGCTGCTGGAATAGCCTGGCTATGGTGGGGCATGTTCGGCTATGCCAGCGTGGTATTGGTGGGGCTGGTCTGGCTGTGGTTGCATGCGATGCGCCGCGACCCCGGGAATATCTCCGACAAGCAAGCCCAGACGTTGCAAAATCGCTGGATTTTCTGGGGGGGGCTGGTTCTGCCCAGTGTCAGCGTCTCGCTGATCCTGGCGTTCGGGCTCCCGGCCGGCTATCCGATGCTGCCTACGCCCCCTGAAGAAGGCGAAGCGGTGCGGATCAATGTGGAGGGGCATCAGTGGCGGTTTGAGACATCCTATCCCGGGACGGACATCGTGCTGGAAAATCACATGCTCATTCCCGCTGGTGTTCCGATAGACGTTTATCTCACCAGCGCCGATGTGATCCATTCCTTCTGGGTGCCCAGGCTATCCGGCAAGCAGGATATGGTCCCTGGCCATACCAACGTACTAAGAATCATGGCGGACGAGCCTGGACGGTTTCGTGGGCATTGTGCCGAGTTTTGCGGATTGGATCATGCCCATATGAAGTTGGTTGTTGAGGCCCTTGAGCCGCAGGAATTCGATGCCTGGCTGGAGGAGTCTCGTACTGATGAGTGAGCTCAGAACGGCGGAAAATCGCGAGCGTTTGGAAAAATTTGACCGGGTCTGGGGCAACCTGCCGGGCTGGGGACAGCTGGCTGCGGTGAACCATACCTCTGTCGGTCTGCGTTTCGTCGCGACCGGGATTGTATTCTTTCTGATTGGCGGCGTGCTGGCGATGCTGATGCGCACCCAACTGGCTTTGCCGGAACAGGACATTCTCAGCGCCAACGCCTACAACCAGATCTTCACCATGCATGGCACGGTGATGATGTTCCTGTTCGCCATCCCTATTCTGGAAGGCCTGGCGATGTATCTGATTCCCAAGATGATTGGTACGCGCGATCTGGTGTTCCCACGGATCAGCGCCCTGGGTTATTACTGCTACCTGTTTGGCGGCATCATCATTACCTCCAGTCTGATTTTGAATATCGCCCCGGCTTCCGGCTGGTTCATGTACACGCCTCTAAGCAGCTCCACTTTCTCGCCTGGAATGGGCTCCGATTTCTGGTTGCTGGGCATCACCTTCGTCGAAATTTCAGCCATGGCTGCGGGGGTGGAGCTGGTTGTGTCCATTCTGCGTACCCGGGCCAACGGCATGTCGCTGAGCAAGATGCCGATCTTCTGCTGGTACATCCTGGCGATGGCGCTGATGATTGTCTTCGGCTTTCCGCCCTTGATTCTCGGAAGCATTCTGCTGGAACTGGAGAGGGCGGCCGGCATGCCCTTCTTCGAGGTGGCGGGGGGAGGGGACCCGCTGCTCTGGCAACACCTGTTCTGGCTGTTCGGGCATCCCGAGGTGTACATCATATTCCTGCCGGGCGCTGGAATAGTTTCCACCCTCATACCGGTATTCGCCCAGCGTCCGCTGGTAGGCTACCGCTGGGTTGTGCTGGCCATCATCATCACCGGTTTCATCAGCTTCGGGTTGTGGGTGCACCATATGTTCACGGTGGGCATACCGCACCTGGCACTGGCGTTTTTCTCGGTCGCCAGCATGCTGGTGGCCATACCTACCGGTATTCAGATCTTCGCCTGGATAGCGACACTGTGGACTGGCCGGGTGATTTTTCACCTGCCCATGCTCTGGATCTTCGGTTTTCTGGTGATATTCGTGGCGGGCGGACTGACCGGCGTTATGCTGGCGCTGGTCCCGTTCGACTGGCAGGTGCATGATACCCACTTCGTCGTCGCCCATATGCATTACGTGCTGGTCGGTGGCATGCTGTTTCCGTTGATTGCCGGATTCTACTACTGGCTACCCCACGTCTCGGGACGCATGCCCTCCGACAAGCTTGGCCGCTGGGGCTTCTGGCTGGCCTTTATTGGCTTCAACACGACCTTCCTGATCATGCATCTGACCGGGCTGTTCGGCATGCCACGGCGCGTCTACACCTATGAGGCGGGGCTTGGCTGGGATTGGCTGAACATGGTCTCGTCTATCGGCGGGTTTGTCATGGCCATCGGCATCGCGGTAATCATTCTTGATGTAGTGCTGCATTTCCGCTTTGGTCGCAAGGCCAAACAGAACCCATGGAATGCGGATAGTCTGGAATGGGCGGTGGAAATGCCCGTCAGCGCTTACAATTTCGCCAGTCTGCCTGACGTCCCGACGCGCCATCCTCTTTATGAAAATCCCGACCTCCCGCAGTCGATTGCTGACGGCAAGCACGGCCTTTCAGAAATAGGCCACGGCCGTCGAGATATTTACGGCTCCGATGCCGTAACGGGCAAGATTCAGGAAATTATTCACCTGCCGTCCAATTCCTGGCTGCCGCTCCAGGCGGGGCTCATGCTTTGTGTCGTATGCCTCAGCCTGCTGCTCAAGGTTTACTGGGTCGCCCTTGTTGGTTTGGCCGCTGCGGTGTTTGTTCTGTTGCGCTGGAGCTGGCACAACGGTGCGCATCCCCGCGCGACGCCGGTCACCGCCGATGAGCCAACTGACCCGCCGCTACATTCGCGTACGTTCAGCGGGCCTGGCCTGTGGGGCATGGTTGTCTCGATGATGGCAAACGGCACCCTTTACGCGTCCCTCCTGTTCGGCTGGTTCTATCTCTGGACTGCTTCGCCCCAATGGCAGGCCCCGGCGGATGGCCCGCTGCCCCTCACACCCCTGATCGGCAGCGGGGTGCTTCTGAGCCTGGCTGTTCTGCTGTATGGCCGGGCGGTGGCACGCCTGCGCCAGGGCAGCATTCGGCACATGCAAAAAGTCTTCTGGCTGGTGGCAGCCATCGGGCTGGTGCATGTCGCATTGTTGCTGTGGGTACTGCTCAGTGCGCCGCTGAATCCGACCTTGCAGGCGCATGACGCAGTGCTGACAGTGATGCTGATATATCTGCTGATTCACGGTGGGCTGTCGACGATAGCCACGGCCATGCAGGCGATGCGGGTGAATATAGGCTATGTGAGCCTGCAGTTACCTTACGAACCTGTGGTACTGATGCCTCTGTGGGTCTACACGCTGGGTATTTTCTGGCTGGGTTTCGCCGCTTTCGTTCTGTTGCCAATGGGCTGGGGATCACTATGATGCTGCCCCGCTTCCATCCCATGCATCTGAGTTTCGGCTTGATCCTGTGGGCCGCCTGGTTTGTGGTGTTGTACGGCGGAACGGGGGTAGTATGCGGCGTCGCACCGCCACCCCTGGACAAGGGAGTGCTCACTTGGCTCAACGGCACTCTGCTGGTGGGGGGGGTCATCGTGTCGCTCTACCTGGCTTACTGCGCATACGATTGCTGGAAGGCCGCGCCTGATTTTGAACAAGGGAAGCATCATCGACGTTTCATTGGACGAGTCGCTGCTGGAGTGTATTTGTTCGCCGCCATCTCGGCGATCGCGGTGACCTTGCCGGTAGTGATCTTTCCTCCATGTATCTAATCCGCAAAGGGTTGCTCTGGGGACTGGGCATAGGCATGAGCCAGCCAGCGCTGGCGCACAGTCCCCTTACGAGCACCGGACAAAGCCAGATCGCCGCGCTCACAAGTGCCGCAGTGCTTGGTGGTTTCTGGCTGCTCTACTTGCTGGGATCGAGCCGCTTTGCGCCAAAGCGTCGACACGCTATCTGTTTCCACCTGACGACCCTGCTATGCGGGTTCGCTGTGCTGGGTCCGCTGGATGAGTGGGCCAAGACCAGCACCGCCGCGCATATGACCCAGCACATGCTGTTCATGGTGGTCATCGCTCCGCTGTGGGTGCTCAGCCGTCCGTTACCGCAACTGTCTGCGGGTGGAGGCCGAGGTGTGTCGTGGATATGGACTGTGCCTTTGCGTCTGGCACAGTTTCCGATGTACTCCGCCTATCTCCACGGGTTTGTTATCTGGTTCTGGCACACACCAACCTTTTACATGCTGGCGGTCGAGCATCCCTGGTGGCACGTAGTCGAACACCTGTTCTTTCTGGTCACGGCTGGCGTGTTCTGGTGGGCGGTGCTGAAGAGCAGTCGGAACAACGCACCCTGGGCGATGCTCGCGCTGTTGCTGACGCTCATGCATACTGGCTTTCTCGGAGCCATTCTCACCTTTGCCCAGGCCCCACTGTATGGGGAAGCTCGCAGCCTGGGCGATCAGCAACTGGCGGGCATGATCATGTGGGTAGTCGGAGCCGTGCCATATATGGCCGCCGCGCTATGGGTGGCAAACCGCTGGTTCGGGCAGTTGCAGCAGCGTCCTTCAGACGCATCTTGCGATCAAGACTCTGGCTAAGCTGGCAATGCGATGGGAAAGAAATGGCAATGGCATCAAGGGGGCATCGTTAACAGGGGATTTGCTATCCAAATAGGTGACAGGCTTTCCAACCGCCGGCCAATGGGCATCGTGCCGTTGCGCTGAATAAAGCGAGGCTCTTTCCGCTGACCTTGGTCGGCGGAAAGAGCCTATGGCTCACACGTCGAGCCAACCGCCGTCGCCGGCATCATCCTGGAACGTTTTGAACTCATCTTCATTCCAGTCGCCGCTGCCGTCAGCATCGTAGCTGTTGTACAGACCCCGGTCGTACTCGTCGTTCGACAGGACCCCGTCGCTGTCTCCGTCCCAATCGGTGAACATGCCGTCGTTATCGTAGGCAGTCCCCCACTCGTTGTATTCCACAATGCCCGAGCTATTGGTGTCCCAACCGCCGAAGTCCATGTCCGCTGCATACGTCGTAGCGGAGGCGCCAGCAAGCGCTGTCGCCAAAGCGATACCACCCAATACCTTTTGCCATTTCATATTCGTGTTCATGCTGCTTCTCCTCTGTAGCTTCTAAGAAGTCACCACCAGAGAATGGCGCTGACATAACGTTCGTATCGCTGAGAGCAGAAAGGTTCATGTTTTTTGACTTGCAGGCTTGCAGAAAATTGAAAAGCGATCGGGTCGTGGTCATTGACAATATTGACGCATTTTTCAACTGCGCACGTTCAAGGCGCCGAATCGAGGGGCGCCATGACATCCGAGCACGAGCCTTGAAAAGGATGGGAATTCTGACCAGGTGTAGGTAGGTCTTACTCTCCGCCGCGGGATTTGGCTTCCGCGATGGTGTCGTCTGCCGCTTCTCGTTCAGCCTGGTCTTCTTCCGGCTTTTCCTGTTCGAACCTTTTCTCTGGGGTGAAACACAGGGTTGCATGGATGGGAAAGTGATCCGAACCGAATTTATCCAGTCGTTTGATACTGGCAAGAGTGAAGTGCCGGGTAATGAAAATATGGTCCAGCGGCCAGCGCAGCAATCGGTACTCGGCGTGGAAAGTACTGAACATGCCCCGGCCGCGACGTGGGTCCAGCATGCCACTCACGCGGCTGAACAGTCTTGTCGTACGCGACCAGGCGACATCGTTCAGATCGCCAATCAGCAAAGCCGGATTGTCGGAGGCGCTTATTTCCTTGCCCACCAGGAGTAGTTCTGCATCGCGCCAAAGCGATTCATCGCTTTCCTGCGGCGCTGGGGGTCTTGGATGCAGCGCATGCAGATCGATCTTGCTGCCGTCCTCAAGTATCAGTTTGGCGTGAATGGAGGGAATATCATCTTGTATCAAGCGTTTTATCTGAATGTCCTCCAGCGCCAGGCGAGAATACAGGTGCATGCCGTACAGATTGTCCTGAGGGATTTTCACGCTATACGGCCAGTCTTCGGCGAGTGCATCATCCAGCTTGTCGCCCCACCATTGGTCAGATTCCAGCGTCAGCACGACGTCTGGTTGCAGGCGAAGAATCTGCTCGACCAGGCCGCGAGCGTTTCTGTTAGGGGTAAGAACATTGGAGATCAACAGGGACACACAGGGATCTGTGTTGTTCAGGTCGGCGCGTTTAACCTGAACTCGCCAAAGAGGTGTCCAGGGAAGAATCCGGTAGGCCTGGAGGGCGAGCACCAGCAGGCTGACAAATACAGTTGGCTGAACCCACGGAGATTCGATCAGGGGAGTAAGCGCAGCTATAGCAAGAGCCAGCGCCGCCAGTTGCAGTCTCGGAAACTCGCAAACCCTGATCCACCAATTGTGCAGGCGAACCTTGGCCAGTACGGTAACGGCCAGAAGAAAAACGGATCCTGCGAACAAACTCAAGCTTAGCAACAGATACTCCTGGAGATGACTTGGCCAGCAGCCTCGCGACCGAGTGATTGGTCGGTAACCATCGAGGTGCGTTCACTTATCCGGGTACGCCGCATCTGATCAAACCGGCTGTTGATCTTCTCCGTTGTTGTCCGTCTTGTCCAGAGAGTCTTTCCGGGCCTGCTTCTCCAGCCGCTTCTCTTCCTGTTGTTTACTTTTTTTCAGTTCCCGCTGTTTCTTGTCGTATTGGTAGTTCGGCTTGGCCATGGGGTGCTCCGTGTCAGGACATCTGCAATTGATGACCTTCAGTGTTGCACAGCTGACTGGCAGGTCAATCACCAGGGGAACTTTAGATAAGCAATTCGACCTAATGCCCAGCATTATCGTGTCGTGCGTGGTTCCCATTCTGGCGTTGGCCGGTGGGCGAAGCACACAGCCTGAGACGGGCTTATTTTCAAAGTACTGAATACTCGCAAGGAATTGCCGAATGGGCTCTAGGATAGCGTCTGTAGTTGTACCGCTGATTTTCACCCTGCCGCTCATGGCAGGCGCCGCAGAGTTCGATTTCGAGGCCGTGATCACCAAGGCAAGGGAGCGTGCCGAGGCGCCGTATAAAGCCCCCCCGCAGGTTCCCAAGGCGCTTCGCGATCTGGCTTATCAGGATTATCAAGGCATCCGCTTCAAGCCTGAAAGTAGCCTCTGGCAGGACGAGGAGTCGTTGTTCAATGTGATGATGGTGCCCCCGGGTTTGTTCTATCAGCACCCGGTACGCATGAACGTGATCAACGAGAATGGCGCCCAGCCAGTAGTTTTCGAGAAATCTCAGTTCACCTACCCGAACGGGGAGGTGGAGCGGTTGGTTCCTGCTGATCTGGGTTATGCCGGCTTCAAGCTGACCTTCCCCTTCGACGGTCCGGACGTGTTAAACCAGTTCCTGGTTTTTGCCGGAGCGAGTTATTTTCGAGCAGTTGGCAAGGATAACAACTTTGGTATTTCCGGGCGCGGAGTAGCCGTTAATACGGGCTTGCCGAGCGGAGAGGAATTTCCCTCTTTTGTTGAATTCTGGCTCCAGCGCCCAGCAGCCGAAGACACGTCCATGACCTTCTATGGTCTGCTGGATGGTCCCAGTCTGGCTGGCGCGTATCGCTTTACCGTCACCCCGGGAGAGGAAACCACGCTGAAAGTCGAATCAGCGCTGTTTCCCCGTCAGGCGGTCGAGTTGCTGGGTCTGGCCCCCCTGACCAGCATGTTCTATTACGGCGAAAACACTCTTGCACCCCATGGTGAATGGCGTCCGGAGGTGCATGATTCTGACGGCCTGCTGATACACAACGGGGTCTCGGGGGAGTGGCTTTGGCGACCATTGCGTGCTCCGGAAGCGCTGAGTATCGACTATTTTTCCACCGAGAATGTTCGGGGGTTCGGTCTTATTCAGCGTGATGCTGACTTCGACACTTACATGGATCTCGAGGCTCGTTACGATTCCCGCCCCAGCGCCTGGATTGAGCCCGAGGGTGATTGGGGCACAGGTCAGGTGGTTCTGGTGCAACTGCCGACTCCCGATGAAACCAACGACAACATCGTTGCGTTCTGGCGGCCTGACGGCAAGGTCAGCCCGGAGCAATCGCTGCATTTTACCTATACTGCCAAATTTGGCGGCGCGGATGTAGCCGACGAAACCCTTGGACGTGTGGTCGATACTTATCTAGGGGACGGAATGCGAATAGGTGGCGGGGCGGAACAGGGAGCCGTGCGCGTCATTGTCGATTTTACCGGTGGTCCGCTGGATGAGTTGACCGCCGACGCTCCAGTGGTCAGTTCCGTCAGTGGCCTGGAAGGAACCGAAGTGCTGGAGAATTCCGTCCAGTATGTCGAACCGCTCAAACGGTGGAGGGTTTCCATACTCGCCCGTCCGGCGGAAAACAGATCTCTGGCGTTGCGTGCCTATCTTGGCCAGCACGACGAGACGCTGAGCGAAACATGGAACTATGAGCTCCCGCCGCGCAGTGGCGTATTGGGTGTGCTTCGCGAGCCGTGAACAGGACATCAGCATGCAGCCATTAAGCGCAGAAGTGGCCCTGACCCGGGTAATAGCCTACCTCGAATTGAGCGGGCTGAACGTCACGCCCTCCGTGGAGCGTCAGGTATTGGCAGTCGTCCTTGAGGCACTGGAAACAGACGAGTCAGCTACCCTTGATACCTGTGTCAGACTGGCAAGACAGCGCTTCGACCTGCGTTCAGTGGCCATGCCTGTCATCGCTCCAGTTATCTGCAGGGGAAGCATCGGTTATGGCGATCATTGACGATCGCTTTTCCAACGCAGCGCAGCAGCTCGACCAGTGTTCGCCGAGGCCGCGGTGGCGGTCCACAGCCATGGCGCGCCGCTGGCTCCTGATGCTTGCGGTATTTCTGCAAACCGGCCTGGCGACAAATTTCTTTTTGTCCATCCTGCCCTATAAAGGCGGCACCTACGTCGAAATCAGCATGGCAGTTCTGTTTGCCATTCTTTTCGCGTGGATTTCGGTAGGTTTCTGGATAGGTATTCTGGGTTTCTGTTTTCGTCGAGTCGGGGGCGACAGGCATTCACTGCTTCTCCAGCAGACTGAAGATAGCCTGCTGGCCACGCCTTTGGCTCGCACTGCCGTTGTCATGCCTATTTACCATGAGTCGGTGGAGCGCAGTCTGGGAGGGCTCAGGGCGGTTTTCCGCAGTATCGAAAGAACTGGCCATCTCGAGCACTTCGACTTTTATATCCTGTCCGATAGCCGCGATCCGGATGTCTGGCTGGAAGAGCAGCTGGTATGGGCCAGACTGTGCGATGAACTCGATGCCCACGGACGTCTTTTCTATCGCCGCCGAACGCTCAACCTGAATTACAAGAGTGGCAACATTGGCGATTTTCTTCGGCGCTGGGGCCGTAACTATCTCTACATGGTGGTGCTCGACGCAGATAGTTTGATGAGCGGCTCCACCCTGACCCGCATGGTGCAGCTGATGGAGCGCCACAGCCGGGTGGGCATTCTGCAGACCAGCCCTTCGCTGTTGAACGGGCAGTCTTTGTTCGCCCGAATACAGCAGTTCGGCAACCAGCTCTACGGCCCGCTGTTCACTACCGGTCTGGCTGCGGTTCAACTGGGTGAAGCTGCCTTCTGGGGCCACAACGCGATAATAAGAATCGACCCGTTCATGCGACACTGTGGCTTGCGCAAACTGCCCGGGCGGGGCTTGTTTCGCGGGCCGGTAATGAGCCATGACTTTGTCGAAGCGGCCTATATGGGCCGTGCCGGTCATGAGGTCTGGCTGGAGCCGGGTCTGAACCAGAGCTATGAAGAATCGCCGCCGACGCTGGTCGAGGAGCTTACCCGCGACAAGCGCTGGGCCAAGGGCAACATGCAGCATCTGTGGTTGATGTTTCGCGGACGCGGCATGCGCATGGCGCATCGCATGGCGCTGGTCAATGGCATCATGTCCTATCTCGCGTCGCCTCTGTGGCTGGCGTTTCTGGCGATGACTACCATCGAAACGGCACATATGGTGCTGTTTCCGATCAATTATTTCCCCGACTCCCACCAGCTGTTTCCCTTGTGGCCCCAATGGCAGCCACACCGCGCGCTGATTCTTATCAGCATCACCATGACGTTGCTGTTCCTCCCCAAACTGCTGGCCGTTACCGATGCACTGCTTACAAGGCGAGCAATTGCATTCGGCGGGTTTCTGCGCATGCTGATGAGCGTCCTTATCGAGATTGTAATATCCGCTCTCCTGGCGCCTATCCGGATGCTTTCACATTCGCGCTTTATCATCGAAGCCATCTTCAATCTGACGCTTCGCTGGGCAGGGCAGAACCGGGCCGGTGAGATTGGTTGGGGCAAGGCATTCGTCAATCAGGCGATGGGTACTGTTCTCGCTGTGTCCTGGTCTTCGTTCGCCTGGTGGCTTGACCCGAAATTCTTTCTCTGGTCCCTACCGGTGGCATTGCCCCTGATATTAGCTGCGCCAATCTTCGTCATTCTCAGCAAAGTGCATTTGGGCCAGACCTTGCGGCGTCGAAAGTTGTTGGTCATTCCTGAGGAGGTGTCCGGTTCTGAGCTCCTGGAAGCGATAGGCAAGGAGCCGGATTACTCGGTGGCGGGGTCGCCGTTTCCGGCCTTTGAGGAAGCCATCATCCATCCCCAGGTGAACGCTTTACAGGTGGCGCTGGCGCGTGATCGGCGTCATGGTCCCCGTGGAGTCCATTTGCAGCAGCTATGCTTTCGATGTCTCGAAACTGGCCCTCAGGGTCTGAGCCGTAGCGAGCAAAGTCTGTTGGCCACCGATGCCGTGTCGTTGGGCTGGCTGCATCGCGAAGCCTGGGAGATGGCTCCGGGCTCCGCCTGGGGCGATTTGATTGGCGCACGCATCAGGCTTCATCGCGTTAAAAAATCGCAGTTCCGGGCAGCTGAAAGAGTTTTGCGACATAAAGAATAAATTTTTTACGAAATGTGATGTCCAACCAAACAGCGGGCCAATCTGGCTGAGGAATAAGCAAGAGCGCCCGCTGGTTGGATCGCGCAATTTGCGTTCCTGCTAACAATTCACATTGAGGGTACCTGCATGAACAACATCGTTTATATCGTCGGCGCAGTCGTAATTGTTCTCGCTATTCTGTCTTTCCTAGGATTTCGTTAATTCCCCTGACGAAGGCGTGTCGTTATCAGCGCCTCGATAGCGGTCGCGCCGTGTTCCCACGGCGCCGTCCGTTTATCCGCTTCGTCATCCCCGCTTAAAAAATTCCATAGTAATTCATAGTAAGGACGCGACGGCGAGATAAGAACTATCTCAGTGGCCGGGATTCTGAGCGCTGCCACGATTCTGCTGCGGGGTTCCTTTGCTAATGCCGGATGAATCGCCAGCTAGCGGCTTGGCTTTATTAGCGGATGGCGTGACGTCTTCGGGCTTGGGGGCTTTGGGCATGGCCCCGCCAGAATTGTCTGCTCCTGGGACCTCCGCATCCCTATCGGAAATACTGGGGATGCTTGGCGTTACCGGGCTATTGGGCACACTTGAGGTGCCGGAATCATTCGAGGTGACGGACGGAGCGGACTTGCCAGAGTCCACTGACGTATCTGCTGTGCTCGGCTTGTAGCTGGCGCTCGCTGTACCGTTTGCTGCACCGTCACTGTTGGGACGAAGCGGACCTTCGTTCAGCTGGGTCTTCAGTTTGTGGGCCATAGTCAGATGCTGCTGGAGCTTCGGCAGCGTCTTGCGCGCAAAGCTGCTTACTTCGAAGTCGTCCAGTTGGGTTGCCTGGCGGAAGAGGGTGATGCTCTGCTCATGCGCATGAACTTGCTGATCAGCATACGCCGAGTCAAATGACTTTTCCTCGCGTAGCTTGAGCAGCATGTCCTTGGCCTTGCTGGTCAGCTCAGCTTCGCTATCCATTTCGTAACCCTTGTTACGGGCCAGCTGTCGTAGTTCGATATTTACCGCGGTATGGTCATCTATCATTTCGTAGGCAAACGCTTTCAACTCCACCGAAGAGGACTTTTCCAGCGCAAGTTTACCGGCCTCTACTTCCGAGACGCCTTTAGCGGCTGCCGCATCAATGAATCGTGCCGGTGCAATGCCCTTTTCCTCGATCATTTTGCGAAAAACGGCTGCTGCTCCAATTGTCACGATGCCCATGGTCAACAGTTGTAATGCTTTCATCATCTTACCTGCCATCAATTGAAACGGATCGGAATTACGAAGCTTTCTTCAGCGCCTGAACCAACTCGCCCTTTCGCATGGTCGAGCGTCCAGATATATTTTTCGATTTGGCCTTTTGCAGTAGTTCCTGCTTGGTTTCCGATTCGAGGGAGCGATCCTTCCTCGGCTCGCCGCGTTTTGTCGCAACGGCCCTGCGGGCCGACCCTTTGGTGTCTTTGCGCTTTTGTTCAGGAGCCTTTTTCTGCCCTGAGCCACCTGAGCGCTCACCACCTCCGGATTGCTTGTTTACAGTGGCCCAGGCGCGGGCTTCGGCTTCTTTTTCGGACACGCCCTTTTCTTCGTAGCTGGACTCGATATGCTCGGCTTTACGTTGTTGTTTCTCGGTATATTTGTCTTTACTTCCGCGTGGCATGGGAGACTCCTTACCTTGCAGTGAATGTTGCTGGTTGCTCATTGAGACTTGTGGTTATGAGGCGAGTTCAGCAAGTGTGGATGAACGGTCCAGGGGCGATAACTGAAGAATTTATTTGTTGAACTCAATACAGGGTTCGATTGACTTACTCTTTAAAGAGCTAACAAAGGAAGCGAGTTATGGAACCGGGCATCGTGATGGGTATTGTGGCGGCAGTGATCATTTTTTTTATCGATCTATGGCTGGTGGCCAATATCTTCAAAAGCGACAAGCCGCAGCAGACCAAACTTGGGTGGGCTGCGGTCATATTTTTATTGCCGATAATAGGCTGGATAATTTGGGCCAAGTTCGGACCCAGAGGTATGGCCAAGGGGCCTACATCACCGGAACACTCAAAGGGCTGACAACGGGGCGCTGCCCGCTAGCCTGCGTTCCGCTGAGGGCAGGGGGGTGCCCTGTTCATGTTGATCGCCGCTTCTATTTCTTCGATCAGGCTGCAACCCAGGTTGTATAACGACTGGGCGTCACGGTATTCGTCACGATTGATCCCGACCACGGTGAAATCCTCGCAGCGGTAGGTAAACTGGATCGTCAAAGTGCTATCGGCTTCTATTACGCATGTGCTGCGCGCAGACTTGGTGCAAGAGTTCAAGATAGTTTCCATGTCCTCAACCCTCAGCGAAGACTTTTTCATGCACTGTCCTACCGTAATTATAGGTGTGATATCCAAATGCTAGCAGTGATCCTGCAAGGCAGGACGATGTTAGTTAAAATCTATTGAGCTGGTCCCGCCATTGACTTGACTCAGTGTTGTTCTTTTATCCATTTACTTCATAGCAGCCGCTTGCTTGTTAATCAAGCGATGAATGGGTGGGTTTATACTTAGTTTAAGATGATGCCATTATAATGGCCCATATAAATCAAAATGAAATTATAGGCTTTTGTCGCTCTTTGCCCCATTTGTGCTTTATGTTTACTTCCAATAGCAATTTTAATTTTTGAACGTAAAGCCGGAATTCCAACGTGCTGAACTTCCGGCTAAGTGATTGGAAAATCAGAGCTTGTTATGTCCTGGGGTAGTGTTATGTTCCTTGGGATGTTGCATTTCCTGAACTTGGATGTCAGTAATCTTGCCAGATGCATGTTGGGCTTCGATTATCGAACGTGCCTGCTCCACGGTCAGGGTGTCGTTTTCTGACGTTACTTCACTGGTCTGTGGCTGGTTGTCGAGAATAAAGCTGACGAGAAAGAGATTGTTGTTGGCCATGATAACTCCGGTTTTGGGGGCGGTTTTTATGTAGACAACCCCGCGTGGCCGGATAGTTCCTGCGAACGGCCCTGACCGACAAAACTCCTCGCCTGGAACAATGTCCCACTAACAGCACGTGATTTTTAAAGTGTCGGCATAAGGAACAAACCATTGACTGTCTGGCAAACCATCGTCAACACCTTCGCTAGCGAATTCTCCGATCTGAGCGACATCGAAAACGCCACGCGAGTAACTATTCGGCTGATCCTGGCTACGGTATTGGGCGGCATACTGGGCTGGGAACGGGAACACCAGGGCAAGGCCGCAGGCATTCGAACGCACATGCTGGTTTGTCTGGGGGCGGTTCTTTTTGTGGTGGCGGCGGATCGCAGCGGCGCCATGGACGATGCGTTAAGCCGGGTAGTTCAGGGCGTCATCGCGGGAGTGGGGTTTCTGTGTGCCGGGACCATCATCAAAACGGACAGTCAACAGGATGTAAGGGGGCTGACCACTGCGGCTGGCATCTGGTTTACCGCCGCTATCGGTGTGGCGCTGGGCCTCGGGAACGAAACCACCGCAATTGTCAGTACCTTGCTCGCGCTGCTGGTGCTCCACGTGGTACCCCTGGTATTTCCCAAATCGCATGAGCAGGAGCAGTGATGGCTGGGCTGTAAGTTCTGTCAGGGTCTAGGGCGATGGTTTGAAACTTTCCACTGGCGCCCAGTGTCATCCGAAGGACATGTCCAACTGGGTGAACGCAATGGCACGAGCAATCTGGAAAGGCGCTATCAGTTTCGGTCTGGTGCATATACCCGTTGCGCTGGTGTCCGCGACTTCTTCCACCGGTATCAATTTTGATTGGCTGGACAAGCGCAGCATGGACCCGGTGGGCTACAAGCGCGTAAACAAGGTCAATGGCAAGGAAGTCACCAGCGAAAACATCGTCAAGGGCGTGGAATATCAGAAGGGCGAGTACGTGGTCATCAGCGAGGAAGAGATCCGCTCTGCGCACCCCGAGGCGACCCAGACTATCGATATCTTTTCCTTTGTGGATGCGCCCGAGATCCCGCTACCGCATTTTGAAAAACCGTACTACCTTAGCCCGGACAAGCGCGGCGAAAAGGTTTACGCGCTGCTGCGTGAAGCGTTGATCAAGACCAACAAGGTTGCTTTGGCCAACGTGGTTATACGTACCAAGCAGCGCCTGGCCGCGTTAATGCCCTTGGACGATTCGCTGATGCTGGTCTTGTTGCGCTGGCCGGCGGAGGTTCGGGGACTGGAAACCCTGGAGCTCAGTTCAGCCGTCAGCGAAGCGAAGCTTTCCAAGAAAGAGCTGGATATGGCCACTCGGCTGATCGAGGACATGAGCAGCGAATGGGAGCCGCAAGAATACCGCGCTACCTTCGAGGACCAGATCATGGCTCTGGTGGAGGAGAAGGCCAGCCAAGGCAAGATCGAGTCGGTGGTCAAAGAGGAAGCTGGCGAAGAGCGTCGCAGTGCCGACGTTACCGATCTGACCGAGTTGTTGAAGCGCAGCCTGGGGGGCAAGGGCAAGGGCGCGGCAGCCAAAGGTTCCGGCAAGAAGTCAGACCCCGATAACGAAGCATCACCACCGCGCAAGAAAGCTTCTCGCGGTTAACGCCCAGGTGCCTTGGCCACCCGGGCAGGTATCAACACAATGATCTAGCTGGTGCTTGGTTCTCCACAACCACCAGCTCCGGTTGTTTCCATAACTGGCGAGTATCAGCTCGATATCCAGGCTTGGCGGAGACGTTGATGATCAAGCTGGTGCTTGACCCTCCCAGGAAAACCAGCTCGGGTTTTTCTGAAGCGCCAGCTCGGTACCCGGGCTTGGGCAAGGATGCTGAAACCTGTTGTCCGGCGGCTTATAACGCTCTGCTCCCCAGTTGTTCCCCGCTCGACACTTCTTCTCGATTCTCTGGAACCAATGTTTCAGCTGCTCTGTCCGAACTAACAGACAGACCATTCTCATCTCTGCATCGGAGGCCATATGTCAGAGCAGACGCTTCCCCCGCAACATCAGGATCACCGCCCCGGCAAAGAGGGCGAAATGCACCCCGAGCCAGTCTACTTTTCCGACTCCTACAAGCCCGCCGGCAAGCTGCAGGGCAAGGTGGCCATTATTACCGGCGCGGACAGCGGAATTGGCCGGGCGGTAGCTATTCATTACGCCAAGGAAGGGGCAAATGTGGTGATGATGTATCTTGAGGAGCACCAGGATGCCGAACTCACCAGGAGCGAAATTGAAAAGGCCGGCCGTGAAGTTCTGGTGTTCTCTGGCGATGCCGCTGACAAAAGCCTGTGTACCAAAGTCATCGACGAGACCATGGCCAAGTGGGGTCGCATCGATGTGCTGGTGAACAATGCAGGGGAGCAGCACCCCAGGAAAAATCTCGAGGACATCCCCGAGGAACAGTGGGAAAAGACCTTTCGCACCAATATCTTTGCAATGTTTCAGCTTACCAAGGCGGCGCTTCCCCACATGCAGTCCGGGGCCAGCATTATCAACACCACCTCGGTGACCGCCTACAAGGGTAGCCCCATGCTGCTGGACTATTCGGCAACCAAGGGAGCCATCACCGCTTTCACTCGATCATTATCAATGAATATCGCGCCACGGGGCATTCGCGTCAACGCGGTGGCTCCAGGACCGATCTGGACGCCCCTGATTCCGTCGACGTTCGATGAAGAAGACGTGGAAAAATTTGGCTCCAACACTCCCATGAAACGCCCCGGCCAACCTGCAGAGCTTGCCCCTTCGTATGTCTACCTCGCCTGTGAGGATTCCAGTTACGTGAGCGGCCAGGTTCTGCATGTCAACGGCGGTACCGTCGTCAACGGGTAACCGGTATCCGACGCAGCCAACCATCCCTACAGTCGCGCCCGGTCAGATGCCGGGCATCAGGAGCTTGCACAGATGCCGTCCGATAATTCCTACGAAACCTCTATCGAAGCGACTCTGACGGTTGCAGAGGCAGTGGTGTTACCCCGCATTGCCATTGAAGCGGTTGAACCCGTCATCGAGTCGGGCCGGTTTGCGGCCAAGGCAATCGAAGGGCGGGCGCTGACTGTCAGTGCGGTGATATTCGCCGACGGCCATGACAAGCTGGCAGCCCAGTTGCTCTGGCGCAGTGGCCAGGACGATGATTGGCAGAAAACGCCGATGGAAAGTCTGGGAAACGACCGATGGCGCGCCCGACTGACGCCTCAGCGGGCCGGGCGGGGGGAATTCGCCATCGAGGCCTGGGTAGATATCTACGCCACCTATTGCGACGAGCTCAAGAAGAAGTTCGCCGCAGGCGTGCCGGTCAGCCTGGAGTTGCAGGAAGGGGAGACGCTTTTGCGTGAGATGGAAAGTACTGCCCCTGCAGACATTCAAGGTGCCTTGCAGGCAGTGCTGGAGCGCCTGGCCAGGAGTGAGTCGGTGGATGACAAGGTGACCATGCTGCTGGCGCCGGACACTGTCGACGCCGTGGTCAGGACCGAGGCCCATCCGCACAAGGTTCGGAGCGCGGCTTATCCGGTGGACGTAGAGCGCCAGGCGGCTGAGTTCGCCAGCTGGTATGAGCTGTTCCCCCGCTCGGTCACTGACGATCCCGCGCGGCACGGGACCTTCCGTGACGTGATTGGCCGGCTGCCTGAAATCAACGCGATGGGATTTGACGTACTGTATTTTCCGCCCATCCACCCGATCGGTCGCACGCATCGCAAGGGTCCTAACAATTCCCTGATCGCCACGGAAGACGACCCAGGAAGCCCCTATGCAATCGGTAGTCACGAGGGCGGCCATGAAGCCATCCATCCGCAACTGGGCAGCCTCGATGACTTCCTTGAGCTGGTCAGCGCAGCCCGTGAGCAGAAGCTGGAGATCGCGCTGGATTTTGCCGTGCAGTGCTCCCCGGACCACCCCTGGCTGCAGGAGCATCCCGGCTGGTTCAACTGGCGCCCGGATGGCAGCATTCGCCACGCGGAAAATCCGCCAAAAAAATACGAAGATATTGTCAATGTCGATTTTTACGCCAGGGAGGCCGTGCCTGATCTCTGGCTGGCCCTGCGCGACGTGGTGCTCGGCTGGGTGAAGCTTGGCGTGACGCTGTTCCGGGTCGATAACCCGCACACCAAACCCATGCCTTTCTGGGAGTGGCTGATTGCCGATATTCGCGCCGGCCATCCTGACGTGATCTTTCTTTCCGAAGCCTTTACCCGCCCGGCCATGATGGCCCGCCTGGGCAAGCTGGGGTTCAGCCAGAGCTACACGTACTTCACCTGGCGCAACACCAAGGAGGAGCTGCAGACCTTTTTTACCGAGCTTAACGAGCCACCGTGGCGCGATTGCTACAGGCCGAACTTCTTCGTCAATACCCCGGATATCAATCCGTTCTTTCTGCATTCCTCCGGCCGTGCCGGCTTTCTGATTCGCGCTGCGCTGGCCACCCTGGGCTCGGGTTCATGGGGTATGTACTCGGGGTTCGAAATCTGTGAGGCGGCCCCGGTGCCGGGTAAGGAGGAATACCTGGACTCTGAGAAATACGAGATAAGGCCGCGGGACTACGGCATGCCGGGGAATATCGTTGCCGAGATCACCCACTTGAATCGCATCCGCCGCGCCAATCCGGCCCTTCAGACCCATCTCGGATTTCAGGCCTATACCGCCTGGAACGACAATATTCTGTATTTCGGCAAACGTACCGAGGATCTGCAGAACTTCATCCTGATCGCCATCAGCCTGGACCCTGTTAACGCCCAGGAAGCCCACTTCGATTTGCCGCTCTGGGAGTTCGACCTGCCTGACGATGCCCAAACGAGTGGCGAAGATCTCATGACCGGCCATAGCTGGACCTGGCATGGAAAAACCCAATGGATGCGCATCGAGCCTTGGAAGCAGCCTTTCGGTATCTGGCGTTTCAAGCCGCTGCGCTAAAGAGAAAAAACAATGGCCAAGAAGAACCGCAACGCAGCATTTATCGATGACCCGCTCTGGTACAAGGACGCCGTCATCTATCAGGTACACATCAAGTCGTTTTTCGACTCCAACAATGATGGGATCGGCGATTTTCCAGGGCTTATCGCCAAGCTGGATTACATCGCCGATCTGGGCGTGAACACCATCTGGTTGTTGCCGTTCTACCCGTCGCCGCGACGGGATGACGGTTACGACATCGCAGACTACCGCAACGTAAGCCCGGATTACGGGACCATGGCCGACGCCAAGCGCTTTATCGCCGAGGCGCACAAACGGGGGCTGCGGGTGATCAGTGAACTGGTCATAAACCATACGTCGGACCAGCACCCCTGGTTCCAGCGGGCACGCGAGGCCAAACCAGGCTCGGCGGCGCGGGACTTCTACGTCTGGTCGGATACCGACCAGAAATACGACGGCACCCGCATCATCTTTCTGGATACGGAAAAGTCCAATTGGACCTGGGACCCGGTGGCGGGCCAGTACTTCTGGCACCGGTTCTACTCGCACCAGCCGGATCTGAATTTCGACAATCCCCAAGTGCTGAAGGAAGTGCTGTCTGTCATGCGCTTCTGGCTCGACATCGGCGTGGATGGCCTGCGCCTGGACGCCATTCCTTACCTGATCGAGCGTGATGGGACCAACAACGAGAACCTCCCGGAAACCCATACGGTGCTGAAGAAGATCCGCGCCGAGCTGGACCGCGTCTATCCTGACCGCATGCTGCTGGCCGAAGCCAACCAGTGGCCAGAGGATACCCAGCTATATTTTGGAGGTAACGAAAAAGGCGAGGGCGATGAATGCCACATGGCTTTCCATTTCCCGCTGATGCCGCGCATGTACATGGCCATCGCCCAGGAAGACCGCTTTCCGATTACCGATATTCTGCGCCAGACGCCGGAAATCCCCAGCAACTGCCAATGGGCAATCTTCCTGCGCAACCACGACGAACTGACGCTGGAAATGGTAACCGACAAGGAGCGGGACTATTTATGGAATTACTACGCAGCGGACCGTCGGGCACGCATCAACCTGGGTATTCGCCGTCGCCTCGCGCCCCTGGTTGAACGTGATCGCCGGCGTATCGAGTTGCTCAACAGTCTGTTGCTGTCGATGCCGGGAACGCCAACGCTGTATTACGGCGATGAGCTGGGCATGGGCGACAATATCTTTATCGGTGACCGCGACGGGGTGCGCACGCCCATGCAGTGGTCGATGGATCGTAACGGTGGCTTCTCCCGCGCCGATCCGGCCAGTCTGGTTCTGCCGCCGATCCAGGACCCGCTATATGGCTTTCAGACCATCAATGTCGAGTCGCAGCAGGGTGACCCGCATTCGCTGCTCAACTGGACGCGCCGCATGCTGGCAGTGCGTAAACAGCAAAAGGCCTTCGGGCGCGGTGTGTTGAAGATGCTGGCGCCGAGCAATCGCCGAATCCTGGCCTACCTGCGGGAATACACAGGGGAGGACGGCAACACCGACACCATTCTATGCGTGGCCAACGTCTCCCGGGCTGCGCAGGCAGTAGAACTTGACCTGTCCAGCTATGTCGGCAAGGTGCCGGTAGAGATGGTAGGCGGCAGCGCGTTCCCGCCCATCGGTCAACTGAGCTATCTGCTTACGCTTCCGCCTTATGGTTTCTACTGGTTCCTGCTGGCAGAGCAGAGCCAGATGCCCACCTGGCATATGGAGCCGCCCGAGCGGATGCCTGAAATGGCTACCCTGGTGCTCAAGCGTGAACTGCGCGAGGTGCTCAATGAGCAGCCGCTCAAGGTCCTGGAAAAGGAGACGCTGCCCGCCTATTTGCCCAAGCGCAGATGGTTCGCCGCAGCGGGTAACAGGCAACCCAAGGCACGCATACTGTATGCCATACCCTTCGGGGATACTGCCCATCCGACGCTGCTCAGCGAGGTGGAGGTCAAGACCGGCGACACCATCGAGTATTACCAGCTGCCGTTGGGGTTCGTCGGCGAAGAGGATACCGGTGTGCTGTCCGAACAGCTGGCGATGGCGCGCATTCGCCGCGGGCGTGAGGTCGGCCTGTTGACCGATGCCTTCACCATGGAAAGCTTCGTGCGCTCGGTGGTTTCGCACCTGCAACAGTCCAGTCGCTTGGATACCGACCGAGGCACCCTCGCGTTTTCCTGCACCGACGTACTGGCAGCAATGGAACTGGAAAATGACGTCAATATCACCTACCTCTCTGCCGAGCAATCCAACAGTTCAGTGATAGTGGGCGGAAAAATGGTGCTCAAGCTGATTCGCCACGTACACGCCGGCATCCATCCCGAGCTGGAGATGGGCTCCTATCTTACGGCACAAGGCTTCGCCCACTGCGCGCCGGTGCTCGGAGAGGTCAAGCGCGTCGATCAGA
Organism: Halopseudomonas xinjiangensis; assembly: GCA_011050525.1. Taxonomy (GTDB): domain Bacteria; phylum Pseudomonadota; class Gammaproteobacteria; order Pseudomonadales; family Pseudomonadaceae; genus Halopseudomonas; species Halopseudomonas xinjiangensis_A. The sequence goes on from DRFO01000017.1 coordinate 174,124, forward strand.
ATGGCGAAACCTACGCGCTGATGGTGCTTCAGGGCTTCCTCAACAACCAGGGCGATGCGTGGGAATGGACGCAGTCAACACTTGAACGAGCTATCCGCGACCAACTGGCCGGTGGCCTGTCGCAGCTTGAAAATCAATATACAGCGCTGTCTGAGCTGGAAACCTTCGCCGGCTTGCTGGGCAAGCGGTTGGGCGAAATGCACGTTGCGCTGGCCGCCGAGACGGATAACCCGGACTTTGCCGCCGAGCCCACCAGTGCCGCAGACGCCAAGGGCTGGGCGGAGAGTATCCGGCAGCAGGTCGACGCGGCCCTCGACGCGCTGGGGCAGCATAAAGACGCCCTGAACAAGGAGAGCAGAGCCAAGGTTGAAAAGTTGCAGAAGCAGCGCAACTCGTTGATGAAAAACATCGATTCGCTGGCCCAGAAAACAGTGGGCGGGCTACGGATACGGGTCCATGGAGACCTGCATCTGGGCCAGGTGCTGGTAGTGCAGGGCGATGCCTACCTGATTGATTTCGAAGGCGAACCGTCGCGTCCACTGGATGAGCGCCGGGCCAAACTCAGCCCCTACAAGGACGTAACGGGAGTGCTGCGGTCGATAGACTATGCCGTGGCGATGGCCCGTCAGAACGCCCAGAGTACCGACAGCTCCGAGCAGGCGGACCAGAGCCGTATGGAAATAGCGAGTGCATACCGCGACGCTTCATCACGGGCATTCCTCGAAGGTTACCGCCTCGCGGCTGCAGAGGTGCCGCACGTTTGGCAGCAACCCGAGGGCGAAAGCGCTGCGCTGGCGCTGTTCAGCATCGAGAAGGCGGCCTATGAAATCCTATACGAAACCGGGCATCGTCCTACCTGGATCAGCGTCCCGCTGACTGGTCTGGCCGAGCTTGTTCAGCAGCTTGAGGAAAATTGATAATGATGGACAGCCAAACTTCCGGCGGTACCGACCTGCATATAGCGGCGGTCGATGCGCAGGCTCTGGTACGGGCCGAGCACACTAATCCATTTTCCATTCTTGGGCCCCATACGCGGGGGGAGGTATCGGTTGTCCGTACCTATCAGCCCAACGCGCTGAATGTCGAGCTGATAAACGGGCAGTCCGGTGAAAGCCTCGGTCAGATGGAGCAGCCGCAAATCCCAGGACTGTTTGTCGGCCACATTTCGCCTGGACAAGCCTATCGCCTGCGGATTCGCTGGGCCAACGGCGTGCAGGAAACTGAAGATCCCTACAGCTTCGGGCTGCTGCTGGGCGAGATGGACATGTATCTTTTTTCGGAGGGCAACCATCGCGATCTGGCGCATTGCTTCGGCGCCCAGGTGATGACCATAGGCGACATTCCCGGCGTGCGCTTTGCTGTCTGGGCACCCAACGCCAGACGGGTATCGGTAGTCGGTGAGTTCAATAGCTGGGACGGCCGCCGCCACCCCATGCGTCAGCGGCACCCGTCGGGCGTTTGGGAAATTTTCATTCCGCGCCTGCGGCCCGGTGAAGTCTACAAGTACGAAATTCTGGGCGCCCACGGTGTGTTGCCATTGCGCGCTGACCCGGTCGCGCTGGCAACCGAAATGCCGCCGGCGACCGGCTCGGTGGTGGCGGAGCCGTTGCAGTATCCGTGGCAAGACCACGAATGGATGTTGCACCGCAAGGAACATCAGGGACACCAGGCTCCGGTGTCGATCTATGAGCTGCACGCTGGCTCATGGCAGCGCGAAGACGGCGATGGCCGCCTCTACAACTGGTATGAACTGGCCGACCGGTTGATTCCCTATATCAAGGATCTGGGTTTTACCCATATAGAACTCATGCCCATCATGGAGCATCCCTTCGGAGGTTCCTGGGGTTACCAGCTTCTGTCCCAGTTCGCGCCCAGCGCCCGCTATGGCAGCCCCCATGACTTTGCCGCGTTCGTGGATTCCTGTCACCGCGCCGGGATCGGTGTGATTCTGGATTGGGTGCCTGCCCATTTCCCTACCGATGCCCATGGCCTGGGAAAATTCGATGGCACTGCGCTGTATGAATACGATCACCCCTTCGAGGGCTTCCATCAGGATTGGGATACCTATATCTACAATCTGGGGCGCATCGAGGTGCACGGTTTCATGCTCGCTTCAGCCTTGCACTGGCTGCGCCAGTTCCACGTCGACGCGCTGCGGGTGGATGCAGTCGCCTCGATGCTCTATCGCGACTACTCGCGCAAACATGACGAGTGGATTCCCAACAAACATGGCGGGCGGGAAAACCTTGAGGTGATCGATTTTCTGCGCCATCTCAACGATGTGGTCGATACGGAAGCGCCGGGGGCTTTGGTGATAGCCGAGGAATCGACTGCGTTCCCCGGCGTTAGTCACCCCACTCGCGAAGGGGGGCTGGGGTTTGAATACAAGTGGAACATGGGCTGGATGCACGACAGCCTCAAGTACATGAGCGAGGAGACGATCAATCGCCGCTATCACCATCACCAATTGACCTTTGGTCTGCTTTACGCGTTTACCGAGAATTTCATTTTGCCGATCTCCCACGATGAAGTGGTACATGGCAAGAAGTCTTTGCTGGACAAGATGCCGGGAGATCGATGGCAGAAATTCGCCAATCTGCGGCTATATCTGAGTTTCATGTGGAGCCATCCGGGGAAAAAGCTGTTGTTTATGGGCTGTGAGTTCGGTTCATGGCGGGAATGGAACCACGACCATGAACTGGATTGGTATCTGTTGCGCTATCCCGAGCACCAGGGCGTGCAAACGCTGGTCAAGGATCTCAATCGTCTTTACCGAGAAGAACCGGCCCTTCACCAGTTGGACTGCAAGGAGCAAGGGTTTCAATGGCTGATTGGCGATGACGAGCACAACAGCGTCTACGCCTTTCTGCGCAAGGGGGAAACCAGCGTGCCGGTATTGGTGGTGCATAATTTTACCCCCGTACCCAGGGATAACTACCGAGTAGGTGTGCCGCTGGAAGGCGCCTGGACGGTTCTGCTCAACAGCGATGCTGAACAATATGCCGGTTCCAATGCAGGATGTTCGACCGAAGTGATGACCGAGGACCAGGTCAGCCATGGGCAACCCTGCTCCGTGATGCTGGATCTTCCTCCGTTAGGCACTCTCATCCTGCGCCCGCAAGCCGGTGACCTGGCCTGAACCGGCCCGCATGGTCTTTGCCCGCTTCTCGAGTACCAAATAGACGATGCAGGCAATGGCCAGCGGGAGCAGAAAATATATGGCGCGGTAGCCGATAAGCGCCGCGACCAGATTGCCTGGGGGAATCTGGTGCTGGAGCAGGCCGATGAAGATGGCCTCCAGCACCCCCAGGCCCGCTGGAATATGCGTTACCACCCCGGCGATACTGCTGATCAGCAAAATACCCAGGATGGATGGGTAGAACGCCTCCTCGGGCAGCAGGATGTAGATCAGAGCGGCCATCAGCGACCAGTTCGCAGCCCCGAGGGTTGCCTGCATCAAGGCCAGCTTGAGCGATGGAAGCACGATTTCGTGACCGCGGATTGTCCAGTCCCTTTTTTTCGCAAAACGGCAGGCCAGGAGATATGCGGCAGCTACAACAAGCATTGCGATACCTATCATCTGCAGTGTCGTGACACCAATCTTCCAGTCACCCGGAAGCTCTATCAGCCGCAAGGAAAAAACCGCTCCGGCCAGAATCATGTACCCCACCCAGTTGGTGATCAGGCTGATGCTCAGAATACGGGTTATTGTGCCCACCTCCAGCCCCAGACGGGAATAAAGCCGATACCGCAGCGCGATGCCGCCGAGCCACGCGCCGAGGTTCAGGTTGAAGGCATAGCACACGAATGTAAGGGAGTATATTTGCGTAGCTGGCAGCTTGTGGCCGGTATAGCGCCGACCTAGCAAGTCATAGCTGCAGAATACGAAGTAGCTTAGTGCTGCGATACCAACCCCAGTGAGCAATGTCACACTGCTGTAACCTTGCAGCGCCTGTTTCACCTCCTGCCAGTCCAGGTTCTTGACCATGGTGAACAGCAACAGGGGAATCACTATGAAGAAAAAAACCGTTACCCCACGCTTGAACCAGGTGAGTTTGCGCTCGCGAGAGCTTTTCTTTACTGGTGTCGAACTGTCAGGCACTGCTGAGTCGTTTGGTTTCACTGCTGTTTCTCTTGGCTGCACTGCAATTCAACGGTTTCTTCCTGTTCATCCAGGGTGAGGGGCTTGAGCTTGGGCGTGTGGGCGGGCAGCCAACCGATGATCGCCGGAAAGTGCCGCAGAAAGTGGAAGCTTGCAAAGATCAACGGCGCTCGCCACCAGTACCCCCGCGCTGCGATCTTGGGCGTGATGGATTCGCACTGGGCATCAGCCAGTTGATGCAGGTGATCGTATAGACGCTGGTTGAGCGTAGCGTCGCGAATGATCAGGTTGGCTTCCAGATTCAGCGACAGGCTCAATGGATCCAGGTTGCTTGACCCGACCGTACACCATTCGCGATCAGCCAGGGCAACCTTGCCATGCAGGGGGCGCCGGCTGTATTCGCAGATGTTGACTCCTTCACGCAACAGATAGTTGTAAAGCAGACTGGAGCACAGGCGAGCCCATGGCATATCCGGCTGGCCCTGCAGAATCAGGGTGACTTTTACGCCGCGTCGGGCAGCGTTGCGCAGCTCACGGAGCAATCGATAACCAGGAAAGAAGTAGGCATTGGCGATCACCAGACGATAACTGGCCGAGCGGATGGCCCTTATGTATTGCTCTTCTATGTCGGTACGATGCTGAGCATTGTCACGCACCGTGAGCAGCATGCGGACATTACCCACGTGCCGGGTAACCGGTCGGACGTTCGGCAGGTTTGCTACCGTGGGGCTGTGCACCAGAATGGCCCGGCTGGCCTTGTGAATATCCGCCACGATCGGGCCGCGCACCTGCACTGCATAGTCTTGCTTGGCCATTGGTCCATAATCGGCCAGGTGATCAGCGCCAAAGTTGATGCCGCCAATAAATGCGGTTTCTCCATCGATGACGATGATCTTGCGGTGCAGGCGACGGAACAGATTGGTGCGCATGCCGAGCATGCGCGGGCGAGGATCAAACATGTGCATGTGGATACCGGCCTCGGCCAGTTCCGCTATGTACTCACTCGGAAGATCTGCGGTGCCGTAACCATCGACCGTCACCTCGATATGCACACCACGCGCTGCGGCTTCCAGCAGGGCATCCTTTAGTGCGAGCCCGACCTTGTCGGAAAAAATGATGAAGGTTTCCAGCAGAATCTCTGTGCGGGCATTTTTCAAACAGTCGAACACCCGCGGGAAGAATGCTTCACCGTTAATGAGCAATTCGACGTCGTTGCCTTCCTGCCAGTTATATTTCATAGGCGTACCTCGACAACCAGTGGCGCGTGATCCGATAGGTGGGACCACGGCCGGCGAGACAGTACTTCGGGGCCGTGAGTGGTGGCATTGCGAACGTAAATCCGGTCGAGACAGAGCAGTGGCCAGCGTGCCGGAAAGCTTTTGGCTGGCGAACCGTTGGCATGCACAAAGGCCTCATGCATTCCACACTCAGCAAGAATTGCGTCCGCGCGCAGCCGCCAGTCATTGAAATCACCAGCCACTATTACCGGCTCATCTGCTGGTAATGAGTCAAGCAGTTCACATAAAAGTTCCAGTTGCTGCCGTCGATGTTCCTCGCGCAGCCCCAGGTGTACGCAAACTGCATGGACGTCAGGTTGGCCTGGCACGTCCAGCACGGAATGCAGCATGCCGCGCTCCTCGGTGCCGCTGATGGTGACGTCGCGGTTGTCATAGCGCAGGATGGGAAACTTCGACAGCAATGCGTTGCCATGATCGCCGTCTGGGTAGACCGCGTTGCGGCCGTAGGCAAAATCCGGCCACATGGTGTCCGCGAGATATTCATACTGGGGCGTATCCGGCCAGTTGTGGTATCGCTTGGCGTGGGTAAGATGCGCGCCAATTACCTCTTGCATGAACACGATGTCGGCGGACAAGGTATTCACCGCATCGCGCAGTTCGGGAAGGATGAACCGGCGGTTGAAAAAGGCGAAGCCCTTGTGCACGTTGGCCGTCATGATTCGGATGGAATGAACCGGATCGGCCAGGCGCGTGGTTTTCAGCGGTGGCTGGACACTCGTCACTGCATGGCTTCCTTTTTCTCTGGGCCCAGCGGTTTGCCTGGGGTCACGGCCAGCGCCCCAGCCAACCCGAGCTTTTCGAGCAAGGCCCTGGCGTCGTACGGAGCGCGGACCTTTACGTCATTGTCGAAATAGCAATACAGATCACAGGAGCGGCGGGGAGCACCATGGTCCGGACTGATCAGTTGGGCGTCAGCCGGTTGCTTGCCGCTGCTCCACGCCTTTATGCGTTTTTTCCAGTGCTCCAGCGCTTCGTCCGAGTAGCCGCTTTTGTAGAGCTCCTTGTCGCCGTGCAGACGCATGTAGACAAAATCGCTGGTGATGTCTTCGTGGTAGGGCCATTTCCCGGCGGTGTCAGCCACCACCAGGGCTATCTTGTATTGCCGCAGCATCTTCACAAAATCGCCATCCAGCCCGTCGGGATTGCGAATTTCTACCACGTGGCGCATGGGTCGCTGCTTGTCGATGTCGAGATACCCAGGCTTTTTCAAGCGCTCGGCACACCCCTTTGCCAATTGCACGGCCTGATTCGTGTCCTGAGGCAGTCTTTCCAGAAAGGCTTCGAAAAGCTGATGATCAAGCTTAAAGCTGGCGGGAAACTGCCAGAGCAACGGACCCAGCTTGTGTTGCAGGTGCAGGGGGCCGGATGCAAAAAAATTGGCGAGGGGCTCTTCGATCTCGCGCAGGCGTCGGGTGTGGGTAATATACCGGGGGCCTTTGACACTGAAAACAAAGTCACCTGGAGTGTCGTCGCGCCAATTGGCGTATCGTTCGGGCGTCTGTAGCGCGTAAAAGGACCCATTGATCTCTATGCTGCTAACTGCGCGTGAAGCGAACTCAAGCTCTCGTCGCTGCACCAGTCCATCGGGATAAAAGTCACCCCGCCAAGGGGTGTAACGCCAGCCGGATATTCCTATTCGGATCGTGCTCATAGGCTGTCCTTTAGCGGCTCAGGGGTGCTTTTTGGGTGCTGTCATCGACGGCGGATCGCTAGCGGGAAACGACTCGTCGATGGCCTCATCAAGCAGATCTTCCTCTGTTTCCGGCTCATCTGTCAGATCATCTCTGGATGAGGCACTAGCGCTTCGCAGAGGATTGAGCTCTACTTTTATCCAGCCGGACTTGCGTCGATCAAAGGCCTTGAAGGCTTCGATGGCGTCTGACATCGGCTCGGTCTGAGTCAGGATGGTAATCGGATCAATTCGACCGTTGAGTACCAGATCGATCAGTTTGGGGATGTATTTGCGGTGGTGGCAGTTGCCCATGTTGATGGCGAGGTTCTTGTTCATCGCAACGCCGATGGGAAAGGTGCGAGCCTCAGCGGGGTATACGCCGAGGATCGACAGTGTACCGGCCTTGGCAAGGGCTTCCACGGCCCACTCCAGAGCTTGACTGGGGCCATCGCCCGGTTGCCAGTTCGGCCCCGGTGCATTTCGTTCTGCCGCCTCGGCGGAGCCATGGGAATGGGGACATTCGGCATCGACCCCAACGGCATCGATGGCCCGGTCTACGCCTATACCGCCGGTAAGACGCTTGAGCGTCTTGATCGGGTCTTCCTTGTCGAAATTGATTGTTTCAGCGCCCTGCTTACGAGCCATTTCAAGGCGGTCGTCATATTGATCGATGGCAAAAACGCGAGCTGCTCCCAGCAGCTTGGCACTGGCAATAGCGAACTGGCCAACCGGGCCGCAGCCGAATACGGCCACCGTGTCGCCGGAGGTTATCTCAGCCATCTCGGCGCCAAAATATCCGGTGGGGAATATGTCGGAAAGCAGAATGGCCTGATCATCCGAGATGGCATCAGGGAGCTTGATCAAACCAATGTTGGCGAAGGGAATTCTGGCTTTTTCTGCCTGAAGCCCATTGAATGAGCCGGTGAACGAAGGACCACCGTAGAAGGCGGTACCTGCCTCTTTGCCATTGGGGTTGGCGGCATCACATTGGGCATAGTAGCCAGCGCGGCAGTAGGAGCAATTGCCACAGGCAATGGTGGAGGGAATGACCACCCGATCACCGATCTGCAGGTTTCGCACATCCGGGCCCAGGGCCTCGACAATTCCAACACCTTCATGGCCGAGAATGGTGCCTTTCTTCATGCCGCTTACGGTTCCCCGCACAAAGTGCAGGTCTGTGCCACAGATTGCCGACGCGGTAAGGCGAACTATCGCATCAGTAGGAGCCTGCAGTTTTGGCTCTGGGACTTCCTCAACACGGATATCCCCTACGTCATGAAATACGACTGCTTTCATACTGAACCTCGCAAGGCGCTGTGAGAAATACCTGGCCCATTGGTGCTGGCCCTGTTATTTCCGACTTATCAGACGCCTGACGGTTCAGTTTATTTGTGATTCTCAAAGCAGAACCACAGCGTTTTCGGCGTCCCGCGAAAGCCCTGCGGCTAGATGAACACCACCTCGAAGGATTGCTGCAGACGCTCCAGGGTGCCCGGGCTGATAGCTGGCGGCAAGCCTGCATCGGGGTCAGCTGTCAGTTGGCTGGCAAATGCCTGTATCGCATGGCGCTTGCGGGCTTGGGTCCAACGATCAAGATGCACCTTATAGGCCCGCTTCCACGGGATGCGGGGATCCTCGGGGCTGGCCCACTGCCACGCCCAGACCGGTACCTCATGTACTGCGGCGCCAATCTCGGCACCCACAGTCAGCGCCGCGCGGGCTACCGCTGCATGGTCATGGTGCCCGTCGTCCTGCCAAGGCGTGAAGATCACATCAGTGGGGCGCAGATAGGTCCGCAGGAACTGCTTCAACTGTTCCTCGTGGCTACTGACGTCCGCATCGGGGAAGCCACCATGGATCCACTGCATATCGTTCATTGAAAGGCCGAGACGCCGCAGGGCCTCGGCACTTTCCTGAGGACGAATGATCCCCAGCCGTTCAGACGTCCACAGCTTGGAGTCCCGGTGGCTGGCGCTTCCATTGGTTACCGAGATAAGCATGAGGCTGCGCTGATTGCGCGCCAGTAGCTGCAATATGCCGCCACAGCCGAGAATTTCGTCGTCGGGGTGCGGGGAAATGATGACTGCGCGAGCATGCGCAGGCACCAGCTTCTCACAGGTCACTGAAGGCAATCGCGAGAGATGCTCTGAATTCTTCCAGGCATGCAGTGGAGAGCCGTTATTTGTGAGATGTTCATACTTCATTATTTTCCCAACTCCCTAGGATAGATATTGCACCGGCATTCAGGGACCCTTGGGCCCCTGAGTCCGGATCATGCCTGACGCTGCAATTCAAATAACAACAGGGAACGACTGGTTACCGCGAATTCGGAACCAAAATCATGGCTTTCGACGGGACGATGCTCAGGTTGATTGGTATCAATCAGGCAAGCCCAACCAGAGCCTTGGGCAACCTCGGGGAGGGAAAAGTTCACCGTCTCATGGTGCGAATTCATAATCAGCAACAAAGTGGCGTCTTCACCACCCCGGCGGATACCGGTAGGCTGCGCCCGACCGTCCAGCAGCATGCCCATGCAGCGGGCGTTTCCGTCGTGCCAGTGATCTTCGGTCATCTCCTCGCCGTCGGGCGCGAGCCAGGTCACATCCTTCACACCCAGGTCTTCGTTATACATCCCGACAAAAAAGCGTCCGCGACGCAGGATCGGATAGGCTTGGCGCAAGCCGATCACCCGCCGTGTGAACTCAAGCAGGCTCTGACCTTCTTCGTCCAGATTCCAGTCGATCCAGCCCAGTTCGTTATCCTGGCAGTAGACGTTGTTGTTGCCCTGCTGGGTGCGACCAAATTCATCCCCAGCCAGAAGCATTGGCGTTCCTTGTGAAAACATCAGGGTCGCCAGCAGGTTGCGCATCTGGCGCATTCTCAGCGTGCGGATTTCCCTGTCCGTGGTGAATCCCTCGTGACCGTGATTCCACGACAGGTTGTGGTCATGGCCATCATTGTTGTCTTCGCCGTTGGCCTCGTTGTGCTTTTCGTTATAGGTAACGATATCGCGCAGGGTGAAACCATCGTGTGCAGTGATGAAATTGACCGATGAGTTGGGACGGCGACCGCGCTGGTTGAAATGGTCGCCCGAGGCGGTCAGCCGGCTGGCCAGATCTGGCAGCTTGCCTTCGTCGCCGCGCCAGTAGGCCCGAACATTGTCGCGGAACAAATCATTCCATTCCGCCCAGCCGGGCGGGAAACCACCCACCTGATAACCGCCGGGTCCGCAATCCCAGGGCTCGGCAATCAATTTTGTCTTGCTCAATATCGGATCCTGGCGACAGGCGACCAGAAACCCATGCCGCTCATCGAAGCCGTCATGGTGGCGCCCGAGAATAGTGGCCAGATCAAAGCGGAAGCCATCGACGCGCATTTCCGTTGCCCAGTAGCGCAACGAGTCGGTCACCATTTGCAGCACGCAGGGATGCCCGAGATCCAGCGTGTTGCCGGTGCCGGAATCGTTGATGTAGTAGCGCTTGTCGTCGGGCATCAGTCGGTAGTAGCTGGAGTTGTCTATGCCGCGCATGGACAGCGTGGGGCCCAGCTCATTGCCCTCGGCGGAATGGTTGTAGACGACGTCGAGAATTACTTCGAGCCCGGCGTCATGCAGGCGCGCCACCATTTCCTTGAACTCGCTGATCTTGCCGCTCGCCAGATAGGGAGGATGGGGTGCAAAGAATCCAATGCTGTTGTAGCCCCAGAAGTTGCTCATGCCCTTTTCCTGGAGATGGGGCTCATCGACGAAACTGTGCACGGGCAGCAGTTCCACGCTGGTGACGCCAAGCGAGCGGATATGCTGAAGCAATTCGTTGTTCATCAGGCCGGCAAAGGTTCCCCGCACGGACTCCGGGACCGCCGGATGCGCCATGCTGATACCGCGAACGTTCGTCTCATAGATGATGGTGTCTTTCCAGGGCACCCTCTCATGGTGCTGATCGCCCCAGGTAAATGCTGGATCAATCACCTTGGCCTTGGGCACGAAGGGGGCGCTGTCTCGTTCGTCGAAACTCAGATCCGCATCGGGATGGCCGATGGTGTAGCCGAACAGTTCTTCGGCCCATTCCAGCTTGCCGACCAGTTGTTTGGCATAGGGGTCGATCAGCAGCTTGTTGTGGTTGAATCGATGGCCGGCCTCGGGATCATAGGGACCGTAGACCCGGTATCCGTAGATAATTCCTGGGTGCGCATCGGGAAGATAGCAATGCCATATTTCATCGGTGTATTCCGGCAGTTCGATGCGTTCGATCTCGACCTGGCCGCTGCTATCGAACAGACACAGCTCGACCTTGGTGGCGTGGGCGGAAAACAGTGCAAAGTTGACTCCCAAACCGTCCCAGGTAGCACCGAGGGGGAAGGGATTGCCTTCAGACACTCTTGATTTCTGGTTGTCGGGCGCAACGGGCTGGCTGACAGATTGCTGCCTGCTCATGGGCTTACCTCTCGATCTGCTTGTGGCAGCGTGGTGGAATCAGGCCTTGGGCGCTTTTGGCGCCTTGGGGGCTACAGCCCGCGGGGCCCTGGGTTTCTTGGGTGCGGGCTTCTCGCTGGCTGGCTCTACGGGTGGGGCGGCCTTGGGTTTGGTCACCTTGCGGGTGCGGGTAGCCGGTCTGGCCGCCTCCTGGTTTTCTGCCTCGGCAAGCTTGCGAGCCATTTCCCAGTGTCGGGCTTCCTGGCCTTCTGGCTGGCCTTCGGATAACCAAATCTGGTAGGCGAATTCGTGGATGCGTTTCTCATCGACGCTCATAAACTGAACTCCTGGCAATGGGGGGTAGAACACAACAGATTGACGGGGAATTCCGCCAGCACCTCGGATAGCGCAACGCAGCCGTCACGCGTGGTAATGTCCTGGCTGGCAAAAACCCCCGTAAGGGAATTTCCATTCAGTTGCCCGGGCAACCGTACTCGCGTGTCGCCCCATTGATCGGGACGGACATGGGGGGTGGGTTGCCCGGCCAGTAAGCCGGCTACATGAAGTGGCGCGATGATGATCATGTAGTCTCCTTCGTAGCGGCGGGCGAAGGCAATGACCCGGCCAGCATGCTCGCCTTCCACCTCCAGCGGGATATAAGCTCCCAGGCTGAAGAGTTGCGGCTGAATGCTTCTCACGGAGAGCACACAGCGAATCAGCCATTGTTTGATGCGTCCATCACGCCAATGTTCCACCAGTTCACTTTTTTCGGGCATGTCGTTAAGGGAGCGGATACGGGGCGCGAAATCAACGGGGCGGCGATTATCCGGATCCACCAGATTGAAATCCCAGAATTCGGCACCCTGGTAAAGATCCGGCACCCCCGGCACCGTCATCCGGAGCAGGGTTTGGGTCAGGCTGTTCAACGCGCCGGCCGGTGCCAATGACGCTGCGGCGGCGGCAAGTGCATGGCGCAGCTCGCGGGCATCGTTGGCGGTGAGCAGCGAACCGAGAAATTCACGGCATGCTGTTTCATACGGGCCATTCGGCGCGCTCCAGCTGCTCTTCAGCTTGGCTTCACGCAGTGCTTTTTCCTGCCAACCAGTCAGCCTTTCCAGATAGATAGTCATCTGTTCGGCATTGTCAGGATCGACTTCTGGCGGCCAACTACCGAGTAGCGTCTGATAGATGATGAGCTCGTCCGCCGGGCTGGGCGCGATACCGTCGGCCAGTTCCTGCCGTAGAGGAAGGGCAAGTTCGTGCCAATGCTGCACCTGCTCGGCAAACCAGTCTGCCCGCTCGCTGATCACTGCCAGCCGGGCACGAGTATCCTCCCCGCGCTTGTTGTCATGCGTGGCGGTGGTCAGCAGGTTATCCGGAAAATCATCGAGTCTGCGCAGACATTCATCATGGAATGTCTGGACCGGCGCGCTGAATTGCTGCGGGTCATAGCCGACGTCATAGCGAGATAGCAGAACGCCGGCCCGGTAGCAGGCGGTGTCCTCCACGGCCTTGGCCGCCGCCGGGGAGGTGAGCTGTTGGAAGCGGGCTAGAATTTTTTGGCGCAAGTGCCGCTGATTGCCTTGAGGGACCGCGCGGAGCGGTTGTCCGCCCAGCCAGTAGTCAAGTTTGTCGAGGATCGGCCAATCAGCCTCGGATAGTTCTTCCCGCGCGCCTTCGAAGGCCATGTCAAAGAATTGCTGATCTTCGACGGATCGCCCGCAGGCACCGGCATAGGTGCGGTAAACCGGGAAATGGGCGATCAGCTCGGTCAGTGCCCTGCGAATCGAACCCAGGGTCAGGTCGCGGGTATCGATATCGTGGCGGGCGATTTGCAGCAGACCCTGGGCCACTGTTTCCAGGTCGCCGGCCAGCGAGCCGGCCAGCACCAGTTTACGGGCCTCGTATACCTCTTCCATGAAATCCGCAGGCCTGCCGCTGATTCGAGCCCAAAGTTCGGTGAGTGTTTTCTCTCCCCGTGGATCGTGTTGCAGCAGGGAGACCTGATTCATGAATTCGTAACCTGTGGTCCCGTTCACGCCCCAGTCGGTGGGCAGGGATTCGCCTTCGCCAATTATCTTTTCGACGAATATCGGGAATTGCTCGCCTATCAGGCCTGCCGGTCGTTTGTGCAGCAGCCCGGTGACACGGCGGCGCAGTTTGCGACAGTACGCCCGCGGATTGGCCAGACCGTCGACGTGGTCGATCCGCAGCCCGTTGATCCAGCCTTTCTCGACCAGTTCGAAGATCTTGGCGTGGGTGGCCTCGAATACGTCCGGGTTTTCCACACTCAGACCACCGAGTTCGTTGATGTCAAAGAAGCGGCGCCAATTGATATCATCCGAGGCAGTACGCCAACTGGCCAGGCGGTAGTGCTGACGTTCAAGCAACTGGTGCAGTGCCTGTTTGCCCCCGTCGGTTTTCGGGTAAAAGGTGGCCATGGCCTGCTCGATGGCCTGCTGCATTTCTGCAGTATGGGCGCGTTCCGACAGCTCACGGCGCAACGCCTGAGCGGTTTTCCAGGCGCCGGAGGTACTTTCGAGGGCGGCAAATTTCTGTCCGATTTCCTGCAGGATCGGGTTATCCGTGGTCTTCAGCAAGATCGCGTAGGTTGGTGGATACAACGGGAAATGATGCTCGTAATGGGAGGCATAGAACGTGCCTTCGACGGCATCGAAGTGCAGTTCAATCTCTCCACTGGCAAGCACTTCGCCGTAATCGGTACGCAGAAAAGGAACCAGCAGTTGCCCCTGCATGAGTGGGTCCTGGGACTGCCACTGGATATCGAAGAAGTGCGCATAGGGACTCATTGGCCCCCATTCCATGACGTCCAGCCACCATGGGTTGGCGTGTCCGCCTACCGCCATATGATTGGATACTATGTCGAGAATCAGGCCCATGCGGTGGCTGCGCAGCTCTTCAATCAGGCGTTGCAGCGCCTCTTCACCGCCCAGCTCGGGGTTGATGCGGGTCGGGTCGACCACGTCGTAGCCATGCATTGAGCCGGCACGGGCGGTGAGTAGCGGCGATGCATAAATATGACTTACGCCCAGCTTGGCGAAATAGCCCACCAGCGGCACCGCATCGTCCAGTGTGAAGCCCTTGTGAAACTGCAATCTTATCGTGGCCCGCAAATCAGTCATTAAGTGTGTCTCGCTTGGATTTTCGGGCACTCGCCAGACGTTCCAGTCGGTCTTCAACCGATGGCTCGCTCAACATGATCGCTGCATCGGCGGTCCATCTGCGACGCCAGTTGGGGTGGTCTGCCCCCGGTCCGGGAAGGTTAGGCTGTTCCACGCTGCCCAGGGCATCTTCCAGCGGCAACAGCACCAGCGGGGCCGGAGTGCTACCTACGAACTCTATGCTGGCCATCAATCGTTCGGCTGGCCCCGGCTGGTTACCGTATAACCGTCCGTCTTTTCGCAACGCGGCAGTCAATGCGGCTTTTTCTTCTTCGCGCAGGGGGCGATCGTCTTCTGTCTGCTCGGCGGAACGATGGCCGGCTTCAAGGCGCCAGTCGATATCTCGCCCCTCGTACCAGCCGGTAATGCTGGGCAGGTCATGCGTTGTAGTGGTGGCGAGCGCATCCTGCGGCCAGTCTGCGGAAGGTATGAACACGCCCTTGTCCTGTTCGAAAAGGAGCACGCGCATGCCGAGAATATTGCGCCTTGCCAGCTCTTCCCGCATGCCGGACGGAACCGTACCCAGGTCCTCTCCGACCACCAGTGCCTTATGCCGCCAGGCCTCCAATGCGAGCAATCGCAACTGGTCCTCGAAGGGGTAGTCAAGGTAAGCGCCGTCCTGCGGAGAGGCGCCCTGCGGCATAACCCACAAACGCTTGAGCCCCATCACATGGTCGATACGGATACCGCCAGCATAGGCGAGGTTGGCCCGCAGCATTTCGATGAACGCGCGAAAACCGTTTGCTTTCAGCCCGCTGGGGGAGAAGGCGGAAATGCCCCAGTTCTGACCGTTGCCATTGAGGATGTCCGGTGGCGCGCCTACGCTTATGGCAGGCAGAAACTCGGACTGGCGTGTCCAGGTCTGGCTGCCGGAACCGTGAGCGCCGACGGCCAGGTCGGCTATCAAGCCTACCCGCATACCGGCGTCGCATGCCGCTTTCTGGGCGCGCTGCAGGCTACGGGTAATGAGCCACTGGGCAAAGCAGTGAAAGTCCACCTCGGACTGATGCTCTGTGGCAAACCGTTCCACGGCGGGGCTTTCAGGGTCGCGAAATTCCTGTGGCCATTGCCGCCAGTCGCCAGGTTGGCCATCGCTGAGCATGAAGGCATGCAGGGCTTCAAATCGGCAGTGCTGGGCGAGGGCGGTCCCGCCAGCCGCGGTGAATGCCACAAAATCCTCGTGCTGCGGTCCGCCTTGCCCGATGAAGCTTTCGTGTAGCTGGCGTAATAGTTTGATCCTGACGGCAGAGGCGGCTGGCCAGTCAACCAGGTCCAATTCTTCGAGACGCTTCATCTCGGCCTGCAGGCCTGATTGGGAAACGGCATCAGCCAGCGCCTGGTCCCCAAGGATCTGACCTGGAGCACTGTGCAAAATATTGAAGAACATCCGGCTGGAGGGGGAGTAGGGACTGTAGTTCGAGGTGTCTGCCGTGAACATGGCATGCACGGGGCTGATCGCCACGGCGTCTGCCCCGTGTTCGGCCGCCTGATGAACCAGCAACTCCAGTGCGCCGGTATCACCCAGCCCGCCATCACCTGGTCTGCGCAATGAATACAGCTGAGCAGTGAGCCCCCAGATCCTGGCGTTCTGCTCGCCGGTCAGATCGTCCACACTGGGGCAGGCCAACGGTGCGACGGCTAGGGTGACGTGTTCGTTATCAATTGTCAGCAGGTGATAGCCGCAATCGACAACGGGTCCCAGGGTCGCTGACTCATCGAGATGGCCGTTCTGGGTTTCGCCGCTTTCGAGGGTCAAGCGGTAGGCGCTACCCGGCTTGAACCGTGGGGAAAGGCAAAGCGGCTTGTTCTGGTCATGGGTGATCAGTGGGGCGCTGGTTCCGCTGTTATCCTGTTCAAGCTGCCGAAGGCTGGTCTGTATCTGCTCTTCGGTCTGCGCTGCAAAGCCCAGCTGCTCGAGGATTGCCCGCTGCGTCTGCGGAGTGACAGTCTGGGGGTTGTCGAATGCGTCTATCCAGTCGATGTTGATTCCTGCGGCCTTGGCCAGTCGGGTCAGCAGCGCATCACTCATGCAGGGTTCTCCAGCACGGCAACCATGCTTCGTGGCGCAAGCATGTCAGTACCTGGCTCGGCACGGTAAAAAAACAATACCTCGGCTGTATCGGAGGCGGGCTCGCAGGTGACGAAGGCTTCACTCAAATTGATGTCGATGCGCAGTACGCTCTGGTCGCTCAGGGTCCATGCTGCCGATACCGCGCTGTCAGCCAGTACCTTGACCCCGGCAAATTGGGTGTCAGCCAGTCGAGGAATAATTTTGTCATGACGAAGCGTCAGGAGATGACTGTAAAAATCCTGCCAGGGCTGATGCTGTTCGGTACCGATAGCGCTGTAATCCGGCCGGGATGCCGAGAAGGTGTCAATGGAATTTGGATCAGGGACGGTACGCTCAGGGTGACTTGCGAACAGGGAAAATTCCTTGAATTCGTTCTGACGTCCTTCGCGCACAGCCTGGGCCAGCTCCTCGTTGTGGTCTGTGAAAAACAGGAAGGGTTTTCGCGATCCCCATTCCTCGCCCATGAACAGCAGCGGCACCATGGGCGAGAGCAGCATCAGGGCAATGGATGCTTTCAGGGCGTCCTCATCGGCAAGGGTGATCAGCCGTTCCCCAAAGGCCCGATTGCCGATCTGGTCATGGTTCTGCAGGAACAGCACAAAGGAGGAAGGCGGCAGGTGCGCGCTTGGCTCGCCGCGAGCATGGCCATGCCGGGTGGCTTGCCCCTGGTAGATGAACCCTTCGCTCATGCAGCGCGCCATCTTTACCGTCGAATCACTCGCGAAGTCAGCGTAATAGCCTTCTTCTTCGCCGGTCAGCAGGGCATGCAGCACGTTGTGGCCGTCATCGTTCCATTGCGCATCAAACCCGCGCTGCAGCAAGTTGGCGGCGTTGTCTTCGTTTTCCAGCACCAGATGGACATGACGCTCAGGGCCTGCAGCCTGACGAACGCGTTGG
This sequence comes from Halopseudomonas xinjiangensis, assembly GCA_011050525.1. Classification (GTDB taxonomy): domain Bacteria; phylum Pseudomonadota; class Gammaproteobacteria; order Pseudomonadales; family Pseudomonadaceae; genus Halopseudomonas; species Halopseudomonas xinjiangensis_A. Next base: position 191,757 of record DRFO01000017.1, read on the forward strand.
GCCAGCTCGACCAGAAAGTCCTTTTCGCTGATGGCGTGTACGGCGTCCAGTCGTAAACCGTCGATGCGGTAATCCATTATCCACATCAGCGCATTTTCACAGAAGTAGTCCCGCACCTCGGTGCGTCGGAAGTCGATCGACGGTCCCCAGGGTGTTTGAATATCGGTACGAAAGAAGTCACTGGCGTACTGGCCCAGATAGTTGCCATCCGGGCCGAAGTGGTTATAAACCACATCCACGTAAACCATCAGGCTCAGGGAGTGGGCGGTATCGACCAGATCCTTCAGATCCTCTGGCGAGCCGTAGGAGGCTTCGGGGGCAAAGGGCAGAACGCCGTCATAACCCCAGTTTCGCGAACCCGGAAACTCGCCCAGAGGCATCAATTCCACCGCGGTGACGCCAAGCTTCTTCAAATAGGGCAGATAGGCTTGCACACCCTTGAAACCGCCAAGCAGTCCCACATGCAATTCGTAGATAACTGTCTCGTGCCAGGGTCGGCCTTGCCAGGTGTCGGTTGTCCAATGATATGCCCTATGGTCGACCACCGAGCTGAAACCGTGGACGTCTCCGATCTGGGCACGGGACGCCGGATCGGGAACCTTCGAGTCTCCGTTGATCAAAAAACGATAGCCAGTGCCTGCCTTGCAGGGGAACTCGGTCGCAAACCAGCCATCCGGGCGCGCCTGAAGAGTGTGGCTATTGCCATCGTCCAGTTCGATTGATACCTGATGGGCATCCGGAGCCCAGAGAGAAAAATGTGTGTGACCGTTTTCGTCCAGAAAGGCGCCATGGGTTGGCCTAGTTGGCATCAAATCAACCTCCCACATCGGTAGCCAATAGTCTGGGCACTTTTTCGTTGATCAGGTGCTGATAAAGCTGATCGTATGGTTTGACCGATTCCTGCCAGTAGAGAGGCGAGACCATAGCTCTGCGGCGCATGGCATTTAGCAGCTCGGGGTGCTGATAGACATTGATGGCGCGCTGAATGGCTTCCATGTAACTTGCGGCACTGGCCTTGCTGAAGAGAAAGCCGGTCACGCCGTCCTCGATAGTGTCTGCCAGCCCGCCGGTACGCCGCGCGATGGGCAGCGATCCGTAGCGTTGGGCATACATCTGGCTGAGTCCGCATGGCTCAAATCGGGACGGCATCAACAGGAAGTCACTGCCAGCAAACATGCGCCGCGCGTCCAGTTCGTTAAAGCCGATATGCACGCCAATCCTGCCGGGATGGCTGGCGGCGAGCTCCTTCATGGACGATTCCAGCAAGGATTCACCGCGACCGATCACGGCGATCCTTCCTCCTGCTTCAACAATGGAACTGGCGACTGCTTGTGTCAGGTCCAGACCTTTCTGATGAACCAGACGCGAGACCACCACGAAGAGCGGTCCAATATCCTGGTCAAGCGCGAACTTTTCCTCGATGTAGCGGGAATGCACGCGTTTGCCGTCTCGTTCCAGATCAGTGCTGCCCTGGATCAAATGTGTATCACTGCCGGGTTCCCAGCTTTGATCAATGCCGTTGGTAATGCCAGTCAGCAGACCGCTTCCTGCTTTGCTGCGGAGCATACCGTCCAGGCCGCAGCCCAATTCAGGCGTAGTTATCTCGCGTGCGTAGGTCTCGCTTACCGTTGTCAGATGCGTCGAATAGACGATACCGGCTTTCATGAATGACAGCTTGCCGTAATACTCGATGCCTTCGGGTGTGAAGGCTTCGGCCGGAACACCGAGCTCGGACAGGCATTCAGCATCACACAGACCTTGATAGGTAAGATTATGAATGGTGAATATGGACGGGGTGCGCTGGCCTCTCCACGCCATGTAGGCGGGTGCTAGCGCGGCTGGCCAGTCATGGGCATGCACCAGTTGCGGAGACCAACTGATGCCGGCGTGCCCTGCGGCTATTTCGGCAGCGGCGAGCCCGAGCCGGGCAAAGCGAATGTGGTTGTCTGGCCAGTCTCTGCCCTGGGCATCCCCATAGGGAGAGCCTTCGCGCTCGTAGAGCTCGGGGCAAATGACGACATAGATGATCAGCCCGTCGGGCAGATCCATTCGGCCAATCCGGCATTCGGGGAGCGCGGCATGTCCAGGGACTTTGCCCACAATCCGGATGGGGTTCCCGCTATCCATTACGTCGCGGTAACCCGGAATAAGTACCCGAATGTCGTGGCGCAATCCTAGAGCGCGGGGAAGGGCGGAAGACACATCACCTAGTCCGCCTACTTTGACCAGATCGGTAATTTCAGAAGTAACAAACAGGACCTTTTTATTATGATCCTGCAAACTTTGCATCTGTAACTGAGGCCTAACGGCAACTTTAGCCGGGTCATCACGCTCCACCGATGCAACAACATTTCCCATAACAACCTCCGGTAATTTATAGCCACTGGCCAGACAGCTCTTACCTTGGGCCCTGGGCACCATGTTTTGTGCGCAGTGATAGTTGCGTCGACATGGCACAAGGCCTTGTCGCGCATTCTTAATGCAAGGGGGGCTGCTGTTGCAGATTTGTTATCCGCTTACAGTTCCAGACCGATTTGTTTACAAGAAAGTTCCTGATTTTACGGCGCTGTTTCGATTCCGGATGGACGGAACTTTGGATGAGCCGACGATCTCATAAAGTCATCTAGTTAAGCCTTCTCGACTGCCAGGAAACAAATATGCGAAGTGTCGAACATGTGGTTGATTTTCTCAAAAGCCACCAACTTTCCGTGGCCACTGCCGAGTCCTGCACGTCGGGATTGATTGCGGCAAAAATCGGGGATATTCCTGGCTGCGGCGCGGTGTTCGAACGCGGCTATGTGGTCTATTCGCCAGAGGCCAAAAACGACTGTTTGGGCGTAAGCTTCGATACGATTGAAGAATATGGCTTAACCAGTGAACCGGTCGCCAGGGAGATGGCGTTGGGAGCGCTTCGGCACAGCGGCTCAAACATGGCCATTGCCAATACCGGCGTCGCGCAAGCGGATAGCGAGCTGGACGGGGTCGTGTGTTTTGCCTGTGCACTGTTGATCGACGGGTGCGAAAAGGTCACCAGCGAGACGGTCAAGTTCGATGGCAGTCGGAACGAAGTCCGCGAAGCGGCTGCGATGTATGCCTTGTTGCAGATTCCGCAATATTTCGACAGCCTGGTCCGTAGCTAGACAGGTGGCTGACGCTCGGCTTCGCTGGTTTCGCGCTCAACCGGCGGAGCGTCCGGATTCGCAAAGTCCTCATCTGCTACCAGGGCGCGCAGCTTGGGCAAGGCACCAGGATAATTGTCATTGATATAGCAGAGCAGGTGTTCGCGCAGGTAGCAGCGCAGGTCCCAACTGAGTGACGAATCCCCGGAACTGGCAAGCACCCGTACTTGCATTGCGCGCTCATTGCAGTCGGTGACCTGAAGAATACAGACCTCCCCATCCCACAACTCGGGAACCGACTGACACAGACGCTCCAGCTCCTGACGCAGGGGAACCATGGGCACCGAATAGTCTACCCAGAAGAATACCGAACCGAGCAGTGAGGAGGTATGTCGGGTCCAGTTCTGAAAGGGATTTTCTATAAACCATTGCAAGGGCACGACCAAGCGTCGGTTATCCCACACCCGCACCACGACGTAGGTTCCGGTGATTTCCTCGATACGTCCCCATTCGCCTTCAACTATCACCACGTCGTCCAGGCGAATGGGTTGGGTAATGGCGATCTGCAGGCCGGCGATCATGTTGCCCAATACCGGCCTGGCGGCGAAGCCCACCGCGAGGCCGGCCAGGCCTGCCGAGGCCAGGAGGCTGGCGCCAAACTGGCGTGCTGCGGGAAAGGTCATCAGCATGCCGGCGACGCCGATGATCAGAACCAGAACGCTCAAGGTGCGCGTCAGCACCCGGGTCTGGGTCTGAATGCGTCTGGCCCGCAGGTTGTTGCTGATATTGACCGGATTCTGCAACAGGATCGCTTGCTGGATGGCGTCCACCGCCCGCAGCCCCAGCCAGGTAAAGACGCCGATGATGGCCAGGGCGGTGACGTGGCGAAGCCCGCCTATCATAAGCAAATCATCCGGAGCGGCGGTCCATATGGTTTGCATGGCCATCAGCGGCAACAGCACATGAACGGGCTTTTTGATGTTGCGGGCCAGTTCGCGAAAGAAGGTGAACGAGCCTGTCAGGCGGATCATCAGACGGGTGAGTGCGCGCGCGACAAAGCTCATGATCAGTACGGCAATTGCGGCAGCCAGTAACGCACGCAATTCGGGGATGGGAATGTAGGTCGTCCAGACGTCGAGCATGTATGGCCTCTCGGGACATGGCGTTATGCTAGAGACTGGAACCTGCCGCAAGGGTTCATTCTGAACGGGTTCAGAGCGTCCGCCGAGCCTGTTTGGTTGCAACAGGCTGCGTGGGACGCCGCCGTTTGCGGTACACTCCCTGCCCATTCTCCCTGACAAGATGACCGTTCCATGGCCCTGCAAGCAACAACCTATAAAGTGCATCTTGGTCTCTCCGACGTGGATCGAGGCATTTATGAGTCGGTGCGCATGACCGTCGCCCGTCATCCTTCGGAAACCGAACAGCGCATGACGGCGCGCATACTTGCCTATGGGTTGTGGTATCAGGAGCGATTGGCCTTCGGTCGGGGCCTCTCGGATGTCGATGAGCCGGCACTCTGGCACAAGAGCCTGGATGACCGTATTGAACACTGGATCGAGGTAGGCCAGCCTGATGCCGAGCGGTTAACCTGGTGTTCGCGTCGTGCGGAGCGGGTCTCCTTGCTGCTGTATGGCAATCCCCGGGTGTGGGCCAACAAGGTACTGCCTGCCGTGGCAGGACTCAGGAACCTCAACATAGCTGTGCTGCCCCAGGAAGCGCTGGACGCGCTGGCAATTGACCTGCCGCGGACAATCGACTGGGGCGTGATGATTACCGACGGCGTTCTTTACATCAGCGATGCCGACATGCAGCACGAGTTGCCCCTGAAATGGCTGCAAGGGGAGCGTTGAACCGCTAATGCGTATCGAATCACGCCCCATCCCCAACCAATTGCCGCATCTCGGTGACTTGCCGCCGCTGCTGCAGCGGCTTTACGCCGCCCGGGGAGTAAGCAGCGCCGCGGAACTCGACAAGACGGTGAAATCCCTGCTGCCCTATAGTCTGTTCAAGGGTATGGGGCAGGCGGTGGCGGTGCTGCGCGAGGCACTCGAGCAGCAGAAATCGATTCTTGTAGTGGGCGATTTCGATGCTGACGGCGCCACTGCCAGCAGCGTTGCAGTGCTCGCGCTTCGGCGGCTGGGTGCGGGAAAGGTCGACTACCTGGTTCCCAACCGTTTTGAGTTCGGCTATGGCCTGACGCCGGAAATTGTCGAGGTGGCCCTGACTCGCCAACCCCAGGTGCTGCTAACGGTGGACAATGGCATCTCCAGTCTGGACGGGGTGGCCGCCGCCAAGGCTGCGGGTCTGACGGTGGTTGTCACCGATCATCATTTGCCCGCCGAGCAGCTTCCGGCCGCCGATGCCATCGTCAACCCCAGCCAGCCAGGGTGCGATTTCCCGAGCAAGGCAATTGCCGGCGTGGGCGTAATTTTCTACGTGATGCTGGCGCTACGGGCAGAAATGCGAGAATGCGGATGGTTCAACAGCCATCGCCCTGAGCCCAACCTGGCGGAGCTGCTGGATCTTGTTGCACTGGGTACGGTCGCCGACGTGGTGCCGCTTGATGCCAATAACCGGATTCTGGTTCACCAGGGACTGGCGCGCATCCGCAGCGGGCGTTGTCGTCCTGGCATCCGGGCGTTGCTCGAGGTGGCGGGGCGTCCAGCTGAGCGGCTGGTTTCGACTGATCTTGGGTTTATTGTCGGGCCCCGTTTGAACGCGGCGGGGCGTTTGGATGACATGAGCCTGGGGATCGAGTGCCTGCTTACCGAGAACGACGATCTGGCCCGCGACATGGCCCGGGAGCTGGAGGAGCTGAACCGTGATCGCAAGGCAATCGAGCGGGACATGCAACGTCAGGCTCTGGCCAGTCTGGAGGCCACACGGATTGACGAGCGGGACATTCCCTTCGGCCTGTGCCTGTTTGACCCTGACTGGCACCAGGGGGTCATCGGAATTCTCGCTTCACGACTGAAGGATCGCTACCACCGGCCGGTGATAGCCTTCGCCGACGCGGGGAACGGCCAACTGAAGGGCTCGGCTCGATCCGTGGCCGGCTTTCATATCCGCGATGCGCTGGATGCGGTAGCGGCCTCCTGTCCCGGCTTGATAGCCAAATTCGGCGGACATGCGATGGCCGCCGGCTTATCGCTGGCGCAGGACAAGTTCGCTCAGTTCGCCGAGGCGTTTGACGTTCAGGTGCGCAAGCAACTCTGCGCTGACGATCTCACCGGACGGCTGCTGTCGGACGGGGAGCTGTGCGCGGACGAATTCAGCCTGCTGATCGCCTCGCAGCTCAGGGAAGCAGGCCCGTGGGGGCAGCACTTTCCCGAGCCCGGCTTTCATGGAGAATTTCAGTTGGTTCAGCAGCGGCTTCTGGCCGACCGGCATTTGAAAATGGTGCTGCAAATGCCCGGTTGCTCTCAACTGCTGGACGCAATTGCCTTCAATATTGATCCGAAGCTATGGCCCAATCCGACCATCCAGAAGGTGCTGGCAGCTTATACACTGGATATCAATGAGTACCGGGGCCGCCAGAGCCTGCAACTGCTGATCAAACATATCCAGCCTGTTTAATGCGCGGACAGGCACGTGGCGGCTGCTTTCGGCGCAGCGAAGTTGACGGCCTGCGCAAAAATGAGGTTCTATAGCGGGCCAAGACAAAAGTGTATATTGCGTCACATTTCTACCTCGCTCTACTCTTGCATGTTGACGACTAAATGCTTTTAGCCTTGCGATTAGGGAGAGCCAGGGCAGTGCCTGATTTGAAGAAACGCCTCGAAGAAATGCAGGCTAGCCTGCGTCTCACTACGGACGATATTGAACTGCGCCTGAGCTTGTTGCTGCTCAAAGACCTTCGTGCGGCCGAACTGAGCGCCTATCTGCCTGAACTCGACTCCCTGCACGGACGCTTCGTCAACGAGTTGCACGAGCATCTCGGCCAGTTTCCCCAATATACCGAGGCGACGGATCCGCCACGGCAACCTGTTGGTCTGAAGGAACAACAGCTGCGGTATTGTCAGCAAATGCTGCGTGGTCCTTATAACGTCCAATACGCACGGCTACGCATTCTGGCTGGCCTGTCTTCGCCGAGCGCGCGGCAGGAGCAAAAGTGGTCCATCGCTACCTACCATTTCTATCTGAATTTCATGCATCGTGAGCTGCGGGCCCTGTGGTCGGACAAGCTAGAGCTCGCCGACCGGATTTTCAGCAATCTGATGAAGATCTCGTTCTTCGATCTGACACTCAGGGTGGAGACCCATTCCGCCAGCAATCGGCTGGCGCTTGAAGAAAGCCAGACGCGCTATGATCGAACGATCCATGCCGCCAATGATGGTTTCTGGGAATGGCACGTAGATGAGGACCGCCTGGAGGTGTCAGAGCGCTGGCTAGCCATGTTGGGGCTGGAAGCAGACAAAGCGCCAAAAACATTGCAACAGTTTTGCGCGTTGATATCAGACACCCAGCGAGGTGCCTTCGAAGACTTGATAACGGCTCATCTGGAGGGTCGCCAGCCCTGGCTTGACATGGAGTGTCAGCTGTATGGCGGGGCTGGCCGCCCACTATGGGTTCTGCTGCGTGGTGTGGTATCGGATAACCTGCGTGGCGAGCGGGTGCTGGCCGGCTCGCTATCAGACATCACGGCGCGCAAAGTAGCCGAGCAGGAACTCGCCCATGCCACGCTGCACGATCCGTTGACCGGTCTACCCAACCGGCAGAGCATGAACAAGCAGTTGATTCAGGCCTTGCAGCGGCAGGCCAAGCCCGGTGCACGGCATGCGGCGGTACTGTTTATCAATCTCGACAGATTCAAGCTGATCAATGACAGCCTTGGCCATCAGGCCGGGGATCAGGTTCTGGTACAGGTAGCTGCACGCATGGGGCGTTGCCTCAGGCCGGGAGACCACCTGTTCCGGTTCGGCGGGGACGAGTTCGTGGTCCTGCTTAATGATATGGCAGAGGCGGGCGACGCCGAAACTGTTGCCAAGCGCATCATGGAAACCCTGCATTATCCTCTTCTGGCTGGAGGGCAGCGCCTCAGCGTGACGGCGAGCATCGGCTTGGCGCCCCTGAAGGCGCAGGGCCAGGAGCAGGATGCGCTGCGTGAGGCGGATCTTGCATTGTATCGGGCCAAGGCTTCAGGCAAATCGCAACTGGCGCTCTACAGCGATAATCTCCAGGTCGAAGTTCACCACCGTCTTAAACTCGAAAATGCCTTGAGCGAGGCCCTGCGACGTAAACAGTTCGAGCTTTATTACCAGCCGATCGTCAAGGTCCAGAACGGCGAATCAAGCGTAGTGGGCGTCGAGGCGCTGCTGCGCTGGTGGCAGGATGGGGTCCTGATATCGCCCGATGAATTCATTCCCGTGCTGGAAGAGTCCGGACAGATTGTTGAAGTAGGTGAGTGGGTGCTGCGGCAGGCCTGCACCCAAGTGCTGGAGTGGCATGCCGATGGCCATGAAGCGCTACGCTGCTCGGTAAACCTGTCCAGCCGCCAGCTACAAGCGCCTAATTTCGCCGGCAGCGTAGCCAGGGTACTGGAAGAAACCGGCTTCCCCGCCACCAGCCTGGTGCTCGAGATTACCGAAAGCCTCCTGATGCTGGATAGCCCCGATACGCTGGCGACCCTGCGGGAGCTGGAGAGCCTGGGCATACGTATCGCACTGGACGATTTCGGCACGGGGTTTTCGTCCCTTGGCTACCTGCACCGCTACCCGCTGCATATCATCAAGGTCGACAAGAGCTTCATTACCAAGGCGCCGGACGACGAGAGACTGCGGGCCATCAGTCGAGCCATCATCGGACTGGGTCATGGCCTGAGTATGGACGTCATTGCCGAAGGGATAGAGACCCTGGAACAGATGGATTTTCTGCACGACGAAGGCTGCCATTATATTCAAGGGTACTGGTTCAGCAGGCCACTGTCGGCTGAACTGATAAAACCGGTGCTGAACCAGCTTGCCGGACAGCCTGCCAGCCTGGCCTGAGCGAAGTACAGGATAACCGTCTGCATCTGCCCGCGGCCTGCTATAGTCGGTTTTCCAACAAGAAAGGGAGTTTGACCATGCGCTGGCTTTTCTGTTTTATCGCGGGCTTTCTAGCTGTTTTCTGTTTCCATCAGCCCGCTCTGGGCTTGTTGAATGCTGCTGGCATTGTGCCGATTGCCCCGTTCTCCCTGACACCTACCGCCCCGTTTGGCGTGCCGTCGGTGGTATCTGGCGCGTTTTTTGGAGGGCTCTGGGCCATTGTCATGATTGCGGTGCTTAATCGCCTCGGCTCAGCGCTCATCTGGCTCAAGGCGGCGCTGTTTGGCGGCGTTGCGCTGACGTCGGTAGCCCTGTTGCTGGTCTTCCCGCTCAAGGGTTATCCGTTCGATGTGGCTCAGCTCCCTGGTCGCTTCATGATCGGTTTTGTTCTCAATGCATTGTGGGGCATCGGCACCATAGTCTTCCTGCGGGTACTTCCTCGCTAAGCTCGGGTATCTTGCCGGCGGCGCTGCATGCCCCGCCGTTGCAAGCACATCGACACTGCACGTGACGGTTGATTTCCGCTACAATGGCGCCTTTTTCCTGACGGGATTTGTCACCATGGAAATCAATCCGATTTTGAACACCATCAAAGACCTGCGTGGCCGCTCCGAAACCATCAGGGGGTATCTTTGACTACGATCACAAGCGTGATCGCCTCACCGAAGTAGAACGCGAACTGGAAGACCCCTCTGTCTGGAATGACCCTGAACGAGCACAGAACCTTGGCCGCGAACGCGCCCAACTGGCGCTGATTGTCGAAACTCTTGATGAGATGAGCGGCGGACTGACGGATGCGTCCGAGCTGCTGGACATGGCCGCCGAAGAGGAAGACGAATCGGCTGTTGCAGATATCGTAACCGAGCTAGAGCGGCTGCAGGTCAGCCTCGAAAAGCTCGAGTTCCGCCGCATGTTCAGCGGCGAAATGGATGCCAACAATTGTTATCTGGATATTCAGGCGGGCTCTGGAGGGACCGAAGCGCAGGACTGGGCCAACATGTTGCTGCGCATGTACCTGCGTTGGGCCGACCAGCGCGGTTTCGAGACCGACATCGTGGAATTGTCCGACGGGGAAGTGGCGGGTATCAAGAGCGCTACGGTCTACATCAAGGGCGAATACGCCTTCGGCTGGCTGCGCACCGAGATCGGCGTGCACCGCCTGGTGCGCAAGAGCCCGTACGACTCGGGCAATCGCCGGCACACCTCGTTTTCCGCGGTATTCGTCTCGCCGGAAATCGATGACGATATCGAAATCGACATCAATCCGGCTGACCTGCGGGTGGATACCTATCGTTCATCCGGTGCGGGTGGCCAGCACGTTAACACCACCGACTCGGCGATCCGTATTACCCACGTACCGACCAACACCGTGGTCAGTTGCCAGAACCAGCGCTCTCAGCACGCCAACCGTGACACGGCCATGAAGATGCTCCGTGCCAAGATGTACGAGCAGGAAATGATGAAGCGCAACGCCGCTGCACAGGCGCTGGAAGACACCAAGTCCGACATCGGATGGGGTCACCAGATCCGCTCCTATGTGCTCGACCAGTCACGAATCAAGGATTTGCGCACCAATATCGAGAACAGCAACTGCAACGCGGTGCTGGACGGCGATCTGGATGGGTTTATCGAGGCGAGTCTGAAGCAGGGCTTGTAACAACCGCCTGGTTACTGAATCCGCGCTACGTTAAACAGCATCAATAACAGTTTTTCAGGAATAACCGAACATGACCGATCAGCCGCAGGACCAGCAGGCCCAACACGAGGAAGAAAACAGCCTCATCGCACTGCGCAAGGAAAAGCTTGCCGCCGAGCGGGCCAAGGGCAGCGCCTTCCCGAACGATTTCCGCCGCGACAGCTATGCAGGCGACCTGCAGAAAAAATACGCGGAAAAAGGCAAGGAAGAGCTGGAGACGGCCGCTATTCCGGTCAAGATTGCCGGGCGCATCATGCTCAATCGGGGCGCCTTCATGGTTGTGCAGGATATGACCGGACGCATTCAGGTCTACGTTGATCGCAAAGGACTGCCGGCCGAAACCCTGGAAGCCATCAAGCACTGGGACCTGGGTGATATTATCGCCGCCGAGGGCACGCTGGCGCGCTCCGGCAAGGGCGATCTGTACGTGAACATGAAGAGCGTCAAGCTGCTGACCAAATCCTTGCGCCCTCTGCCGGACAAGCACCACGGTCTGACCGACACCGAGCAGCGCTATCGTCAGCGCTATGTTGATCTGATCGTCAACGAAGACACCCGCAAAACGTTTCTGGTGCGCTCGCGTGTGATTGCCCATATTCGCAAGTTTCTGGCTGAGCGCAACTTCCTTGAAGTTGAAACGCCGATGCTGCAAACCATTCCCGGTGGCGCGGCAGCCAAGCCGTTCGAAACCCACCACAACGCGCTGGATTTGCCAATGTTCCTGCGTATCGCGCCGGAGCTGTATCTGAAGCGCCTGGTGGTCGGCGGCTTCGAGCGGGTCTTCGAGATCAATCGCAACTTTCGCAATGAAGGCGTCTCGACCCGGCACAACCCCGAGTTCACCATGCTTGAGTTCTATCAGGCCTATGCTGACTACGAAGACAACATGGACCTGACCGAGGAGCTGTTCCGCGAGCTGGCCATGGATGTGCTGGGCAGCACCGACGTGCCTTATCAGGGCAAGGTATTTCACTTCGGCGAACCCTTTGCGCGCCTTTCGGTGTTCGATTCGATCCTTAAATACAACCCTGAAATCACCGCGGCCGATCTGCAGGACCTCGACAAGGCTCGCGCCATTGCCAGGAAAGCTGGCGCGGCTGTGAAAGGGTTCGAGGGTCTGGGCAAGTTGCAGACCATGATATTCGAGGAGTTGGTCGAGCATCTTCTGGAGCAGCCGACTTTCATTACCCGTTATCCGTTCGAGGTGTCGCCGCTGGCCCGTCGCAGCGATGATGATCCAAGCGTTACCGATCGCTTCGAGCTGTTCATTGGTGGACGTGAGATTGCCAACGCCTATTCCGAGCTTAACGATGCCGAAGACCAGGCCGAACGTTTCCACGCCCAGGTTCAGGACAAGGACGCTGGTGATGACGAAGCCATGCACTACGACGCTGATTTCGTGCGCGCCCTGGAATACGGCATGCCGCCGACTGCCGGTGAAGGTATCGGCATTGATCGTCTGGTTATGCTGCTGACCGACGCGCCGTCGATTCGGGATGTGATTTTGTTTCCGCATATGCGGCCTGAGGTTTGATCGCGGCCGGATTGTTGAGCTGTTGAGCTGTTGAGCTTTGTGAGGGAAACACTGATCAAGCGGGTCAAGGTGTATGGCCCAGCCAGGTTCGGCCTATGCCGGACACGCTACAAGCCATCCATGGGGCTCGTCGATGGCCATCCCTGGCCATCGACGGTCCGGCATAGGCCGAACCCGGCTGGGCTTGCATGGTTTGGGTGGGATGATCAGTGTTTCACATGGCCACCGGGGGCATTTTGGCCGGTGTTACGATGAATAAGCGGGAATTATGGGGCGTTGTAAAACAGATAAGCTGCGGTGTCGGAGGTCTCCCTATCCTGGACCGTCGATGGCCAGGGATGGCCATCGTCGAGCCCACATGGATGTGCTTGTAGCGTGTCCATGATAGGGAGACCTCTGATACCGCATGACACAGTGATCCGTCGCCCCATAATGTCCTTGCACGGATCGGTACACCCAGGGGTCCCCATGACAGTAAAACAGAGCGAACAGTACCAATTGGTAATCCGCAGCCTGTCGGACCGGATCGTCGAGGCGCAGGCGCCTATCCGGATTCTGGATGCGATCAAATGGGATGATGGTTTGCGCGAAGCGTTTTTCCGCAGCAACTGCCAGAGCCTGCCGCAGGTGGGGCCCGACTATTACGCGCAGCGTCCGCTCGGTTTCGATCCAGGCGAGCGGCGGCAGGTCTTTCAGGATATCGAACGTGATATTACCCGCCAGCTGGGCACCTTCAACCCGGTAGGGCAGATCATGCGCCGCATGTGCCGGGAATACCGGATGGTCATTCGCATGCTGGAGGGCAGGGGTACGCCCGAGATGGGGCTTATCTCCCAGGAGCTCTACGGGTCTGCTTCGGATGCCTTCCACGCTGGTGATCCTACCTTGACCGATCTGGGGATTACTCTCAGCGAATCCCTGGCCAATATCGGGTCGGATCTGGGCCATGAACCCAAAACCATTGCCGCGCCCGAAGCTGTCGCCATTTTGCAGGAACGCATGAATCAGGCATTCCCTGACGATCAGGCCGTAAGGGTGTTCGAGTCTGACGGTATTGTTGCCGACGCGGCCGCCGGGGCGGATTACATCAAGATACGCAGCGACGCGATGTTCAATCCGCGCGACCTGAAAATTCTCGCAGTGCATGAAGGAATGGTGCATGTCGCGACCAGCCTCAACGGCCAGCATCAGCCCATATGCACCTTCCTGGCCAAAGGGCCGCCGTCTTCCACTGTTACCCAGGAAGGGCTGGCCATTTTGATGGAGGTGATAACCTTTGCCTCTTATCCGGCGCGCCTGCGCAAGCTGACCAATCGTACCCGCGCTATTCAATTGGCCGAATCCGGTGGCGACTTCATGGACGTGTTTCGTTTCTACCAGGAGCAGAACTATACCCGTCAGGATAGTTATACCAACGCCAGTCGGGTTTTCCGCGGGTCCAGTAGCGACGGGATGCCGTTCACTAAAGATCTTGCCTACCTGAAAGGCTTTATTCTGACCTACAACTATATTCAGTTGGCGGTGCGCAAAGGCAAATTGCAGCAGATACCGCTGTTGTTCTGCGGCAAGACCACGCTTGAAGATATGCGTACCCTGGGGCAACTGGTGGAGGAGGGGCTGGTAGTGCCGCCCAGGTACCTGCCAGAGCCCTTCGCGGACCTGAACGCACTGAGCGCCTGGATGTGCTTTTCAGGCTTTCTGAATAACCTGAGTCTTGACCGTATCGAAGCGGATTATGCCAATATTCTTTGATGGAGTTATTTGATGGCTGAGGCTAGAAGCATCAACACATTACCCTTGATCCTGACCTTTATGGGGACAGTGCTGTTCACCGTGATGGTGCTGCATTTCTACGGCTACCTGAACTACACCCAGGAAGAAGAGGGGATGCTGGTTGCCGAATTCAGCCTGATAACCGTCGGCTCCGAAGAGGCCGGTCAACTGCGCAGTAGAGCGGCTAATCAGATGGCAGAATGTGTTGATGGCATCCTCGTGCTTCACGATGGCCGTCACAATGGTTTGTCCGGTCTCCTGGTCGATGCGCGACAGCGCATAGTGCGGTGCAACGCTCAAACCGTTCCAGTCGCGGAGTAGGTCGCATGGGCGATAGAGTGGTGCAATTGGAGCCGGGTTGGAGAAAAGCCCTGGCCGCAGAGTTCGAGCAGCCTTACATGCAAGAGCTCAGGCATTACCTGCTTGAGCAGAAAACGGCTGGTAAGACGGTTTATCCTCCGGGACCTCTGATTTTCAATGCGCTGAACAGCGCCACGCTGGACCGTGTGAAAGTGGTGATCATTGGTCAGGACCCCTACCATGGGCCAGGACAGGCGCACGGATTAAGCTTTTCTGTTCCTCCAGGCGTCAGGCCGCCGCCTTCACTGCAAAACATATTCAAGGAAATCCAGCGTGATCTCGGACTTCCGATCCCCTCCCATGGCTGCCTGCAGAGCTGGGCAAATCAGGGAGTTATGCTTCTCAATGCGGTGCTGACGGTGGAGCATGGTCAGGCTGGCTCCCATGCCAGGCGCGGTTGGGAGCGATTCACGTCTGCGGTCATCGATGTGCTGAACGCACGGTGTGAGCATCTGGTTTTCATGCTGTGGGGAAGCTATGCGCAAAAAAAAGGTCAACAGATAGATTCGTCGCGGCATCTGGTGTTGACCTCGGTGCATCCGTCGCCCTTGTCTGCCCATAAGGGATTTATCGGTAACGGCCATTTTTCCGCGGCGAATGATTATTTGCTCGCCCATGGGCGCGAGCCGATTGACTGGCAGTTGCCTCCACTGGATTGATCAACTGACGGCGCCTGTGGTTGGATCGGAAAGACCTGAGTGCCAGACCGGCCTTATCAGCATTCCCAGTAGCATTAATAGGAGTCTCCCATGGAACATCCCTTGCAGCCCTATACCGCCCTGGTCCCGCGCACCGATAAGCTGGTGGTGCAAAAGGTTGGCCATACGGCGCTGGTAACTATCGATAATCCGCCTGCCAATACCTGGGACTCGGATACCCTGCATGGTCTGTATGAGCTGGTAGCCCACCTGAACAGCGACCCAGAGATTTATGCGTTGGTTATCACGGGTCGAGGAGAGCGGTTTTTCTCCGCTGGCGCTGACCTCAAGCTCTTTGCCGAAGGTGACAAAGCTCAAGCGAGAATGATGGCTCGCCTGTTCGGCCAGGCATTCGAAGCGTTGCGTGACTTCTCGGGAGTTTCCATTGCTGCCCTTAACGGTTATGCCATGGGCGGCGGGCTGGAATGCGCGTTGGCTTGCGATATCCGTATCGCCGAGCGGCAAGTGCAACTGGCTTTGCCGGAGGCGAGTGTCGGACTGTTGCCCTGTGCGGGCGGTACCCAGGCCTTGTCCTGGCTGGTGGGTGAAGGCTGGGCCAAGCGCATGATTCTGTGTGGCGAGCGGATTGATGGGGTCAAGGCCGAGCGCATCGGGCTAGTAGAGGAGGTCGTCGAAGAGGGGCAGGCCTTGGCCACGGCCCTGCGTCTGGCCGCGCAGGTTGCTCGCCAGAGCCCCCTCTCTGTACGGCAGTGCAAGGCGCTCATTCAGGGAGCGCGCAGCCAGCCATTGAACAGCATGCTGGCTGAGGAAAGGGAGCGTTTTGTCGATCTGTTCGATGATGACGATACGTTGGAGGGCGTTAACGCCTTCCTGGAGAAGCGTCCCCCGCAATGGAGGAATCGCTAAGTCGGAAACAGGCGGCAGGCCGTTCGGTGTTCGGACTGCCGCCTGAAAACATCAGCCCAACAGCTGCATCGCTGCTTCCATTTCTGCGGAAAGATCTTCCTCTTCTTCATCTTCGTGAGGATTCAGGCCCAGCTTGGCGAAAGAGGGAATGGTGCCCCAGTCCATCTGCGCGTAAGGATGATCCGTTCCTGCCAGACTTTGCAACAAGGCCACCTGAACCACATCGGAATAGTCTGTCGCCTGGGACACCCGTTCAAAGTCCAAATGCTGAGTTGGCACGTGACGCAATGGGATAGGGAAATCCCACGCCTCCAAAATCTTGTCACCAATAACCGGATGAATCCGTGCTATCACCAAATCAAGACTTTTGGGGTCAGCCATCAGTTCGCTGTGCTCTTCGGCGTAGGCCAGAATTGGCAGCACCCCGATCTGATGCACCAGGCCGGCCAGCGTGGCCTGATCGGGCTTCAGTTTGGTGTAATGACGACTCAGAACATGGCTGATCCCGGCCACCTCCGTGCTGCGACCCCAGACTTCGCGCATTTTACGGTCAATGACATCCGACGTCGCCTGGAACATCTGCGCCATGGCCAGCCCGGTCGCGAGATTGGCGGTATAGGTTATTCCCATACGATTCACCGCCATCCCCAGATCGGTAATCTCCTGGCGGGTACGTAATAACGGGCTGTTGACTACCTTGATCAAACGGGCGCTGAGCGCGGCGTCGGTACTGATCTCTTTGACCAGCTCCGGAATGCTCACCTCAGGATTTTCCGCCGCCTCCCTTACACGCAGGGCGACTTCCGGCAGTGTTGGTAAAACCAATTGATCCTTATCAATGGCTTCCATTAATTGTTCTTGAACGCGTTGGGCCAGATCTGTCATGGATATCCCTGCTCAGTTTTCCTTGTCGGCCTCACTGGCCGCCAATTCGAATTCGTATGGCAAATCCGCCAGGGTCAGTAATGGCCCACTGCTATCTGCCACGCTCATTATGACTGATTGTGCAGCATCTTTTTGCAGTACCGCCAGTATTTCTACCATCCGGTTACTGCGCGCGGCCAGCACTACTTCGCCGACGGGCTTGCCGGTATCACGGTCGACAATGACAGTGCCTGACGGCGGGGCTGCCTCACCTGCCAGAAGTAGCCGGTACATACGCCTTTTCAGTTTCCCCAGATATTGCATTCTGGCAACGATTTCCTGGCCCGTATAGCAGCCTTTGCGAAAGCTCACGCCACCTAGCTGCTGGAGATTGATCATTTGCGGAATAAAACTTTCATAGGTCAGCTTGTTGATCTGGCCGATTCCCGAGCGAATCTGCCGGACTGTCCACGCTTCTCTGGAAACAGGCGTTGCGCCTTGGCAAAGGGCATCCAGCGCGGGCATGGCATGATCTACCCTTAGCCACACCTCGTAAACGTCTTCATTCTGCCTGGCAATCAGGCCGGCAGCGTGGTGGGTCACGTCGTTGCTTTGCCCGGGAATGTCGAACCCTGCTGCTATCAAAATTTGCTGCGCTTGCGGGCCCCAGATCCCCAGACGAATCCATTGAGCAGAGATATCGGCAATCTTGGCCTTGAAAAAAACCGCATATTTGCCGAGCTCGCTGATCTGAGCCTGGAGCAGATCGGCGCTCAAGGCGAGCAGGTAGTCGGTGTCGGTCGTTTTCAGTAGCCGGAAACTTGACTGCATCCGTCCCTTTGGGTTGCATCTGGCCCCGAGCGTACTGGTCTGCAGGCTCAGATTGGAAAGGTCACAGGTTAGCTGGCCCTGCAAAAAGCGAGCAGCGTCAGCGCCGCTCACTTCCATAATCCCTTCGTGGTCAAGCCAGGCGATAGCGTTCTCTGCGTTCTCTGCATCTGCTGCGCTCGCAAAGCGATCAGACAGCAGTGTGGCGATGTCGTGTGTCTGGGTCATGGCGTTACTGGTTGTCCCCTCGTAGTCAGCTGTTACATCATAGGGGTAGGCGCGGTCATTTGTCAGCGCCACTGCGCATCAATCTTGCGGCTATAATGATGTTTAGGTAGTAATCGCCGCTTTCAATAGGTAATGGAGATTTCGATGTCGGCCGATATAGAGTTCAAGCGGTTGTATTGGCACAGCCGACGCGGCATGCTGGAGTTGGATGTTCTTCTTGGTCCGTTTCTGGAAGAGGCTTACAGGGACCTGGAGGCGGCAGATCAGGATCGGTTTCGTATGCTGCTTGAATCAGAGGATCAGGATATGTTCGGTTGGTTCATGCAACGCAGTGAACCGGAAAATCCTGATCTTAAACGCATCGTGAGGATGATATTGGATCGTGTCCAGCCCAACTGATTATTTGATGCTAAGCCGCAGACCTTCCAGATTTCTGGGAGGCTTGGTACTGCTCGTGACGATCCTGGCCATCGCTGCCCTATACCGTAGCGCGTTGCCGGTATTGCAGGCAGCCCTGTGCATGACTGCGGTACTGGTCTACTGCTGGTGGATCTGGCCGCGGCAGGTCAGCTTGCGTCATGCGCATTCCATAACGGGCCTGCGATTTGATAGCCATGGGTGGCACGTTCTGCGGCGCAATGGTACCGAAGCGGGTGCGAATCTGCAGCCGGATACCTTCGTTAGCGCATTCCTGACGGTTGTGCGGCTGAGGGAGCCGGGGCGGTGGCTGCCTGTATCCGTCATTCTTCCTGCAGATTCAGCCAGCGAAGACGCCCTGCGACGCCTTCGTTTGCGTCTGCGGTTCAGTCGCCAGCGTTGGGCGGCGACAGAATAGTGTCTTCGGCGGCGTCCAGCATCGCCGGATAATCCAGCGTATAATGCAGGCCACGACTTTCCCTGCGCAGAATGGCAGAGCGGATGATAAGATCTGCCACCACTGCCAGGTTTCGTAGCTCCAGAAGATCCCGAGTCACTCGATAATTGCTGTAGAACTCGTGGATTTCGGCCAGGAGCATATCGACTCTATGTTTCGCTCGCTGCAGTCGCTTGGTAGTCCGAACGATTCCCACGTAATCCCACATGAAGCGCCTCAGTTCATCCCAGTTATGGGAGATGATGACGTCCTCGTCAGAGTCGGTTACCTGGCTTTCATCCCACGGCGGCAGATCGGCAGGCATGCTGCTGGTGTGTAGCTTCTCCAGAATGTCGTGCGCTGCAGAGCGCCCGTAGACAATGCATTCGAGCAAAGAGTTGCTCGCCATGCGATTGGCTCCATGCAAACCGGTAAAACTGGTTTCGCCAATGGCATACAGGTTCGCCTGGTCCGTTTGTCCGGCAGAATCCACTACCACGCCGCCGCAGGTGTAATGCGCCGCAGGAACTACCGGAATAGGCTCACGGGTAATGTCTATGCCAAACGTCAGGCAGCGCTCGTAAACAGTAGGAAAGTGGTCACGAATGAACTGCGCCGGTTTGTGACTGATATCCAAATAGACGCAATCCAGACCCAGGCGCTTCATTTCGTGGTCGATAGCGCGCGCAACGATGTCCCGTGGAGCCAGTTCGGCACGCTTGTCGAAACGCGGCATAAAGCGGCTTCCATCCGGCAATTTAAGCAAGGCGCCTTCGCCGCGGAGCGCTTCAGTTATCAGGAAGCTTTTGGCCTTGGGGTGGTACAGGCACGTTGGGTGAAACTGGTTGAATTCCATGTTGGCTACCCGACAGCCCGCCCGCCAGGCCATCGCTATGCCATCCCCCGAGGCGCTGTCGGGGTTGCTGGTATAAAGATAGACCTTGCTCGCCCCGCCGGTTGCCAGGACGGTAAATCGGGCGCCAAAGGTTTCCACGCGACCAGAAGCGCGGTTAAAAATATAGGCGCCGAAGCAGCGTTTGCCAGCTCTGCCCAGTTTTTGCGAGGTGATCAGATCCACAGCCACTCGATCTTCCAGCAGTTCTATATTGGTGTGTTCCTGAGCTCTGAGCAGCAAGGTGTTAAAAATCGCAGCCCCGGTAGCATCGGCGGCATGAATGATCCTGCGATGACTATGGCCACCCTCGCGGGTAAGGTGGAAATCATCGGTTTCGCTACCATCCTCTCGCTTCTCGCGGGTAAAGGGGACCCCTTGGTCGACAAGCCAGCCAATGGCTTCGCGACTATTCCCCACAATCTGGCGTACCGCTTCTTCATGGCACAGGCCGCCGCCGGCATCCAAGGTGTCCTGCACGTGGGCATCCACCGTGTCGCTGTCATCCAGAACGCCGGCAACACCGCCCTGGGCCCAGTAGGTAGAGCCCTCGGACAGGCGGCCTTTGCTGAGCACGGCTACACGCAGCTCTGAGGCCAGATGCAAGGCCAGGGTCAAACCCGCGGCGCCGCTGCCGATCACCAGAACGTCGTATTCATGTTTAGAGGTCATAGTCTCTCAATCGGCCAATAGGCATTCATTTGGGCATCTGGCTAGTATATAGAAGGCTAGTGCTGGACAATACAGAGCGCCTTAAGATGTAGTGCCGGGTCGTTTCCCGGTGTTGTATCATTGGCCACAAATCGCGATGGAACTTTTCGAAAAACACCTGTTCCTATTGCTGAACCTGATAAGGGGAGAACTTTTGGCTACATTGCGGGTCTATCATAACAAGGCAGGAATGTTGCCTATTCGCAACGGAGTGCCTGGGAATGGCTGAACAGACGGACCAGCAGTTGGTCGAACGGGTTCAAAAAGGTGATAAACGAGCATTTGATCTGTTGGTACTCAAATATCAGCACAAGATTTTGGCCTTGGTTACCCGGTTTGTGCACGACACGCATGAAGCGCAGGATGTGGCTCAGGAAGCCTTTATCAAG
Source organism: Halopseudomonas xinjiangensis (assembly GCA_011050525.1). Classification (GTDB taxonomy): domain Bacteria; phylum Pseudomonadota; class Gammaproteobacteria; order Pseudomonadales; family Pseudomonadaceae; genus Halopseudomonas; species Halopseudomonas xinjiangensis_A. Next base: position 212,598 of record DRFO01000017.1, read on the forward strand.
GCTTATCGCGCCTTGGCTAATTTTCGTGGCGATAGCGCGTTCTATACCTGGTTGTACAGGATCGCCATCAACACGGCGAAAAATTACCTGGTAGCCCGAGGCAGACGCCCGCCTGATTCTGATATTGCGGCTGAAGACGCCGAGTATTACGAAGGCGACAGCGCCTTGAAAGATATACATTCGCCAGAACGCGATTTGCTGCGCAACGAGATTGAACAAGTGGTCAATCGGACGCTGCAGCAGTTGCCAGACGATTTACGAACGGCTTTGACCTTGCGTGAGTTTGAAGGTTTGAGCTATGAAGATATTGCCGCTGTGATGGAATGTCCGGTCGGAACTGTAAGATCGCGCATTTTCCGGGCACGTGAGGCAATCGACAAAGCCCTTAAGCCCCTGTTGGAAGCATAAGTAGGGGTACGGGTTTAACGCAGCGAGCCCTTTGGGCCTTTGAGAGGTACACCAATGAGAAGCGAATCCTTGCAGGAATCTCTCTCCGCGTTCATGGATGGCGAAGCCGGAGAACTTGAAATACGGCGTGTCCTCCAGGCCACCGAACAGGATCCTGCTGTTCGCAGCACTTGGGAGCGCTATCAGACTGCCCGGGCGGTAATGCATAAAGAGCCGTGGCAGGGCAAGATTGATCTGTCGGCGGGAATTGCTGCGGCGTTGGCTGATGAGCCTGCGCTTGGTACGCCGGCCAGGAAATCTGCCGGTATCTGGCAGACTGCCAGTAAATTCGCTGTAGCGGCCTCTGTAACTGTTGCTGTGCTGGTAGGTGTGCGAATGATGAACCAGGAAGCCACGCCCACTCAGCCAGCGCTCGCAGAGCGTTCCGCAGTTGAGCAGGCACCAGTGGCTGCACCTGCCGCTGCTCCGGCTGCCCAGTCAGGTAGCGCGGTTCTGGCTGGCTTCCCGGCGACAGCTGAATCTGCCCAGGCAGTCTCTGGCTGGCACGAGGAGCGCATTGAGGGCTATCTGCGTCAACACGCTGAGCAAGGTGCTCAGACGGCTACGCCGCATCTGGTTCCACAAGCTCGTGCCGCGAGCCTGGATAACAAGTAGTGTTAGGGCACGGCGCCAATCAGCGCCGTTGTATCGGCTTTGCTCTACTGTTGTTATCGCCTGTTGTGGCCGCGCAGGCCGCTCAGGACTGGTTAGCTAGAATGGCTGAGGCCGCTCGTGAAGAAAATTTTCACGGTGCCTTCATCTACGAGCGAACTGGCAGCTTTACCACCCACCAGATCTGGCATCAGGTCGCGGATGAGGTTGTCACCGAGCGTTTGATCCAGACCGATGGAGAGCCTCGGGAGTGGTTATGGCGCGATGGCGAATTGCAGTGTGCCAATTTGTCGACTGCGAAGTCCGGATGGCGAAATACCATTTCCCCGGTTGCCGAGCCGGTCGCTCTGGGAGACTGGTACGAATTTCAGGTTCTCGGCACTACTCGGGTGGCATCGCGACCCGTCACCGTATTGGCGGTTCAGCCTCGAGACGCCCACCGGTACGGCTATGAATACTATCTCGATACTGAAACCGGTTTATTGCTGAAATCCTTGATGATCAATGACCGCCAGGCACTGCTTGAGCGTTTTCAGTTCGCCACGTTTGAACATGGCCCTTCCCTTGATGATCGATTGACTCCCTCTCCTGCTTGCATAGACATCGAGCCGACGTCGGCTAGCGACGTGGTTCCAGCCTATAGCTGGCAACCTGCCTGGTTGCCAGCCGGCTTTGCCATCAAAGGGCAGGCTACTGGCCTGGTTGACGAGACAGGCGCGTTGGTGGCCAGTCAGGTCTATTCGGATGGTATCGCCCGCTTTACGTTGTTCATCGAGCCGCTGGTTGATGTTCAGCTGGCGGAAAATATCCGTGCCCAGCTGGGGCCGACGGTGGCGGTTAGCCGCGTTGTGGATATGAGCGACGGTGCCTATCTAGCGACGCTCGTTGGAGAAATACCCCCCGAAACTGCCGAGTCCATAGTGGGCTCACTACTGCCGGATCAGCGCGAGGCGACCCCGTGATCGAAGAGCGGGGGCGAGTGCTGAGCGTGGAAGCAGGTGCTGTCTGGGTGGAGACTGTCCGCCGTAGCACCTGTGGAAGCTGCCAGGCTCGCGCAGGCTGTGGCCATGCCCTTTTACAGCGCCTTGGATCTGGCTCGCGGCAGGGTTTCATCAGAGTTTTGTCCGAACGATTGCACACCGTCGGCGACGAGGTGCTGATCGGCATTCCGGAGGAAGCCGTGCTGCGCGGCTCCATGTGGGTATATGTCGTGCCGCTGCTAGGGCTGTTCGGATTTGCGCTCCTCGCGCAGATGTTCGAAACTGGCGAACCGGGGATTATTGCTGCGGCCTTCGCCGGGTTGTTTGCCGGTTTCGGATTGGTACGTCTGCATGCTCGGCGCACCATGGAGGACCCGACTCTTCAGCCCCATGTAATATGTCGTATTGATACCGTGCATTTGACAACCGCTGAGAGTTGATCCCATCCGGAAATTTCTGAACAATCTACGAGTTTCGTCTATTGGGAGTTGGTTCGTATGATATCAATGCAGCGCTGGTTGCTGGCCGTAGCAGGGACAGTCATGTTGGTATGGCAGTCGCCAATCATGGCTCAAGATCTTCCGGATTTTGCTGATCTTGTAGAAGAGGCTTCCCCGGCCGTAGTCAATATTAGTACCCGCCAGGCCATCAGCGAAGGCCGGTCGGCCGGTATGCCACCCGGAATGCCAGACCTGGAAGGTTTGCCGCCCATATTCCGTGAATTTTTCGAGCACGGTATGCCCCAGCAGTCACCTTCGGTTCCGCAGCGTCGGCAGGCGCCGCAATCGCTGGGATCCGGGTTCATCATTTCGGCCGACGGCTATGTACTGACCAATAATCATGTGGTGGCTGGTGCCGACGAAATTTTCGTGCGGTTATCCGACCGACGTGAACTGGAGGCCGAGCTGGTCGGGGCAGACCCGCGTTCCGATCTGGCCCTGCTGAAGATCGAGGCCGGGGCCGACTTGCCCGTCGTACGCATTGGCTCATCTGCCGACATGCGCCCCGGTGAATGGGTCCTGGCTATCGGCTCGCCGTTCGGTTTTGATTATTCGGTAACCTCGGGAATCATCAGTGCCAAGGGTCGCAGCTTGCCTAATGAGAGCTACGTACCCTTCATCCAGACCGATGTGGCCATTAATCCGGGCAACTCGGGTGGGCCGCTGTTCAATCTGGCCGGCGAAGTGATCGGTATCAATTCCCAGATTTTCACTCGTTCCGGCGGGTTCATGGGCCTTTCATTCGCCATACCGGTCGACGTGGCGATGGACGTGGTCGAGCAGCTCAAGGAAACCGGCACGGTTCGCAGAGGCTGGCTCGGGGTGGTGATTCAGGAAGTTAACAAGGACCTGGCAGAATCCTTTGGCTTGCCGAAACCCGCAGGCGCGCTGGTTGCCCAGGTGATGCCGGAAGGTCCCGCTGCCAAGGGCGGACTGGAAGTAGGGGATGTGATTCTGAAATTCAATGATCGCGAGATCGTGATGTCATCCGATTTGCCCCATGCGGTAGGTCTGGTCCGTCCCGGCAAGCGGGCGACTCTTGAGGTAATGCGCGACAAGAAGCGTCTGGAGCTGGAAATTGAAATAGGCGCGTTGCCCGAGGAGGATAATGTTGCGGCCTCAAGCGCACCGTCGTCAGGACCATCAGGCGTGACGGATAATCGCCTCGGTATCAATGTTTCCGATCTGACCGAGCGCCAGAAGAACGACCTTGGCGTGCAGGGCGGCGTGGTGGTCAGTGATGTCCGACAAGGTCCTGGGGCTATGGTCGGTCTGCGCCCTGGCGATATCATTACCAATCTGGATAACCAGGCCGTCGAGTCGGTAGAGGGTTTCCGGGAAGTGGTCGGAGAGCTGCCTACCAACCGTTCCATCTCGATGCGTGTCATACGCCAGGGCCGCGCCAGTTACATTACCTTCCGGCTTGCTGAATAGAGCCTTCTTTTCCTGATTCTTGATCAGTTGCACCTGGGACGGTGTGACTGATCAAGGATGGGACCCAATGGCGTCGCCACCCTTATTCGGGTACACTCGCGGGCTGTTTTCGGGAACCTCCCCGTCCACCGCCATGTCTGGCAATCAAGTCTGGAAGATCCTTGCTGTGAGTGACCTGAGTCTCATCCGAAATTTTTCGATTATCGCCCACATTGACCACGGCAAGTCGACACTGGCCGACCGCTTCATCCAGATCTGCGGGGGGCTCACCGAGCGGGAGATGGCGGAGCAGGTACTCGACTCGATGGATCTTGAGCGCGAGCGCGGCATCACCATCAAAGCTCACAGTGTGACGCTGTATTACACAGCTCGGGATGGCAAGACCTACCAGCTGAATTTTATCGATACGCCTGGTCACGTGGACTTCCATTATGAGGTCAGCCGCTCGCTGGCTGCCTGTGAAGGTGCTTTGCTGGTAGTCGACGCTGCTCAAGGTGTTGAGGCGCAGTCGGTTGCCAACTGCTATACCGCCATTGAGCAGGGGCTGGAAGTGATGCCCGTGCTTAACAAGATCGATCTTCCGCAAGCCGAACCTGAACGGGTGATGGCGGAAATCGAAAGCGTGATAGGCATCGATGCCACTGATGCGGTGGCCTGTAGTGCCAAAAGCGGCGTGGGTGTCGAGGATGTGCTGGAACGGTTGATCAAGGTGATACCGCCGCCGGTCGGCGAAGTTGAAGCGCCGTTGCAGGCATTGATTATCGATTCCTGGTTCGATAACTACCTGGGAGTGGTTTCCCTGGTGCGGGTCAAGCATGGTCGCATCAAGAAGGGCGACAAGGTGCTGGTCAAGTCAACGGGCAAGATACACCAGGTCGACAGCGTAGGTGTATTCAACCCCAAGCACAGCGAAACGGTGGATCTCAAGGCCGGTGAGGTAGGCTTTATCATTGCCGGCATCAAGGATATTCATGGCGCGCCAGTTGGCGATACGCTGACCTTGTCGAACACTCCTGACGTAGACATGCTGCCCGGATTCAAGAAGGTCAAGCCGCAGGTCTACGCGGGCCTGTTCCCGGTCAGTTCCGACGATTTTGAAGATTTTCGCGAAGCGCTTTCCAAGTTGACACTGAATGACGCATCGCTGCATTTCGAGCCCGAAAGCTCCGACGCGCTGGGTTTTGGTTTCCGTTGCGGCTTTCTCGGCATGCTGCACATGGAAATCATTCAGGAGCGCCTGGAGCGCGAATACGATCTGGACCTGATCACCACTGCTCCCACCGTAGTGTTTGAGGTGTTGAAGAAAGACGGAACCCTCATTTACGTGGACAATCCTTCGTATCTGCCAGATCCATCAATGATCGAGGAAATGCGTGAACCCATCGTGCGGGCCAATATCCTGGTGCCACAGCCGCACCTGGGTGGCGTGATCACCTTGTGTGTAGAGAAGCGCGGCGTTCAGCACGATATGCTTTTTCTGGGTACCCAGGTCCAGGTTGTCTACGATCTGCCGATGAACGAAGTCGTGCTCGATTTCTTTGATCGTCTGAAATCGGTTAGCCGCGGATATGCGTCACTCGACTACTCATTCGACCGGTTCCAGGCGGCCAAACTGGTGCGTCTGGATGTGCTTATCAACGCTGAAAAGGTCGACGCGCTGGCGTTGATCGTGCACCGCGACAATGCAGCCTATAAAGGCCGCCAGTTGGTCGAGAAAATGAAAGAATTGATTCCTCGACAGATGTTCGATGTGGCCATCCAGGCCGCCATTGGCGGTCAGGTGGTGGCGCGCTCTACGGTGAAGGCTTTGCGCAAGAACGTTATCGCCAAGTGCTACGGCGGTGACGCAAGCCGGAAGAAAAAGCTGTTGGAAAAGCAAAAAGCGGGCAAGAAGCGAATGAAGCAGGTGGGCAATGTGGAGATTCCTCAGGAAGCCTTCCTTGCGGTGTTGAAAGTCGATAATTAGGAAGTCCGTAAGGAATGATGCACATCAATTTTCCGCTCTTGCTAGTGATAGCAGTAGCTATCGCAGGCTTTCTGGCGCTGCTGGATTTTGTCTGGCTGGCGCCCCGTCGACGTCGCGCTATTGCGGCTTATCAGGCCAGGGTGGACGTGACCGATCCGCAGACTGTGCAGCAGTTGGAGAAAGAGCCGCTGCTGGTGGAGTATGGCAAGTCGTTCTTTCCGGTGCTGGCAGTAGTGTTGATCCTGCGCTCGTTTCTGGTAGAGCCTTTCCAGATTCCTTCAGGATCGATGAAGCCTACCCTTGAGGTGGGCGATTTCATTCTGGTCAATAAATTTGCCTATGGCATTCGCTTGCCGGTGCTGGATCTGAAAGTGCTGGATGTTGGAGATCCGCAGCGGGGCGATGTGATGGTGTTCCGCTATCCGAATGATCCCAGAATCAATTACATCAAGCGTGTCGTAGGATTGCCGGGAGATCACGTCCGGTATGCCAACAAACAGCTCTTCATCAATGGTGATGTGGTCGAACGGGATCTGCTGCGGGTAGTGCCGGATGACGAAGTGCCAGCGGGTCATCCGTTGCAGTCCATCGCCCAGGCTGAAATATATGAAGAACAGCTTGGCGAGGCAAGCCATGAAATCCGCCTCAAGCGGCTGGCGAAGGCGCCTTCTGCGGATCAGTGGGTAGTGCCGGAGGGGCACTATTTCATGGTGGGTGACAATCGAGACAATTCCAATGACAGTAGATACTGGAGTGCACCCAACATGCCCCAGGAGTTGTGGGGAATGGTGCCGGACAATTATATTGTCGGGAAGGCATTCGCGGTGTGGATGCATTGGCCGGAACCGAAATTCAGTAATCTGCCAAGTTTTTCCAGGGTGTCCCTGATCCACTGATCAGGAGGTGGTGGCAGTCGAATATAACATCAACAACGGACGTCACGAGGTTATCATGCGCCACTCCCAGAAGGGCATGTCATTCTTTGGTTGGTTAGCAGTCATCACGATCCTGATCTTTGGAATGGTGGTCGCCATGAAGCTGATCCCCATCTACATGGATCATTTCGCACTGCGCAAGATAGTTACATCAGTAAGTGAAGATCCCAGCATCAAGATCGGCTCGTTGAGGGATTTGACCAGCCACATCACCAAAGGCATGCAGATCAATAGCATCCGCGACATAAACGCGTCAGAGGCTATAAATGTGAAGGCCAGTGGGGCCGATGTCTACACTGTCACAATCAAGTATGAGGTGAGATCACCCATGCTGCAAACGGTGGACCTGCTGGTTCACTTCGATGAAACCCACATTGTCAGACCTATAAAGTGAGCAATAAGTTAGACCGACTTGAACGCAAAATTGGCTACAGCTTCAACGATCCGGACCTCCTGATCCTGGCGCTCACCCATCGAAGCCTGGGCGGGCGTAATAATGAGCGTCTGGAATTTCTGGGCGACTCGATCCTGAATTTCGTTGCTGCCGAAGCGTTGTTCGAGCGCTTTCCGCAGGCACGTGAAGGGCAGCTGTCCAGATTGCGCGCTCGGTTGGTCAAGGGCGTTACGCTGGCCGAACTGGCCAAGGGTTTTGAGTTGGGCGAGTACCTTCGGCTGGGGTCGGGGGAGCTCAAGAGCGGCGGGTTCAGACGAGAGTCGATTCTGGCCGACGCTACCGAGGCGATCATCGGGGCTATCTACCTCGACAGCGGCATGGAGGCCGCTCGTGAACGAACGTTGTTCTGGCTCCAGGAACACATTTCTACACTGACCGTTGTTGACAACAACAAAGATCCGAAAACCCGGCTGCAGGAGTATCTCCAGTCCCGCCAGTGTGAACTGCCTCGTTATGAAGTCATCGAAAGTAGCGGTGAAGCTCACTGCCGTATCTTTCGCGTAGAGTGCCAGATCACTCCGCTTGAAGAGCGCACCTTTGGTGTGGGTAATAGCCGCCGTCTGGCAGAACAGGAAGCGGCTGAGAAAGCCCTTATCGCCCTAGGCGTGGAGAAAACCGATGAGTGAAACGAGCCGCTGCGGCTACGTTGCGATAGTAGGCAGGCCCAACGTTGGCAAGTCTACATTGCTCAACCATATCCTTGGTCAGAAGCTGGCGATTACCTCGCGCAAGCCTCAGACCACCCGCCACACCATGCTTGGCATAAAGTCCGAAGGGGGCGTCCAGGCGATCTATGTCGACACCCCGGGCTTGCACAAGGATAACGACAAGGCTCTGAATCGCTACATGAACAAAAGCGCCACCCAGGCGCTACGTGATGTGGATGTCGTGCTGTTCGTTGTTGATCGCATGCGCTGGACAGATGAAGATGAGATGGTGCTGGAAAAGGTGCGTTACGTTAAGTGCCCGGTGATTCTGGTCGTCAACAAGGTCGACCGGATGGATGACAAGCGGGAAATGCTGCCGCATCTGGAATGGCTGACCACGCAGTTGCCAAATGCCGAGGTGGTGCCCGTTTCGGCCCTGCACGGCCGCAATATCGACTCGCTGGAACAACTCATTGCCGAGCGGTTGCCGGAGAGTGAACATTTCTTTCCGGATGACCAGCTTACTGATCGCAGCTCGCGCTTTCTGGCCGCAGAACTGGTTCGCGAAAAAGTGATGCGCCAGTTGGGTGCGGAGATTCCCTACCAGGTTACCGTCGAGATCGAGCAGTTCAAGCAGGAAGGCAAGGTTCTGCATATCCATGCGCTGATTCTGGTCGAGCGCGAAGGACAGAAGAAGATCATCATCGGCGACGGGGGTGATCGCATGAAGAAGATTGGCCAGGAAGCCCGTCTGGACATGCAGAAACTGTTCGGCAGCAAGATCATGCTCAATCTGTGGGTCAAGGTGCGGCGTGGTTGGTCCGATGACGAAAGGGCCCTGAGTTCGCTGGGTTACAATTTCGATCAGTAATGAATTCGCCGCTGAGTCCTGCGTACGTTCTGCATAGTCGCCCGTATCGTGATACGAGCGCCCTGGTTGATTTGCTGTCATTGCATGAGGGGCTGCAGCGGGTGGTCTGGCGCGGGGCCCGTGGTCAGCGCAAGGGATTGACTCCCCAACCCTTCATGCCGCTACTGGTTGCCACCGGTGGGCGGGGCGAGCTGAAGACGGTCTCCCAGGCTGAGGTGGCAGGGGCATTTTCCGTGTTGCAGGGCCAGGGTCTGTTTAATGGCCTCTATCTGAATGAATTACTCATCCGCCTCCTGTCCCCTGGGGATCCCCAGCCCATCCTGTTTGCGGCCTATCAGCAAGCCCTCGAACGGCTAGCCGCCGCCGGGCCGGTGGAGCCGATACTGCGCGAATTCGAGTGGCAGCTGCTGGATCTTCTGGGCTATGGTTTCAGTCTGACCGTTGATGCCTATGGTGATCCGATAGAGCCAGCCGGGCGTTACGTCTGGCAAGCGGAGCAGGGACTGATACGCATCGTCGGCCCGGAGCTGGCGGCCCCCGGCATGACCGGCGCGGCGCTTCTGGCGATGGCCGCAAGAGACTGGACCCTGCCGCAGACGCTCAAGGCGGCCAAGCAACTGATGCGCCAGTCGTTGGCGGTACATCTCGGTGATCGACCGCTGGTCAGTCGGCAGCTGTTCAGTCAACAAAGCCATCCATCCCGAAAGGAGACAGACAGTGATTAATCCATCGCGTGTGTTGCTGGGCGTCAATATCGATCACGTTGCCACGCTGAGGCAGGCTCGGGGCACCCGTTACCCTGACCCGATTCAGGCGGCAATCGAAGCCGAGCAGGCGGGAGCTGATGGCATAACCTTGCATTTGCGTGAGGATCGCCGGCATATACAAGAGCGCGATGTACGACTGCTTGCTGGGGTATTGCAAACCAGAATGAATCTGGAGGTAGCGGTCACCGACGAAATGCTCAGGTTTGCTGGCGAGATACGTCCTGCGCATGTTTGTCTGGTACCGGAGCGGCGCGAAGAGCTCACCACCGAGGGCGGCCTGGATGTAGCCGGAAATCAGGCGAGGATTCAGGAGGCGGTGGAGGAATTGGCGGCTCTGGGGATCGAGGTGTCGCTGTTCATCGATGCCGATCCGCGACAGCTTGAGGCGGCCAGGCGAGTAGGTGCTCCGGTGATTGAACTACATACCGGGCACTATGCGGATTCCTCCGGAGCTGAGCAGGCCGAGGCGCTGAAACGCATTCGCGAGGGCGTGGCTTACGCCCGAAAGCTAGGCCTGGTGGTTAACGCCGGCCACGGATTGCATTACCACAACGTCGAACCTATCGCGGGGATCTCCGGCATCAACGAGTTGAATATCGGGCACGCCATCATTGCCCGGGCAATGTTTTCCGGCCTGGCCGTGGCGGTTGCCGACATGCGCGCATTGATCATGGCTGCATCGGCGGCTCGATGATAGTCGGTATCGGTACCGATCTGGTTCTGGTCAGCCGCATCGAAGCGGTGCTGGGTCGCCAGGGCGATCGTTTTGCCGAGCGCATACTGACCGAAGTCGAACTGCAACGGTTCCGGGCACACAACCAGCCTGCACGTTATCTTGCCAAGCGCTTCGCCGCCAAAGAGGCAATCCTCAAGGCTCTGGGAACTGGCCTGGCAAAGGGTATGTCGTGGCAGGATATGCAGATCGACAATGATGAGCTGGGCGCTCCCTTGGTCAGGCTTTCCGGGGCCGCGCTACAGCGACTTGAGGAGGGTGGGGGTGGACGGATGTTGCTTTCCCTCAGTGACGAACGCGAGCAGGCGCTGGCTTTTGTCGTCTGGTCAGCCGTCTAGCGCCGCATAGCTTGCCTGCAGACGCTCGATGGCCCGTAGCAGCTCGTCGATAGTCGCCTGGGTTTCCATGCCGGTTTTCAGCAAATTCTCCGCGTGGTGGCAACAGGCACGCAACTCGGGTACGCCGCAATACCGGGTAGCACCATGGAGTTTATGTACCGTTTCAAGTAGGCCGGCTCTATTACCTTCCAGCTGGGCCTGCTCTATCCTTCGCTGTTCTTCCGGCAGGCTGGCAATCAGCATGTCCAGCATGTCATTCGCCAGCTCGGCTTTGCCTGCCGCCAGTTTCAATCCTTCCTGCCTGTCGATTATTTGCACAGCGGTGGCGGGAAGGGGAGCGTTCTGGGCATTGTCGGATTGATCAGGCAGGGGATTCAGCTCGATTCCGGTCCATTTCTGTACCGACTGGCGCAGCTGTTCCGGGTTGATCGGCTTGCTCATATAGTCGTTCATCCCGCATTTAAGCAGTTGGCGACGTTCACCAGCCAGGGCATGCGCGGTCAAGGCGATGATCGGAACTGGCCGAGACTGGGCCGCTTCCTCCCTCAGGCGTAGTTCGGAAGTTGTTTGCCGACCGTCCATTCCAGGCATCTGCACGTCCATAAACACCAGTTCCACTTTCTGCTGCCTTAGTATCTCCAGCGCCTGTTCGCCACTCGTAGCCGTGAGTACGTTGGCGCCCATGTCAGTCAGCAAGGCTTCAACCAGTTTCAGATTCGCCAGATTGTCGTCAACGCACAACACGCTGAGCATTGGCGGGCGGGCGTCGGGCTCGATGCGCGCGACAGGGCTGGTCGCCGTCACAGGTTTGAGCAGCATCTGTGCCGCGGCGCGAAACAGCTTGCGTGTGCACAGGGGTTTGGAGAGCACCTGGCATTCAGAGCGAGGCAGTGTGTCGAGCATTGGATAATGCTCTGTGGTATCGGTAAACAGGACGGTTTTACATAGACCACGCTCGGCCCAGAGGGTTGCCAGTTCCAGCACCTCGTCTGCTGAGGCGGACAGGTTGCGGGTACTCAGCAAGGCAAGATGAATGCTATCTGCACCGTTTGCAGACTGCAGGGCCTGATTTAGCTGGGCAGGCGTATCGAACAGAGTCACCGCCAGGCCAAGATCTTCGAGATTATGCAGAACCGACTGGCGGCTAAGCGTCTGGGACTCGATGAGACCTGCGCGCATGCCCGCCAGCGGGCGCCTGGGTAAATCATCCAGTGCCTGACTCGATTTGTTCAGGCGAAGCGTCAACCAGAACTCGGAACCTTCCCCCGGCTGGCTGTGCAGACCGATTTCGCCCTGCATCTGTTCTACCAGGCGCTTGGATATGACCAGGCCAAGGCCGGTACCACCGCTCTGGCGCGACAGGGAATTGTCTGCCTGGCTGAATGCCTGGAACAGCGACTTCTGCTGGTTGGGCGTAAGACCGATTCCGGTATCGGTAACGCTGATGCGTAGCAGAGCATGGAAGTCATCCTCCTGCTCAAGCATGACCCGTACGCTGACCGAGCCCTGATGGGTAAACTTGATGGCGTTGCTGACCAGATTGGCCAGTATCTGCTTCATGCGCAATGGATCGCCGCTGAGCCCAAGCGGAGTGTCCCGGTAAATGAGGCTGACCAGCTCGAGGTTCTTCTGGTGCGCGGCGGGGGCGAGCATCGTCAGGGTATCCTGAATCAGGTCGCGAAGATTGAAAGGCAGATTGTCGAGGACCAGCTTGCCCGCTTCTATCTTGGAGAAATCCAGTATCTCGTTGATGATCGCCAGCAGGTTGTCAGCCGATTTCTCGATAGTGCCCAGGTATTCCTGCTGACGTCCGCTGAGATCGGTGCGCTGCAACAGATTGCTGAAGCCAAGGATACCATTGAGCGGAGTTCGCAACTCGTGGCTCATGTTGGCCAGGAACTCCGACTTGATCCGGCTGGCCTCCTGCGCGGTCTTGCGGGCCAGATCCAGCTCGATGTTCTGGATCTCGATGGTTTCCAGCGTCTGGCGCAGATCTTCGGTTGCCTGATCAATATTCTGCTGCAGTTCCCCCTGGGCGCTCTGCAGCGTCTGGGCCATGGTATTGATGCCCTCAGCCAGCTCATTGAGTTCGCGGCTTCCCTGGGCTGGCAGACGAATATCCAGCTGGCCCTCGCTTATCCGGCTGATAGCCTGGTTGATCTGGCCAATCGGGCGCGTTATGCGCCGCCCCATGAGCCCTACCACAGTCCCGGTTAACAGCAGGCCCAGTACAATGATCACCAAGGTACTGAGAATGGTCTGGTAACCCCTGATCTGGGTGTTGCCATGGCTGAGCTCCACTTCCAGCCAGCCCAGCAGGCCGTCCACTTCTACCTGGGGGTAGGGCTGCAGACTTACCAGCTCCGGACTGGCCAGCACCGGCAGCATGAAGCGGCTGCTGTGGTCGCTGGTCCTGATCTGCAAACCGGTTCCGGCGCCCAACGGGCCCTGAATGGTGCTGTCTGCGATATGCATTTGCGGACCGCTATGCTCAAGCGGACGCATATCCTGGTCGTATACGGTGATGGCGCGTACATCGCTATGGTTGAGAGCGCTGGACAGGATGGAGCGGAGTTGCGTTGGGTCATCATCCAGCAGGGCGCTGGTGGCTGGCCGCTGCAGGTACTCCACGTTGCTGAGGCCTCGTTCCAGGAGCCGCTGGTCCAGGTCCTGCAGATGCTGCCAGCTGAAATAGATCCCCAGCGTCAGGGCCAGCAAGCCAGCCGGGACCAGGGTCATCAGCAGAATGCGAGCTTTGATGCCAATCTCGTTCATTATATGTATCCGTCTCTCTGTTGCCGGTATCATAGGCTGACTGAAAAAAAAGCACAGCCTTGTGATCGGATCAGCCGGCACAAGCAACAAGGGTGGGCGATGAATACCGACTTTCCAACGATTGCCGATTGCATCGGAAATACCCCGCTGGTACGTCTGCAGCGGCTGCCAGGCAATACCAGTAACGTTATTCTGGTAAAGCTGGAGGGCAACAATCCGGCCGGCTCGGTCAAGGATCGCGCGGCTATGGGGATGATCTCGAGCGCCGAGCAGCGGGGGGAGATCCGGCCAGGAGATACGCTTGTTGAGGCTACCTCGGGCAATACCGGCATCGCGCTGGCGATGGCTGCGGCCATCAAAGGCTACCGGATGGTATTGATCATGCCGGACAACATGAGTGCCGAACGCAAGGCGGCGGTCACTGCGTACGGCGCTGAGTTGATTATTGTGACGCAGCAGGAGGGAATGGAAGGGGCCCGGGATCTCGCGTTGCAGATGCAAGACAACGGGCAGGGCAAGGTACTGGATCAGTTCGGTAACCATGCCAATCCGGAGTCGCACTACACCGGCACCGGTCCGGAAATATGGCGCGACACGCGCGGCACCGTCACGCATTTTGTCAGCTCCATGGGTACTACCGGCACCATCATGGGAACCTCGCGTTTTCTCAAGGAGCAGAACCCCGAGATTCAGATCGTCGGTCTGCAACCGTTGGAAGGTGCCTCCATTCCTGGGATTCGTCGCTGGCCGGAGGCCTATCTGCCGAGCATATTTGAAGCCAGTCGGGTGGATAGAGTCATCGACATGGGGCAGGAGGAGGCCGAGGTCGTCATGCGGCGCCTGGCCAGAGAGGAAGGCATTTTCTGCGGCGTTTCCTCAGGTGGGTCTGTTGCGGCGGCGCTGCGCCTGTCCGCCGAGGTAGAGAATGCCGTTATCGTGGCGATCATCTGTGATCGGGGCGACCGGTACCTCTCCACCGGGGTGTTTGACGGCAAATCATGAACAGACCCCGCGGAAGGCAGAGGCGCAATACAGACGCCCCGGCCGCAATTGGCCAGCGCATAGAGCTGGCGCTGGATCGCCTTTCACATGACGGGCGCGGTATCGGCAGCTGGCAGGGGCGGACGACCTTCGTGGAGGGCGGATTGCCTGGCGAGCGGGTGACCGCCAGGGTGGTACGGGCCCGCAGCAAACTGATCGAAGCGCGACTGGATGCGCTGCTCGTGGCCAGCCCTGAGCGTCAGGTTCCGCGCTGTCAGCATGCTGACCTGTGCGGTGGCTGCAATCTGCAACACATGGCGCACCACACCCAGATCGGTATCAAGCAGCAGACGCTGGCCCAGCAATTGCGTCACTTTGCCGGCGTTGAGCCAGAGAAATGGATGCCGCCCTTGCTTGGGCCCGCCTATGGCTATCGCCAACGTACACGACTCTCTGCTCGCTGGGATTCCCGTAACGCTCGGCTGGAAGTGGGTTATCGACAGCGCGCCAGCAGCGACCTGGTTCAGGTTGTCGAGTGTCCGGTTCTGGTGCCCTCGCTGGAGGGCTTGCTGAAGGCGTTGCCCGCGCTGCTGTCGCAACTGGATGGACGGGCAGGGCTCGGGCATATCGAACTGATAGGTGGTCATCAACCCGCGATGGTTGTGCGCCACACTGGGCCCCTGTCGGCAGCTGACTGCGAAAATCTCGGGCGCCTGTCCCACAGGCATGGTGTGCAGCTATGGTTGCAGGGCGACGAGAACGCGGCGTGGCCCTATGGAACAAGCGAAGCGCCTCAGCCTCGCTACACACTTGACGATCAGCAGCTAAGCTTCACTTTCGGACCGGGAGATTTTACCCAGGTCAACGCTGCGATCAACCAGCTGATGGTCAACCAGGCGCTGGCCTGGCTCGACGTGAAGCCAGGCGAACAGGTGCTGGATCTGTTCTGCGGAGTGGGTAATTTTGCCCTGCCCATGGCCCAGATGGGGGCTATCGTTACCGGTATTGAAGGTAGCGCCGAGATGGTCGAGCGCGCCGCAGACAATGCGCGAAATAATCAATCGCAGGGGGTGCACTTTTATCAGGCTGACTTGTCGAAGCCCCTTGAAAAATACACGCTGGATCAGCAATACCAGGCGGCCCTCTTGGATCCGCCACGCGACGGAGCCGAGGTATTGGTGGCTGCGTTGGCCGAGCGACGCGTCGGCAGGATTCTCTATGTTTCCTGCAATCCGGCTACGCTGGCCCGCGATGCGGGTATTCTGGCAGCGAAGGGTTACAGATTGGTGCAGGCGGGTGTCATGGACATGTTCCCGCAGACTGCCCATGTTGAAGCCATGGCATTGTTTGTGTCAGGCAAGGACAAGAATTAATGGTACAAGTCAGAGCAGAGCATCCGGTCAATCAGGATGGCAGTGTCAACCTGAATGCCTGGATGGAGCGGATCCAGAGTCGGGTGCCGCTGACTTCCCCCGAGCAATTGCGGGAGGCTTGTGAATGGGCCTTGCAGCTAGAGCAGGCCGCGATTGCTGCGGAAAATATCTGGGCGAAGGGCAACAGCAGCTATCGGACCGGGCTGGAGATGGCCGAGATTCTGGCGGACCTCAAGTTGGATCAGGACTCCCTGGTCGCTGCGGTAATCTATCGCGCCGTGCGCGAACACAAGGCTGGCCTGGATGAAGTGGAGCGTCGCCTTGGGCCTGCCGTAGCGGGTCTGGTGGATGGTGTACAGCGTATGGCTGCGATCAGCGGCTCGCAAAGTCGTGACAAGGAGTGCGCCTTTGGCACCCAGTCCCAGGTTGATAATCTGCGCAAGATGCTGATTACCATGGTCGACGATGTCCGCGTGGCGTTGATCAAGCTCGCCGAGCGTACCTGCGCGATCAGAGCGGTAAAGGACGCCACTGAGGAAAAACGGTATCGCGTCGCACGGGAGGTGTTCGATATCTACGCGCCTCTGGCTCATCGGCTGGGCATCGGACACATCAAATGGGAGCTGGAGGATCTGTCTTTCCGCTATCTGGAGCCTTTGCAATACAAGCAGATCGCCAAGCTTCTGGACGAACGCCGCCTCGATCGTCAGGACTACATAGAGGAGGTAATGGGTCAGCTTCGAGCCGAATTGGAGGAGGCCGGGATTGATGGCGACATCTCCGGACGGGCGAAACACATTTATTCGATATGGCGCAAGATGAGCCGCAAGGGCATCGAATTCAGCCAGATCTATGACGTGCGCGCCGTTCGGATACTGGTTCCGCTGGTGCGCGACTGCTATACCGCGTTAGGAATCGTGCATAGTCTCTGGCGCCATATTCCCAACGAATTCGACGACTATATCGCCAATCCCAAGGAGAACGGCTACCGTTCACTGCACACTGCAGTGGTCGGGCCTGGCGGCAAGGTGCTGGAAGTTCAGATACGCACCCAGGGCATGCATGAGGAAGCCGAGTTGGGCGTGTGTGCGCACTGGCGCTACAAAGGCACCGATACCAGCCAGTCCTCCAATGCTTACGAAGACAAGATTTCCTGGTTGCGCCAGGTACTTGAGTGGCACGAGGAAATGGGCGATATCGGCGGCCTCGCCGACCAGCTGCGGGTGGACTTCGAACCTGATCGCATCTACCTTTTTACCCCCGATGGCCACGTGCTGGACGTGCCAAAGGGCGCTACTCCGCTGGATTTCGCCTACAGGGTACACACCGAGATTGGTCATAGCTGCCGTGGCGCCAAGGTAAATGGCCGCATCGTCCCGTTGAACTACATTCTTCAGACAGGCGAGCAGGTCGAGATCATCACCGGCAAGCACAGCGGCCCAAGTCGCGATTGGCTGAACTCCAATCTGGGCTATGTGAATACCTCGCGCGCACGGGCCAAGATCCAGCACTGGTTCAAGCTTCAGGCCCGGGAACAGAATGTTGCCGCCGGCAAACTGATGCTCGAGCGGGAACTCACCCGGCTGGCATTGAACGGCGCCGACTACGCGCAGTTGATAGATCGTCTGGGTATCCGGAGCCAGGAAGATCTGTTTGCCGCCGTGGGTTCGGGTGATATCCGTATGGCCCATGTGGCTAACGTGGCGCAGCAACTGGTCGAGCCGGACCGGCGCACCGAGCAACTCGAGCTGATCCCGCGTCGTCCCAGCAAGACGGGCCGGCGTGGTGACGTCTACATTCAAGGGGTGGGCAATCTGCTTACCCAACTGGCCGGCTGCTGCCAGCCGGTGCCGGGTGATCCGATTATTGGTTACATCACGCTGGGCCGCGGCGTCACCGTGCATCGGGCGGATTGCGCCACCGCCATGCAGTTGCAGGATCGCGTCTCGGAGCGGTTGATAGAGGTAAATTGGGGCGGCAAACCGGTGCAGACCTACCCGGTGGAAATATTCATCCGCGCCTATGATCGTGCGGGGCTGCTGCGAGACGTGTCGCAGTTGCTGGCAAACGAAAAGATAAACGTGCTTGAGGTCAGTACCCGGACCAACAAGGACGACAATTACGCCGCCATGTTGCTCACCGTGGAAATACCCAACCTGAACATGCTCGGCCGTTTGCTGGGGCGTATCAGCCAGTTGCCGAACGTCATCGAAGCCTGGCGCAACCGGCAGGAAAATCGCGCGTGAGCTATCAGTTGGAGGATCTGCTGTATCTCATGGAGCGCTTGCGCGATCCCCAACATGGCTGTCCATGGGATCTTCAGCAATCATTCGAGACCATTGTGCCGCACACCCTGGAGGAAGCCTACGAAGTGGCCGATGCCATAGCGCAAGGCGACTTCGACCAACTCAACGGCGAGCTTGGCGACCTGTTGTTTCAGGTCGTCTATTACGCGCAACTGGGGCGCGAAGCAGGGCATTTCGATTGGGACAGGGTAGTGGATGGTATTACCAGCAAGCTGGTCCGCCGCCATCCCCATGTGTTCCCGGACGGCAACCTGCGTACGGCGCCGGGGTCTGTTGCCCTGGCGCCGGAGCAGGTCAAGCAGCGCTGGGAAGCAATCAAGGCCGAAGAGCGTGCCGCCAAAGCCGTGGTCCCCGCGCAGTTGTCCCTGCTGGACGATGTTCCCCACGCGTTGCCTGCGCTAAGCCGAGCCCAGAAGCTGCAAAAGCGCGCCAGTCAGTCAGGCTTCGATTGGGCGGAAGTGGGTCCGGTATTCGACAAGGTCGCGGAAGAATTGGAGGAAATCCGAGGAGCCATCACAGCAGGCGACCAACCCGCGATAGCTGAAGAAGTTGGTGATCTGCTTTTTTGTGTGGTGAACCTCGCCCGTCATTTGAAGGTAGACGCCGAGACTGCGTTGCGCGAGGGCAATGGCAAATTTGAAAGACGCTTCCGCTGGATTGAGCAGGAGCTCGTCCGGACTGCTTGTACTCTGGAGGAAAGTTCCCCTATGCGCCTGAACCAATTATGGGAAGAGGCCAAGCGCAAGGGGCTTTGAGTCCAGCCAGGCCTAGTGCTCGAGTTCCTGCTGCTGTTCTGCCAGCGCCTGATAATGCTTGCGGCTTAGTTCAAGGTAACGCGGAGTCGGACCGGCATCATTGTAGAGGGGGTCGCCCATTTCATCCTGGGCGATCACGTCCTCACCCCGCTTGTAGGGAAGGCTGGCTTCAAGCTCTTCCAGCGCGGTCGCGAGCAGATCGGTAATCAGATCTTCGACGCAGCGTTTGGGATACATTTCATGCAAGGCGGCTAGCCGAGCCGCATCTTCCAGCGGCAGATTTACCTGATAGGTGTTCTTGGTAACGCGACCTTTAGCGGTGCGTTCCCATTCCTGGGTAAGTTCACGGATCTTCATGTTTTTCCCCTAAATGACTGAATTCGCTTGTGGCGACATCTTCAGCTTAGCTGATATACAAACCTTCGCTGCTTCCATAGTGGACCAACGAGAGCTTGTCAGGGTTCCGGCATGGAAGCATGCTGTGGCAAAGAAGCTAAGGAGCAGACCATGGCCATGACGGAAATTGATGCACGCCTGCGTGAAGATGTTCACGATCTGGGCGAGCTGCTTGGAGACACCATCAAGTCACATCTGGGGGCTGAATTCCTGGAGCGGATCGAGCGCATTCGCCTGGGCGCCAAGCACAGCCGGCGCACTGACCAGGACGCCCACGAGGCTTTGCTCACCGCACTGCACGACCTGCCGGATAATCAGTTATTGCCGGTATGCCGAGCCTTCAACCAGTTCCTCAATCTGGCCAATATCGCCGAGCAGTACCATCGCATTCGCCGACGTCGTGAGGATGAGACGTCCGGCTTCGAGGAGCGCTGCCTGGGTGAAATCTTCCAGCGGCTAAGGCAGTCGGGCATGACCGGCGAGTCAATCACGCAGCACGTTGCGGCCTTGGATATCGAGCTGGTGCTAACGGCTCATCCTACCGAGGTCGCACGTCGAACACTGATTCAGAAATATGATGCCATCGCCGCAGCGCTGGCGCGCCGGGATCACGATGATCTGTCGACGTCGGAAAAGGAAGAAATCCGCCATGATCTTGCGCGCCTGATCAGCGAGGCCTGGCATACCGACGAGATCCGTCGCAGCCGTCCAACCCCCGTCGATGAAGCCAAATGGGGATTTGCGGTAATCGAAAATTCGCTCTGGGAGGCCATACCGCAGTTTCTCCGCAGGCTGGACCGGGAGCTGCAAGCAGGCACGGGAGGCTCGCTTGACGAGCGGGCGGCACCGATCCGGGTCGCGTCCTGGATGGGCGGTGACCGCGATGGTAATCCGAATGTCACGGCTTTGGTCACCCGCGAGGTGCTGTTGCTGGGACGCTGGATGGCGGCCGATCTGTATTTGCGGGATATCGAAAAGCTGAGTACCCAGTTATCCATGCAGACCGCTAGTGCGGAACTCTATGAAGAGGTTGGCCAGGTAGACGAACCTTACAGAGCTTTGATGAAAACGCTGCGGAGCAGGCTGCAGGCTACTCGGGCATGGGCGCAAGCGTCCCTGACGGCGCAGACGCCGGAACCGGACAATATGTTGCACACGCTTGATGATCTGCGTGGGCCGCTGGAATGCTGTTATCGATCACTGGTTGAGCAGGGTATGGAGCTGATCGCCAGCGGCCCGCTGCTGGATACGCTGCGGCGCGTCAACGCCTTCGGCTTGGGGCTGGTGCGTCTTGATATCAGGCAGGATGCCGCCAGACACAGCGAAGTCCTGGATGAGCTGACCGATTACCTTGGGCTGGGGAGATACAGCGAATGGGACGAGCAGCGCTGTTGTGATTTTCTCCTGGAGGAGCTGCGCAGCAGGCGACCCTTGCTGCCCCCCGATTGGCAGCCCTCTGCCGACGTGGCCGAGGTCCTGGCTACCTGCCGGGTGATCGCTTCCCAGCCCGCGGAGCTGATGGGGTCTTATGTCATATCAATGGCGTCGACTGCGTCTGACGTCCTGGCGGTGAAGCTGCTGTTAAAGGTGGTCGGCGTGACCTGGCCGATGCGGGTGGCTCCGCTGTTCGAAACGCTGGATGACCTGGATAACGCCGCCCCCGCGGTGCAACGGCTTTTATCCCTAGAGGGTTATCGTGATCTGGCAGGTGATGAGCAGGAAGTGATGATCGGCTATTCGGATTCGGCCAAGGACGCTGGAGCACTCGCGGCAGGCTGGGCCCAGTACCGCGCGCAGGAGGCGTTGGTTGAGGTGTGTCAGCGAATGGGTGTTCGGCTGCGACTCTTCCATGGCCGCGGGGGCACCGTAGGGCGCGGCGGTGCCCCGGCGCATATGGCCATACTTTCCCAGCCTCCAGGCTCGGTGAACGGTCAGTTCCGGGTAACCGAGCAGGGCGAAATGATTCGGTTCAAGTTTGGCCTGCCGGGGATCGCCATCCAGAGTTTACAGCTCTATACCAGCGCCATTCTCGAGGCCACCTTGTTGCCCCCACCGGCGCCTGAACCTGCCTGGCGGGATCTGATGCAGCGGTTGGCGGACCGATCAGTGGAAATTTATCGGGGCGTAGTGCGAGATGAGCCGACGTTTGTCGAATATTTCCGTCAGGCTACACCTGAGCAGGAACTGGCGCGTCTTCCGCTGGGCAGTCGTCCAGCCAAGCGTCGCGCTCAGGGCGGCATCGAGACGCTCAGGGCAATTCCGTGGATATTTGCCTGGACCCAGACGCGCTTGATGTTGCCCGCCTGGCTGGGCGCGGGGCAGGCGCTGACTGAAGCCATCGCGCAAGGGAAGCAGGACCAGCTAAGAGAGATGATGGCCCGGTGGCCGTTTTTCCTCGCGCGCGTCGAAATGCTGGAAATGGTGTTATCCAAGGCCGACGGCGGTATTGCCCAGTTGTATGAACAACGGCTGGCCCAGCCGGAACTATGGCCGCTGGGTAAGAAGCTGCGCGATGCATTGCAGCAGTCGATCGATGTGGTACTTGACCTTCGACAGAGCGGCCAGCTGCTGGCGCACAATAGTGCGCTGGCTGAGTCCGTTGCGATCAGAAATCCCTATACCGATCCCCTGCACCTGTTACAGGCAGAGCTGTTGGCACGTACCCGCGCGCAGGGGCAATCCGTTGGAGAAGATCTGGAGCGGGCATTGCTGGTAACCGTCGCCGGTATCGCTGCCGGAATGAGAAATACCGGTTGATTATCCGGGCGGACATTCTGAATCCCGCTGTACCGTATAAATTGACGGTTCTGGCGGCGCGGCCGAAAATATGCAAGAACTTGACAGAGGTAGGCGGAACGCGACCATGGTCCAGCTTGTGCATGCCGGATTGTGAGTGTATGTTGAACGCCCTTTTAGCATGCCCTGGCGCATGCGCAAATCTCGTACGCTGGCCCCGGAGCTGGCGTCTGCCGGCCTTTCGGTAATACCGCAGGCGGCCCGTTTTCAGTTAGATGAGGAGTTCGACAATGCGCGTCATCCTGTTGGGTGCCCCCGGAGCGGGCAAGGGCACACAAGCCCAGTTTATTTGCCAACGATTCGGTATTCCCCAGATTTCAACCGGCGACATGCTGCGCGCAGCAGTCAAGGCGGGCTCCGAAATGGGCGTGCTGGTCAAGGAAGTAATGGATACCGGCGGCCTGGTCTCCGATGATCTGATCATCGGCCTGATCAAGGAACGCATTACTCAGGATGACTGCACCAACGGGTTCCTGTTCGATGGCTTTCCGCGGACCATTCCCCAGGCAGAAGCTCTGGTCGATGCCGGCATTGTGATCGACCATGTTCTGGAAATCGCCGTGATGGACGAAGAGATCGTTCAGCGGCTGTCGGGTCGCCGCGTGCATCCGGGTTCCGGGCGTATCTATCACGTCCAGCATAATCCGCCCAAGGTTCAGGGCCAGGACGATGCGACCGGTGAAGAATTGATCCAGCGCGACGATGACAAGGAAGAGACCATTCGCAAGCGTTTGCAGATATATCACACCCAGACCAAGCCGCTGGTTGAGTTTTATCGCAAGCTTGGTGAGGCCAATGGCACACCGACATGCTCAAAGGTCGAGGGCGTCGGCACAGTCGACCAGATCACCGCCAAGGTGCTTGCGGCGCTGAACTGATCACTTTGCGGTTTTTCAAAGGCCCGTGCGACTCCTGTCGCACGGGCCTTGTCGTTTGGGTACAATTTGCCGCCCTGTCTAGGTAGCGATCAGCATGACCACACTCTTAGCTCTGGATACCGCCACTGAGGCCTGTTCCGCTGCGCTTCTGCATGACGGCAAGGTCTATCACCGTTATGAGGTAATCCCGCGGCTGCATGCCCAGCGCCTGTTACCCATGATTGATGAGATCCTGGTCGAAGCCGGGGTGGTACTGGCGCAGGTCGATGCCCTGGTATTTGGTCGCGGCCCAGGCGCGTTTACCGGGGTGCGTATTGCCACTGGCATGGTGCAGGGTCTGGCTTTCGCCAGCGGCAAGCCGGTGATCGCCATATCCAATCTCGCTGCGCTGGCGCAGCGGGCATGGCGTGAATACGGCGCGCAGGAAGTCTGCGCGGCGATAGACGCACGGATGGATGAGGTGTATTGGGGCTGCTATCGGTTGCACGAGGGAGCAATGCAGCTGGTTGGTGAGGAAAGGGTGAGCGCACCGGAAAGTGTGAAGCTTGCCGAGGGAATGAACGAGGCTGCCGGGTCTGGTACCGGTTGGCAATACGCAGACCGGATAACCGTAAAGGTCGACCACGCCTGGCCGGAGTTGTTGCCGGATGCGCGGGATTTGCTGGCTCTGGCCATGCCGCGCTGGCTGACAGGGGACACCCTTGATGCTGCTGACGCCCAGCCTGTCTATCTGCGCGATCAGGTGGCAACGCCCAAGCCGCGGCCTGAGTAATGTTGGCACTCTATCGGACAGACGGTTGGATTAAGCCCTTGTTAGCGGGATATCTGTCCATGAAATGCGGTCGGAGTTATGCAAGCCAATCGGTTCGTCGGCTGGTTTTGCGGTTTTTCATGACACCGGGTAATCTGCGATTTCTTCCTTCTGGAGTGGTTTCATGCGTCTGGATGGTTTCAATCCGTTCAATGCGCTTCCTGAGCGCGGCACCAGGCCGGTTCCTCCACCAGCCAGCGAGAGTGCGCGCGTCGATCAGGCGGGCGCAGCCACGGCTGTCTCCATTGTTCGATTGCCGGCTGC
Source organism: Halopseudomonas xinjiangensis (assembly GCA_011050525.1). Taxonomy (GTDB): domain Bacteria; phylum Pseudomonadota; class Gammaproteobacteria; order Pseudomonadales; family Pseudomonadaceae; genus Halopseudomonas; species Halopseudomonas xinjiangensis_A. The sequence goes on from DRFO01000017.1 coordinate 236,617, forward strand.
GCGACCCGTCAACGCCATTACCCCCAGCGCTGAATACATCCCCGCCCGGCGTGAGGCTCAAGAGCCCGTTTATGGGCGCGCGAATCAGGCCCTTGCCAGCTATCAAGCTACCGCCAATCTGCCCGCCGATTACGAAGCCGATGGCATCTTTGGAATTGACCTCTACGCCTGATGTTGTTCGGGTTTGTGCATGACCCCTTCCTCTGTGGATCTCGCCGTTACCTGGCTCGCCCCTGAGTTTGAACAGCGCGCGTTGCGCCTGGCAGACCAACTCGGTTATTCCTGTCACATGCCGGGCCAGCCTGTCGCGGCACTTCTGCTTCAGGTTGGCGAGGGTGGCCTTAGCCTGCGCGCCACGGAAGCCGGTGCGCCCGGAGCGATACGGGTGGATTTCGTCGAGGGGGCGCTGGCGCATAGGCGTCAATACGGCGGGGGCGTCGGCCAGATGGTCGCCAAGGCGGTAGGTTTGAAAGGAGTTCTCAGACCTACCGTACTCGATGCAACGGCTGGCCTGGGGCGCGATGCCTTCGTGCTGGCGGCGCTGGGTTGCGAAGTGACCATGCTGGAACGCCAGCCAGTCATCGCTGCCTTGTTGGCGGATGGTCTGGAGCGGGCAATCCAGGCTGGCGGAGAGGTGGCAGGGATTGCTCTGCGCATGCGCCTGATGCAGGCAGATTCCATTCAGGCTATGCGCGACTGGTCACTACCCGCGCCCCAGGTGATTCATCTGGATCCGATGTTCCCGCACCGCGAAAAATCGGCCCTGGTGAAGAAGGAGATGCGCCTGTTCAAACCGCTGGTTGGCGATGACCTGGATGCGCCCGCATTACTTGCAGCAGCGCTCGATCTGGCGAGTCACCGGGTGGTGGTAAAGCGATCACGCAAGGCGCCGGCAATCGAGGGCCCGGCACCTACTGCGCAACTGACCGGGCAGTCCAGCCGCTACGACCTTTATGGCCTGCGGAAGCTGGCGTAACTGAACCGGGCGGGAAGGATCATTCCATCGGCGCGACCGTTTTCGACGTTCGAGCTACTTGCCTGATGGACAATCTTATCTCTGCACTGAGAACCCGTTTCGCCGCATTTTCGGCTATGTCCTCAAGCCCCGACTGGTAATGTAGTTTGCCCTGCGCATCCGTGCTTAATACCCCGGTTTCTCCCAATCGCTGAATGAATTGGCGGAATAGCGTCTTGTCAAAAAATTCCGGCGCGTTGAGTCCGTGCAGGATCGACAAGCGCTGAGCCATGACGGTGCAGAGCGTTTCCAGTTCCTCGGCGGACAAGCTGCCGTTCGGATTGTTGAGCAGTAGCGCAGAGGCCATATAGAAGCGCTCAAGCATCTGAATAATACTGCGGGCAAGCAGGCTGAGCAGCACGAATTCCCCCGAGCTTGGGTCCGGGCGGTGAATCTGATCGTTTTCTTCCATGAGCAGACCCTGGGCGATAAAACCGTCAACCCAGGCGCGGATCACCCCGGGGAGTCCTTTTTCATCCCATTGCAGGAACAGCTCGCCCTGCAAATAGGGGTAGATTGCGACGATCAGCTTCTCGATCTGAATCCTGGTCATCCGGGCGTTGTTGAGGAACAGGCAGGCGATCAATGCGGGCAGGGCGACCAGATGCAGCACATTATTGCGGTAGTAGGTCATCAGCACGGCCTGGGGCTCGTCGAGATAGAGAATCTCGCCAAGCGCGTCTGATTGCCTGCCGATCAGGTCCATGTCTTCCACATAGCGAATCAGCGCCTGACCATCCAGGTCCGGGAGCGTCATGCTAGAGCTGTAGGGAACCCGGCGTAGCAAGGCTATATAGGTCTCGAGGACGCGCACAAGTGCCGGCTCATCCAGGGCCAGCCGGGCGGTCGAGAGCATTGCCAGCGCGACCAGATTTACCGGATTGGCATCCGCGGCGGCGTTGATCGAAGCGGCCAGGGTGCGTGCCAGATTGCTGGTCGCCACCGGCAGCCAGTCCGGTTTGAAATCAACCCCATGATCCATTTGTCGCCAGCCGGGTTGTTGCTGGTCGAGAAATCCGGCTAGCGATACGGGTTCACCAAAATTGACCGCCACCTGACCGAATTTCAGTTTCAGCGCCGAGAGCACGCGGAATATGTCGAAAAAAGACTCTTTTTTCTTTTCCTGGCCACGCAGCTCGCCAAGATAGGTTTGCCCTTCCAGAACCCGCTCATATCCCACGTAAACCGGGACGAAGACGATGGGGCGGCGCGAGGAGCGCAGGAAACTGCGCAGCGTGATGGATAGCAAACCTGGCTTGGGGTTGAGTGTGCGCCCGGTACGTGATCGGCCACCCTCGATAAAGTACTCCACGGGAAAGCCACGGCTGAACAGTGTGTGGAGATACTCATTGAATACGGCGGAATACAGTTTGTTACCCTTGAACGTCCGACGCATGAAAAACGCGCCGCCACGTCGGAGAATGCCACCCACCAACGGCATGTTGAGGTTGATGCCTGCTGCGATGTGGGGCGGGGTAAGACTGTTCTGAAAGAGGATGTAGGACAACAACAGATAATCTATATGGCTACGATGGCAGGGCACATAGATGATCTCGTTGCCGCGGGCTATGTCATGTACCCGTTCCAGATGATTGATGCGAATGCCCTGGTAAAGCTTGTTCCAGAACCAGGAAAGCAGTACCTCGATAAAGCGAATGATGTTGTAGGTGAAGTCCGAGGCAATTTCGCCAGCATAACGGGCCGCCTCCTTGCGTACTTTTTCTTCCGGCACGCCGCGCTCCCGGGCTTCACGCGTGATGGCCTCACGCACGAGCGGGGCATGCAACAGGCCCTTCAGCAGTGAGCGGCGGTGCGACAGCTCTGGACCTACCACGGCGCCTCGTTGCTGACGGAAGTGAACGCGCAGCAGGCGGTTTATCCTGCGCAGGTTGCGATCGTGACCGAGCTGCTCATCCACCAGACTACGCAGGGATATCGCGGCTCCAAAGCTGACGCGGATCTTGCGCCCATGCAGCAGAATCGCCAGTAGCTTGCGCAGGCGTCCACCGACCGTCCAGTTGTAGGCAAACAACAGCTTGATAGGCGACGACTCAACATCCGGAGACTGACCCCAGAACGCGCTTACCGGCACAAGCTGCACATCGCCACTGTTGTAGTCTTCCACCGAGGCGATCACACGCAATAGGCGTGGAGATTGCCCGCGTGGATCGGGCCTCGCCACCCAGGCGTGCTGATTGCTCAGAAATACAAAGGATTCCGCCTCGGCGAGTGGTTCGGCGGGCGCACGAACTGGTCTTGGCAAGCCTGCTTTGGCACATTCCCGGTCCAGCACCATGAGATCGGAAAGCGAACGATACGGAAGGACATAAACAATCGGTACCCGCTGGTCGAGGTGCTGATTGAATGCGGAATTGCCTATGCTCTCCGAACGAGTCCACAGATAAAGCAGTCGGCGCAGGAATCCGAAACGCAAACGGCCAAAAAAAGTCGAGTAAACGGCTGACATGTAACTCTCTTGCAAGGCGTGCCTGAAGGTAAAGAGTGATTCTAACGGTTTTAACACCCTGTTACAGCGAGCTTGCTTGCTAAGGCGGTCTTTAGTTTTGCAGTGCTTGAAATAGAGGTGGTGGATTCATATAGTCACTGCCTTCAGTGCAAATACATATTGCTGGCTTGCGGACTTACCGGAAGCGGCGAAGGCTTGTTAATCCCCCGTTTGCCCGCAATCCATGTATCCTTGCGCGTTGCAGCGCCCGCCTGCCGGCGGTGTGCCAGTATCTTGGGGAAGATGGGAAAGAGGCCATGATAAAGATAAACAGCCTGACCAAACGCTTTGGCGCACATGTCGCCGTGGACAATCTGTCCTTTGATGTACAGCCTGGAGAGGTGCTTGGATTTCTAGGCCCGAACGGCGCCGGAAAATCCACCACCATGAAGATGCTCACCGGGTTTCTTACCCCGGACGGGGGGTCTGCTTCGGTTTGCGGTTTCAATATCCAGACCCAGATTCTTCAAGCCCAGCAGCAGATGGGCTATCTGCCCGAAGGCGCGCCCTGTTATGGCGATATGCGCGTGAAGGGCTTCCTGGAATTCATCGCCTCGGTGCGTGGTTTCAGTGGTGCTGAAAAGCAGCGGCTGGTAGCCCGAGCCGTGGAGCAGGTCGAATTGCAAGGGGTGCTCAATCAGAGCATCGAAACCTTGTCCAAGGGATTCAAGCGTCGCGTGGGCCTGGCCCAGGCGATTCTGCATGACCCCAAGGTGCTGATACTGGATGAGCCCACCGATGGCCTGGATCCGAACCAGAAGCATCAGGTGCGCAACCTGATTCAGCAACTGGCTGGCGGTAGCAACAAGATCGTGATCATCTCCACTCATATTCTTGAGGAAGTGAGCGCGGTCTGTACCCGTGCGGTGGTTATCGCCCATGGCCGCCTGCTGGCCGATGGCACCCCGGATGAACTGGAAGCCCGTTCACGTTATCACCAGGCTGTCACGGTCGCGCTTGAACAGCCGGTTGATCATGCACCGCTTTTGGCCTTGCCCGGCGTGCTGGATATAGAAAGCCAGCGCGAAGGTCGCTTGCTCACCGTGCTCGCCCAGCCGGACGCAGTGATTTTTCCTGTGATCGGCCAGTATGCCCGTGAGCACCAGTGGCCGGTGAAGGAGCTGTCGGTTGAGCGTGGTCGTCTGGATGAAGTCTTCCGCCGTCTGACCACGGAGGAAGCGGCATGAAAAACCTCGGTGTGATTTTCAAGCGCGAGCTGGCCAGTTACTTCGCCACCCCGCTCGCTTATATATTCATCGTCATCTTCCTGGTGCTGTCTGCGGTATTCACCTTTTACCTGGGCGGCTTTTACGAAGGCGGTCAGGCTGATCTGAATGCGTTCTTCAACTTCCACCCTTGGTTGTATCTGTTCCTGGTGCCGGCCGTGGCGATGCGCTTGTGGGCCGAGGAGCGTAAATCCGGCACCATCGAGTTACTGATGACGCTTCCGGTGTCCCGCTCGGACATGGTGCTCGGCAAGTTTCTGGCGGCCTGGGTGTTTATCGGCATCGCCCTGCTGCTGACCTTCCCGATTATCGTCACGGTCAACTACCTGGGCTCGCCTGATAACGGCGCAATCTTTACCGGGTATCTGGGCAGCTGGTTGCTGGCGGGCGGCTATCTGGCGATCGGTTCGTGCATGTCTGCGCTGACCAAAAACCAGGTGATCGCTTTCATCGTCAGTGTTGTGGCCTGTTTTGTTTTCATCGTCAGCGGCTTTCCGCTGGTGCTTGACCTGTTCAGCAGCTGGGCACCCCAGTGGCTGCTGGATGCCATCGCCTCACTCAGTTTTCTGATTCGCTTCGATGCCATAAGCAAAGGCGTACTGGATCTGCGTGACTTGCTGTATTTCATCTCGCTCATGGCGGTCTGGTTGTTTGCCACAGCGATTGTCATCGACCTGAAAAAGGCCGATTGAGGCGAAGGAGATATAAATGAAACGTATCATGTATTCAGGTACCGGTTTGCTGGTACTGCTGCTGGCCTTTATCGCCTTCAACATGGCTTCCGGTGTGCTGCTGCCCGGCGCGCGGCTGGATCTGACCGAGCAGAAGCTGTACACCATTTCCGACGGAACCCGTCAGATCCTTGAGGATCTGGAAGAGCCGATCAACCTGTATTTCTTTTTCTCCGATGACGCCAGTACGGACATGGTGGTCCTGCGCAATTACGCTCGCCGGGTGGAAGAAATGCTCAAGGAATACGAGCGCGTCGCCGGGGACAACCTGCGTTTGCAGATAATTGACCCTCAGCCATTCTCCGAAGCTGAGGACCGCGCTGCTGAATTCGGCCTGCAGGCGATTCCGCTTTCTGCCACAGGAGAGCAGCTTTATTTCGGTCTGGCTGGCACTAACAGTCTGGCTCAGCGTGAGGTCATCCCGTTCTTCGCCTTGGAACAGGAGGGTTTGCTTGAATACGAGCTGAGCCGTCTGATCAATACCCTGGCCCAGGAGGAGAAGCCCCAGATCGGCCTGATTTCGGGATTGCCAATATCCGGTGGCATGAATCCCATGACCGGCCAGTCCAGTGCGCCCTGGGTGTCGTTTGAGCAGATTCAGCAGATGTTTACCGTGCAAAATCTGGAGGCAACCGTCGATGAAATACCCGAGGAAATTGAGGTGTTGCTGCTGGTCCATCCCAAGGCACTGAGTGAGGCTGCCTTGTTTGCGGTGGATCAGTTCGTGCTGCGCGGCGGCCGTCTGCTGGCGTTCATCGATCCACTGGCCGAGTCTGACCAGAGCCAGGAAGCGATGATGGATGCGATGCCCGACGGCAAGGCGTCCGAGCTTGGACCTTTGCTGCAGGCCTGGGGCGTCCAGTTCCAGCCTGAACGCGTGGTGCTGGACGCCCGTCTGGGCATGTCGGTGAGCCGCGGTGAAGGGCAGTTGCCTGCACGACATATCGGTTGGCTGGAGCTGGAACAGGCGCAGCTGAATCAGGACGATACGGTGACGGCTCCCCTGAGCCTGCTGACCGTGGCCACCGCCGGTGCGCTGGTGCCGATAGAAGGGGCAGCGACGGAATTCACTCCGCTGTTTTCGAGTACCGCCAACAGTGCGCTGGTTCCAAGCAGCCGCTTCGCCGCAATGCAGGACCCTGAAGTGCTGCTGGATGGCTTCGAGCCAGACAGTGACAGCTACCACTTTGCCGCTCGTTTGCACGGACCGGCAGAAACAGCGTTTCCCGAGGGGCTTGAAAGTCGCGAGCCGGGCATCCGCCAGAGCGACAATATCAATGTCATAGTGGTTGCCGATACCGACATGCTGACCGACCGGATGTGGGTCCAGGTACAGGACTTCTTCGGCGAGCGCGTACCGCAACCCTGGGCAGATAATGGTGGTTTTGTGATCAACGCCCTGGATAACCTGTCCGGCTCCGAAGCCTTGATCAGTGTTCGGTCCCGTGGTGATTCCACCCGTCCATTCACGCTGGTGGAAGACATTCAGCGTGGCGCCGAGCGGCGCTTCCGTGCCAGCGAACAGCGTTTGCAACAGCAGCTGGCCGAGACCGAGCGACGGCTGGCGCAGATGCAGCAGACCCAGGACCCCACGCAGCTTGCTCAGCTGACTGACGAGCAGCAGCAGGAGATCCAGCGCTACCTGGATCAGAAGCTGGCCATTCGCAAGCAGCTGCGGGATGTGCGCTTTCAGCTGAACGCAGATATCGAGCATCTCGGCACCAGACTGAAGGTCATCAATATCGCTCTGGTACCGGCTTTGCTTACGCTTGGCGTGATCCTGTGGTGGGGCGTTGGCCGGTTACGTCGCCGGTCTGCCTGAGGAGCAAGGTATGAAAAAATTGATTGTGGCACTGGCGGTACTGACTGTGGTGTTCGTGCTGGTTGCCCTGCAGATGCAGGACAACAATCGAGTGGCTGATCTGCAAAGCCGCCCGTTGCTTTCCGATGACCAGAAGACGGCACTCGCGGATGTAGACCGAGTGACCGTTGCCCGGGACGACCAGGTAGTGGAACTGGTGCGCCAGGATGGCACCTGGGGCGTGGCAAACCATGATATGTATCCGGTGCAGCGCCAACGTATGGCGGCGCTGCTGCATGCGGTGAGAGGGGCGCGGGTGATCGAAGAATACACCGCTGACCCAGCGCACCATGCGCGTCTCGGGTTGGCCCCGCAAGCCGAAGGCGCCAGCACCCTGTCGGTCGGCTTGCAGGCGGGTGAGCAGCAGCTGGGTGTGCTGTATGGCAACGCCGTCGGCAGCGGTCAACTGGTGCGTTTTGAAGATCAGAATCAGGTGTGGATGATCGACCGCCCGCTGAGCATGTCGGTCAACAGCCTGGATTGGCTGGCGCTGGATATTATTGCGATGCCGATGGAAGGCGTTGCGTCTGCGCGCTGGGAGCACGCCGATGGCGAGGTTCTGGAACTGGGAAAGGCTGAACAGGGTGATTACAACCTGCGTCTGGTCGACCTTGATCCGTCGTTCCAGGCCGGTAACGAGCGCTGGATAAACGGTATGGTCCTGGCGCTCATCAACCTGCGGGCGCAAAACGTCGCGTTGCGCAGCAGTCTGGATCTGGCCGAGCCGATCCTGCGCATGCAGGTCACCACCTGGGATGACGCCAGGCTGGAAGCCAGCTTGCACGATGTCGGCGGAAAGTACTGGCTGGTCATCGATGATTTTCAGCAGCCTGAGGACGGGACTCTGGGGGTCAACGATGATCCGCGCTGGGCCTTCCAGCTCGGAATCGGGCAGATAGAAAACTTGATCAAGCGGCGCTCGGACATCGTAAGGGCGCCGGAGGAAGCCTAGCTCCGTCGCGGTAATGCCCATGGAGCGCTGCTCCATGGGCATCTACCCTGTCTTCAGGAAACATCGATCAGCTTCAGGGTTTTTCTGCCCAGATGAACTCGGTCTCGCCCTCGCTGGTGACCTTCAGCCAACGATCCGCATCGGCTTCACCCTCTTCCTCCGACCAGCCGCCGACCGAGCAGCGTACCTCATGTTGTATGGCGGAGCTTATGGCTCTGGCGCAATCGGCATCCGTTGCCCAGGGTGTGCTGTCGCTGTCGAACCAGATGCTCGCCCACTTGCCCGCAGCCTTGCGTACGATCATCAACGGGACGGGCCGGTCTTCGCAGGTCAGGGTGCCGTGCCGGATCAACCCGCTCCACGGCTCAAGCGCTATTGGCCCGATCTGTTGGTCAAGCCAGGTGGTCAACGTGTCCAGATGTTCTTCACGCAGGTAAATCTCGATGTCAGGTTGGCGCACGGATAGTCCTCTCAGCAACGTTGCAGCATGACCATGCGCATGGCCACCTCAAGTTCCGGCACGCCCGATTCGAGCAGCGCTTGTTGGCGCTCGGGGCGGCTACGGAAGCCATGGGGTGTCATGCCGATAAGGTTGGCCAAATCGGCCGCTTCCAGCTTCAGATCATAGCGCAGCGTCTGATCGTTGACGATCTGCATGCCTGCCGGTAACGCTTTTATCAGCTCCGGAGTGGGGTGGATGCTCTCGTACAGATTTTTCCGCAGAGCCAGCAGGTGGTCTGCGTGCGGGCCGACCAGCAGCGCATGGCCGCCGGGTTTGAGCACCCGCTGGCACTCTTCCCAGGACCAGGGGCTGAACACGCAGAGCACTGCATCCAGACTGGCATCAGCCACAGGTAGCCGTGCACTGGAGCCAACCAGCCATTGAGTGCTACGGCTGCGCCGGCAGGCTTTGAGAACGGCATCCTTGCTGATGTCCAGTCCGCCACAAACAGTACCCGGCAATGCGTTAGCCAGACGCTCGGTGTAATAACCTTCACCGCAGCCCATGTCCAGCAGATGCGCTGGAGAGCGGGCGGCAAAGAGCTGATTGATCTCGTCGCTTACTGGCTGGTAATGCCCGGCATCCAGAAAAGCCTGGCGGCAGCCCAGCATTGCCGGCGTGTCGCCCGGCCGACGGCTGTTCTTGTGCTGCACCAGCAGCAAGTTGAGATAACCCTGGCGGGCCTGATCGTAACCATGACCGTTTGGGCAGCTCCAGGTCTTGTCGGCAAGCGTCAAGGGCTCCCTACAGTGCGGGCAAATTAATGCAAGCATCAGGTCAGCAGCCGTTCCAGCGTGGCTTGATAGATATCCGTCAGGGTATCCAGATCGGCGGCGCTGATGTGTTCGTTCAACTGGTGAATAGTCGCGTTGACCGGGCCGAGTTCAACCACCTGGGTGCCCATGGTCGCGATAAAGCGGCCATCCGAAGTGCCCCCGGAGGTAGAAGGATGAGTGTCCCGCCCTGTGACCTGCCTGATCGCCGCCGCAACGCCGTCGAGCAGGGCGCCGGGTTCGGTGAGGAACGGCAGCCCCGATACGGTCCATTGCAGATCGTATTCCAGGCCGTGCTGGTCGAGGATGTCCTGCACGCGCAGTTGCAGTCCCTCGACAGTCGACTCGGTGGAGAAACGGAAATTGATCAGTGCCACCAGTTCCCCGGGAACCACGTTGGTGGCGCCTGTACCCGAATTGATATTGGAAATCTGGAAGCTGGTCGGCGGAAAGAATTCGTTCCCCGTGTCCCAGTTTTCCGCGGCGAGCACGGCTAAGGCGGGAGCCGCCAGATGAATGGGGTTGCGGGCCAGATGCGGATAAGCGACGTGGCCCTGTTTGCCCTTGATTGCCAGCCGTCCGTTGAGCGAGCCACGACGACCATTTTTTACTACGTCGCCCACCACGTCAGTGCTGGAGGGTTCGCCAACGATGCACCAGTCGACTGTCTCCTGTCGCTCGACCAGGGTTTCCACGACCTTGACGGTGCCCTCGGTGGCGGGACCTTCCTCGTCACTGGTGATCAGAAACGCGATGGAGCCCTGATGGTCTGGATGTTGGGTAACAAAGCGCTCAACCGCTACGACCATGGCCGCCAGGCTGCCCTTCATATCGGCCGCACCGCGGCCATAGAGCATGCCGTCACGGATTGCCGGCTCGAAGGGCGGCTGTTCCCAATGCTCGGTCGGGCCGGTTGGCACCACATCGGTATGCCCGGCGAAGCACAGTACCGGGCCATCCGAGCCGCGCCGAGCCCATAGGTTGTCGACCTCGCCGAAACGCATCGGCTCCAACGTGAAGCCAACCGCTTCCAGGCGCTCCCCCATCAATTGCTGACAGCCCGCATCATCGGGCGTGGTCGAGTTACGTGAAATTAGCTCGCAGGCCAGGGACAGGGTGGGGGAGAGGTCGGTCATGAGCTTGTTCGCTGGTTGCTGGATAAGGGCCGTATCATATCAGACAAGCCGACCGGCTTGATGGGGTCCTGCGCCGGGTTTCGCCCGTTCTCATCAGGCAACCGGTCTGGTCGTGCTCCAGCGCGCCTTGCGCCAGGCCCGTCGCTGTTTTTTGTCGCGAAAGGTCCAGGCCAGCAACCGGCTGTGCTTCAGACCCTGGGTCATGCCTATCACGCGTATGTCAGTGGCGCCGAGGACTTTCAGCTGCTCCTCCATCGCCTTGATATTAGCGGCTTTGGATACCAGCGAGCTGAACCAGAAGACCTGCGCGGCTGCTCCGGCGCTCTCAGTGATCAGACGTGACAAAAAGCCGGCCTCGCCCCCATCGCAATAAAGCTCGGTTCCCTGACCGCCAAAACTCTGGTGTGGGGTGACGGCCTTCCCGGTGGTTTTTTCGAGGTTGCGCCACTTCCGACGGCTCTGCTCCTGCGCTGCGGCAGCACTGGCATAGAAGGGTGGGTTGCACAGGGTAAAGTCGAAGTGCTCGTCTGCGGCAATAATGCCGTGGAACAGGTTGGCGGGGTCAGCTTGCAGGCGCAGCGAGATGTGATCAGCCAAGCCGGAATTGGCGTCGATGATGGCCTGTGCATTGCTCAGGGCCTTTGGATCGATATCGGTACCTACAAACCGCCACTTGTATTCCTTGCTGCCAATCAACGGATAGATCGCATTGGCGCCAGTGCCTATATCCAGTCCAACCAGGTTCCGGCCCTTGGGAATATGCCCGTCGTGGCTTTCGCCAAGCAGATCGGCCAGTGCGTGGACATAGTCGGCGCGGCCTGGCACGGGTGGGCAGAGGTAACCGGCGGGAATATCCCAGTCCCGAATGCCGTAATGATGCAGCAACAGGGCGCGATTCAAGGCTTTGACTGCATTCGGATCGGTAAAATCCAGTGTGGTGTTGCCCTCTTGCCCGGGTACCAGGTAGGCGAGTAACTCGGGGCTGGTTGCGCCGAGGGTCTTGAAGTCGTAGCGGCCCTGGTGGCGGTTGCGAGGATGCAAGCCCGCTGCGGGTTTTTTGGTCTGGTGTGGCTTGCTGGACATGACGGATTCGCTTTTCAGGTTTCGATTTCAGTACGGTCTTGAATGGCAATGCGTGGCTGTGTATGGGCTCAGGCGGTCACTCCAACGTAGACGGTATTGGTCGCCTGGGCGTTCTGAAACGGATTGTAAAACGGCACCACGTGGGCGTGATTATTGACAAATACCTGCTCCATGACAGCCATGAACTCCTCGTCCGGTGGGTCCTGTGACCACAGGGCGAAAACGCCTCCAGTTCGTAATTGACGAGCCATGAGTGACAGATTCTCTATGGTATAGAAGCTGGCGTTGGACTGATGCAGCAGGGCGCGGGGAGAGTGGTCGATGTCCAGCAGGATGGCGTCGAACAGGCGTCCCGGATTGTTGGAGTCAAAACCCGACTGCTGGTCTACCGCCAGGTCAAAAAAGCTTCCGTGTATGTAGCGGCAGCGCGGGTCGGCGTTTAGCACCTTGCCCAGCGGTACTTTTTCCTGCTGATGCCAGCGGATAACGGTTTCCAGAAAATCGACGATCAACAGCTCGCTCACGCGGGTGTCCTTGAGCGCCGCCTCGGCGGTATAGCCCAACCCGAGCCCGCCGACCACCACCTGCAGAGTTTCGCCCTCGACGGCAGCCAGCCCCAGGTCCGCCAAGGCGATTTCGGCTTCATAGAACATGCTCGACATGAGAAACTCCTCGCCGAGTTTGACCTCGTAGATGTCCCGGTCTCCCAGCGCTGGAATCCGCCGCCGGCGCAGTGAGATCTCGCCGATCGCCGATGGCTGGCTGTCGATTTCTTCGAATAAAAGTCCCATGCCTGCTCCGCTGCCGTATCTGCCGGCAGCCATACTAACACTCATGCGATCAGGCGGCTCTGTCCGGGTCCGGGCAACCCTGTCCGGGCGACCCTATCCGGGCGACCCTATCCTCGGCGTCTGACAGGCTGAGGTATACTGGCGACAGTTTGTTAAGAGGTGCACATGACAGAAGATGATCCCCGGTTTGGCGGTATCGTACGGGTCTATGGCCGGGAGGGGTTTGCTCGGTTGCAGAATAGCCATGTCACGATTGTTGGCATAGGCGGTGTGGGCTCATGGGCAGCGGAAGCGCTCGGGCGCACCGGGGTAGGGCGGATCACGCTGATAGACCTTGATGAGGTATGTCAGACGAATACCAACCGGCAGCTACCGGCGATGGAGGGTCAGATAGGCCGGCCCAAGGTGGTGGTGATGGCTGAGCGTTTGCGTGCCATCAATCCGTCCTGCATCGTCACGCCGATCATGGATTTCGTCACCGAGAGCACGTTGGCAGGCTACATCAATGAAGACACCGATGCCGTCGCGGACTGCATAGACAGTATCAATTCCAAGGTGGCGCTGATTGCCTGGTGTCGCCGTCGGCGTATCCCCATCGTCACGGCAGGCGGGGCGGGCGGGCAGATTGATCCGACCCAGGTCAAGGTGGCGGATCTGTCAAAAACCGTCAACGACCCCCTGGCCGCCAAGGCGCGCGCGCAGCTACGTCGCAAGCACAATTTTCCACGGGCCGAGAGCAAGCGCAGTTTCGGGGTACCCTGTGTGTATTCGACCGAGCAACTGCGATATCCATCGGATGACGGCGGTGTCTGTCGACAGAAGACCTTTGATGGGGAGACGGTGAAGCTGGATTGTGACGGCGGCCTGGGTGCGGTATCCATGGTGACAGGTACGTTCGGACTGAATGTAGCTGCGAAAATCGTTGAACGGCTGCTGCGCTGAACAGCCGGACAAACAGCTTGGCAATTATCGAGACTTCTCTACCAGCGGCTTGTCGCAGCAAGCCGCTGGTAGAGGATCAACGCCAATCAGTTATGCGCGTGCAGCATCTCGTTCAGCTGAATGGCGCTCTTGTTGGTTTTGCATTCGATGGCGCCCGTCTGCGAGTTGCGGCGGAACAAAAGGTCCGTCTGGTTGGCGAGATCGCGGGCCTTGACGATTTCCACCACGTTATCAGCCTCGTCAAGCAGCGCCACCTTGATACCCGCGGTGATATACAGACCCGCCTCGACGGTGCAGCGGTCGCCCAGGGGAATACCGATCCCGGCGTTGGCGCCGATCAGGCAACCTTCACCCACCGCGATAACAATGTTGCCACCGCCAGAGAGCGTGCCCATGGTCGAGCAGCCGCCGCCCAGATCCGAACCCTTGCCAACAAATACGCCGGCAGAAATTCGTCCTTCAACCATGCTGGTCCCTGCAGTGCCGGCATTGAAGTTGATAAAGCCCTCATGCATGACGGTCGTACCTTCTCCGACGTAGGCGCCCAGGCGTACACGTGCGGTGTCAGCGATGCGGATACCGCTGGGTACCACGTAATCGGTCATGGAAGGGAATTTGTCAACGCTGTGTACCACCAGCGAATTGCCCTGCATCCGTGCCGCTAGCTGGCGCTGCGGTAGTTCGTTGATGTCGATGGCGCCATGGTTGGTCCAGGCTACATTGGGCAGTAGCGGGAAAATGCCGGCCAGCACTACGCCATGGGGCTTGACCAGGCGGTGTGATAGCAGGTGCAGCTTGAGGTAAGCCTCAGGCGTGGAGACCGGCGCTTCGTCGGTTTCCAGCACCGCGGCCACCAGCGGACGGTTGCTCTTGGCCAGTTGTGCAACCCAGCCGCCGGCTTCGGCAAATCCGGCAGCTTCCAGCGCTTTGCTCAACACATCGCACTGGGAGGGAGCCAGATCGATGGCCTGGTTGCCGCCCTGGTAGCCAAGCTGATCTGCAACCACCTTGACCAGTTCACCCGGCGGGTTCAGCAGGGGGTGCGGGTAGAAGACTTCCAGCCACTCGCCGGCGCTGTTCTGGGTTCCGACGCCGAAGGCCAGGCTAAAACATTCGCTCATGGGGATTCCTTGAATACTGTGCGTAAAGTGTCAGTTGAAGGCGGAGGCATACAGCTCGGGCTTGAAGCCCACCAGCCGCTGTGAGCCGGTATCCAGTACCGGTCTTTTAATCATTGAAGGATTGCTCTGCATAAGCGCTACGGCCTTGCCGATATCAATGTTCTGTTTGTCTGCATCGTCCAGCTTGCGGAAGGTCGTGCCCTGCCGGTTGAGGATTTTTTCCCAGCCGTGTTCGGCGCACCAGGCTTGCAATCGCGCAGCGTCGATGCCTTCCTTCTTGTAATCATGAAAGCTGTACTCAACGCCCTGCTGGTCGAGCCAGGTCCGCGCCTTTTTCATGGTGTCGCAGGCTTTGATTCCATAAAGCGTAATCACGTCAGAGACCCTCAATAAAACGGCGGATGCGTTGGGCTGCCTCGATACAATCGGCAAGCGGCGCGACGAGAGCCATGCGCACACGGCCGGCGCCGGGATTATACCCGTCAACGTCCCGCGAGAGATAACGGCCTGGTACCACCGATACATTCTGTTCGGCGAGCAACCGCCGGGTGAACACTTCGTCATCTATCGGTGTTCTGGGCCATAGGTAGAAGCCGGCGTCGGGCCGCTGAACATCCATGACGCCGTGCAGGATGTCCAGCACTGCGTCGAACTTCGCCTGGTACTGCTCACGGTTTTCCTCGACATGGGCTTCGTCCTGCCAGGCAGCCACACTGGCGAGCTGGGACTGCACCGGCATGGCGCAGCCATGATAGGTGCGGTAGGTCAGATAGGGCGTCAGCAGACTGGCGTCGCCCGCTACGAATCCCGAGCGCAAGCCCGGCAGATTAGAGCGCTTAGACAGGCTGTGAAACACCACGCAGCGGGCAAAATCATCGCGGTCCATAGCGGCGCAGGCCTGCAACAGACCAACCGGAGGAGTATCCCCAGGTGCGTAGATTTCGCTATAGCACTCGTCGGACGCGATGATGAAGTCGTAGCGATCCGCCAGTCGGATCAAGTTCTGCAAGGCTTCCAGGGGAATCACCGCTCCGGTCGGGTTGCCGGGCGTGCAGATGAACAGCAGCTGACAGCGCTCCCATATCGATGCGGGAACCTTATCGAATTCGGGAATGAAACCGTTAGTCTCGTCGCAGGCCAGATAATGCGGCTCCGCCCCCGCCAGGAAGGCTGCGCCTTCGTAGATCTGATAGAACGGATTGGGGCTGACCACCAGCCCCTTCGGGTCACGCCTGACCGCCGCCTGAGTAAAGGAAAACAGCGCTTCGCGAGTGCCGTTGACCGGTATGACGTTGCGGTCGGCATCCAGGCCGGGATTCAGATCGAAGCGCATGGTCAGCCACTCGGCGATCCCCTGGCGCAGCTCGGGCAGTCCTTGCGTAGTCGGGTATACCGCGGCCTTGTTCAGGCTGGAGCCCAGCATGTCAAGGACGAACCCGGGCGAAGCATGTTTGGGCTCGCCTATCGACAAGGCGACGGGTCGCAGGTCCGGATTCGGCGTCACGCCGGCTAGCAGAGCCCGCAGCTTTTCAAAGGGGTAGGGCTGCAGGCGTTCAAGGTCGGTGTTCATCCAGATAATTACCTCAAGGACCAATCACGATGTGACGCGGCTGGTTATTGTCTGATTGCTGGGTGCTTGAGCCCAGGGTGTCGATAATGGTGGTCTGCAGCCGGGCGCATAACTCCGGGTCCGACAGCGGCTGGTTGTGGGCATCGGTGAGTACGAAAACGTCATCCACCCGCTCGCCAAGGGTAACGATCTTGGCGTTCTGCACGCTGATATCGAAGTCCAGAAATATCTTGCCCATGCGAGCCAGCAATCCTGGCCGATCCGGAGCGCTCAGCTCAAGAATCGTATGTTGCCCCTCATGGTCGTTGAAAATGGTCACCTCAGGTGCAAACGCGAAGTGCTTGAGTTGCCTTGGCACGCGGCGGTGAATAATGGACGGATAGGAGTCCGGATCGAAAAGCGATTCAATCAGTTCTCGCTTGATCTGGCGGATACGCTCGGGATTGTCACCAATAGAGGTGCCGTCCGCGTCGAGCACGATATAGGTGTCCAGGCTGAAGCGGCTGGTGGAGGTGATGATCCGGGCATCCTGAATGCTCAGGTTAAGCTGATCCATGGCGGCTACGGTTACCGCAAACAGGTCATTCTGTTCAGGGGTGTAGATGAATATCTGCGTAGCGCCCTCGAATTCGCGCTGGGCGGTTTCCTTGATCAATACCAGCGGACCCTGGTGGTCCGGATGCTGGCAGATAGCTTCCGTATGCCAGGCCACATCACTGGCCGTGTGACGCAGGAAATAATCGTCCCCGAGCTGGGTCCACAGCGCTTCTGCATCTTCCTCGTCGAGGCCGCCGCGTACCAGAATATTCAGTGCCGCTTCCTGGGTCTGGCGGATGTGCTCTTCCCGATTTGGTGGATTGTCCAGGCCGCGGCGCAGAGCCCGTTTGGTTTCGGTGTACAGCTGGCGCAGCAGTGAGGCCCTCCAGGAGTTCCACAGGGTCGGGTTGGTTGCGTTGATATCCGCGATGGTCAGCACATATAGATAATCCAGACGTACCTGATTACCCATTTGCACAGCAAAATCATGGATCACCAGCGGATCGGAAATGTCCTTGCGTTGGGCCGTGGTGGACATGATCAAATGGTTTTCCACCAGCCAGGCCACCAGATGGGTATCCCACGCCGGCAGATGGTGCCGTTTGCAGAACGCTTCTGCATCGACTTTGCCCAGCTCGGAATGATCTCCGCCGCGGCCTTTTGCGATGTCGTGATAAAGCCCCGCCATATATAACAGGTCGGGCTTGGGCAGCCGATTGAAGATGCGCCAGGCCAGCGGGTACTTTTCTTGATAGTCCGGACGACCCAGCTTGCGCAGATGCTTGATCAGATTGAGGGTGTGCGCATCGACCGTGTAGATATGGAACAGGTCGTGCTGCATCTGCCCGACGATCTTGCCAAATTCGGGCAGATAGCGGCCGAGAATGCCGTAACGGTTCATGCGCCGGAGGTTGCGGTGAATGCCCTCGCGGCAGCGTAGCAATTCGATGAACAGGCTGGTGTTGCGCAGGTCGGCGCGAAACTCGTCATCGATCAGGTGTCGGTGATCCCGCAGCAAGCGAATGGTGTCAGCCCGGACGCCGCGGATGTCCGGATGCTGGGCCATCAGCAAAAATACTTCCAGCAAGGCGAAGGGAGTGCGCCTGAATACTTGCTGGTGGGTCACTTCGATGTAATGGTTGCGAATCTGGAAGCGAGGGTTCAGTGGCGTGATGTCTGCGGCTTCAGCATCGCGCAGCAAAATTTCTTCGAAATGCTGCATCAGCAGATCGTTCAGTTGCGACAGGGCCATCACCACCCGGTAGTACTTCTGCATAAAGCGTTCAACGGCCAGCTTGCTGTCGTTGTCTTCGTAGCCCAGCAGGCGGGCCAGAGTGCGTTGGTAATCGAAGAGCAGACGGTCCTCGGCGCGCCCGGCCAGATTGTGCAAAACAAAACGCACCTGCCAGAGAAAGGCCTGACCAGATACAAGAATGTTGTATTCGGGCTCATTGACGAAGCCGTGATCCACCAGTTTGCGCAGGTCGTTGGTGCCGAAGTGCCGCAACGCCACCCAGCCGATGGTTTGAATATCCCGAAGCCCGCCGGGTGAGCTTTTGACGTTCGGCTCAAGATTGTATTCGGTATCGTTGAACTTGGCGTGTCGTGCTTGCTGTTCGGCCCGCTTGGCACGGAAATACTCGGCGTCCGTCCACATATGCTGAGTACCGAGTGCTTCGATCATCGCTTGACGCAGGGTTTCGTCGCCGGCCAGGGTACGTGATTCCATCAGATTGGTAATCACAGTGATATCGGCGCGCGCTTCCTGTCGACAATCGTCGACTGAACGGACGCTTTGCCCCACTTCCAGACCGATATCCCAGAGCATCATCAGGAATTGCTCAATGGAATTTCGATAGGCATCGGCGTTGCCTTCGCGAAGCAAAATAAGGAGATCGATGTCTGAATGGGGGTGAAGCTCGCAGCGCCCATAGCCACCCACTGCCAGTAGTGCTATGGCCGGATCGCTGGCGCACTCAAGTCGCGTCCACGCCTGGGTGAGAATCTGATCGGTGAACCAGGCCTTCTCCAGAATCAGTTTGCGAATATCACGCCCGCCATTGAACCGGGCCTTGAGCACATTATCCGCATGGCGTATGGCTTTCTTGAAAGCCGCTATGGGACTGCTTTTCAAGGCCAGCTCAGCCTGGAACTGACCTGGATCGAAGAGTTCATTGTCCACGGCTACAGCCTCTGGAGTGGCATTCATTCTACTGGAAGGTTTCTTCCTGGCGACGAGTCAGAATTTCATATCCATCGGCGGTAACCAGGACGGTATGTTCCCATTGGGCAGACAACTTGCGATCCTTGGTAATGGCCGTCCAACCGTCGCCCAGCAGACGCGTGTCGGCACGGCCCTGGTTGATCATCGGCTCAATGGTAAAGGTCATGCCTTCCTTGAGTTCCATGCCAGTACCGGCGCGACCGTAGTGGAGAACCTGGGGCTCTTCGTGAAAAACCTTGCCGATGCCATGCCCGCAATACTCGCGTACCACACTGAAGCGGTTGGCATGGGCGTGATCCTGAATGATCTGGCCTATATCGCCCAATCGCGCGCCAGGCCTGACCACGGAAATGCCCTTGTACATGCATTCCTGGGTAACCCGGGCAAGCCGCTCGACCCATTCCGGCACGTCGCCCACCATGAACATCTTGCTGGTATCGCCGTGGTAGCCATCTTTAATGACGGTGACATCGATATTCAGAGCATCGCCATTCTTGAGCGGCTTTTCGTTCGGGATGCCGTGGCACACAACATGATTGATCGAGGTGCAGATGGATTTGGGAAAGGGTATGCGATCCGGTGCCCCGCCGTAATTCAGAGGGGCAGGTATCGCTTCCTGCACGTTGACAATATAGTCATGACAAATGCGATCAAGCTCATCCGTGGTAACCCCGGGCTTGACGTGCTCACCGATCATCTCCAGCACCTCGGCGGCCAGGCGGCCGGCTATGCGCATGCCGGCGATATCTTCCGGAGTCTTGATGGTTACGGTCATGTCAGGCTCTCTCGATTACGACGCCACTGGGCGTGCAGGCTGGAACGAGTTAGTTTACCAGACATGGCGCTGCCTGTTGAGCGCCAGCCAGAATGACCGTCTGGCATCCCGAACTTTATTCATGTCATTCGATATGGTATAAAGCGCCGCGCCTGAAAGAACGCAGTTGCAAATGTTCAGGCCAAACAGAAACCGCACACGTATCGACACATTGTCCTGGGTGCCCTTCGGGGTTGGACACTGGGATACGTGGAGGCCCAACCCGACTTATATTATGGAGTTACCATGACCCAAGTCTCTATGCGCGACATGCTGAAGGCCGGTGCGCACTTCGGCCACCAGACCCGTTACTGGAACCCGAAAATGGGCAAGTTCATTTTCGGCGCTCGCAACAAGATCCACATCATCAACCTCGAAAAAACCATGCCGATGTTCCATGACGCCCTGAGCTTCGTGGAAAAGCTGGCTTCCGGCAAGAACAAGCTTTTGTTCGTCGGCACCAAACGCGCCGCGAGCAAGATCATTGCTGAAGAAGCTACCCGTGCCGGCATGCCGTATGTTGATCATCGTTGGTTGGGCGGCATGCTCACCAACTACAAGACCATCCGCGCTTCCATCAAGCGTCTGCGTGACCTGGAAATCCAGTCTGCCGATGGCACCTTTACCAAGCTGACCAAGAAAGAAGCGCTGATGCGTACCCGTGATCTGGAAAAACTGGATCGCAGCCTGGGTGGTATCAAGGATATGGGCGGTTTGCCTGATGCATTGTTCGTGATTGACGTTGAGCACGAGCGCATTGCCATCACCGAAGCCAACAAGCTGGGTATCCCGGTCATCGGTATCGTTGACACCAACAGCAGCCCGGAAGGCGTTGACTACGTCATTCCTGGTAACGACGACGCGATCCGCGCGATCAAGCTGTACGCAGCTGCCATGGCTGATGCTGTGTTGAGTGGCAAGAACAGCGGCGGCGTTACTGCTGACGAGTTTGTCGAAGAAGCTCCTGCTGCCGAGGCGTCACAAGGCTAAGCGGGCTCGGCGAGATTATGCCGTATCAAAAAGGGGGCTTAGCCCCCTTTTTGCAATATCTTGAAAGTAACAATGATGCGGCCGTCTGAGGGTCATTTCCAGATAGTCCAAAATCAAGTAATTCAGAGGATAATTCAATGTCACAGATTACTGCAGCGATGGTCAAAGAACTGCGCGAGCGCACGGGCCAGGGCATGATGGATTGCAAAAAGGCGCTCGAAGCCGCCGGCGGCGACATCGAAAAAGCCATTGACGACATGCGTGCCGCGGGCGCTATCAAAGCTGCCAAGAAAGCTGGCAACATTGCCGCTGAAGGTGCTATCGCCGTCAAGGTTGCTGCTGACAACAAGGCTGCGATTATCATCGAAGTCAATTCACAGACTGATTTCCTGGCTTTGCAGGATGACTTCAAGGGCTTTGTCAACGACAGCCTGGAGAAAGGTTTCGCGGCGGGCTATACCGACGCTGCGCCGCTGATTGCCGATCAAGAATCCGCTCGCGAGGCGCTGGTTGCCAAGTGTGGCGAGAACGTCAATATCCGTCGCCTGACCCGTGTCGAAGGTGACGTGATAGGTGCCTACCTGCACGGCCACCGCATCGGTGTCGTGGTCACCCTTAAGGGTGGTAGCGTCGAGCTGGCTCGCGATATAGCCATGCACGTAGCGGCAAGCAATCCACAGTTCCTCGATCCTTCTCAGGTATCCGACGAAGCGGTCGCCAAGGAAAAGGAAATTTTCCTGGCGCTGAACGCCGAGAAGATTGCCGGCAAGCCGGAAAATATCGTTGAGAACATGGTCAAGGGTCGTATCAACAAGTTCCTGTCCGAGTCCAGCCTGGTTGACCAGCCCTTCGTCAAGGATCCTGAAGTCAAGGTGGGCGAGCTGGCCAAGAAAGCCGGTGCAGAAATTCTGTCCTTCATTCGCTTTGAAGTGGGCGAGGGTATTGAGCGGGCCGAGGTCGATTTCGCTGCTGAGGTCGCCGCTCAGCTCGCAGCATCCAAGCAGTAAAAGTGCCTTTGACCTTGGCACTACAGACGCTCCGCGGGGGCGCCTGTAATAGGGTTATCGAGAGGCTTCCCGCGCACGCGTGAGGCCTCTTTTTCCAGAAACACTGAACAAGTAATCATCGGGATTGTCTTGGTGGGACTTGTTGAGTTTTTCTCCATCCACAGCAGGAGAGTCAAGCATGGCCCAGGTACCCAGCAGCCGCCAGCCCAAGTACAAGAGGATACTTCTCAAGCTCAGCGGTGAGGCCCTCATGGGCACCGAGGACTTCGGAATTGATCCTAAGGTTCTTGACCGGTTGGCCTTGGAGATCGGTCAGTTGGTTGGAATTGGCGTGCAAGTTGGGCTGGTCATCGGCGGCGGCAATCTGTTTCGCGGAGCCGCGTTGCATTCTGTGGGGATGGACAGGGTTACCGGTGATCACATGGGCATGCTGGCAACCGTAATGAACGGTCTGGCTATGCGCGACTCGCTGGAACGCTCCAATATTCAGACGCGGTTGATGTCGGCCATTACCATGGAAGGCGTTACCGAGCATTATGACCGCCGCAAGGCGATGCGCTATCTCGCTGGTGGCGACGTGGTAATATTTTCCGCCGGTACTGGCAATCCTTTCTTCACCACCGATACCGCAGCCTGTTTGCGTGGCATCGAGATGGACGCCGATGTAGTGCTCAAGGCGACCAAGGTTGACGGTGTCTACAATGCTGACCCGATGAAAGATCCAAATGCCGAGCGTTTCGACAAATTGACCTATGATCAGGTGCTGGATCTCAAGCTGGGCGTGATGGACCTGACCGCAATCTGCCTGATCCGCGATCACAAGATGCCGCTACGCGTATTCAATATGAACAAGCCGGGCGCGCTGCTCAATGCAGTAGTGGGAAGCGCCGAGGGAACACTGATCGAGGATTGAATGATGATCAACGAAATCAAGAAAGATGCGCAGGAGCGCATGAAGAAGTCGGTTGAGTCTCTGGACCATGCCTTCGCCAAGATTCGTACGGGGCGTGCACACCCCAGTATTCTTGATAGCGTGATGGTCTCCTATTACGGCTCGGATACGCCGCTGCGCCAGGTCGCCAACGTGACAGTGGAGGATTCTCGCACGCTTGCTCTTTCAGTATTCGACCGGAGCATGATTCAGGCTGTCGAAAAGGCCATCATGACGTCCGATCTGGGTCTGAACCCGGCGACTGCCGGGACTACCATCCGCGTGCCAATGCCGGCGCTCACGGAAGAAACGCGCAAGGGCTATACCAAGCAGGCTCGATCCGAATCGGAGAACGCCCGGGTGGCGGTGCGCAACATACGTCGTGATGCGCTTGGGCAGTTTAAGGATCTGTTAAAGGAAAAGGACATCAGCGAAGACGAAGAGCGCCGTGCAGCGGATGAAATCCAGAAGCTGACAGATAAATACATTGCCGAGATCGACAAGGCACTGGAAGCCAAGGAAACGGACCTGATGGCCATTTAAGGTCCTCCGTCCAAGTCACAAAATGAAAGAAAACCTAATTATCGATCGGTCGCCTTCCACACCCCGACATGTCGCCATCATCATGGATGGCAACAACCGTTGGGCCCGCAAACGGCTCATGCCTGGAGTGGCAGGTCATAGAGCGGGCGTGGATGCGGTCAGGGCGATGATCGAGGTCTGCGCCGAGGAAGGGGTAGAGGTCCTCACGCTGTTCGCCTTTTCGAGCGAAAACTGGAGTCGCCCTGCTGACGAAGTAGGCGCATTGATGGATCTGTTCCTGCGGGCCCTGCGTCGCGAAGTGCGTAAACTGGGCGAGAACGATATTTGTCTGCGCATCATTGGGGATCGCTCTCGTTTTGCCCCCGATCTGCAACAGGCGATGGCGGCGGCCGAAGCCCTTACCGCCGATTGCAGCCGGATGACACTTGTCGTTGCCGCCAATTACGGAGGCAAATGGGACGTTGCGCAAGCAGCCAGGGCGCTTGCCTCCGAGGCCGTGGCTGGGCACCTGAATCCCAGCGACATTTCCGAGGCTGACGTCGAATCAAGGCTCAGCACCGCCGAGTGGCCGCTTCCGGATCTATGCATACGTACCGGTGGCGAGCGGCGTATCAGCAATTTCCTTCTCTGGCAAATGGCCTATGCCGAACTGTACTTTTCGGATCTTTACTGGCCTGATTTCAAACATGAGGCTTTGCGTGAGGCGCTGGCCGACTTCGCCCGCCGTCAGCGACGGTTCGGCAAAACGAGCGAACAAGTAACGGCGGAATCCTGATGTTGATGCAACGGGTAATTACGGCTGTCATTCTGGCTCCGCTGGCTATTGCCGGCTTTGTTATGCTCGACGGGCTCTGGTTTGCCCTGTTCGTCGGGGCGGTGGTGGTATTGGGCGCCTGGGAATGGGCGCGCCTGGGAGGCGAAACCAGTCAGAAGGGGCGGGTTGTCTATGCGCTGGCCGTTGCGCTGTTGCTCGGCGGGCTTTATCGGGACGCCTGGCCTGCTCAGTATGTCCTGGTCCCGGCGCTAGCATGGTGGAGCGTTGCTGTCGTGCTTATCGCTCGCTATCCCAATGGCGTCGGGCTGTGGGCCGGCTCGATGATCTGCCAGCTGTTCGGTCTGTTTGTATTGATTCCCGCCTGGTACGGGCTGATCTGGTTAAAGGCCCAGGATAACGGCCTGTGGTTGATTCTCGCCGTTCTGGTATTGGTCTGGGCGGCCGATATAGGCGCCTATTGCGCCGGCAAGACGTGGGGCCGGAACAAGCTTCTACCAAGGGTCAGTCCTGGCAAGACCATCGAGGGGTTGGCAGGGGGCATGGTGCTGACGCAGCTTCTCACGCTAGTGGCGCTCCTCTATCTCGGTTGGACCTTGCAGGGAATTCTGTTGGGACAGCTCACAGCGTTGCTGGTCGTGTTGTTTTCCGTGGTGGGTGACCTGACCGAGAGCATGTTCAAGCGTGATCAGGGACTCAAGGACAGCAGCAATCTGCTGCCAGGGCATGGCGGCGTAATGGATCGAATCGACAGTCTGACTGCTGCGATTCCGGTATTCGCCCTGTGCTGGTTGGTGATTGGAAGTCAGCTCGGGTGAAGCTCAGCCGAATCAGCGTATTGGGTGCAACCGGATCCATCGGTCTCAGTACCCTGGATGTTATTGCCCGGCATCCGGACCGTTATTGTGCATTCGCGCTGACGGGCCATAGCCGGATGGATGTACTGGCGGAACTTTGTCTGGCGCATCGTCCGGTTTATGCCGTCGTGGCAGAGCAGACGCAAGCGCACCTGCTCGAGGCGAAGCTCTCCGCTGCCGGACTGAGTACCCAGGTTCTGCACGGCCCTGAAGCGCTTGCCTGGGTTGCCGCGCATGAGCAGACCGACGCGGTTATGGCCGCTATCGTTGGCGCTGCCGGCCTGTACTCGACCATGGCTGCAGTCCAGGCTGGAAAAAAGGTGCTGCTGGCTAACAAGGAATCGTTGGTTATGGCCGGCGCTCTGCTTATGGAGGCGGCCAAGAAATCTGGCGCTCAGTTGCTGCCAATAGACAGCGAGCACAACGCGATCTTCCAGTGTATGCCCGGCGATTATGCCCAGGGGTTGTCCCGGGTGGGGGTGCGGCGCATTCTGTTGACCGCCTCGGGTGGTCCGTTCAGGCGTTTTTCGGCTGAAGAACTGAAGAGCGTTACGCCCGAGCA
The DNA here is from genome assembly GCA_011050525.1 of Halopseudomonas xinjiangensis. Taxonomy (GTDB): domain Bacteria; phylum Pseudomonadota; class Gammaproteobacteria; order Pseudomonadales; family Pseudomonadaceae; genus Halopseudomonas; species Halopseudomonas xinjiangensis_A. Next base: position 262,063 of record DRFO01000017.1, read on the forward strand.
GGCCTGCGCTCATCCCAACTGGTCGATGGGTCAGAAAATTTCTGTCGACTCAGCAAGCATGATGAACAAGGGGCTGGAACTTATCGAGGCGTGCTGGTTGTTCGGAGCACGCCCTGATCAGGTGGAAATAGTGGTACATCCCCAAAGTGTGGTCCATTCGCTGGTGGATTATGTTGATGGTTCGGTACTCGCCCAGTTGGGCAATCCGGATATGCGCACCCCCATCGCACATGCCCTTGCCTGGCCGGAACGTGTCGAATCCGGAGTCGGGGCGCTGGAACTGCTGGCCATCGGACGGCTCGACTTCGAAGCCCCGGATCCGATTCTGTTTCCCTGTCTTGGCTTGGCGCGTGCGGCCGCGGAAGCCGGGGGTACGGCCTGCGCCATTCTGAACGCTGCCAATGAGGTGGCTGTAGAGGCCTTTCTCAACCGACGCGTTGGCTTTACCGCTATCCCTGTTATTATCGAACACGCTTTGGCCGTCCAGGCCGCTGAGCAAGTCGGTGATCTGGAGCAGGTCATGCAGGCTGACAAGTTGGCCCGAAGGAATGCAGCCGCCTGGCTGGCCAATAAATCGTGAAACGGATGTCGTTGACGATCATCGTCGTCATTCAATGAGGCCCTAAATGGATCTTCTTTTTACCTTACTAGCCACTATCGTTGCGCTGGGGTTGCTGGTAACCATTCATGAGTATGGCCATTTCTGGGTGGCCAGGCGTTGTGGTGTGAAGGTTTTGAGATTCTCGATCGGCTTTGGTTCGGCCTTGGTCCGCTGGCACGATAAGCGGGGCACCGAATATGTGATTGCCGCTATTCCGCTTGGTGGCTACGTCAAGATGCTTGACGAACGCGAGGGTCCCGTCCCGGACAACGAGCTCGATCAGGCATTCAACCGTAAAGACGTAAAGAAGCGTATCGCGATCGTTGCCGCTGGCCCGATCGCCAACTTTCTGCTCGCGATTACCGCATTCTGGCTGATTGCGGTCTTTGGCATTACCACGGTCGCCCCGGTTATCGGCCCCGTCGAGCCGGACAGTGTGGCCGAGCGTGCGGGCCTGTATGAAGGACTTGAGCTCGTCGAGATTGATGGGGTGCCTATCCAGAGCTGGCAGGAAGTAAATCTGCAGCTTATACGCCGCTTGGGTGAGACCGGGCAGTTGCACATCCTGGCCCGCGAGTTGCCTGACAGCTCGCCACAGCGCTACACGCTGGAACTGCAGGACTGGCTCCGCGGTTCAGAGCAGCCTGACCCGATAGGCTCGTTGGGCTTGACCACCTGGCAGCCCAGGATTTCGCCCGAGATAGGACAGATTACACCGGACGGCGCAGCGCAGAGATCTGGTTTGCAGGAAGGTGACCTGATTGTGGCGATCGATCAGCAGCCCGTCGATGACTGGATTAATCAAGTCGTTCCGACAATACAGCAAAGCGCTGGCAAGTCCCTGGAAATGGAAATCGAGCGCAACGGCGGTCGCTTGTCGGTTACAGTTACCCCTGAGAGCAAAGAGCAGGACGGATCCCGGATCGGTTTTATTGGCGCCGGAGTAGCGGCGTTTGGGTGGCCGGATCATATGATCCGAACCATCGAATACAATCCCCTGGCCGCTATTCCGGTAGCTGCTGTAAAAACCTGGGATATGACAATTCTGACTCTCGACTCGCTGAAAAAAATGATCACGGGTCTTGTGTCGGCAAAAAACTTGAGTGGCCCGATAACCATTGCTAAAGTGGCGGGCGCTTCAGCCAAGTCCGGCCCGGAAAGCTTTCTCAGCTTTATCGCTTATCTAAGCATTAGTCTGGGTGTTTTGAATCTGCTGCCTATCCCCGTGCTGGACGGCGGGCATCTGGTTTATTATTCCGCCGAATGGATAAGAGGTAAGCCTCTGTCGGAGCGGATTCAGGGCTGGGGACTGCAAATTGGCCTGACTCTGATAGTCGGTGTGATGGTGTTTGCCATTTATAACGATATTAGCCGCCTCGGCGGATAACGAGACACGAAGTACTAGAACTCGAGCTGTCGTTCGCGACAGATACCTAATAAACAGTTAGTCAGAACGGATTTCATGAAACGTTACCTATTGCCTGCGCTACTGATGATACTCCTGGCGCCGGAAGTGTTTGCCGACGCCTTCCGGATCTCCGATATTCGCGTCAATGGGTTGCAGCGTGTTTCCGCTGGCAGTGTGTTCAGCGCATTGCCGCTGAACATCGGTGACGAAGTAGACGATCAGGAACTGGTCGAGGCGTCGCGTTCGTTGTTCCGTACCGGCTTCTTTCAGGACATCCAGTTGGGTCGTGAGGGCGACGTGCTGGTCATCACGCTGGTCGAGCGTCCTTCCATCTCGTCCATCGAGCTCGAGGGCAACAAGGCCATCAACAGCGAAGACCTGCTTACCGGTCTGCAAGCCGCAGGTCTGGCGGAAGGTGAGATTTTCGAGCAGGCAACTCTGGAAGGGGTGCGTAACGAATTGCTTCGCCAGTATGTGGCCCAGGGTCGCTATTCTGCCGACATCGATGCGCAGGTGATCGCAGAGCCACGCAACCGCGTCTCCTTGAAGATCGTGGTTGATGAAGGCTCGGTAGCGTCCATCAAGCACATCAACGTAGTAGGCAACACGGTTTTCCCCACTGAAGAGCTGGTCAATCTTTTTGAATTGAGCACCACTGGCTGGTTCTCGTTCTTCCGCAACGACGATAAGTATTCCCGCGAGAAGCTTTCCGGGGATCTGGAGCGCCTACGCTCCTATTACCTTGATCGCGGTTACATCAACATGGACGTTGCTTCCACTCAGGTATCCATCACGCCTGACAAGGAAAATGTCTATGTCACGGTAAATATCAACGAAGGCGATTTGTACACCGTGAGCGATGTTCGCCTTTCCGGTGATCTTGTCGTGGACCAGGATGAGGTGGAAAAGCTGCTGTTGGTCGAGCCCGGCCAGGTATTTTCCCGCCAGGTAATGACTGCCTCCAGCGACCTTATCAGTCGCCGGCTGGGGAACGAAGGTTACACATTCGCCAACGTGAACGGCATTCCCGCTATTAACGAAGAGGACCGGACCGTTGCGGTGACGTTCTTTGTGGATCCGGGTCGCCGGGCGTACGTCAATCGAATCAATTTTCGCGGCAACACCAAGACTGACGATGAAGTACTGCGTCGAGAAATGCGCCAGATGGAAGGTGGCTGGGCCTCGACCTATCTGATCGACCAGTCCAAGGTGCGTCTGGAGCGTCTGGGCTTTTTCAGGGAGGTCAATGTTGAGACCGTGCCGGTTCCAGGGGCAGAGGATCTCATTGACGTGAATTATTCGGTCGAAGAGCAGCCTTCCGGTTCTGTGACCGCCAGTCTGGGCTTTGCTCAGGGTACGGGCGTCATTCTCGGCGGCTCCATCAGCCAGAATAACTTCTTTGGTTCCGGTAACCGGGTGAGCCTCAGTGCGAACCGTTCCGAATACCAGACCGCGCTGTCTTTCGGCTTTCTTAATCCCTATTTCACGGTAGACGGCGTGAGTCTGGGGTATAACGCCTTCTACCGGACGACCGATTATGATCGTCTGAATGTCGATATTTCGAGCTACGCGGTTGATTCATATGGGGCCGGATTCAACGTGGGTTATCCGATCAGTGACACGTCCCGTCTGTCATTTGGATTGAATATCCAGCAGGATGAAATAAAGACCGGAACCTTTACCGTAAAGGAGATCATCAACTTCCTTGATCTCGAAGGCGATAAATTTACCAACTTCAAATTCAACGTATCCTGGTCGCAGTCCACCTTGAACCGAGGCGTGTTTCCTGATCGCGGATCTTCCCAGAGTCTGGGTCTTGAAACGACCATACCGGGCAGCGATCTATCTTTCTACAAAGTGGACTACCGAGGACAACGGTTCTTCCCGATGTCGCAAGATCTGACCCTCAGACTGCACAGTAACCTCGGTTATGCGAAGAGCTTCGGGGACACCAATCAGGTTCCCTTCTATGAGCATTACTATGCTGGCGGCATTGGTTCTGTTCGTGGCTTTCGCGACAGCTCGCTTGGTCCAAGGAGTACTCCTTCGGACAACGACCCGGACCGGGACCAGTTGCCCTTCGGTGGTAACATCAAGGTTACCGGCGGCGTCGAGCTGATATTCCCGGCGCCATTTGTGACAGACCAGCGTTCGCTGCGCACCGTGTTGTTCGTCGATGCGGGTAATGTGTTTGACACCGACTGCTTCCCTTCCAATCCCACGTGTGGTGATGTAGACGTTGGTGAGATTCGATACAGTGCCGGGGTTGGCCTGTCCTGGCTTACCGCCCTGGGCCCCCTGGGATTCAGTTTGGGCACGGCGCTGAATGACAAGTCTGGTGATGACACGCAGTTTTTCCAATTTACTCTGGGTCAGACGTTCTGAGCCAGATCCCAACGATGTGCAATCAGGAGTAGTTGATGGTGCGTAAGTTTATAAATGTTGCATTGATGTCCGTATTGGCTCTTGCTTGCTTTCCGGCCGCTGCGCAAATGAAAATCGCCGTTCTGGATTATCAGATGGCATTGCTCGAGTCCGATGCCGCCAAGCGGTATTCGGTCGATGCGGAGAAAAAGTTTGGCACTCAGCTTCAGCGCCTGAGAAATCTCGAGGCCGAAGCCAAGCGCCTGCAGGAACGCATGGCACAGGATGGCGAGAAGCTCGGTCAGACCGAATTGGAGAAACTCGAGCTTGAGTTTCGCCAGAAGGCCCGCGAGTTCCAGACCCAGTCCAAAGAGCTGAACGAGTCGAAGGCAGTGGCAGATCGCGAGATGCTTGAAACCCTCAAGCCCAAGCTCGATGCGGCTGTCGAAACAGTTCTCAAGGCTGGCGAATACGATCTGGTGCTGGACCGCAGCGCAGTGGTTGAAGTCAAGCCTGAGTTCGATATCACCCGCCAGGTGATCGAGCGTCTGAACAGTTCCCGCTGAGCATGGGAGATACTACCGCTCTGACCCTGTCCTGGTTGGCTGAAGAGCTAGGCGCTCGCCTGGAAGGCGATGGCGGCAGGGTTATCGTGGGGTTGTCTACGTTGCAGGACGCCGGTAGCGGACAGCTGAGTTTCCTTGCCAACAGCCAGTACCGCAAGTTGCTGGTGAACACCAAGGCAGAGGCAGTGCTTCTTCGTGCTGCTGACGCCGAAGGGTTTCAGGGGAACGCTCTCATCGTTGCTGATCCATACCTGGCTTATGCGCGCATTTCCCGTCTGTTTGACCCTAAGCCACGGCGCGAGCCAGGCATTCATCCCTCAGCAGTAGTCGCCGCAGATGCGTCTGTTGATCCCAGCGCCTCGATAGGTCCTTGCGTCGTTATCGATTCGAAGGCAGTGATAGGCGCCGGCGTTACCATCGAAGCTCAGTGTTTTATTGGTGCTCGCTGCGAGATTGGGGCGGGTGGCTGGCTGGCTCCTCGGGTAACCTTGTACCACGACGTTGCCATCGGAGAGCGGGTAGTCATTCAGTCGGGAGCAGTGATCGGCTCTGAGGGTTTTGGCTTTGCCAACGATAAGGGCAGGTGGGAAAAGATTGCCCAGATTGGCGGAGTGACCATTGGCAACGATGTTGAAGTGGGTGCCAACACTGCGATTGATCGCGGGGCATTGACCAACACTGTTATTGGTAACGGCGTCAAACTGGATAACCAGATTCAGATAGCGCATAACGTCCAGATCGGCGATCACACCGCCATTGCTGCCTGTGTTGGTATTTCGGGCAGCACCCGGATCGGACGCCACTGCACTGTGGCAGGTGGTGTGGGAATGGTTGGTCATATTGAAATTTGCGACAACGTCTTTATCAGCGGTATGACCATGGTGACGCGGTCCATCAACGAGCCGGGCGCCTATTCCTCGGGTACCGCAGCCCAGCCGGCACTTGAGTGGAGAAAGTCTGCGGCACGCTTCCGGCAGCTTGATGGGCTGTTCAAGCGCGTTCAACAGCTGGAAAAAAAGCTGTCTGCGGTGACCCCAGGGACCCAGGATTCTTCTGACTCCTGATTTGCGCCATCCGCGCACACAATTTCACTGCAAGGCATGCGAATAATGGATATCAACGAAATCAAAGAGTACCTTCCCCACCGCTACCCGTTCTTGCTGGTGGATAGGGTAATCGAACTGGACCTTGAGGCGCGCCAGATCCGGGCCTACAAGAATGTCTCGGTGAACGAGCCATTTTTCAATGGTCACTTCCCGCAGCATCCTATCATGCCCGGCGTGTTGATCATTGAAGCCATGGCTCAGGCCGCAGGTTTGCTGGGTTTCAAGATGATGAATGTCAAGCCTGCCGATGGCACCCTTTATTATTTTGTTGGCTCCGACAAGCTGCGCTTCCGTCAACCGGTCGTTCCGGGGGATCAGCTTTTTCTGGAAGCCCGGTACCTCAGTAATAAGCGAGGCATATGGAAATTTGCCTGCCGCGCCATGGTCGATGGCAAGGAGGCTTGCTCTGCTGAAATCATCTGTGCGGAACACAAGGTATGACCCGTATTCATCCCCAGGCCATCGTTGATCCAGCCGCCCGGCTGGCGGACGACGTCGAGGTCGGCCCCTGGACCTGGATCGGACCGGATGTCGAGATCGGCGCGGGCACCGTCATAGGCCCGCACGTCGTCTTGAAAGGCCCGACGACTATTGGCGAGGGTAATCGGATTTTTCAGTTCTCATCGGTTGGCGAAGATTGTCAGGACAAAAAATACGCAGGTGAGCCCACCCGGCTGGTGATTGGTGATTTCAACGTCATCCGTGAGGGCTGTACGCTGCACCGGGGCACGATTCAGGACCAGGGCGTGACGCAGATCGGCAGTTATAACCTGTTGATGGCCTACGTTCATGTGGGTCACGACTGTATCGTCGGCGACCACTGTATTCTGGCAAATAATGCTGCCATCGCTGGCCATGTCCATGTTGGGAGTGGTGCGATTCTGGGCGGCTTTACCACCGTCCATCAGTTTTGCCGGCTTGGGGCCTGGTCAATGAGTGCAGCGAACAGCGCGGTGTTCAAGGATATCCCTGCCTATGTCATGGTGGGTGGAAACCCCGCCAGTGCCCACGGCATGAATTTCGAGGGTATGCGCCGCCGGGGCTATAGCCCTGAGCTGGTGACCGCCCTGCGTCGCGCCTACAAACAGGTTTATCGTCAGGGGCTTACCTTGCAGGAAGCACTGAAAAGCCTGGAAGCCAGCGCTCAGGAACACCCTGAAATCGCCCTGTACCGTGATTCCATCCTGGCCTCGACCCGCGGCATTACTCGCTGATCATGCCTGCCCAAGCCTCTTCCAGCCGTAAGCCGCTGTGTATTGCCCTCGTTGCCGGGGAGGCCTCGGGCGACACGCTGGGTGCCGGGCTGATGCAGGCTTTCAAACAGCGCCATCCGGATGCACGCTTCATCGGCATCGGTGGGCCCCGCATGATTACCGAAGGTATGGAAAGTCGCGTACCCATGGAGCGTCTATCGGTCATGGGTCTTGTTGAAGTGCTGGGACGCCTCAAGGAACTATTGAAGATTCGCAAGGATCTTGTCGTCTGGTTAAAGTCGCAAGAACCTGATGTGTTTGTCGGTATCGACGCACCGGATTTCACCCTCAACGTTGAACTCCAATTGCGTGGAGCGGGTGTTCCAACGGTGCACTACGTTAGTCCTTCGGTGTGGGCCTGGCGGGAAAAACGCGTCCTGGGTATTCAAAAGTCCACCGATCTGATGCTCACGCTCTTTCCCTTTGAGGAAGAGGTTTACCGCAGGCACGGCGTGGCGGTTCGCTGCGTGGGCCACACACTGGCTGATCAGATCCCCCTTGATCCGGACAAGCAGGCCGCTCGAAAGATTTTAGGGCTCCCGGAAGACGCCAGGGTTGTTGCTCTGATGCCGGGCAGCCGCAACGGTGAGCTGCGCAAGCTCGGTCTGTTGTTTTTGCAAACGGCTCAGTGGTGTCTGCAAAGGCAGCCGGGCCTGACATTTGTCATGCCCTGCGCGAATCCCGAGCGCAGGACCCAAATGCAAGCCATTGTTGCCGACAGTGGACTGAATCTCCCCCTGGTTTTGCTGGATGGTCAGGCCCACGAAGCGCTTGCGGCCTGTGATGCGGTGCTGATCGCCTCCGGCACGGCGACGTTGGAAGCCATGCTGTTCAAGCGGCCTATGGTCGTTGCCTATCGCATGGCCGGCTTGACCTTTCGGATACTCAAGCGGTTGGTCAAGATAGGGCACGTGGCCCTGCCGAATCTGTTGGCGGGTCGTGAAGTGGCACCCGAGTTTCTTCAGGACGATGCCACGCCAGAGGCAATGGGTCCGGCTTTGCTGGAAAGACTGGGGCCAACCCCGGAGCGTGAAGCGACCCAGGCAGAATTCACCCGATTGCATCATTTGCTGCGACGTGGGGCCGATCACGCCGCGGCCGAGGCGGTAGAACAATTACTGCAGCAGAAGGGCCGACTGCCATGAATCAGGTATTGATGGAATGGATACTGCCTGAGGGAGAGTTCGTGGCGGGTGTCGATGAAGTCGGGCGCGGTCCGTTATGCGGCGCCGTGGTAACCGCTGCGGTAATTCTGGATCCCATGCGACCCATCGAGGGGTTGAATGATTCGAAAAAGCTGACCAAGGCGCGCCGCGAGGAGTTGTCTGTACTGATTCGGGAACGCGCCCTGGCCTGGAGTATCGCGCGTGCGGAAGTGGAGGAGATCGATCAGTTGAACATCCTCCACGCGACCATGCTGGCGATGCAACGTGCGGTGGCCGGTCTGTCTATCAAGCCTGATCGGGTGTTGGTCGATGGCAATCGTTGCCCCATTCTGCCGATGCCCAGCGAGCCGGTTATCAAGGGCGACTCGCGGGTTCCTGCGATCGCTGCCGCCTCGATTCTGGCCAAGGTGGCCCGCGATCGGGAGATGGTTGAGCTCGATCAGATTTACCCAGGCTACGGTCTTGCCAGCCACAAGGGATATGCCACGCCCGTCCATTTGCAAGCCCTTCGGGATCTCGGTGCTACCATCATTCATCGCCGTTCGTTTGCGCCGGTACGCGAGGCGTTGGGTATGGTGGTTGAGGTCGATGAGACTGCCGCAACGGCTGATTTCGATGATTCGGGTTTGGCTTTGCTGTAGAGGCAACACGACCCTGGCTTCGAAAGCGCCAAGCGAGTTGCTCCGCATCTAAGGTGCGTCGACAAGTAGGTACTTCTGGTTTGGCTTGTGCGCATCGGGCCGGGGCAGCCAGAGCAAGACGCCGTGAACCCGTCCATGGGGGCTTCTCCAAAACATCCATGTTTTGGACACTTGCTCCAGCTGCCCCGCCCCGATGCTTGGATGGCCTCGGTGTGGCGCGTAGAAATGACGTATTTTTGCAGTCAATTCGACGCCCTGTAGGGCGGGTGCGGCGTGAGATGACTAAGCCGACCGTGCGACTGCATGGATGCGGTCGCCGGGATCCGGTCGGCGAGCTTACAAGGATGTACTTGCAGCGTGTCGGTGTGGCATCTTGCGCAGTGCCCGCCTTGCACGGCATCGCAAAAGTCTGGCGGCCACCGGTCAAACGACACTCACCGCCACTGGCCCGATCTGACCCCCGCCGTTACAATCCCTTCCTTGCAGTCTGCCCTCTGAAACAGGATCACTATGAGCTTCTCCTTCATCCATTTGCGCGTCCACAGCGAATACTCTCTGGTTGATGGTCTGGTCAAGATCAAGCCATTGGTCAAGGCGGTAGGCGAGGGCGGGATGCCGGCGGTAGCGGTGACCGACCAGAACAACATGTGCAGTCTGGTTAAATTCTACAAGGCGGCCATGGGTGCAGGCGTCAAACCCATTTCCGGCGTGGATATCTGGGTCGTCGGTCGGGATGATGATGCCAATCTGACCCGTCTGAGCCTTCTGGCGATGAATCGCGTGGGCTACCGCAACCTGACTGAGCTTATCTCTCGAGGCTACACCGAGGGCCAGCGTAATGGCCTGGTGACGATCCGCCGGGACTGGATCGCTGAAGCGAGCGAAGGGGTTATCGCGCTGTCCGGTGCCAAGGAAGGGGAAATCGGACAAGCGTTGCTGTCCAACAATCCGCAGGAAGCGGATCAGTTGCTGGATTTCTGGATGGGCGTGTTTCCCGGACGTTTCTACATGGAGCTGCAAAGAACCAGCCGACGTAACGACGAGGAATATCTGCATGCGGCGGTCGCTCTGGCGGCGCGTCTTGACTGTCCGGTAGTCGCCACCAACGATGTGCGCTTTCTCAAGCGGGGCGATTATGAGGCCCATGAGACCCGCGTATGTATTGGCGAGGGCAGGGCGTTGGACGACCCGCGTCGGGTGCGCCAGTACAGCGAAGAACAGTATCTGAAAACGCCCGAAGAGATGGCCGAACTGTTTTCAGATATTCCGGAAGCCCTGGAAAATACCGTAGAGATCGCCAAGCGTTGCAATATCGACGTGCAACTGGGTACCTACTTCCTGCCGGAATATCCGATCCCGGACGGCATGACCCAGGAGCAGTTTTTTCGCAAGGTGTCCTTCGAGGGTCTCGAAGAACGCTTCAAGGTGATTCTCCCTCCAAACTCGGAAAATTATGAGGCCAGACGTCAGGTCTATGTTGATCGCCTGAATTTCGAGCTGGATATCATTATCCAGATGGGTTTTCCCGGTTACTTCCTGATCGTGATGGACTTCATCAAGTGGGCCAAGGGCAATGGTGTACCGGTGGGGCCAGGACGAGGGTCAGGGGCTGGTTCGCTGGTAGCTTATGTGTTGTTGATTACCGACCTGGACCCGCTGGCCTACGACTTGCTGTTCGAACGCTTTCTCAATCCTGAGCGGGTATCAATGCCCGACTTTGATATCGATTTCTGCATGGAAGGGCGCGACCGCGTCATCGAATACGTCGCCGAGACCTACGGGCGCAACGCCGTCTCGCAGATCATCACCTTCGGCACCATGGCCGCCAAGGCGGTGGTGCGGGACGTGGCGCGAGTGCAGGGCAAGTCCTATGGTCTGGCGGACAGGCTGTCGAAAATGATTCCCTTCGAAGTCGGCATGACCCTGGCCAAGGCCCACGAGCAAGAGGAAATTCTTCGCGACTTTCTGACCAACGATGAAGAAGCCCAGGAAATCTGGGATATGGCGCTGAAGCTGGAAGGCATAACCCGCAACGTCGGCAAGCATGCGGGCGGCGTGGTTATCGCGCCCACCAAGCTGACCGATTTCGCACCGCTCTATTGTGACGAAGCCGGTGGCGGGCTGGTTACCCAGTTCGACAAGGATGACGTGGAATCGGCGGGTCTGGTGAAGTTCGACTTCCTCGGCCTGCGGACCCTGACCATCATCGACTGGGCCATGGACACGATCAACCGGGTGCGGGCCAAGACCGGGGATGCGCCGCTGGATATCAACTTTATCCCGCTCGATGATCAGCCCACCTACCACATGCTGCAAAAGGCCGAGACCACTGCGGTATTCCAGCTGGAATCACGCGGCATGAAGGAGCTGATCAAGAAGCTGCGCCCGGATTGCCTGGAAGATCTTATCGCACTCGTTGCGCTGTTCCGTCCCGGTCCGTTGCAATCAGGCATGGTCGACGACTTTATCAATCGTAAGCACGGACGCGAAATACTCTCGTACCCGCATCCGAATTATCAGCTCGACAGTCTCAAGCCAGTACTGGCACCGACCTATGGCATTATTCTGTATCAGGAACAGGTAATGCAGATTGCCCAGGTGATGGCTGGCTTTACCCTGGGCGGCGCCGACATGTTGCGCCGGGCAATGGGCAAGAAGAAGCCGGAGGAAATGGCCAAGCAGCGCGCCGTGTTCCTCGAAGGCTGTGAAAACAATGGTATTGAAGCCGACCTGGCAGGCAACATTTTTGACCTGGTCGAGAAATTCGCAGGGTATGGTTTCAATAAGTCGCACTCGGCGGCCTATGGGCTGGTTTCGTACCAGACCGCTTGGCTCAAGGCCCACTATCCAGCGCCCTTCATGGCGGCAGTACTGTCGGCGGACATGCATAACACCGACAAGGTGGTGACCTTGATCGAAGAATGTCGCAGCATGAAAATGCGCCTCAATCCGCCCGATGTAAACATGTCCGAATACAAGTTCACGGTGGATGAAAGTGGCGCCGTCGTTTATGGCCTGGGTGCTATCAAGGGTGTAGGCGAGGGCCCGGTGGAAACCATCGTGCAAACCCGGCAATGCGGCGGTCCGTTCACTGACCTGTTCGATTTTTGCGCTCGGGTCGATCTCAAGCGCATCAACAAGCGGGTAATGGAGGCGCTGCTTCGCAGTGGGGCACTCGATGCCATGGGGCCGTTCTTCGATACGGAACAGCAGGCCTACCTCAAGCAGGTTGACCGTAACCGGGCGGCCCTGGCCGCAGCGATGGAGGAGGCCATGGCCGCAGCAGAGCAAACGGCCAAAAGCGCGGACAGCGGCCATGATGATCTTTTCGGTGAACTGCTCGGCCCTTCCGCGGGGCGTGACGTGTTTGAATCCTATCGGCGCGTGCGCGAGTGGAGTTTCAAGGAGCGCTTGCGGGGCGAGAAGGAGACGCTTGGCCTGTACCTGACAGGCCACCCGATAGACGAATACGAGAGAGAAGTTCGTCGCTTTGCGCGCCAGCGCATCATCGACTTGAAGCCCTCGAGGGAAAGTCAAACCATTGCCGGGCTGGTGTTTGATCTGCGGGTAATGAAAAGCAAGCGGGGCGACAAGGTGGGTTTCGTCACCCTGGATGATCGTTCTGCGCGTATTGAGGTCTCATTATTTGCCGAGGCCTATCAAGCCGCACAATCTCTGCTGCAAAAGGATGCACTACTGGTTGTTGAAGGTGAGGTTGCCCAGGACGATTTCTCCGGTGGTTTGCGTATGCGCGCCAAACGGGTAATGAGTCTTGAAGAGGCGCGCACAACGCTGCTGGACAGTGTTCGTATACGCATGGACGCCAGGCAGCACGGGCCGGAGTGTCTCTCACGATTGGCGGGATTGCTGCAGAAACACAAGGGTGAATGCCCGGTCACGATCGACTTCCAGCGCTCGGACGCCGTTGCCCTGCTCAAGCTAGGTGATCAGTGGAAGGTCGAACCTGCGGATGAACTGGTGCAGAGCCTGCGTGACCAGTTGGGTAAAGACAGCGTCTCCTTGCACTACAGATAAACCTGGGAACCGGCTTGCTCGACGCAGGCACGGCAATCCCGTAAGGTAACGCAAAAAATCGGATGCCCTGCATGGGCCACGCGGATGATGGACGCCTATGAGCAAGAGTCAGAAATATCTGGAATTTGAGCAGCCTATTGCCGACCTGCAGGCCAAGATCGAAGAGCTGCGATTGGTCGGTAGTGACAATTCCCTAAACATCACTGATGAGATTACCCGGCTGCAGGACAAGAGCAAATCCTTGACCGAAAGCATATTCTCCAATCTGTCCAGTTGGCAGGTTGCGCAGATGGCCCGACATCCGCAGCGGCCCTATACCCTCGATTATATCCAGCACATCTTCACCGACTTTGAAGAATTGCATGGCGACCGGCATTTTGCCGACGATGCGGCGATTGTGGGTGGTATCGCCCGTCTGGATGGTCGCGCCGTGATGGTGATCGGGCATCAGAAAGGCCGAGACGTGAAGGAGAAGGTGCGTCGCAATTTTGGCATGCCCAAGCCAGAAGGCTACCGCAAGGCTTGTCGTCTTATGCAGATGGCAGAGCGTTTCAAGATGCCCCTGTTCACCTTTATCGATACGCCTGGCGCCTATCCTGGCATCGACGCGGAAGAGCGTGGGCAGAGTGAAGCCATTGCCTGGAACCTGCAGATCATGTCGCGGCTGAAGACGCCGATCATTGCGACCGTTATCGGTGAAGGCGGCTCGGGGGGCGCACTGGCAATCGGCGTATGCGACCGTCTGATGATGCTCCAGTATTCGACCTACTCGGTGATTTCGCCAGAGGGATGCGCTTCGATTCTCTGGAAAAAATCCGAAAAGGCCGCCGATGCGGCGGAAGCGATGGGGATTACCGCAGGCCGGTTGAAAGAGCTGGGCCTGGTGGATAATCTGATTCCTGAGCCGCTTGGCGGTGCGCACCGCAAGCCAGAAGAAATGGCCGCGCGCATCAAGAATCAGCTGATTTCCGAACTGGCCGCGTTGGATAATTATTCCGAAGAGGCTCTTCTGGACAGTCGTTACGAGCGCCTGATGGCCTTCGGTATCAAGTAAGCATGTTTACACCGCAGGGGTTGCTGAAGGAATTGGCGCCCTGCAGGGACGCTCCGGTCTGGTGGCTGGGGCTTTCCGGCGGTCTGGATTCGATGGCATTGCTGGAGGCATTGACCCAGCTCCGCCAGACGCATGATCTCCCACCTGTTCAAGCCATTCATGTTCACCACGGTTTGCATCCTGATGCCGATGCCTGGGCAGCGCATTGCCAGCAGCAGTGTGACGCTCGCTTCATCCCATTGCATATCCTGCGTGTCGAGTTGGAACAGGGCGCGAGTATTGAGTCTGCCGCTCGCGCCGCCCGTTATGAGGTGTTCGAATCATTGATAGGCTCTGGCGATTATCTGTTGCTGGCCCATCACCGGGATGATCAGCTGGAAACTCTCCTCTTCAGGCTGGTCCGTGGCACCGGTTTGCGGGGCCTTTCAGGGATGCCGAGGCAGAGAAGCCTGGCTGCCGGACGTTTGCTGCGGCCAATGCTTTGCTGGCGACGAAGCGAGCTGGCTGCCTGGGCTGTCGAGCAAAATCTGCTGTGGATCGAAGATCCGGCTAACAGGGACCAGCGTTTTGCCCGCACCGCCTTGCGGCACGAACTCCTGCCGCTCCTGCGTCAACAATGGCCGGCGATGGAGAACAGCCTGCTACGGCTGGCTGATCATGTGAGCGAAGCCAGTAGTCTGCTCGACGAACGGGCCGCCGAGGATCTTGCGCTGGTTCAGGCTGAAGATGCGGACGAATGGCTTGCGCCCTGGCCCAGTCTGGAACTTGAGTCCATGCTGGAGCTGTCCCCGGCTCGTCAGAGCAATCTTCTGCGCTACTGGTTGACCAAGCATGATTGTCTGCTGCCAGACCATCGCCAGTTGCGCGAGGTGTTGCAGCAATTACCCGCGGCGTCTGACAGTCAGCCGGTTACCCTGATTGGCGACTATCAATTGCGTCGTTCCTCCGGACGGCTCTGGTTGTTATCGCGCGCAGGGGTAAGTGCGGGCTGCGAGCAAGCGTTGGCCGCATTTGTTGATACCAGACTGGTAAATGGCAACGGCGAACTGATTTTCCGACCGATGCCGGGAGGGCTGATGTGGAGACCTGGAAAGTGGCGCATCGATTATCGTCAGGGAGGCGAACGGATCAAGCTGTCCGGGCGTCCCCACCGTTCGTTGAAGCAACTTTTCCAAGAAGCTGCAATACCGTTTTGGCTACGTCCGGCGCTGCCCTTGCTGTACTGCGATGGGCGGCTGGTGTCAGTGGCCGGCCGCTGGAACTCCGAGGACGCCTGCGCTGCTCCCGATCAACTCGGCTGGCAGATCAGTTGGCAACCGGCCGCGCAGGATCGCCCTGGTGATAAAGGGTTCGGCAGGTCTGCGTGAAGGCTGCTTTGCGGATTGAGCAAACCAAGGTCGTCTGGTATCCTGATTTCCCATCTTGACGAGACTTTGGTCTCCCTTCGATTTCCTGCGGCCGCGGTCGCCTAACAGTTCATCTACGGGTTTTTCATGACGCGCTACATCTTCGTCACGGGTGGTGTTGTATCTTCTTTGGGCAAAGGCATCGCCTCCGCTTCCCTGGCCGCGATTCTGGAAGCCCGGGGCCTCAAGGTCACGATGCTCAAGCTGGATCCTTATATAAATGTGGATCCCGGAACCATGAGTCCCTTCCAGCACGGCGAAGTATTCGTCACCCATGACGGTGCGGAAACTGACTTGGATCTGGGGCACTACGAGCGTTTCGTCAGCGCCACCATGAGCCGCGCCAATAATTTCACCGCAGGGCGTGTCTATGAACACGTTCTGCGCAAGGAGCGTCGCGGCGATTATCTGGGCGCGACCATCCAGGTGATTCCTCACATTACCGATGAAATCAAGAGCCGCATTATCAAGGGCGCCGGTGATGCCGACGTAGCCCTGGTTGAAATTGGTGGAACCGTAGGCGATATCGAGTCCCAACCCTTTCTGGAAGCGATTCGCCAGCTGCGTATCGAAGTGGGCGCCCGGCGCGCCATGCTGATACACCTGACGCTGGTGCCTTACATCGCGACCGCAGGCGAGACCAAGACCAAACCAACCCAGCATTCGGTAAAAGAGCTGCGCTCCATCGGTCTGCAGCCCGATGTATTGATCTGCCGCTCCGACCATCCCATCGACCTGTCCTCGCGGCGCAAGATCGCCCTGTTCACCAACGTGGAAGAGCGTGCGGTCATTGGCCTGGAAGACGTTGATACCATCTACCGTATTCCCTCGGTATTGCATGCCCAGGGCCTGGATGACTTCGTAGTAGAGCGTTTTGGTCTGGAATGTGGCGGGGCTGACCTGTCCGAGTGGGACCGAGTAGTAGACGCCAAACTGTATCCCGATCAGGAAGTAACCATTGCCATGGTTGGCAAATACATGGAGCTGCTCGAGGCTTACAAATCGCTGATTGAAGCGATCAGCCATGCCGGGATTCAAAGCCGGACCAAGGTCAACCTGCGTTATATCGACTCGGAAGATATTGAGCATCAGGGCACCGCGCTGCTTGAAGATGTCGACGCGATTCTTGTACCTGGCGGCTTTGGCCTACGCGGCGTCGAGGGCAAGATTGCCACGGTACGCTACGCCCGCGAAAACAAGATCCCTTATCTGGGTATTTGCCTGGGGATGCAGGTGGCGGTTATCGAGTATGCCCGCCACGTATTGGGCTGGGACGACGCCAACTCCACCGAATTCGACAAAACCAGCAAGCATCCGGTCGTCGGCCTGATTACCGAATGGCAAACCGCGACCGGTGAGATGGAGCAACGCTCCGAAGACTCGGATCTGGGCGGCACCATGCGTCTCGGTGCCCAGGAATGTGCGCTGGAGCCGGGCAGTAAAGCCTTTGAATGCTATGACAAGGATGTGATCGTCGAGCGTCATCGTCATCGCTACGAGGTCAACAACAATCTGCTTCCACAACTGCAGGACGCTGGTCTGAAGATCACCGGTCGGTCGGTGGACCGCGCTTTGGTGGAAATGATCGAAGTGGGCGACCACCCGTGGTTCGTGGCTTGCCAGTTCCATCCGGAGTTTACCTCCACGCCGCGCTATGGCCATCCGCTGTTCAGCGGTTTCGTGAATGCTGCGTTGATTCAGCGTAAAACCAGATCCTGAGGATTGCCGATGAGCCAGAAAATCGTCAGCGTTGGAGCCATTGAGATCGCCAACGACAAGCCGTTTGTGCTGTTTGGCGGCATGAATGTGCTGGAGTCTCGTGATCTTGCCATGCAGATCTGCGAAACCTACGTCGAGGTGACGACCAAGCTGGGCATTCCCTATGTATTCAAGGCCAGCTTCGACAAGGCGAATCGCTCGTCGATCAATTCCTACCGTGGGCCAGGCATGGAAGAGGGGCTCAGAATCTTCGAAGAAATCAAGCGCACCTTCAACGTGCCGGTGATTACCGACGTACATGAGCCACATCAGGCGGCGCCAGTCGCCGAGGTGTGCGATATCATTCAGCTCCCGGCCTTCCTCTCCCGCCAGACCGATCTGGTGGTAGCCATGGCCGAGACCAAGGCTGTGATCAATATCAAGAAAGCGCAGTTCCTCGCGCCACAAGAGATGCAACACATCCTCACCAAGTGCAAAGAGGCGGGCAATGACCGTTTGATTCTTTGTGAGCGTGGCTCCAGCTTTGGCTACAACAATCTTGTCGTGGACATGCTCGGCTTCGGCATCATGAAACAAATGGGTTATCCGGTGTTTTTCGATGTGACCCACGCGCTGCAGATGCCTGGCGGCCGTAGTGATTCGGCTGGTGGACGTCGCGCCCAGGTAACTGATCTGGCCAAGGCGGGGATGAGTCAGGGTTTGGCTGGATTGTTTCTGGAAGCCCACCCTGACCCTGATAACGCCAAATGCGATGGCCCCTGTGCGTTACGCCTGGACAAGCTTGAGCCATTCCTCGCTCAGCTCAAAGAACTGGATGATCTGGTGAAAGGGTTCCCGGTTCTGGAAACCGCGTGAACTTGTCGCCCGGTACCTGATCTATTCTCGGACGATTTCAAATGGAGAAGTAGCAATAATGGCAAAGATCATCGACATCAAGGGACGTGAAGTCCTCGATTCACGTGGAAACCCCACCGTTGAAGCTGACGTAATTCTGGATGGCGGTTTCACCGGCAGCGCTTGTGCCCCTTCCGGTGCTTCTACCGGTTCACGCGAAGCGCTGGAATTGCGGGATGGTGACAAGAGCCGTTATATGGGCAAAGGTGTGCTCAAGGCTGTGGGCAATATCAATGGTCCGATTCGTGAATTGCTGGTCGGTAAGGATGCTCTGGATCAGGTTGCTCTGGATCGCGCCATGATCGAGCTGGACGGTACCGAGAACAAGGCCAAACTGGGCGCCAACGCGATTCTGGCGGTATCCCTGGCAGTTGCCAAGGCTGCTGCGCAAGCCAAGGGTGTGCCTCTTTATGCCCATATTGCCGATCTGAACGGCACCCCCGGCCAGTACAGCATGCCGGTTCCCATGATGAACATCATCAATGGCGGCGAACATGCCGACAACAATGTCGATATTCAAGAGTTCATGGTTCAGCCTGTCGGAGCCAAAAGCTTCGCCGAGGCTCTGCGCATGGGTGCCGAGATATTCCATCACCTCAAGGCCGTTTTGAAAGGGCGCGGTTTGAGCACCTCGGTGGGTGATGAAGGTGGATTTGCGCCGAACCTGAGCTCCAACGAAGACGCTCTGGGCGCCATCGCTGAAGCCGTGGCCAATGCCGGTTACACACTGGGTGATGATGTAACCCTGGCGCTGGACTGCGCGTCGAGTGAATTCTACAAGAACGGCAAATATGATCTGGCTGGCGAAGGCCAGGTGTTTGATGCCGCTGGCTTTGCCGATTACCTGGCTGGGCTTTCCGAACGCTATCCGATCATCTCCATTGAGGATGGCATGGATGAGTCTGACTGGGATGGCTGGAAGGTGCTTACCGACAGGATAGGAGCCAAAGTACAATTGGTTGGGGATGATCTGTTCGTAACCAATACCAAGATCCTGCAAGAAGGCATCGACAAGCGCATTGGGAATTCGATTCTGATCAAGTTCAACCAGATCGGCTCGCTGACCGAGACCCTCGAAGCCATTCAGATGGCCAAGGCAGCGGGTTACACCGCGGTAATTTCCCACCGCTCTGGTGAAACGGAAGACTCCACCATTGCGGATTTGGCGGTAGGGACTGCTGCGGGTCAGATCAAGACCGGTTCACTTTGCCGCTCCGACCGCGTCTCCAAATACAACCAGCTGCTGCGTATCGAAGAGCAATTGGAAGGCAAGGCGCCGTACAGGGGCCGTGCGGAGTTCCGTGGCTGATTGAGCCTGTGCCGTTCCGGATCAGCCGCCTGGGGTGTCTGGTCCGGGGTTTGCAAGAATAATAAGGTCGGTATGCCCATTGGAGGCATTATTTTGTGAAATGGCTCTGGGTTGTCGCTTTGATACTACTAGCTGGTCTTCAGTACCGGCTGTGGGTGGGCGAGGGCAGTTTTGCGCACGTCAATCAGTTAGGTCAGCAAATCGCCGCGCAAAAGAGTGAAAACGAAAAGCTGCTCGAGCGTAACCGAATTCTTACTGCTGAAGTGGTGGAGCTCAAACAGGGCCTGGAAACCATTGAAGAGCGGGCCAGACATGAGCTGGGCATGATCAGAGATGGTGAAACCCTGTTTCAGCTGAGCACCGAGTAATGAACGCAGTGCCCTATTGGGTTGTCATCCCTGCCGCCGGTGTCGGCTCACGCATGCAGGCCGATCGGCCCAAGCAATATCTCCCTTTGGGCCAGCGCGCCCTGATTGAATGCACCCTCGATTGTTTTCTTGATCAACCCGATTTGCTTGGGCTGGTGGTGTGCCTCTCTGCGGATGATAGTTACTGGCCAGCCTTGAACTGTGCCTCCGATGCGCGAATCACCCGTGCTGTCGGCGGCCGTGAGCGAGCTGATTCGGTGCTCAACGGCCTTGAGACTCTGGTGGGCATGGGCGCCAGCCCAGGTGACTGGGTCTTGGTGCATGACGCTGCGCGGCCCAACCTGGCGGCCAGTGATTTGTCTCGCTTGCTGGAGAATCTGCAGGACGATCCGGTGGGCGGTCTACTGGCGGTGCCGGTGCGTGATACGTTGAAGCAGGCAGGGCCGGATGGACGGGTTACCGCTACGCCTGATCGTTCTCTGTTCTGGCAGGCCTTTACTCCGCAGATGTTCAGACTTGGTCAATTACGAGAGGCTTTGGCAGACGCGCTGAAATCCGGGGCTGTTATCACTGACGAGGCCTCCGCGATGGAAAGGGCAGGGCACGCGCCACGTCTGATTGAAGGGCGCGCCGACAATATCAAGGTGACCAGACCAGAGGATCTGACCTGGCTGGCTCAGCTAATCAAACCGTCCTGATCGACTTGTCTGTAAGCCCCGCTCGATAAATACGTGATTCCCGCCTGATTTTATTGGTAACGCGTTCACTGCCCTGTTCGATCTTCACCTTGTCCATTGATCAGCTTGAGCCGGAATAGCGATTGACCGTTTTCTACTGAATGATATGCTGTATGCATATACAGTAATTGGCGGTTCGTATGCGCGGTTCAATCTTGCTTGTCACTCCTTTATTTCTTCTCCTTTTGCTTCTTCAAGCTGTATCGCTGAAGAGGAGGCTTGCATGGGCTCGGTAGTTGCCCTCGATACCCTGTTGCAGGAGCGGCGGGTCTGGCGTGGGCAGTCAACCGCTGTGCCTGCCAGCATTCAGCCAACCGGATATGCCACCCTGGATGCGGCATTACCCACTGGTGGATGGCCTGATTCAGCACTCAGCGAAATCCTGGTATCAGCCGAAGGCGTTGGTGAACTGCAATTACTCTGGCCCACCCTGGCACGTTTGACCGCAGCCTCGGAGCGGGTGGTCCTGGTAGCGCCGGCCTATGTGCCGTTCCCCTGGGCGTGGAAAGCCGCCGGGATAAATCTGAGCTACCTGACAGTGATTCAAGCCAGCAAGCGTGATGCGTTGTGGGCAGCGGAGCAGTGTTTGCGTTCAGGCAGCTGTGGTGCGGTGTTGTGTTGGCCCCAGCAAATAAATGACCGGGCATTGCGCCGGTTGCAGGTCGCTGCAGAAACCGGTCAAACCCTGGCTTTTGCTTATCGGCCCATCGCTGAGGCAGTCAATCCGTCGCCGGCTGCGCTGCGTCTTGCCGTGGAGACGTGTCCAGCACAATTACGGGTGCTCAAGTGCCGTGGCGGCAGGCTGCCAGCAACTCCGATCCCTTTTTCCGTGGGGCAGTGAATTGCCATGCGCTGGGCCTGTATATTGCTGCCGCAACTGGCGCTGGACGCCGTTTTACGGGACCGGGATGATCCCGAAGCGCCACTGGCGCTGATCGCCGGAACGCCCCAGCGGCGCGTATTGAAAACAATGAACCCGGCGGCCCGGGCGCTAGGCCTGCAACCAGGGCAATCGCTGACCGCCGCCCAGGCAATGACGCGTGATTTTGTCATGGCGGAATACGACCCAGCGCAGATTGAGTATTGGCATCGATTCCTTGCGGCCTGGGCTTACCGCTTCAGCTCCCATGTCAGCCTGGACTACCCGCGGGCTCTGCTGATTGAGGTGGAAAGCAGCTTCAATCTATTTGGTCCCTGGGAGCTTTTTGAGAGACGTCTGCGCGATGAGCTGACCGCCCTGGGTTTTCGCCATCGTATCGTCTTGGCGCCCAACCCCGCAGCGGCGCGGGCACTGGCCACTATCCATGATGGACTGGCGGTGACTCATCGGGAGGCTCTGGACAAGGTGCTGGGGCAGATGCCCATTCAGCATTGCGGGCTGAGCCGCGAAATCGCTACGGCTTTTTCTCGTATGGGTCTGCGCAGACTGCAGCAGGTGCTGGCACTGCCCCGCGACACCATCGCTAAACGGTTTCCCAAGGAGGTCCTGCGCCACCTTGACGCCCTGGTGGGGGAGAGTGCTGTGGTGCTGGATTGCTATGCTCCGCCAGATGAGTTTGATGTGCGTATCGAACTCAACTTTGATGTCGAGTCACACCAGGCATTGCTGTTTCCCCTGCGCCGTTTGACCTCGGATCTGGCGGCTTTTCTTGCCGGCAGAGATAGTGGCGTGCAACGTTTTACCCTGTTTCTGGAGCATCGCGAAGGGCCGGACAGTCAGATTCCGGTAGGCCTGCTGAGCGCCGAGCGGGACGCAGCCATGCTGTTCGAACTGGCCCGGGGCCGGTTGGAAAATGTGCAGATACCCGGGCCAACGCAAGCGTTGCGATTGCTCGCGCGTGATTTGCCGGCCTTCGTGCCTGCCTACCGCGAACTCTTCAATGAACGGCCCCAGCAGTCATTACCCTGGGAACAACTTCGCGAGCGATTGCGTGCCCGCCTGGGTGATGGGGCGGTGCATGGGGTGCATGCCTTTGCCGATCATCGGCCTGAATGCGGCTGGCAAATCAATGCCGCCAAGGCTGCCACGGGTCTGGCGGATTTGCCGCCACGCCCCGGGTGGCTGCTATCCAAACCAGTGCCATTACAGGAGCCGGCGCTGCGCATTGTGGCTGGGCCTGAACGCATCGAGTCGGGTTGGTGGGATGGCGGTGACGTGCGGCGCGACTACTATCTGGTGCAAACCCACCGTGGCCAACTGGCATGGGCCTATTGCCCAGTGGGTGAGGCGGGGCCTTTGTTGTTGCATGGATGGTTCGCATGAGCGGCTATGCCGAACTACATTGCCTGTCCAATTTCAGCTTCCAACGAGGGGCTTCCAGCGCGCAGGAACTGTTCGAACGTGCCAGCCATCACGGCTACAGCGCCCTGGCCATTACCGATGAGTGCACGCTGGCCGGTATCGTACGCGCCTGGCAGGCTGCAAAGGAAACCGGTCTGAAGTTGATCGTTGGTAGCGAAATGCAGGTCGAGTCGGGGCCCAGACTGGTTCTGCTGGCGGAGAACCTGCAGGGCTATCAGATCTTGTGCCGGATTATTACCCGCGCACGGCGCCGCGCCGCCAAGGGAGAGTACCGTTTGCTGCGCGAGGATTTTGCCGAACCGCTGCCGGGTTTGCTGGCTATATGGTTGCCGGATAATCAGCCCGACGCGCAGGCCGGGCACTGGTTGAAGGAGATTTTTCCGGAGCGTGTCTGGCTGGCTGTCGAATTGCATTGCGGCCCCGACGATGGCCGGCGGCTGGCCCATTTGCAGACCCTCGCCGCTGCCCTGGGCATTCCTGCCGTGGCTGCCGGTGATGTGCACATGCATGCCCGTGGTCGCCGTGCCCTGCAAGACACCATGACCGCCATCCGTTTCCACTGCACCGTCGCGGAGGCCGGGCATCGCCTGTTCCCTAACGGAGAGCGACACCTGCGTAGCCTCTCGGCACTGGCCAACATCTATCCGACAGAGCTGCTGGTAGAAACCCAGCGCATCGACGAGCGTTGTACCTTCGATCTGGGTCAGCTGCGCTATCAGTATCCGCGCGAACTGGTGCCGGAAGGCCAGACGCCCGGTTCCTGGCTGCGCCAGTTGACCGAGCAGGGCATGCGCTGGCGCTGGCCCCTGGGTATTGAAGAAAAGGTGCAGGTGCAGATCGACAAGGAGTTGGCATTGATCATCGATAAAGAGTACGAGAGCTATTTTCTGACCGTGCACGATATCGTTCGCTTCGCCAGAGAGCAGGCCATTCTCTGCCAGGGTCGTGGCTCCGCCGCCAATTCGGCGGTGTGCTTCGCCTTGGGTATTACCGAGATTGATCCGGCAAAATCCAATCTGCTCTTCGAGCGCTTTCTGTCCAGAGAACGCGATGAGCCACCGGATATCGATGTGGATTTCGAGCATGACCGTCGTGAAGAGGTCATCCAGTATGTATTCCAACGCTATGGTCGACATCGCGCGGCGCTGACTGCGGTGGCGAGCACCTATCGTGGTGCGGGAGCCATTCGCGATGTAGCCAAGGCTCTGGGTTTGCCGCCGGATCAAGTGAATGCCCTGGCAGATTGCTGTGGCCGCTGGAGTACCAAGCTACCGCCACCGGAACGCCTGCGCGAAGCAGGCTCTGATCCAGACAACCCAATGTTGCACAGAGTCCTGACCTTGACTGGCGAGCTGATCGGTTTTCCCCGTCATCTGTCGCAGCATCCAGGCGGCTTTGTTATCTCCGAGCAGCCCTTGGAAACCCTGGTCCCTGTGGAAAATGCTGCGATGGACGACCGCACCATCATTCAATGGGATAAGGACGACCTGGATCTGGTCGGCCTGCTCAAGGTGGACATTCTGGCGCTGGGAATGCTCAGTGCGTTGCGCCGCAGTTTCGATCTGATCCGTCTGCACCGGGGCCGGGACCTGACGTTGGCGACTATCCCGGCCGAAGACGCGCCGACCTACGAAATGATCTCGCGTGCCGATACCGTGGGCGTGTTTCAAATCGAATCGCGGGCGCAGATGGCCATGCTGCCGAGGCTGAAGCCCAGGACCTTTTATGATCTGGTGATTGAAGTCGCCATCGTTCGGCCTGGCCCGATACAGGGCGATATGGTGCATCCCTATCTGCGCCGCCGCAACGGCGAGGAGCCGGTGACGTATCCTTCAGAGGCGCTTAAAAAGGTGTTCGAGCGCACTTTGGGCGTGCCGCTTTTTCAGGAACAGGTCATGGAGCTGGCTATCGTCGCTGCCGGTTATTCAGCGGATGAGGCCGATCAGCTGCGCCGTTCCATGGCCGCCTGGAAGCGCCATGGTGGGCTTGAGCCGCACCAGAAACGCCTGACCGAAGGCATGCTGGAGCGGGGTTACACTGCCGAGTTTGCTGCGCGGATTTTCGAGCAGATCAAGGGCTTTGGCAGTTATGGTTTTCCTGAATCGCATGCCGCCAGCTTCGCCTTGCTGACCTACGCCAGTTGCTGGCTGAAATGCCACGAGCCTGCGGCTTTCACCTGCGCGCTGATCAACAGTTGGCCGATGGGTTTCTACAGTCCTGACCAGTTGCTCCAGGATGCGCGCCGACACCGCATCGAAACTTTGCCGGTGGACGCGCGCTTCAGTAGCTGGGACTGTACGCTGGAGCCGGGGAGGAACGGCAAACTCGCCATCCGCCTGGGCCTGCGCATGGTGCGTGGCCTGCGTGAACAGGATGCCCAGCTTATCGAGATGGCGCGTCAGGAAAGTGCTTTTACCGATACCTTCGATCTTGTCGGCCGCGCTCGACTGGATAGCCGGGCCCGCGAGTTGCTGGCCGATGCCGGCGCGCTACGCGGATTGGCGGGGCATCGGCACAAGGCGCGATGGGCCGTGGCGGGAGTCAGACCACAGCTGCCGCTGTTTGCCGGTCAGCCAGAGCAGAAAGAGGCGCCCGTTGCTTTGCCGCTGCCGAGCATGGGCGAAGATCTGCACGCCGATTATGCGACGGTTGGCACCACCATGGGACCGCATCCGCTGAGCCTATTACGCAGCCAGCTCAAGGCTCGGCTCTGTCGTAGTTCAAGGGAGCTTTCC
Organism: Halopseudomonas xinjiangensis; assembly: GCA_011050525.1. Taxonomy (GTDB): domain Bacteria; phylum Pseudomonadota; class Gammaproteobacteria; order Pseudomonadales; family Pseudomonadaceae; genus Halopseudomonas; species Halopseudomonas xinjiangensis_A. Next base: position 287,727 of record DRFO01000017.1, read on the forward strand.
GACATTGAACATGGACGGACTATTTCGGTCGCCGGGCTGGTAACGGGCCGGCAGAAGCCCGGAACCGCTAGCGGAGTGATCTTCGTCACCCTTGAAGATGAATACGGCATGGTCAACGTCGTGGTCTGGAGCGACCTGGGAGAAAGGCAGCGCAAGGAACTGGTCGGTGCGCAACTGATGCAGGTGGATGGGCGCCTGGAATCGGAGAAGGGCGTGATCCATCTGATCGCCTATCGCCTGCATGATCTCACACCGATCCTGACCGGGCTGGATGTGCGAAGCCGAGACTTCAAATGAGCCAAGAGCTGGCGCTAAAAACTGTAGTGCTTCAGTTCTCGAGCAATCAGCAGCCGCTGTATTTCGCTGGTCCCCTCGTAGATCTGGGTGATGCGCGCATCGCGGTAGAGACGCTCGACCGGATAATCCTCCAGATACCCGTAGCCACCATGAATCTGAATGGCCTTTGAACAAACTTCCTCAGCCATTTCGCTGGCAAACAGCTTGGCCTGCGAGGCTTCAGACAGGCAAGGCTCTCCTGCGGTACGCAGCCGCGCGGCATGCAGGATCAACAGGCGGGTGGCATTCAGCTTCATGTGCATGTCAGCCAGCATATTGGCGATGCTTTGATGCTCGACCAGCGCCTGGCCGAACTGAATTCGCTCACGGGCATACACCAGCGCCGCTTCGAAGGCAGCGCGGGCGATACCCAGCGCCTGGGCGGCGATGCCAATGCGCCCACCTTCCAGATTGGACAGCGCAATGGAGAGCCCCTTGCCGCGAACGCCAAGCAGGCTGGATTCAGGAATACGGCAGTTATCAAGCGTAATGGCACAGGTATCCGAGCCGCGGATACCCATCTTGTGCTCCACTCGTTCTACCTTGAATCCGGGATTATCGGTGCGCACCAGAAACGCGGACAGTCCCTTCTTGCCCAAGTCAGGATCAGTCACGGCGAATAGGATGGCCAGACTCGCACGTTTGCCGTTGGTGACGAATTGCTTGGCACCATTGATAACCCATTCGCCGTTTTCCAGTACCGCGCGGGTGCGCAGATTATGCGCCTCCGAGCCAGCCTGGGGTTCGGTCAGACAGAAGCAGCCGATGGCCTGGCCGCTGGCCAGAAGTTCCAGCCACTCCTGCTTCTGCTGCTCGCTGCCGTAACGCAGCACCGGTCCGCAGCCCACCGAATTGTGCACGCTCATCAGTCCCCCCGTTGCGCTGCACCCGGCTGACACTTCCTCGACCGCCAGGGCATAGGCGACATAATCCACGTAGCTGCCGCCCCATTCTTCGGGCACGACCATTCCGAGCAACCCGAGCTCACCCATCTGGCGGACGACTCCTTCGTCAATCCAGCCGGTTTGATCCCACTCGGCAGCGCGTGGCCGCAACTCGGCCTGGGCAAACTGGCGAGCCATATTCCGAATCATGCGCTGGTCTTCAGTCAGTTCGATGTCATGCATGGTTGAAATCCTTGAAAAAACCAGCTACCTCAGCCGGGTCCAGCCCATCAATGCTGGCAGGATTCCAGCGCGGATTCTTGTCTTTGTCGACCAGGAGTGCACGAACCCCTTCGACGATGTCGCCCTTGTCGAACCACTGCCGGTCAAGGTGCAGTTCCATGGCGAAACAGTCAGCCAGGCTGAGCTCTCTGCCGCGCCGCAGTAATTCCAGGGTAACGGCCATGGCAATCGGCGAGCGGCTGTCCATAAGCTTTACCGTGGCCTGCGCCCATCCATGCCATTCAGGGTTTTGCTCGTCCAGCAGAGACTGCCGTATGGACGGGATGTCCTTGTGTGCAAAATGTCGGTCAATGGCCGGGCGCAGCCGTTTAAGATCCGCGCTGCCAAAGTCGTCGAACGTCAGCATGCGGATAGCCTGCTCCGGTGACAGCCGTGACCAATCCAGATCATCCAGATGCGAGGTCAGCTCAGGCAACTTGTTGCTCGGCAGGCCCACGTCAGCCAGGCCCGCATAGAGCGCGTCGGCCGGTCCGATATGAACGCCGGTGACGCCCAGATAAATACCCAGTTCGCCTGGCAGGCGCGGGAGAAAATAGCTGCCGCCGACATCGGGAAAGTAACCAATACCGGTTTCCGGCATGCCCAGCCGTGATCGCTCGGTTACCATACGCAGACCGGCGCCCTGGGCAAGACCCATCCCGCCGCCCAGGACGAACCTGTCCATCAGCGCGATGACGGGCTTGGGGTAGGCATGAATCAGCTGATCGAGCGCATACTCTTCACTAAAGAAGGTTTCGATGCCTTCAGTGGAGCCTTGCTTATACTCGTCATACAGCGTGCGTATATCACCGCCTGCACAAAAGGCCCGGTCGCCAGCTCCGCTCAGCAGCACAGTCCGTACTTGCTGATCTTGCATCCAGTGCTCGAGCTGAGCCTTCAGCAGGCGCACCATCTCAAGCGTCAGCGCATTCAGCCCGGCGGGGCGATTCAATGTCAGATAGCCGATGTGATTGCGCACGTCGGCCAGCACCGAGGCCTGGACGTCACTCATTCAATTTGCCCGTATACGTTTTGATGATCGCCGAGAAATCCGATATGCATGGCTCTCTCCGAGGAAGGTTGGTACGTTCATGGTAGTCGGCGGGGTGGCGCGCCGATAGGGCGATATGACCGAATGTCGAACCGAGCTGTTCAGTGCCGAGGAAGTGCAAATATCTCGTCGAGTTCGCCTGACGCGCGCATCTTGTCGAGCGCTGCCTTGATTAACGGGCCGTATTCCGGATGCAGTGACTGGTGCGCCATATATAAGTTAGCCGGATAGCCAGGGGCGTGTACCCGATAGCGGAAGGCGTCGACCTTGAGCTTCAACGCCTTCAGGCTGTGGCTGAGGACCACATCGCTGCTGATAATGGTATCGACGCGCCCCATCATCAGCATATCCAGCGCCTGTTCCATGTTATGCAGGGGGACTTTGATGACGGAGTCGTCATGTTCAAAGGCTTCGCCGTAATACGTGCCGCGTATATAGCCGATGGTCCGACCGCTCAGGCCTTTCAGGCTCAGTTCCTGGTCGGAGCCTTCCATGGAAATGAGCAGCATGTTGGTCTCCAGGACGGGACCAAGACTCGTGGCGAACTCTTCAAGGAAGGGATTTTCGAACACCACGGTGAAATCAGCCTCGCCGCGGCGAAACTCGTGGAGCAGGCGTTGATGTGGGACCACACGGCTGGCTAGCGGCAGCTCAGCTGTGCTCGCCAGTTGTTCCACCAGTTGACTGAGCAGGCCGGTAGGCTCTCGGTTCTCATCAAAGTAGCCCCATGGCCACACTTCCGCCAACAGGAACAACGCCGGTTTTTCAGTCAACGAAACGTCCGGCTCTGCTTGAGCCAGCGCTGGTGAAACAAGCGTTAACAGGAGGTAGAGAATGCCGGGCCTAAACACTTTGCTCATGGGAAAAAAGCTTGTATGGAATGAGTTGCCATTATAAGGCCATTAGAGACCGGGTGAAGTCAGAAATATACTGGCCTGGCGGGCTCTTTTTATGGCCTTGGTGGCTACTTTCAAGGCGTAGACCGAACTGGCTCGTCAAGGCGGTGCTGTATAAAAAATCTTTTCTGTTCAATCGCTTGACAGTCTGTTGGCAATCCGTACAATGGCCACCTCTGACGCGGGGTGGAGCAGTCTGGTAGCTCGTCGGGCTCATAACCCGAAGGTCGTAGGTTCAAATCCTGCCCCCGCAACCATTTTAGAAACCGTCGAATAGATACTGTCTTTCGGCGGTTTTTTTTGCCTGAAATTCGTATTTTTTTCGTGCCCTGTTGCAATTCGATCTCGGTTGCCCATGTCATTCAGCGCACAGCGGTTGGCTTTACAACTGAATCTATAAAGCGGAAAGTGTTTACACAAAAATAACAAAGATGTACGTGCGCAAAAGGGGATTCCTGTGTCGAGACCCGATGATCGTTACAAACTATCTTCCTGGCGTGGTGAATTTCTGAATTTTGCCACCGAGTCAGCCTTCCGCAAGCATTCCGAACCCAGTATGGCGCGCCATTTGCGCAAAGCGTTGAAGGTCTGGGCGGTGCTCGTGTTGCTATTCGGCGTTCTGGATCTGATGGCGCTCGGCTGGAGCGAACCCTTCTTTCATATGATGGCAGGCCGGGCTATTTCTGCTTTGCTAATATTGGGTCTGGCTTGGAGATTGAAATCACGCCCGGAGCTCGCAAGCGAGGGATATGCCGTTACGGCCGTTGAGGTCATCGGCTTCGTATTCTTCTTCCTCATCTATTTTGTTCGCCCGGATATCACCTCGTGGAATGTTGGCGTCACCCTTATTGTGATCGTTAGCCTGTATGTATTCATTCCCAATCGTGTGGTTCTGTCGAATATCGTCGCGCTGTTTGGCATAGTCGGCACAACTTACTGTCTCGCCCTCAAAGGGGCTGCTCCGACTTTGCTGGTTGGTTTGTTTTTTGTTCTGTCGCTTCCTACGATTGTGGGTTACATCGCTGGCCTGCGCCTGCAACTGGTGCAGCGAGAACAGTTCATGCTGCTGAGCGAAATGAAAGAGGTCAATCAGACGCTTGAGCAAGAGATTCTGCGGCGCGAAAAGCTTGAGATCGAACTCAAGCACCAGGCCACCACCGATCCCCTGACGGGCCTGTTCAACCGTCGCCAGTATGAAATATTTTTCGAGAAGGAAAGGGATCGTTCTGTTCGTCATGGTGGCAAGCTCTCCCTGTGTGTTCTGGATCTTGATCATTTCAAGCAGATCAACGACCTGCATGGCCATGATCTGGGCGACCAGGCGCTAAAGCACGTTGCCAGACTGTTCTCCAATACCTTGAGGCAGGCGGACATCATCGGCCGTTTCGGGGGAGAGGAGTTCATTATTCTGTTACCTGAAACCGATCTTGAGCAGGCCGTGGTGGTAGTTGATCGCCTGCGGCAGTGTCTTGAAGAGTCACCCCTTCTGGCAGGCGGTTTGATAGTCAAGATCACAGCTACCTTCGGCCTTACCGAGGTGGGCGAAGGCGATGAACTAATCGAAGATGTGATTCGCCGCGCCGACAAAGCCCTGTATGACGGCAAGCTCGCTGGTCGCAATCGCGTGGTGACCGCGAACCTCTGAGTATGTCGGAGTTGGTAACTATCTGGAACAGCGCCGGATGGCCACTCTGGTGCGAAAAAGGAGGGCGCGCTCAGCTTATGGCCGGCTGATCAAGGTACACTAGGTTCTCCTTCCAGTGCGAACCGGGCCAGCGTGCGTAAAATCATTCATGTTGATTGCGATTGCTTCTACGCAGCCATCGAGATGCGCGACGATCCGCGCCTGCGCGGCCGGCCCTTGGCGGTCGGGGGCGACCCGGGCAAGCGAGGTGTTGTAGCAACTTGCAACTACGAAGCCAGGGCTTATGGCGTTCGGTCAGCCATGGCGTCTGGCTACGCCAAGAAGCTCTGCCCTGACCTGCTGATTGTGCCACCGCGCATGGCGGTTTATCGTGAGGCATCGGAGGCGATACAGGCGATTTTTACCGACTACACTCCCATCATCCAACCGCTCTCCCTTGATGAGGCCTATCTGGACGTCAGTGACAGCCAGGCCTGTCGGGGCAGCGCCACCTTGATAGCGCAGACGATTCGTCAGCGCGTGCGTGAGAGTCAGGGAATTACGGTCTCGGCAGGCGTGGCGCCCAACAAGTTCCTGGCCAAGATTGCCAGCGACTGGAACAAGCCTGACGGTCTCAAGGTGATTCTTCCCGATGAGATAGAAGCCTTCGTGCAGAAACTGCCCATCGAACGCCTGCATGGCGTTGGCAGAGTGACCGCGGCGCGCATGAAAAGCCTGGGTATAGATGTGTGCGGCGAATTGCTGATCTGGCGCAAGCAGGACCTGGCCAAGGAGTTCGGTAGTTTTGGCGAACGGCTCTGGCAGCTTGCGCGGGGGATCGATGACCGGCCCGTGATAGTAGAAAGCAAGCGCCAGTCAGTCAGTGTGGAAAATACCTATGATCACGACGTGCCCGACCTTGCCGGATGTCTCAAGGCGCTGCCTCCCTTGCTTGAGAAACTGGCGCAGCGACTCGGCCGGCTGGAAGGACAGTACCGCGTCAGCAAGCCTTTCGTGAAACTCAAGTTCCAGGATTTTACCCAGACCACCATCGAGCAAGCGGGAGCGCCGGTTACCCCGGATGGTTACCGTGAGCTATGCGCCCAGGCGTTCTCACGCGGCATGAAACCGGTGCGTTTGATAGGAGTGGGGGTGCGTCTGGACAACGCCCAAAGCCCCCTGGGTGAACAGCTGCTGCTGTTCTGACGGTATCTTTCACCGTTCAGGAAATGGCGGCCACCAAACGGGCGCATTTGGGACACAAGTGGTTGTCTCCACGGGGCTGCCAGCCCAGTTCGGTGATGCGCCTGCTGGCCTTGCTGGTACGCTCCTGCAGATCGTCCTTGTCATAGGCTAGGAATTCAAAGGGTTGATCCCTGGCGCATTCATCACACTGAACCGACCACCCAAGCACTGACTGGCCGCGCAGATCAGGGCCCTTGGCGGTAGCCGTCCACTGGCCCGGCGGGTTGATCAGGTAACGTACCTTGGCGACCTCAAGCGGCAGCGGCAGGTCGCTGCTACCTTTAATCGTGCATATCAGGGTATCGCCAGTCTGCACGCCGCCGCCCTGACCGGTCACTTGATAGAGTCCGGCGGACAGAGTGCGACACTCGATCAGGGTATGGGACGCATTAAGTGCAGTGCGCCGGAAATCATGCTCAGCCATGGGATGACCCGCTGGAAAATGGGTGGCCATGATAACACCGGAGCGGGGCGGCATATCACCCGTATCACTGATGGTCGGTTTGGCAGAGGGCAACGTTTATGATGGTCGGCTTGAAAAGGTCACATTCACGATACAATTGAGGAATTGCCATGAGCGTCAAGCAACTGTTCGATCTGACCGGCAAGGTCGCGCTGATTACCGGTGGAACCAAGGGCCTGGGCTTGCAAATGGCGGAGGCTCTGGGTGAGCAAGGCGCGAAGATCTTCATCAATGCGCGCAATGCGGCTGAAATCGATGAAGTGGTTGCGCAGCTCAAGGCGCAGGGTATTGAAGCCGGTGGCATCGCCTGTGACCTGGGCAAGCTCGAGACCAATCCGATCACCACTCTGGTGGATGCTGCCGAGGCCCGGTTCGGGACTATCGACATTTTGATCAACAATGCCGGCACTACCTGGGGTCAGCCCGCGGTGGAGCATAGTTATGAAGGCTGGCAGAAGGTCATGAGCCTGAACGTCGACGTATGCTTTCTGATGGCACAGGAGGTGGCCCGTCGTTTCATGATCCCGCGTCGCTCGGGCAAGATCATCAACATAGCGTCCATCGCCGGATTCAAGGGTAACCGTCCGAACACCGGTATCCACACTGTGGCTTACAATACCAGCAAGGCAGCGGCAATCAATTTGACCCGTGCCCTGGCGGGTGAATGGGGACCTTACAACATCAACGTCAATGCAATCTGCCCAGGCTTTTTTCCGACCAAGCTGGCCCAGGGGCTGCAAAAAGTCACTGAGGTCATCAAGCAAGGCACTCCCCTGGGACGCATTGGCGGTGAGGAGGATATCAAGGGAGTAGCCGTATTTTTCGCCACTGAAGCGTCACGTCACGTCACCGGTCAGGCTGTCGCAGTAGATGGCGGTAACTCGGTCGTCTGATAACGCTGGGCCGGCTCGCCAGCCGGCCCTTCCTGCACTCATACCAATCCTTCACTCAGCTGTGTGGCTGCTTGTACGACCCTCTCCCGGTTATCACGCTCCAGCACGTCCATCTGCTGCTGGTGAATGTGGCGTTCGGCCTTGCTCAGGTTTTTCCAGCGCTGGTGCGTGGGGATATGCGCGGTAGCGTCATAAATGACTTCGAAAATCTCCATATCCAGATTTTGCTGGCGTGGCCCGCTGTAATTGTCCAGCAGAACCTTGATGCGTATTGCCCCTTCGATCAGGGGTAACTGGCCGTTCAACAGACTTTGCGCAAGCAACTGGATGTCCCCAGCGAGCCTGTCGTTGCGCTCTGCTTCCTGGGTCGCTCTTAGTTGCTGAGTATGCCAGACCCGACCCCAGAGGAACCAGGCGTAGGCGGCAAGGGCAATGATGATCAGCAGGCCGGCAATGGCCAGCCAGACGTTTGTATTCATGATTAAAAACTCAGGTCCGACGGGTCCAGTGTGCCCTGTTCCCGCAAGGTCAATTTTGGCGAAAAGAACCAGCCGGTGCGGATGTGTCCCTCGATGCGGTAGTCGATTGGCTGTTGTCGCTCGACCAGCTTGACCAGATCTCCCAGATGTCGCCAGAGATTGGAGCGAACATCCAGTTCAAAATATTCCGAGCCGTAAGCCGGCACATCGAAGGTTCTGTTGGTAACCCCCGTGGCCAGCCTGGCGTCGCTGAGATAGACCTGATAGTGCATGCCGCGGATCGGCAGATTCCGGTCGTTGGGGTTGTCTACCCGCAGCCGCAGGCGGAACGACTGTTCCCACAGATTGGATTTGAGCATTTCGACATTGGCCAAGCGTATCTCAGGCTTGGTATAGGAGTACCCGAAAACGGCGCAACCGGACAGCCAGAACAAGCTTGTCAGCATGGCTAGCGTGCCAAGTGTGCGAATGTTCATGAATATCCTCCGCGATGAGGTTGGGCTCGTTTGTGGGAGTTGTCGGAAAGCCCATGCCTGTCCATACTAACCTCTAATCGCTTCAAAGGAGTGACAAGATGCCGCTTTTTGAGATCGTATTCAAAGGACAGGTGAAGGAGGGGGTCGCGCTGGAACAGGCGAGAGCCCGGCTCGGACAGCTATTCCAGGCAGGTGATCAGCAACTGGATGTATTGTTTTCCGGGCGGCGTATCGTGATCAAGCAGGGGCTCGATGACAATGCTGCCGAGAAATATCGGCAAGCCATTGATCGTGCTGGTGCCGTGTGCCTGGTCGAGCCCATGGATGACGGCGGTGCGTCGCCGCTAGAGCCGGCTAGCCCGGCTGAACCCGCCGAGGCTGCGCAACTGCCACCAAGTGCTGTAGCTACCGCTGCCCCTGCATCGGAGCAGAACAGGCTGAGGCCGCGCGACGAATACATGGCTGCGTTCAGTGATGTCGAGGCACCCGATTTTGGCATTGCGCCGGTGGGTGCCGACCTTCAGGATGAATACCAGGACTTCGTTCCCTTGCCGATAGATCTGTCGGCCTTGAGTCTGGCGCCACCCGGCGCGGATCTGGACGAAATCAAGCGAGCGGGGCCGGTCTCGATACCCAATACCGACCATCTCACGCTGCGCGATTGAGACAGTCAGCCGCTACAGCACTGCTTGAACTTTCTTCCCGACCCGCAAGGGCATGGCTCGTTGCGGCCTGCCTTTAGCCGGTGATTGGGATCGATGAAAAACCAGCGATCACCCAGCTTCTGGAATTCCGAGCATTCCTGGTGGCTATGCTGACTGCCGTCTGGATCAGCCCAGCGGGCGGTAAAGGTCACCTGGGCCCTAGAGGAACCAGGCTCCCCGCCAAGGCTCCGATCTATGCTCAGGCCCAGCCACTGACTCGACTGGCTCCACAGGGCCATGGCCTGGGTATCGAGCATTGCCTGCTGGGCGGGCAGGGTGGTTGAAACCAGGTAGTTGATAAGTCCCAGCGTATAAGCGCAATAACGCGAGCGCATCAATTGCTCCGCCGTGGGGGCTGGCTCGCCCACATGCCACAGACCGCAACAGGCGTGGTAAGGGTTTCCGCTGCCACAGGCGCAACCTGCCTGCCCGTGCGGCATCACCACCAGTACTTGCCGAACAGTTGGGGGTTGGCCCAGTACTTGGAATTCAGCCAGTCCGGTACGCTTTTGTATTCAGCGAGATCGTAAGTGAAAAGCGACAGGCTCCGATCATCACGCTCGAATTTGCCGTGGCGCTGCAAGGCCAGCCCGAAGAAGTCAGTGTCTTTCCATTCAGGGGTTTGCTGTAGATCGACCAGGACGGCCAGTCGGCTGACAGACAGGTTACGCAGACCTGCAATCAATTCCACCCCCTGACGTTTATCCAAGCGTTCCAGCTCGTCTGCGACAACCGCCAGGTCGTAGCGTTGATTGGCCAGTTCTGCGGGAAGGGGTACCTGATCGGTTTCTACCCTAACGCAATCGGGGTGCTCGGTGCAGAATGCCAGGGCGGCCGGGATAGGTTCACGGCTGATGCATAGCATCCGTTTGGGCTGGTAATGCTCGAAAATGCCGAGCAGTGCCTGGTGCGGGGTTGATGCTGAAGTCATTGTCGCGGGCTCTTTGGCAACGGCAGAAAGACTACCTTAACCGATGGCTGTCAGGGCTGGAAATTTCCCTGGGTGACAGTCTTTACGGTGTGCATGCGGTATCATGCCAGTCTTCCCTGGAGCCCGCATGCTGAACGATGAACTGAAAGGCCAGATCCAGACGGCCTACCGCACCTTCCTTGAAAACAAATCGCTCAAACCCCGCTACGGCCAGCGGGTAATGATTGCCGAGGTGGCGAAGGTTTTCGGAGCCGTGGATATTGACGATGAAGGCCACCGCGATGGCGAGCCAGCGGTGGCCGTTGTCGAAGCCGGGACTGGAACTGGCAAGACGGTCGCTTACTGCCTGGCAGCGATCCCGATTGCCAAGCACCTGGGCAAGCCGCTGGTCATATCGACTGCCACGGTCGCTCTGCAGGAGCAAATCGTACTCAAGGACCTACCCGATATTCAGCGCAACGCCGGCCTGGATTTTCAGTTTTCCCTGGCCAAGGGTCGGGGCCGCTATGTGTGCCTGTCCAAGCTCGATAACCTGCTCAGTGACAACCAGGCTCTGGCCAGTCGGCAACAGGGTTTCGCCGATGAAGGTTTCAAGCTGGACGTGGACGAGGCTGGGCTGAAACTTTACACCAGCATGGTCGAAGCCCTGGCCAGCAAAAAATGGGACGGCGAGCGGGATTCCTGGCCAGCCGCCCTGGAAGATCAGGATTGGTCGCGGCTGACTACTGATCACATCCAGTGCAGCAATCGCCGCTGCGGTCATTTCAATCAATGTGTGTTCTACAAGGCCCGTGAGGGTGTGCAGAAAGTTGATGTGATCGTTACCAACCACGATCTGGTCCTGGCCGATCTGGCGTTGGGCGGCGGCGCTATCCTGCCTGACCCACGCAATTGCCTGTATATCTTTGACGAAGGCCATCATCTACCGGACAAGGCCATCGCCCATTTCGCTCATCACACGCGCATGACGGCGACGACTGACTGGCTGGATCAGCTCGACAAGAATCTGTCCAAACTGCTGGCTCAGCATCCGCTGCCTGGGGATTTTGGCCGGCTGCTCGAACAGGTGCCCGCCCAGGCACGCGAACTCAAGCCTCACCAGCAGTTCATGAGTCAGGCTTTGGCTGAGGTGGCGGATTTCTCCTCGGCCGAAGACTTGACCGGCAACGTCCGCCCTCAGCATCGGTTCGAGCATGGTGTGATTCCAGAGCACCTGCGTGATATGGGCACCGAGCTCAAGGCCGGCTTTGGCCGCATTACCGATCTGCTCCAGCGCATGGTGGACATACTCAAGGATGCCATGGACGGTGAGGCGGTGGGTGTGCATCAGACCCAGGCCGAGGAGTGGTATCCGCTGTTCGGAGCACTGCTGGCGCGCTCGGAGGGTAACTGGACACTGTGGACTCAGTTCTGTCTGGTCGATGTGGAAGACAAGCCGCCTACGGCGCGCTGGCTGACACTGACCGAGCAGAGCGACATCGAAGTGCATGTCAGTCCAATCCTGGCCGCCGATACCCTGCGACAATTTCTCTGGTATAGCGCTTTCGCCTGTCTGGTCACATCGGCCACACTGACAGCGCTGGGTCGATTCGACCGCTTCGCGCAGCGCGCCGGCCTGCCGAAAAGCGCGGTCTGTACGCTGGCGCCGAGTCCTTTCAGGCACGCCGAGTGCGGCGTGTTGCGAATTCCCAATCTGGGCGCTGACCCGCGTGACAGCGCCGCCCATAGCGCTGCAATTATCGAACGCATGCCGGCCATGCTGGATGACGCGGCCGGAAGTCTGGTGCTGTTCTCCTCACGCCGGCAGATGCTGGAAGTCTACGCCGGGCTGCCGGTTGCCTTCCGTCAACGGGTGCTGGTGCAGGGCGATCTGTCCAAGCAGGAGCTGATCCGCCAGCATCGGGCCAGGGTCGACAAGGCTGAGCAGAGCGTCATCTTTGGTCTGGCGAGCTTTGCCGAAGGCGTCGATTTGCCCGGAAAGTATTGCGAGCACGTGGTGATTGCCAAGATTCCCTTCGCGGTACCGGACGATCCCGTCGAGGCCGCGCTGTCGGAATGGATCGAGCGCAACGGGGGCAATCCCTTTATGGAAATCGCCGTGCCCGATGCCTGTCTGCGCTTGGTCCAGGCTTGTGGTCGGTTGCTGCGTAGCGAACACGATACCGGTGTGATCACGCTGCTCGACCGCCGCCTGGTGACCCAGCGCTACGGCAAAGCCATTCTCAATGCACTGCCGCCGTTTCGGCGCGAGATTGAGTAAAAGCAGCTCCTGAGGTAAAAAAAGCGCAGCAATTGCGAGCACCTTTGCCCGCTGCGCTTAAATAATGTTTCTTGTAAAAACCAGACTGGAAAACTCCATGACCCAGGTCCAAGGCTATTTTGATCCCCGTTTCGAGATCGTGCGTGAGCTTTTTGCCGCACAGCAGCAAGACGAACAGGCGCGCGGCTCGGCGCTTTGCGTAACCGTCGGCGGCGAGACCGTACTGGATCTCTGGCAAGGCGTGATGGACAAGGATAACCAGCAGGTCTGGGAACAGGACACCCTGGTCAATGTTTTCTCCTGTACCAAGCCCCTGGGAGCTGTCGCGTTGTTGCAGCAGGTCGAAGCAGGGAAGGCCGGGCTGGACAGCCCGCTAGCCGAGATCTGGCCAGAATTCGCCCAGGCTGGAAAAGCTTCGCTGACGGTCAGGCACGCTTTGAGTCATCGTTCCGGTATGTCTGCTATCAGTGAAACCTTGCCACCCGAAGCGCTGTTCGACTGGCAGACAATGGCCAACGCGTTGGCGGCACAGGATCCCTGGTGGAAGCCGAATGAGGCCCACGGCTATGCACCGGTCACCTACGCCTGGCTGTTGGGTGAACCGCTGCGCAGGCTCAGCGGGGAGCGCCCCGGTGCCTATATTCATGAGCATCTCTGCACGCCGCTGGGCATGGATTTCTTTGTTGGTGTCCCGGATGCTGAGCTGCCGCGGGTCGCCCATGTATCGCGCCTGCGCAATCAGTATGGCGATCAGTACGCCCGCGCCTTGTTTGCCTCCATGGGGCAACCGGACGGACTCTCGTTCAAGGCATTCGGTAATCCGTCGAGCATGATGGTCAGCACCAACAAGCGGGAATGGCAGCAGGCCGAGATACTGTCCGCCAACGGCACTGGCAATGCACGGTCATTGGCGCGTTTCTGGCAGGTTATGGCCCATGGCGGCAGTCTGGGCGGCGTCAAATTGCTTGATGCGGAACTGGTGCGCGAGATGCAGAAGGAGCACAGTCAGGGCATGGACCGCACACTGCTGGCGCCCACGCGATTCGGCCTGGGAGTCATGCTTGAGCAGGAATACGAAGGTGGAGGGTTCGGGATGGGCCCGCAGGCCTATGGGCATCCAGGCGCCGGCGGTTCGCTGGGATTCTGCGATCCCGACGCCCAGGTGGGCTTCGGCTACGTGACCAATACCATGGGACCCTATGTATTGATGGACCCGCGTGCGCTGGAGCTTAGTCGTGCGGTGCATGCGGTGCTGCGCAGCGTAGACTAGCTTAAGCCTTGCGTCGGGCCGATGCGCGTGGTCCCAGCGATGCTAGGATAAATGTATCGATATGAGGAGCTTGCCGATGAATCCCAGCATTGCCGATTTGCGCCGCAACTATACTCGCGACGGACTCTCGGAACATCAGGCCCCCGTGGAGCCGTTCAGTTTGTTTGCGACCTGGTTCGAGCAGGCGGTCACTATCGAAACTACCGAAGCCAACGCCATGATGCTGGCCACCGTGGATGCTGGCGGTCAGCCGCATCTGCGAACCTTGTTGCTCAAGGGTGCGGATGAACGCGGTTTCGTCTTTTTCAGCAACTATGCAAGCGCCAAGGGTGAACAGCTGAAGGCCCAGCCGAAAGCGGCGATGACTTTCTGGTGGCATGATCTCGAGCGTCAGGTGCGTATCGAAGGCACAGTGGAAAAGGTCAGTGCCGAGGAGTCGGACGCCTATTACCACAGCCGCCCGCTGGGTAGCCGTCTGGGTGCCTGGGCCTCGCCGCAAAGTCAGATTATCGCCGACCGCGAGGTGCTGGAACAGAATCTGGCGGAGCTGGAAAAGCAGTATGCGAATGAGGCTCCACCTCGTCCGCCGCACTGGGGCGGATTTCGTCTGACGCCGCAGTCGATCGAGTTCTGGCAGGGCCGCCCCAGCCGTTTGCACGACCGGCTGAGTTATCGTCTGGTCGATGGCCAATGGATAAGGAAAAGGCTGGCGCCGTGACAGTTGCAGCTATGGTGATATTCACGCACTCTCCCATTCAGGCAGAGTAGCCGGGAGACGAGAATGACCAGGGGACTGTTTCACCAGAAAGTGGTGGTAATTACCGGCGGTTGCGCTGGGATTGGACGAGCCTTGGCGCTAAGGTTTGCCCAGGCCGGAGCGCGCATAGCCATTCTGGATGTTCAGGACGAACCGCTCGTTGCCTTCCGTCAGCAGCTGATGGACAAGCTCAATGCCGACGTACTGGCTGTGCACTGCGATGTGGCTGACGAGCACGCCTGTGAAGAGGCGATCTGCCAGGTTATCGAACATTTCGGCGGTGTTGACGTATTGATCAATAACGCAGGCATCACCCATCGCAGCGTCTTCGCCGATACTGACCTGGCGGTTTTCCAGCGCATCATGGCAGTGAACTATTTCGGCGCCTTGCATTGCACCCGGCACGCGTTGCCAAGCCTTATAGAACGCAAGGGGCAGATCATAGTGCTGAGCTCGCTGTCGGGCTTCGCACCGCTGCTGTATCGCAGTGCCTACAATGCCAGCAAGCACGCCCTGCACGGATTGTTCGAGACGCTGCGCATGGAAGTGCGCGAGCAGGGCGTGAATGTCATGCTGGTAACCCCGGGTTTTACGGCAACCGATATCCGCAAAAATGCTCTGGTCGCGAATGGCTCAATCAATCACCAGACCGCCAGCCCCTCACTCAAGGTATCTTCTCCCACTGACGTTGCCGACGATATCTACCGCGGCGCGGTCAGGCGCAAACGTATGCTGGTACTGTCCAATGTGAACTGGCGTGCACGGTGGCTGGCGCGGCTCTTTCCCAGAACCTTTGAACGATGGATGGTGCCACGACTGTCGGGTGTCAAACCGGACGGTCAAGCCAACTGATCACGCCTTCACCGGCGTGCCGGCCACTGGCGAAGCAGGCGGTCAGCAGATAGCCCCCGGTCGGGGCTTCCCAATCCAGCATCTCGCCGGCGCAGAACACACCCGGCACTGATCGCAGCATCAGATGGCTGTCCAATGCGTGCTGTTGAACCCCTCCCGCTGTACTGATCGCCTCATCCAATGGTCGGGTGTCGGTCAGGCGGACTGGTAAGGCCTTGATGCCCGCCGCCAGGCTCGCCGGCTGTTCGATACAGGTGTTGTCCAGACACTCATGCAGCAGGGCGATTTTCAACGGATCGAGTCCGGCTCCCTTGCGCAGCACGGACGCCAGTGACTGGCCCCTGCGCGGCTTTTCGAGGGCGGCAGTCAACTGGTCGATGTGTCGGTCAGGAGCCAAATCCAGCGTCAGGCTCGCTTCATCCCGCTCGACGAGCTGGTCGCGCAGTTCTGCTGACAAGGCATATATAAGGCTGCCCTCCAGGCCGTGCTGGGTGAGAACGCACTCTCCGCGTCGTTCGATGGTCAGACCTTCTTCGGTGCGCAGGCTGGCGATGACCTGCTTCAACGGTTGGCCAGAAAAACGCTGGCGCAGGTAAGGGCTCCATGGGGTGTTGAATCCGCAGTTTGCAGGCAACAGATCGCGAACCAGCACCTGTCTCTGGCGCAACAAAGAGACCCAGGCGCCATCAGAGCCCAAGCGCCGCCAACTGCCCCCTCCCAGAGCCAGCACCACGGCATCGGCAGCTACGGCTTTGCTACCCTCGGGGGATTCGAATAGCAAATTGCCGTCCGCATTCCAGCCCTGCCAGCGATGCCGGGTGTGTATCGCTGCCTCGCGGTCTCGCAGGCGTCTAAGCCAGGCACGAAGCAACGGCGCGGCCTTCATGTCGGTCGGGAACACCCGGCCGGACGAACCGATGAAAGTATTCACCCCCAGACCATGAATCCATTGGCGCAGAGCGTCGGCGTCCAGCCCGCTCAGCCAGTCCTCCACCCAGGGGCTCGCTTCACGGTAGCGTTTCACGAAATCGGGCCTGGGTTCTGAATGCGTAATGTTCATGCCACCCACCCCGGCTAGCAGAAACTTGCGGCCAACCGAGGGCATAGCGTCGTAAATCGAAACGGCTATTCCGGGCCGCGCCAGTGTTTCTGCGGCCATGAGTCCGGCAGGGCCGCCACCGATTACGGCAACGTGGCGGCTGCTTGTCTGGTTTGGTTTGGATGGCACAGGCAGATCCGGATGGAGTGAAGTGCGCAGTTTAACCCAAAGCCCGTTCCCGCCAAATCTGGTTGGCGCTGTGGTGCAAAATGCCATGTCGCCTGGCCAAGGCGCTGCGGTCCTTGTCGTAGCCTCCGCCGATCACAGCGCAAACCGGAATATCGCGGGCCAGACATTGGTTGATGACCTCCCGGTCCCGGCGCGCTATGCCCGCGTCGCTAAGATTCAGATAACCCAATGCGTCGTCCTGATGAACATCCACGCCGGCGTCGTAGAGAACGATGTCAGGTCGATAGAAGGGAAGCAGGTAATTCAAGGCATCGCTTACCACCTGCAGGTAACCGTCATCACCGAGGTGCCTGGGCAGAGGGATGTCCCAGTCACTGTTGGCCTTGCGCGCTGGAAAGTTGTTTTCACAGTGCAGCGATACGGTAATTGCATTGCTGTCGTGCTCAAGGATGCGCGCGGTGCCGTCGCCCTGATGCACATCGCAGTCAAAGATCAGCACCCGTTCGGATTTGCCGCTGGCAATGAGATATCGGGCGATAACCGCCAGATCATTGAAAATGCAGAACCCCGAGGCGAAATCGTGGTGTGCGTGGTGGGTGCCGCCTGCAAGGTGGCAGGCCAGACCATGCCGCAGGGCCAGGTCCGCCGTCAGCAACGATCCGCCTACGGCGCGGATGGTGCGTTGAACCAGTGCTTCGCTCCAGGGCAGTCCCATGCGCCTCAGTTCATCACGACCCAGCGCATTATTGCGAAAGCGTTCCACGTAGCCCGGATCATGCGCCAGCGAGAGGACATCCGCGGGGCATGTTTCAGGCTCGTAAAGGTTCCCCTGGTGCAATAACCCTTTCGCGCAAAGGTGGTCGCGCAGCCTGGCAAACTTTTCCATTGGAAAACGATGGGTGGCCGGGAAGGTGAAGCTGTAGTCGGAATGATAAACCAGCGGAAGATCCATGCCTGTCCTCGGAAACGAGTACCCCAGCGGGTTTGGTGCCATGGTGGCCGAGTATGGGGCAGCCCGACAACTCCCGGCAACCGGGCAGGCGTTACCAAAAGCTGCCAGAACAGCTTCGTCAGGTTAAACTCTCTTTTTGTGCTGGCAGGCGGCTCGCTTGTCAGTATGGTTTCGTTTTCGGCCAGTGGCCTGAAGTAGTCGAGGAAGTGTTATGACGCAAATGCTGGATGATCTGGTCTGCCTGCTGGGGTTGGAGAAGATCGAGGAAAACCTGTTTCGAGGGGTAAGTCAGGATCTGGGCTTTCGGCAGCTGTTTGGTGGCCAGGTGTTGGGTCAATCCCTCTCGGCAGCCAGCCAGACCGTCGATCCCGAGCGTCACGTGCATTCTGTTCACGGCTATTTCCTGCGCCCGGGTGATGCGACGCTGCCCATCGTTTATCAGGTTGACCCGCTGCGCGATGGCGGCAGTTTTACTACCCGCAGGGTTCAAGCGATACAAAAGGGCAAGCCGATCTTCACCATGATCTGCTCGTTTCAGGGCAACGAGGAAGGCTATTGCCACCAGGCTGACATGCCGGATGTACCCGGCCCTGACGAGTTGATGAACGAAACCGAATTGACTCGCAAGTACCAGCATCTGATTCACGAGACGGTGCGGGACAAGGTCTTGGTGGACAAGCCGATCGAGATTCGCCCGGTGGGCCTGTTTAATCCATTCAAGCCTGAGCCTGCGGCTCCGGCCCGGCAGATGTGGTTCAGGGCCGACGGTAATCTTCCGGATGATCCACAACTGCATCGCTATCTGCTGGCTTATGCGTCGGATTTTCATCTTCTTGGCACGGCAATGTTGCCCCACGGTATTTCATCCTGGTCAAGGGAAATGCAGATAGCCAGTCTCGATCATGCGCTGTGGTATCACCATCCGCTGCGAATGGATGACTGGCTGTTGTATTCAATGGATAGCCCTTCCACCAGCGGCTCGAGGGGGTTGTCCCGCGGCCAGATATTCAATCGCGCCGGAGTGCTGGTGGCATCGGTTACCCAGGAATCGCTGATGCGCAAGTTGAAAGGGTAGGCATGCAAAGGCTTCGCGGATGGATATTCGACCTGGACGGCACCCTGACCATCGCTCAGCACGATTTTCCTGCCATTCGCCGCGAGCTGGGAATTCCCGCTGGTGAAGATATTCTCGACTATCTCGCCAACCTTCCTGCGGCCGAGCGACTGGAGCTAAGCGCCAGACTGGATGCCATTGAGCTACGGCTGGCACATTCGGTTCGTCCTGCGCTCGGTGCTGCAGAGCTAATCAGACATCTGCACGCGGATGGCAGGAAACTGGGAATTCTGACTCGCAACCTGCGCTCGGTGGCGATGTCTTCGCTGGAGGTACTGGGGGTGCTTGATTGCTTCGCGCCGGCAGATATTCTCGGGCGGGAAGAGGCCCTGCCGAAACCAGATCCTGATGGAATTCGCCGACTGCTCGCAGCCTGGGGCTTGACTGGCGCGGAAGCGGTCATGGTAGGTGATTTCCGCTTCGATCTGGAGGCTGGCAGAGCGGCGGGGTGTCGGACCTGTCTGATAAACAGCGACAATCCCTGGCCGGCTCTGGCTGACTGGCACGTCGGTGACTGCTCGGCCTTGCTGGCCCATAAATGTGCTGGACTTCCCTGAGCAAAAAGGCAAATTGCCGCTGCAGATGGCTTGGCAAGGCAGGTGGCTGGAGCGCTACGCTGTGCCCCTTAAAATACTGTCGTTCGAGGCCGTCAGGCAGCCAGGCCGCGTGCAGTCTGGCGCACTGGGCAATGGCTCGGAATCGTCCGGCAGCTCACTGCGCGGGCCCCGGGGATTTCCAAGAAGGGAGTTGCCCTGAAGGGCTGGCCGAGCTGCGCCCTTCCCCAATTGCCTGCCGACAGCGCGCGCCTGTATAGTGCCGAACAACTTAGCCAGTACCACTGCTTACAGCACAACGAACGGTTCCCCTTAGCGGGAAACGCCACGTTTTCATCCAGTCTTGCGTCTGGCCGCAGTGTTACCCATCGCTATGAACGTCTCGTCGCGTTTCGAAGGCACACGGGACTGGCCTTCGCCAGATGTTAATTTGAATATTCAATGGAGAGCCTATATGGGCTGGTTGCGTTCTCGGCGTCTTCACTATTTTGTAGGCGCAGTAGCAATACTTTTCTTGTTGTTGGTAGCCTTGCGAGCAATTTTCCTTTTCGGATTTTCAGCGATAACGCCGGGTGTGGACCAACCCTGGGATCTGGTTCTGAAGACGCTGGGCATTGGCGTCCGTTTTGACTTGCGCCTGGCCATCCTGCTGATGCTTCCCGCCATGCTGCTGGCCTGGCTACCTGCCTGGAACAGTCTGCGCCGACCATTAATACGCTGGCTGGCCCGGACCTACCTTCTGGTTGCTGTAGCAGCGGTATTGCTCATCTACATTATCGATTTTGGCCACTATGCCTATCTGGGCGTGAGACTGAACGCGTCAGCCTTGAAATTTGCCGCCGATGCGCAGATTTCCCAGCAGATGCTGTGGGAAAGCTACCCGGTGGTATGGATTACCCTCGGCTGGCTGGCGATGTTACTGGTTACACTCTGGGCGCTGCTGGACCTGGAGAAGGTCACGCTGGACAGGTCGGCCAAGCGTATTGGCTTATGGTCGCGGATCTGGGGCAGCACGTTGATGGTGGTGGTGGTGCTGCTGGGGATTCTTGGCCGCTACAGCAATATCAATATCGAGAACCCTACACCGCTTCGCTGGAGCGACGCGTTTTTTGCCGGCGACAGCCAGCTGGGTGCGCTGGGTCTGAATCCGGTCATTTTCCTGTATGACACGTTAAAAGTGCCCCAGGAGCGTTACGACCTTGATCAGGTTCGCGGGCACTACCCTGTGATCAGTAGTTATCTGGGCGTTGATTCGCCGGACGTCGCGCGGCTGAATTTTTCCCGCGAAATTGGCATTCAGCCCCATCGGTTGGACGTAGATCAGAAACCCAACGTGGTGTTTGTGATGCTTGAGTCTCTGGGCACTACTGCCGTTGGCGCATACGGAAACCCGATCAACCCTACGCCCAATCTGGATCGTATGGCGAAGGAAAGCTGGTTTTTTCGGCATTTCTACGTGCCGGTGACAGGCACTGCCAAAACGGTCTGGGCAAGTATCACGGGCATCCCCGATGTGTCCCGGCAGGAAAGCGCAACCCGAAATCCGCTCATTACCAACCAGCATACGCTGGTCAATGCACTGGAAGACTACCGGAAGGTCTATACCATCGGCGGCAGTTCAGGATGGGCCAACATGAACGCCCTGATCAAGCAGAGCATTGATGGAGTCACGCTCTATGAAGAGGGCGGCTGGGAGGCCGGGAATGTCGATGTGTGGGGCATTTCCGATCTGGATCTGTTCAAGGAAACTGACCAGATTCTGCGTAACCTGCCCAAGGACAAGCCTTTTTTCGCTTACATCCAGACCGCAGGCCACCACCGCCCCTATACCATTCCCGAGAATAACGACGGTTTTGAAGTCATCGACAAGACACTGGAAGAAGTGCAAGCCGCTGGCTCCCGTAGTGTCGAGCAATACAACGCAGTACGTTTGCTGGATTTCAACATTGGGCGCTTCATGGAAATGGCCAAGGAAAGTGGCTACTTCGAAAACACGATTTTTGTACTCTTTGGCGACCATAATACCCGGATCGCCAATATCGACTACATGAAGCCTGCGTTCGACAAGCTGGGTCTGGAAAGTAACCATGTACCGCTGCTGATCTACGCCCCCGAGCTGTTACCCCACCGGGAATTTGACGAAGCGGTCGGGCTCGTGGACCTGCTGCCTACGGTAGCCGGCCTGCTCGGTATCGAATATGACAATCGGACCCTGGGCCGCGATCTGCTGCTAGCGGCCCCAGAGGGTGAGCGGGTCGTGCCGCTGGTACTGCGGGAGGGTACCTTCCCGCTGATCGGGGCGGTTACCCAGGACTTTCTGCTGCAGATGAATTATGACGGCAGCGAGCCAAGCCTGCATGATCTGGACTCGGATACTCCGCTGGATAACGTTGCCGAACGCTATCCGGACGAGTACCAGCGGCTGTTGCCCCTGACCAGAGGACTGTATGAGACGGCTCATTACATGCTGTATGAGAACGTGCGGGAGTAATGCGAATGGTCCGGCTCTTGCCGGACCCATTTCCTTACATGCGTAGACGCAAGGACAGGTCTACTGCCTTGACGTCCTTGGTCAGGCTGCCAATCGAGATGTAATCCACGCCGGTTTCGGCAACACTGCGCAGCGTCGTTTCGGTTATGCCGCCTGACGCTTCCAGGGCTGCTTTTCCGGCCGTGATGGCCACTGCGGTGCGCATGTCATCATGACTTAGTTCATCAAGCATTATGATGTCTGCCCCAGCCTCCAAAGCCTGTTCCAGTTCCCGTAGATTCTCGACCTCGATCTCTACTGGTTTGCCTGGCGCAATGGCCCGTGCCTGGCTCACCGCTGCGGCAATTCCGCCACAGGCGGCTATGTGGTTTTCCTTGATGAGAAACGCATCGTAAAGTCCTATCCGGTGATTGTGGCAACCGCCACAGGTCACCGCATATTTCTGCGCCAGACGCAGACCCGGCAGCGTCTTGCGTGTATCCAGCAGCCGCACGCCGGTGCCTTCCACCAAGGTGGCAAAATGTCGGCTGCGTGTGGCCGTGGCAGAAAGGGTCTGAATGAAGTTCAAGGCGCTGCGCTCTGCGGTGAGCAATCCCCGCGCAGGGCCGCTCAGTTTGCAGAAAACCTGATTGGCTTCGAGCGGTGCACCGTCTGCGGCAAGCCATTCGACGCGGATGGCAGGGTCAATCTGGCGGAATACTTCATCCGCCCAGGCGGTGCCGCACAGCACAGCCGTCTCCCGCGTGATGATTGTGGCGCTGGCAGGTTGGGCGGCCGGGATCAAGGCCGCAGTAATATCTCCGGAACCGACATCTTCGATAAGTGCACTGCGAACATTTTCCGTAATGGATGTCCGCAGATCGTTGAGGACCAGATTCGGCATGAAAGAGGGCTCCGTCGCTTAATGACAATGGCGGCGAGTATACCCGATTGGAAAGAAGATACCCGCCCTGGGGGGGCGGGTATGCAGGTGCCTGATCAGCGATTGCTAATCACATCGGTTGGGTTGTTGAAGTAGTCCTTGGTCAGTTTGAAGACCACTGGACTCAGCAGCAGCAACGCTATCAGGTTAGGTATCGCCATCATCGCGTTCAGCGTATCGGCTACCAGCCAGATGGTGCCGAGATCAATGATCGGAAGCGTGCCCAGGGGAATGGCCAGTACCCACAGCACGCGGAACGGGATATTCGAGCGTTCACCGAACAGGAACTGCGTGCACTTTTCGCCGTAAAAGCTCCAGCCGATGATGGTGGTGAAGGCAAAAATTGCCAGGCCGATGCTCACGATATACTGCCCCCAGCCGCCAGGCAGCCCCTCGTTAAACGCCAGAGCTGACAGCGAGGCACCATTTTCGCCGCTTTGCCATGCGCCCGTTACCATGATGACCAGGCCGGTGATCGAACAGATGATGATCGTATCGATGAAGGTCCCCAGCATGGCAATCGTACCCTGACGTACTGGATTATTGGTCTGCGCTGCAGCATGAGCGATCGGTGCGCTGCCCAGACCTGCTTCGTTGGAGAATACTCCGCGAGCGATACCGAACCGCATGGCCGCCCAGATGGTTGCGCCTGCGAACCCGCCTGCGGCAGCAGCCGGATTGAACGCGTGATAGAAGATCAGACCTAAGGCGTCCGGGACTTCGCTGGCGTGCATGATCAGAATGATCACGCCGCCGCCAACATAGAAAAGCGCCATGATCGGGACCAGCTTGCCGGCAACTTCGCCGATACGCTTGATACCGCCGATTAGCACCAGCGCGACCAGAACCGCGATGACGATACCGGTAACCAGAGGTTGAATGCCGAAGGTGCTTTGCAACGCATCAGCCACTGAGTTCGACTGGATGGTGTTGCCGATACCGAAACCCGCTAGCATCCCGAAAATCGCAAAAAGCACGCCAA
This sequence comes from Halopseudomonas xinjiangensis, assembly GCA_011050525.1. Lineage (GTDB taxonomy): Bacteria > Pseudomonadota > Gammaproteobacteria > Pseudomonadales > Pseudomonadaceae > Halopseudomonas > Halopseudomonas xinjiangensis_A. Next base: position 311,373 of record DRFO01000017.1, read on the forward strand.
GCCATTTCCATTTGGCGCCCAGGCCGTTGCGAATGTAATACATCGGCCCGCCAACGTGGTTGCCCCGTGCGTCCTTCTCGCGGTAATGCACGGCCAGCGCTGCTTCGCAGAACTTGGTTGCCATGCCGACCACAGCGATCAGCCACATCCAGAACAGGGCGCCAGGTCCGCCAAAGAAAATGGCTGTCGCGACACCCGCAATGTTCCCCGTACCGACCGTGGCAGACAGCGCGGTCATCAGGGCGTTGAACGGGCTGATATCACCTTCGTCGGTGGTTTTCTTGCGGCCGCGCCAGAGCATGCTGAAGCCGTAAAACAGCTTGCGCTGGGGTATCAGTTTCAGACCCAGGGTAAGATAAATCCCTGTTCCAGCCAGCAGGGCCAGCATTGCCGGTCCCCACACCACGCCGTTTATGGCATTGATCAACGCTATCAGTGATTCCATTGATGTCGCTCTCCGATAATTATAGTTGTTGTCCATAGCCGCCAGGCTGCACAGCGGACGATTCAAGCGTTCCGGCACAGAGACTCAGATTATTCCTCTGGCGACCCAGCCGAGCTACAGCATGGCGGTGTTCAGTTTTAACGGCCTGTCTGTGATCGTCAAATTGTTATAAGAATGCGTCGGAAGTGGTTGCAGGGCAGTAGATAGAAAAAATGTGAACCAGGTTCAGAAAGCTGGGTAAAAAACTGGTTTTGTAACAAGAATCTGTATACTCGAATAAATTGACGCCAGATTTATGCCGCATTTAGGGGTCAGCCACTCGCAATCGGGGCTGGCGGCGCTAGGCCTGGCAGGCAACATGCCCGGAGATCTAACATGGCCCAGGATCACAAAATAATCCCCATCAATGCTGGAGACATCCGTCGCCAGGCCCCTGGTTCTGCTCAGCCTGCTTTACCCCAGCCCCTGCGAGCGGTTTCCAATCATGCCCTGGGTTTTCTAAAGATCGCGCTTGGAGATCTTTTCGACAACGCTGACGATAGCCTTTTCGAAATGGCTGACCGCGCTGCCAGCAACAATGATCAAACCCTGTTTTTCGAGGCCATGCGGGTGGTCCGGCTTCAGCGGCATGCGATAGAAAAAGCCTGCGCTGTAGGCTTGGTCAAGGCACTTGAAGCACTGAATCAATCAGAGATCCCGGCCAGCCAGGATCTCGGCCAGTCTTTTCAGGTAGATTCGCTTTCCCTGGTTCAGCCGGATGAGCTGGAGCAGTCGGTTGCCCTGGACGGAATGGTCGGTCGCGTTGTAAGTCGCAACCGACCCGCGCTGGCTCATCTGGCAATTCGCTTGAACAGCCTGGTCAAAGGCCTCGTCGACGAGCGCAACAATCCCTTCGGTCCGGCGTCTCTGGCCCAGATATTTGTCGATAGCTATGCCGAGCTGGAGCTGGATATCAAGGTACGTCTGATCATCCTCAAACTGTTCGAGCGTTATGTTTTCAACCGGGTGGACAGCTTGTATGAAGAGGCGAACAATCTCTTTGTGGCAGCAGGCGTCATGCCGGACCTGACTTTTTCAGCGGTCAACGGCAAGCGTGGAATGCGCTCCCCGTCAGCCATGGCAACACAGACCATTGCTCGAGGTGAGAGCCCCGACCGGACTGACCACCAGCACGTTCTATCGATGTTCAGCGACCTTATCGGAAGCTGGCGCCATGCCAGCGGCGATACGGCCCTTACCAGTCTTGGTTCCTCCGGGGCAACGCCTATGGCGAGCGACGAGCTGCTCGGTATGCTTGCGCAGATGCCTTTGGACGAACCGGGGGCTGGCGGCAGTTCAATCAACCTGGTGCGTAACCGTATCCACCAACGACTCGGAGAGCAGCGCCGACAGACTGGCCAGGCGCGTAGCGTCGCCCGGGTCGATGATGATGTCATCAGTCTGGTCTCCATGTTGTTTGATTTCATCCTGGACGACAATAACCTGCCCGCGGCCTTGAAGGCTCTGGTGGCGCGCCTGCAACTGCCCGTGTTGCGCGTTGCCATAGCGGACAAAAGTTTTTTCAGCCTGTCGAGCCACCCTGCGCGCCGTCTGCTGAACGAACTGGCCAGGGCGACGCTAGGCTGGAGTGATCACGACGACCTCGGCCGTGACCAGTTGCACCTACTGCTGGAAAGTATCGTAACTCGTCTGTTGAGCGAGGCTGATCCGGCGGCCGAACTGTTCGGGCATCTGCATGCCGAGCTGGCAGAGTTCGTCAAGGTTGAGCAACGGCGTTCGAGCCGCTTCGAGCAGCGCACGCGTGACGCCGAAGAGGGGAGGGCCAAGGTCGATGCTGCCCGTAATCGGGTAGCCGTGCGACTCAACGCGTTGCTTGTAGGAAAAACCTTGCCGGTTCTGGTAGTGGACATAGTTCGCGACACCTGGAGTCAGGTCATGCAGATGATCTGGTTGCGAGAAGGCGAAGAGTCATCTGCCTGGCAGGAAGCTATCCACACCGCCGAGAGTCTGATAGACAGTGTCGACTCAGCATCGGTGCTTGATACTGCCGATCGCCAGCGCGGCAGTGAGAAGGTCCGGGAAGCAGTACGAGGAAGTCTTGATCTCATCGGTTACGACGAGCAGCAAAGCGTGGTGTTGATGGAGCGGCTAGCTGAGCTGCAACACACCATCCTGACCGCAACATCAACCCTGCGCGCAGAGCTTGCAACAATCGAAGCCGACGATGCCGTGTATGAACCACAGCCATCTCGCTATGAGGCGACAGTCCAGAAAGAACGGGCAACCGAGCTGATCGGTCTGGATGAACTGGCGCTGGACGACTCTGCTTCCAATACTGAACCTGACGAGCCGCTATTCGAGGCTGTACATGTTGTCGAGCCAGTACTCCAGGCTGGCTCCGGCTCGATCGAAGCCGAGCTGGTGTCGGATCTGCCCAGCGTGGATGCTGCGAGTTGGGTGGATAATCTTCACACCGGAGGGTGGTTCGAGCTGACTGCAGCAGAGGGGCAACCAGTACAGCGTTGTAAACTGGCTGCCATTATCAGCTTCAGCGGCAAATATATTTTCGTCAATCGGAGCGGGATGAAGGTGGCTGAATACGGTAAGTCCGCTCTGTACCATCATTTTGATCAAGGCCTGATCCGCCTGGTTGACGACAACCAACTGTTTGATCGCGCATTGGAGTCGGTCATTGGTAATCTGCGTCGGCTCCAGTCGGCCACGAGCTGAACGGGAATAGTGCTTCAATCCGTGTGGCCTGCTAGCATTGCGCTTTTGCCGGTGGGTTTTCATGCACAAAGTCGCAGACGATGGCTGGTTCAGTGGCGCCGAGGTTTGCGCTACTTCGCACTTCAACGCGCGCCCACCCGGTGAATCGATATCGTTACTGGTGATTCATAATATAAGCCTGCCTCCCGGACAATTCGGGGGCAAGCATGTGCAGCGTTTTTTCACTGGTCAGATAGATCCTGCTGGCCACCCCTATTTTTCCGAGATTGCTCACCTGCGGGTTTCCGCGCATTTTCTGATTGAACGCGATGGGGCTGTCACCCAGTTTGTTTCCTGTCTGAACCGTGCATGGCATGCCGGGGATTCGCGGTATGCCCGGCGTTCGGACTGCAATGATTTTTCCATTGGCGTCGAACTTGAGGGCACCGATGACGAGCCTTACAGCGCAGATCAGTACTCCGCTCTGGTTGAACTTACTTGCGCGCTGAGGAAGGCCTATCCAGACATTACGCCCGGTCGCATTACCGGGCACGAGTTCATTGCACCGGGGCGTAAGACCGATCCAGGCCCCGGCTTCGATTGGCATCATTACCTGCGCTGTGTCACCGGGCATGCGGTTCCTGGTCAGCAAGAGAGCCTTCCATGAGTTTTCTGGTGTTGTTGTTGGTTGCGCTTATTCTGCGCTTCACCCCCTGGCGGCACGGCTTTCCGCTGGATGTGCTCGGGCGCTGGACCGCCTGGGTGTGGCGCGTTGCTGGTCGACGTCCGATCTGGCAGAGAATAATGCTGCTGGCTTTGCCGCTGCCCCTTTTGGGGTTGGTGCTCTGGGGTGTGCATGAAACCGCATACGGGTTGGTCAGTCTGGCGTTGCAGACCTGCTTGCTGTTTCTCTGCGTAGGTCGGACGGATCCGATGGGCAAGCTGACCGCACCACTGGATGAGGCCTGGCTGAGACAGGATTACGAAGCGGCAAGCCTGTTGGCGGAGCAGGAATTCGGTGTGCTGGGTGAGGATTCACAGGATTTGATAGCGGCTGTTCGCGGGCATCTGGTCTGGGAAGCCTGCCACGGATATTTCGCCCCAGCTTTCTGGTTTGTTCTGCTTGGCCCCATCGCGGCAATCGGATACAGGCTGGCCTGGCTGGCTGAACAGCAAAATCCAGATGGTCGTGAATCTTTTGCTGCCGAAACGACCCACGCCCTTGAGTGGCTGCCAATCCGGCTCATGGGGTTGGGTTTTGCTCTGGTCGGACACTTCGACCGAACGCTCCGCGCCGTCAGAGACACGCTGACGCAATGGGACATCTCCAGCAAAAAACTGGCCAGGCTTTATGTCAATGTTGCCCTGGATGCAGACGCTGAAGCTGGCGTCTCTCCGCTGGCCAGCGCGCGGGTTCTTCTCCAGCGCACGGTCTTGGTGTGGGCTGTTGCCATCGCCTTTCTAGTGCTGGTGGGCTAAAGGTCTCGGTTCGGACGCCGATAGAGTCAATATGGGACTGACAAAGAATGGCGATGACCTTGTCGCAGCTTCGTTCAGGCTGTCTTGAATACCCTTGAGTGCCCCATTAGATGGAAGCCCCTTTTTCGTTTCGCATGTCGCAACACCACCGCATCCGCGTCAGCACTAGGAGAATTGCGTGAATAGTCTCTTGGCCCCAGCCATAGCCATGATGAACCGGCTTAGTTACGGAATGAAGTTTTGCCTGATCGGCATGCTGTGCTTCATTCCGTTGATCGTCATCAGCAGTATGCTGGTGCAGCAAGCCTATGATCGCCTCCAACTAACCCAGCGGGCCTTGGACAGCATGGCTATGCTCCGCCAGACCAGTGCGTTGCTGCGTGATGCGGAGACCTTGCGAGACCTGGATATGGTCCTCGACCAGCTGAGCCAGGGGGAATATGCCGCTGATCTGGAACAGCGCACCCAGCGCTTGCGCAGCCAGGTGGTGGATTCCCTGAAGAAACTACCGCTGGATAGCGACGATCCAGGCGCTGTTGATCTTATTGCCAAGCGGGATGAACTGGCCGCAACCTATACCCAGCTGGGAAACACCTCCGTACGCAGTCGGGGCGCCATGTCTGCCCAGGCATTCGGCGAAGCGTCCTCCCTGCTGAGTTTTAGCGCTGCCTACGCCGGCTTGCCCCAGGACTACGACCGTAACGTCCGCCAGCTGAGCGATCTGCTGACTGACGTCACCCCACAGATTAGCGCTGCGATTGGCGAAGGTCGCGCGGTGGGTGCATATTCCATCGGACTGGGCTATCTGAACTCTGATGCCAGCCGTTCCATGGATGACCTTATCGAGACGATGCAGCGTCTGTCTGCCGAATACTCTCAGGTACTGGGCATGAGCTTGGCCGGTCAAGACCTTGCCGAGTTGCGAGCCGCCTCGGTGGCGAGCCTTGAGAGCCTTGCCACCACCAGCCTGATCTTCGAGGAAGACATCATTCTGGCCAGCGTGCTGGAAGGTTCCTGGTCCTCCTATTTTGAGCGCATCACTGCCGAAATCGACAAGACCTACAATTTCAACAAGGCTATCTTTAATTCGCTGGAGGGCATGCTCCAAGCCCGTCTGGGCGAAAATCTGCGTTCGATGATGATTCTGATTGCGTCGCTGGTAGCGGTACTGGTGTTGATCGTTTATCTGTACCTGGGGTTTTACATGGCTACCCGCCGCACCCTGCACAAGCTTTCGGTGCTGATGGGGCAGGTAGCTAATGGTGACATGACCGTCAGGGTCGAAGTCGAGAGTAAAGACGAGCTGGGTGCGTTGGCGGGGGAGTTCAACGAGACGGTCCAGCGTATTCGTGGTCTTATCCAGCAGGTGAGTCAGACATCGGGACTGGTTCAAGAGCAGTCGCAGCAGGTGGAAAATATTTCCAGCGAAAGCAGCAGCGCAGTAGCTGCCCAGCGCAGCCAGATCGAGCAGGTAGCTACCGCCATGAACGAAATGGCCGCTACGTCCCAGGAAGTTGCCCGCAGCGCAGCGGCCGCCGTGGTCAACGCCGAGAAGGTCAATGCCGAGACAGCGAGCGGACGCAATCTGGTGGAATCATCGGTGGCCGGAATCGAAAAGCTGGCCGGAGAAATCGACAACTCGGTGAAGGTTATCAATCAACTCGCCAGTGACAGTTCTTCTATCAGCCGAGTGCTTGAGGTAATCAAGGGTGTGGCTGAACAAACCAACCTGCTCGCCTTGAACGCAGCGATTGAAGCTGCCAGGGCGGGTGAGCAGGGCAGAGGGTTCGCCGTAGTCGCAGACGAGGTGCGTACCCTGGCTCGTCGCACACAGCAGTCCACCGAAGAGATAGAACAGATGATCGCCAGGTTGCAGTCGGGCGTTGGCGCGGCGGTAAAAGCCATGGGCACCAGTCACAGCATGACCGGCGCCACGGTGGACTCGTCGTTGAAAGTGCAGGATGCGCTAGGCAACATTCTCCGGGCGGTCACTCACATCGTTGACCAGAGCCAGCAGATTGCGGCAGCGGCAGAGGAGCAGACAGCGGTCAGCCATGATATTGATCAGAATATCGTGCAGATAAACCAGGCTGGGGAGCGCACGGCAGAGGGAGCCCGCATGGCGGAAAACGCGAGCAATCGCATGGGGCAACTGGTGCAGGAACTGCAAAAAATCATCAGCGCTTTCCGGGTCTGACGGTCAGGCCTGAAAAAGCGCTGCGGGCAAGTCTGCTAGAGGGTAGGTTTGGGTTTAGGCTCCCAAAGTACTTCCGGAGTAGCCTGAAGCCGTGCAATGGTTCGTGCGGCTACGAATAGCAGGTCCGAAAGACGATTGAGGTAAATGAGCGCCTGCTCATTTACCGGGTCCTGGTTGGCCAGGGTGAGATACCGTCTTTCCGCACGACGACAGACACTGCGTGCCAGGTGCGCCAACGCTATACAGCGTGAACCGCCCGGCAGGATAAAGTTTTTCAGGGGCGCCAGTTCACCATTGAAGCCGTCGATCAATTCCTCAAGCCCCGCCACATCGCCCGCACTGATGATGTCATAACCCGGCACAGCCAGCTCTCCGCCCAGATCGAAAAGGCGATGTTGAATGGGCCCCATGGTCTGGCATAGCTCGCTCAGCCCTTCGGCAGCTAACTCGATCAGCAGCAGGCCTAACTGACTGTTGAGTTCGTCAACGCTGCCCATAGCCTCGATACGCGGATGATCCTTGCCTAGCCTGCTGCCATCTGCGAGACCCGTCTGGCCCTTGTCCCCGGTGCGGGTATAAAGTTTGCTCAAGCGAAAGCCCATGATGTGTAACCCTGTATATGAAATAGACGCGGAGCCGTCACCGGCTGGATCTGACAATGCACGCAGATTAGCCGGAAACGCCAGCGCTACCAAGCCAGACGTCAATCCTGCGGCAGCCCAAGCGTTGCCAGATGTGTTCTCAGTTCCTGATAGAGGCTTTGCAGCGTTGGGAGGTGCAGGCCACTCAATAAGGCCTGTCTGCTGGCGTAGCCCAGAATGAAATCGATTTCCGTACGTCGGCCTGCGGCCACGTCCTGACGCATCGAAGAGCTGTTCGAATGGGTCCGAGAGATAACGTCATGCACCATGGTGCTCAGCTCTTCCTGAGATATATCCAGGCCTTGAAGACCCAGCAGTTCGCGCAGCTCGATCGTTAAGGCATTCAGGCGTTTGCCGGCAAGCTCGGGGACCTGGCCGTTGGTACAGTCATGCAGGACGGTAAAGGGATTGATGGCGCAGTTGATAGCGAGTTTCTGCCAGAGGATCCGGGTTATGTCGGGCTCCCACTCCAGCGCGATACCTGCGTCGACGAATTGCTGCAGCCAGATCGGCGAAGGGGCGCCCTGCGGATCGCCGAGGCGGGTTATGCCCGCTCCAGCCCACACTACATGGCCGGGCTCTTTGGTATAGGCTCCATCGGTCGTGCTGGCATAAAGCACCTTGAGATGCGGATAAGCCAGGGAGGCATTCTGTTGACTGCCCATTCCGTTCTGCAGCATCAATATGTTGCAGTGCGGAGCTAATCGATGAGCAATGGAGGCCAGAGCCGCTGCCGCGGAATAGGCTTTGGTGGCGACTATTACCCGCTCGACTGGCTGAGCGCTGGACCTGGCGCATTCGGCCCCGATACCAACCGGCTCGGTTTGGCCGAGGTGTTCAAAGAGCACAGTACTCCCGCGCGATTGCCATTCCGTCAACGCCGAAGGCGTGCGCAGGATGAGTCTGCAATCGATCCCTGCCGAGGCAAGTCGGGCTGACCAGAGCAGTCCGAGGCTGCCAGCGCCCAATACGTGAATCATTCAGATCTCGGCAGTGCGACGCACTTCGGTAATCAGATTCGTTTCGTAGGCTTCTTCAAGATGCCGTTCCACCATCTCCAGAAGCTTTTCCGGCTTCGGTAGCGACTGGTGAGCAACGACCGATCCAAGGGCCATGCCGGCTCGCACGGTCAGGTAGCCTTCGCTGGTCTTGAATGCCTTGAGATTCAAGCCGTCGTGCAGACGCCGGAAACTGTTCGGCTTGCATTCGTGCTGATCTTCGGCAAGCGTGACAATGGCAAAGGTATTGACTCCGACGCGAGCAATGACGTCCGTAGGTCTGACCAGTTGCTGGAGGCGGCGAGCAATCCCCTTGAGCAGCTCAGACTGCACGATTTCACCAAAACGACCGCCCATTTCATCCAGATTCTGCACGCCGAGAACCAGGACGCAACAGGCCCCGCCGCGGGTATCGACGTTTCGTATCGCATCTTCCAGGCGCTGCAGCAGGTAGCGCCGATTGCCCAGCGCGGTCAGACTGTCGACCAGATTGTGGGCTTCCAACTGGGCATTGTTGTCCGCCATCAATCGGTTCTCTTCCAGAAGACGATTGATCAGTTGCGAGGTACGGTCGGCGGCAAATATCCGGGGCAGGAGCTGTTCGCTCATGGAAGACTTGCTGATGAAATCATCCACGCCGCGATCAAACGCTTCGCTGAGAACGTTGTCGCCTTCCCTCGCGGTCAGCAGCACCACGTAGGTGTAATGGTCGGTTTGTTCATCAGTCTGGCGAACTCGGGTAGTCAACTCCAACCCGTCCATTTCCGGCATTAACCAGTCAGCCACCATGACGCTGGCCGGACGCTGGTCGTGCATAGCCAGAGCATCCATGGCCGAGCTGGCGAAACGAATATCAGCATATCCGGCCTGGGTAAGCGTGTGGCCTATGACCGCACTACTGAACTTGGTATCGTCCACCACCATAATGCTGAGTTGCGGATTGGGCATAGCTTTGCTCCCTGCAGCTGAGTCGTCGGCAAATAGCGTTATAATGCCACGATCAGGTCCGTTGTTTTGCAATTTATGTCATAAAAATCATGTTTATTCGAGGTAAATCCATGCCGTCATTTGATGTGGTGTCCGAATTGGACAAGCATGAAGTCACCAATGCTGTTGAGAACGCTATGAAGGAGCTGGAACGTCGCTACGACCTCCGTGGCAAGGGCACCTTCGAGTTCAAGGAAAAAGAGTTGCTGGTGCATATTACCGCTGATGCAGACTTTCAGCTGGAACAAATGGTCGAGATCCTCAAGATGAACCTGGCCAAGCGGAAAATCGATATCCAGTGCCTTGAAACAAAACCCGCCTTTGCATCCGGCAAGCAGGTCAAGCAGGATATGGTTCTGCGTGAAGGCATCGACAAGGAAATGGCGAAGAAGATAGTTGCGCTGGTCAAGGAATCCAAGGTGAAGGTGCAGGCCGCCATCCAGGGAGAGCAGGTCAGGATCACTGGCAAAAAACGAGACGACCTTCAGGAAACCATGGCGCTTCTAAAGGGCGCTACGTTGGACCTGCCTTTGCAATTCAATAATTTTCGAGATTGATGGGATAGATAAAAGGACGATTGAATGGATGACATAGTGATTCAACTGGAAGAACTTCAGCAGGCCTGGTTGCCGCTGGTTATTCAATATGGAAGTCAGGTTCTGCTCGCTCTGGTTACCCTACTGCTGGGCTGGTGGATCATTGGACGTGTCACTGCAGCGGTCCAGCGGTTGCTGGAAAAGCGCAATGTCGACCGCACCTTGCACGGTTTTATCGGAGCCTTGGTCGGAATTGGTCTGAAGGGTGTTTTGATCGTCAGCGTCGCTGGGATGATCGGAGTCGAGACCACGTCCTTTATCGCGCTGATCGGTGCGGCGGGCCTGGCGATTGGCCTCGCGTTGCAGGGCAGTCTGGCCAATTTCGCCGGTGGGATGCTGATTTTGATGCTGCGCCCGTTCAGGGCTGGCGAGTATATCGAGGCGCAGGGCGTGGGCGGCACGGTGGACAGTATCCAGATTTTCTATACGGTTTTGAAAACACCGGATAACAAGACCATCACGATTCCCAATGGCAGTTTGTCCAACGGCAACGTCATTAATTATTCGCGTCAACCCACCCGCCGCGTTCATCTTGATATCGGCATCGACTACGGCGACGACGTGAAGAAGGCGCGGGAAATTCTGCTGGGGCTGGCACATAGCGACAACCGGGTTTTGAAGGATCCGGAGCCAGCGGTATGGCTGGTCTCGCTCGGCGACAACTCGGTCAATCTGTCGTTGCGGATGTGGACCAAGACGGATGATTACTGGGGCGTTTTCTGGGAAATGCTGGAACAGACCAAAGAGGCGTTTGACCAGGAAGGAATCAGCATTCCTTTCCCACAACGTACAGTGCATGTGGTTGCGCCGCCTGCTGCGGACTGATTGGAAAACCGGTTAAGGAAGCCCGGCAGCCGCCGGGCTCTTTTTATGACTTTCCTGTTGTAAATTGATTCTGGATATCCCTTTTTAACACGATGGCAATTTGCCCTTTCCCCTGTACTTCCCGCAACTTATCTGCGGAACTGAAAAAAAATATGAACAGTCCAAACATCTGCTTGTCAGTTGAATAACGCTACGCGGTTGCCGTGTATGCGCGTTAATTTCAATGAACCAGGAGCAGATTCCATGAATCGACTGTTTAAAACCTCCATGCTTGTCGCTGCAATGCTGCCCGCTTTCGCAATGGCCGCCCCCGTTACCGGAAGCCAGGAAGTGACCTTGAGCGGTGCAGGTAGTAGCGACAAGGATTTTGATTCCAACGTTTTGTCCGTGCAGGGTAGCTGGGGTAGTTACCTGACTGATTCCTCCCTGTGGGGCGTTCGTCAAACGGTCAACGCCAGTGACAACGAAGGCGAAAGCGTGATGTTTAGTGGTGCCACTCGGGTTTTCTACGACTATCTGTTTGGCGATGGCCCGGCTCGTCCGTTTGTCGGCCTCAGTGTCGGTGGGATATATGGCGAACAGGTTGATGAAACCTTCACGGGCGGTCCGGAAATTGGCCTGAAATACTGGGTCCAGGACAACGTGTTCATTACCGGTATGATGGAGTATCAGTTTCTGTTCAAGAGCGGTAGCGATGCACAGGATCGTTATGATGATGGCGCGATCTTCTACAGCGTAGGTCTTGGTTATAATTTCTAACCAGATCCTCGCTGAAAAAACGGCACCTTTTGGTGCCGTTTTTTTTGCCTGGGGTTTAGTCCATGCCTGGACGCTGCAACCGGTCTGGGTGGGCAAACTTGATAAGCATGGCGGCGAGGATGATAGCCGGCAGGCCGGTCAAGGCGGTGAGCATGAAGAAGCTCACCCAGCCTACATTCGCAGCAAGCACACCGGTGAATCCCGCCGCGAACTGGCCGGGGAGGGTCATCAACGAGCTGAACAGCGCATATTGCGTCGCGGTGTACGCGGTGTTGGTAAGGCTGGAGAGATAGGCGATAAAGACGGAAATCGCCAGGCCACCCGTTATGTTGTCGGCAATGATCGCAAGCACCAGCCCGTATGTTTCCGGGCCGATGAAGCCGAGCCAGGCAAAGGTCAGATTGGTAGCCGGGGCCATGAAGGCGGTCAAGAGGAGGATCGGGGCGATACCAAAACGGGCGACCAGCAGGCCGCCGAGGGCAGCCCCAAACAGAGTCATCGCCAGGCCGAACGCCGCCGCTATATTGGCAATCTCGGCCTTGGTAAATCCCAGATCCAGATAGAACGGATTAGCCATGACGCCCATGAAAATGTCGCTTATTCGAAACGTCGCGATGAAAGCCAGGACCAGCAAAGCGGTTTTACCGTAACGCTGAAAGAACTCTGCGAAAGGGCAGACCATGGCGCCGATGAACCAGGCAGTCAGGCTGCGCCGCCAGCCGTCGTGGCTGGTGTGGGCCAGGTAGTCACTGACCCGCTGCTCCAGTTGCAGGGTGTCCTCGGTCAGGTGAACGTCAGGCTCGGCAATGACAAAAGTAGTGATCACGCCGACGCCCATCAGCGCTGCCATTGCCCCGTAGGCCAGACTCCAGCTATCCAGTGAGGCCAGGTGTAGAGCGCCTGCGCCGGCAGCAAGAATTGCCACGCGATAGCCAGTGACGTAGGTGGCAGCCATGGCGGCCTGCCGATGTTTGGCTTCGGCCTCGACCCGGTAGGCGTCAATGGCCACGTCCTGGGTCGCCGAGCCAAAGGCGGCCATCACTGCCCACAGCGCCACCAACTCCAGATTCATGCGGGGATCGGTCAATGCCATCCCGAGCAGGGCGGCGGCAATAATGCATTGGGCCAGCAACATCCAGGCCCGGCGGCGACCGAGCCAGCGGCTCAGGAAGGGTATGCGCGCACGGTCAATGAAGGGAGCCCACAGCACTTTGATCGAATGCGCCATGCCTACCCAACTAAGAAATCCGATCGCCGCAAGTTCTACTCCGATGTCGCGCAGCCAGGCGCTGAAGGTACCCCCGACCAACAGCAGGGGCAGTCCCGCCGAGAAACCCAGAAACAGCATCCCCAGCACACGCGGTTGGAGGTACACGCGAATCCCTTCATGCTTTGGCTGGGCAGTGTTCTCGATCTGGTCGTGGTTCATAAAGCTCCTGTTTGGGAAACTGCGAGGTGGCGATACTACCCGGGCCAGCCAAAGCGTTTCATATCCACTCGTCGGTTGCGGATGATGACACCTTCAGCCAGAAGCCGCTGCAGTTGTTCCTGTCCACTGGCGCTGTCGGCGGGTAACGAAAGGTATCCCTGGCTATTCACAACCCGGTGCCAGGGCAGCCGGGTATCCTCCGGCAGTTGGCTGAGAATTCGCCCGACTTGTCGCGCTCCCCGGCCCAGCCCCGCCAGCTGTGCCAGACGCCCATAACTGGTAATCCGCCCTGCCGGGATAGCCGACAATACCTGATAGACAGCGTCATTATGGGTACGGTGAATAGTGGCCGGAGGTACGCTCGTCCGGTCGGCTGGCATTCGTCGATCAGTCATGGATAATGCGCCTTCGAATATTGCTCAAGGTTGTTCTGATGTTAGTGTTTCGCGTGGTAACGGCGCTATCGCTGCTGGTTCCGTCACTCAGTTTTGCCGATACGATCTGGTTGGACAATGGTGATCGTATCACCGGTACGATTGAACTGCTTGACGGAGGGCGGTTGGTCATGGAGACCGAATTCGCTGGTCAGGTGACGGTAAATGTCGAACGGATCCGAACGCTGGAAAGCGATAATTCGCTGCTGGTCAAGGTCCGGGATACCGCCGAGCGGGCGTTGTCAATAAAGCCCTCCGAAACGCCGGGACGCGTGCTCCTTTTAAATGGTTTGCCTGAACCGACGGAGCTAAAAATTACCGATATAGACCAGATGATGGTACCGCAGCCCTTCATTCAGGACTGGGTGTTGCAGGGCAACGCTGATGCAAGTCTAGATGTGAAGAATGCTGACATTGACCAGCGAGACCTGGCCGTAAGGTTCAATACCGAGGCACGACACGGTGACTGGCGACATTCCCTGGCGGGCAATTTCGAGCGCTACTACAGCAATGACATCAAAAGTCGCCACGAATGGGAATCGGATTACGATCTGAGCTGGTTCTTTGCCGAACAGTGGTTCTGGCAGACCAGTTTCAACCATCGGCGCGACCACCTGGGGGATGTGGCCAAACGGACCAGTATTGGTATGGGTCCTGGTTACGAATGGTGGAATACCAGTCTCACCCGTTTTGAAACCTCCGCCAGGCTCGATCATCTGCGGCTGGAAAATCGCGACGGTTCTAGCAGCAACTTCAACGCCCTGGGGCTGGAATATGGCTATCAGCGATTCGTCTTCGGCAAGCGAGTGGAGGTATTCCACAATGCTGAAACGCTCGTTCCGGATGACCCCGATGTGATGTTCATTGTGGATACTGAACTGGGTGTCCGGTACATGCTTAACAGCTGGGCGTCCCTGAGCCTGTTGACTGAGTGGGACTACATTAATAGTGACGAGGAAAACGTCTCGGTTAACGACACCCGCTATCGTGTAGGTCTGGGCGTAAGCTGGTAGGCCGGCGATGCGCCGGCCAGGATGGGCTGATTCTACAGGCGAATACCACCGTCCAGTTCCAGAACGCGGCCAGTGTAGTAATCGTTCTCGAACAGATAGGCAGCCGAATGAGCGATCTCCTCGGGCTTGCCCATACGCTTCAGTGGGATGCCCGAGGTCATCTTTTCCAATGCTTCCGGCTTCATGCCGCCGGTCATTTCCGTTTCGATAAAGCCCGGTGCGATCCCGGCAACGCGAATTCCGTACCGTGCCAGTTCCTTGGCCCAGACCACCGTCAAGGCGGCCACGCCGGCCTTGGCTGCAGAATAATTGGACTGACCCATATTGCCGGCCCGTGAAATTGACGAGATGTTGATGATCAGCCCCTGGCTTTTCAGTTCGACCATTTTGGCTGCGACTTCACGGGTTCCCAGGAATACACCGGTCAGATTGACATCGATAACTGACTGCCACTGGGCGAGGCTCATTTTTTGCATCTCGCCATCACGGACCTTGAGCAACAACCCGTCGCGCAAGATCCCTGCGTTGTTGATCAGGCCATTGATGGTTCCAAAATCCTGTGCCACACGGTTTACCATGTCGATCACTTGTTCTTCGTTGGCTACGTTACACAGATAGGCCCGGGCATCCCCACCGGCGGTTTTGCAGGCGCTAACCGCTTCATCCAGGCGCTCCTGACTCAGATCGACCAGCGCCAATCTGGCGCCTTTAGCGGCCAGGTATTCGCCCATGGCACGGCCCAAGCCCTGGCCGCCGCCGGTGATAATAATGACGCTGTCTTTCAATTGCATACTGGTACTCCTGGAGTATGGTCTCGGGTTTTTCAGGCGAGCAAGCATGCAACAGTTTCGACAAAGATTGAACATCTGATGTGATTACTAGTCTTCAAACGGAGATCCCAGGTCTTGCCGGTTGCGCCCCAGTGGCTTGAAAAAACCGTCCGCGCCCCCATCAATTACGTTTGGCATTCACGCGCGAGGTCAACATGCCCATTATCCGTATCCTGCTGTTGTTGCTCCCGCTGGTTGAACTGGCAGGTTTGATTGTTCTGGGTCAGTTTATCGGCGTGGGGTACACCCTTCTTTGGGTACTGGCCAGCGGGCTCCTGGGAATAATCATGATCCAGCGCCAAGGCTGGGGCATGCTGCAGCGTCTGCAGACCCAGATGGCGCAAAATCGCGCTCCGCTTTCCGTGCTCAAGTCAGGCATGTGGGGCGTGTTGGCCGGCGTGCTGCTGGTGATTCCGGGCGTGGTCACTGACCTGCTCGCATTACCCGCACTGATCATGGCGCTGCGACACCGCAACAAGGCCCAACCGGGCGAACCGGGAGGCCCCCAGGTCTGGAAGCAGGGAGAGCATAACGTCATTGAAGGGGAGTGGGCACCAGGGACGGAACGGCGACCGGAAAAGCACATCGACAAGGAGTGAAAAAATTTGCTCGACGCCCTTGAAAAGTGTTTGCAGATCCCCATTAAGGATTCACCAGTTTTGGCAGGCCGCTCACGCAGGGGTTTGCCCGGAACAGTGACGTTGCCCGAGGCGCGTCGTTCAGGCCGCAAGGCCTGTTTTTACTTGGATGCCGGCATGCCGGCCTTTGACATTCAAATTGGAGACTCAACACGATGAAAATTCGTCCGTTACACGACCGCGTAGTCGTTCGTCGCAGCGAAGAAGAAACTAAAACAGCTGGCGGGATCGTTCTGCCTGGCTCTGCCGCAGAAAAGCCGAACACTGGCGTTGTGGTAGCTGTGGGTACCGGGCGTCTACTGGACAGCGGCGACGTTCGTCCGCTGGCTGTCAAGGAAGGCGACAAAGTCGTTTTTGGTCCTTATTCCGGTAGCAGCACCATCAAAATCGACGGCGAAGATTTGCTGATCATGAGCGAATCCGAAATTTATGGTGTGTTGGACGTCTGAGCTGACCCGATCGGTCTGGCTCGCCGGTAATCCGGCAACCTCCTGCATGATCTGAACGAATTCATTGAGGAAAGTGAAAATGGCTGCTAAAGAAGTTAAATTTGGTGTTTCTGGCCGTAACAAGATGCTGGCTGGCGTGAATATCCTGGCCGACGCGGTCAAGTCGACTTTGGGGCCAAAAGGCCGCAACGTTCTGATCGAGCGCAGCTTCGGTGCTCCGCTGATCACCAAGGACGGCGTTTCTGTCGCCAAGGAAATCGAGCTGAAGGACAAGTTCGAAAACATGGGCGCGCAGCTGGTTAAAGATGTCGCTTCGCGTGCCAATGACGACGCAGGCGATGGCACCACCACTGCCACCGTTCTGGCCCAGGCAATCGTTACCGAAGGTCTGAAATCCGTTGCTGCCGGCATGAACCCGATGGATCTGAAGCGCGGCATCGACAAGGCGACGATCGCCATCGTTGCCGAGCTCAAGAATCTGTCCAAGCCTTGCGCCGATTCCAAGGCAATTGCCCAGGTAGGTACTATCTCTGCGAACTCCGACGAGTCCATCGGTCAGATTATTGCAGAAGCTATGGATCGCGTAGGCAAGGAAGGCGTAATCACCGTTGAGGAAGGTTCTGGTCTGGACAACGAGCTGTCTGTGGTTGAAGGCATGCAGTTTGATCGCGGTTACCTGTCTCCCTACTTCGTCAACAAGCCTGAGACGATGTCAGCCGAGCTGGATAACCCCTATATCCTGCTGGTAGACAAGAAGATCTCCAACATTCGCGAGATGCTGCCGGTCCTGGAAGCTGTCGCCAAGGCTGGTCGTCCGCTGATGATCGTCGCTGAAGACGTTGAAGGCGAAGCGCTGGCTACTCTGGTAGTCAACAACATGCGTGGTATCGTCAAGGTTGCTGCCGTCAAGGCGCCAGGCTTTGGGGATCGTCGCAAGGCCATGCTGCAGGATATCGCCATCCTCACCGGCGGTACCGTGATCAGCGAAGAAGTAGGTCTGAGCCTGGAAACGGCTACCCTGGAACATCTGGGCCAGGCCAAGCGCATCCAGATCAACAAAGACAACACCACCGTTATCGACGGTGCTGGCACCCAGATCGACATCGAAGCTCGCGTTTCCCAGATCCGCAAGCAGGTCGAAGACACCACCTCCGATTATGATCGTGAGAAGCTGCAAGAGCGTCTAGCCAAGCTGGCCGGCGGTGTTGCGGTCATCAAGGTCGGTGCGGCTACTGAAGTGGAAATGAAAGAGAAGAAGCACCGCGTGGAAGACGCGCTGCACGCTACTCGCGCTGCGGTGGAAGAGGGCGTTGTTCCTGGCGGCGGCGTCGCTCTGGTTCGTGCGTTGCAAGCCATCGAAGGCATGACTGGTGCCAACGAAGAACAGACTGTCGGTATCAATCTGCTGCGTCGTGCGGTTGAAGCGCCTTTCCGTCAGATCGTTACCAACGCTGGCGACGAAGCTTCTGTGGTATTGGACAAAGTCAAAGCCGGTACCGGCAACTTCGGTTACAACGCAGCGACTGGCGAATACGGCGACATGATCGAAATGGGTATTCTTGATCCGGCCAAGGTAACTCGCGCTGCTCTGCAGGCTGCGGCCTCCGTTGCCAGCATGATGATCACCACCGAAGCCATGATCGCCGAACTGCCGGAAGAGAAGCCTTCCATGCCTGATATGGGCGGAATGGGTGGCATGGGTGGAATGGGCGGCATGATGTAAACGCACCCAGCTATCGTAGTGCTGAAAGCCCGATCCGGTAAAAAGGATCGGGTTTTTTTTGCAGTATAAACTGGCTCGGTTGTAGGAGATTGCCTACACAATGCGTAAGCGTTAGCTGCCGCGTATCGTCAGCAAAGCTTCATTTTTTTGTCGATTGTTTTTTAAGTTATTGAAAAATATTGAGAAAATAAATGGTGTCGAGGAGCTGACGGATTTCTCGGCAATTGTTTCCGGGAACTAACCGGGTATTATTGTGCCATGTGTGACGGATCGCACTGCTTGGCAGGATGCCGAGCCATGGATTGCCAGGAGGCAAGGTCGGGATGACCAGGACAGGGATGACGCATAAGGAAGAAAGAGTGGGCGGGTTTTCCCGCCCCTTTTTTTGTCTGAAATTTGTGCTCTGTTGCCTGTTCGGACACAAAAAAGGCCGGCGCGAGCCAGCCAGTTTTAGCGAAAAATTATCTCACCGCTCCAGATACTGCAATTTGTCAGGCACACCATCCCATTCCTCAGCGTCCGACGGGGATTCCTTCTTCTCGGTGATGTTTGGCCATATGTCTGCCAGTTCGGCGTTGAGTCCGGTAAATTCCTGCTGATCTTCTGGTACTTCATCTTCCGAAAAAATCGCGTTGGCCGGGCATTCCGGTTCACATAGAGCGCAATCGATGCACTCATCAGGATGGATAACCAAAAAATTCGGGCCTTCATAAAAGCAATCGACAGGACAGACCTCAACGCAATCAGTGTATTTGCATTTGATGCAGTTGTCGGTAACAACAAAAGTCATGTGGGGGCTCCATCAGATCAGCGTGTCGCAATGTGGCGCGTAGTCTAGCAGTTTTTGCGGGCCGGTACAGTCTGGCCCGCCGTTTTGCCGCATTTACGCGTATATCCAGGAAGTTAATGAAAATAAATATCATTTACGGAAATCAGAGCATTTCATCTTTCCACTGGTATAACAGATCAAGCGCCTGTCGCGGGGTCAGTTCGTCAGGTTTGGTCAGCTGTAGCTGTTCGATTAATGGATGCGGAGCGCTGGCAAACAGATCGTTCTGCACCGGTTGATCCGTGGCATAGATAGTACGCGCCTGCTGCGTAAGACTTTGCTGCTCGAGTTGAGCCAGGTGTTGCCGCGCCCGGTCTATCACCGCGCGCGGCACGCCGGCCAGTTGGGCCACCTGTAGTCCGTAGCTTTGACTGGCTGGTCCTGCTAATACGGTGTGCAGGAACACTATCCGTTCGTTATGTTCGGTGGCATTGAGATGGACATTGGCTACCCCGGGGTCTGTGTCCGCCAATCCGGTAAGTTCGAAGTAGTGCGTGGCGAAGAGGGTGAAAGCCCGCACCTTGGCGAGGTATTCAGCCGCAGACCAGGCGAGGGATAAACCGTCGAAGGTACTGGTACCACGCCCCACCTCATCCATCAGCACCAGACTGGCATCAGTGGCGTTGTGAAGGATATTTGCTGTTTCGCTCATTTCCACCATAAAGGTGGAGCGCCCGCCAGCCAGATCGTCGCTTGATCCTATGCGGGTGAATATGCGGTCCACGCACGAAAGCTCTACCTGCGCAGCCGGGACGTAACTGCCGATATGCGCAAGCAGCACGATGAGCGCTGTCTGGCGCATGTAAGTCGATTTGCCGCCCATGTTCGGACCGGTTATGACCAGCATGCGAATCTCTGCATCCAGGCACAAACCGTTTGCAACAAAGGGATTGTCCAGCACCTTCTCCACGACCGGATGGCGCCCCTGGTGGATGATCATCTGGCTGCCTTCGACAAAGCGGGGTCGGCAGTAGTCCAGTGCGCCGGCCCGTTCGGCCAGGGTAGTCAGAACGTCAACCTCGGCAAGGCTCGCGGCGCTATCCTGCAAGGGGGCAAGCTCTTCATTAAGACGGTCCAGCAGTTCGTCGTATAACAGCTTTTCACGTGCCAGCGCCCGGCTGCGCGCAGACAGCGCCTTGTCTTCAAAGGTTTTCAGCTCCGGAGTGATAAAGCGTTCGGCGCCTTTGAGAGTCTGGCGGCGGATATAATCAATCGGTGCCTGATCAGCCTGCCCGCGTGAAAGCTCGATGAAATAGCCGTGGACTCGATTGTATCCGACCTTGAGGGTGGACAGGCCGGTACGCTCGCGCTCGCGCGTTTCCAGGTCTATCAGATACTGGCCAGCGTTTTCGCTGATGTTCTGAAGCTCGTCAAGGTCCGCATCAAAGCCGGGCTTGATCACTCCGCCCTCACGAATCACCGCTGGCGGGTTATCAATGATCGCCCGATCCAGCAGCTCTGCCAGTTCAGGGTAGGTTTGTATGCTGTCTGCAAGCTGGCGCAGGTGCTCGGCATCGATGGGTGTCAACGCATCCTGAAGCTGCGGCAGGGTAGCCAGCGCATCGCGCAGGCGAGCCATGTCCCGCGGCCGCGCAGACCGCAGCGCGATCCTGGCAAGAATTCTCTCAATGTCACCGATACCCTTCAGGATCGGTTGCAGGTCTTCGTGGTGATGCTGATCAAGCAGGGCGGCAATACTTTCCTGGCGCGCCTGGAGCACAGCCATATCGCGCAACGGTCGGTTGAGCCAGCGCGACAACAAGCGACTACCCATGGCTGTGGCGGTCTGATCGAGCACATCGAGCAAGGTGTTTTCGCGGCCTCCGGCAAGGTTCGCATCGATCTCCAGGTTGCGCCGGCTTGCTCCGTCGATGATAACGCTATCCTCAAAGCGCTCCTGGACGATCCCCCGTATATGCGGCAGGGCGGTGCGCTGGGTCTCCTTGGCATAGCACATCAAAGCGCCGGCAGCGCCCAGACCGAGCGTCAAACCGGCGCAGCCAAATCCTGCCAGATCTTTGGTTGCGAATTGCTGGGTCAGTGCCTTGAATGCACTGTCCTGATCAAATTCCCACGGTGCGCGGCGGCGCACGGCACGCCGCCGCTCTATGGGCGTATTGCTTTCCCAGTCATCAGGAATCAGCAGTTCGGCGGGCGCCAGCCGCTCAAGCTCGCCGAGCAGGGTCTCCCACCCTCGCAGCTCCATAGTGGTAAAACGCCCACTGTTGATGTCCAGCGTCGCCAGCCCAAAGGCGCGTTCGCTGCCCACCAGGGCGGCCAGAAGATTGTCTCTGCGTTCGTCCAGTAACGCTTCGTCACTCACGGTGCCGGGGGTGAGAATGCGAACTACCTGGCGGTCTACGGGTCCCTTGCTGGTAGCGGGGTCGCCAATCTGTTCGCAGATGACTACCGATTCACCCAGCTTCACCAGTTTTGCCAGGTACCCCTCGGCGGCATGAAATGGAATGCCGGCCATCGGAATGGGCTGGCCCCCGGATTGGCCCCGCGCCGTCAGCGTGATGTCGAGTAATCGAGCAGCCTTTTTGGCGTCGTCATAAAACAGCTCGTAGAAATCACCCATCCGATAGAACATCAATTGTTCCGGATGCTGCTGTTTGATGCCGAAATATTGCGTCATCATGGGGGTGTGGCTGGTGGACTTGTCGGCGCGGGTCATGCAAATCCCTGGTTCCGTGGCTTGGGTTGGTATCTGGCCGGCCATAGTCTACGCAATGCGGTGCCGGCTTTTAAGCGCAATATATAGAGGTGACGAAGAATGTCTCAATATGACCCCCTGATTGATTCGGTAGCGGCTCGCCTGGGCAATGGATTAAGGCGTCTTGATTTGCAGGTCACTACTGCGGAGTCCTGCACCGGTGGCGGAATAGCCGAGGCCATAACCCGGGTCAGCGGCAGCTCCGCCTGGTTCGAAACCGGCTTCGTTACCTACGCCAATCGTAGCAAGTCGCACTGGCTGGGAGTCAGTGAGCAGGACCTTGCCACCCATGGGGCAGTCAGCGAGCAGGTCGTCCGCGCCATGGCCCTGGGGGCGCTGGAGGCTGCGGACGCTGATCTGGCGGTAGCGGTCAGCGGTGTTGCCGGCCCGGAAGGAGGTACTCCCGAGAAGCCAGTAGGTACTGTCTGGTTTGCCTGGGCGGTGCGCGGACGCGGGGTCGTCAGTCATTGCAAGAGAATGCAAGGCAGCCGCCGGGAGGTGCGCGCCCATACCGTGCTCAAGGCATTGGAAGGGCTAGTCATCGAAGTTGAACGCGAAGCTGTGAACCGATTATCGTCCTGACCAAATAGGGGGTAGGCGAGGGGCATCTTCTATGGAATAATACTGACCAAATATACAGTAGTTTTTCCAGATCGGGCGCTAAAGCACCCGCCACTCCAAGAGGATGCACAATGGACGACAACAAAAAGAAGGCGCTTGCTGCGGCTTTGAGTCAGATTGAACGTCAGTTTGGCAAGGGCGCGGTGATGCGCATGGGTGACCAGGAACGCATGGCTATCCCGTCGATCTCGACTGGTTCCCTGGGCCTGGATATCGCGCTGGGTCTGGGCGGTCTGCCCAAGGGTAGAATCGTTGAAATCTATGGCCCTGAATCCTCGGGTAAAACCACGCTGACCCTTTCGGTTATCGCCCAGGCTCAGAAGCAGGGCGCTACATGCGCCTTCGTGGACGCCGAGCACGCCCTTGATCCCGAATATGCCGGTAAATTGGGCGTCAACGTAGATGACCTGCTGGTATCGCAGCCGGACACCGGTGAGCAAGCCCTCGAAATCACCGATATGCTGGTACGCTCCAACGCGGTAGACGTCATCATCATCGACTCGGTCGCCGCCTTGGTGCCAAAGGCCGAAATCGAAGGCGAGATGGGCGATCACCATGTGGGTGTTCAGGCCCGTCTGATGTCCCAGGCCCTGCGGAAAATTACCGGTAACATCAAGAATGCCAACTGTCTGGTCATCTTCATTAACCAGATCCGTATGAAAATCGGCGTAATGTTCGGCAACCCGGAAACCACCACCGGCGGGAACGCGCTGAAATTCTATTCATCTGTGCGGCTGGATATTCGCCGTACCGGTGCGGTCAAGGAAGGCGACGAAGTCGTTGGTAGCGAAACCCGTGTCAAGGTGGTCAAGAACAAGGTAGCGCCTCCGTTCCGCCAGGCAGAGTTCCAGATTCTTTATGGCCAGGGCATTTATCACAATGCCGAGATTATTGATCTGGGCGTCCAGATCGGGTTGGTCGAAAAAGCCGGTGCCTGGTACAGCTACAAGGGCAGCAAGATTGGTCAGGGCAAGGCCAATGCGGCCAAATATCTGGCGGATAACCAGGCCATTGCGGACGAAATAGAAAAATCCATCCGCGACCAGTTGTTGCCGAAACCAGTCAAGCCGGGTGCGACATTGGTTGAGGATAACGCCGAAGCCGACGCCTGATAGAGTCTTGCTTGAATCATGTTTGGCAAGAAAGGTCTCGATACTCCGATAGCAATACGCCGCACCGCGCTGGATCTACTGGCGCGGCGTGAGCATACCTATACTGAATTGCAGCGCAAGCTGCTCCAGCGCGGGGCGACAAGCGAGCAGATTGGGGTCGAGCTTGATCGATTGCAGACCGACGGTTTACTGAGTAACGAGCGTTTTTGTGAAGCCTACGTGCATGCCCGGAGCCAACGCGGCTTCGGGCCGCAACGGTTGCGAGAAGAGCTACGGCAGCGCGGTGTTTCTGCAAGCATGATCGAAACTACCTTCAGGGATGGCTCCTGGGACTGGCAACAGCTAGCACAGACTACATTTCAAAAGAGATTTCCGGAAGGCCCTGCGCGTGACGCCAAGGAGCGTGCCCGACAACTGCGCTTCATGCAGTATCGCGGATTTGCTGATTTTCAGGCTGATTGACGAAATCAATCAGTTTGCGCAACGTTCCGTGGTCGCGCCCATTGAATACAAAGCTGAGCCTCGCTAATTCCTGCAGTTCTGGCTCGTCGGACTGGTCGGCTGGACCAGTTGCCTGGGTAAATCCGGGTTCCAGACAAATACGTGCGAAGGTCTGGTTGATGTGTTGCAGCGCTCTGTCCGTCAAAGGACGGTTCAAACGCATCACATACTGACCGTCATTCCATCGCGCTGAATGATAGTTGCTGTAGAAATCAAGAATGTTCTGCATCGCCTCAGCTGGAGAACTGACGAGGGTCACAAGGTTCAGATCGGTCTCGACGATGTAGGCATTGTCACAAAGTTGATGCTTGAAAAACTCCATCAGACTCGACCAGTATCGTCCACCAGGCACATCCAGGAGAATGACCGGCACAACGGGACTCTTTCCTGTTTGAATCAGGGTAATTACTTCAAGGGTCTCATCCAGGGTACCAAAGCCACCGGGGCAAAGGATCAGCGCTTCAGCCTCTTTCACAAAGAACAGCTTGCGTAGAAAGAAGAATTTGAAGGATAGGTCGTGGTCGGTGTCGTGGACTATGTCGTTCGAACGTTGTTCAAAGGGCAATGTGATATTGAAGCCAAGACTGTAGTCCAGCCCGGCGCCTTCATGGGCGGCGGCCATGATGCCAGCGCCGGCACCGGTAATGGTCATGAATTCATGCCTGGCCAGGGTCGCGCCCATTTCTTTAGCCAATACATAAAGATCATGGCTGACAGGCGTACGGGCTGACCCGAAAACCGTGACTTTGCGACGGCGCTTGAAGGTCTCCAGACGAGCAAACGCCTGTTCCATTTCCCGGATAGTCTGCAGCATAATCTTTGCGTCCCAGCGATTGCGCCCAGACTGAGCCATGCGCACAACCGCTGTGAGCATCTTATTGTATAGCGATGAATGATCGCTTCGTCCGTGGCTTAGGCCAACCAGCTCTTCGATTTTCTGTTGCAGGCCAGTGGCGCCTGTCTGCACGTGGCGATTGAGATAGTCGACCTCTCCTAGTTCATCAGACATTCGTGCTCCTGTTTTCTATCGGCAGGCCCCTTCGCCCTTAAAACGGGGCGACGGTATATCCATCGCTCTCGGCAGGGGGTCACAAAGCCTGACAATGCTTCGCTATGAACTGTTGAGTCAGCACCGGTTGAGTGGAATCGGTTATGACGAAATGGTAGGTAAGCGTAGCGCCCAGATCGAGCAATCGACGGTATTGCTGGTTTGCGCACACACTGGCCTGCAGCTGTGTCCTGACCAGTAACGGATTGGCTTGGAGATTCTCGGCATACGCGGTGTTGACCGATAGAAAATTTACCAGTTCGTTGCCGTCCACGGTGTACCCTTCGTCAACGATGTCCTCATTGATTGCTCGCGGTGTACCTTCGCTGCTCTGGGCAGCGACGTCTTCCAACGTCTCCTGGAGGCGCATTTCACGCAAGGAAGCCGCGGAAGCGGATAAGGCAATGAAAAACGCCATGAGTAAAATCAACCAGCGCATGTATATCTCCAACAGAGTGTTCGGAAACGGAATGAGTGAAATATCAGACCGCAGGCCAGGCGACAGGTTCGTCCAACCCTGGTTCTGATAATCAAGAGTACCCGGCGTGGATGCAAGTCAGAAGCCTTAATCATAGGAGGGTAGTGAACCCAGATGTGTCCCGAGTGTGCGTTACCTACTGTTTATTGTGTCTGCTCATCAAGACCCCAGCTGGAGGCAAGCATCTGCTTCTGCCTGCTGATGGATTCCCGGGAGCCGAGCAAATCGAGTAATACGGGACGCTTGATAAAGAGCTGCCTGGCCGAGACGAAGGTATTCATATGGTCGAGAACGCAGCCAGACCAAGGGCTGATGGCGCTACTCGAGTCGTCGTATTGGCAGCCCTATCTGATTTTTCCTGGCGAGTATGCTGCGCCGCACCAGCAGGTGGTGGAGGCGTTGCCGGCATCTGCCCGAAGACCATTACTAATCATTCTGGACGCTACCTGGCTTCAAGCCCGGAAGATATTTCGCAAGAGCCCTTATCTTCAAGCTCTACCGGTGCTGAGTTTGCCGCGCGGGAATCCTTCGGCTTATCGGTTGCGTCGTTCACGCGAAGCAGCCCATCTATGCACCGCCGAGGTAGCCATTGCTTGTCTGGGGTTGGCGGGTGAAAAGCGGCAGGCTGAGCTGCTTGACGATTACTTCGAAACGTTTTCAACGGCCTGGCTCGCTGCCCGCGACCGGAAGGCGGTCGGCAATCAGCTTGCCCTGAATGTTGTATAACGTCGCGCAGAGCAGTCAGTGGTGGCCGGCTGGCTCCTGTTGTACGGGAGCGTCTCGCCTGCGGCCGAGGTAAATGGGTACCAGCTGTGCCACAAGCATGCCAGCCAGCATCAACGCGCATCCTGCCAAACCGCGGGTTGACAGGGACTCTCCCAGAATCAGCCAGGCGGCGATGGCGGCGAAGACGGCTTCAAAACTCAGAATAATAGCTGCATGGGATGTGATAGCGTCTTTCTGAGCCACCACTTGCAAAGTGAAACCGATTCCGACCGCCAGCAAGCCCCCATAGAGGATCGACGGGCCGGCGAGTAAAACGTCCGCCCAGATCAGCTCCTCAAAGATGACTGCCAACAACAGGCTGATGAACGCACAGACCACGAACTGTAGAAACGCAACGCGGATCGGGTCATACCGGCTGGCGAGCGATCCTACCAAAAGCACGTGGACAGCCCAGCAGGCCGCGCCGATCAGTTGCAGCCAGTCGCCTGACGCCACGCTGTAATCATCATTCACACTTAGCAGTAGCATGCCTGTCAGTGCCATGAGCGCGCCGGTCCAGGTTCCGAGTCCTGTGCGCATACCGATGAACAGCCCGAACACCGGAACCAGAATGACATAGAGGCCCGTAATGAATCCCGAGTTGGTCACCGTGGTGAACATCAAACCTATCTGCTGAAGGTTGATGCCCAGGGTCAACACCCCACCCAGCAGCAGGCTGCCCACCAACATCGGCCGGCTGAAGCTGCGGTGAACTTCAGCCGCCTGCGGGCGGGCCAGGAGTACCAGCGGCAAGACTACCAAAGCCCCGAGCAAAAACCGCAAGCCCGTGTAGAGAAAGGGCCCGATATGTTCCATCCCAAGGGATTGAGCTACAAAGGTGCTCCCCCAGATAAGGGCTGTGATCAACATCAGGGCGTCGGCCCGGTAGGCGCGTAAATTCATGGCAAGCTTCTTCTGGCAGAGGGAGCGGATTATGCTGGAATCAGAGCGGTCGGGACAGGTACAGATAGGCACCGGTAGAGGAAAGTTGAATTGACGTGAAGACCTCTAACTGGCAGGCTTCATGCAGCCTCTGAAAGCAAAGTGCAATCCCTGTACATAACAATAATTTGAAGCGGAATCCAGGCATGGGTCCTACCTACGACATACTTATAGTTGACGACCATCCCTTGTTTCGAAGCGCTTTGCGCCAAGCCTTGAGTAGTGGTCTCGATGCCACTGTCGCGTTGACCGAAGCCGGAAGTATAGCCGAGCTGCAATCCATGCTGGATGTACGCACCGACTGGGATCTGGTCCTGCTGGATTTGAACATGCCGGGTGCCTACGGGTTTTCCGGATTGGTTCTGTTACGCAGCCAGTATCCGCAGATTCCCGTCGTAGTGATTTCTGCACAGGAAGAGGCTGCGGTGTACAAACGCGCCAGGGATTTCGGTGCGAGTGGTTTCATACCCAAGTCGTCGACTCTTGAAGGTATCCAGCAGGCGGTGCGGGATGTGTTGGAAGGTGGTCTCAGCTGGCCACTCCAACAGCCCGGTGACGGCGGCCCGCTGTCGCTGGAGGAGCAGGCGATAAGCGCCCAGCTTGCTAGCCTTACCCCCCAACAGTTCCGGGTGCTGACGATGGTTTGTGACGGGCTGCTCAACAAACAGATTGCCTACGAGCTCAACGTATCCGAAGCGACAATCAAGGCCCACGTGACGGCGATTTTCCGAAAGCTCAACGTTCGTACCCGCACTCAGGCCGCCCTGGCGCTGCAACATATGGAGCTGGCCAAGGCCAGCCATCAATAGAGCAGTGCTGAATGATTGAAAATCCCTACAAGGGCGTGACCGGCCTGCGTCGTATCGGGCGGGCGCTCGGCTATTCACTGGATGGGCTTGTTGTGGCCTACCGCGGTGAGGCGGCTTTCCGCCAACTGGTGTGGTTGGCAGTGGTTCTGATACCCATAGCTGCGTTTCTCCCTGAGCCGCCAATTGCCAAGGCCTTGTTGATAGGCGTGGTGATGGTGTCCCTGATAGTCGAGCTGCTCAATTCCGCCATCGAGGCTGCAATCGATCGAATCTCTCTGGAGCGCCATCCCTTGTCCAAGGCTGCCAAGGACATGGGCAGCGCGGCGCAGATGCTTAGTTTGATAATGATCGGGGTCGTTTGGGGGCTGGTGCTGCTGGGCTGATGGGCTCAGGCCTGCGACTTATGTATGGTATCCGGCCGCTGGGCAAACGCACTTCGCCCTGCCAGACTAACCCATCTCCATTAAGGGCTGATCATTGCGCATGATGCTCTCCGGCGGCCTGGTTGCCACCATATTCCTGTTGTACATGGCTCTGCTGTTCGCTATAGCCTTCTGGGGTGACCGGCGGTCCGGCGAGTTCAATCCGCGCTTGCGAGTCTGGGTTTACAGTCTGTCGCTTGCGGTATGGTGCACCAGCTGGACTTTTTTTGGCGCCGTAGGCATGGCGTCGGGGCAGATATGGGGTTTTCTGCCCATTTACCTCGGCCCGGTGATTTTGTTCCTCTTCGGCTGGCGACTTTACGCGCGCATGATCGCCATCAGCAAGCAGGAAAATATCACTTCTATTGCCGACTTCATCGCTTCGCGCTATGGCAAATCGCAAGGTCTGGCGGTAGTCATCACCCTGCTGTGCCTGGTCAGCGTGTTGCCCTACATCGCCCTTCAGCTCAAGGGCATCGTCCTCGGGTACACCCTGCTCAGCGGGCCGGTGATGACGGAAGGCGTGGAAGCCGCAGAAGGACCCGGTGCGCAGGATACGGCGCTGGTGGTCACCCTGGTGCTGGCGCTTTTCACGATCCTGTTCGGTACTCGCAGTCTCGACGCAACCGAGCACCATCGCGGCATGATGCTCGCCATCGCCTTTGAGTCGCTGGTCAAATTGCTGGCCTTTCTGGCGGTGGGTGCGTTTGTTACCTTCAGCCTGTTTGGCGGCTTCGCTGATCTGGTCGACCGCGCCCGCGATAGCGCGGAGCTGGCAGATTACTGGCAGCGGGAGACGCTTTACACCAGCCTGCTGTTTCAAACCTTTGTAGCGGTGCTGGCCTTCCTGTGTCTGCCGCGCCAGTTTCAGGTAGCGGTTGTCGAGAATATCGAATCGGGTGATCTGCGTTTGGCGCGCTGGGTATTCCCTGCCTATATTCTGCTGGCTGCACTGTTTGTGGTGCCGATCAGCCTGGCTGGTCAGATGACGCTGGGTCCGGCGGTTTCCCCTGATTCCTATGTCATCAGCATCCCCTTGATGGAAGGCCAGCCGGTACTGGCTCTGCTAGCTTTTCTCGGGGGAGCCTCTGCCGCGACCGGGATGGTGGTGGTCGCCGCCATTGCCTTGAGCACCATGGTGTCGAACGATGTGGTGCTGCCCCTTTTGCTGCGCAAGAACAGCCATCCCGAGCGTTCTTACGAAGAGTTCCGCGGGTGGTTGCTCAATGTCAGACGGACCAGCATTCTGGTTATTCTACTGCTGGCATACCTTGTCTACAGGTTGATCGGGTCGGCGGGCAGCCTGGCGAACATTGGACAGATTGCCTTTGCCGCCATCGCTCAGTTGGCCCCGGCAATGTTTGGCGCGTTGTTCTGGAAACAGGCTAACCGTACCGGCGTGTTCGCCGGGCTCATCGTCGGCGTAAGCCTGTGGTTATATCTGTTGATCCTGCCGGTGGTGGGCAGCGGTTTCGGCTGGGACCTGGACGGCTGGCCACTACTGGACAGTCTGCATACTCGCTCACTGGGATTACCGGTAGACAGCATCACCCTTGGCAGCCTCATCGCCCTGACGTGCAATTTCCTGGTCTTTGTGATCGTTTCCCAGTCCAGCCGTACCCGCGTTCTTGAGCATTGGCAGGCGAGTCGTTTCGTCAATCAGGATGGGCAGCAGTGGGCCGACGGGCCAAGCCGTTCTTTATTGCGAGTGACGGTGGAAGACCTGCTCGCGCTCGCCTCCCGATTTGTAGGGGAGGATCGGGCGCAGACCAGCTTTAGCCGTTTTGCAGAGGCCCAGGGCGTCAGCTTCAGCTCGACCCAAGTAGCCAACAGCAGCTGGATTACCCATACCGAACGATTGCTCGCCGGGGTCCTCGGTGCGTCTTCGGCACGGGTGGTGGTGAAGGCGGCGATTGAGGGCCGCGACATGCAGTTCGACGATGTGGTGCGAATCGTCGATGAGGCATCCGAGCTGTTGCAGTTCAATCGGGGCCTGCTGCAGGGGGCAATCGAGAACATTACCCAGGGCATCAGCGTAGTAGACAAGGAATTGCGCCTGGTGGCCTGGAATCGTCGATACCTGGAAATGTTCGGTTATCCGGAGGGGTTGATCGCGATCGGTCGTCCAGTGGCGGATATCATTCTGTGTAACGCCCAGCGAGGTTTATGTGGCCCTGGCGATCCTCAAACTCATGTGCACAAGCGCATTAGCTGGATGAAGCAGGGCACGGCGCATCGCTCGGAACGTTTGTTTCCCAATGGCCGGGTCATTGAGATTATCGGCAACCCCATGCCTGGTGGCGGGTTTGTGATGAGCTTTACCGACATCACGGCCTTCAAGGAAGCTGAAACCGGCCTCAAGAATGCCAATGAAAGCCTGGAGCAAAGGGTCGCGGAGCGCACCCGCGAGCTATCGACATTGAACGAGGCGTTGATTCAGGCCAAGGCACAGACCGAGCGCGCCAGCCAGTCCAAGACGCGCTTCCTTACGGCGGTCAGCCATGATCTCATGCAACCAATGAACGCCGCCCGGCTGTTTTCTGCCTCGTTGTCACATCAGCCCAGTCTGCCTGAAGAGGCCGCAGAACTGGTACGGCATCTGGATACGTCCTTGCGGTCCGCCGAGGATCTCATTTCCGATCTGCTGGATATATCCCGCCTCGAAGCTGGCCGGATCAATCCGGAGTGGAGCGATTTTGCGCTGTCAGAACTGTTCGATACGCTACGCATAGAGTTCGGCGCGCTGGCGGGAGATCAGAGAGTTGATTTGAGGGTGCACGGGAGCCGCTTGCGGGTAAGAAGCGACATGCGGTTGTTGCGCAGAATTCTGCAGAATTTTCTGACTAACGCTTTCCGGTACGCCGGACGCTCACGTGTTTTGCTCGGGGTGCGACGCGTTGCCGGACAAGTGCGCATCGAGGTGTGGGACCAGGGTCCCGGTATTCCGCGAGACAAGCTGCAAGTTATCTTCGAGGAATTTCAGCGGCTTGATAGTCACCGCACCCAGGCGGAAAAGGGGTTGGGGCTGGGTTTGGCCATCGCCGATGGCCTGTGCCGGGTGCTGGGTCACGAGCTGGCTGTGCGCTCCTGGCCGGGAAGCGGCAGTGTATTCAGCGTGGTCTTGCCAGTGGCGCGCTATGGCGTGACATCGAGGGACGCTGCCCAATCACCAGCGGCGCTTGCGCTGAGCGGTGCTCAGGTTCTGTGTATCGATAACGAGCCTAATATTCTTACCGGCATGCGCAGTCTGCTGGGCAGATGGCAGTGCCACGTTGCAACTGCCCGGGACCGGGCCGAGGTGGCTCAGGTTATGGCTGAAGGTTTTCGGCCACAGTTGGTCCTGGTAGATTTTCACCTGGACCAGGGCGATACCGGACTTGAGCTCATGATCTGGCTACGGGAGATGCTCGGTGCGGAACTGCCGGGGGTGGTCATCAGCGCCGACGGCCGCAGCGAGCTGATTACCCGGATCAAACTGGCCGGGCTCGACTACCTGCCGAAGCCGGTCAAGCCCGCCGCGTTGCGGGCGCTCATCAGCCGTTATGTCGAACTGCGCTAGACCAACTGTATGCCGGCAACTGTATCTTGAAGCCAACCCTGGCGGCTTGCTACCGTGGGCGGCCGCTACCTAGAGTTCCAGATCATGTCATCGCGTCTGAAGGAAGCCCTCCTGGGAGCCCGGGATACCATTCCCATGCTGGTAGGTGCATTGCCATTCGGCATCATCTTCGGGACGCTGGCGGTGTCGGCTGGATTGTCTGTCAGCGCTACCCTGGCCATGTCTGCGTTTGTTTTCGCCGGGTCGGCACAGTTCATCGCGATCAGTCTCATCGCCTCAGGGTCGGGACTGGCGGTAATCCTGATCACCACGCTGATCGTCAATCTGCGCCATATGCTCTACAGCGCCAGCCTGTTGCCCTACATCAGGCATTTGCCCCAGCGCTGGCGTATCCCCCTGGCGTTCTGGCTGACCGACGAAAGTTACGCTGTAGTCCAGAGTTATTACCTCCAGCCCGGGATTTCGTCGCCTCACAAGCACTGGTATTTCCTGGGGTCATGCCTGGCCATGTACAGCAACTGGTTCGCCTGTACTGTGATTGGCGTCGTGCTGGGTCACGCCTTGCCGGGCATGGCCGATTGGGGATTGGACTTTGCCATGGTGGCAACCTTCATCGGTATCGTGGTCCCGCTGTTGCGGACCAGGCCAATGCTGGCCGCTGCACTGGCGGCCGCCGCCGTAGCATTGCTGGCGCACTCTCTGCCCTACAAACTGGGGCTCATGCTTGCTGCGCTGTGCGGCGTGATTGCCGGGGTAACGGCCGAGCGGCTCAATCGATCTTCCTGCAATCAGATCGAGGAGGGCACCAATGAACACCTTTGAGATAACAATGGTCACCGGCATGGCGCTGATTACCTTCGGGATTCGCTACGCGCTGTTCGCCGCGGGCAACCGGGTACGTTTCAACCCCTTGGTAACGCAGGCGTTGAACTACGTTCCCGTGGCCGTCCTGACGGCGATCGTCGCACCCGCGATGTTCATGCCGAACGCGGAGAAGGGCTTGGATATCGCCCTTGATAATGCCTACCTGATTGGCGGCCTGGCAGCCATCGTGATCGCCGCCAGGTGGCGAAAGCTGTTGGCTACCATCGCGGGAGGCATGTCGTGCTTCTTTCTGTGGCGATGGTTGTTCAACTGACTACCACAGCGCAGCACGCCCGCTGCGAATAGCCACGATCATCAGGCTCAGCGCTGCCAGTGAGATGATTGTGGTGAAGCCCAGTACCGTCGGGCCAAAACCGATCACGTCACTGACAAAGCCCACGCCTAGCACCACGGTGGCCATGGTCAGATAGGCCATCAGATAAAAAGCCGAGATTATCCCGCCGCGCTCTGCCGGCGGGGCCACCTGGCTGATCGACGCGATCGCCACGACACCTGTTGCGCCCGCTCCGGCAGCGGTGGCCAGCGTGGCGAACGTAAACAGCCACGGCGAGCTGAGAATGACTGCCGCTGCCATCACTAACAGACCGGAGATAAGGGTGCTCGGCCCTACGATCAACAGGCGGTTCATCGGTTGTTTCTGGCAGGCAAACTGGCTGAACCCCGCCATCAGTTGCCAGGCGGCGGCAAAAAGCCCGGCCTTGGCGCGATCATCAATACCCACCAGGCTGGTCGCCAACGACGGGCCCAGCGAGGCGTACAGGCTTCCGGTCGACCATGCCAGGCATATGGCCGCCGCAGCAAATATGAAAGCGCCCAGCAGTTCACGCGGAACCTTGATCGTAGTGGGACGCCAGGCCCGAAGGCTGAAGCTTTTTTGCCGTTGGCCGATATGGGCTGGCCAGGGGGCAGTGAGCAGCAGCACTATCGCGGCCAGGCTCAGGCCTATAACCACCAGGAAAGGCCAGGTATCCGCACCGGTTTCCCAGCGTAGAGCCAGGGAGCTCACCGTCGGGCCGGCGAAGGCACCCAGGGTAAAGAACAGGGCGGACAGCGTTGCGGCCCGGGTCCAGTTTTCGTTGGGCTCAAGCTCCACCAGCGCGGCAGAAGCTGCTCCGGTGACAATGCCGGTGCCTATACCCGTCAGGATCCGTGCGATACCCAGCCAGTAAATGCCCTCAGCGAACAAGAAAACAACTCCCCCCGTCAGGATGAAGAGCATGCCCGGCACCAGCATCTGCCTGCGCCCGAGCTTGTCCGACAGTGAACCAAGTGTCAGCAGCGTGCTCACCACCCCCAATACATAAATCGAGAATACGCCGGTCAAGGCTGCAGAGGAAAATCCCCAGCGTGCTTGCCAGACGGAGTACAGAGGAGTGGGCAGGTTGCTGGCAAAAATAGCGGTGAAAATCGCCATCAGCGCCGCCGCCATAGCCAACGAACGTCTGTTTTCGGGGGCCGTTGAGCCCGCATTGGGAGGCGGCATCAGTGCACCTTTGATCGCGATAAAAAACGCAATTATCGCAGAGACGACGGGCGTGCGCCCGGCTGATTGGCTCCGATACGACTGCTGATTTGCGGCCTATAAGCGAGGGGCCGAGATTGTCTCGCCCATTCCGCTAGACCAGTCGCTGAGCGACAGGGGGTAATCCGGGTCTATTGCTCGGCGGGTGATGTCAGCTAGCCGACCGGTATCCGCGGCAGGCACGGGCCAATATTCGGCATCGGCAACAGGCTTGAACTCACCGTTCTCGCCATTTCTCGACGCCAGGGCAAACCGGAATGGGTGATAGCCCGGCATGCCAAGGCGCAGGTCCGTCACCACCCAATTATTGTCGATCAGGTCATACCGCAGCATGTCGTCGGTAAACCAGCGCAGGCGCTGGTGTTGGGCTGAGTTTTCGAGTGCTTGCACGGCAACGCTGGCATTGCGCGGCAGCTTCTCCAATTCAGGCGACTCGTTGTCCATCCAGCTCACCAGCCCCTCGTAGTAGTCATCACCGTCTATGGCGACAACCCTCCACAGCAGCGTGTTGAAAGGCGTTGGCGCCACGAAGGTAGCTTGCGGCTCGATACCGGCTGCTGCCAGCGATTCATCAAGGCGATTTTCCGCCATCTGTTTGCTGATCAGCGTGCTGCCCAGATAAAGGCTGCTCAGGGCCAGCGCCACAAACTGCAGGCAAACACCCTTGTGCCGCATACCCATGATCAATCCGCCAATTACCGCAACCAGGAGCGGCACCGTATATAGCGGATCAATGATGAAAATACTGGAGATGGCCACCGGAGTGCTGGCAATCGGCCAGAACAACTGGGTCCCGTACGTAGTAAAGGCGTCAAGCAGCACGTGAGTCAGAAGTACCAGACCGATGCTCGCAAATAGCCTGTTGCGTGAATAATCAGCGTGAGGAAAGCGGCGGCGTACCAGCCAGGTCATCGCCAGGGCAACAGCTCCCAGCACAAAGAGCGAGTGGCTGAAACCGCGGTGGTAGGTCATGTCCGCCACCGCATCCCCAAAATCCACCAGCACATCCATATCAGGCAGGGTCCCAAGGAAGGCCCCATAGATAAGCGCCTTGCGCCCCTGCCAGCGGCCCAGCATTGCGCCCTGCACGGAGGCACCCAGTACCGCCTGAGTAATCGTATCCATTCTGTCTATCTCTTTTTGCGAGCGGCCAGATTACTGGAACGCAGGGCCGCAGAGTCAGCTAAATCGATACGATTTTTTTCAGGAGAGGCGGAGGAAAAGTCGCTGGACGCCACTCAGAGCGCGTGCTCCTTGTCTAGTTCGATGGACTGGTCGAGTAATTCAAGCAAGGCCTTGCGCGCTTTCAGCTTGGTATTTCGGAACGCAGTCATGTTCAGCTTCGTTAGCTGTCTGGCCATGTCCATCGTCTGGGCTTCGAGTTGCTCCGCCGGAACTACCTTGTCCAGAAAACCAGCGGTTACCGCGTCGGCCGGGTCAAACATCTCGGCGTTGATGACCGAGCGATTGAACGCCGCAGCAGACAGGCGTGCGCGGGACAGCTCAATGCCCACGTGGTGCATGGTGATGCCAATCGCGACTTCATTCAGGCCGATCTTGAACGGGCCTTCTGTGCCGATCCGGTAGTCAGCCGAGAGCAGAATGAAAGCGCCTTTGGCAATCGCATGTC
This sequence comes from Halopseudomonas xinjiangensis, assembly GCA_011050525.1. Classification (GTDB taxonomy): domain Bacteria; phylum Pseudomonadota; class Gammaproteobacteria; order Pseudomonadales; family Pseudomonadaceae; genus Halopseudomonas; species Halopseudomonas xinjiangensis_A. The sequence continues at coordinate 347,364 of DRFO01000017.1, forward strand.
CGGTACAGGCGACCACCACCGGGTAAGGATGGGAGAGCATGCGGCGCGCCAGGGTTGATCCTGACGCAACCAGCGCCTTGGCCGCGTCTGCCCCCGAGGTCATGATTTTCAGATCGTAGCCGCCCGACAGAATGCCTGGCTTGCCGCTGATGACGACGACCGCTCGGTCCTTTTCAGCTTGATCCAGCGCAGCGTTGAAGGCGGCAATCACATCCGTCGAGATGGCGTTGACCTTGCCGTTGTCCAGACTCAACCGCGCAATGCCATCGGAAAAACTGTAGGAAACGAGCTCGCTCATTGGATGAGTCCTCACATGGAATCCGGCCGGGAATGGCCACACAATGTTGCAGTGTACCAACATAAATATGACCGGCGAGTCTGCACGAAACGCGCTTGCCCCGGCGAACTTTCAATCAAATAGCGTTTGCTAAAACTGAGTTGTTTCGGTAAATTAGCGCGCCTTGGAGCCGGGGGTTACCCCAGTTCCAGGATCCGGAGAGGTGTCCGAGTGGCTGAAGGAGCACGCCTGGAAAGTGTGTATACGTTAATAGCGTATCGAGGGTTCGAATCCCTCTCTCTCCGCCAGATAGCGACAACAAGGCCCCGTTAATCGGGGCCTTGTTGTTTCTGCGTTTCGCTGTCCATGCGTTTAATAATGCCCGGTAGCGAGCTCTTCAAGCGGACGCATTTGCGACGCTTATTTTTCGTGTAAGTCTTTGCTGTATCCTTGATGACTATGCTGTAACACCTTGTAGTCACCGATTACGAGGGTATAGCCATGGGCGTTACTACAGTTCGACTTCAAGCAGACGTTGAGCAGCGCCTGGAAGCAATCGCCAGCAGACTTCATCGAAGCAAAGGCTGGGTGACTAACCAGGCACTGTCGGAATACATTGAAAAGCAGCAGCTTGAGCAAGAGCGTTGGAAGCAAACGCTAGAAGCAATGGAATCCGCCGCCCAAGGTAAAGTGGTTGATGCCAGCGAGGTTCATAGTTGGCTTAATAGCTGGGGAACCGACAACGAGCAGGATGTGCCGAGGTCAGGTAAGTGAAACTGGTTTACACGGATGAAGCCATTGAAGATTTGAAGCGCCTCAGGGAGTTCATCGCAGTCCACAATCCTTCCGCTGCAGCGAGAATAGCCGCAGAATTGATTGCCAAAATCGAATTGCTACCAGACCTTCCTAAATTGGGGGCACCGGTTGAACTGGCACCGGTGCCTGATTCTGTCCGCGACATGGTTTTTGGCAAGTACGTCGTGCGCTATTCAGTGCATACCAGTGTCATCATCATCCTCCGGGTATGGCTTGGCTTGGAGGGTGAACGGTAGCAATCTAACCAGCCGCTGTTGCTGTGGTTGACTCGCATACGGGCCAAGTTGCTAGCTGCAGCCCCAACGCCCAATCATTAAGCTGTCCCGCCCGAATCTGCTCAGCCTGCAAGTCTCTTATTTCGCCGATGCCAGCATGGCAAGGCTCATGATTACTGCAAAGCTGAGCCAGATTTTAAACCGTCGTACCGCGCGCTCATCATCTCGCTTTATGGCTTTGACGAAGCTGGACCAGAGGTTCATCCCGCACCTGCCTGCCGTGTGGCGCGGGTTCTGTAGAGGGAGATCAGTAAGCTTGATACTGGCGGGGAAGCTTGATTTAGGTGCGACGGGAGGTAGGCCCCGCCCCTTCCACCACCGCTGTTGTTTTACCATGTCGCTTCGCCACTATTCAGATGCGTATGTCCGTTGACATGCGTCTAATAGAAAAGTTGCGACCTGATTCATCTCGTGCAGAAAAAGCAGCCGGACCCCACGGAAAGTCAGTGGCTGATATGTAACCCGCACTCCCGGTTCTCTTCGCCCTTGGTTGGATCGAAGTAGTCGAAATTGTTGGGCAGGTCGTGGGCAACGAGGTATTGGTACAAATCCTTGGCGCTCCAGTAGAGCAGGGGAGCCACTTTGATCAGGCCGTCCGGGTTGAGGCTTACCGGTTCCATCTGGGCTCGCACGGCGGTGTCGCTGGCGCGCAGTGCAGTAAACCAGACCTGCGGAGCCGCTTCGCTCAGCGCCCGGGCGAATGGCTCCAGCTTCACCTCTTCGGTGAACGCGGCGTGACGCGGATCGTCAAGCGCTGGAACGGGTCCGTCCACGGCCTCGCGGTGTGCGCGGGAGCGCCTGGGGAGATAGATTTGCAGGTTTAGCTGCAAGCGTTGGGTCACTTCATCGGCAAATCGATAGGTGGCCTCGGTGTTGTAGCCGCTGTCCATCCACAGGATAGGTATGTTCGGCTGGACCTGGCTCACCATATGCAGGATTACCGCCTCGAAGGGCCGGAAGTTGGTTGTGCAAAGCGCCGGCTTGCCTAGCCCAAGCGCCCATTCCACAAGTTTTTGAGCGTCATTTCCATGGGCACTGTTGATGCTTTCAAGATCGAGCGTCATCAAAGACTCCTGGGTGATAAAGGCTATGTGTCAGCTAGGTTGAACGATGCTCGCATGCTTGGCGACCTGCACCGGACGGATCACTGGAGCCAGTCGCTGTGCGCCGCCGCTTCGGCTTTCTATTACGAAATAGGTCGCGCCAAAAAGTTCCAACGCCCAACAGCGTGCATCGGCCATGGGCGCAAACGTATCGGCCGCCCTATAGAACGCTGCGCACCAAAAGGGGACTCAGGATTTTGCATTGCCCCCTTCTGGCCCAAGGCGCTACGCCACAACGTCTTCGCTAAGCCAAGCGCAGTACTAGCTGCGATCACGCCGAAGCAAGGTCGTTACAGGTCGTTGCTCGCTTAGCTTCCGTGCTGTGAGGGCCGTCCTGCACCCTGGCACGCGCCTTGCTTTATCTAATAGTACCTGTCCAAACACTGGCCAGGCGTCCCATGTGATCAATGACGATCACCAGCCTGTAATAAGGGTGGGACGGGTGAATCGGGCAGCGTAGCCCGACTAATCCTGGAACTTACAGACGAACACCAGGCAAAGGCGCCTGGGGCCGATTGATGGCTCCAGGCGTTTTTTTTTGCGGGTCGCCCTGGCAGCGGCTCTGACTGAGGAAAGGCTATGAACTCTATCGTCACTCCGATCAAGAGCGAGACACTGGTCATTATCGGCAACGGCATGGTAGGGCATCACTGCGTTGAACAGCTGATCGAGCGCGGTGCGTTGGCGCACTACGACGTGCATGTATTCGGAGAAGAACGTCAGCGTGCCTATGATCGCGTGCACCTGTCCGAGTATTTTGGTGGGCGCGATGCCGAATCCCTTGCGCTCTGTGAAGCTGATCTCTACACCCTCCATGGCGTGCACCTCCACCTTGGCGTGCAGGTACTGGAGATTGATCGGCAAACCAGGGAGGTGGTGACCACCGCCGGACGCCAGGCCTATGATCGACTGGTTCTGGCTACCGGGTCTTATCCTTTCGTGCCGCCAATTCCCGGAGCTGACGGCAGTTCGCGTCTGGTTTATCGCACTCTGGATGATCTGGACGCCATCCGCGCGGCGGCGGTGCATGCCCGGCGGGGTGTAGTGGTTGGCGGCGGCTTGCTCGGGTTGGAGGCTGCAAACGCGCTCAAATCCCTGGGTCTTGAGGCGCACGTGGTGGAATTTGCCCCGCGTCTGATGCCGGTACAGCTGGATGCGGAGGGGGGGAGTGCACTGCGGGCCAGAATCGAGGCGCTGGGCGTGGGCGTTCATCTGTCGCGTGCCACCCAGGAAATTGTACCGGGTGAGGAGTATGCCTATCGAATGAATTTCAACGACGGCGAGTTCCTTGAGACCGACCTGATTCTATTCTCGGCCGGGATTCGTCCGCAGGATGCCCTGGGGCGTTCGGCCGGGCTTGCAGTCGCAGAGCGCGGCGGCGTAATCATCGATGGCGATTATCGCACCAGTGACCCGGCCATCTTCGCCATCGGCGAATGCGCCTCCTGGAACGGCAGCTGTTTCGGACTGGTTGCGCCTGGCTACGCCATGGCGCGCAACCTGGCCGCCCAACTGGTGGGCGAGCAGCATGACCCGTTCGCTGGCGCCGATATGTCCACCAAGCTCAAGCTGCTCGGCGTGGATGTTGGCTCGATTGGCGACGCGCACGCCGCCACGCCTGGTGCCAAAAGCTACCGCTTTATCGACGAGACGACTGGCAGTTACCGCCGCCTGGTCATTTCCGCTGATGGCAAGAAAGTAATCGGCGCTGTGCTGGTCGGTGATAACAGCTATTACGATACGCTGTTGCAGTACGCGCAGAACGCTATCGCGCTGCCAAAGGACCCGTCGAGTCTGATCCTGCCGTTGTCAGACGGCGCGCCGACTCTTGGTGCAGACGCCTTGCCAGCTACCGCAACCATCTGCTCCTGCCACAACGTCAGCAAGGGAGCGGTCTGCTGTGCGGTCGATGCCGGTTGCACCGATCTGGGCGACCTGAAAGCCGAGACCAAGGCCGGCACCGGTTGTGGCGGTTGCAGCGCGCTGCTCAAGCAGGTTTTTGAGCACGAGCTGAGCGCTCGGGGCGTGGCGGTCGACAAGAGCCTTTGCGAGCACTTTGCCCACACCCGTCAAGAGCTTTACGCCATCGTTCGGGTAGAGGGCGTGATCAGCTTCGACGAGCTTATTGCCAGGCACGGCCGCGGCCATACCGGCTGCGAAATATGCAAACCCGCCGTCGGCTCAATACTCGCCTCGTGCTGGAATCAGCCGATCACCGACCCCGCACTGGTACCGCTGCAGGACACCAACGACACCTTCATGGCGAATATGCAGAAGAACGGCACCTATTCGGTGGTCCCGCGTATCGCAGGCGGCGAGATCACGCCTGACAAGCTGATTGCCCTGGGCGTCGTGGCCAAAAAATACGATCTCTACACCAAGGTTACCGGTGGTCAGCGAATCGACCTGTTTGGTGCGCAGCTGCATCAGTTGCCGGACATCTGGGGCGAGTTGATCGAAGCGGGGTTCGAAACCGGGCATGCCTACGGTAAATCGCTGCGCACGGTGAAATCCTGCGTAGGTAGCACCTGGTGTCGTTACGGCGTGCAGGACAGCGTGGGCATGGCCATTCGCCTTGAGGATCGCTACAAGGGGCTGCGTGCGCCGCACAAGATCAAATTCGGCGTATCGGGCTGCACCCGCGAATGCGCCGAAGCGCAAAGTAAGGATGTTGGCGTCATCGCCACCGAAAAAGGCTGGAATCTCTACGTCAGCGGCAACGGCGGCATGCGTCCGCGCCATGCCGAGCTTTTTGCCACCGATCTGGACGACGCCACTCTTATACGCTTCATCGACCGTTTTCTGATGTTCTACATCCGCACTGCCGACAAGCTCCAGCGCACCTCCGTGTGGAGGGAAAGTTTGGAGGGCGGGCTGGATTACCTCAAGGAAGTGGTCATCGATGACAGCCTGGGTCTGGCCGCCGAGCTCGAGGCGCAGATGCAGCTAGTGGTCGATCGCTACGAATGTGAATGGGCCAATGCTCTCCAGGACCCGGAGAAGCTCAAGCGCTTTCGGACCTTCGTCAATGACGAGCGGGGCGATCCTGACATCCATTTCGTGAAGGAACGAGGCCAGCGCCGTCCGGTGCACGCGTCCGAGCTACACCTGATCCCTGTTACCGAGGAGACCCCCTGATGAGTCAGCCAAACGCGTTATCTGCCCCACCGCTGTCCTCAAGTCGCAACTCCAACGCCTGGAGCCGACTGTGCAGCCGCCAGGACCTGGTGGCCAATTCCGGCGTGGTTGCCTGGCTCGATGGCGCTCAGGTCGCGCTGTTTCACCTGCCGCATACCCCTGACGGCGAACAGCTTTTCGCCGTAGAAAACCGCGATCCCAAGTCAGGTGCGAACGTAGTCGGGCGTGGCATCGTCGGCCAGCTCAAGGGCGACCTGGTTATCGCATCGCCGCTCTACAAGCAGCACTACCGGTTGAAGGACGGCAGCTGCGTGGAATATCCGGAGCAGCGCCTGCGCGTCTGGCCGGTGCGATTGAATGGCGATGTCGTGGAAATAGGGCCACTCGGCTGATCGATACGAGCCAGGCCGCACAGGTCTCTACCAATAGTCGTCATCCTTAACCGAATCATGGAAAGAGAGTAAAAACATGTCTTATCTAGTGCCTGCAGAGTTCGTTACGAAGATGGTGGACGCGGGAGAATCCAAACTCTTCATGGCGACCCGAGACGTATTGATCCGTGCCTACATGGCTGGGGCCATTCTGGCAATTGCCGCGGTATTCGCGGTGACGGTCACGGTGCAGACAGGCTCGCCAATTATCGGCGCCATCCTCTTCCCGGTCGGATTCTGCATCTTGTATCTGATGGGTTTCGATCTATTGACTGGCGTCTTCGTGCTCACCCCGTTGGCGTTGTTCGACAAACGGCCGGGCGTAACGGTGGGCGGCATCCTGAAGCATTGGGGTGTGGTTTTCACCGGCAACTTTCTGGGCGCCTTGACGGTGGCTCTGTTGATGGCAATCGTCTTCACCTACGGCTTCACCAGGGAACCCGATGCGGTTGGCAAGATCATCGGCGATATCGGTGAAGGCCGCACACTGGGCTACAAGGAATATGGTGCAGGCGGAATGCTGACGATTTTCATCCGGGGTGTGCTGTGTAACTGGATGGTTTCCCTGGGTGTGGTGGGCGCGATGGTTTCCACGTCGGTGAGCGGGAAGGTCATTGCCATGTGGATGCCGGTCATGCTGTTTTTTGCCATGGGTTTCGAGCATTCCGTGGTCAACATGTTCCTGTTCCCCTCGGGGCTGATCATGGGCGGTAATTTTTCCGTGATGGATTACCTGATCTGGAACGAACTACCGGTCGTACTGGGCAACCTGATAGGCGGACTCTCGCTGACCGGGCTGACGTTGTATGCCACCCACATGAGAACCGCTCCCAAGCGCGCGTTGTGAGTTTCCCTCAACAAGCCCCTCAGCAAGTCTCGGCCCAATGGGCCGGGGCTGTTTGGGGTAGATAATGTCCAGCCAGTTGAAAGTGTCCGTAGGGCAGTATTCCGACAAGGGCCGCAAGGCGGTCAACCAGGATTTTCACGGCGTTTACAGACCGGAAGAGCCGCAACTGACCGCCAAGGGCATCGCCATCGCGCTGGCGGACGGCATCAGTAGCAGTGACGTGAGTCAGATTGCCAGCGAAGCGGCGGTGGCGGGTTTTCTTGCCGATTACTTTTGCACGTCGGACGCCTGGTCTGTGAAAAAGTCGGCCCAGCGGGTGCTGATGGCGACCAACTCCTGGCTGTATTCCCAGACGCGGCAGAGTCAGTACCGCTATGAGAAGGACAAGGGCTATGTGTGTACCTTCAGCGCCATGGTCATCAAGTCCACTACGGCGCATGTATTTCACGTGGGCGACGCGCGGATCTATCGCCTGCGGGGCGATGAACTGGAACAACTGACCAACGATCATCGATTCTGGATATCGCACGAACAAAGCTATCTCAGCCGCGCGCTAGGCATTGATTGCCATCTGGAGATCGACTATCAGGCGCTGCAGGTGGAGGCGGGGGATATCTTCCTGTTTGCCACCGATGGCGTCTATGAATATGCCGAGTGCCAGTTCATGGTCGCCACTATCACGGACCATGCGAGCGATCTGGATACGGCGGCGAGGATCATCGCAGAGCAAGCCTTCAGGCAGGGCAGTACCGACAATCTCACCGCGCAGATCATTCGGGTCGACGAACTGCCCAGCCAGGACGCCAACGAGATCCACCAGCAACTGACCGAACTGCCTTGCCCACCCATTCTGGAAGCGAGGGCGGTCTTTGACGGCTTTCAGATTATCCGCGAGCTGCATGCCAGCAGCCGCAGTCATGTGTATCTCGCGGCCGAGGTCGGCTCAGACACGCCGGTGATCATAAAAACCCCCTCCATCGATCTGCAACAGGACCCGGCTTATCTGGAACGGTTTCTAACCGAGGAATGGATTGCCCGGCGTATAAACGACGTGCATGTGCTGAAGCCCTGCATGCAGACCCGTAAACGCAACTTTCTCTACACGGTCAGCGAGTTCATTGATGGCCAGACCCTGACCCAGTGGATGATTGATCACCCAAAGCCGGATCTGGAAACAGTGCGGGGAATAGTCGAGCAGATCGCCAAGGGGCTACGCGCCTTTCACCGGCTCGAAATGCTGCATCAGGACCTGCGTCCGGCAAACATAATGATCGACGGCACCGGCACGGTAAAAATTATCGATTTTGGCTCCACCCGGGTCGCCGGGTTGGCGGAAATCACCAGACCCTTTGCGCCAAGTGATCTGCTGGGCACCGCGCAATATATGGCTCCTGAATACTTGTTGGGCGAGGGCGGCTCGCCGCGCTCGGACCTGTTCTCGCTGGGCGTCATTGCTTACCAGATGCTCACCGGCAAGCTGCCCTACGGGGCTCAGGTAGCCAAGGCCAGAACCAGGGCCGCACAGAACAAACTGGCTTATAAGTCTGTTCTTCACGATAACCGCGAAATTCCTGCCTGGATCGACGATGTGCTGAAAAAAGCTGTCCACCCGCAGCCGCACAAGCGGTATGACGAGCTATCCGAGTTCATCTTTGAATTGCGCCAACCGAGCCAGCAATTCCTGAACAAGGCTCGCCCGCCGCTGATGGACCGCAACCCGGTGCTTTTCTGGAAGGGGCTGTGTTTTCTGCTGGCGATGGTGATAGCCGGCTTGCTCGTCCAATAGCCGGGCCGGTCTAGTTGTTGGCCGACGGGCGGATTACAGCCCGTCGGCCCAAATCAGCGTTTGCCCGATTAATTGGCAACTTTGCCGCGACCCTGCGTACTAAAAATTGTGACGCAACCGCCGCAGAACGCTATGGGCCGAGCCCCATGGCGATGAAGCAGGAAAGCGTGCCGCTTAATACCCGCGGCGAAGCGAAGGAGATTATCCGGCGGCGAATAAAAACCCGAACAGGAGATTTTCATGAGAGCCCTTCGCTGGCATGGCAAGAAAGACATCCGCTGCGACAATCACGTACCTGATCCCTCCATAGAAGATCCGCGCGATGCGATCATCAAGGTTTCGTCCTGCGCCATCTGCGGCTCTGACCTGCATCTGTACGACGGTTTCATGCCTGGAATGATGCATGGTGACATCGTGGGCCACGAGTTCATGGGCGAAGTGATGGAAGTGGGCTCCGCCAATAAAAAGCTGAAGGTGGGCGACCGGGTCGTAGTGCCTTTTACTATTTGCTGTGGGGAATGCGATCAATGCCGTCGGGGTAATTACTCGGTGTGTGAGCGCAGCAATCGCAACAAGAAAGTTGCCGAAAAGCTGTTCGGGCATACTACCGCGGGTCTTTACGGCTACACCCACCTTACTGGCGGCTATGCTGGCGGCCAGGCGGAATATGTACGGGTACCCTTCGCAGACGTTGGCCCGGTGGTCATCCCTAATGGTCTGACCGACGAACAGGTATTGTTCCTCGGCGACATCTTCCCCACTGGCTGGCAGGCTGCAGCGCAATGCGAGATTGAACCTACCGATACGGTTGCCGTCTGGGGTGCTGGGCCGGTCGGCCAGTTCGCTATCCGCAGCGCCATACTGATGGGCGCCGAGCAGGTGGTTTGTATCGATAACGTACCCGAGCGTCTGTCCATGGCTCGCGCGGGTGGTGCGATCACCATCAATTTCGATGAGGAAAGCGTGGTTCATCGCCTGCATGAGCTGACACGTGGCAAAGGCCCGGAAAAATGTATCGACTCGGTCGGTATGGAAGCCCACGCGGCGCGCTCCATCGATTCCATGTATGACCGCGTGAAGCAGACGATGATGCTGGAAACTGATCGACCCCATGTGCTGCGCGAGATGATTTACGTCTGCCGGCCCGCAGGCGTTCTGTCTATTCCAGGCGTATACGGGGGCTTGATCGACAAGATTCCATTCGGCGCGGCCATGAACAAGGGCTTGACCTTTCGCATGGGCCAGACCCACGTCAACCGCTGGACCGATGATCTGCTGACCCGCATTCAGGAAGGGCAGATCGATCCCTCGTTTGTCATCACCCATACCGTGGGGCTGGAAGACGGCCCAGAGATGTATAAAACCTTCCGCGACAAGCATGACGGTTGCGTCAAAGTCGTGCTCAAGCCCTGAGGAGATAGCCATGTCTGCAACAGATCAAGAAATCAAGCAGGAATACCGGCGCAATCATGCGGCTCGCAAGATGGCGCAGCGGCTGGGCTGGCTCAGCATTGGGCTGGGCGTCGCCGAGTTGCTTATGCCGGGGCCACTGGCGCGTACATTGGGCATACCGGGCGGCAAAACATTGCTGCGATTCTGTGGCGTAAGGGAGATTGCCTCAGGGGTCGGATTACTGGTGACCAAGCATCCCAAGCCGTGGATGCTCGGTCGGGTTGGTGGAGATGTGATGGATATGGCAGTGCTCGGCGGCGCTGTACTGGCTGGCGATAAGCCTGTGCACGCGCTATTGGCTGCCGGCACTGTAGCGGGGGTCACCTCGTTGGATCTGGCCTGCGCCCGGGGCCTGGCCACGGAGGATCATCTGGTCACCGTTTATGACTACAGCGACCGCAGCGGCTTTCCCGAGTCGCCGGACAAGATGCGTGGCCGTGCCAGCAAGCAAAGCGATATCAACACGGCGCCACAGGTGACTGGTATGGCTGCCGCCGACCGCGAAACCCAAACGCGCCACTGATGGCATCGCGGCCGACAGAAACGGCGCATCCCCTTGGGGCGCGCCGTAACGATTCCCCATGGAGAACCGATGAAATTCATTTTCGAGGTGCGCGTGAAGCCAGGCTATACGGTCGAGGAATATGCCGAAGCCTGGGTGCGCGCAAGCGAAGTCATTCAGCAAACACCTGGCGCGCTGGGTACTCGCCTGCACCGCAAGATTGGCGAGCCTGATGTGCTGCTGGCTATCGCCAGTTGGGAGTCGAAGGCGGCCAGGGATGCGAAGAATGACAAGCGTAACGAGATGGTCAAGGCGATTCTGGAGAAGCACGCCAGGAACTGCGACATCAGACTATTGGGCGAGTTCGACGAACCGGAATGGGTGGTTTTACCGGGCGAGCAAGGGCAGCAGGTTTGACAGCCGCCATGTTGTTCCTAACGGCAGTTTCCGGCCTTGCGGTAACCCTTGCGTAACGCCTCGGCCTCGCTGACAAACACCACCTCGTTTTTTTTGCTTGCCTTGCCATAGCTGGGACAAACCGATGGCAAGTGATAAATCTTGCTGCGACTGTTGCCGAGTATTGGAGCAGTTACCTCTGCTGGTGCAGACAAAGCAGCGCGTGAGAAGCGGACCCCTTCGGCATTGTTGTGATGCCCCAACGTCCAGGATCTCGCACCCGTTACGAAGTCGTTGGGGTGTCCCATCAGGCGACCAATGCGCCGGTTGCGCTCTTCCTCCCATTGTGTAGGAGGAAATTCTCTGTTCCACGCCATCAGCAGTTTCTGTTGCTGGCTGGACAGACGCAGGTCATAGCGGTCATGCATGTAGAAATAGGTGCGGGCGATCTGTCCTCTGATTTTGTTCCGAGGCTGGACCACGCGGTCGTTGAAGTCCACCTTGAAATCGCAGGCACCGTGGCGATAAGCCGAGCCAGGCAGCATGCCGAAACGATAGTTGCTGCGGTCGGCGTTGGCCTCCCCGATGGACGGCGTCAGGTTATGCAGGTCGGCTTCCATGGCGCTGAAGAGCGGGTCGGTGCGCTTGCAGTTGGCGCGCCCGCCTTGCTGCCAGCATTGGCGCTGCTGACCGAAAAGTGAAGCCGGGACAATGTGTTCCCATTCAATGCGCAGGGCACGATTATCCTGGGCGCGGATCTCATAGCCACAGCTTTTCAGATTGACGCGCCCACCCGAGCGCCCAGCCCATTCCCATGAACATCCGCAATAAAAGGTGCCCTGCTGGTTGCGGTCCTGATAGACGTGCTGTCGCGCCATGACCTTTGCCGCCTCGAACGAGGACGGCGCGGCAAAGCAAACACTAGCGAAAAACAGGCTGAAACCCAGCGCGGCAAAAAGGCGACTACTACCTACTCGATACATTGAACTACTTAATGCAATGTGAATCGGTTAACCCTGCCAAGGGCGCGATTGTAGCTGATTAATCAGGCGGGCCGGCGAGATATGTAAAGAATCTGGAACGCCCCTGCGTTGACGACTGAGTCAAAGATTCATTCATGATGTGAATGGCTATCATCATCTGGATTCGTTTCAAATCCACGGGCGTTTTGCGTAATGTATCGCTCCTCAGCGGGCAGACCGGGTGGTCACAACAGCTCTGATGCTGGTCCCTAGTTATCTAATTATTGGAGGTGTACTGCGATGGCTTCTTTCGAAAGTATCAAGCAGGTCGGTGTAATCGGCGCTGGAACCATGGGCCGCGGGATCGTGATGAACTTCGTCAACGCGGGTTACCCGGTAACCTGGCTGGACGTAAATGGCGAGATGCTTGAAAAAGGTCTGGAAGATATCCGCGGCGTTTACAAGCGCTCGGTTGCACAGCAGCGTTTTGACGATGCCGAAGCCCAGGCGCGGGTAAGCCGAATTACCACTACCCAGAATTATGCCGACCTGGCTGACATGGATCTCGTGGTAGAAGCTGTCTACGAGAACATGGACCTGAAGAAGAAAATCTTTGCTGAGCTGGACAAGGCGGTCAAAGCGTCTGCCGTCCTGGCAACCAATACCTCATACCTTGATATCGACGAGATCGCTGCGGCGACGCAGCGTCCTGGTCAGGTACTGGGTCTGCATTTTTTCAGCCCTGCGCACATCATGAAGCTGCTCGAAGTGGTCCGTGGCAAGGCAACCGGTCAGGATGTAATGGATGCTTGCCTGGCTGTAGGCACCAAGATCGGCAAGGAAGCGGTTCTGGCAGGCAACTGTCACGGCTTTATCGGCAACCGCATGCTGGAGAAGTATTCACGTCAGTCCCGCGAGGTGGTGCTGGAAGGCTCCACACCCTGGCAGGTTGACCAGGCGCTGCAGGGCTTCGGTATGGCCATGGGTCCTTACCGCATGTATGACGTGGTCGGTGTCGACCTGGGCTGGCGCTCTCGTCAGCTTGCCGGCGTAGGCCGCGGCGAACCGATTGTCTGGCTGGACAACAAGCTGTGTGAGATGGAGCGTTTCGGTCAGAAGAATGGCCATGGCTTCTACAAGTATGAGCCTGGCAGCCGTCAGGCCATCCATGATCCCGAAACCGACATGCTGGCGCGAGAGGTGGCAGAAGAAGCCGGCTATACCCAGCGTGATGTCGGCGGGGAAGAAATCGTTCGTCGCTGCATTCTTGCGCTGGTGAATGAGGGAGCTCGCATTCTCGATGAAGGCTTTGCCGAATCGGCCGAAGACATAGATCGTGTATACCTTTACGGTTATGGCTTCCCCAAAGAGCGTGGCGGCCCGATGTCCTACGCCGATAGCCTGGGTCTGGATGTGGTGCTTGAGCAGATTCGCGAGCTTGAAGCCAGCAAGGGTGAGTTCTGGAAGCCCGCAGCGGGTTTGGCCAAACGCGCTGAAGCGGGTGAACGCTTCACCAAGGGCTGAACGTTTTGCAGTGATTAAAAAACCGCGTCAGTCCTGAACTGGCGCGGTTTTTTTGATCCCCTTTTCAGGTCAGTCTGTATCAACCGGCAGACCGGTCACCGCCTCGCCATCTAGCGTGGCTTCCTTGAGCATGATCTGGTACTGCTGGCCATCTGTTTCAATCTGCTTCAGGCGCACCAGCAAATACTGCCAGTCTTTGGCGAACCATAAAGTAGTCTGGCGTTTGGAGCCCGCCTCACGGACGCGCTCGACCTCAACCGCGTTAAACTGTCCAACCCGGGTGGTCACCCGATCCTCCCCCGTCACGCGGAAATAATAATCTTCAATATCATCGCCATCTACTACGCGGTAATGCATGTCGGTCTTGCCGGCCATCAGGTCTCGCTGCAGGGCTAGCTGGTAGGTGGTCTTGTCCAGCAAGCCAGGCTCTGTGTCCAGCGTGAACTGCTCGCCTTTGTATTCACCGGTTACTGCATTTGCGGCCCAGTCGAAATCCAGTGTCGCTTCTCTGCTGCGCCCAAGACCGCGACGCTCATATTTGTATTCAAGCGGCTGCACCGTGTCTTCGTAGAGTCGCAAGGTACTTTCTTCTGTCAAACGAGCAACGAACATCCCGGCGTTGAAACTCAATGCCCAGGTACCGTCTGCGTTGGGCTGCAAGCTATGGGTAGCTTCGCCATTGACCGGAACCTTGCGCATGTCCGCTGCATAGCTTGCAGTAAAGGGAACGAGATCCTTGGCTCCAGCAATAGTGCTGGTAACTGCCAGGGTAAGTGCAACCAGCCATCGGGCCGGACGACAACCGAAAGCGCGCGATAATCTTTCAGACATCTGTCATTCCTCGCATATCAGTCTCCATGTTTTCAAGTCTGGTACCAACGGGACCAACAGGCTTGCCGTCCAGACAGGCACGGTTATCTATCAGTCTCAGCCGACCACTGGCGAACCAGTTCATGGCTTGAGGATACAGCAGATGTTCTGATTGCTGCACCCTTGCCGCCAAGGTCGCACTGGTATCCCCCGAGACAATCGGAACAGGAGCCTGGACAATCAGCGGACCGCCGTCGAGCTCTTCGGTGACGAAATGGACAGTTGCTCCATGTTCGGCCTCGCCTGCATTCAATGCACGCTGGTGGGTATTCAAGCCCTTGTACTTCGGCAACAAAGATGGATGGATGTTCAACAATCGACCATGGTAATGATTGACGAAGGCGGGTGTAAGAATTCGCATGAACCCGGCGAGAATCAGCAGGTCGGGGGAGTAGCTGTCCAGCCTGGCCATCATGGCCTGATCGAAAGCCTCCCGGCTTGCGTAAATGTTGTGGTCAAGAACCTGCGTCTCGATGCCAGCCTTCGCCGCCCGTTGCAGGCCGTAGGCATCTGCCCGGTTCGATACCACCAGCACGATTTGACCGTGGGCGGGGTCCAGGTGGTCAATCAGGGCCTGCAGATTGCTGCCCGACCCCGAGATCAATACCACAATGCGACAGGCCACGATGTCAGTGTCCGTTGTGCAGAACTACCGGTTCATTGCCCTCAATTCCCGTGTCGATCCGGCCAATGACCCAGGGTGCTTCGCCGGCCTGCTTGAGTACCTTGAGCGCTTCGTCGACCTGATCCTCACCCACGCAGATAATCATGCCAACACCACAATTGAGCACCCGGTGCATTTCGATCTCGTCCACATTACCCTGCTGCTGCAGCCAATCGAATACCGCGGGGCGCTTCCAGCTTGACAGGTCGATGCTGGCGCATGCTCCCGGCGGCAGCACGCGTGGAATGTTTTCCAGCAATCCGCCGCCAGTGATGTGCGCCATTGCCTTGACCGCCCCGGTCTGTTTGATCAGTTGCAACAGGGCTTTGACATAGATACGGGTGGGTGCCATCAGCAGGTCGCTGAGGGGTTTTTCATCCAGTACGACGGAGTTGATGTCTGCGCCAGATACCTCGATGATCTTGCGGATCAGGGAGTAACCATTGGAGTGTGGGCCGGAGGAGGGCAGCGCTAGAAGCACGTCGCCAGCCTGGACCCGGCTACCATCGATAATTTCGGCCTTTTCAACCACGCCCACACAGAAGCCGGCCAGATCGTAGTCGTCGCCCTCATACATGCCGGGCATCTCAGCCGTCTCGCCGCCGACCAGCGCACAACCCGCCAGCTCGCAGCCTGCTCCAATCCCCGTGACGACCTGGGCGGCCACATCAATGTTGAGCTTGCCGGTGGCGTAATAATCCAGGAAAAACAACGGTTCTGCGCCGCAGACGATCAGATCGTTCACGCACATGGCAACCAGATCGATGCCGATGCTGTCATGTCTGCCCAGATCCATGGCAACGCGCAATTTGGTGCCTACGCCATCTGTACCCGATACCAGTACCGGCTGTTTATAGCCGGCAGGGATCTCGCAAAGGGCGCCGAATCCGCCAAGGCCGCCCATGACTTCTGGCCGGGCCGTCTTTTTTGCGACGTGCTTTATGCGGTCAACCAGAGCGTTGCCTGCGTCGATGTCGACTCCGGCGTCCTTGTAGCTGATGGAGGGTTTGGTCGGGTTCTGGCTGCTCATGCGTGGGGTCTCGATGGTCGAAAGGGGCGGTCAGGCTGCGCTCATGGCTGCCACGGAATTGCGCGCTAGTGTACCAATTTCACTGCCTGACGACCATGCTCGAGCCGCCTGGCGATTGACTGAATCTCATCGCTTGGTTGCCGCCGCTCCGGCGCTTGTTTAATGTATGCGCTTTATGACTGTTGCTGTGAACACCTGTGAAGGGTGAACCAGTACAATCCGAGCGGAATTGCCCATGTTCTCTTTGCGTCCTGTCGTGTTTTTCTGCCTTTGCGTATTGGTAGTGGCTCCCCTGCAGCTTTCAGCCGCGGTGCTTGAAAGCCTGTACCGAGTCGAGCAGCCGCAGCTTGAGGACGAGCCTCGCGACGAGACCTTGCGCAAGGCGACCCAGGTAATGTTCAAGCGCATCGCTGGAGAAGAGGTGGATTTCACCAAGGGACCCTTGGCGGAAGCGTTGAAAGACCCGCGTAGCCTGATGCGCCGAATTGGCGGTGAGGATGGTGTTGTCGACGTTCAGTTCGAGCCCTCGGCCCTGCGCGAGCTGATGGCTAGTGCCCAGCTTTCCATGCTGGGTCGTAATCGTCCCGGGGTGCTGGTATGGGCAGTAGAGCCCCAGATGTTGGGTGATGAGTTGCTTAACCAGGGTGGAGCGAACGCGGAGTTGCTGCGGGCCGCCGCCGCCCACCGGGCAGTCGCGTTGTCGTTTCCGCTGGGTGATCTTGAGGACCGTAGCCGGATAAGCGAGGCGGAAATTCGCGAGCAGGACCGGGCAAGCCTGCTGCAGGCCAGTGAACGATACAGCGCCGAAGGCACCTTGGCGGTGGTTCTTGCTTCGCAAGGGGAACAGGCGCAGATAACCTGGACATTCTGGCTAAACGATGAAGAGTATTCAGGGCGTATCGCCGAGTCCGAGCCTGCTGCTGCCGTTGATGCGCTGATGCGCGCTGTGGCCGCTGCGGTCTTCGGGCAGTATGCCGTCCCGGCGGTCTCAAACGACCAGCTTTCCAGCTACAAACTCATTGTGCAGGATGTGAATAGCGCCGAAGATTACGCACTGCTTCAGCGCATGCTGCAACAACTGGGCAGCCAGAGCGTTCCGCAGGTTCTGGCTGTGGACGCCGACAGAGTCACGGTACGCCTGAACTTTCCGGGCGATGAAGCTCAGCTTGAGCGCATGTTGAAGCTCGACCGTCGTCTTGTTCGGACGTCCGCTCCAGAAATGACTGTCGCCGAGCAGGCGCCAGTGTTATTACCTGTTCCCGACCAGCCGTCCGCTCCGCACGAGGCTGATGCTGGCAATATGGCTGCTGATCCAATCAGCGAAGCACCAACAGCGCCGCAAGTGATACCCGTTGCGGTTGAACCAGATCCCGGCACGTTGTACTACCGGTGGCGATAACTGCCGCAGACCACTCGCAAGGAACGGTGCATGACCTCTGATTATCGATGGTACTGGGCTGCCGGGCTGCTGGCCTTTGTGGTGATGATCTATCTCCTCAGCCCGATCCTTTCGCCCTTTCTGGTTGGGATGCTGCTTGCCTATTTAGGTGACCCGCTAGTCGACCGGCTCGAGCGGATGGGCATGTCTCGGGTGGTCGGCGTACTGGTGGTTTTCGCGGCGGCAACCGGTCTGCTGACTCTGGCAGTAGTGATATTGGTGCCTATGCTGACCAACCAGATTTCGGCTTTGCGCGACCAGATACCGGCGATGATTGACTGGGTCAATCAAACTGCCTTGCCCTGGGTCGAGGTCCGTACAGGTATTTCGGTTAGCGAATTTCAATTAGCTACCGTTGGGGAAAGGATCAGGGAAAACATAGGTGACAGCAGCGGCGTGGTGGGCGCTGTGCTGGCACAGGCTACGCGTTCCACCATGGCATTGATCACAGGGCTGGTTAATCTGGTACTGATCCCTGTCGTGGGCTTTTATCTGCTGAGGGACTGGGACACGATCGTCGAGCGAGCCCGTGGACTCATCCCAAGGGATCACGAGCCGCTGGTGGTCAAATTACTCGGCGATTGCGATGAGGTCTTGGGCGCCTTTATCCGCGGCCAGCTACTGGTGATGCTGGCGCTGGGCATTCTTTATTCTTTCGGCCTCTGGCTGGTTGGCGTTGATCTAGCCTTGCTGATCGGCATGCTGGCCGGCTTGGCGAGCCTAGTGCCTTACCTTGGCTTCGCGGTGGGCATTATCCCCGCGGTTCTGGTCGCAGCGTTCCAGTTTGGCGATCTGATTCATCCAGCGGCGGTGGTGGCTGTATTCAGTATCGTACAGATGCTGGAAGGCACTGTTCTGACGCCATGGTTGGTGGGCGATAAAATCGGGCTTCATCCCGTAGCAGTGATTTTCGCGGTAATGGCCGGTGGGCAGCTATTTGGCTTCGTCGGGATCCTGCTGGCATTGCCGGTGGCGGCCGTGATCATGGTTTTGCTGCGTTACATGAACCATCACTACAAGACATCACCGGCCTATGAGAAATCCGAATCGGAGCATATTCTGCTCGAGCCGGATGAGAACGGCAAAGAGTGATGTCCCTGGGCCAACCCGTGCAACTGCCCCTCGGTGTGAAGCTTCGGGACGAGGCAACGTTCACCAGTTATTTTGCAGGCCCCAACGCTGCTGTTGTCGGTGCGGTCGAGGCGCTTGCCAGTCCCGGATCCGCTGTGCCAGAGCCTTATATTTATCTGTGGGGGGCTCAGGGTAGTGGACGGTCACACCTGCTACAGGCCGCCTGTCACAGGATGTCGGAACGGGATGGTCTGGCGATGTATCTGCCACTGCGCGAGGTGAAAAGTCACGGTCCGGCGATACTTGAAGGAATGGAAGCGTTTGACCTGCTATGCCTTGATCAGCTTGACGCCCTGGCTGGCGATCCCGAATGGGAAGAGGCCCTGTTCCACCTTTATAATCGCCTGCGGGAGCAAGACGGTAGACTGCTGCTCGCTGCGTCTGCGCCGCCCAGGGCGCTCGAATTCACGCTGGCCGATCTGGCATCGCGGCTGAGCTGGGGCGTGGTGTATCAGCTGCAGATGCTTGATGACCATGGCAAGCAGGAGATGCTGAAACTGCGTGCCGAGCTGCGTGGCCTGCAGCTCCCCGATGAAGTCGCCCGATATATACTCAGCCGCGGTAGTCGCGGCATGGCAGAGCTCTTTGCTGCACTAGATCATTTGGATCAAGCCTCACTGCAGGCGCAGCATCGCCTCACCATTCCGTTCGTAAAGCGGGTGATGGGCTGGTAAATTTCCGCCGGCTACGCTTCTCTAGATTTCTCCTGCTCTGACTCGCTGAGCCTGGAAGCTCCAGCGCACAAATCCCAACGCGGCGAGGAAATACAACAGACTGAACGCGACCAACAAGGCACCGTACCCTTCGCGGCCGGGCTGGAAGCAAACCAGCACGCCGTGGATAAAGTACAGATTGATAGCGAAAGCCAGGAACGCATGGACCCTGGGATTTCCCGTCACTATTCCAGGCAGGAAAATCAGCAGCGGAACTACCTGTACACCGATGATGATGATCGGGTTTGCCCCATGCAGTTCTGCAAAAAATGCGTTGTAAATCAATAGTGTAATCAGCAGCGCGGCATAGCTGGCGCAGGCCAGTATCCGGCTGAAACGAATCCGCGGCAGCAGGTAGTCCAGGCCGGGCAACGGTTTGTCAGCTTTTGGCATGGTTGGCTCCGGCCATCAGTTGCCGGGCGGTGGTGGCAACCCGTTTGCCAAGTGCTTTGCAAAGTGCTGATTCATGACGGTCCAGGATGCGTGCTCCGTCGGTCCCGGCATGGTGGCTGGCACCATAGGGAGTACCTCCACCCTGGGTTTCCGTCAGGGCCGGCTCGGTATAGGGCAGCCCAACCAACAGCATGCCGTGATGCAGCAGTGGTAACTGCATGGAGAGCAGCGTGCTTTCCTGGCCGCCGTGCAGGCTGGCTGTTGAGGTAAATACAGCCGCAGGCTTGCCTGCAAGCGCGCCGGTGAGCCACAGGCTGCTGGTCCCGTCGATGAAATATTTAAGGGGCGCCGCCATGTTTCCGAATCGGGTAGGGCTTCCCAAAGCCAGGCCCGCACACTGTCGAAGGTCCTCTTCGGTGCAATAGATCGCTCCGTTTTCTGGTATCTCGGGGCTGCTGGCGCGGTGGTCCGGAGACACGCCTGGGACAGTTCGTAGGCGAGCTTCCAGGCCGCCCGCCTCAACACCTTCGGCGATCAGGCGGGCCATCTCGGCAGTAGCCCCGTGGCGGCTGTAGTAAAGCACCAGAATATAGGGAGCGCTCACGCGAAAAGCTCCAGTACCCTTTCTGGCGGCCTGGCGATGATGGCTTTGCCATCCTTTATCACTATCGGTCTTTCGATGAGCTTTGGATAATCTGCCATGGCTTGCACCAGTTGCGCCTCGCTGAGGTCGGAGTTGCCGAGGTCGAGTTCACGATACGGCGCCTCGCCTTTACGCATAAGGTCGCGCGCGCTGATTCCAAGCATCAGCAAGAGCTCGCTGATAGTGGCGTTGTCCGGTTGTTCTTCCAGATAGAGAACGACCACCAGTTCGACGCCCTGCTGTTCAAGCAGAGCCAGGGCCTCACGTGATTTCGAGCAGCGGGGATTGTGATAGATGCGTACGGCAGGCATTGCATTCTCCATCCTGTAAGCTGTCACCAGAGACCTTGGTGGCTTCTGGCAAGTATGCCGGCTATTCTAACCCTATTACCCTAGACTGTCAGGGAGCCTTGATGCCGCCGCGACTAGCCCGATCGCTGCACTTTTGTCGTTATCTTTTGAAAAGATTCCTTGCGGACAACTGCCTCGAAAGCGCCGCAGCGCTGACCTACACCACCCTGTTTGCAGTGGTTCCGGTAATGACCGTGACCTATGCAATGCTGGCGGCCATCCCCGCCTTTGCAGACGTCAGCGTGCAGATCGAGGATTTCATCTTCCACAACTTTGTTCCGGCAACCGGCGCAACCCTGCGTGACTACCTGCGTGATTTTTCTGATCAGGCCAGGCAATTGACAGGAATCGGTGTGTTAGCGCTGATGGTCACCGCATTCATCATGTTATTGAAAATTGAAAAATCCTTTAACGATATATGGCGAATTCGCCGTCCGCGTCATGGTGTCTCCAGTTTTCTACTCTACTGGGCCGTGCTCAGTCTTGGTCCTCTGCTGCTGGGCATGGGCTTTGCTGTCAGCACCTATATCGCTTCGATGAGCTTTCTCAGCGACGATGCGACGTTCGCCGAGGCGGGCAGGTGGATGTTCGGCTGGGTTCCGTTGTTGCTGAGCATGGCTGCTTTTACCCTCACTTTTGTGGCGGTGCCAAACACCAGGGTGCCGTTCAAGCACGGTCTGGCCGGCGGGGTGCTGGTCGCCTTATTGTTCGAGGGAGCCAAGGCTGGATTCGGTGTGTACCTCGCGCTGTTTCCAGGATATCAGCTTATTTACGGCGCTTTTGCAGCCTTTCCGTTGTTTCTGCTGTGGATATTCATCAGCTGGCTGATCATTCTGTTTGGTGCTGAACTGGTCGCTAACCTGGGCAACAGCAGTGCCTGGAGGCGCCCTGTATATCCAAGGTTGATCAATCTCCTGGGGTTATTACGGGTGTTTCTGCAAGCGCAGAGTAAGGGAAAAACGGTCGATCTTGCGCGGGTCAATGCGGCGGGATGGATTGTTCACGAAGACCTTTGGCTGGAGATGACGGACTGGCTTCAGACTGAGGAGATCATTACCCGCGCGCAGCAGGGTGGGTTTGTTCTCAGCCAGGATCTGGATCAGATCGAACTGGTCGACTTGCTTTCCCGCATCCCCGAAGCGCTGCCGGGTACGCAGCACTTGCCCAGGCGTCTCGACGGAGAGCATTCCTGGTACCCACCTTTTCTGGCCGCACTGAGTGAGCTGGAGACCAGGCGTGGCGACATCATGGGTGGCAGCGTCAAAAGCTGGCTGAGCGTTGAGGGTAAATCAACTGAAAGTAAACATCTTGAGTCAACTCAGAGGTAGTAATGACACGTTTTAAAACCGCGTTGTCGCTGTGGGTCCTGGCGCTGGGTATCAGCGCCTGCGGTGGCGAGCAGTGGACGGATCATCAGGGAAACAGTGTTGATCGGGAAGAGCTCGCAGGTCGCTGGTTGGTGGTTAACTACTGGGCGGACTGGTGCGGCCCCTGTCGGGAAGAGCTGCCAGAACTGAACGCACTGGCAGAACAGTATCCGGACATTGCGGTGCTGGGCATCAACTTCGATGGGGTGACAGGACAAGCGCTGCAGGACATGAGCGACAGCATGGAAATCCGGTTTCCTGTCATGGGTCATGATTTTGCTGCGGCGATGAATCTGCCGCTACCACAGGTCCTGCCCACCACCTATGTGCTCAGTGGAGAGGGCGCGATCGTCCATACATTGCAGGGGCCGCAGGACAAGGCGGCCCTGCTGGCTGTGACAGTTGACGAATGAGGAAATGTCGATGAGCAAGATCAGTCTGCAAGGCGTGGTAAAAGGCAAGGTTCAAGGCGTAGGGTTTCGGCAGGCTACGGTGCGTCGGGCGGTGAAGCTGGGCGTTGATGGATGGGTCCGCAATACTGATGACGGCGCGGTTGATGTATTGATTTGTGGCGATGAAGCCGCCGTTGAAGCCATGGCTGCCTGGTTGAGCACAGGACCCACCCAGGCGCGTGTTGATTCGGTGGCATTCAGCTCCTGCGCCTGGCAGGACATTGCGGGCTTCGTTCAGCTTTGATCAGTCTTTTACGTACCAGTAGCGATACCAGTATTCCTGTACTTTATCCGGATACTTGTGGCTTCCCAGGCTGCCGTTATAACGCCCCAGCGCCCGACGGATGTCGCCCTTTTCCTTGTCCAGATAGAATTTCAGAATAGTGCATCCGTACCGCAGATTGGTTGAAAGGTCGATCAGATTGTCCTCCGGTCGGCCCAGTTCGTGTTTCCAGAACGGCATGACCTGCATTGCGCCCTGGGCCCCTACACTGGATAAGGCGTAGCGATCAAACAGACTTTCGACGTGGATGACAGCCAGCACCAGATCAGGCTTGAGTCCCGCGCGGGTCGCGTGGCTATGTACCTGCCTCAGAAAATACAGACGCTGGCGTTCATCGGGTATGTACCGGCGCATGCGCGTGGACATATCCATCAGCCAGACCTCGGCGTCGAAACGATCCTTGAAGCTGTCCGCTTCGGAAACCGCCTGTAATAGCTGGGCTTTCAGCTCAAGATCGACCGGAATCTCTGATGATGTGCTGGCGAAGGAAAAGCTTGCCCAGACTATGCAGAACGCTGACGCAATCCCTGCGTGGCGCATCACCTTCAGCGCTCTTTTTCCGGGCCGAGGGCCTGCACGAAGTCACCCTGCAGTTCCGGATCCGCGGTGGTCAGCAAGATCAGCATGTTTTCCAGTTGGTTCGACTCTTCAGCCAAACCAAGCTCCGCCAGTCGCTGGACCCGGTAGGCCCATTGGTCCACGTTGTCATCTTCCAGGTCGTCGTATATCAGGGCGATGGCTTCATGGAGCTTGGGCCGCAGCTCCCGGCTGATGAGCAAATTGACCTCGCTGCGCGAAGCAGGCTCGGCATGGGCAACTAACTGAATGACGCGAAGATTTTCATAATCGAGCCCGATGAATTCGTCGTCGAGCAAATTCAACCGCAGCATGCCATCGGCATCGGTGTGCAAAACGGTATGGGACTGGCCGGCGATCACTTCCACTGGTTTGGTTGCCCAGGGGATACTGTGAAAGCTTTCCCGCTGGTTCAATAAAACGTCCTGACGATCGTACTCGCTGACTGAATACAACGATTGCTCAGTGAAGCGAATAGTGCGCTGAGGCAGGTTCAAAACCACAGAATCCCCTGCATTCATATGAATCCCATGGCTAACCAGTTGACGCTCGGTGCGGATATACGGCCCGTCGGTCGGCGGCTGGGTGCCACAGGCCGAGAGCACAAGACTAGCCGCTATCCACAGTAACCAGGGGGAAGACAATTGACGCATGGATGGTTCACGCCTCACACGTTGATAATTCGTTCAATCAAAAACGAGAGCATTTCTGCGGCCGGCATGTTGCGTGCTTCTTGCTCGCGACGATATTTGTATTCCAGGGTGCCTTCGGCCAAACCGCGGTCACTGATGACTACCCGGTGAGGAATACCAATCAGATCCATATCGGCAAATTTGACGCCGGGACTGACCTTTTTGTCACGGTCGTCCATCAATACGTCGATACCAGCCTTACGCAAGCCCTGATAGAGCTCTTCGGTGGCCTGTCGTACCGGCTCCGATCCTTCCATTTTCATCGGCACCAAGACCACCTGGAACGGAGCGAGCGCATCGGGCCATAGAATGCCCCGGTCGTCGTAGTTCTGTTCGATTGCCGAGGCCACTACACGGGATACTCCGATGCCGTAGCAGCCCATGGTCAGGGTGGTAGATTTGCCCTGATCGTTCAACACGTTGCAGTTCATGGCCTCGCTGTACTTACGCCCCAGTTGAAAAATATGACCCACCTCAATGCCACGTTTGATAACCAGTGTGCCTTCACCATCAGGGCTAGGGTCCCCTTCGACTACGTTGCGAAGGTCGGCCACTTCGTCATGCCTGGCGTCGCGATCCCAGTTCACGCCGCTGTAGTGCTTGCCGTCCTGGTTGGCACCGCAGACGAAATCCGCAAGCCAGGCAGCGCTGTGATCGGCAATGATCTTCATATCCAGTCCTATCGGACCGATTGAGCCTGGTTTGCATCCAATGGACTGCTGAATCTGCTGTTCAGTGGCAAAGGTAAGCGGTGCGTGCACTGCCGGATGGTTTTCAGCCTTGATGGGGTTCAGTTCGTGATCACCGCGCAGAATCAGGGCTATCAGTGGCTGGGCTTTGCCTTCTTCGGCCTGGCCCAGCACTATCAAGGTCTTGACTGTTTGCTGCGCCGGTAACTGCAGAAACTGGCTGACGGCCTCGATGGTGAACTGCTCCGGCGTATCGACCAGTTGCTTGCTGGCGGTTGCGCCTGGACGGTCACCGGCAGGCAGCAACGCCGTCGCTTTTTCCATGTTCGCTGCGTACGAACCGGTGTCCGAGAATACGATTGCGTCTTCGCCGGACTCGGCCAATACGTGAAACTCGTGGGACCCTTCGCCACCAATTGAGCCGTTGTCGGCTACCACAGGGCGGAAATCCAGCCCGAGACGACTGAACACGTTGCAATACGCCTGATACATTACGTCGTAGGTCTGTTGTAAGGACGCCTGATCGACGTGGAAGGAATAGGCGTCTTTCATGGTGAACTCGCGTGCACGCATCAGGCCGAAACGGGGGCGTATTTCATCGCGGAATTTGGTCTGTATCTGATAAAGATTCAGCGGCAGTTGCTTGTAACTGGTGATTTCATTGCGCGCCAGCTCAGTGATGATCTCTTCGTGCGTCGGGCCGACACAGAATTCGCGGTCATGCCTGTCCTTCAGGCGCAGTAGCTCGGGGCCGTATTGCTCCCAGCGACCGGATTCCTGCCATAGCTCCGCAGGCTGGATAGCAGGCATCAATACTTCCAGTGCGCCGGCATTGTCCATTTCGTCACGAACCACCTGTTCCACCTTGCGCAAAACCCGCAGGCCCATCGGCAGCCAGGTGTAAAGACCTGAGGCTATCTTGCGAATCATGCCGGCCCGCAACATCAGTTGGTGGCTGATGACGGTGGCGTCTGCAGGTGTTTCCTTGAGGGTGGAAATCAGATATTGGCTGGTACGCATGGGGGAGGGAAGTCCTGAGATCAGAGTCAGATTTGGCCACATTGTACGGTTGTCTACTCAAGGCGTACAGGGTGCTCGGAGGGAGAAGCGATCAAAGTATGGGCAACAAAAAACCCGGCGCAAGGCCGGGTTTCTTGTGACGTCGTACTACTGAGAGATTAGAGCAGATCCCAGCTGTAAGAAACGATCAGGCGGTTTTCGTCAATGTCGCCGTCAAACGCTTCATCTTGGCGAACTGTTGCATTACGCCACAATACGTTGACACCTTCCAGGCTACCGTTTTGTACAGTGTAGCTAATATTAGTGTCGCGTTCCCAGCGGCCGTCGCGGCTTTCGTCGGCCAAGCCTTCGTGCGCGGCATCAATATTGTCACTGGTAATATAGCGCGTCATGAACGTCAATCCGGGAAGGCCTAAGCCTGCGAAATCATAGTCATAACGAGCCTGATAAGACCGCTCATCCTTGGCGTTAAAATCTGCATATTGGACAGAGTTGGCCAGAAAGATCGCACCGTCTTCGTACAAATATCCAGTGTCGCCACCCATGTGCTGGTAAGCCAGCGTGAAGCCATGGTTGCCTGCGCCAAGGGTAAGTCCGAGGGAGGAGGCCTTATTGTCGTAGTTAACACCACCATCTTCGTCAGATGTTTGATAGTGCGCCAACTCGGTAGTGAGACTGAAGACATCGCTGAGCGCAGCTGTATGAGACAGACCCGCAAAATGACGTTTCCAGAGCTCATCGGCTTTGGAGGTATACAACGTGGCTGCTAGGGCATCGTTGAGCGTGTACGTACCGCCCAGATAGATAACCTTATCGTTCTCCTCGGAAAAGCGGAAAACGCCTTCGTCGTCGCCCTGAGATGAGCTAGCCATATCACCGCGAGAGTTCATGCGGCCCGCTTCGACGAACAATCCTTCAATAGACTCGTTGGTTACGCTGTAACCGGAATAATGGCTAGGCAGCAGACGGGCGTCATCGTAAGCGATGACCGGATTCTCAGGAAAATGCACGCCATAACGCAGAGTGGTGTCGGTCAAAATGTTCGCTTTCACTGCCCCGCGAATTTCTGAATACTCATTTGGCGCACTTCCATCTTCGTCGACGGGCAGGATGCCGGTGTTAGCACGGTCAGGGCTGCTGTCCAGCTTGATACCGCTCATTGCGGTTACGTCAAAGCCCAGGCCAATGGGACCTTCGCTGAAACCGGATGCGAAATCCAGAACGAAGCCGGTGGCGGCTTCTTCGCGCTTACTTTGACGGTCACCGGGGCTTCGGAAGTCACGGCTAAAATACATGGTACGGTTGCTTAGGGTAGCGGTTGCCCCCTCAACGATGCCTTCAGCACGCTCGGTCGTCTGAGCCAAGGCTTGAGAAGCGATCAAGCCATTGCCAAGGGCTACGGCCAGAGCTACGGAACTCCATTTGACAGCATTTTTCATTGTGTACTCCTTCATTAAAAAAGCTTGAGGCTCGTCGTTGAACCGTTTTCTTCGTTGTTATTATCGCGTTACATTAAATCAATAAATGACTTTATGCGAAATTAAGACCTTTAAAAACAGCTCTTTGTCGCATAATCTTCACATTTTGTCGCATCTTGATGGCTCGCGGTTGGTCCAACCTTTGCACCGTAGCATAAAGTCATTTTAAACATGATAGATGATCTGTCTCAATTTGAGGCATTTATGAGCAGGGAAATATATGTTCGAGCTGCACCCTCAATTAGCGAAGGATGGGATTCTGGTTGGAGACTTCCGGCTCAGTCGCCTTTTGCTGATAAATGACAAGCAGTATCCGTGGTTTGTCCTGGTACCACGGCGTCCGGGCATGACGGAGATCTTTCAACTCGATGAAGTCGACCGGGTTCAGTTGTTGAAGGAATCCTGTCTTCTCGCTCAGGTCATGACAACGGTCTTCGCGACGCAGAAACTGAACATTGCTGCGCTGGGTAATATGGTGAGTCAGTTGCATGTCCACCACATAGCACGCTACCCCAGCGATCCTGCCTGGCCAGCGCCGGTATGGGGAAAAGCACCGGCAGTGCCTTATTCCGAAAATGACCGAGTGGAGCGAATAGCTGTCATGAGAGAGGCTCTGACAGCACATCTGGTCGACGGGAAATTTAGCAATGGGTAATGATCTGGAAGGGCGCGTGAATGAGTTGGAAGCCAGGTTGGCTTTTCAGGACGACACTATTCAGGCACTGAATGAAGCGGTGGGGCGTCAGGAGCTGGAGTTGGAACGTTTGCGCAGGGCTCTGCAATTATTGGCGACGCGTCAGGCTGATCTGGCGGCCTCAATGCCTGGCGAGGCGGCCGATGATCAGCCGCCACCGCACTATTAACATTGAGGGAAAGATCAGGAGTCAGTCCAGGATGGAGACGTCTTCTGCCTGAAGTCCTTTCTCGCGGCGGGCAACAACGAATTCCACTCGTTGGCCTTCCTCCAGAACCCGGTGGCCATCGCCTCTTATCGCGCGAAAGTGTACGAACACATCTTCGCCCTGGTCCCGGGAAATGAAGCCAAAGCCTTTGCTGGTGTTAAACCATTTCACGGTGCCGGCTTCGCGCTCTTCATTGTCGTCATAATCGATGTCATCGGTATGAGCGGTTGAGCGGGCCGGGTGCGAAACTTTTCCAGAGAGTTGATCTACCAGGACCAGTACTGTCATCAGACACACGCTGGCGATCGCGAGACCGACGGTGTGTGCGGTAAACACACCGAATGCAGGAAGCGCAAGCAGGGTTACGACCTGAACTGTGGTGGCGACCAGCAGCGTAATGGAGGCAATGATATACACTGCGCCCTTGGCGGGGCTGAATGCTCTGGTGGGCTGATTAAATTGTTGAAGGTTGATCAGGCCTAACAACAGGCAGGTCAATCCAGTCAGATTCAAAGGGTTTGTGAGGGTAAAAAAGGGGATGCTGAAAAGCAGGCCTGCGACTACTGCAACCAGGCCGGTGAGAAGGTGTAGATAGCGAAAACTGTTCAAGATATTCATCCTTAGCTCTGTGACATTGAAATAACCGGCAAACTGCCATGCCAAGCCGGGTGCGCACTCTAACCTGAAACGCACGCTGTCACAAAATGAACAAAGGTCGCTGGATCAGTTGGAAGCGGGGCGGGTCCCGCTTCCAGCAGGCGATCAGCTCTCCAGCAGGCTACGCAGCATCCAGGCGGTTTTCTCATGAAACTGCATGCGCTGGGTCAGGAGATCAGCGGTAGGCTCGTCATGGGTACTCTCACATATGGGGAAAATGCTTCGTGCAGTCCGCACGCACGCCTCATGCCCACCTACCAGCAGACGGATCATTTCCTTGGCTTCTGGTACACCTTCTTCCTCCTTGATGGAGCTGAGCTGAACAAACTGCTTGTAGGTTCCCGGCGCGGGGAAGCCAAGTGTCCTGATGCGTTCCGCTATATCGTCGACGGCCAGGGCCAGTTCGTTATAGTGCGTTTCGAACATCAGATGCAGCGTCTGGAACATCGGACCTTTGACGTTCCAGTGAAAATTATGAGTCTTTAGGTAGAGCGTGTAGGTGTCTGCCAGCAAGTGTGAAAGACCTTCTGCGATTTTTTCTCTGTCCTGTTCGGTAATGCCGATATCGATCTTCATAATGACTCCTCTGGGCTGAGTGCTTGCTTCAACCAGTATACGGGTTGCGATAGCACGCTCAACTGCTCTTGGTGAGCCTGGCCAGAATACGTTCGTAGCTGGCGGGCATCAGCCTCTGGATAAGATCAAGAAATTTCGCGTCCGAGCCGATCATAATACGCTTGCGATTGCCCTCAACGCCTTCCATTATCACCTTGGCAGCGGTTGCAGCATCGGTCCTTGCCAGCTTGTCAAAGCCCGAAATAGCTTGTTGCATATCTTTGCCGCCGTTCATGTCGGTGTAGAAGCGTGCGTTGCGGGCGATATTGGTTTTGATGCCGCCTGGATGCACGCAGCTGACCTTGATTGGCGAGCTTGCCAGTTCCTGGCGTAGTGCTTCCGTGAATCCCTTTACGGCAAATTTGCTGGCGTTGTAAGCGCTTTGGGTGGGGACGCCTATGATGCCGAAGATGCTGGAGATATTGACGATATGTCCACCGTTCTGGCGCCGCATGATGGGAAGGAATGCTTTGGTGCCGTAGACCACGCCCCAGAAGTTGATCCCCATGATCCATTCGAAGTCATCGTAACTGACCTGCTCGACGGTTTCTGACAGGGCAACGCCTGCATTGTTGAACAGCATATCTATCCGTCCGTGAAACGCGGCGGCGTCGCCGGCAAATTGCTCGACCGCTTGGCGATCAGCGACATCCAGCGGGTGCACGCTCACGCTGCATCCGCCGCTGCGAAGCTTGTCAGCCAGTTGGTCCAGAGCGTCCGCGTTGATGTCAGCCAAGGCGAGACTGAAGCCCTTCTGTGCGAGTAGTTCCGCCAGCGCCAGACCGATGCCAGAGGCAGCGCCTGTTATTGCTGCAGTCTGGGCATTGAGAGCTGTCATGGATCTTCCTTATATATTGTTGTTAAGTCCGGTGGCCGAGCATATCCACCCGGGTCGGACGGGGCAATCGCAATCACAGCCTCTCCCCGCAGAAGGCATTTTTCGGGTATATTATGGCGCTTTTATCCGAGCGGACTATGGCATGCAAAGCCGCCTGCCATAGCCCGAGTCGTTGACCACAGGAACACCACACCATGATGCGTACCCATTATTGCGGCCAGTTGAACGAATCGCTGGCAGATCAGGAAGTGACCCTCTGCGGCTGGGTTCACCGTCGCCGTGACCATGGCGGGGTTATATTTCTCGATATTCGTGATCGGGAAGGTCTGGCGCAGGTGGTGTTCGATCCGGATCGAGAAGAAACCTTTGCGCTGGCTGACCGCGTGCGCAGCGAATATGTGGTCAAGATAAAGGGCAAGGTCCGCGCGCGCCCCGCCGGTGCGGTAAATCCGAACATGGCGTCCGGTGGGATTGAAGTGCTCGGTTACGATCTCGAAGTGCTGAACCAGGCAGAAACGCCGCCGTTTCCGCTGGATGAATATTCCGACGTGGGAGAGGAGACGCGTCTGCGTTACCGCTTCATTGATCTGCGTCGCCCGGAGATGGCGGCTAAACTCAAGCTACGCTCATGGATAACCAGCAGTATTCGTCGATATCTCGATGAAAACGGCTTTCTGGACGTCGAAACGCCGATTCTTACCCGGGCTACGCCCGAGGGTGCTCGCGACTATCTGGTTCCCAGCCGTACCCATCCCGGCAGCTTCTTCGCTTTGCCGCAGTCGCCACAGTTGTTCAAGCAGCTATTGATGGTCGCCGGCTTTGATCGTTATTACCAGATCGCCAAGTGCTTCCGGGATGAGGATCTGCGCGCTGATCGCCAGCCGGAATTCACCCAGATTGACATCGAGACCAGTTTCCTCGACGAGAGCGACATAATCGGTCTGACTGAAGGCATGATTCGCGGCCTGTTCAAGGAAGTGCTGGATGTGGAGCTCGGCGAATTTCCGCATATGACCTTCGAAGAAGCCATGCGCCGCTATGGGTCCGATAAGCCTGATCTGCGCAACCCTCTTGAGCTGGTCGATGTGGCGGATCAGCTGAATCAGGTCGATTTCAAGGTGTTCAGTGGTCCGGCAAATGACCCCAAGGGCCGCGTCGCTGCCCTGCGGGTGCCGGGCGGGGCAGCCATGCCACGTAAACAGATCGATGATTACACCAAGTTCGTCGGTATCTACGGTGCCAAGGGCCTTGCCTATATCAAGGTCAATGAGCGCGCCAAGGGCGTTGAAGGGCTTCAGTCTCCTATCGTCAAATTCATTCCAGAGGACAATCTCAACGTGATCCTGGATCGCGTTGGGGCGGTGGATGGCGATATCGTGTTCTTCGGCGCCGACCGGGCCAAAATCGTGTCCGAAGCGTTGGGCGCACTGCGCATCAAGCTGGGGCATGATCTTGATCTCCTGACCTGCCAGTGGGCGCCAATGTGGGTCGTCGATTTCCCGATGTTCGAGGAAAACGACGATGGCAGTCTCAGCGCCCTGCATCATCCCTTTACCGCGCCGAAATGCAGTCCGGAAGAGTTGGCTGCGAACCCGGCCGCTGCGCTTTCACGCGCCTATGACATGGTGCTCAACGGTACCGAGTTGGGCGGCGGTTCCATTCGTATTCATCGCAAGGACATGCAACAGGCGGTATTCGGTATTTTGGGCATCAGTCCGGAAGAGCAGCAGGAGAAATTCGGCTTTTTGCTGGATGCGCTGAAGTACGGTGCGCCGCCCCATGGCGGTCTGGCTTTCGGACTGGATCGTCTGGTCATGCTGGTAACGGGTGCCGCCTCCATTCGCGAAGTAATCGCTTTCCCGAAAACCCAGAGTGCGGCCTGTGTCATGACGCAGGCTCCGGGGCTGGTGGATAACAAGGCGCTGCGTGAATTGCACATTCGCTTGCGTGACAGCCCAAGGTCGAAGGCTGATCCGAGCGCAGTGTAGTGCTGGCGTTCGCTGTCGCGAAGTGAGCAACGGATGGGAGGCATTGCCTCCCATTTTCTTATCAGGCATCTTGAATGCCGTTAGCAAAAGCTCCGGTCCGGCATGACAATCATCAATCAAGGAAGTACCACGCCATGGCCCTGATATTGGGCATCGATCCCGGTTCGCGCATCACCGGTTACGGAATAGTCCGCGAGCAGGGAGGTCAGTGCGAATACGTCACCTCCGGATGCATACGGCTTGGGGGTGGTTCGTTTCCGGAGCGCCTTAAACAGATTTTCGAGAATCTCACGGAGTTGATCGCGAGATATCAACCCACTGTGCTGAGCATCGAACAGGTATTTCTCGCGCGCAATCCGGACTCGGCGCTCAAGCTGGGACAGGCACGAGGC
The DNA here is from genome assembly GCA_011050525.1 of Halopseudomonas xinjiangensis. GTDB lineage: Bacteria > Pseudomonadota > Gammaproteobacteria > Pseudomonadales > Pseudomonadaceae > Halopseudomonas > Halopseudomonas xinjiangensis_A. The sequence goes on from DRFO01000017.1 coordinate 380,054, forward strand.
GCCGCGATTGTTGCGGCGGTGCATGCCGGACTCGAAGTGCATGAATATACGGCGCGTCAGGTGAAGCAATCGGTGGTCGGCACCGGAGCGGCAGACAAGACTCAGGTGCAGCATATGGTCACGCAGCTGCTGGGATTGTCCGGCACGCCCCAGGCAGACGCCGCCGACGCCTTGGCCATCGCGCTTTGCCATGCGCACTCTAGTGCGCTCCAGGCCCAGCTGGGCGGTGGTCTGCTCGGCCTGCGGTCCGGTCGGGTGCGACGACGTTGATGCAGAGGAATAGCAGGTGATAGGAAGGCTGACAGGTATTTTGCTCGAAAAGCAACCGCCCCACATTCTGCTGGATGTGCAGGGCGTAGGGTATGAGCTGGACGCTCCGATGAGTACCTTTTATCACCTTCCTGCATTAGGTGAAAAGGTCGCCTTGCATACTCACCTGGTGGTGAGGGAGGATGCGCAACTGTTATACGCCTTCTTGGAAAAGCGCGAGCGCGAATTGTTCAGGGAGCTGATCAGACTTAACGGCGTGGGCCCCAAGCTGGCGCTGGCCCTGATGTCCGGCCTGGACCCCGACGAGCTGATCCGGGCGGTTCAGATGCAGGACACCAGCGCACTGGTAAAGGTACCGGGTGTGGGGAAGAAAACCGCAGAGCGGCTGTTGGTGGAGCTCAAGGATCGCTTCAAGGCCTGGGAAGCAGTGCCGGGCATGCTCAAACCGTTTGGACCCACCGGTTCAGCGGTGATGCCTGTTTCACAAAGCAGTGATGCTGTGAGTGCGTTGATTTCGCTGGGCTACAAACCCCAGGAAGCCAGCCGCGCCGTCGCAGCGGTGGAAGAGGACGGAATGAGCAGCGAAGAGTTGATAAGACGGGCACTCAAAGGCATGGTGTAACCAAGCCCTATTTAGCGCAGCGCGCCACGGAAATGACATGTTGGAAGAAGATCGCCTGATTGCCGCAGCTCCGCGGCAACAGGAAGAAATAGTTGATAGGGCCATTCGTCCTTACAGGCTTGCCGATTACATTGGGCAGCCCACCGTGCGCGAGCAGATGGAACTATTCATCAAGGCTGCCAAAGGCCGGGGCGAAGCGCTTGATCACGTTCTCATATTTGGACCACCAGGTCTGGGCAAGACCACGCTGGCCAATATCATTGCCCAGGAGATGGGCGTAAAGATCAAAAGCACCTCCGGTCCAGTGTTGGAGCGCGCTGGTGATCTGGCTGCCATGCTGACCAATCTAGAGGCGGGCGATGTCCTCTTTGTCGACGAAATTCATCGCCTCTCCCCGGTGGTAGAAGAAATTCTCTATCCAGCGATGGAGGATTATCAGCTCGACATCATGATCGGCGAAGGCCCGGCAGCGCGTTCAATCAAGCTGGATCTACCCCCGTTCACCCTGGTGGGAGCAACTACCCGGGCCGGTATGCTGACCAACCCGTTGCGTGACCGCTTCGGTATAGTGCAGCGCCTAGAGTTCTACGGCGTCGATGATCTGGCGACTATTGTCGGACGATCAGCATCGATTCTCGGGTTGCAGCTTGATCCGGCAGGTGCGTTGGAAATAGCGCGTCGCTCACGGGGCACTCCGCGCATTGCCAATCGTCTGCTACGACGCGTACGTGATTTTGCGGAGGTCCGCAGTCCAGGCGCCATCACCCGAGAAGTGGCAGACAAGGCGCTGAATCTGCTTGATGTGGACGAGCAGGGCTTCGATCATATGGACCGACGCCTGTTGTTGACCATGATAGACAAGTTCGATGGCGGGCCAGTAGGGGTCGACAGTCTGGCGGCGGCTATCAGTGAAGAGCGGCATACGATAGAAGATGTGCTTGAGCCGTATCTGATACAGCAGGGGTTTATCATGCGTACCCCGCGAGGGCGGGTGGTCACCCGGCATGCTTATCTGTATTTTGGCTTGAATCTTCCAGCAAGGATGGAGCAGATGTCTGCAGACCTATTCGCTCCGGCTGATTTGAAATGACGGAATAAAAATATTTTCGTTTTACCGTGGAATCCCCTATGCAAACGTTCACGTTGGCTCTACATTATGCGCGCTGACAGTCCAGGGCCGCCATTCGCGCTACGAGCCCGTGTCTATTTTGAAGATACCGATGCCGGCGGCATCGTCTATTACGTCAATTACCTCAAATTCATGGAGCGTGCGCGAACCGAAATGGTCCGCTCCTTCGGATTTGATCAAAGTGTGTTACAGCGCGAAAACATCATATTTGTTGTGCATTCTGTGGCCGCGCGTTATCACGCCCCGGCTCGGCTGGACGATGAACTTGTGATAACCACAGAGGTCCTTGAGCTCAAGCGCGCAAGCGTACGGTTCAGGCAACGGGTCAAACGGCTCGATGGTGTGTTGTTGTGTGAGGGCGAAGTGTTGGTGGCCTGTGTCAGTGCGGATCGCTACAAACCCCGAATAATTCCGGTTGCTCTAGGCGAGGCCTTTCGGGCCGCCAGAGCAGAACCCTGTACGGCCGAGCGAGGAGAGGCAAAGAGTGCAAGCTGATCAAATGTCAATGTGGCACCTGATTGCCAGCGCCAGTTTACTGGTTCAGTTGGTGATGCTGACCCTGGTGGTTGCTTCGGTAGTGTCCTGGGTAATGATTTTCCAGCGTAGCAAGTCGCTGCGTGCTGCAAGAAGCGCTCTGGATAGTTTCGAAGACCGTTTCTGGTCCGGCATAGACCTTTCCAAACTCTACCGTCAGGTAACCGGCACCCCCGATGAGAACTCGGGCCTGGAGCAGATTTTTCGGGCGGGTTTCAAGGAATTTTCCCGCATGCGTCAGCAGACTGGAGTTGATCCGGAAGCTGTGATGGAGGCGGTACAACGTTCCATGCGCGTGGCTATCTCGCGCGAAGAAGAGAAGCTCGATCAGCACCTGCCCTTTCTTGCGACAGTCGGTTCGACCAGTCCCTATGTTGGTCTGTTCGGTACGGTGTGGGGAATCATGAACTCGTTCCGCGGCCTCGCAACGGTGCAGCAGGCGACACTGGCAACTGTGGCCCCCGGTATTGCCGAGGCATTGATTGCCACCGCCATGGGCTTGTTTGCAGCGATACCAGCAGTAATTGCTTACAATCGTTTTTCAGCGAAATCCGAGATGCTGATCAGCCGCTATTACACTTTTGCTGATGAGTTTTCCAGCATCCTGCACCGTCGTGTGCATGCCAGCGAAGAGTAACCGGGAGCCATAATGCAGGTGCAAGGCAGACGCCGTAAACGCAAGCCCGTAGCGGAGATGAACGTTGTTCCATACATCGACGTCATGCTCGTGTTGCTGGTTATCTTCATGGTCACTGCGCCCATGCTCAATCAGGGCGTAAAGGTCGACTTGCCTCAGGTCGCCAGTGAAGTGCTTCCCTCGGACAGCAACCAGCAGGTGCTGACGCTGTCCGTGCTCTCCGACGGCACCTATTACTGGAATCTTGGCGAAACGGTCGATACCGAAAACCAGACTGATTCTGCCGTTTCCCTGGAAGAGATGTCCGAAGGCGTGACCAAGATCATCCGTGCCAAGCCAGACACCCTGGTCTATATCCGCGGTGACCAGCAAGCTAACTACGGGGTGGTCGTGACGGCCATGGCAGCCTTGCAGCAGGCTGGTGTTCCCAACGTCGGATTGATTACCGAGGCACCGTGAACAGGCGAGAAGACCGGACGCCGGTACCAGTAACAGGGCTTTATGCAGCGCCGGTGCTCAAGGCAGTGGCGTTGCATTTGCTGGTCGCCATCATGCTGTTCGTCTCCTTTACGTCTGCGCCGGAGTTTGAGCCGGCCAGACCTATCGTACAGGCGACACTGGTTCAGTTAGACTCTCAGAGCCCGGCCACTACGCCTACGGACCAGCGCATTGCGGGTGAGGCTGCGCGCACAGCGGCTCCGACCCATGAAGCCGAAGAGCTGGAGAGGCAGGCGCAGAAACAGGAAGAGGAGCAGGAAGCAACCAGCCGCGCCGAAGCAGCCGAAGCGGCAGCAGCTGCCGCCGCCAGTCAGGCAGAGAGAGAAAAGCAGGCGGCCGCAGCCCGGTCGGCGGCCGAACAGGCCGCCAAGGAGCAGGCTGCCGAAGAGCTGAAGCGTAAAGCCGACGCGGCCCGTAAAAAAGCCGCGGAAGAAGCTCAGAAGAAAGCCGCCGAAGCGGAAGCCGCAAAGAACAAGGCTGCCGACGAAGCGAAGAACAAGGCGGCGGAAGAAGCCAAGCGCAAGGCGGCTGAAGCCGCAAAGGCCAAAGCTGCAGAGGACGCCAAGCGTAAGGCGGCGGCAGAGGCTCAAAAGAAAGCCGAAGCAGACCGGGTGGCCAAGCAGAAGCGTGAACAGGAAGAGGCCCGCGCCAAGGCGCTGGCTGAGTTATTGGCCGATGAGGCTGCCTATCAGCAGGCGCCGGCCGATAACATGGGCGACCAGGTAGCCGCTAGCTATGATGATCTGATTCGGCGCTACGTGAGCCAGCAATGGAGACGACCGCCCACAGCGCGAAATGGCATGGTAGTGGAAGTCAGGATCAGCATGTTGCCTACGGGCCAGATTACCGATGTGGTCGTAAGCCGATCCAGCGGAGACCCGGGATTCGATCAGTCGGCTGTTCAGGCTGTGCGAAATGTAGGACGCATCCCGGAAATGCAGCAGTTATCGCGCGATGATCCAGCAACGTTCGATCGCAGGTACCGTCAACGTACATTGCGCTTCAAGCCAGAGGATTTGTCATTTTGATTAAATTATCGAAAGTATCGAGATTATGGATTGCCGCTGTAGGCCTGCTGTTTGTCAGCCAGGCGGCGCTGGCGCAGGATGCGATTGAAATTACACGGGGCAGCGACAAGGCTACGCCTATAGCCGTAGTTCCCTTTGGCTGGCAGGGCACCAGCCCCTTGCCCGAAGACCTCTCCGAGATCACGGCCAATGATTTGCGTAATAGCGGCATGTTCAGCCCATTCGCACGGGAAAACATGCTCAGCTATCCGACCCGGGCCAGCGAGATTTTCCCTCGAGACTGGCGCGTGCTGGGTGTCGAATACGTTGTGGCCGGAATGATAACCAGCCCGTCGGCGGATCGCTTCGAGATCCAATACAGTCTCTACAATGTGGCGCGCGAAGAAGTATTGATGTCCAAGACCGTCAGCGGTACGCAGAGCCAGTTGCGTGACATGGCTCACCACGTCAGCGACGAGGTTTTCGAGGAAATTACCGGAATCAAGGGCGCTTTCAATACCAAGCTTCTCTATGTGGCGGCAGAACGCTTTTCTGTCGATAACACCCGTTTCACGCTTCAGCGTTCCGACTATGATGGCGCCCGCGGTGTGACCTTGCTGCAGTCTCGCGAGCCTATCCTGACCCCTTCCTACGCGCCTGACGGCCAGCGGATCGCCTATGTCTCGTTCGAATCCCGACGGCCTGAGATCTTTATTCATTACGTGCAAACCGGTCGGCGTGAGCGCATAACCAGTTTCGAAGGCCTGAACGGCGCGCCGGCATGGTCGCCTGATGGGGGACGGCTGGCATTCGTGCTTTCGCGGGACGGTAACCCCGAGATCTATGTGATGGATCTGGCCAGCAAGCAGATGCGTCGCATCACCAATCATTTTGCGATCGACACCGAGCCGACCTGGATGGATGACAACACGCTTGTTTTCACCTCCGATCGTGGCGGCCGGCCCCAGATCTACAAGCAGGATATAAACGGCGGGTCAGCCGAGCGGCTGACCTTTGTGGGCAACTATAATGCCAACCCCAAGCTTTCAGCGGACGGCCAGACGATGGTCATGGTTCACCGCCAGGATGGGTACCGTAATTTTCACATTGCCACTCAAGACCTCAGACGTGGCAATTTGAGGGTTTTAACAGAAACGTCATTGGATGAGTCACCCACTGTCGCACCCAACGGCACTATGTTAATTTATGCTACCCGTCAACAGGGACGGGGCGTTCTCATGCTGGTTTCCACCAACGGTCGTGCGCGGTCGGTAATACCGACTCAGTTCACCGACCTGCGCGTACCATCATGGAGCCCATACCTGCCTTAGGGTGCACCAACACAAAACCACATGGGGTTTTTCAGGAGTTTTATGATGCAAGTTATCAAGTTCGGCAAGTTCGCAGCTCTGGTTGTAGCTTTCGGCGTTGTAGTAGGTTGTTCCTCCAAAGGTGGCGATGCATCTGGCACTGGCGCGGTTGATCCGAACGCCGGTTACACCAGCACTGCACCCGCTTCCACCGGCAATGACATGAGCAGTGAAGAAGCGGCTCTGCGCGCTATCACTACTTTCTACTTTGAGCTCGACAGTGCCGAACTGAAGCAGGAAGCCATGCGCGCTCTGGACGTTCACGCCCAGGATCTGAAACAAGCGGGTAACCGTGTAGTGCTCGAAGGTCACACTGACGAGCGCGGCACACGCGAGTACAACCTTGCCCTGGGCGAGCGTCGTTCAGCTGCCGTTCAGCGTTATCTGGTTCTGCAGGGCGTTTCTCCTGCCCAGTTGGAACTGGTCTCCTACGGCGAAGAGAAGCCGGCTGCCATGGGTTCAAGCGAAGAAGCTTGGGCACAGAACCGTCGCGTAGAACTGCGTAAGTAAGAGGTCTCATGAAAGGTTACAGGGGTGTAGTAATAGCTTGTATGTTCTGGCCGCTAGCGGCCATGGCTCAGGCCCCAATCGTTGACGGCAGCTCGGGCACTCCCCGTGCTCCCCAGTCGACAGCCCCTGTACCTCAGCAGATCGGGGCTGGTCTCTCCATGGAGGGCCAGCTCATGCAGCAGATGTATCAGTTGCAGCAAGAGGTTTCGATGCTGCGTGGCCTGCTTGAAGAGCAGGAACACAAGATTGAACTGATGGAGCGGGATCAGTTGGAGCGATACCAGGATCTGGACCGTCGCCTCTCTTCTGGAACCGTTGATTCATCGGCTGCACCGGAGCGTCCGCCTGCGGACGCGTCGGCTTCCGATGCGCCCATCGATGCACAGGCCATCGTCCAGCCTCCTTCTTCCAATGATCAGGCCCAGCCGGATCCGGAGCGGGAAAAGCTGTTGTATGATGCGGCCTTTGATTTGGTAAAGAACCGCGACTTCGAAAAGGCCGTTATGGCTTTTACCGCTTTCGTGCGGCGGTATCCCAATAGCGAATATGCGGGCAACGCCCAGTACTGGCTAGGTGAGGTGCATCTTGTCGAGGCGGATCTGGAATCGGCTGGTCGCGCTTTTGCGCAGGTCGTGAGCAATTATCCAGGCCATCGCAAAGAGGCCGATGCGCTGTACAAGCTGGCTGATGTCGAGCGCCGGTTAGGCAATAATCAGAAAGCCCTACAACTGTATCAGGAAGTGCTTTCCAAGCACCCTGACTCGTCTGCCGCGCAGTTGGCGAGACGCGATATGGACAACCTTAGCTAGTTTGCGTCCTGTTTTTCCCTTCTGGCTCGGCTACACTACCCGCTTTTGAATCTGTAGCCGTTGACCGTTCTGATGTGCCGATTAGTCGTCAGACCTCTCCTGGCTACCGCAAGGGCCTCTGCCTGTTCAGTAGTTCAGCCCAGGAAAATCCATGTCTGATATGTCTGCTTCTTCTCTCCGGATCACGGAGATTTTCTATTCCATCCAGGGCGAAAGCCGTACATTAGGGATGCCGACTGTCTTCGTGCGCCTTACTGGTTGTCCGTTGCGTTGCCAATACTGTGATACGGCCTATGCATTTAGTGGGGGAGAAGTCATCTCGCTCGCGAGCATTCTCGGCCAGGTCGCCAAGTTCTCCCCTCAATACGTCTGCGTAACGGGAGGCGAGCCGCTTGCGCAACCCAATTGCCTACCGTTGCTACAGCTGCTCTGCGACGCCGGTTACGAGGTGTCCCTGGAAACCAGTGGAGCGCTGGACGTGTCGGAGGTGGATTCACGGGTTAGTCGGGTTGTAGACCTGAAAACGCCGGGTTCTCTGGAAGTACACCGCAATCTGTACTCGAATCTCGAATTCCTCGGCCAGCACGATCAGGTCAAGTTCGTGTTATGCAACCGGGAGGATTACGACTGGGCACGCTTTCAGGTGAGTCAGTACGGGTTGACCAGGCGGGTGGGGGAGGTACTGTTTTCACCAAGTCATGGCCAGCTCTCCGGCCGTGAGCTCGCGGAATGGATAGTGCAGGATAATCTGCCGGTAAGGTTCCAGCTGCAGTTGCATAAATATTTGTGGAACGACGAACCGGGGCATTGAGATGAACAAGTCGATGAAACCCAAGGCGGTTATTCTGCTTTCCGGAGGTCTGGACTCGGCAACGGTCCTGGCCCTTGCGCAGGCGCAGGGCTACGAATGCTACGCGATGAGCTTTGACTATGGGCAGCGTCACAGGTCCGAGCTGGCTGCCGCCTCAAGGCTAGCCAGCTCGGCAGGCGTAGCTGATTACAAGGTGATAAAACTGGACCTGGACGGCATCGGTGGGTCAGCGCTGACCGACGACAGCATAGCCGTGCCCGAGACGCTGGAGGCCGGAATCCCGCTTACCTATGTGCCGGCCCGCAACACGGTATTTTTAGCGTTGGCGCTGGGCTGGGCTGAAGTGCTTGGGGCAGGGGATCTGTTCATCGGCGTGAACGCCGTGGATTACTCTGGCTATCCGGATTGCCGGCCTGAATTTATCGTGGCCTTTGAGCGACTGGCAAATCTTGCCACCCGGACTGGGGTGGAGGGTACCGGCTTCAGGATCAGGGCGCCGCTGCAGAACATGACCAAGGGGGAGATCATTCAAAGCGGTTACCAGCTAGGCGTGGACTACAGTCAGACAGTCTCCTGCTACCAGGCAGACTCCTCCGGGGCAGCTTGTGGGCGCTGCGATAGTTGCCGATTGCGCGCAGCGGGTTTCGCTACAGCGGGTGTGGTTGATCCCACACGCTACGTCTAAGAGGCTAAAAAATTCTTGAGTTTTGCTGCTAAATCAGTACTATAGCGCGCGTTGCGGGTCGTTAGCTCAGTTGGTAGAGCAGTTGGCTTTTAACCAATTGGTCGTAGGTTCGAATCCTACACGACCCACCATTTAATGCCTTGCTGGCGTTAGATAAGGGCGGTTCTGCCCGCCCTTATCGGTTGCTTACCGGTTTAGCTGTTATTTATTTGCAGCCTTCAGCGATTTCTTCTTGGCAGCCATCTGCTCTCCGAGCACGTTTAGCTCATCTTTGCTGAGAAGTTCGGCCGCTTCGGTAAACATTTCACTTTCCTCTTCCTCAATGTGATGCTCCAGTAGTTCTTTCAGGACTTTCACTCGTCCCGAGAACTGCAGCGTGCCGGGATCGGTTGTTAGCAGGTCCGGCAGCACTAGCGCCTCCACCGCCCTATGCTCTTCAATGGCCTCATGGTACATCTTGGTTTCGGACTTGCTGCCAGCCTGCTTGTATGCCGGGTAAAAATCCTCTTCTTCGATAGTGGTGTGGATTTTCAGTTCTGTCTCGATCTGGGATAGAAGTTCGGTGCGCTTTTTGACGGCGCGCTCAGTGGTGTCGGTAATGTCCTCGAGCAGCTTCAGCACCTTTTGATGGTCTTCTTTAAGCATGTCAATTGCGTTCATCACTTATTCCTCTCTTTGGTCTGGTCAATCACGGGCTATTTTTGCCTTGGCAAGAGGCCTTTTCGGGTGCTCAGGAAAGCTGTTTTAGCTGGTCCTGGCGCATCAGGCTCTTGATCGTAGCCAGATGCTTTTCCTCCTGAGCAAAGGCTTTTTCAAAGGCTTTCGCAATGTCCTTCTGGCCAGCACTTTCGGCCATTTCGATCAATAGTTCCCAGGCGGCGTTATCTGCCAGTTCCACGGTCAACAAGGCATTCATTCCATGGGAAATGTTCGTCCGGGGGTCGGTCAGCACCTGCATTACACCCAGTGCAATCACGCCCGCAACGTCCGCCGAAGGGGTAACGGCAGTTGGATCGGCACCGAGTTTTTCCACGGCCCAGACCAACAGATGGAAGTGTTCTTCTTCTTCATTTCGAATCTTTTGAAGCGTTGCGAGCAGGTCAGGATCGGCTCCTTTTCCGGTATCGAGTGCTTGGACCTTGGCGATCATCGCCTCGTATAAACGCACGCCCGTACGTTCGTAAGCCAGGCGCTCACCGAGCTTGTCGATCAGTACCTCGGGGTTCTTGCCCATCATCTTTTCAAAGGTGCTTTTCAGCATACCCTTAGCTGAGCCTGGAACCGGGACGGATCCGACGCGCCCAGCCTCGCCGGCCATTTCCCGGCGAGCATTCATCAGATCAGACGCATTGCCCGGGACGTCTGCGCTGTAGCGTTTGACTATTTCCACCATGGTTTTGGTGTCTTTGGGGGACATCTGCGCCCCGGTCATGTTGTGGCCTAATTTCGCTGAGTTCGCCATGGGGGTCTCCTAGGGCTTGTTCTGTGAGAGTTCAGTGCCAGGACGCCAGTTATAACCGGCGGACACGATATTGGCTGGAACGCCTTCAGCGTTCATCTGCTTGCGATAGTCGAGCGAAAGTGGGCTTTCCTCCTCCTTGGACACGTACTGAGTGCCAGAGGTGCGCATGTTCACTTCTTCCGCCACCACCTTGCGGACGAATTCACGCTGGCTCTTGAATTCGATCATCCTGGGCACAGAGCCTCCCAGAATTTCTGCCGGGTCACGTCGCTCGATCTGCTTGAAGAGATCGCAGGCCAGGTTAAGCTGGCCGAGCTCATAATCCAGGAACCGCTCCCACATGGCCTTGACGCGGGAATTGTCCTCCTGCTCTACACAGCTATGGTAGGCGTATACCTCCATGGCCTCGTGAATCAGCCATTTCTCCATGAAAGACTCATCGGGGTCCATTAGCGAGCCGTACTGGGTGACATGCTGTTCTTCGACCGAGGCGATTTCGGCATACAGCTGACGAGCAACAGGATCGGCAAATAAGGGACCGATATTCATGTAGTAGTCATGCGTCTGATACTCGGCCGCGGTGATCATTGCGGCGTGAATTTTGGTGATCAGCGCGGCATCATCCTTGTTGTAGTTGTCGCGCAGGTCGCTTTCCGGGGCACGATGATGCTCCGAGGTGGGTCGGCCAGGGATGATGTCGGTGTAGCCTTGCAAGATATTGTTCGCGTCCTTTCCTTCCAGCCGATCAAGCATTGCCGAGTAGCGGTAGAGGTGATCGAAGTCTTCCAGGAGGCCATACCGGTATGTTTGCGCCTGATAAGGGTCAGGCTCGTTCTGGGCCACCGCAGCAGTCACTTCAATGGCAACTTGTTCATACGCGACGGTCGTTTCAAGCGGGGAATGATCAGATGACAGAAGCCAATTGATGGCAGTCATCTGATGGTGCTCCACCCGGCGAATCTGGGCCAAGGGCAATTGCAGGGACTTATTGAACCGAGCGCCGAAATGTTTCAATCGCAACGCATCCTGCTCCAAACCATTCATCAGAATCACCCGAACCCGGGTGAATGCATCGTCGTCCAGTTTGCTGATGGGCCTGCTAGCTAGTTCTTTCCAGGTAAAGGCCTGCTTCTCAAGCGGCGTGCCTTTATTGTCAAAAATTCCAATTAAACCGTGCATGTATGCCTCCTCAGGCTCGCTTTCTGTTATGTCCGAGTTATTTAGAGTGCAATGGGCTTCTGTAAAAGTAGAAGGATCAAAAAGCCATTGGTTCAGTTGTTGGATATACGGATAAATTATGGCGGAGCGGTTTTTAATGTTCATAAATCAGGGGGTGTAAGCGTCCATTCCGCGTTTGGCCTGATCAGCTTTAAGCAGCAAACGATTCTTGAACTTTGAACGAATAGTTGTTTCACAGGATAGATGCCCCCCGTTTCGAGGAGATATCCATGACTGAAACTAACGTGAAAACCGGGACGCTGGTTGACTGGCTTCGTGATGCACATGCCATGGAGCAACAGGCTGAAACGATGCTGAAGGCCCAATCCCAGCGGCTTGAGCATTATCCACAGTTGAAAGCGCGCATTGATCAGCATATTGAAGAGACCTATGGCCAGCAGAAGTTGTTAGAGGGCTGTCTCCAGCGGCTGGGCGCCAGCCCCTCGGCGGTGAAGGATATTGCCGGTAAGTTGTCCGCGTTTGGCCAGGGCGTCGCCGGTGGTTTCATGACAGATGAGGTCATCAAAGGGGCGATGAGCGGTTACATTTTCGAGCACATGGAAATCGCGTCATACACCGTGCTGATAGCCGCAGCCAAGGCAGTCGGCGATGTGGAGACGCAGCGGGCCTGTGAACAGATCTTGCCCCAGGAAGAAGCCATGGCGGCCTGGCTACGGGATCATCTGCCTGAGCTAACCACGGCTTTTCTGGGCCGGCTCGCAGATCCCGAGGCAGCGTCCAAGCGATGAGCACACCACGGCGGGTCCCAGGACCCGCCTTATCCTCGCGACTTGCAATATTGAAGACACTGACCTTTGCCGTGGTCCATTTTGCCGTGGCGTTCACCGTCGCCTATCTACTGACTGGCAGTTGGATTACCAGCAGCTTGATTGCTCTGGTGGAGCCAGCCTGCAACACAATTGCTTTCTATTTTCATGAGCGGGCATGGCAACGTTTCGGTGCAGACCGGTCGGCGCACAAAGGCTACGGTCATGGCAATTTCTGGAATCGCGACAAGTAGCTCGTCATGAAGGGGGGCGATCATTTCAGAGTTGAACCTCTCATCGTCCACCCGGTCACTATTATCACAGCAATATCGATGTCATTGCTTTAAACGAAACTCCATTTTCTTGCTAAAGGAAATACATATGATCCAGCCCAACCAACCGCAGGGTGCCGGTACTACGGCTTCCTCTCCCAGTACTGCTGCTGGCAACTCTGTTACTGGCGCTACTGCAGGTAAATCACCAGGCACTTCCAGCATGTCGTCAAACAGCGTGCCGTCAAAGTCGCCATCGACCAGTAATCAGACCCGCACCTTTTCCGGTGGCGTGACGAACGTGCAGGGTTTTGAGCGTGTAGCTTCCCTCGCTGGTGGCGCACTGCTGTTATCCAAAGGACTGCGCAAGGGCGGTATTTTCGGCGTGCTAAGTCTGGCCATGGGCGCCGGTGCTCTTTACCGCGGTATATCTGGTCACTGTGAGTTGAAAGAGAAGTTGGTAAACAAGTCGAGCTAATTCTGTATCAGATAGCACGATGCCCGATCGTTATATAAGGAGTTATTATGAATAATGTAGACAACGCAAAAGATGTCATTTCAGTGTTGAATGACTTGATCGAAACCAGCAAGGATGGTGAGGCTGGTTTCAAGGTATGCGCTGAGGATGCCAAGCGACTGGATCTGAAAAATCTGTTTGAATCACGGGCGCAGGAATGCGGGAAGGCTGCGGCTGAACTGCAATCCATAGTCGTGCGGTTGGGCGGTGATCCTGAAGACAGTACCAGCATGGGTGGTGATATGCATCGTCGCTGGGTGGATCTCAAATCGTCGATTACCGGCAAGGACGACAAAGCCGTGCTTAGCGAATGCGAGCGTGGAGAAGACGTCGCCAAGAAAAGTTACAAGCAGGCTCTCGAGAAAAACTTGCCTGCCGACATCCAGGCTGTGGTACAGCGTCAGTATGAGGGCGTGTTGCGCAACCACGACCAGGTCAAGGCACTGCGTGATCAGGAAAAGGCGCGGGACTGATATCTGGCAGAAAGTAGCAAGGGCAGCCTGGCTGCCCTTTTTTTATGCGCCAGACCTGCCGTATTAGATACAAAAAAGGGGCATCTTGATGCCCCTCGCTTTTGCTTGCTGCCTACTATTGCTGAGCTTCAGTCATTGCTTGAAGTTCTTGAGCCTTGGCCAGATGCTCACGCAACTTGGGGAGCATCTCTTCAGCCAGTTTACGCACTTCTTCGTCATCCACGTTTTCAGACGCAGTTTCAAACAGCTCGATAGTCTGTTCATGGGCAACGACTTGATTGTTGGTATAGGCTTCATTGAAGTCTTCACCATCGCGTAGTTGCAGGATCATTGCCTTGCCTTGATCCATCAGCGTAGCGTCATCCGACACTTCGAGATTTTTTTCCATGGCAAGGTCACGCATCTTTTCGTTTGCCTTGGTGTGTTCATCAATCATTTTCTCGGCAAAACTGGTGATCTCGGTGTTATCGCTTTTTTCGATAGCCAATTTGCTGGTTTCGATCTCGGCAATACCCTTGGCCGTCGCCTCGTCAACAAATTCGGCAGCATCCATACTCTGGCCCCAGGCAGTGGCTGCGGTGAGCCCAAGAACTGCTGCGAGCAAGCCATTTTTAACGATATGTGCTGTTGTCATAATATTTTTCCTTACCGTTTAAGTTTTCGATGAGACCCGACATCAGCGAGACCTGTTAAATAAATCAGGTTTTCACAATGCTGAAAAACTCCAGGTGCAAACAAATAAGTGAACGTGAGCTTCACTTCCCTATTGATTCAGCATCTATTTAAAAGTTCGGAATAGGGGATAAATATCGCGGGAGTCGAAGTGGCGTGCTGATTACATTGGGCGTAAAAGTTGGAACAGTTGTGCCAACTAGGGCTGAGCGTTAGGCCATGGGTCAGGATTTCTCAAGCCGGAGCGATCAGCCCTGGGACGGTTTTGGCAGGCAAGCCAGAAGTCTCGACAGCCGGAGCTATCAATCCGTCGCTGGCTCTATTGGCGAAGCGAGATATTCGGCTCCGCTTAAGGGGTTCCACCAGAACTCCATGAACGCGAAGCCTGTTGTCAGTACGACCAGAAACCCGACCGCTAGAATACAGGCTTCATGAAACCGGGTTTCATCGTTGCGCTTAATATGCATGTAGACCGGCATTCCCTTGAACAGGAGCAAGGCCGAATAAAACACCGCTAACGGGGCGATTATCAGCAGGGACAGCCGATAAGGTATGACCGCTGCGATCCCTCCCAGCATCACAGGCAGCGCCAGGCATGTGGTAAAGGTAAGGCTGACTGGCAGCGTTGGGCGCCCGGAGGTACGAAAGAGCACCCAGCGCACCACAAACGCCATGATAATCACACAGGTAATGAAACCCAGATAAGCCATTGCCGCGAGGTAGAACGCGCTGGCGATGTTCAGATAATGCGTAACCTCACTACCGTACATCGCCCAGCCGATGAACGCAGTGCCTATGAAGGTGGAAAGGGCAGGGACCAGGGAAAAGATCAGGAGCACTGGCACAAACCCCCAGGGATTAGTGTCGGCGTGTTGCCTGATAGGCACCCAGGCAGATGTCGGGGAGGTAAATAGCTTGGGCAACAGTTGAAACATTTCGAGCTCCTTGAATTGATACTTTTCAGGTGACGCTGATGTTCTAACCTTGACTGAGTTCTGAGTTGTTTAGTTCACGCTCGCTCTGGAATGGTCTCCTTAGAGCGGTCGGTTACAGTCTGACAAACTCATCGAGTGGGATCATACTTTACTCATGGTATTATTCCGGGCCCTCCATTCACTGGTGAAACATGTCTCAGATACCCGAGCGACTGCTTGTACAGGCCCATCTGGCGGCCAAACAACCACCCGCCCTGAGCGATAGCGAGCAGGCTGATTATCTTGCTCGTATCGCCGCTGCGCTCAAGGCCCGCGACGCGGTGCTTGTGGCTCATTACTATACTGACCCCCTGATTCAGGCTCTGGCTGAACAAACGGGTGGGTGCGTGTCTGATTCGCTGGAGATGGCGCGGTTTGGCAAGGAACATCCAGCCAGCACGCTGGTGGTGGCAGGGGTGCGCTTCATGGGCGAAACAGCCAAGATCCTGAGTCCTGAAAAGCGCGTGCTGATGCCCACGCTGGAGGCTACCTGCTCGCTTGATATCGGTTGCCCGATCGATGAGTTTTCGGCGTTTTGTGATCAGCACCCCGATCGCACCGTTGTGGTCTATGCCAATACCTCCGCTGCCGTCAAAGCACGGGCTGACTGGGTGGTGACCTCGAGTTGTGCCCAAGCTATCGTTGAACACCTGATGGACAAGGGCGAAAAGATTCTCTGGGCTCCGGATCAGCATCTGGGAAGCTACATCCAGCGCCAGACCGGAGCCGACATGCTGCTGTGGGAAGGCTCATGCATAGTTCATGAGGAATTCAAAGCCAAAGCCTTGCTCGATTTGAAGGCGGTGTACCCTGATGCAGCGATCCTGGTACACCCTGAGTCCCCCGAGTCGGTGGTGGATCTGGCGGATGTCGTAGGCTCGACCAGTCAGTTGATCAAAGCTACCCAGACGTTGCCGAACCCGGTTTTTATCGTGGCTACTGACAGGGGGATCTTCTACAAGATGCAGCAGGGAGCGCCTGACCGGCAGCTTATTGAAGCGCCCACTGCAGGCAATGGCGCCACCTGTCGTAGCTGCGCGCACTGCCCGTGGATGGCAATGAACACCTTGCCCAGGGTGTTGCAGGCGCTAGAGCAAGGTACAGACGAAGTGTTTGTGCCCACAGAGCTGATCCCCAGGGCAATCCTGCCGCTGGAGAGAATGCTTAGTTTTACCCGTGCTGCCAGTCTTGCAATGGCAGGTAACGCTTGATCAGAAGTTCTTGATGAGCTCGCGCTGACGTGCGAGATCATCCTTGCTCGCCTGAATACGCGAGCTCATGACAAAATTGTCTCCGGCACGATTCAGCGCCAGATCCAGTTGCTCTCCCGCCTGATCAAGATCTCCAGCAAGCATGAAGTATTTGGCACGAGCCATATGCAAGCCCAGAATATTGCCGGCTAGCCCCCGGATCTCCGCCGCCATGTACCAGATATCGGAATCGTTGCTGCGCTGGCTGGTGAGTTTGTTGCTTACTTGTTCGGCTTCCGCATAACGGCGTGCTCGCAGCAAGACGTCCGTTTTTGCCTGGAGCAGCGGATAATCGTCAGGATGGATTGCCAGTTGGCCATTGAGGCGAGTCAATGCCTCGTCAAGCCGGTTACGACTGACATCAAGCTCGACCTGGGCAAGGTGAACCGGAATGCTCCTGGGGCGAGAAGTCAGCAACGGCTCTAGCACTTTTTCGGCTTCATCCAGTTGCCCACCGCGTATGAGCGCTAGCGCAAGACCGTAGCGCGCGGCTGCGTGGTCTCCATCATGCTCATCCAGCAGAATTCTGAATCGCTGCGCTGCCAGGCCTGGGCTTTGTTCATATTTCAGCTGCACCCGGGCGCGCATCATCTGATACTCGACACTGTCGCGCCTGCCTTCGCCGGGTAATTGTTCGGCGCGGTTTCTGGAGTCGGCGATTCGGGACTGATTGACCGGGTGCGTCAGCAGGAACTCAGGTGGCGTGCGGCTGAAGCGGCTCAATTGGGCCAGGCGTTCGAACATGTCTGGCATGGCGCTGGGCTCGTAGCCTGACTGCTGCAGATTCTTCAGGCCAATTCGATCAGCCTCCTGTTCGTTCTGCCGGGAAAACCGGCGTTGCTCCTGGATGGCGGCTGCCTGTGTCGAGGCCAGGGCGGCGAACCCGGCGTCACCGCCGCCAGCTGCGGCCAGGATCACACTGGCCAGCATCGCGGTCATGACCGGTATTTGCATACGTTGCTGTTGCTGGAGATTCCTGGCGAAATGCCGCTGCGACAGGTGCGCCAGTTCGTGCGCCATTACCGAGGCAAATTCCGCTTCGGTATGGGCGTGCAGAAACAAGCCACCGTTTACCCCAATCACGCCCCCCGGCGCAGCGAACGCGTTGAGCTGGGGGCTGTCTATGGCAACAAATGCGAGTCTTCGGTCTTCGAGCTGGCTGGTTTCGGCCAACGCATAGACATGATCCTCGACAAAATCCTTGAGCAGGGGGTCGTCAAACGTTGGAACGGCGCCGCGCAGCATGGACAGCCACGCCCGTCCCATCTGATATTCCTGTTCACGGGACATGACCGAGGAACTGGTATCGCCGAGCGACGGCAAATTGTACTCGGTGTTTGCATGAGCTGGCGTGGCAACGGCAAGGGTGTATATCAACATTGCCTGGACCGACTTGATGAGGACAGTTTTGGTGCGTTGCATCGTTGTTGTTTAACCCGTCCGGATAGGAGTGTCTGCGCGCTGTAACCCAAGGTTATACTGAGGCACCATCAGGAGTCTGCAAATGGTTGTTAAAACTTGTGAGTCGAAGGCCGATCATGTTCTGGATGCCAGGGGAATGGCCTGTCCGTTGCCGCTGCTCAAGGCAAAACTCGCTCTGAATGATATGCAGGAGGGACAGATACTGCACGTCAGCGCGACGGACGCCGGGTCCCGACGTGATTTCCAACGCTTTGCCGAGCTTTCCGGGCATGTACTGGTGGAGCAGCAAGACGTCGGGGACGAGTTTCACTACTGGCTGCGCAAAACTGCTTGCTGAAGATGTTCAGACAAGGGGCGCGACGCTAGTTCATTGTGTTGGCCGAGGCGGACCTGACGGCTCCACCCGTTCAGAAAGGCCATAACGAGACGCTGCCTGGCGCTTCAGATCAGTTCCTTCGAGGCTTCCAGGACCTCTTGTACGTGGCCTGGAACCTTGACCTTGCGCCATTCACGACGCAGTACACCTTCTTTATCGATCAGGAAAGTGCTGCGCTCGATCCCCTCGTACTGCTTGCCGTACATCTGTTTCATCTTGATAACGTCGAACAGCTGACACAGGGTCTCATCGCTGTCGCTGATCAGTTCGAATGGGAAACCCTGTTTCGCCTTGAAATTTTCATGGGTGCGCAGGCTGTCCCTGGATACGCCGAAGATGACAGTCTGCGCAGCGCTGAATTCCTCGTTCAGATCACGGAAATCCTGTCCTTGCGTGGTGCAGCCAGGCGTATTGTCCTTCGGGTAAAAATACAGCGCCACATTTTTACCCCTCAGCTCGGTTAGTTTCACCGTCTGACCGCTGGTCGCCGTAGCGGTAAAATCTTCTATCTGACTGTCCAGTTCAACGCTCATGTACTTTGATCCGCCATGCTTAATGAAGAGGACGCCATGGTTCAATCACCGCGTCCAGGTTGAGTTCATCGCAGAAGTCGAGGAACTGCTCTCGCAACCAGCTCAATTGGGTCTTTGCCGGGATGGCAATGGTCAGCGTCAGATTCAACATCGCCGTCCCGGTATGCTGGGCCTGGTAGGTGAAACTGAACAGCTCTTCTATATCGATCTCCAGCTGCTGAAAGAAGGCGCACAGCTCTACCACCAGTTCCGGTCGTTGCGCAGCGGTAACGAAGACGTTGTAGGGGAGGGCTTGGGGGCGCTCTTCCAGCGCGCTGCTGCGATTGATGGATAACGTGAAGTGCTCCCGCTTGGCCAGCGGGGGGAGCAGGGTCTCCAGACGTGCCAGCGCATCCCAGTTGCCGCTGACCTGTAGAAGCAGAGCCGCACAGGTCCCATGGCGGCTCATTCTGCTACTGACGATCAGACAGCGTTGTTCCATGCATAGCCGCGTGAGCATGGTGGCGAGCGCAGTGGTTTGCTGCCCCATTGCAGTGATGACGAGGAACTGTTCCTTTTGACTGGACATAATGGACATGACGATCCTCTGTACTGAATTCTCGGCGCCTGATTGCGCAGCAGGCGTTACGGCAGGGTTCTATTGTCCTCGCCCAACGACGGGCGTTCAACCACCAGTTTCAAGCAGCTATTTAACAGGCTTTGCCCGCACCACTCCTTGTGCTGGCCGCATGGCGAAAGTACCATTGCCGATTAACGTTTCAAGTGGAGCAGTTGCATGATTTCAGGCAGCCTGGTGGCGCTGGTAACACCCATGGATTCACGTGGCGGCCTTGACTGGCTGGCGCTGGAGCGCCTGATCGATTTTCATCTGGAGCATGGCACCGACGGAATAGTCGCCGTTGGGACTACCGGCGAGTCCGCGACACTTGATATGAACGAACACAAGGTAGCAATTCGCCGAGTGGTCGAGCAGGTCGCCGGTCGGATTCCGGTCATCGCTGGTACCGGCGCGAACTCCACCCGGGAAGCGGTTGAGCTCACTGAGGCTGCCCGCAGTGTCGGAGCAGATGCCTGCCTTCTGGTGACACCCTATTACAACAAGCCTACTCAAGAGGGCCTGTACCAGCATTATCGCTTCATCGCCGAGTCGGTAGCGATCCCGCAGATTCTCTATAACGTGCCCGGGCGTACCGCCTGTGACATGCTTCCCGAAACTGTCGAGCGTCTGGCCGACATTCCAAACATTGTTGGCATTAAGGAGGCGACGGGTGATCTGCAGCGCGCCCGCGAGTTAATCGATCGGGTAGCTGATCGGCTTCATGTCTATTCCGGCGACGATCCTACAGCCGTCGAAATGATGCTAATGGGCGGCAAGGGCAATATCTCAGTCACTGCCAACGTCGCGCCGCGGATAATGCATGAGCTTTGCGAAGCCGCTATCAAGGGCGATGCGGACACCGCCAGACGCCTGAATGAATCGCTCATGCCGTTGCATCGAGCGCTGTTTATCGAATCCAACCCGATCCCGGTCAAGTGGGCTCTGAACGAAATGGGCCTGATAGCGGACGGGGTGCGACTACCTCTTACCCATCTGAGTGCTCGCTGCCATGGGCCGGTACGTGAGGCGCTGCACCAGTGCGGTGTACTATGAGCGTCAATCGGGCAATGTTTACCAAGGAAAATAAAATGAAGCCAGTTTTGGGTGCGCTGACTATCGCGTTGTTGGGCAGCAGCCTGAGTGGTTGTGGTTACATTTTCGGGGATGCGGGTTATTTCCGTGATCGGGGCAGCGACTACCAGACCGCAGCGGTGGAGCCCCGCATGACGGTTCCGCCAGAACTTGAGCACAAACCTCTGGGTGATATGCTGCCGGTTCCGGGCGTCACGAGCCCCGCCCTTGATGAGAAATTCACCACTCCCCGTCCGCAGCCACTGGATGCGGGCGCCGACGGCAGCGCGTTCTCCTTGCAACAGGATGGCGCGTCACGCTGGTTGCTGGCGCAGCGAGCCCCTGAGGAAGTATGGCCACGGGTACGTCAGTTTCTGACCGCCTATGATATTCCCGTAGCACATGAGGACGCGAGTCTGGGCGAGATGGAAACAGCCTGGATCGCGTTCGACCTGCAGCCGGATAATCCGCTGGTTCGGCGGCTCGCTCCGGCAGTCGGACCCAGTCGTACTCTCGACGGCAGGGAGCAGCGCTTTCGCGTGCGTATCGAACCTGGCGTGCGGGCGACCAATACCGAGATTCATGTGCTGCACATGTCGCGCAGCCAGGGCGGAACCTTGGAGTCCTGGCCGGAAAGCTCTGAAAACGTCAATCTCGAGCGGGCTTTTCTGGCCGAGCTGGAGACTCACCTGAGCCAAAGCAGCGGCGACGATGTCGCCTCGCTCATGGCCACCCGGGACGTGCCAACGAGCGCGAACAGCAGTCTGGGCCAGGACGGTGCAGGCAATCCGGTGCTCACCCTGCAAAGCGAGTTCAATCGGGCCTGGGCTTCCGTTGGCGCGGCGCTTGGCCGGGCAGACATACTGGTGGCCGATCTCAATCGTAGCGCTGGAGTCTATTACGTAGACCTGAACCAGACCCGTACCGAACAGGAAAGCAAGGGATTTTTCTCGGGCCTGTTTGGTGGTGACGAGCCTGTCGAGGAGGATTCTTTCCAGCGCATCCAGGTGCGCTTGACGCAGATAGGAAATCAGGTGCTGGTAACCGTCGAGGAAAGCATAGAAAACGCAGCTGAGGCCGCGCTTGCCCGCGACCTGCTGAAGCGAATCCGCGATAACCTGAGCTGAGGGCATGAACGTCAAGTGAGGTATTGTTCGCTGGGGAGTGGCAGCCGGGGTAATGCGACACTGGTTGAATTTGGCAAGACCAGAGTGCTCGTGGATTGCGGTTTCAATCTGCGCACCACGGAACAGCGCCTGGGTGCCATTGGCTTAAGCCCCAGACAGTTGAATGCGATTCTGGTGACCCATGAACACTCGGATCATGTCCATGGCGTAGAGCGGCTTAGCAGGCGTTACGGCCTGCCGGTATATACCACGCCAGGAACATTCCATGCGATGGACAAGCCCGATCTGGCGTTCGAGCCAGTCGAGCTGGGAAAGCGATTTGTCATCGGCGATCTGGAAATAACGCCTGTGGCTGTTCCCCATGATGCGCGCGAGCCGTGTCAGTATATTTTTGACAGTGGACACCACCGTCTGGGCATCCTGACGGACACCGGTACTATCACCCCGTGGATCATTCAGCAGTATGGCGGCGTCGATGCGCTTTTTCTCGAAGCCAACTATGATCCGCTGATGCTCCTGAATGGCCCCTATCCGCCTCATTTGAAGGCGCGGGTAGGCGGGCGTCTGGGGCATCTGAGTAATCAGCAGGCGGCAGAGCTGCTGGCGCAAATGGATAAAAGCGTGCTGAAACATGTGGCCATAGCGCATATCAGCGAGAAGAACAATCGGCCGGATCTGGCTCTTGGCGAGCTGTCCCAGGTGTTGAGCGGATGGCCGGGGCAGTTGTGCCTAGCCGAACAGAAGCAGGGCCTGCCCTGGCAGGATATAACGGGATTGTCCCATCAACAGTTTGCGCAAAGCGGGAGCCGATAGTGGAAAAACGTGCAGAGCTTTATCGTGGCAAGGCCAAGTCGGTATTCACCACTGACGATCCGGATCGTCTGATCCTGCTGTTTCGTAATGACACCTCGGCGTTTGACGGTAAAAAGATCGAACAGCTGGATCGCAAGGGGATGGTCAATAATCGTTTCAACGCATTCATCATGCAGACGCTGCAAGCGGCTGGCGTGCCGACTCAGTTCGATACGTTGTTGTCAGACACCGAATGCCTGGTCAAAAAGCTGGATATGATCCCTGTTGAGTGTGTGGTCCGAAACTATGCTGCGGGCAGTCTGGTCAAGCGCCTTGGAATAGAAGAAGGTACGGCGTTGGCGCCGCCGACGTTCGAGCTCTTTCTGAAGGATGATGCCAAGGGCGACCCGTTCATCAATGCGTCCCACGTGGTGACCTTTGGCTGGGCTACCGCCGATCAACTGGCGCGCATGCAGGCGCTGACCTTGCAGGTCAACGACATTCTGCGTGCCCTGTTTGATCAGGCCGGGCTGATGCTGGTCGATTTCAAGCTGGAGTTTGGGTTGTTCAAGGGTGAGATCGTCCTGGGCGATGAATTCAGCCCTGACGGCTGTCGTCTGTGGGACAAGGACACTAAAAAGAAAATGGACAAGGACCGCTTCCGTCAGGGTCTTGGTGGTGTGATCGAGGCATATGAAGAAGTTGCGCAGCGGCTGGGCGTTCCCTTGTCCTGAAAGGCTTTGTCGGCCTGAGCATAGCTGCTATCATGCGCGCCGACTGGAGAGATGCCGGAGTGGTCGAACGGGACGGATTCGAAATCCGTTGAACAGGCAACTGTTCCCAGGGTTCGAATCCCTGTCTCTCCGCCAATCCAGCGGCCCTGAATTCAGGGCCGCTTTTTATTGTAGTGTCCCTATTTGCGGTAAAGAAGGGGTGTGTCGATGATGTTTTCCAACGGGCGCGTGGCTGCTTTCGTGCTGGGAATGGGAATGTCGGCTGCGGTATTGGCTGATGCTTCAAGCGCTTACCAGGAAGGGATGGAAGCATTCCGCAATGGTCAGTTCGAAATCGCGCTTGGCCGTTTTCAGGAAGCGGAAAATGAAGGGATGCAGACGCCGACCCTTCACTACAATCTTGCCACCACCTACTACCGGTTGAATCGGTACGCTGAATCGGCCAGGCACTTCGATCTGATTCAGGACGATGCCCGATGGGGGGCGCTCGCAGAATACAACCTGGGTCTGATTGCCGAGCAGCAGGACGACAGCGTGCGGGCTTTTGAGCACTACCAGCAAGCCTATCGCAAGGCCGCTACCACGCAAACCTTACAGCTTTCAGCGGCCAGGATGCTGGCTCTGTCGGGACAGGCGCAAGCGGAACCGGAACCGGAACCGAGTACCTGGTCGGGTTATATATCCGCTGCCCTTGGCTACGATGACAATCCCTCATTGACTGGCGTTGACGAAATACTGCCAAGTGAGAGCAGTGATTCCTTTTTTGAAACGCTGGGGGGATTCAGCGGTAATTTGAGCGAGAGTGTAAGGCTCAACGGCGGTTTCTATAGCCGCGCCTACGATGAGGTCAACGAATTCAACGTGACCGGGCTTTATGCTGGCCTGTTCCATGATCGCCAGTTGGGTCATTGGCGTACGGCGCTGGGACTGAGCCTGGACAACTACTGGCTGGATGGCAGCCAGTACATGACCGGAGCAACCTTTCTCACGCAGGGCCTCCGACCGTTGCCGGTGGGCAATATCGATATTCGTAACCAGCTTGGTTATATCAAAGGCGATGCTGCCTACGACTACCTTGACGGCATTCGCAATCGCCTCACGGTCAGTTGGGTAGGGGGCAGCGCCGAGCAGTTGTGGCGTGTAGGTTATATCAATGAATTCAACGATCGAGACGACTTCGCCGTGGGTCCTCTGTTTCAAAGTCTTTCGCCAGTCCGTCATTCCATCTTCGGTCAGCTGACCCAACAGTTCAGCGCGCGCGTGTCGGCTATCACCCGCCTGGAATATCGCAACAGCCGATATCGCGATGACGATGTGGGAGTAGACGCCGATTACAGGCTGATTAAAACCCGGCGCGATGAAGACCGTATGGAAGGCTCCATGATGGTGCGCTATGACATGAGCGATACTCTGGGCACCTTTGCCGAATATCGCTACACCGACAACGACAGCAATATCAGTCGCTACGTCTACGACAGCAACCAGTTTATGCTTGGGGTTGATGTGGCGTTTTGACCTCGTCCGCCGCTGTCTTCTTGATTGGACTCAAGTCGGCCGCGGCCGATGCGCTGATCCAGGTTCCCTCCGTCACCGTTTCGTAGTCGAAAAGCTATCAAACCTTCATCCTCGTGTTGTGCTGCTGTCATCTGTGATTTCCATCATGTGCGGGTTATATAAAAAACCTGAGAGGAACAACGGATGTCTACCGATACCCCCAATAACCTGACAATCATTGATCACGGCGAAGGCGATGAGCCACAGGAGAACCTTTCTCCCAACAAGACCTTCGCGGCCGTGCTGGAAGCTCGCCTGGCACGTCGTTCCGTCCTCAAGGGCGGTGTCGGAGCCGCTGCTCTGGGTCTGCTGGGCTTTGGTCTGGCCGGTTGCAACAGCGACTCCGATTCCGACGATGAAGAGACCCCTGCACCAGGGGAGCCAACCGATCCAGCACCACAAGCGCCCCTTCTCGGATTTCAGGCGGTGCCCGTCAACAGCGCTGACATGATCTCGGTACCCGAAGGCTACAGCCATCAGGTGCTCATTCCCTGGGGTACACCCATCGCAGGCAGCTTTCCATCGTTCTCGGTGAATAATACCGGCGCTGACCAGGCCGACCAGGTTGGGTCTCACCACGATGGCATGCATTTCTTTGCGATCAGTGACAGCTCGGATGACGGTCTGCTGGTGCTCAACCATGAATATGTGGAGCCTCGGCTTATGCATGCCTCGGCCATTGGCGTGGCGTTATCGAATAGCGCATTGCCGCCATTGGTGAACGACTTGCGGCCGGCAGACGAAGTGTTAAAGGAAATGAATGGTCACGGGGTAACCGTAGTGCGCGTCGTGAAGGGCGCCAACCGGGAATGGCAAGTTCAGCCGGATATGCTCAATCGTCGGATCACTGCCCTTACGCCCATGGAGATCCAGGGTCCGGTACGCGGTAGTGCGTTTGTGCGAACCTTGTACAGCCCTGACGGCACCATGACCCGCGGCACGCTGAACAACTGTGGTAGCGGCGT
The DNA here is from genome assembly GCA_011050525.1 of Halopseudomonas xinjiangensis. Lineage (GTDB taxonomy): Bacteria > Pseudomonadota > Gammaproteobacteria > Pseudomonadales > Pseudomonadaceae > Halopseudomonas > Halopseudomonas xinjiangensis_A. The sequence goes on from DRFO01000017.1 coordinate 405,713, forward strand.
GACTCCCTGGAATACCTACATGGCAGCGGAAGAAAACTGGGCGGGGTACTTCACCAACCGCGGCGATGATCCCATCGAACATTCCCGTTACGGTGTGGGGACGGGGGATTCGGGACGCTATGCCTGGGAAAAGGCGGACAGCGCAGCGGATGAATACATCCGTTTTGATGCCAGCATTCGCACCGCCGCGGCGACCGGTGATTATCGCAATGAGCCAAACTGCTTCGGCTGGATGGTCGAGATTGACCCATTCGATCCCCAAAGCGCGCCGGTCAAGAGAACCGCAATGGGGCGCTTCGGGCATGAGGGCGTGGTGTTTGCGCCGGTGGTGGAGGGACGTCCGGTGGTGTGTTACTCGGGCGATGATTCCCAGTTTGAGTACATCTACAAATTCGTGAGTCGCTCAAATTACAACGCCTCCACCGCCAGCGGTGCGCTGATGGATGAAGGCACCTTGTATGTTGCGAGGTTCAATGAAGACGGTACGGGCCAGTGGCTGCCCTTGGTATACGGACAGAATGAGTTGACGTCCGCCAACGGCTTTAACAGTCAGGCGGAGGTGTTGGTAAAAACTCGAGTGGCGGCCGATCTGCTTGGTGCGACGCCGATGGATCGTCCGGAATGGGGTGCGATTGATCCAAGCAATGGCGATGTGTATTTCACGTTGACCAACAACTCCAGACGCACCGAAGAGCAGGAAACCGCGGCTAATCCCCGGGGTGCCAACCGGCATGGGCATATCATCCGTTGGGCCGAACAGGGTGGTGACCATACGGCTTTGACGTTTGACTGGGATATCTTCCTGCTGGCCGGCGACAGCGGCCAAAGCGGCGATCCGAAAAACATCGGCTACGATCCGAACGGAGTGATGCTGACGGCTGACAATGTCCTCAGCTCGCCGGATGGCATGTGGATCGATCCGGATAGCCGCGTATGGATCCAGATGGATAGTGGTGCTACCGATCCCTACGGTAACTGCGCAATGCTGGTTGCCGATCCGACGACGGGTGACATGAAGCGCTTTCTGGTGGGTCCGCTAGGTCAGGAGATTACCGGGGTGATTACTACGCCGGATCAACGGACGATGTTCATCAACGTCCAGCATCCTGGTGATGGGACTTCCCCTGCCGACTTTGCAGCGGGTAATTACGAGAGCACTTGGCCTGACAACAACGCAGCCCAGTATCCGCCTCGGTCCGCCACCGTAGTTATCTGGAAGGATGACGGTGGGGTAGTGGGGAGCTGAGAACGCACGGATCGGCCTTCTAGACGGCTGAATGGCAATATTGCGCCACCCTGAACCGGTGGCGCTCTTTTTTGGGAGACTAATTATGGGTATTGGGGGCGTCAGCATAGGATCGCTTTTGATCGTGCTTGTTATTGTCATGCTGCTCTTTGGCACCAAAAGATTGCGGAGTATCGGCGGTGATCTGGGTGGGGCTTTGAGTGGGTTTCGGAAGGCGGTAGGGGAAGGGGAGGACGTCAGAATTGGCCTTAATAAGAATATTGAGTTCGATGAAGTAACAGAGCTCGACCAGATAAATTCGAAATGAAATAGAAACCTGGAGCTGACACGCTTTGTGTGCCAGCCCCAGCTATCTACCTCACAACGTACAAGCAGGCATGAAAGTACGCGTCAGGGTTTGAGGTGGACCGTTTACAGTAAATTGACAACCGAAATTTTCATCCGCAACCAGCGCTGGATCAAGTAGATCGTCGCCGGCCGGTTTGACCCCGGTTTGCTCCCAGTCGAGCATGGCGTCCAGCGTATTGGTAAACTCAGCGAGTGAGAAATCGCAGTGACCAGGTGCCCGTACTGCACGTTGCACCAGGTTGTCACCAAATCCATTGGTTTCCATCCGCTCCCGATAGATCTGCTGCATGCTGATAGGTACGAAAAGGTCTCCCAGGGTGTGCACCGTAACGACAGGGATGTCCGCATACAGCTCGCCATTGACCTTTGGAATCCAGCGCAGCCCATCTTCGCGCAAAGCGTTGGCACCTGATACAGGTGTTGCCTGCGCAATGTTCTGATTGAACTGGGTTTCTGCGGCAGTCAGAGGCTGTCCATTCTGAGTCTGTAACCGGTAGGTTACATCCGTGGTATCCACTACGCTGTCATTCAGAATGCCCGTGATCGTACCGTCGGCGCCGGCGAATCCTTGCAGCAGATCCTGGAACCCGCCAAAAGAAAGGTTGTAGATCGGACGCTCACCGCCGGTCAGATTACGAACGATGTTCAGCAGGGGAAAGCCCTGAGCTGTCAGGCCATTCGCAGCTTTGTTTGTGTCATAGTCGACCCACAGTACTTCCCTGGCCGTCGCCACTTTTTCCGCCGCGTCAGCTTCGGAAACCGGGAAGCTATCGGCCCCAACGCCAGCCAGCTCGTACAGTGCAAGCCCGTAGGCAGTGAAGTAATCGAATAGTTCGGTATCGCCCATCACGCCACACATCGGGGCGGCACCATCATAGGGAACAAAATTATCGGCCGTCTGTTGAGCTTCGAGTTCAATAGCCGCACCCGCCACGTGGCCACCCATGGATACACCGGTAATGTAACGTTTGGTTGGCGCTGCCAGGGTCCTGCCATTTTCGGTGGCAATATCGTTAAAAGCCAATGCCAGCGCATTGGTATCTTCCACGCCAGCGCGCACATCGTAGAAATTAGCACTGTAGGACGACGCGGCCCACGCATATCCTTCATCAAGAAGATATTGGCGCATTGGAGGACTGTCTACCGTGAGGTTTGGTCCTTCGCCACGAAAACCGTGAGCGTACATGACCAGCATGCCGTTCCAGTTTTCCGGAACTTCTACCCGGTAACCTGCACCATTAATTACACCGGTCCAGCGGCTGGTTCCTGCGTACGCCGGAACAGCCGCATTCAGGGCATCAAATTCAAGTGCTGCCTCATCGACTACGAAGAAGCCATCATCTATACGCTGTTGCTGTGCGGTGGGTTCTTCTGCTACCGGAGCAACATCGTCATCATCACTACTGCTCCCACCATCAAAACAACCAGACAGGGTGATGGCACTGATGGTCAGGCCCAGCAACGCGCTCTTCTTTAAAGCATTCATTTTCTCTTTCTCCATACGTGCAAGGCCGTTGTTGTTTTTGTAAAGCTGGGACGCATGGCTTTGCTCTTAAGAGTAAAGACCCAAAGGTGAAACTGGGCAATAGCTAAGCGCCACAATTGACCATCGTTTCGCTCGTCTCGATAATGCGACATTGGTGGGATCAATGGCTGTAACAGTGATTAGACCCAAATGGGTGATTGACCCCTTGCCCTGAAAGTTGCGTTGCTCTGCCGCTTTTTTCCAAAGCATTTTTTAACCCGTTCAGGGGGGGTTGCTGGCGCGCGACAAATTCGTGACAATCAGGTTAACTAACGGGCTGTATCTGGCTTATAACAATAAATTTGCAAAGAAAGATCAGTATTGTGTACGCCACTGATCAGGACTGCTGCATGGTGGTCTGACTTTGTCCTGGAGAATGCATGCCTTTGGTTGCAAGACTAACCCTAGACCCCATTTTGAGAATCGCGACATTTTTACTGGTAGCCGTCACTGCTGTGCTACTGGGTCGTCTCGCATGGGCGTTGATCGAACCGTCAAGTATTGTGCCCGCAGCAGGACTCACCGCTGTCGCTAAGGCCTCCGAATCAGTTGCTCCTACATCCCAGGGCGGTTTTCGTCAGCTTGCTGCCTTGTCGGTATTTGGCAAATCCAACCAAGGCTCGGCGGTGGTGAACGCACCGGATACAACCCTGAGTTGGGCCCTGAAAGGGGTACTTACCGATCCGGATCCGACGCGTAGCTCAGCGATATTGTCCCCACAGGGGCAGCCGGAAAAGCTTTATCGGGTGGGGGCTTCTCTTCCTGGTAATGTCCGGCTTGAACAGATCATGTCCGACCGGGTGATCCTGGCGCGGGACGGGAAGCTGGAAACGTTACGACTGAAACGGGCGAAAACCCCCACGAGCAGTTCTGTCGCCTCAAGACTGCCGACCGTTGACCCCGACGCTACCATCACGCCGGACGGTGGGGTCGCTCGCATCGACAAGGAGGCCTGGGCCAGCGATCCAGAGCGGTTCATGGATGTGGTGAGCGTTAGCCCGGTGATGCAGGACGGCGTCATGTATGGTATGGAAGTTAACCCTTCGCGCAATGCCCGTGAATTCGAAGCGGCCGGACTTCAGCCAGGGGATGTGATCACGTCTATCGAAGGCACGCCAGTATCGGAGATAAACGATTACCGAGACATTCTGCAAGAGCTCGGCGACGCCAGCTCTGTCTCTGTTTCGCTGGAGCGAAGCGGTGAACCGATCAACATAACTATAACGATGGAATAAGACACAATGCCGATGTCGTTTCATATTGCCCGCTGCACCTTGCCTTTGGCGTTGAGTCTAAGTTTGCTGGCTACCTCTGTAGCTGCTCAGGATGCCGTCAATCCTGTAGCTGGATCGGATGAAGAGTTGGTGCTGAATCTGCGAGACGCGGATATCAACGGACTTATCGAAATAGTCAGCCAGGAAACGGGGATCAATTTTATTGTCGATCCGAGGGTGCGTGGTCAGGTAAATGTTGTTTCTGGTGAGCCCATTCGTCGCGATCAGCTCTACGACCTTTTTCTTAGCGTTTTGAAATCGTACGGCTTTTCGGCGGTCACCGGCTCCGAAGGCGTGGTGCGAATCGTCCCCGAAGTCCAGGCCAAGGAGAACGAGATAGGCACGCTCCGTGAGGCCAGTAGCGGTGACGAAGTGGTTACCCATGTCATCAGCGTCAAGCACATCAATGCTGGTCAGCTGGTTCGGATACTCCGTCCTCTGGTGCCGAAAGGAGGGCATCTGGCCGCTGCGGCAGAATCGAATACTCTGGTGATTGCCGATACCGCAGCCAATGTCAGGCGTATCGAAGGATTGATCGAACGTATCGATCTTGAGTCGATGGAAGATTTTGAAATCATTCGGCTTGAGCATGCTTCAGCGTCGGACGTAGTGCGCATTGTCCAGGGGCTGGCAAGCCCCACGGCCGGGGAAGACTTTACCAAACGCACCCGGATTATCGCGGATGAGCGAACCAATACCGTTATTCTGCGCGGCAATCCCGTCGAGCGAGCCTCCTTGCGCGCTGCGGTTCAGCGAATGGACGTGCCGGGGGAAGATGGCAACACCCAGGTTCACTACCTTCGTTATGCCAAGGCTGAAGAAGTCGCGGAGGTGCTTAGGGGCATCGCCGAAGGACGCGACCAGGATACAGGCCAGGTGGGACAGGGAGTTGGCGCGGCGAGCGTCAGCTCGGTCAACTCCCAAGCGGAAGTCAGGGTCCAGGCACATGAGAGCACCAATTCAGTGGTTATATACGGACCCGCCGAGTTGACCCGTGAGATGTCCTCCATCATCAGCCAGTTGGACATCCGCCGCGCTCAGGTTCTGGTCGAGGCGGTGATCGCCGAGGTTTCCTATGATCGCGCCAAGGAGCTTGGCGTCCAGTGGGGAATTGCCAACGAGAACGGTGGAATAGGCGTCATCAACTTCAATCGTGGTGGCAGAGGCATCGCCAATTTCGCCGCCGGAGTCACCGGGTTCCTGGATGGCGAGGTCACTGCACCTCCTTCCCTCGCCGACGGAGGGACCTTCGGAGGGGTGGGTCAGATTGGCAGCACTCAGATAGCCTTGCTGGTCAATGCGCTGCAAGGGGATAGCTCGAGCAATATTCTCTCCACACCCAGTCTGTTGACGCTCGATAATGAGGAGGCCGAGATCGTCGTAGGCCAGAACGTACCTTTCATCGTCGGCCGTTCCGTGGAAGCTTCAGGCCAGGCCTTTGATACCATCGAGCGCCAGGACGTAGGTATCAAACTGAAGATTCGGCCCCAGATAAATGAAGGCAACGCGGTACGCCTGGAGATCGCTCAGGAAGTTTCCCAGATTGCCCCAGGGGTTACCGGGGCGTCAGATATCGTCACCAATATCCGCAGCCTGACTACCCACGTCATGGTGGATGATAACGAGCTGATCGTTCTGGGTGGCTTGATCGATGACCAGATTGTCGAAACACGGGACAAGGTACCAGGGTTGGGCGACATACCGGGACTGGGCAGGTTGTTTCGATACGACACGGCGCGGCTGGAAAAACGCAACCTGATGGTTTTCCTGCGGCCAGTAATAATCCGCGACGCAGCCGTGGCAGAAAGTCTTACCCACTCCAAATACAGTTACATACGAGACCAGCAGGTGCGCGAACAGAGTCGCCATGATCGGTTACTGCCAGACGATTTGCCGGTTCTGCCCGATTGGAACTATCTGATGAGCTTGCCGCCACCCTTTGAGAATGCCCTGCAGGGCGGGGTTCCGGTCAAGACGGCTATCCCTGCTCCGCCGATGGCGAACTGAGGTCTGCGCAGATGAGTGAAAGCGACATCAGTGATATTGGCGCGATCATTGCCGATCCAAGCCCCCAGGCCGAAACGGGTTACCGCTTCGCCCGGCGTTTTGGGGTATTGACGGGCAAGGTCCAGCAAGGCCACCTTGATGTATTTGTACGCGCCGATTGCGACCCGCAAGCACTGCTTGAACTGCGCCGGCGCTCAGATCATCCGCTACGTCCGCTGGTTCTGGATGACGATGCGTTCTCTGCCAGGTTGCGTGACCGTTACGAGCGCTCGGCCAACGATGCCATGCAATTCGTCGAGGGCCTTGATGACGGGGATCTGATGTCGGTTGCGCAATCACTGGCAGAGCCCGAGGACCTGCTCGAATCCCAGGACGAAGCACCCATTATCCGGCTTATCAACGCCTTGTTGTCCGAGGCGGTGAAGGAAAACGCGTCGGATATTCATATCGAGCCGTTTGAGAATCGGCTGTCGATTCGCCTGCGCGTCGATGGCGTTCTGCGCGAAATACTCGAGCCTCCGCGCGCCCTGGCTCCGGTCATCGTTTCGCGAATCAAGGTAATGGCGAAGCTCGATATTGCCGAGAAACGTCTGCCGCAGGATGGCCGGATCGGGTTGAGGCTGGTGGGTCGGTCCGTCGATGTTCGGGTATCGACTTTGCCGTCGGGGCATGGCGAAAGGGTGGTCTTGCGTCTGCTTGATAAACAGGCCGGCCGTCTTGAGTTGCGCCATCTCGGCATGTGCAAGGAACATTACGACGCCATGGAGCGCGTGATCAGCCGGCCGCATGGCATCGTTCTGGTAACAGGGCCGACCGGTTCGGGGAAGACCACCACCCTTTATTCCGCCCTGATGCGGTTGAACGACCGAACACGCAATATTCTGACCGTCGAAGATCCCATCGAATACTACCTGGACGGCATAGGCCAGACGCAGATCAACACCAAGGTCGATATGACCTTCGCACGTGGTCTGCGCGCCATTCTGCGTCAGGACCCCGATGTGGTGATGGTCGGTGAAATACGCGACGTCGATACGGTGCAGATTGCCATTCAGGCGAGTCTGACTGGTCATTTGGTGTTCTCCACATTGCACACCAATACCGCAGTAGGCGCGATTACCCGATTGCGAGACATGGGCATCGAACCCTTCCTGCTGTCCTCGACGCTCAATGGCGTGCTGGCCCAGCGGCTGGTGCGCACGCTCTGTCCGGCCTGCCGCAAGCCCCATACCGCTACTGCCAGCGAATGCAAGCTCATGGGCGTCGATCTGGACGAGGCACCTACGCTGTACAGCGCCGAGGGGTGCAAGGAATGTAATAACACTGGTTACAAGGGGCGAACCGGCATCTACGAACTGATCGAGATCGACGATACGCTCCGCGGTCTGATCCACGACGGTGCGAGTGAGCAGGCCATGATTCGTCATGCGCGGGTGGAACAGCTCGGCATCCGTCACGATGGTTTGCGGCGTGTGCTGCGAGGCGATACGACGCTTGAAGAAGTTCTCCGCGTAACCAGGGAGGATTGATCATGCCTGCCTTCGAATATGTTGCGCTGGATAATGCCGGACGTACCAAAAAAGGCGTGGAAGAGGGTGATTCCTCCCGGCAGGTTCGTGGTCGGTTGCGCGAACAGGGGCTGATGCCCATGTCGGTGAATCAGATCGCGGAAAAGCACTCCGCGCTGCGTATGCCGGTCTTTCAGGGAAAGGTGAAGCCGCTGGAGCTTTCTCTGGCCACTCGCCAGTTGGCAACGCTTGCTCGAGCCGGTATGCCGATTGAAGAAGTGTTGGGCACGGTAGCCCGGCAGAGCGAGTCGCCGAAGGTCAAGTCCACCCTGTCCGCTGTCCGCACCAGGGTGATGGAAGGCCTGCCGTTGGCCCATGCTCTGGGTGAATTCCCCTCGGTCTTTCCGACTATTTATCGCACCACCATCGCTGCGGGTGAACAGGCCGGCAGGCTGGACATCGTTCTTGAGCGTCTAGCGGACAATGTCGAAGCGCAGAACGCAATGCGCCAGAAGATTCAACTGGCAATGTTCTACCCAGCAATATTGACCATAGTCGCGCTGCTTGTGACCGTTGCGTTGCTCACCTATGTAGTCCCGGAAGTGGTCCAGGTTTTCACCGGGATGAACCAACAGCTACCCTGGCTGACCCGCGCTCTGATCGCGACCAGCGATGCGCTACGCAACTGGGGTCTGGTAATGATCATCGCCCTGGTCGGCGCAAGCATTGCCGCAAAGGAGATTCTCAAGCGGCCCCGAGCTCTTTACCGGTGGCACGCCTTTCTGCTGCGCATGCCGTTATTGGGGCGTCTGATACGAGGTTTGAATACCGCCCGGTTCGCCCGTACGCTGAACATTCTCGCGGGTAGTGGCGTTCCGCTGCTGGATGCGCTCAATATGAGCGCCAGTGTGATTTCAAACGTGCCGATGCGTGATGCGGTGGGCGAAGCCGCCAAGCGTGTTAGGGAAGGGGCTGGCGTCGGCGCATCGCTGGAGCGCAGTGGCTACTTTCCACCAATGACGCTGAGTCTGATCAAGAGCGGTGAAGCCAGCGGAACGCTGGACAAAATGCTGGAACGCGCCGCGGAGACTCAGGAACGTGAGTTGGAAGCCCGTATCGCCATGGTGATGGGGGTTTTCGAACCATTGCTTATTCTTGCCATGGGAGGAGTTGTACTTATTATCGTACTGGCGATTTTGCTGCCGATCTTTGAACTCAACCAACTGGTTAACTGATATGTCCGAATCTATGAAAGGTTATCGCACCTCACAGCGTGGTTTTACTCTTATCGAAGTCATGGTCGTGGTCGTGATCCTCGGCATTCTGGCCGCCGTGGTTGTTCCTCGGGTCATGGATCGCCCGGATCAGGCACGTACCACCAAAGCCCAGAATGATGTCAGGGCACTGGAAAGCGCGCTGAATCTTTATCGGTTGGACAATTTCAACTATCCCACCACGGAGCAGGGGCTAAACGCCCTTGTCATTCCGCCCACGGGTGGCGATGAGGCGCGCAATTGGCGGACGGGTGGTTATATCGACCGTTTGCAGAAGGATCCTTGGGGGAATGACTACCAGTATCTGCGTCCTGGTCGTGAGGGCCGGGAATATGACCTTTACAGTCTGGGTGCCGACAGTCGTCCCGGCGGCGAAGAAGCCAATCAGGATATTGGCAATTGGGACCCCGCCCAGTACGAGCAACGCTAGATATGGATCGGCTCCGGCAACCCGAAGAGCGGAAGCAGAACGGCTTCACGTTGCTGGAGCTGCTGGTTGTGCTGATCCTGGTCGGTATCGTCGCGAGTCTTGCCACGTTGTCCATCGGCGATGGAGGCGAGCGTCAGCTGCGGGCTGAAACAGAGCGCCTCGCAGCGGTGCTGCGCCTGGCTCGGGACGAACTGCTCATTACCGGGGAGGCTGACAGGGCGCTGGGTTTGCGGCGCGACAGCTACAGTTTTCTGGAGCTGGTGCTGCTGGATGACGCAACGCGTGAATGGCAGCCGTTAGTCGACCCTCAGCTGGGGCCCAGGCTGCTGGAGCCGGGGCTGATCGAACTGGAGCTGGAACTGGTCGACGAGAAGCGATCGTTGCGGCAGACCGAGGCCTGGGAACCGCATATTCGACTGAGTAATACCGGCGAAATGACGCCTGGCACCATTGTCCTCCGAATCCCCCGCAGCGATATGGAACGACGTATCGAAATTGGGCTGGAAGGTAGCGTAGAGGTGCTTGATGCGCTCGCGCAGGAATGATCGTGGCTTCACTCTGCTCGAGGTGCTGGTCGCCCTGACGATTCTCGGCGTAGCCCTCGCTGCGCTGGTAAAGGGCGGAGCCGACCATGCGCGTAACACCGCTTATCTGCAGGAACGTACCATGGCTCATTGGGCCGGCCAGAACATTCTGGCCGAATATGAAACAGGCATGCGGCCTACCGCAGAGGGCAACCGGAACGGAGAGGTGGCGATGGGGCCTTATCGCTTCGGTTTTCAGGTAAACATCAGCGCTTATACGCCCCAGGCTCCGATTCCGCTACCGGCCGTTCAGCGCATTGATGTGCGTTTGTGGATGGCCGAGCTTGGGGAGAAGTATCAACGGGCCAGCGTCAGCGGATTTGTGCTTCCGTGAGGTCACGTCGGCTGAGCCGCGGCTTTACCCTGCTGGAAATGCTTATCGCCATGGCCGTCTTTGCGATCATGAGCCTGGTTGCCTATCAGGGCTTACGCGCGGTCCTGGACGCAGACAGCATCACGCGAGTGCACAGCCAGCGGCTGGCTGACCTGCAAGTGACCCTGAGTGTCCTCGAGCGAGATCTGGCCCAGGTAGTGAATATTACCGTCAGGGATGAATTCGGTGATCCGCTTCCCCCGCTGCGTCTCAGGCCGGGGGGGGATGAGCTGCTTCTGGAATTGGTCCGAGCAGGGGCTGGCGGCGACCAACGCCTGCGGCGTACGGCATGGCAAATAACCGAGAGGGGGATGGAGCGCAGAATGTGGGCTGGGGTGGATATCGTGGACGAAGAAAGTATGCGCATACGCCCCTTCGCTGATCTGGTCGAGGAGCCCCAGGTGCTAGGCCTGGATAGCAAGTTCACCTTTATCATTCGCACGTCCAGTGGCCTGGAGCGCCTTGAATCCTGGCCACCCGTCAGCGCCGAGCCCGGCACCGATTCCGGAGGCGGGGATACCGCCTTGCCCATGGCTGTTGAACTAGTCCTGGACGTGCCAGGGATAGGTGAAATTCGCAGATTGATGGCGGTGGGATTGTGAAATCGGGCTCGCGCCAGAAAGGCGTTGCGCTCATCACAGCGCTGTTGGTGGTGGCTCTCTCGGTCACGGCGGCGGTGGCTATGGCTGTGCGTAGCCAGGCCGATATAAGGCGCACCAGCGCCGTGTTTGAACGGGATATGTCCCGGCACATTTCGATTGGTGCGGAAAACATGGTACTGCAATTGCTCGAGCAGACAGAAGGACCCGACGCGCTGCTTTGGGATACCTGTCTTTCGCCGGTCCTGCCGTTTCAGGTGGATAACATTCGCCTTGAGGCCACGCTGGATAATATGCAGTGCCGCTACAACCTGAACGCTCTTGCCGGAGCCGACGAGACCGAGCAGGGGTACTTTGCCCGCCTCGTGGATCGGGTATCACAGGAAAGCGGCATCAGCATGCCAGCCGGAGCGCAACTGGCCATCGCGGTCAGCGACTGGATGAATTCAGAAACCGATGACCCGGTCTATCGCCTTGAGGAACCCGCGCGCGTGTCGGGCAACCGGACCATGATCCTGGCTTCAGAGCTTAACAGTGTGGCAGGGATGACCTCCGAGGCATGGCAAGCTCTGGCGCCCTACGTGACCGCTTATCCAGGTAGCGCTAGCCCGATCGATCTGGAGCGCAGCAACGAGGTAATGCAGGAGGTCTTTGCCGATCGGCCTGCCGCCGAGCAGACGCCATGGTTCGTGCGACTTCAACTGACCGCCGAGTTCGGCGAAAGACGTTTTTACCAGTGCACGTTGCTTGATGCCCCGAACGGCAAAGTGGTTCTGAGAGAACAAACGGCCTGTGAGCCCTGAAAACAAACGGATCAGACTATGTTGATAGTGCTTTTACCCGAAAGTATGCGCACCGATATCGAGGAACAGATATCGGTGAGCTGGTGGCGGATGGAACGGGGAGGGACCGCCCAGGAAAAGGGCTCCGATACGCTTGCTGACCTGCATGACAGATTTGCGGCGGAAAAGATCCGTGCCCTGGTGCCCGCTTCAGCGGTAACTCTTCACCGGGTCAGTATTCCCGTGCGGCGGGCATCCGCAGTGCGCGCGGCGCTGCCCTTTGCGCTGGAAGATCATGTGAGCCAGGAGCTCGATGAACTGCATTTCGTTGCCGGCCCGCGCCGGACAGATGACCGTTTTGCAGCCGCAGTGGTTGAGCACGCCAGCATGCAGCACTGGCAAGCAATGTTTCTGCAGGCCGGGTGGCGGCTTGAAGCGCTCCTTCCCTTGACCTCCTTGCATGCTGACGAGGTGCCTGCACACGCCATCCGTATCCAGCGCTCTCCATGGCCTGGCGGGGTGGGTCAGGTCATCGTGACGGCGGACGATCAGGAGCCGGTCGTAGTAGAGACAGAACTTTTAGGTTTCTGGATCAATCGACGGTTGGCCGAACGCCCCGAATCCGCGCGTAATATCGAGGTCGCAGGATTGGAAGTGTCTGCGCTCGAGCCTGCCGAAGGGGTTGCGGTTAGCCAAATTGCCGAGGACCCATCAAGCACTATCCATGCCGCGCTTCGTCGCGCCATGCAGCCAAATCCGCCGTTTAATCTGCTCGTTGGCCCCTACACGACTGGGATGCGCACCCCTCCATGGCGCAAGATGCGATCGGTGATGATTGCAGCGGGAGTGTTGCTGGCTGTCCTGATGACGCAATTGACGCTGGAATGGATCACGTTGGCAAATGAGCGGGATCGTCTGGATGCAGCCATAGACGATGTGTTCACTTCAAGCATGCCCAATGCCCGCTTGGTAGACCCGGTAGTGCAGTTTGAACAGGTGTTGGCGGGCAGTGCAGCCAGTGGCACTGAAGGTATCGGTCAATTGCTTTATGAGGTGCTGGCGGTCAGTCGGAACGGCGGAACAGCGCAGATTATGCAGTTTCGCGCCAGCCCCTCCGAAATGGAAATCGAACTCCAGCTGGCTTCATTTGCTGAATTGGAAACGGTCAGGGCCAACCTGTCGAGCAAGACCGGGCTGCGAGAAACGCTCCAGGGCGCGGATTCCGGAGAGAACGGTGTTACAGCGAGACTCAAGGTTGCAAGGAGCGGAACATGAGGGCCTGGTGGGCGGGACTTGCCCCGCGTGAAAGATATGTGATGGCGGCAGGGCTGGCAACCCTCGCTCTGGTGCTGATGTGGCTGGTGATTTGGGAACCCATCGCCGAACGCAGACAGGCACTGCGCAACGAAGTGAGCGCGCTTTCGGCCGATCTGGCATGGATGCAAGGCGTTTCCGATCAGGTCCGGCGCCGGGCCTCCCAGCAGGGCCAGACGACGCCGAGCGCCGCCGGAGGGTCGGTCCTTACGCTGGTCGAGGTCTCAGCCACGGCGGCTGGTATCAGATCTTCGATCGAGAGAGTGCAGCCAGAGGGCGAAGGCGCCCGTCTGTGGTTTGCTCAGGTAAGCTTCGATGCATTGGTGAGCTGGCTTGGCGAACTTGAAAATCGTCATGGATTGCAAATAAGCCAGCTTGCCGTGGATGTCAGTAGTGATCCAGGAGTGGTCTCCGCCCGCCTTTTGGTGGAGCCTCGATGATGCAACGGATAAATCGCAAAACTACCCTGGTTGTCGCCCTGGCGCTCTTTCTGCTGTCGCTGGTATGGAACCTGCCCGCGGCGTTCGTCTGGAAGCAGATTTCCGGACAATTCCCAGCTCAGGTAACGCTGCAAGGGCTGTCTGGCACCCTCTGGTCCGGACAGGTCAGGCAAATGAAGGTCAACGGGATCGAGCAGGGGGCGGTGACCTGGGATTGGCGCCCTGGACCGCTTCTGGCGGGCCGAATCGCCCTGGATGTGGTCTGGCAGCCCCGCAATAGCCGCGTGGAGGCAACTCTGAAAATAGGCGCTTCATCCATGGTTCTGGAAGACGTCAATGGGCGACTGGATGCCGCAAGCATGGCTGCGCTAAACAAGGCTCCGTTTGTCCTGGGTGGAAGTTGGCTGCTGGATGTGCCGTTCCTCGAACTGCATGACTTAGAGCGGGTGGGCGACGCATCGGGTCGTCTGGTCTGGGAGAACGCGGCGGGTGGACTACCTCAACCGTTGCCGCTGGGACATTTGTCTGCGGATCTGACGGGTGCCGACGATTGGCTGGTGTTCAGTCTCAGTGACCAGGGCGGACCGCTGGGGCTTGACGGAACGGCGCGATGGCGCCCGGGTCAGCCGATGTTCATAGAGGCCCGCTTGAAGGCCAGAGCTGACGCTGAGGCAGGTCTGGCAGGCGGTTTGGGCATGCTTGGACAAGCGGATGCCGACGGCTGGGTCGGCTGGCGCGCTCAGCTTCGATAGCACACTCGAATCAATACAAGGAGCTAATAGTGAACCGTTTATTTCCATTCCTTATGGTCGTTTTTACCGCTCTGACGGGCTGTAGCGGCATCTCTCAACAAGCCCAGCAAAAAAGTGCCGCACTGGCGGACGTGCGGGCAAAGCTTAGTTTTGGAAGTTGCAACATCGCCGTTGCAGAGCAGGTGATGAGTCTCAAGGAGCCCGCTCTGGAACAGGAAACGGCCTATCTTTGTTTACAGCAAGGGGAGCTGGAGGCAGCTGAAAAACTATTGGCGGGTTACTCTGAACGACACGTCGATCCGCCGTTTCCCGACTATGCCGCCTACCTTCTGGCGCTCACAGATTTTGTGCGGTTTGAGTCATCAATCGGGGACGACGAGGAGCGGTTGGCCAGGGGGCGGATAGCCCACGACAATCTGGTGCGTTTCGTAAGGCTGTACCCGAATTCGGCCTATCGGTCAGAGGTTGCGCCACGACTGGCGGAGCTGCAGGAAGGTATGGCCAGGGCAGAGTATCAGCTCGCTCATATAGCCATTGAATCTGGCGCGGGTGAGAGCGGTGCGGCCAGGCTGAAATATGTAGTGCGTCAGTACCCGCGAAGCGCAGCGGCCAAGGACGCGGGGCGTTGGCTGGAAAACCATAGCGGCTCGGAAAACTAGCGTTACGACTCAGAGCGGCCGATGCTGGGTCAAGTATTATCGGAACATTTTTTGCGGTTTGCAGGCGCTTTTGGACGTGCCGGAGGGTTGACATTGTGCACAGTTGCCTCGCTTGGTGTCACTAAACCGTCAAAACCTGCCGTAAGTGCTTGAATTTATGTATGTGAATGTAAGTTATTGATTTTTATATAAAAATAATTGATCAATTTTTAATCGCTTTGTCTCTCAGGCCCATGGTGCAAGACTCGAGAGCAGTTATAGGAAGGCTATCCACAAAGCTATCCACAGATTTTGTGGATAGCTTGTCACTGTTATATACCCTGTGGAATGTCTTCGCCGCCCAAGGCAGTTGTGAGGGCGGGAATGAACTCGCTCAGCGTCTTGGCCATAATTATGAAGGTGGCATCCAGTTGACCTGCCATATCATCGCCGCCCTGGTCGTCGGCCTCGTCCCTCAACAGTTCTTCGAACTTCAAACGCTTGACTGCAAGTTTGTCATCCAGGGTCAATGAAAGTTTGTCGTGCCATGCCAGTGTCAACTGGCTGACCTGTTTGCCCACCGTGAGGTGTTGCTGAATCTCGTCGCTTCCCAGGTCCTGTTTCTTGCACCGAATTACGCCGCCGTCTTCCTTGGTGTCACGTAGTTCACACTCGTCGAGTACAACCAGGCCTTCGGGAGCCTCTCCGGTCTTCACCCAATCGGTCATGCAGGACGAGGGAGCCATCTTGACGTTCAGAGGACGTACAGGAAGGCTGCCAGTGCATTCGCGCAACAAGCTCAACAGATCCTCGGCTCTCTTGCTGCTGGCCGTATCAACCGCGATCCAGCCCTGGGCAGGGGCGATGCATGCCAAGGTAGTCTGGGTGCGGGTGAACGCGCGCGGGAGCAGGGACATGACAATCTCATCCTTGAGCGTGTCGCGTTCTTTCTTGTAGATCTTGCGAGCATCTCTGGCTTCAATTTCTTCGACCTTTTCGCTCAAGGCGTCCTTGACGACGCTGCCGGGGAGAATCCGCTCTTCCTTGCGCAGAGCAATCAGCCAGTAGCCGTCAGCTACCTGAAGAAGATTTTCGGAATGCCGGCCGAAGGGCGTGGCCCACCCCAGCGTATGGGTCTCCTGGCTGGCGCAGGGGCGTGCGGTGCGTTGTTCCAAGGCGGGTAGCAACTCGGCCTCGGTGAAAGGAATATCCTGGCTGAAACGATAGAGAAGAAGGTTGCGAAACCACATGATGCTGTCCTTTGTTACCAATTCATTTTGCAGGGGCAGCGGCGACCGCACCAACCCGCAGGGTTGGCAATATTGCCTGAGAGAACGCCGGTCGGCCAGTATTCCCAGCTGCACGATTTAACGTATTGAAAATGAGTAAATTTTTTTGAAAAAGGTATTGCCAGAACGGGAAAAGCTGCCTAGAATGCGCCCCACTTCGAGAGCAAATGGGTGATTAGCTCAGCTGGGAGAGCATCTGCCTTACAAGCAGAGGGTCGGCGGTTCGATCCCGTCATCACCCACCATTCGCACTCAAAGTTACGCGCAGCGGTAGTTCAGTTGGTTAGAATACCGGCCTGTCACGCCGGGGGTCGCGGGTTCGAGTCCCGTCCGCTGCGCCATTTTTTGGTTTTCCTTCCCTGCAACAATCCCTTTCTTTAATTCAATTCAAACTTTGCGTGTCTACCAATAGCTTGGGACATAAACCCCTGTTAAGCTTCTTGCTTTATTTTCCGCCCCGATGGGCTTGTTAATTGAGGTAAGCATGAAGCGCAATCTGCTCGCAACTGGCGTCGCCGTCAGTATTCTCGCCCTCGTTGGCTGTGGTGAAAAAGAACAAGAAGTTGAAATCAGCACGCCCATTCAGCAAGCGTCGTATGGCATTGGTTTGAACATGGGCGAGAGTTTGCTGCAGGACGGGTTGGATGACATTGACCCGCAGGCGCTGGCTCTGGGTATGCAGGATGCGTTGTCCAAGGAAACTCCGCGGGTCGGCGAAGAAGAGCTTCGGGTGGCCTTTCTCGAGCTTCAGGCCCGGGCCGAAGAGCGTGCATCGAGCCTGGTTAGCGAAACCCGTGAAGCCAACGAGAAATACCTGGCGGAAAATGCCGAGCGTGAAGGTGTGACGACTACCGAATCGGGCCTGCAGTACGAAGTGCTCGAATCAGGTGATGAATCCAATCCCATGCCCACCGAAAGTGATGTGGTTACCGTCCATTACGAAGGCAAGCTGCTGGATGGAACCGTTTTCGATAGTTCTGTCAGCCGTGGCGAGCCGGTCGACCTTCCGGTTACTGGCGTGATTCCGGGCTGGGTAGAAGTTCTGCAGTTGATGCGCGTTGGCGATAAGTGGAAAGTCACCATCCCGAGCGACCTTGCCTATGGCGAGCGTAGCCCCAGCCCCGTTATTCCACCGAACTCTGTTCTTGAGTTCGAAATGGAACTATTGGATATTCAAGACGAAGCGGAATGATGGCCAAGTAACACTTTTGAAGCCCGTGACGCCCTGTCCGGGCTTCAAAACGTTACCGTTATGCACATTATCCGGTAACACTCAATCTTCAAATTCCCTTTTGATCTCTTAATTTACTCCCCGCCTAACTACCTGATTTTGATCATTATTTTTATGGTCAAAAAGTGCTCATTCTGACTCAAGCCGCGTTTAAACGGGCGTTTGCCGACTTTTCCCATACCTTGTGCACAGACTTATCCACAGAAGTTGTGGGTAACCCCACGGAGCCGGTCTGGGCGGGCTTTTGCGGGTAGAATGGAGCTGCGGGGGGTGGCTGCAAGTGCCGAAAAAACAAGAGGGGGAGTGATGGGGAGCACCCCCAGAGATCGCCCTAAGGGACTCTGGGGTGCTGGTTAAAGGGTTGCCATCAACATCAACTGGCTGCTGCCACCTGCTTCTTGATCTGGAGCATGTCAATCAAGATCTGACCGGTTTCAGCGAGGAATGGATCGTCCTCCTCATCCTTTTCCTCGACGCTTTCTGTCAGCGGATTATTCCCAGCTTCAAGGAACGGGTCTTCTTCTTCAAGCGACGTAAGCAGATCTTCCCCCTTGGCCGCCCTGCGCTTGTTTTCCAGAGCGAGGATCTGCTTCTCGAATGCTTCCCGCTGTTCACGGCGCTTGGCCTCGTTCAGCGGAAGAAACTTTCGTTCCTGCATTTCGCGATCCAGCCGGATACGAGCCATGGTGTAGGTGAAATCAGGATCATTGGAGGCCCGTTTTTCGTGACGCTCGCTAAGCTGGCTCAACAAGGGGCTAAGCTGGAGGTTGCTCTGATATCGGGCGGGGGGAATGGTATCCCAGGGCAGGGCACGTGGCAGCATACTCTCACCAATATCGGTCGTTTCGAGCAGAGAAGGGTAGGCTATATCAGGCACAACGCCGCGGTTCTGAGTACTTTGACCAGAGACCCGATAGAACTTGGCCATGGTCAGCTTCAGTTCGCCATGGTTCAGCGGCTGGATCGACTGCACGGTGCCTTTGCCAAACGTTGATTCGCCGATCACCAGCGCCCGGCCATAGTCCTGCATGGCCCCGGCAAAAATCTCGGAAGCCGAAGCCGACAATCGATTGACCATTACTGCCAGCGGTCCGTTGTAGGTGATGCCGGTTTCAGGATCGTCGAGTACCTGGACCTGACCCTGGGCGTCACGCACCAGCACGGTTGGGCCCTGGTCGATAAACAGTCCGGTCAGCTCGGTAGCTTCCTGCAAGGAGCCGCCGCCATTGTTACGAAGATCCAATACAACCCCGTCGACGTTTTTGTCTTCAAGTTCGCTCAGGAGCCTTCTAACGTCGCGGGTGGTGCTTCGGTAATCGGGATCGCCCCTACGATACGCTTTGAAATCGATGTAAAAGCCTGGCACCTCAATGACGCCTATCCGGTAATCCTGGCCCTGGTTCTTCAGCTCCAGCACATTGGACCTGGCAGCCTGGTCTTCGAGTTTCACTGCTTCGCGGGTCAGTTTGACCTGCTGGCTAGTCAGGTCGGTGGGAGGGTTGCTGGCTGGAATCACTTCAAGCGTAAGCGTCGAGCCCTTGGGGCCACGAATCAGTTTCACCACCTCGTCAAGGCGCCAGCCGACGACGTCGACCATCTCGCCCTCTTCCTGCGCGACACCCACGATGCGATCAGCGGGGGCAAGTTTTTCACTTTTCGCCGCAGGGCCGGCTGGCACCAGGCGTACAATCTTGGTGAATTCGTTATCACTTTGCAAAACTGCGCCAATGCCTTCCAGAGAAAGGCTCATGTTGATATCGAAATTCTCGGCCAGCTCGGGTGACATGTACTGGGTATGTGGATCGTAAACCTGCGCGAAGGCATTGATGTAGCTCTGGAACAGATCTTCGCTGCGAGTCTGGGAGATTCGGGTCTGCTGACTGTTGTAGCGCTTCTCAAGCAGATCGCCAATCGCCTTTGTCTCACGACCGGCAAGCTTCAGGCGCAGGACTTCGTCCTTGATCTGGTCCCGCCATAACGCCTTGAGCGCCTCGTCATCGGCAACCCACTCGGCCTTCTCCCGATCAATCTGAATGCTTTGATCGCCCTCGAAGTTCAGTTCTTCCACGCCTTGATTAAGCATGCTCAGCGCGAAGATGATGCGCTCGTTGGCACGCTCGATCTGCCTGCGGTGAATGGCGAAACCGACATCCAGATCGCCAGCCTTCAACAGGTCATCGATCTGATGGCGATACTTCTCGAATTCCTTGATGTCCGCTGCAGTAAATAGGCTGCGTTGCGGGTCCAGCTGTTTCAGATAAGCGTCGAAGATCTCGCTGGATAATGCGTCGTCCAGCTTGATCTTGTTGTAGTGATGGCGACGAAGCAGCTCCACCATGTTCAGGCTGGCTATGCGTTGCTCACGTGTGGGCTGTAAGCTCTCTACGTCGAGAACCGGTAGCCCCTGCACTGCGAAAGCGCTGCTGCTCAAGGCAAGCAGTACCATCAGGCAGGTTTTGCGCAGAGTATAAGAGACAGTCATGTAGGGTATCGTTTCCGGAGAGAGAAGAAGTATGCTGTTAGTTCTTATAAGGGATCGCGGGTTCCCTTATCAATAGATCATGAGAGCACTATGGAGGCAGCGTGAGAGGATTGCAAGCTGAGGGCGGGACCCTCATTTGGCGTGAAGAGCCTGTAATAGAGCTCGCCGAGGGTCAGGTGCGGGTGCGCATTCAAGCGGCCGGCCTGAATCGTGCCGATTTGTTACAGAAGGCTGGAATGTATCCACCGCCACCCGGAGCCACTCCGATATTGGGGCTGGAATGCGCAGGCGAAGTGGTCGAGGTGAAAGGGTCGAGTCGCTGGCGTGAGGGGGACCGGGTTTGCGCTTTGCTGGCAGGCGGCGGCATGGCTGACGAAGTGGTGGTGGATGGCCGCCATCTCCTACCCGTTCCCGACCAGATGAGCTGGGCTGATGCGGCAGCGATCCCCGAGGTATTCAGCACGGCCTGGCTGAACGTGTTTGAACTGGGCGGTGCTGTGCCGGGCGAAAAAGTGTTGATTCATGCAGGCGCCAGCGGGGTGGGTACTGCAGCGATTCAACTGTGCAAGGCGCTGGGCAACCCGTGCTGGGTCACGCTGAGTAGCGAGGAGAAACTCCAGGCTTGCAAGGAGCTGGGGGCAGCCGGTGGGGCTCTTCGTCAGCACGGCATTTCCAGTCTGCAGTCGGAGGGGCCGTTCGACGTGGCGCTCGACCCGGTAGGCTCGACCTACGCAGCAGATCATCTTGACCTTTTGGGAGTGGATGGCCGTTGGGTTCTTATCGGCTTGATGGGCGGGCGAGAGGCGAAGTTGGATCTCGCCAAGCTGCTGGTCAAGCGCATACGATTGACGGGCTCCACGCTTCGTACCCGCAGCGCGGACTACAAGGCGGGTCTTCTGGAGCGCATGGAGCAGCGGCTGTGGCCGCTTTTTGCTTCCGGGGAGCTCAAGCCTCTGGTGGCGGCAACGTTTTCTTTCGACGAGGCTGAGGCGGCTTTTGCCGAACTGGCAAGCGACAAGGTGATCGGCAAGGTCATTCTGGTTCGCTGAGGTATCTGGCTGCAGGCGCCCGCCTGCAGCCAGGTTGGCGCTCAGCCGAGCTCGGTGCAGTCGAAGAACCGCGTGAGAACCTGGGTCAGGTATTCCGTGTCGCGACTTCCAGCCATTTCTCTTATCGAATGCATCGCAAAGGTCGGCACACCCACATCCACCGTCCTGATGCCCAGCCGACTGGCAGTAAGAGGTCCGATGGTGCTACCACACCCCATATCGCTACGTACCACAAAGTGTTGCACCGGCACGTTTGCCAGTTGACAGAGGTTCCGGAAATACGCGGCGGTTTCGCTGTTGGTGGCGTAGCGCTGGTTAGTGTTTGTCTTGATCACCGGCCCCGCGTTCAGTTTTGGGCCATGATTGGAATCGTGCCTGTCGGCAAAATTCGGATGAACGGCATGGGCGTTATCTGCCGATACCATCAAAGAGCGCTGAATAATCTGGATGCGTTTCACCGGGTCTGTGATGAGCCGGGCGAGCACATCCTCCAGAAAAGGTCCGTCAGCCCCGCAGGCTGAGGTCGAGCCGACCTCTTCATGGTCGGTATAAATCAGCATGGCTGGATGCTGGCCGGCGCTGGCCAGCAAGGCCTCAAGACCCGCGTGGCAGGACAGCAAATTGTCCAGACGAGCTGCGGTAAAGAAGTCTCCGTCAAGACCAATAGTGGCCGGCGACTGGGTGTCATAAAAGCTTAATTCATAATCAAGGATCTGTTCGGCCTGGCAGTCGGGGTGCTCAAGTTTGAGCTGCGTCGCGAGCAGTGCTCTCAGGTGGCGCTGGGGTTCCAGCGCCATGCCGAGGATCGGCGGCAAGTCTGTCTGAGGATTGATTTTCACCCCATCGTTGGCTGCGCGGTTCAGATGAATGGCGAGGTTGGGAATCACAGCCACGGGCTCGATGAAATTGATCAGCCTGCTGTCCAGGCGTCCGTCGGCTGTACGAAACGAGACCCGTCCGGCGATAGAAAGATCTCGATCAAACCAGGGGGCGAGCAGGGCTCCTCCATAAACTTCAACACCGAGTTGCCACAGGCCCTGCTGGCTTATTTCGGGCTGAGGTTTGACTCTGAGGCATGGGCTGTCGGTATGCGCACCCACCAACCGCAAGCCTTTATCCAGGGCGTCTGGGGCGCCCATGCAGAATGCGATCAGGGACGAGCCGTTGCGGGTCACTACGTATTTACCGCCTGGCTGCAAATCCCAATCATCACGCTCATCTAACTGATGAAAGCCAGCGGCAGCGAGACGCTGAACCAGGCTGAGCGTCGCGTGGAAGGGGGTGGGGGAGGCCTGGATAAAGTCCGCCAGGCCCTGGTTTGTTTTACTGTGGTTCATACGTTGCTCCTGTAATACGCGCCGCCTGACGCCAAGGTCAAAAGGGCGACGGACAGTCGAACACCATCCGCTCTTTGCTGATAGGGTGTTTTATGCCAAGCCGAGCGGCATGGAGCGCCAGTCGGGGGCTGGCGTTCAATGCGTCTGGCGGTGCGTAGAGCTGGTCGCCCAGCAGCGGATGGCCTATCGAAAGCATATGAACCCGCAGCTGATGCGAACGGCCGGTGATCGGGGTCAGCTCGACCCGGCAGTGGTCACCGAGGCGCTCCGTTACCTGCCAGAACGTTTGAGCGGACTTGCCGAGTTCATGATCGACTATATGCCTGGGTTTGTTGGGAGGATCATACCGCAAGGGCAGGTCAATATGCCCTGAGTCGGTTGGGGGCTGGCCCCAGCACAGCGCAATGTAGGTTTTCTCGGTTTCCCGGTCATGGAACTGGCGAGACAATTCCCGATGGCTGTCGGCATAGCGCGCTATGACCAGCAAGCCGGAGGTTTCCCAATCCAGACGGTGAACGATGCGGGCTTCCGGGTAGCCATTATCCTGCAGGCGAGTGATCAGACAGTCTTTGTTGTCGTCGGCACGGCCAGGCACGGAAAGCAGCAGGGTGGGCTTGTTTACTATCAGAAATTCCGCATCCTCGTGGAGAATGCCGATATGGCTCAGGGGCATGGATATTCCATGGCGCCCGCCTGGAGGGCGGGCGCCTGTCTCTCAGAGGCGTTCAGGCAGGGTGATGTTCAGTTCAAGGATGGAACAGTCGTCCTGATTGTCCAGTGCGACATGAACCTGGTCCCGGTCGATCTTCACGTATTTGCTGATCACATCGATGATTTCCTGCTGCAGCCGCGGCAGGTAGTCAGGTTGACTGCGTTGCCCGCGCTCGTGGGCAACGATGATCTGCAGGCGCTCCTTGGCCATGGATGCCGTGCTGGCAGGCTTCTTGCGATCACGAAAATAGTCGAAAAGACTCATCACCGACCTCCGAACAAGCGTTGCAGCAAGCTCTTTTTCTGAGCTTCGAGAAAGCGATGGGGTTTTTCCTCACCCAGTAGCCGGTCTACCGCATCTCCGTAAGCCTGGCCCGCGTCGCTCTGCTCATCCATGATTACCGGAACGCCCTGGTTCGAAGCCTTGAGTACTGCCTGGGACTCGGGGATGACGCCCAGCAACGGAATCGACAGGATATCCTCCACATCGCTGACAGACAGCATCTCGCCATTTTCAACGCGGGCGGGGTTGTAACGGGTCAGCAGCAGGTGCTCCTTGATTTTTTCACCGCTTTCGGCGCGGCGCGACTTGGACGACAGCAGGCCAAGCATGCGGTCGGAGTCACGAACCGACGAGACTTCGGGGTTGGTGACCACAACGGCCTCATCGGCGAAATACATCGCCAGGTGTGCGCCCTTTTCGATGCCGGCAGGCGAATCGCAGACGATGTAATCGAAGGTCTGCTTGAGCTCTTCCAATACCTTTTCTACGCCTTCTTGGGTCAGCGCGTCCTTGTCCCTGGTCTGGGAAGCGGGAAGGATATAAAGGTTGTCTGAGCGCTTGTCCTTGATCAGTGTCTGATTGAGGTTCGAATCCCCATTGATCAGATTGACGAAATCATAAACTACGCGTCTTTCGCAGCCCATGATCAGATCGAGGTTACGCAGGCCGACATCGAAGTCGACGATCACTGTTTTGAATCCACGCAGGGCGAGTCCGGTACCGATGGCAGCGCTGGTGGTGGTTTTACCAACGCCGCCTTTGCCTGAAGTGACGACTATGATCTTTGCCAAAATGACCTTCCTGTCCGAGCTTTGAATGAATAGGACCGAACTCGCCTGACAAGGATGTCTGGCAGGTTCTTGATGTATTGTCTTGAGGTGCCTGGATATGGCCAAAAGCCACGATTGGTGGGCATCCCCGGATGGCTGAACAGTATCGGTTAAAGGGGCGCTATCTTCAAGCTGTCACCTTCAAGGCTGATCTGTGCGCCTTCCTTCCAGAGGTGCCTGCGCAGATCCTCGGCTACTTTGTATTGCCCGGCAATCGACACCAGCTCCGCTTCGAGGGACTGGCAGAATATGCGCGCTTCCGTATTACCTCTCACGCCGGCCAGGGCGCGCCCCCGCAATGGTCCATACACATGGATATTGCCATCGGCCAGAAGTTCCGAACCGGGGCTGACAGACGCCAGAACCACCAGATCGCCGCCGCGGGCATAAACCTGCTGGCCGGAACGGATGGGCTGGGTAACTACCTTGCTGGCCATAGGTTCTGCCGCGACGGGTTTTTCCGGGGCTGGGGCAGGTGCTGGCTGGGCTTCCGGCTCTACTGCCCGATCACGACCACGACCCGGGAGCATCAGCACCAGGCCCGACTGCTGGGCCAGTCGGCGGAACTTCTCCGCTCCGCGCAGGGCCATGGGCTGCAGGCCGCTTTCCCGGCAGATGCGCAGCAGGTGCGCCATCGTTGCTGCGTCCAGATCAGTGTCAAGTTTGTCCAGACTGATTACCACCGGGGTGTCTTTGAAGAAATTCGGCGCTTGTCCCACCTTGTCTGCCAGCTGCCTGGCAAAACGATCGGGCTCTTGACGCACCAGTTCTATGACGGTCATGGTGAGCATGCCGCCCTTGAGATTGAACACGGGGTCGTTGTCGAGCAGGTCTAGGTTTGATTCAGCAGTCATGTCAGATCCAGAAGCACAGTTAGTGGGCACACTTATATAGATTGACCGCGTTGATCGCAACCCGTGCCCCGCTTGGGTAGAATGCGGTTTTCATAAATATGGTTGGTCGAATGACTCGTCCCGGTTTTCGCAGTTCCATGCTGCATCCTCGCTACTGGCCGCTATGGTTGGGCCTCGGCTTGTTATGGCTGGTTATCCAGTTGCCGTACGCCACAATTCTGTCGATTGGCCGCCTGCTAGGTTGGGCGATGTACCACGTAATGACCGAACGTCGGATGATTGCAGCGACCAATCTTCAACTCTGCTTTCCCCATTTCACCGAGGACCGCCGCGAACAATTGTTACGCGATAACTTTGCCTCCAACGGTATCGCGTTGTTCGAAATGGCCATGGCCTGGTGGTGGCCGCGAAAGCGCCTCGCCAAACTGGCCCATGTGGAGGGGCTTGAACATCTCCAACGCGCAGCGGCGGCGGGGCAGGGTGTGTTACTCATGTCCCTGCATTTCACCACGCTCGAAATCGGAGCGGCGCTGCTCGGCCAGAAAGCGACGATCGACGGCATGTACCGTGAGCATGCCAATTCGGCGTTTGACTTTATCCAGCGCAAGGGGCGCGAACGCCATAACGCCGATGCCATCGCCGTCGAACGTGAGGACGTGCGCAGCATGCTCAAATCCATGCGGTCAGGTCGGGCGATCTGGTATGCGCCCGACCAGGATTATGGGCGAAAGGCCAGTATCTTCGTGCCGCTGTTTGGCGTTCAGGCTGCCACGGTCACTGCAACCGGGACCTTTGCGCGGCTTGGCAAAGCGCAAGTTATTCCTTTCACCCAGACCCGCCTCCCCAATGCCCAAGGCTACCGGCTGACCATCCATCCGCCTTTGAACGATTTTCCGGCCGGCGACGAGCAGGTCGATGCGCTACGTATCAACCAGTGGATCGAGACGGCAATACTGGAGCAGCCGGAGCAATACATGTGGGTGCACCGGCGCTTCAAGACGCGGCCCGAGGGTATGGCGCGTCCCTATCCCAAACGCCTACGGCGCAAGCGCCGAAGGGTCCGCTGATGGTAGAGGAGCTGTGGAGCAAGCAGCGCGATTGTACCGCGCTGGTCCTGTCTGGCGGCGGCGCCCGAGCGGCCTATCAGGTCGGTGTGCTGGAGGTCATTGCAGAATTGTTGCCGAACCACTCAGGCAATCCTTTTCCGGTGATTTGCGGCACCTCTGCTGGCGCGATAAACGCTATCGCGCTGGCAACCAATGCGGCTGATTTTCCCGATGGTGTCGCGCGTATGCAGGCGGTGTGGAGCAATTTTCGCTGCAGTCAGGTTTACCGCACGGACTGGCCGGGCCTGATAGCGCAGGCATGGCGCTGGTCCAAGGTCAATCTGCTGGGAATGAGCGCGGGGCAGCCCACCTCATTGCTGGATAACGGTCCGCTGCGGGAGCTGCTGGGTGAACTTATCCAGTTCGATAAAATTGAAAAAGCGTTGGATGAGGATCATCTTCGCGCGATATCAGTCAGCGCATTCGGCTACCAGTCGGCGCAGTCCGTCTGCTTCTATCAGGGGCACCAGCGGATAGAGCCCTGGAGCAGGCATCGTCGGGTCGGGGTACAGACTCTGCTTTGTCTGGAGCATCTGATGGCGTCTGCAGCCATTCCGTTGTTGTTCGAGCCGGTGAGACTCAATCGGGAGTGGTTCGGTGATGGTGCAGTTCGGCAACGATCACCGATCAGCCCGGCCCTGCACCTGGGGGCCAACCGAGTGTTGGTGGTGGGTGTGTCAGACAATCTGGCGAACGAGCCAGCTGAAACCAGGCCGCGGCGAAGCAGGGCTATTCCTCCCACGCTCGCCCAGATTGGCGGGCATCTGCTGAACAGTACCTTTGTAGATAATCTCGAAGCCGATCTCGAACAGGTGGAACGTATGAACCGCCTCGCTGCGCTGATTCCCACTGCACCCGATTCCGGAAAGGGTTTGCGGCCGGTCGAGGTGCTGGTAATTTCACCCAGCGAACCACTGGACCTGATCGCGGCGCGCCACAGAAAGGCGCTGCCAGCCAGCTTGCGGATGTTTCTGCGGGGTAGCGGTGCGACCCGGGCTTCCGGGGGCAGCGTGGTGAGCTATCTGCTGTTCGAAGCGGAATACTGCAACGAGCTCATCGCGCTTGGCCGGCGCGATGCACTGGCCAAGCGCGATGAGCTGCAGCGCTTTCTCGGTTTGACCTGATCCAGGCTTCAGCCAACCACCAGGATGCGTAGCGCGTCCAGCCTGACCTTGGCATGCTGCATGGCCACCACACCGTTGGTCTTTTGCACTTCCAGCGTTTCGATTTCGCTGGAACGCACCAGCGGATTGACTTGCTGCAACGCTTTCAGTCGGTTGATCTCCTCATCCAGGTCGTTGTTGAAGCGCCGCGATGCTTCGTCGACCAGCTCGTTATGTTTCACATCAGCCAGCGCCTCGGCGCGGTCGAGCAGCTTTTCCACCAGGTCTCGCTGGCTTTTGGCGATTTTGCTGGCCAGATGCTTGGGCAGGTTGTCCAGCTGGGCTTCCAGCGTATCGAATGACACCTTGCCGGCGAGATCATTGCCATTGACGTCGAGCAGACAGCGAATTGGAGTGGGCGGCAGATAGCGCTGCATCTGCAGCGTGCGATGGGCAATCGCCTCACTGACGAACAGACACTCCAGCAACATGGTGCCGGGCTTTAGCGCCTTGTTCTTCAGCAATGCAACCGAGCTATTGCCCATGCTGCCTGACAACACCAGGTCCATGCCGCCCTGCAACATGGGGTGCTCCCAGGTAACGAACTGCATATCTTCCCGGGTCAACGCCGTCTCTCGGTCGTAGGTGATGGTTACGCCTTCGTCATCACCCAGCGGGAAGCCAGCGTCGAGCATGCGTTCGCCCGGGCGCAGCACCAGAGCGTTGTCTGAATGGTCTTCGCTGTCGATGCCGAACACATCGAAGAGGCGCTCCATATAGATGGGTAGCTGGAACTCATCATCCTGTTTTTGTATGGCTTCGATCATTTCTTCGGCATCACCATGGCCGCGAGAATGCAGTTCGAGGAGACGATCCCGCCCGTTGTGCATTTCCTCTTCGAGGGTTTCGCGGCGACCCAGCGCACTGTCGATCAACGCTTGCCAGGCCTGATCGTCGGGGTGGTCCATCAGCCTCAGCAATTGGCTGCCGAATTCATGCTGAATGGCATTGCCGGTCGGACAGGTCGCCAGAAACGCATTCAGCGCTTCGTGATACCACAGGAACAGCTGTTCCTGCGCCGTGCCTTCCAGATAGGGCACATGGAGCTGGATGATTTCGCGCTGCCCAATCCGGTCAAGACGTCCAATGCGCTGTTCGAGCAGGTCTGGATGGGTTGGAAGATCGAACATCACCAGATGATGGGCAAACTGGAAGTTGCGCCCTTCGCTGCCAATTTCGGAGCAGATCATCACCTGCGCCCCGAATTCCTCATCGGCAAAGAAAGCCGCTGCCCGATCACGCTCCACAATGCTCATGCCCTCGTGAAACACCGTGGCTGGTATGCCGCTGCGCACGCGCAAGGCATCATCCAGGTCCAGCGCGGTTTCAGCGTGGGCGCAAATTACCAGGACCTTGGTACGCTTGAGCATTTTCAAGGTGTCGATCAACCAGTCGACACGCGGATCGTCCTGCCACCAGGCGGTTTCCACCGGCTCGAACTCGTCCTGCAAGCCGACTTCCGGGTATAGCGCCGTGCGCCCTTCCAGGTCTTCATAAATGGCGGGGCAGGGCAGGGGGTGGGCGTGCAGCTGGCGTTCGGGGAAACCAGCGATGGCAGCCCGAGTGTTGCGATACAGCACCCGCCCGGTGCCGTGGCGGTCGAGCAACTGACGTATCAGACTGGCCCGCGCCTCGTCTGCGGCTTCGCCACCGGCAGAGAGGGCTTGGAGCAATTGCTCTGCGCTGCCGCCGAGCCAGTCGCTGATGGCTTGACGGTGCGACGGGGCAAGGGCGTCGGCTTCCATCAGATTCTGCACGGCCTCGGCTACCGGCTGATAGCGAGCGGTCTCCTCACGAAACGTCTGGAAATCGTGAAAGCGGTCCGGGTCCAGCAGGCGCAGACGCGCAAAGTGGCTGGCCTGGCCTAGCTGTTCCGGCGTTGCGGTTAGTAGCAGTACAGCCGGTATCTGGCGCGCGAGCTGCTCTACCAGGGCATATTGAGTGCTGGGCGTGTCTTCATGCCAGACCAGGTGGTGGGCTTCGTCCACGATCAGCAAATCCCAATCGCTGCTGAGCATGTATTCGCGAATCTTGTCCTTGGCAAGCAACAGCTCAAGGGAGACCAGCGCCAGTTGCTCTTCTTCGAACGGGTTGTCCTCGGCACCCTCGCACCGCTCATTATTGAACAGTGCAAAACGCAAATTGAAGCGGCGGCGCATTTCCACCAGCCACTGATGCTGAAGATTTTCCGGCACCAGTATCAACACCCGGCGTACCCGCCCGGTTTGTATCTGGCGGTGAATGATCAACCCTGCCTCGATGGTTTTGCCCAGACCCACCTCGTCGGCCAGCAACACCCTGGGAGCGGTCCGGTCGGCGACGTCCCGTGCAATGTGCAACTGATGCTGGATAGGCTGGGTCCTGACCCCGGCCAGACCCAGCAGCGGTGAACGCTGAATACGACAGAAATGACGCAGGCTTTCATAGCGCAGGCCGAACCAGGGAAGGGGGTCTATCTGGCTGGCGAACAACCGGTCGCTCGCCAGCCGAAACTGAATGAAGCTGTCCAGCATGGTTTCGGAAAAGCGCTCTGGGCTGCCGTCCTCGCGCAAGCCGGTATAGACCAGCAAGCCTTCCTCTTCATTCACATCGCTGACAGTCAGGGTCCAGCCTTCATGGTGGCCGATGTTATCCCCTGGGCTGAACCGAACCCGCGTCAGCGGTGCGTTGCGCAGCGCGTAGTGGCGGGTTTCGCCGCTTGCGGGAAACAGCAGAACTACCAGTCGGTCATCGTGCGACAGCACAGTACCCAGGCCAAGTTCCGATTCGCTGTCGCTAACCCAGCGCTGTCCCGGGGTAAATACCGTCATGCTTCACTCCTGCCCGTGCGAAAAGGTCGCTATGTTAACCGATGAACCGGCCGCCACAAACCATTCTCCCGCCTCGAATGCCAGGGTATCATCGGCTGAGTCCTCTGGATTCTTTGCAGATATGAGAACAGGTTCACCTATTCAGGGATCAAATATTGCTCTGTGTTGTCGATACACTTTAGACGATCATGGAATATTGCGGGCTGGTGCCGGTAAAACCGGGCCAAGCGAGGCTGACAATGTTGATTCCAGGGCTTCCCACTGTAGGGACGCAACAGGACGCTATCAAACCCAAGCGGGGGGTTCAGCCCACCGCCAAGTCTGAAGTAGTGCATGAAGCGAAGCCCGAGTCGGTGGAAAGAAGGCGTCGTGACAAGGGACGCAAACCTGAGCGTCGTCGTGGCCGCAGGCGCGCACGCGCTGTCGAGTACACCTTGGAGGGCGTGGTCGAAACCTTCCCAGAGATGCCGACCAAAGGCCTTCTGGTTGACATCGAAGTCTGATCTGGTGGTACGCTTGAACCTGCAAAGGAGATTTCAAGCATGTCGGACGAATCAGAGCCAGCCCCAATTATCGATCTGATCGAAGCCCGCCAGCAACGCCTGTACAAAATCCACGAAGGTAGGCTCGCCAAGGTGCGGGCTGCCTTTGAGAAAGCAATGCCTCTTCCTTCCAGATCCGCCAAGTCATCTACCAAGAAAAGCCGCCGGAAAAAACCACCCAAGCGATAGTGTCATTGTTGATTGTTGATTTACCTTCAACTATCGAGGGGCGGGCTCACTGATTCGCCAGACGCTATACAGCGCGGCAGGCGCTAGCCTTTTTTGAACTGAGGACGGCCTCATTTCTGTATTCGTATCTGGGACGACCCATGCTTTTATGAGGTATCGCTATGAACTGGGTCATTCTTGTTCTCGCCGGACTGTTTGAAATAGGTTGGGCTATCGGGCTTAAGTACACCGAGGGCTTTACGCGGCTGTGGCCAACTGTCGGGACTGTGCTCGCAATGGTGGTCAGCCTTGGATTGTTAGGCATTGCGATGAAATCGCTTCCCGTTGGAACCGCCTATGCGATCTGGGTGGGTGTTGGTGCAATCGGCACAGCGATACTGGGAGTTGTGTTACTGGGTGAGCCAGTAAATGCCGGCCGGGTCCTGAGCCTTGCGCTTATTCTTGGTGGCATTATCGGCTTGAAGTTGGCCACCCCCGCCTGACATTAGTCCAGTCGAAGCCGCCACGCGGCTCGGCTGAAGTCAAAATGACCAATGGCGCTATCCCTCCATCGAAGACCCGTATACTGTATATATAAACAGTATACGAGGTGAGTCATGTCGGTCTTACACCTTATTCGCGGCCGCGGCACCGCCATCAATTTGCCTAACCGATTCGCCAGCACACTTAGCGAGGCGGTGGACGATGGCTGGATACAGGATGTACCGCCGTCCATTGCAACCGAGGTGCGTGAGGAGCAATCCAAGACTATCATCACGCGCAACAACTCCCCGGATCTGCCCTTCGACAGGTCGATCAACCCCTATCGTGGTTGTGAGCATGGGTGCATCTACTGTTACGCCAGGCCCAGCCACGCTTACTGGGACATGTCTCCAGGATTGGATTTCGAGACGCGGCTGATAGCCCGCACCAACGCTGCTACCTTGCTGGAAGCTGAGCTCATGAAACCTGGCTATTCCTGCGCGCCCATCAATATTGGCGCCAATACCGACCCGTATCAGCCAATAGAAAGGAGCTACAAGCTGACCCGGCAATGTCTGGAGGTACTGCTGCGTTTCAGGCATCCCGTGACGCTGGTAACCAAGGGCTCTTTGATACTGAGGGACATCGATTTGCTTGAAAAGCTGGCGCGTCTGCGTCTGGTTCGGGTGATGGTCAGTCTGACCACCCTTGACGACGAGCTAAAGCGCACGCTAGAGCCTCGAGCCGCCGCGCCCCAGGCACGCCTGAAAGTGATTCGGGAGCTGACGTCCCGCGGAATACCGGTTGGGGTTCTGTGTGCTCCGATCATTCCCATGGTCAACGATAGCGAACTGGAGCGTTTGCTGGAGGCGGCACAAGAAGCGGGTGCGTCAAACGCGTCGTATATATTGCTGCGCCTGCCAAGAGAAGTAGGGCCCTTGTTTGAAGACTGGCTGGAGACCCACCTCCCGCTCAGAGCTGCACATGTTCTGAGCATTGTGCGGCAGTGCCGCGGCGGTGAGCTCTACGACTCTCGCTTCGGCAGTCGCTTCCGTGGCGAGGGTCCGTTCGCTGCCTTGCTCGCGCAGCGCTTCAGTCTTGTAATAAAGCGGCTGGGCCTGAATCGCCGGGAATCGAATGATGAGCTGGATTGTTCGATCTTTTCGCCTCCTGGCGCGCAGATGAATCTTCTGTAGGTATCCAGGCAACCGTTTTGAAAAGCCCGGAGGTGGCGGTAGCATACGGAACTCTAATCACTTGGCGGCTGGTCGCAATGGATCAAACAAGCAGGCGCAAACGGTGCAACGACTGTCTGCGACCAGCGGACCATTGTCTCTGCGCCTCGATTCCCAGGCTGGACTGCCCCGTTAGCGTATTGGTTATCCAGCATCCCAGTGAGCAGCACCACGCTTTGAATACTGCTCGATTCCTTTCCTTGGGGTTGAACCAGGCCACGCTATTGATTGCCGAAATGGTGCCTGAGAGCGTTGCAGCGACTCTTTTGGACCCCGAATGGCGTAATGAACTGCTATTTCCCGGCAATGACGCCACGGTGGTCGAAGCGGCGCCGCAGGACAGTCGTCCTCGTCGGCTCATCCTGCTGGACGGAACCTGGCGCAAGGCGCGGCGAATCCTGCATTTAAACCCGGTATTGCTAGAGCTGCCCAGAGTGACCCTGCCCGCAGGACTCCGTAGTCGTTACCGGCTGCGAAAGGCGCCGACCCCCGACGCCCTTTCCACGGTCGAAGCGGGCGTGGCGGCACTTGGTCTTATCGAGCCCCAGATTGATTTCGCTCCGTTGCTGCGCCCGTTTGATCTGCTCATAGAGGGGCAGATCAAGGCGATGGGCCAGTCCTGTTATCAGCGCAACTACAGCAGCCGACAGCCTGGGGCGTAGTTGCAGCGTGGTTATTCGCAGCGTTTATTATGGTCAGCTTTTGCTATCGGTTCAGGTTCTTCTCGTTAGACTCCATTAGTGATTATCGCGAGACAAAAAAAATTAATGTTTCATGGGCGGGTTGGTCCGTGAGCTGAGGGGTAGCCATGAAGAACTCTGGTCAAAGAGTAGTAATTACGGGTGCCGGTAGTGGGCTGGGTCGGGAACTGGCATTGCGCTACGCCAGGGAGGGCGGGCGTCTGGCCCTGGCTGATATTCAGGATGACGGTGTAAAGGAGACGCTGGCGATGGTAGAGCAAGCCGGCGGCTGGGGGTTCACCCAGCGTTGTGACGTGCGCGACTTCAGCCAGCTGGCAGCTTTGGCGCAGAGCTGCCAGGAACGTATGCAAGGTGTGGATGTGTTGATCAACAATGCTGGCGTGTCGTCCGGTGGCTTTTTCTGGGACTTGACGCTGGAGGATTGGGAGTGGCAAATCAGCATCAACCTGATGGGTGTCGTTAAAGGCTGCAAGGCGTTCATTCCGATGTTCACCGCCCAGCGCAGTGGCCGCATCGTCAATATCGCCTCGATGGCTGCCTTGATGCAGGCGCCTGGAATGAGTAACTACAATGTCGCCAAGGCGGGTGTCGTGGCCTTGTCGGAAAGCTTGTTGGTCGAATTGCAACCACTTGGAATAAAGGTCAACGTGGTATGCCCGTCGTTCTTCCAGACCAACCTGCTGGATTCCTATCGAGGCCCTGATCTGGCGTCCAAGGAACAGGTTGCCAAGCTACTGGAAAGTTCGCCCATAACCGCTGCGGATATCGCTGATATCGTCTTCACCCAAAGCGAAGCCGATCGCTTCATGATTTTGCCGCATGAGAGCGGCCGACAGGCCTGGGCGGTAAAGCAGGCCAATCCCCAAGCCATTTATGATGAAATGACCCGATTGGCGAGCAAGAAGCTGCAGGTTCCCTCAAGCTGAGCTGTTATGTTCTACCGTGGCTGGCTGTGAGCCTGACGAAATGGCTATCGGTCCGGTGTCAGCTGTTGCAGCTTGTGGCACAATGCGGTTTGCCTTGAATCGGGATCAAGCACAAGCATGTTTGCGTTGAATAACGTGCGTAGGATAACGGATGGCTTCTGAGCTGCGCAGCGTGGCTTTTTTGCTGTGGCCGGGTTGCCACCCGGCTACGCTCATGTCCGGATTGTCGGTCTTGAGATCGGCCAACAGAATGGCCGGGTATGGCTGCTATTCGGTGCAGTGTTACACCTTGGGCAATGAACCGATCATTACCGACGAAGGCTGGCAACTGCCAGCCAGGACCTGGACAGGATGTCACACTGGATTGTCACGCTTCTGGCTGGTCGCCGACTCATCGAGCATTCCCGAGGTCGTGTCGCCGCATTTAACCCACCAGTTCAAGGCACTAGCTCGGGAGGGTGTGGCCTTGGGCGGGCTGGAGGGAGGCGTGTTTGCCCTGGCCATGGCAGGTTTGCTGGACAACCATCGCTGTGCAGTGCACTGGCGTCTGATCGACGAGTTTCGCGAGCGCTTTCCGGGCGTGCAAGCCACCAGCCAGTTGTTCGAGCAGGATCGTGGGCGGCTCAGCAGCAGTGGGTGTCAGGCTACGGTAGATCTGTTTCTCTGTCAGTTGGCCGAGGACTATGGCCATGATCTGGCGGCACTGGTGGCAGAGGACCTGATAGCCGAGCGTATCCGCGACGGGGGCGAGCGGCAGCGTATTCCGCTGCGCAATCGTCTGGGCAGCACGCACCCGAAGTTGACCCAGGCGGTCATTCTGATGGAATCCAATATCGAGGAGCCGTTGACCACTGACGAGATTGCCCGTCATGTGTGTGTTTCCAGGCGGCAGCTCGAGCGTATTTTCAAGCAGTACCTGAACAGCGTGCCTTCCCAGTATTACCTCGAGCTCAGATTGAACAGGGCTCGGCAGATGTTGATGCAGACCAGCAAATCGATCATCCAGATTGGCCTGTCATGCGGTTTCTCGTCGGGGCCGCATTTTTCCAGTGCTTACCGGAACTGTTTTGGCATCACCCCGCGGGAAGACCGCAACCAGCGCCGCGCACAGCAGGCGATGGAAATCACTATCAAAGAAAGTTGAACAGCCCGGCACACAGGGGCAGAGGAGAGTTGGATGCACACTACGCAGGTCAATCGGTCCGATTTCGACCGGGTCATGGTTCCCAATTACGCGCCGGTTGACATGATTCCCGTTCGTGGGGCCGGCTCTCGCCTGTGGGATCAGGATGGTCATGAGTATATCGACCTTGCCGGTGGTATCGCCGTCAATGCGCTGGGTCATGCCCATCCCGGACTGATCGAAGCGCTGACCGATCAGGCCGGCAAATTGTGGCATCTGTCCAATGTGCTTACCAACGAGCCTGCATTGCGTCTCGCCTCGAAGCTCATCGAGGCCACCTTTGCCGACAAAGTATTTTTCGCCAATTCCGGCGCGGAAGCCAACGAAGCGGCTTTCAAGCTGGCCAGGCGGTGGGCGCACGATACGGCAGGTCCGCAAAAGCATGAGATTATCGCCTGCACCAACAGCTTCCATGGACGCACCCTTTTCACCGTCAGCGTGGGCGGCCAGGCCAAATATTCCCAGGGGTTCGGCCCGGCTCTGGAAGGCATCACCCATGTCGCCTATAACGATATCGAAGCGCTGCGCAAGGTGATCTCAGCCCGCACCTGCGCCGTCGTGGTCGAGCCTGTCCAGGGGGAGGGCGGGGTTATTCCGGCGTCTGATGAATACTTGCGGGCTGTCCGTCAGCTATGCGATGAAAATCAGGCACTGCTGGTCTTCGATGAAGTCCAGAGCGGTATGGGCCGGACCGGGAAACTTTTCGCTTATATGCACAGCGGCGTGCAGCCAGACATCCTTACCAGCGCAAAAAGTCTCGGCGGCGGGTTTCCGATTTCCGCCATGCTCACCACTGATCGTATCGCCGGGCATTTTGGCGTAGGCACTCACGGCAGCACCTACGGCGGTAATCCGCTGGGCTGTGCGGTGGCTGAGCGAGTGCTTGATATCGTGAACACGCCGGAGGTGTTGCAGGGCATCGAGCATCGTCATCAATTGCTGGCGGCGGGGCTGATGGAGATATCCGCTGACATACCGGTATTCGCTTCAGTCCGGGGGCGAGGGTTGTTGATCGGCGCGGTATTAGCCGAAGCCTGGGTCGGGCAGGCGAGGCAGATCCAGGAGGCGGCCCAAAGACAAGGCCTTTTGGTTCTTCAGGCCGGTCCTGATGTGGTCCGTCTGGCACCCAGCCTGATCATTCCCGAAGCGGATATTACGGAAGGGCTGGCGCGCTTGCGTAATGCCCTGGGCGAGTTGGTCGGGTAAGAACATCGGAGACGTCGAGATGCTGGTTCAACGTTTGTGCAGCCTAACCGACCTGCCAGAGATCGAAAGACTTGCGGCCGCCAGCCCGGCGGGGGTGACTTCGCTTCCGGCTGACCGGCACAGGCTCGTCGAAATCGTCGAGGCCTCGGTGGCGTCGATGGCGGAAGAGGTGACATTCAGCGGTGAAGAGCGTTACTTCTTTGTGCTCGAAGATCTCGTTAGCGGTCGGTTGGCCGGCTGTAGCAGTATCATTGCCTCTGCCGGCTTCAGCCAGCCGTTCTACACCTTCCGTAACGAGATGTTCGTGCATGCTTCCCGCGAGCTTGGACTGCACAATCGTATCCATGTCTTGTCGCTGTGCCACGACCTGACCGGGCATAGCCTGCTGGCGGGTTTTCAATTGGAAGCCTCATCGCAGTCCCACCCGGCCGCTTGGGAACTCAACGCGCGCGGGCGGCTGTTGTTCATGGCCTCACATCCGCAACGCTTCGCCGAATCAACGGCAGTCGAGATAGTCGGCGTCAGCGATGATGAAGGCAACGCACCATTCTGGGACGCGGTGGGGCGGCATTTCTTTGCGGTGAGTTACATGGAAGCGGAACAGATCGGCAGCAGCAAGGGGCGCAACTTCCTGGCGGAACTCATGCCTGGCTATCCTATATATGTGCCGATGCTGTCTGACGCCGCGCAGGAAGTCATAGGCCAAGCGGATCCATCGGCCCAGGCCAATTTTGACATCCTCATGCGTGAAGGCTTCGAGACCGATAATTACGTGGATATTTTCGATGGAGGGCCAGTAGTGCAGAGCAAAACCGCGGCGCTACGCAGTGTCGCGCAGAGCCTGTGCGTCAAGGTTCAGGTCGGCAAGCCTGCTGGCGCTGATGCAGTCTGGCTGGCATCCAATACCCGACTCGAAGGGTTTCGAGCCTGTGCCATTGAATTCGAGTACACGGCAGGCGAGACGGTGACCATCAGCCAGCATCAGGCTGATGTATTGAATGTCGTCGATGGCGACACGCTCAGAATCGTCAGGGAGGCTTGAGATGCTGGTACGTGCTGCCTGTACTGCCGATCTGGCAAGCCTGATGGAGCTGGCATCCAATGCCGGCTCCGGCTTGACCACTCTTCCAGCCAGCGAGGAGAGTCTCGGGCGTCGCCTGAAGAATGTGCAGGCCAGTTTCCTCGGTGGCGTCAACGCCGCCGATGCGGATTATCTTTTCGTGCTTGAAAACGAGGCGGGCGAGGTGATTGGAACCAGTGGCATGCTGGCAGCTGCCGGGCTTCGAGAACCTTGGTACAGCTATCGAATGGGCCTGACGGTTACGGCCAGCCGGGAGTTGCAGGTATACCGGCAACAGCCGACCTTGTTTCTGGTTAATGATCTCACCGGCGCCACG
The DNA here is from genome assembly GCA_011050525.1 of Halopseudomonas xinjiangensis. GTDB lineage: Bacteria > Pseudomonadota > Gammaproteobacteria > Pseudomonadales > Pseudomonadaceae > Halopseudomonas > Halopseudomonas xinjiangensis_A. The sequence continues at coordinate 443,793 of DRFO01000017.1, forward strand.
GCACTGTGCTCGCTTTACCTGCCCGCTCGGCACCGCCAGGGGGTGGCCGGTCGGCTGCTGTCTAAGGCACGCTTTCTGTTCATGGCTGAATTTGCGGATGATTTTTCTGCGCGGGTGATCGTCGAAATGCGTGGGCGTTCGGACGCCGACGGGCGATCGCCGTTCTGGGACAGTTTGGGGCAGCACTTCTTTCATATGGATTTCGCCCGGGCGGACTACCTTACCGGTATCGGCAGCAAGGCCTTTATCGCCGAAATGATGCCCAAGTTTCCGCTTTATGCCTGCTTTCTCAGCCAGGCAGCACGGGACGCTATCGGCCAGGTGCACCCCGATTCGGAGCCTGGGCTGGCGGTCATCAAGGAGGAGGGGCTCAGCTACCAGGGTTATATCGATATTTTCGACGGCGGCGCCACGCTCGAGGCGCCGCTGCAGCAGATTCGGGCGGTCAGGCAGAGCCAGTTACTGCTTCTGTCGATTGGTACGCCAGGTGATGAGGCGCACCCGTTCATGATCCACAATCGAGGCAGATTGAACTGCCGTATAACCTGCGCGCCAGCCCGGGTGGCCACTGGAACGTTGGTGGTTGCCAAGCAAACCGCGGATCGCCTCGGCCTTCGGGCAGGCACCCTGGTTAGGGCGGTCTCGCTGGTCGGCCCCGAGGCGGAGTTACTGGCCGAACCCGGTCTTTTCTAAAGTCTGAAAAAGCCCTGTGACTATTACCCCCATAGATGTTATCAAGCGTACAGCTAATGCAAGCGGCGCTCTGATACCTATATAATGCGCCTTTTGTCCTGGTGGAAGTCCCACGGTTTCCGCCTGTCCGACCTGTTTATTGGTAAGGGGATTATGAAAAGCGCAGAGATTCGTGAAGCCTTCCTCCGCTTCTTTGAAGAAAAGGGTCACACCCGTGTTGCCTCCAGTTCGCTGATACCGGCAAACGACCCGACGCTGCTGTTTACCAATGCGGGTATGAACCAGTTCAAGGACTGCTTCCTCGGGCTGGACAAGCGTGCCTATACGCGGGCCACCAGTAGTCAGAAGTGTGTGCGCGCGGGTGGCAAGCACAACGATCTGGAAAACGTGGGCTACACGGCTCGTCACCACACGTTTTTTGAAATGCTCGGCAACTTCAGTTTTGGTGACTATTTCAAGCGAGACGCCATTCTTTACGCCTGGGAATTTCTGACCTCCGACAAATGGCTCGGCCTGCCCGCAGACAAGCTCTGGGTCACGGTCTATGCCACCGATGACGAGGCCTATGACATCTGGACCAGGGAAGTAGGTGTGCCAGCGGAGCATATGGTGCGCATCGGCGACAACAAGGGCGCTCCCTATGCGTCTGACAATTTCTGGGCAATGGGCGACACCGGTCCATGCGGCCCCTGTACCGAAATCTTCTTTGATCATGGTTCCGAGATATGGGGCGGCCCGCCCGGTAGTCCCGAAGAAGACGGTGACCGTTATATCGAGATATGGAACAACGTCTTCATGCAATTCAACCGGACTGCTGATGGCGTCATGCATCCTCTGCCCGCGCCCAGCGTCGATACGGGTATGGGACTTGAGCGGATCAGTGCGGTTATGCAGCACGTCCATGCCAACTACGAAATCGACCTGTTCCAGAGCCTGTTGGCCGCTTCCGCCGAGGCTATCGGTTGCACCCAAAACAATGCGGCGTCGCTGAAGGTAGTTGCTGATCACATCCGGTCCTGCGGATTTCTTATCGCCGATGGTGTGCTGCCTTCCAATGAAGGACGTGGCTACGTACTGCGACGCATCATTCGACGCGCCTGTCGGCATGGCAACAAGCTTGGTGCCCAAGGTGTGTTCTTCTACCGCATCGTGGCGGCGCTGGTTGCAGAGATGGGAGAAGCTTTTCCCGAACTCAAAACCCAGCAGGCGCACATCGAGCGTGTACTCAAGGCGGAAGAAGAACAGTTTGCCAAGACGCTTGAGCAAGGGTTGAGAATCCTCGAACAGGATCTCGCGGCGCTGGGCGGTACTGAAATTCCTGGCGAGGTGGTGTTCAAGCTTTACGACACCTATGGTTTTCCGATGGACCTTACCGGTGACATCGCTCGGGAACGAGGCCTGACGCTGGACGAGGCTGGCTTTGAAACGGCGATGCAGGCTCAGCGTGAAAGAGCGCGGTCGGCCAGCCAGTTTGGTCTCGATTACAACAGCCTGGTCAAGATCGACGCCGAAACGCGCTTTCAGGGCTACGAAGGAACCTCCGGCGCAGGCGAGATCATTGCGCTATTTCGCGACGGTAATCCTGTAGACAAGCTGAATGAGGGCGAGAGCGGCGTGGTGGTGCTTGACCAGACGCCATTTTATGCCGAGTCAGGTGGCCAGATTGGCGATACTGGCTACCTGGAGAGCGCCGGTGTGCGGTTTGATGTGCGCGATACGACCAAGGCCGCCAGTGCCCATTTGCATCACGGAATGGTCGCCGCTGGCAGTCTTGCTGTGGGCGCATCGATCAAGGCTATGGTTGATGACAGCGTGCGTCAGGCGACCAAACTCAATCATTCGGCCACCCACTTGCTGCACGCGGCGCTACGCCAGGTGCTGGGTGATCACGTGCAGCAGAAAGGCTCACTGGTTGATAGTCTGCGTCTGCGCTTTGATTTCAGTCACTTCGAGTCGATCCGGCCGGAACAGTTGCGTGAGCTGGAATACATCGTCAACGAACAGATCCGCCTGAACTCTGACGTCCGAATAGAAGTCACTGATGTGGAGACGGCCAAACGCAAGGGCGCCATGGCGCTGTTTGGCGAAAAATATGGTGATGAGGTACGCGTATTGACCATGGGCGACGGATTCTCCGTGGAGCTGTGTGGCGGTACGCACGTAAGCCGCACTGGCGATATTGGCTTGTTCAAGATAACCAATGAAAGTGGTATCGCTGCCGGCGTTCGTCGTATCGAGGCGGTAACTGGCCAGGCGGCACTGGATTATCTGGTAGCCGCCGAGGACCAGCTTCGCCAGACTGCCCAATTGGTCAAAGGGGGGCGCGACAATTTGCTGGACAAGGTCTCGGCTCTGATCGAGCGCAACAGGCAATTGGAGAAGGACGTCGAACAGCTCAAGGCCAAAGCGTCCAGCGCCGCGGGGTCTGATCTCGTCTCCTCTGCACATCAGGTGGGAGACATGCAGGTTCTGGTGAAAAGGCTCGATGGCCAGGATGCGAAGTCGTTATTGGCTCTGGTCGATCAGCTGAAGAACAAACTGGGCTCGGCTGTGATCCTGTTGGGGGGCGAGCTGGACGGTAAGGTGGTACTGGTAGCCGGTGTTACCAAGGATCTGGTAGGGCGGGTCAAGGCTGGCGATCTGATTCGTGCGACGGCCGCAGCGGTCGGTGGCAAGGGCGGCGGGCGTCCGGATATGGCTCAAGGCGGCGGGACTGAGGTCGGCGCGCTTGATCAGGCGCTTGCCGAGGCTGTTAAAGCTCTCGGTCAGAATTAAAGGAAGAAAGTTGGTAACAAGGGGCGGGCGCTTGCGGGCGCCCGAGAAGCGGTCGGGAAAAACGATTTTGGTATGGGAGTTGGTGCAAAAACATGGCACTTATTGTCCAGAAGTTTGGCGGTACCTCTGTAGGCAGTGTCGAGCGAATTTGCCAGGTCGCTGAGAAAATCAAAGGTTTCAAATCACGGGGGGATGACCTGGTTGTGGTCGTTTCGGCCATGAGCGGGGAAACCAACCGTCTTATCGATCTCGCCAGAAAGATCCAGGCTGAGCCTGACGCGCGGGAGCTGGACGTCATAGTGTCCACCGGCGAGCAGGTGACCATCGGTTTGCTGGCCATGGCACTGAAGGCGATCGATGTACCGGCGGTCTCCTATACTGGATCGCAGGTGCGGATCGTCACGGACAGCGCGTTCAACAAGGCGCGTATTCAGCAGATCGACGACGCCAATATTCGAGCTGATCTGGATGCCGGAAAGGTAGTTATCGTGGCCGGATTCCAGGGCGTCGACGAGCAGGGCAATATCACTACCCTGGGCCGCGGCGGATCAGATACGACGGGTGTGGCCCTGGCCGCAGCGCTGAAAGCTGACGAGTGTCAGATCTATACCGACGTGGATGGGGTCTATACCACCGACCCGAGGGTCGTCGAAAGCGCCCGCCGGCTGGACAAGATTACCTTCGAGGAAATGCTCGAAATGGCCAGTCTGGGGTCCAAGGTGTTGCAGATCAGAGCGGTCGAATTCGCAGGCAAATACAATGTACCGCTGCGAGTTCTCCACAGTTTCAAAGAAGGTCCAGGTACCCTTATTACCCTTGAGGAAGTCGCATCCATGGAACAGCCTGTCATCTCCGGTATTGCCTTCAATCGTGACGAGGCCAAGTTGACCATACGTGGCGTGCCGGATACACCCGGTGTTGCGTTCAAGATCCTCGGCCCGGTTAGTGCGGCAAACATTGAAGTCGACATGATTGTGCAGAACGTATCCCAGGATAACACCACCGATTTTACCTTCACGGTTCACCGTAACGATCTGCGCAAAACCGAAGATATCCTCCGTAAGGTGGCACAGGACATCGGTGCCCGTGAAGTGGCGGGCGATGGCAAGATCGCCAAGGTCTCCATTGTCGGCGTCGGGATGCGTTCGCATGCGGGTGTGGCGAGCAGAATGTTTGAAGCGTTATCCCACGACGGCATCAATATTCAGATGATTTCCACTTCAGAGATAAAAATCTCGGTGGTGATCGACGAAAAATATCTTGAGCTGGCAGTGCGATCATTGCACTCGGCGTTCGAGCTGGACGCCGACAGCTCAGCAGACAGGCTCTGAATAACGTCTGCCGGGTTGTGGCCTTCTATTCATATTGATGTCGGAGACGCCTTGGAGGCGTCTCCGCAGGGTACGGTTTCCGGTTACCGTGCCCCCTGTCAAACCGGTAGGTATGACATAACTGCACGCGTATCGAACCCATGGTGCATCGTGTGGTCAACATTCATGCCAGCAAGGCGGCCGACAGGCAACTAGCCGGTTTATGCAGACTGCAGTGTCCTGATCAAAGCAAGGAGAATGGAATGCTAATTTTGACTCGTCGGGTCGGTGAGACCCTGATGGTAGGTGATGAAGTGACGGTGACCGTGCTGGGTGTCAAGGGCAACCAGGTTCGTATCGGGGTGAACGCGCCTAAAGAAGTGGCAGTGCATCGTGAGGAAATTTACCAGCGTATTCAAAAAGAGAAGGGTGAAGAACCAAGCGGCTAATTTTCTTAAATTTTTCATTGCATTAGGTAAGGCGCAAAGGTAGTATTCTGCGCGTTACGGAGAGGTGGCCGAGTGGCTGAAGGCGCTCCCCTGCTAAGGGAGTATATCTCAAAAGGGTATCGCGGGTTCGAATCCCGCCCTCTCCGCCACTTTGTGGTTATAGTGAAATTCAAACGTTAGTTTCTGAATCAAAAGGAAAAAATCGTTTGACAGAGAAAATACTCTCCCTATAATACGCCCCACAATGCACTCGTAGCTCAGCTGGATAGAGTACTCGGCTACGAACCGAGCGGTCGGAGGTTCGAATCCTCCCGAGTGCACCAAACAAAAAACCCACTGGTTAACCAGTGGGTTTTTTTTTGCCGAAAGGTTTCGTCCATTGCTGAGCTGCCCTCGAAAGCCTGCTAGGCTTGAGCTCCCGGTCGACAAGGGCAGAGTTCATCCGCATTTGACTCAAGCCTTGCCCAGCCCAGATCCTGTTAGGGAAATACGCCATGTCAGAGCCCAACAGAAAATCTCAAGAAAGCCTGCAGGATCGCCTGGAGCAGGTTGTCCTCCTGTTGGATCGGCATCAGAACCGTGACCCTGCCGAACCTGGCCAGCAATCACGCCATCTTGAAGAGCTCCAGCGCAAGCTCGAAGAGCTGCACCCTGCGGATATAGCCTACATCCTCGAATCCCTGCCGCATGATGAGCGTCTGGCTGTCTGGCAACTGGTCAAGTCGGAACGCGACGGCGAGATATTGCTTGAAGTGTCGGATGCAGTCCGTGAAACGCTTATCGCGGACATGGACAACCATGAAATTATCGCGGCTGCGAATACTCTGGACGCGGATGAGCTGGCCGACCTGGCGCCGGATCTCCCACGAGACGTTGTTCGCGAGCTCATGGACACCCTGGATGCGCAGCAGCGTGAGCGGCTCAAGTCTGCCTTGTCCTATGATGAAGACCAGGTCGGCGCGATGATGGACTTCGACATGGTGACCATTCGCGATGATGTCACCCTGGAGGTGGTTACCCGCTATCTCCGCCGTTTCGAGGCGCTGCCGGACCATACGGATAAATTATTCGTAGTGGACAATGAGGGTCTGCTCAAAGGGGTCTTGCCGATCAAGAAGCTTCTTGTCAGCTCTGCCGATGAGCTGGTCGCTGATGTCATGTCGGACGACCCGGTTTTTTTCAGTCCGCTGGATGCTGCGGGCGATGCCGCTCAAGCCTTTGAGCGGTACGACCTGGTCTCTGCCCCGGTAGTTGACTCCCACGGCAAGCTGTTCGGCCGGCTCACCATCGACGAAATGGTCGATTACATTCGCGAGGAGAGCGAGGCAGAAGTGTTGAACGCGGCGGGCCTGCGTGAAGAAGAAGATATTTTCGCCTCGGTTTGGAAGTCAGTACGGAACCGTTGGGCGTGGTTGGCGATCAATCTGTGCACGGCGTTGATCGCATCAAGAGTAATAGGACTGTTCGAGGCTTCTATCGAGCAGCTGGTTGCGCTGGCTGCGTTAATGCCTATTGTGGCCGGAATTGGCGGTAACTCCGGCAATCAGACCATTACCATGATCGTCCGCGGCATCGCTACCGGACAGGTTCAGGCAGCGCATGGAAGGCGCCTCATCAGGAAAGAGACCACGGTTGCCTCTATTAATGGCTTGTTCTGGGGGGTGGTGTTGGCTGGGGTAGCCTTCCTGCTGTACGAAAACGCAGCGTTATCGGTCGTGCTGCTGGCGGCAATGCTGCTGAACATGTTGCTGGCTTCAGTCATGGGGGTAGTCATACCCCTGGCGAGATTGCGCCTGGGTGGCGATCCTGCGCTTGGATCCAGCGTCCTGATTACGGCCATTACCGACAGCGGTGGGTTTTTTATTTTCCTTGGCCTGGCGACCATTTTTCTGCTCTGAAACAACCGCAGCGAGCTGCACCTTTATGTCGCCTGGATTGCCAAAAATGTCACATCAGGATACATTAGGCCGGTTTTGCGTAGGCAGAACCGTTGTATGGGGTGGCTCGGTCGATGCCGCTCCGATTGATTACGTTGATTGAGAAACGCCCGATCATATCCGGGCCTTTATGAAGGCGAAGAGCAAATGACTTCATCCGAACTGATGATGGAAGGCGTGGAACTGATGATATTTGGCATGGGATCGGTGTTTATCTTCCTGATCCTGCTGGTAATAATCACTACGTTAATGTCCAGGGTGCTTGGCCGCTATTTCCCCGACGCATTGCCGGCTCCCAAAGCTGCGCCCAGACGCAAGACAAGCCCCGCCGTAGATTCCGAGTTGATCGCTGCGATTGGAGCTGCCGTAAGTCAGCACCGGTCACGTCGTCGCTCCTGAAACCATCGTATATTTCCGACTACTAAAAAATAAAAGGCCATAAGATTATGACCGACACCAAGAAGCCCTTGGGTATTACCGATGTCATCCTGCGGGACGCGCATCAATCCATTCTGGCTACTCGTATGCGCCTCGAGGACATGTTGCCAATCGCCGGGAAGCTGGATCAGATTGGTTTCTGGTCCGTGGAGTCCTGGGGTGGGGCGACCTTCGATGCCTGTATCCGTTATCTCGGTGAAGATCCCTGGGAGCGCATCCGGGCTTTGAAAAAGGCAATGCCCAACACCCGCCAGCAGATGCTGCTGCGTGGACAGAACCTTCTGGGTTACCGTCATTACGCTGATGACGTAGTGGAAAAATTTGTCGAGCGCGCGGCCGTAAACGGTGTTGATGTTTTCCGTGTCTTCGATGCGATGAACGATCCCCGGAATCTGGAAACTGCGCTCAAGGCCGTCAAGCTCCAGGGCAAACATGCGCAGGGCACCATTTCGTATACCACCAGCCCCGTACACACCATTGAGATGTGGGTTGATCTGGCCAAGACCATTGAAGACATGGGTGCGGATTCCATCGCCATCAAGGATATGGCCGGCATCCTCAACCCTTACGTGGCGTTCGATCTGGTCTCCCGTCTCAAGGCTACGCTAGCCATTCCAGTGCACATGCAGTGCCACGCTACGGCCGGCCTTTCCACCGCGGCGATTCTCAAGGCTGCCGAAGCGGGGATTGATAACGTCGATAGCGCGATTTCTTCGCTCTCCATGACCTACGGACACTCGCCGACTGAATCGGTAGTGGCTATCTTCCAGAACACCGAGCGTGACACTGGCTTGGATCTGCTGTTGCTGGAGGAGGTGGCTGCTTACTTCCGTGAAATAAGGAAAAAGTACGCCAAGTTTGAAGGCAACCTCAAAGGTGTGGACTCACGCATTCTGGTCGCTCAGGTTCCTGGTGGCATGCTTACCAACATGGAAAGCCAATTGAAAGAGCAGGGCGCTGGCGACAAGTTTGATGAAGTGCTTGCCGAAATCCCCCGCGTCCGGGAAGACCTGGGCTTCATTCCTCTGGTAACGCCTACTTCTCAGATCGTGGGAACCCAGGCCGTGATCAACGTACTGACCGGCGAGCGCTACAAGTCGATTACCAAGGAGACCGCCGGAATCCTCAAGGGCGAATACGGTTCTGCTCCAGCGCCGTTCAATTCTGAGTTGCAGCTTCGCGTCCTTGATGGCGCCCAGGCGATCACTTGCCGCCCCGCTGATCTGCTTGAGCCGGAGATGGACAAACTGACCGCTGAGCTCAAGAGTATTGCGCAGGAAAAGGGCATCAAGCTGGCTGCGGATGAGATTGACGATGTGCTGACTTATGCACTGTTCCCCCAGATTGGCCTGAAGTTCCTCGAGAATCGTGGCAATGCTGATGCGTTCGAGCCCGCGCCTACAGGCCAGGAAGCAGCCGCTTCGACTGCCAAGCCGGGTGAACCAGAGGTATACACCGTCAGCGTAAACGGCAAGGAATTTGTCGTTCAGGTCGCTGACGGGGGCGACATTACCGGCATCAAGCCGATCGGCGAGAGCGCTTCGGGTGTCGCCAGCCCGGCCGCTGCCCCAGCGGGCGGAGGTGATCCACAAACTGCGCCGCTAGCCGGTAACATTTTCAAGGTCCTGGTCCAGCCTGGTGAACAGGTTGACGAGGGGGATATCGTCATCATTCTTGAAGCGATGAAAATGGAAACCGAAGTCCGTGCTTTCAAAGCCGGTACTGTTGGCACTGTCAATTGCAAAGTCGGAGACGCGGTCAGCGTCGGCGATACTCTGCTGACCATAGGTTAAGGGAGAGGTTGTATGGATAAGCTTCTTCAACTATGGCACACGACAGGCCTGTACCAGATCGAGCCTGGGCAGGCGGTGATGATCCTGGTCTGTCTGGGGATGATCTATCTGGCGATTCGCAAGGGATTCGAGCCCCTGTTGCTAATCCCCATTGGCTTCGGCGGGATTCTGGTGAACCTGCCGGTGGCGGCGATGGGTGATCCTGGCGGGCTGCTTTATCTGATCTATCAGGTTGGCCTGCCTACCACAGTGTTTCCGCTTTTGATCTTCATGGGTGTCGGTGCAATGACCGACTTCGGTCCCATGCTGGCCAATCCGCGCACCTTGTTGCTCGGCGCGGCGGCGCAGTTTGGTATTTTCGGTACCTTGATGGGCGCGCTGGCGTTGACAGCCTGGGGTATTCCCGGCTTTGAGTTCACTCTCAAGGAAGCGGCGTCGATTGCCATCATTGGTGGTGCAGACGGCCCGACCTCGATCTTCGTAACGTCTCAGCTTGCGCCGCAGTTGCTTGGGCCGATCGCTGTTGCAGCGTATGCCTATATGGCGCTGGTTCCAATGATCCAGCCGCCTATCATGCGTGCGCTGACCTCGGAGAAAGAACGCGCGATCGTAATGACGCAGCTGCGTGTGGTCAGCAAGGCTGAAAAAATCATTTTCCCTATCCTGTTGCTGCTTCTGGTAGCGGTGCTGCTGCCCTCTGCTGCGCCTCTGGTGGGAATGCTCTGCTTCGGTAACCTGATGCGCGAAAGTGGTGTGGTTGAGCGCCTCGCGGATACGTCGCGTAACGCCTTGATTAACATCGTCACCCTGGGGCTGGGCCTGGCGGTAGGCTCCAAGCTGTCTGCTGAATCGTTCCTGCAGCTGACGACGCTGGGCATCCTGGTGTTAGGCATGATCGCATTCTGCGTAGGCACAGCCTCTGGCGTATTGATGGCGAAGCTGATGAACGCGTTCAGCAAGATGCCTATCAATCCCCTGATCGGTTCTGCGGGGGTTTCTGCTGTACCGATGGCAGCGCGGGTATCCAACAAGGTCGGATTGGAATCGAATCCTCAAAACTTCCTGTTGATGCATGCCATGGGCCCGAACGTGGCAGGGGTTATTGGATCGGCCGTGGCTGCCGGTATTCTGCTGGCGTTCGTGAGTTAAGCTTTATTGCCCGTTAAAAAAACCCGCTCATTTCACAATGAGCGGGTTTTTTTTGGATAGCGAAATCAGGATGCTTCGTTGACAAGAAGAGCCAGCAGGGCGTTTTGCTGTCGACGACTCATTTCCCTGAAGCGCACCAAGAGTTCTTGTTCGGGATGACTTAAAGATTCCAGCTGTTGCTCGTTCAAAACCTGTCGAGATGGCTGCTCCGGCAGGGTGGGCAGATCCAGCAGGCTGTGTTCGAGCCTGGCTATGATTTCGGAATTCATGCTGCGGTGATGTTGCTTTGCAACCTCGGCAATCCGGTCGCGCATGCCTTGCGGTAAACGGACAACAAATTTATCCGCAGTCCTGCTTGTATAGTGCTGAATTGCAGTTTTCATATGGCAACAATGATCGCTTTGTCTAATTTGATTGATGCTGGAGGGTCAAAATTGATGGCTCCCCGCCCCAGTCCACCAGCCTGTCGTCGGAAAATTAATTCCCGCTTCATGCAGACAACAGTTTGGCTTCAGTTACTTATCTTTATACCGACTTTTTTTGACAATGGTAGGGTGGTGACAAAAAAATGTCCTAAATTTGTGACGGAATTCAGACGTATGGCATTTTGTCAGTATACGGCTTGAACTTATTCTTGATGGCCAAATCCGCCTCGGATCAGTTAAGATGCGCGGCGATAACTGCAAGAGATTGTAGCATCCATGCGCTTGTAGCTCAGCTGGATAGAGCGACCGCCTCCTAAGCGGTAGGTCCCCGGTTCGAATCCGGGCTCGCGCACCAGTTAAAACAAAGGCTTGCGAGGGATTACCCGGCAAGCCTTTTTTGATTCTCTCCTGGAATCTAGCGTTCGCTAATGCAGGTGGCCACTATCTTGTGACCATCTGGATCGCGCACGTAGGCTGCATACACATTCGGCCCCACATCGCGAAACCCCGGTGCGCCAGCATCCGTTCCTCCTGCTTGCAGGGCACGCTTGTGAAACTCATCCACTGCGGCTCGATCCGCCGCTGCAAAGCCTACCGTCAGCCCGTTGCCTACGCTGGCGACGTTGCCATCGGCTGGCTTAAGCACTACGAAGCGCGGGCCTCCGCTGCCCCAGAGCGATGCCTTCTCCATGTTGCCGAGGTTTTCATAACCCAGTGCGCCAAGCACTGAATCGTAGAAGATACGAGCTCTGGATAGGTCGTTGGTACCCAAAGTGACGTGTGAAAACATAGGACGGTTCTCCTGGTTAACGCGCCTTTCATGGCGCTCAGTCGGTTTAAGAGGTTTCCTGGGCACGCAGCGGTTAGCCATCCATGCCTAGCAATGCAGTAATGTCACGTCCCGGTTCGGCATCAGCGCCATAGGAGAAGTCCCCTCGGCGCTGGCGCTCGGCCAGTTGTTCCATCTGGTAACGGTATCGGGTGCCAGGTGCATCGAAGCGAGAATGCAGGTCACGCCTGTCTGATGCATCCAGATAACGCTCGTTCTGCGGACGTACCACCGAGTTGTCCTGGGGCTGGATGATGTAATTGATCCGCGGCATCAGATAGCGAAAGGGAGAGGGTGCAGCGGTAGTATTGAAGGTCACGTCGCAACGCGAGCGATGCCTGCCTACCGGCAGAAACGGCTGCAGATTGGGAATGTCGTAGCCCGGCCGGAACCGTGGGTAGGAGATGCAGACATTGCTGCGCAGATGAATATGCAGCACCGCACGGAAATCCTGATACCTGGCGCGTATCCCGCCCACCCAGCGCATGACTGGCGCGACTGACTTCTGCGTGACCATACGGGTTCTGGTTACCGTTTCGGACGTCCATTCCACTTCGACGACGTCGGATTCGGAGATGCCGTCGCCGATGGTATTGGCATGCAGGAAGTCGGCGTGGGTCAGGTCGATGAGGTTTTCCACCGAGAGCGCCGATGAGGCGTCGAACCGGACGGTCCGCTGCGTGTAGCCCGGAATATTGCCGTCCAGGGGCAGGAAGGGGATATGGGGCAATAGTTGGATATCCGCGTGGTCGGGGTCGCCATACCACGCCCAGATATAGCCGTAGCGTTCGATGACAGGATAGCTGCCGGAACCGCCGGTGAAGGCGCTGCTGGCGTGGCGCAAGGCTGCCAGCCGCGATGGATGGAACTCGGCCGCTTGAGGTATACCGTTTTCACGCCAGAGAAAATAAGGCTGGGAGTGGATGATCCGGCGGATGGGTCTTGAAGTCACGTCGCGACTGTGCGAGACCGGAAACCAGGTATCGTGCAGATCATAATTGACCGGAGTCCAGTCGGAGGGACGCTTGGTGCGCTGCCCTGCGGCGGTGTTGCTGGTGGATACAGTGTGCATTTTGAATTCTCCTGGCAGCATTCAGACGGCGGCACGTAGAGGGATTATTGACGAGTCACGTAGCCTTGCCAGATCGCGGGAGGGTGCTTCCAGCAGAGTGGCTAGGAGCTTGCCGTCAACCTGAGTGTGCACTCGGAAGGGCGGGCGTTTCATTTTGCGTGCCGCCCTCCAGCGCAGCGGTACGTGGCTGACATCACTCTGGTGCAGGAAGCCTCGCCAACAGACACTGGTGGTACCGCGTCGGTTGGCCCCTGAGGCAATGAAAACGGTGCACAACGGCGCCTCCTGTTCGGTGAGAAGCTCAACGCGAATGTCGCCTCCGCGCACAGGAACAGACGTACGGACGATCAGGGGATAGTCGACAACGAACTGCGGCGGCAGCACCCTGGTTGACCAGACTGCGCCTCGGTCAAGAACCAGATGGTCATTTTGCAGACGGGGATCGCCTAAAAAGAAGTCAGTCATCTTCACCGCGTCAAAACTGATCAGGCAGTGGGGCCCATCGAGCATTGCGGCAAGATATTCCTCGTGCAGAATACTGATGGTGCCCGCGCCGGTATATTCGCGACCTTCAGGCTGATAAGTTGCCGCAGGCACCGACTCGTTCGGCTCATCTTCCCCTAACCAGACGTGAACAAATCCGTTTCGCTCAGCCACAGGGTAGGGTCGCGCCGCATATCGGGCAGGCACTCGTTCATTGGCGTGCAGGTTGGGTATCGTCGTGCAAGCGCCGCTGGCGCCGTCAAATGTCCAGCCATGGTAGCCACACTGGATTCCGCTCTCTACAACGCAGCCAAGGGATAGGGGCACGCGGCGGTGAGGGCAGCGGTCTTCCAATGCAAACGCCTGACCTTGCCTATCCCGAAACAGCGCTAGCTCCTCGCCATTGCAGACGACTGCCAGGGGTTTTTCATTGTTTACGGCCTCGGACAAAGCCGAAGCCCACCAAGCGTTATTAGCCATCAGGTTACCTCTTTGTTGTTGTTTTGGTGTTATGTGCAGCCTTCGCCTTGCGGAAGATGCCTGGAAATACTTTAGGCTGGGCCAGCATTTTGATCAAATTAAAATAGACAGATATCTTATAAATGTTCAAATCTACTATTTCTTAAGGCATCATGAATTACCCAGTTACCGGTAGTCGTCAGGCGCGGAGAACCCCAATGCCAACTGTAATTTTCAATTTTTCAGATGATCGTCAACAGGTTGTAGAAGCCGTTGCAGGCCTGACGCTTATGCAGGTTGCGGCTAACCACGGTCTGGACGGGATCCTGGGTGATTGTGGAGGGGCGTGCCAGTGCGCCACTTGTCACGTTTATATTGACGAGTCATGGCTGGAACAACTGCCGGAGATGGATGGGATGGAAGACGACATGCTTGAAGGGGTTGCGGCTCCCCGGCTTGCCCAGAGCCGGCTGGGTTGCTGTGTAACCGTGAAGGCCGAACATGAGGGTATGGTGGTGACGTTTCCACCAACGCAGATTTGAGACCAGGGGGATCGTGTAAATAAAAAAGGAAGGATCTGCTTTAAAAGCTCGTCCTTCCCAAGGGGAATCATCAGTCCGATGCGTTCCAGCTACGCGGGTAGCTATCTGACTTTGGCATAGATCTTTGCGTGTGGACCGTCGACCTGGGACGTCCATGCCTGGGGCGAGTCATCAAAGGCAAACTCGGAATAGTCAACGGAAATGTTCTGCTCGGTTGCGATGGTGAGAAGGCGTTCCCAAATCTGGCGGCGGTCTGCAGGGGCGCGTTGGCCAGTGCCGATGCAGGAAAGCGTTTTGAACAGTAGATCGGCGATATCGAGATTGACCTGACGACCGGCTCCGGTCCCGATAGTCATGATCCTGGCGCCCCAGCGCGACGCTTTTAACGCATTAAGCATGGGCTGTCCGCATACCAGGTCGAGCACCACGTCGAAACCCTCGCCAGCTTCCTTTTTCAGCGCCGCAACGTCAGTGTCGTCGCCTTTCAGACAGACTGTTGCATCGGCGATACCACGTTCCGTCAGCCGGGCCAGAGCCTTCTCGCTTCGGCCTGCTGCGACGACCCTGCCAGCCCCAAGGTAGCGTGCCAACTGCAATGCAATCTGGCCGAGCGTGCCGGTACCGCCCAGGATCAGAACGTTTTCACCTGGCTGAATCCTGGCTGCTTCCAGCGGAACCAGCGCGCCTGTGGCCGCGATCCCCATGGTAATAGCCGTGCGATCATCGATATGGTCCGGCACATCCCAGACTTCTTCCGCGGGAACTACTGTTTGCTCCGCCCAAGCGCCAAACGGAAGCACTGAGCGTTCGCCGAAATAAACCCGTCTTCCATCATCAGTGCGGCCTACCCCTTCGCCGCGAATCACGCAGGGGTACTCGACGCCTAGCCGATAGGCCCCGAGTACGTCCCAGCCACCCAGGCCGGCGGTATCGACATGAATAAGTACGGCGCCTTCCTGGGGAGTCGGTTTCTTGAATTCCTGCATGACGGGCGTTGCGCCGCGTTCAGTAATGACAGCTGCTTTCATTATTGTCTCCTTTGTCGATGCTGCGATGTTCGCGAGTCGACTGGGCTAGTGGCCCGGTTTGAGGATGTATCGTTGCGCTGAGGTAGATTGTTATTCTGTAATAAGATTTAAATTCTGTCAAAAGAATAACAGTGTGGTTGCTTGCATGAGTTATGGCGTTCTGATCTTGCCTCCATGGGCATTTCGGAGCCTGGAGTAGGAAGGCCAGAATCGCTAAAAGAGGCAAGTCACAGGCTCGGCGTTACAGGGAAATGGGCGCTTTGGTCGACTCAACCTCAGCGCCCGCTCCGATCAATCGCGCTCGACTGCCAGCGCGACCCCTTGTCCTCCACCGATACACAGCGTCGCCAGCCCTTTCTTGGCATCACGCCGAGCCATTTCATGAATAAGGGTAACCAGCACACGGCATCCGGATGCGCCGATGGGGTGACCCAGGGCGATAGCGCCGCCATTGACGTTGACCTTTGATACGTCCCATTCCAATTCCTTGCCGACCGACAGACACTGGGCGGCGAAGGCCTCATTGGCTTCGATCAGATCCAGTTCCGCGATGGACCAGCCGGCTTTGCTCAGGCATTTCTTGCTGGCTGGCACCGGTCCGATACCCATGATTGCCGGATCAACCGCTGCGCTGGCATAGCCCTTGATACGAGCCAGTACCGGCAGATTCAACGCCTTGGCCTTGTCCGCCGTCATCAGCATTACCGCCGCTGCGCCGTCATTCAGCGTCGAGGCATTACCAGCCGTGACGCTGCCGTCCTTCTTGAACGCTGGGCGCAGGCCCGCCAGGCTGCCTTCAGAGGTGTCGGCTCTGGGTTGCTCGTCGGTATCGAAGGCAACGGGATCGCCCTTGCGCTGGGGAATCATCACCGGTGTGATTTCATCCTGGAAGCGTCCGGCACTGATCGCCGCATTGGCGCGCTGCTGGGAAAGCAGGGCGTAGGCGTCCTGATCTTCGCGGCTGACCTGATACTGGCTTGCCAGATTTTCGGCGGTGATACCCATGTGGTAGTCGTTGAAAGCATCGATCAAGCCGTCTTTCAGCAAACTGTCTTCGAGCTGGGCATGGCCCATGCGCAGGCCGGTGCGCGCCTTGGGCAGCACGTAGGGCGCGAGGCTCATGCTTTCCATGCCGCCGGCAATGATGATCTCGGCGTCGCCACAGCGGATCGCCTGGATGGCCATATGCACGGCCTTGAGGCCGGAGCCGCATAGCTTGTTCAGCGTCAGCGCCGGGGTGCTGAACGGCAGGCCGGCATTGATTGCCGATTGACGGGCCGGGTTCTGGCCACAGCCAGCGGACAGTACCTGTCCGAGGATGACTTCATCCACCTGGCTGGCGTCGAGGCCAGTGCTGCTCATTAACGAGCGGATAACGATGGCGCCCAGTTCAACCGCGGGCACGTTGGCCAGCGAGCCTTGAAAACTACCGATGGCGGTACGCGTTGCCGCAACAATGACGACGTCTTGCATGATCTTTTCTCCAAAAAAAACGTGGCTACCGCAATGGTGAGCCACGTAAAAACTTCAACGGGCAGCATTCCCAGTGCAGCTTGGTCAGCTACGCCGGAAACCAGGGAAGCCTGCCCCGTAGGGCAGTTGAGCAGGCTAGTGTTTGCTTTGGTATTGCTCGGTCAGCACCGGGCAACCGGTTGCTTCCTGCAATGCCTGAACGGTGATGCCGGGCGCCAGTTCGAGCAGCTCCAGGCCAGCGTCGGTAATGTCCAGCACGGCCAGATCGGTGATGATCCGGGTGACCACACCCAGACCGGTCAGCGGCAGTTCGCACTGTTTGAGAATCTTCGGGCTGCCGTCTTTGGCGTTGTGCTCCATCAGCACCACGACGCGCTTGACGCCGGCGACCAGATCCATCGCGCCGCCCATGCCCTTGACCATCTTGCCGGGGATCATCCAGTTAGCCAGATCGCCTTTCTCCGACACCTGCATTGCACCCAGGATCGCCAGGTTGATATGTCCGCCACGGATCATGGCAAAGGAGTCGGCGTTGTCGAAGAAGCTGCTGCCGGGCAGGCTGGTAACGGTCTGCTTGCCAGCATTGATCAGGTCTGGATCGACCTTGTCTTCCTCCGGGAAGGGGCCGATGCCGAGCAGGCCATTCTCGCTCTGCAGCCACACATCCATGCCTTCGGGAATATAGTTGGCCACCAGTGTAGGCAGGCCGATGCCGAGGTTTACGTAAAAGCCGTCAGCCAATTCCTGAGCGGCTCGTTGCGCCATTTGTTCGCGTGTCCAGGCCATGATCAAGCGCTCCGTGTGGTACGTTTTTCGATACGTTTTTCCGGATTGGCATTGAGCACAATCCGCTGTACGTAGATTCCCGGCAGGTGAATCTGATCGGGATCGAGCGCGCCGGTTTCGACGATTTCCTCGACCTCGACAATGCAGATTTTGCCGGCCGTTGCGGCGAGCGGGTTGAAGTTGCGCGCGGTCTTGTTGAACACCAGATTGCCGGATTTATCAGCCTTCCAGGCTTTGACCAGGGCCACATCCGCCGTCAACGAGTTTTCCATGACGTACCACTCGCCGTTGAACTGGCGGGTTTCCTTGCCTTCGGCGATCAGCGTGCCGTAGCCGGTCCGGGTATAGAAGGCCGGAATCCCGGCGCCACCAGCGCGCAGCTTTTCCGCCAGGGTACCCTGGGGCGTGAATTCCAGCTCCAGTTCGCCTGACAGGTACTGACGCTCGAACTCCTTGTTCTCGCCCACATAGGACGAAACCATCTTGCGGATCTGGCGGGATTCGAGCAGTAGCCCAAGCCCGAAACCGTCAACGCCAGCGTTGTTGCTGATAACGGTGAGATCCTTCTTCTGCGTGTCGCGCAGGGCTTCGATCAGCGCTTCGGGAATACCGCACAACCCGAACCCGCCGACCGCCAGCGTCATGCCGTCGTCGACAAGCCCGGCGAGGGCCTCCCGAGCGTTAGGATAAATTTTGTTCATTGTTATAGATGCTCCTCTTCCCGTTAAAGTCTGTCGTTATTGGTCACACTGACTGCTTTTGGCCCGGGCAACGCGGGAACCGGAGGGCCGGTTCAACAGCGTACTGATAAGGTTGCCGGCCTGCATCAGCGCGTCCAGGTCTATTCCAGTGTGGATGCCCAGGCCATTGAGCATGTAGAGAACGTCTTCAGTGGCGACGTTACCGGTGGCGCCCTTGGCGTAGGGGCACCCGCCGAGGCCGGCAACCGAGCTGTCGAATACCTGGATGCCTTCCAGCAGCCCGGCGTAGATATTGGCCAGCGCTTGCCCGTAGGTATCGTGAAAGTGGCCGGCCAGTTGATCACGTGGAATATGCTGGGCAACGGTTTCAAACAGATTGCGCGTGGCCCCGGGTGTGCCGGTACCAATGGTGTCGCCCAGGGAAATTTCGTAGCAGCCCATGGCGTGCAGTTCGCGGGCCACGCTGGCGACCTGGCTGGCGCTGATCTCGCCATCATAGGGACAGCCCAGCACGCAGGATACATAGCCGCGTACCCGCACGCCGGCTTCGGCTGCGGCGCTCATGACGGGTTCGAAACGCTGTATGCTTTCACTGATCGAGCAATTGATATTGCGCTGTGAAAAGCCCTCGGAGGCTGCGGCAAACACTGCTACCTCTTCAGCGCCGGCTTGCAGCGCCATTTCAAAACCTTTCAGGTTAGGCGTGAGCGCCGCGTAGGTCGTGCCGGCGCGCCGCTGAATCCCGGCAAATACGTCCGAAGAGCCGGCCATCTGCGGGACCCACTTGGGCGAGACGAAACTGCCCACCTCGATATAGCCCACCCCGGCGTTGCTCAGGTCGTCGATCAGGCGGATCCTGTCAGCGTTGCTGACCGGCTGGGCTTCGTTCTGCAGGCCGTCACGCGCGCCTACTTCGACCAGTTTGACCGAGGCGGGCAGGCTCATTGCGCTTCCTCCATTTCCACCAGCAGGGTGCCCTCGGCGATCAGCTCGCCTTCGGCGCAGAAGATTGCCTTAACTGTGCCGGCTTCGGCTGCGCGAATGCTGTGTTCCATCTTCATCGCTTCGAGCACCAGCAGCACGGCGCCAGCTTCGACCTGTTGGCCTGGCTCGACCATGACGCGCACGACGCTGCCATTCATTGGCGCCTGCAAACCCCCGGCGTGCTGGTGGGAATGGTCCACTTCAGCAATCGGGTCAAATCGATCGATCCGCTGCCAGCTGTTATGCCAGTGCAGATACAGGGCGCCATCGCTGATCAGCAGGCGGTAGCGGCGGGTCTGCTGCGCTTCGGTGATCAACAGCGTCTGGGTAGCCGGGCAATACGAGCAGCCGGTTACGTCTACGGCGGCAAAGGGCTGGTCCAACTCACCACAACGCAGGTGCAGGCGGCTCTGCGCGGGCAGTCCGGCACGCCAGCTGGTCAGGTCAGTCCACGGCCCGGACGCCCGTGCGGCGGACTTGGACGTTACGGACGAGGCACCCGGCATCGCCAGCAGCCAGGCCTTCGCCGCGGTGCGCCAAAATTGCTCATTGAGTGCTTCAGGCGCGGGCAACAGTTGCTCGGCATGACGCGGAATAAAGCCAGTATCCAGTTCGGCCTGGGCGAAGGCGGGGTGGGCCAGAATACGGGTCAGGAACTTCAGGTTGGTCTGCACGCCCGCCACCACGGTCTCGCGCAGCATGGCCAGCAGCGACAGTCGCGCCTCTTCCCGCGTCTCGCCCCAGGCAATCAGTTTGGCGATCATCGGATCGTAGAACGGCGAGACGACGTCGCCTTCGGTAACGCCGCTATCCACGCGGCGGCCCTTGCCGGCGGGAGGTTCGCGATACAGCTGCAAAGTGCCGCTGGCTGGCAGAAAGTCGTTATCGGTATCTTCGGCGTACAGGCGCACCTCAATGGCGTGCCCCATCAGCGGCACCTGCTCCTGGGTCAGCGGGAGCTTCTCGCCCTGGGCCACCCGCAACTGCCAGGCGACCAGATCCTGCCCGGTGATAGCTTCGGTGACTGGATGCTCGACCTGCAGGCGGGTGTTCATTTCCATAAAGAAAAATTCGCCGCGCGCGTCCAGCAGAAACTCCACCGTGCCGGCGCCGACGTAGCCGATAGCCTGGGCGGCCTTCACCGCGGCATCGCCCATGGCCTTGCGCAGCTCGGACGAAAGACCCGGCGCAGGCGCTTCTTCAACCACCTTCTGGTGACGACGCTGGATCGAACAGTCGCGTTCGTTCAGGTACACGCCGTTGCCATGCTGGTCGGCAAACACCTGGATTTCCACGTGGCGGGGCTGCAACACGTACTTTTCCACCAGCATGCGCGCATCGCCAAAGGAGGACTGGGCTTCGCGTTGCGCCGATGCCAGGGCTTCAGCCATATCCGCTTCGCGTTCGACCACCTTCATGCCCTTGCCACCACCACCGGCGGTGGCCTTGAGCAATACCGGGTAGCCGATGCGCTCAGCAGCCGTTATGAAGGTCTGCAGGTCCTGTTCGTCGCCATGGTAGCCGGGCACCAGCGGCACGCCGGCTTTTTCCATCAATGCCTTGGCCGCTGATTTGCTGCCCATGGCATCAATGGCCGAGGCGGGTGGCCCGACGAAGATCAGGCCCTGCTCTTCGCAGGCACGGGCAAAGCCGGCATTCTCGGATAGAAAACCGTAGCCGGGATGAATCGCCTGGGCACCGCTGGCATGGGCGGCGGCAAGAATCTTGTCGACCAGCAGATAGCTGTCCGCTGGTTTCGCGCCACCCAGGCCAATGGCTATATCGGCTTGCAGGACGTGCTGCGCCTGACGGTCAACGTCACTGTGTACGGCAACAGTGGTAATGCCCATCTCTCTGGCGGTGCGCATGACCCGGCAGGCAATTTCGCCGCGGTTGGCGATAAGCAGGGTATTGATCATTTTTGTTCGTCCCACATCATGGCGAAGTGTGTGTTGTTCGGTGTTCATTGTCTTTAGCCTTGCTGCCAGGCTGGCTTGCGCTTTTCCAGAAAAGCGCTCAGGCCTTCCTGACCCTCGGCGCTGACCCGGATGCTGGCAATGGCCGCTTCGGTATAACTGCGGACGTCGCCGGTCAGTTCACCGTGCTTGACGGTCTGCATCAACGCTTTGGTCGCGCTCATGGCCTGGGGGCTGTTCAGCAGCAGATTGTCGACCCACTCCTGTAGCGCTACGCCCAGCTTCTCGGCCGGATAGCATTCGGCGAGCAATCCCAGTTCCCGTGCCCGTTCGCCGCTGAAACGCTCGGCGGTCAGGGCGTAGCGGCGCGCCGCTCGTTGGCCGATGGCCTGCACCACGTAGGGACTGATGACCGCGGGAAGCAAGCCGATGCGCACCTCGGACAGGCTGTACAGGCTGTCGCTGGTACCGATGGCGATATCGCAGCAACTGATCAAGCCCAGCGCACCACCAAAGGCTGCCCCGTGTACCACGGCCAGGGTCGGCAGGCTGAGCTGCGCAAGACTGGCCATCAGTTGCCCCAGCTCTCTGGCGTCACCCAGGTTGGCCTGATAATCGAGCTTGGCGCATTCCTGCATCCAGGTCAGATCGGCTCCGGCAGAGAAATGCTTGCCGCGCCCGCGTAACAGGAGGAACCGCAGCCCTTCGGCAGACTGGATCTCATTCATGGCCGCCAGCAGTTCGCTGATCATCTCGGCATTGAAGGCATTGTTGCGTTCGGGCCGGTTCAGCCACAGAGTCGCTACGCCGTTGTCGCTGTATTCGAGTTCGATTGTCTTGAAGCTGGTCATGGCTTTCTCTATCCGTGTTGTGGCAATCAGCCGCCTGGTGAGGCGGCGGCTGAAGCAATCACATCCTGAACACCCCAAAGCGGGTCGGTACAATAGGCGCATTTAGCGCGGCGGATATTGCCAGCCCGAGTACGTCGCGGGTCTGCGCCGGGTCAATTACCCCGTCGTCCCATAACCGCGCGCTGGAATAGTAGGGATGACCCTGCCGCTCGTACTGCTCGAGAATCGGTTTGCGCAGCGTCTGTTCCTGCTCGGCGCTGAAGGTCTCGCCGGCGCGCTCAGCCTGTTCATGCTTGACCTGCACCAGCACGCCTGCTGCCTGTTCGCCACCCATTACCGAAATGCGCGCATTGGGCCACATCCACAGGAAACGGGGATCGTAGGCGCGGCCGCACATGCCGTAGTTGCCGGCGCCGAAGCTGCCGCCGATGATCACGGTGAACTTGGGCACCTGGGCGCAGGCCACGGCCGTGACCAGTTTGGCTCCGTGCTTGGCAATACCGCCAGCCTCGTATTTCTGCCCGACCATAAAGCCAGTGATGTTTTGCAGGAACAGCAGCGGAATGCCGCGCTGGCAGGCCAGTTCGATAAAGTGCGCGCCTTTCTGCGCGGACTCGGCGAAGAGGATGCCGTTGTTCGCCAGGATTGCTACCGGATGCCCATGCAGATGGGCAAAGCCGCACACCAGCGTGGTGCCGTACAGCGCCTTGAATTCATCAAACTGACTGTCATCGACCAGGCGGGCGACCACTTCGCGCACATCAAAAGGTTGCTTGGCATCGGCCGGGATGATGCCGTACAGCTCGTCGCTGGCGTAGCGCGGGTTGATTGGTGCGCGGCTGTTCAGCTCACCCTGCTTGCGCCAGTTCAGATTGGCGATGCAGCGTCGGGCAATGGCCAGGGCGTGTTCGTCGTTCTCGGCATAGTGATCAGCCACGCCTGAAGTCTTGCAGTGCACATCGGCGCCGCCCAGATCCTCGGCGCTGACCACTTCACCGGTGGCGGCCTTGACCAGCGGTGGCCCGGCAAGAAAAATGGTTGCCTGGTTGCGCACCATGATCGCTTCGTCTGCCATCGCCGGCACATACGCGCCGCCCGCGGTACAGGAGCCCATGACCACGGCAATCTGCGGAATGCCCTGGGCGCTCATGTTGGCCTGGTTGAAGAAGATGCGGCCGAAATGCTCGCGGTCGGGGAATACTTCATCCTGGCGTGGCAGGTTGGCACCGCCGGAATCGACCAGATAGATACACGGCAGGCGATTCTGCTGGGCAATGGTCTGCGCGCGCAGGTGCTTCTTTACCGTCAGCGGATAATAGGAGCCGCCTTTGACCGTCGCGTCATTGGCCACGATCATGCATTCGACACCTTCCACGCGCCCGATGCCGGCGATCAGGCCGGCGGCCGGCACGTCTTCGCCATAGACCTCATGGGCGGTCAGTTGGCCGATCTCCAGAAACGGCGAGCCTGGGTCGAGCAGGGCATCGATGCGCTGACGAGGCAACAGTTTGCCGCGCGAAAGGTGGCGCTCCTGGGCCTTGGCGCCGCCGCCTTCGGCAACGCGCGCCAGCAACTCGCGCAGGTCCGTCACCAGTGTTTGCATGGCCGAGCAGTTAACCGCATAGTCCGGCGCGTTGCGGTTGATTTGGCTGTTGAGAATGCTCATGGATTATCTCTTTTCATAAGGGCGCTTCAGCGGGTCTCGTTGAACAGTTCACGCCCGATCAGCATGCGCCGAATTTCGCTGGTGCCTGCGCCAATCTCGTACAGTTTTGCGTCACGCCAGATGCGGCCGGTAGGGTAGTCATTAATATAGCCATTGCCGCCGAGTATCTGGATCGCTTCACCGGCCATCCACGTGGCTTTCTCGGCGGTGTAGAGGATCACGCCCGCACAATCCTTGCGCACCTGACGGACATGCCCGCTGCCCATGGCGTCGAGGTATTTGCCCACGCTGTAGAGATAGGCGCGGCATGCCTGAAGGGTGCTGTACATGTCAGCGACCTTGCCCTGAATGAGCTGGAACTCGCCGATGCTCTGACCGAACTGCTTGCGGTCATGAATATAGGGCGTGACGATGTCCATGGACGCCTGCATCAGGCCCATGGGGCCGCCGCTCAGGACGGCGCGTTCGTAATCCAGGCCGCTCATCAGCACCTTGGTACCTTCGCCCAGGCCGCCGAGAATGTTTTCTTCCGGGACTTCAACGTTGTTGAATACCAGCTCGCCTGTATGCGAGCCGCGCATGCCGAGCTTGTCGAGCTTCTGCGAAACGGAGAAGCCAGGGGTATTGGTATCCAGAATAAAGGCCGTCATGCCCTTGGCGCCAGCGGCGAGATCGGTCTTGGCGTAGACCACCAGCACGTGGCAATCAGGGCCGTTGGTGATCCACATCTTGGTGCCGTTCAACACGTAACGGTCGCCTTTCTTGTCGGCGCGCAGTTTCATGGAAACCACATCAGAGCCGGCATTCGGCTCACTCATGGCCAGGGCGCCGATGTGCTCGCCGGAGATCAGCTTGGGCAGAAACTTCTGCTTCTGCGCTTCGCTGCCGTTGCGATGAATCTGGTTTACGCACAGGTTGGAATGGGCACCGTAGGACAGGCCAATACCGCCCGCCGCGCGGGAAATTTCTTCCATGGCGATCATGTGCGCCAGGTAGCCCATGCCCGAGCCGCCGTATTCTTCGGCTACGGTGAGACCAAGCAGGCCCATGTCGCCGAATTTGCGCCACAGATCCATCGGGAACTGGTCGGTGCGGTCGGCTTCGGCGGCACGTGGGGCGATTTCCTTGGCGGCAAAGCTGGCAACCGAATCACGCAGCATGTCGATGTCTTCGCCAAGGAAGAAGTCCAGTCCGGGTATAGCGCTCATAGCGTGTTATCTCCTGTTCTTATGTTTATAGCTGCGTGTATTTATAACTGCGTCGCCTGGATGCGCGCATCCTTGGCGGTGGCGTCGTGAAATTCCGCTTTGCGCTCGTTGCGCCATGCCGATAGTAGCCGTGCGTGCTGAATGCGGGCTTGATCCAGAAAACGCTCCTTGACCGGACCGTAGCCGCGAACGATGTCTGGCAGGTTAGCAAGCTCTATGGCAGTTTGCAGTTTCTCTGCGCTCAGCTTGTCAAGCACCTCGTCCAGAATGCCTTCGTAGGTCGCCAGCCACTCGCGTTCCACCTTGCGCTCGGCGGTATAGCCAAAGGGATCGATGACTGAATTGCGCAGGAACTTCAGCCGTGCCAGCAGCTTGAAGCTGCGCATCATCCACGGGCCGAAACTGCGCTTCTTGGGTTCTTCGCCTGGCTTGGCATTGTTCATTACCGGCGGAGCCAGGTGGAAGTTGAGCTTGTAGTTGCCCTCGAACTGCGCTTCGATCTTTTTCATGAAATCGCCGTTGGTATACAGCCGCGCCACTTCGTATTCGTCCTTGGTAGCCAGCACCTTGAAGTAATTACGCGCAACGGTCTCGGTCAGCTTGCCCGGCTCGCCAGCGATCTGCGTTTCAGCGTCGCGGAACTGCTGCACGCGGGCCAGATATTTGTCACCCAGTTTGGCGTTCTGATATTCGGTCAGGGTGGCGATACGGCGCTGAATGACCTCATCCAGATTCTGCGACAGCGGTTGCGCTGCGGCTTTGCTGCTGTTGCTGTCGATCAGGCTGCGCAGGCGTGGCAGATCCGCTGCGGCGCGGCGGCCCCAATCGAATGCCTTGAGGTTGAACTCGATAGCCGTCCCGTTCAGCTCGATGGCCTGAACCAGCGATTCTTGCGCGACCGGTAGCCAGCCCTTCTGATAGGCGAAGCCGAGCATGAAGGTGTTGGTGGCGATGGAGTCGCCCATCAGCACGGTGGCGATACGGCTGGCATCCAGGAAACTTGACTGGCCCTCGCCAACCGCTTCGGAAATCTGCGCCGACATGGCCTGGGTGCGGAACTTGGGATCGGGGTGCGCTTCGAGGTTGCCGCTTTCGGCCTGCATGGCAAAGGTGCGCACGAACTCGCTGGTGATGCTTTCGTCCGAGTTCACCACGGCATGGGTCACGCCGTGGCGGAGCTTTTCCAGGGTCTCGTTGTTGGCGCTGACCACTAGATCGCAACCCAGCAGCAGACTGGTTTCACCTGCGGCAATGCGCGGTGCATGCAGCTGCGATTGCTCGGCAGCGATGCGAATATGTGACCACACGGCGCCGCCTTTCTGCGCCATGCCGGCCATATCCAGATTCAGCACGCCTTTGCCTTCGATGTAGGCGGCCATGCCGAGCAAGGCGCCGATAGTCACCACGCCGGTTCCGCCCACGCCCGTTACCAGGATGCTGTAGGGCTGATCCAGTGAGGCCATGGCCGGCGTTGGCAGATGCCATTCATCGGCACCGGTGTTGCCCAGCGCCTTGGCCTTGCGCAATGCGCCGCCTTCCACGGTTACGAAGCTCGGGCAAAAGCCGGACAGGCAGGAGAAGTCCTTGTTGCACGATGATTGGTCGATGCTGCGCTTCTGACCGAATTCGGTATCAACGGTCACCACGGACATGCAGTTGGATTTGCTGCTGCAATCGCCGCAACCTTCGCAAACTGCCTGGTTGATGACCACTCGGCGCGCCGGATCAGGGAACTTGCCGCGCTTGCGACGGCGGCGCTTCTCGGCGGCGCAGGTCTGGTCGTAGACGATGGCGGACACGCCGTCGAACTCGCGCAGTTCCTTTTGCAGCTTTTCCATTTCGTCGCGGTGCAGGACTGGCACGCCGTCGGCCAGGTTCTTCACCGATTCGTATTTTTCTGGCTCGTCGGTCACCACGGCAATGCGCTTGACCCCCTCAGCGGCCAGCTGCTGGGTGATCTGCGGCACGGTCAGAATCCCGTCAACCGGCTGACCGCCGGTCATGGCCACGGCGTCGTTGTAGAGAATCTTGTAGGTAATCTGCACTTTGGCGGCGACCGCTGCGCGGATTGCCAGGATGCCGGAATGGAAGTAGGTGCCGTCGCCCAGGTTGGCGAATACGTGCTTGGTGGTGGTAAACGGCGCCTGGCCGATCCAGGCTACGCCTTCGCCGCCCATCTGGCTGAAGGTCTGGGTTTGTGGATAGATCCATGCGGCCATGTAGTGACAGCCGATACCCGCCAGCGCCCGACTGCCTTCCGGCACCTTGGTAGAGATGTTGTGGGGGCAGCCCGAACAGTAATGAGGCACCCGATCCATCAGCGCGCCCAATACATTTTTGGTGGAGAGCTGTGCTTCGAGTTCCTGCAAACGGTTCTGCAATCTGTCGTCTGGGCGCAGGCGCAGAATCCGCTTGGCCAGAGCACGGGCGATGTGCGCCGGCGTCAGGTCATTGATGGCCGGTAGCAGCCAATCAGTGTGGGGCATGCTCCACTCGCCCTTGTCGTCGAACTTGCCGACGATGCGTGGCCGCACGTCTTCACGCCAGTTGTACAGCTCTTCCTTCATCTGGTACTCGATCATGTGGCGTTTTTCTTCGACCACGATGATCTCTTCCAGGCCTTCAGCGAAATGGCGCACGCCTTCGGCTTCGAGAGGCCAGACCATACCCACTTTGTAAACGCGCAGACCCATCTGCTGGACCTGTTCTGCATCGATTCCGAGCATCTCCAGCGCCTGGCACACATCCAGGTAGGATTTGCCTGCGGTGATGATGCCGATCCGGGCGTTGGGTGAGTCCATCACCACGCGGTCGATACGGTTGGCGCGGGCATAGGCCAGGGCGGCGTAAAGTTTGTGTTCGAGCAGGCGCTGTTCCTGGGCCAGCGGCGGATCGGGCCAGCGAATGTTCAGGCCGCCTTCGGGAATCTGGAAGTCGGGAATGATCGATTCGACGCGGAACGGGTCGATATCGACAATCGCTGCGCTCTCAACGGTATCGGCGACGGCTTTCAGCGCCACCCAGCAACCGGAGTAACGAGACATGGCCCAGCCATGAATACCGTAATCCAGGTATTCCTGGACGCCAGAAGGCGCCAGAACCGGCATCATCACGGCTTTGAATATATGCTCTGTCTGGTGCGGCAGAGAAGAGGAGCGGGCGCCGTGATCGTCACCGGCGACGGCCAGCACACCACCGAACTTCGAGGTGCCGGCAGCATTGGCATGCCGGAAGACGTCTCCGGAGCGGTCTACACCAGGACCTTTGCCGTACCACATGCCGAATACGCCGTCATAGGTGGCGCCTTCAAAAATGTTGACCTGCTGGGTGCCCCAGATAGAGGTGGCGGCCAGTTCTTCGTTGACGCCGGGCTGGAAATGGGTGTGGCTCTCTTTCAGATATTCCCGGGCGCGCCACAGATGCTGATCGAAGCCACCGAGGGGTGAGCCCCGGTAGCCGGAGATAAAGCCAGCGGTATTCAGCCCCGCAGCCATATCACGCTGGCGCTGCATAAGTGGCAACCGGACCAGAGCCTGGACGCCGGTCATCAATTGATAGCCGCTTATTTGCGTATACTTGTCGTCAAGCGAGAGGGAAGTTCCCATGGCTGATCATTACCTGTCTTGTTCTGTTTATGGCTACTGCAATACACGGTAGTACGGATTGACTGGAGTATATGAAGGGCAACGGGTATCGTAAATTTATAAAAACTAGATACAGGTATTTGAAAAACAAATGGCAAGCCATGACGTTTCGATGCGCCAGTTGCGCTATTTCGTTGCCGCTGCGGAGACCGGCCAGTTTTCCCAGGCGGCGAGCAAGGTGCATGTATCGCAGTCGGCCATTACCACTGCGGTCATGCAGCTGGAGGAGCGCCTGGGTGTGAAGCTGTTCGAGCGGATGCCCTACGGCGTCAGTCTCACCGCGGAGGGCAACAAGTTCTTCCAGCACGCAAGCCACATTCTCGATACGCTGCAGGATGCGCTCAGCGAGCCGTTCTTTCTCAGCCATGCGATCAACGGTGTGGTCAGGGTCGGGGCGTCCTATACGGTGCTGGGCTACTTTTTGCCCAATTTGCTGGCGCGGTTCAAGCGCAGTTACCCCGACGTCGAAATCGACCTGATCGATATGGATCGGGGCAGTATCGAGGCGGCAGTCAGCTCGGGTGAGCTCGACGTGGGACTGACCATAATATCCAATGCCAGCGATCTCGGCGGCCTGGAGCACAGCGTGCTGATCAGGTCTCGTCGACAACTGTGGCTGGCTTCGACCCATCCTCTGATGCAGTCGGCGTCCATTACCTTGAAGGATGTCGCCGGACACGCCTATATCATGCCCACAGTGGACGAAGGCGAGACATCAGCGCTGCGCTACTGGCACAGCCAGAACCTTGAGCCGCAGGTGGCTTTTCGCACTTCTTCAATGGAATCGCTGCGCGGGCTGGTGGCCCACGGCTTCGGGGTGACCATTCTGTCGGACATGCTGTATCGCGCCTGGTCACTGGAAGGCAAGAAGATCGAAATTCGCCCGCTAACCGATGCCGTGCCGCCGATGGAGCTGGGCCTGCTGTGGCGTGAAGGCGCAAGCCTGAACGAGGCTGCCAGCGCCTTCCAGCAGTTCCTCATTCATGCTTGTGGGTCCTGAGTAGCAATGCTGTCCGGCCAGGCGATGCATTGTTAGATCAGGGTCCGGTCAGAAACCCGTTCAATCCTTGGCGGCAGTTTCCCGCCGTTGCCTGATCGACTCGGCGAAGTCGCGCTTTAGCGTAGGGAAGTAGGCGATCTGCCCGCCCATGCCGCCGGCAATATCGATAGACGCACCACTGATGAAGCTTGCATAGTCACTCGCCAGAAACAGCGCCATGCCGGCCACGTCCTCCGGACGACCGTAGCGTCCTAGCGGCACAACTTTCATGACCATTTCATCAAACTCTTCCCGGGTTACGCCTGGCCCCATTTCCTTGAAGTGCCGATCCCACTGGCCGGTGTCGATCCAGCCCATATTCAACGAGTTGACCAGGATATTGTCCTTGGGCAGCGACATGCCAAGCGATTTTGAAAGGGCTACGCAGGAGGCGCGGTTGATCACCGACGGAATGCCCTCGGGGGTAGGCACTACGCCTGCCAATGCATTGATTTCGATGATTCTGCCCCAGCGCTGCTTGCGCATGAAAGGTACAACGGCCTGAACAAAGCGAAAGTGACCCATCTGCAACACGTTGGCATGGGCGAGGATATCTTCGGGCGTGAGGGTATCCAGATTGCCGCCTTTGCCCTGGCCTGCGTTATTGACCAGCACATCCACACCGCCCCAAGCGTCGGCGACTTCCGCAACGAATGCCTGGACCGCAGTGGTATCCGTGACATCGACAGAACGAGCGATGACCGCCGCTGCGCTGCTCTCCAGCTCGTTACCGGTTTGCGCAACGGCCTGCTCATCGCGGGCACAAATGGCAACCTTGGCACCATCCGCCGCAAACGCTCTGGCGATCGCCCGGCCAATGCCCCGGGAGGCGCCTGTAATGATCACTCGCTTACCGCTTAGATCAATATTCATACATTCTCCGTAGTGATGGAAGTCGGGCTCTTCCCGCTCTATCCTCAGTCGTAAGCGCCTTTTCAGGGCGCTTCAGCCGAGGCCCTGCTTCCTATTAAAACGACAACTGCGGGAAAAAAGAAACACAAATTGAACAAAAGATAAATTTATGTTTAATTTAAACCACTGATTAGAGGAAAGAAATGGCAAAAGCGCGGTTTAAAGGGCTCTAGCGCAGATTTTGTGGTTGTTGCATCTGCTCCAATTTCGTTGTTATTGTAGAATCTGAATGTAGAATGAAAATCTTGATATGGAATTTTGGGTTTTGTTCCGCTAGGATGGCCAGACGCTGAAAGAAGCGCGACAGGCTAAGCCAACTGGTGTTGCGGTTGAAGAGGCTTGGGATCTTGCAGCGATACGCGAAAAATTTTCATTAGCCACTGAAAATAAAAACAAGGAATACAGATGAACACTAAAATCAAATTTGGTCACATCGGTTTGGCTCGCAGTGCGCTGGCTCTTGCAGTTCTAGCGGCTACAGGCAGCGCTTCAGCCATGCAAATCGATGTCGGAAATCCTGATATCCGGCTGCGCTGGGATAACACCGTTCGCTACAACCTGGGTATCCGGGCAGAGGACCAGGACAGCGCAATCCTGAACAACCCTAACTTCGACGAGTCGACCGGCAAGTTCGACAAAGGCGACATCGTCACCAACCGTCTCGATCTGCTGACGGAAATTGACCTGGCCTACAAATGGCACTACGGCGCCCGGGTCAGCGCGGCTGCCTGGTACGACGATGCCTACAGTGATCGCTCCGTTGAAAGCAGCGTGCCGGGTTTTGCCACCAGTTATGACAACGACACCTACAGCTCTGAAGTAGAGCGTTATGTCTATGGTCCTTCTGGAGAAATTCTGGATGCCTTTGTGTGGGCCAACTTTGACCTGGGCAAGACGCCAGTCAACGTTAAAGTCGGTAAGCACACGCAGTATTGGGGTGAGGGTCTGCTGTTCGGCGCACATGCCATTTCCTATTCCCAGGCACCTCTGGACGCAGTTAAGGCTGTAACCAGCCCGGGTATTGAAACCAAAGAAGTGTTTCTGCCGATCGGGCAAGTGTCGGCCAAAGCACAGGTAACCAATAACCTGTCTATTTCCGGCCAGTATTTTTACGAATGGGATCACACCCGTTTTCCGTTTGGCGGCACCTATTTTGGCGCAGCTGACCCCTTCTTTGAGGGGCCTGATCGCCTGCCAGCGGCGCCCGGCTTCAACCTTCGTCATGCCGACTCCAAGTTCGGGCGAGATGACGCCAACTGGGGTGTCATGGCGCGCTATGACCTTCAGGATCTAGGCGCAACGGTAGGCGCTTATTATCGTGAATTTGATGACTACCAGGCATGGCTAGCTCCTCAGATTGATCTGGCTGCTGGTGAGTACCGCCTGGTTTACCCACGAAACGTGAAGCTGACGGGTATCAGCTATGCGGGTAACATCGGCTCGGCTTCCATCGGTGCTGAACTGTCTTACCGTCAGGATGGCGCGTTGAACGCCACCGGTATCAGCCCCGTGAATAATGAAGGCCCCCGTGGTGACACTTATCATGCTGTGGTTAACGCGGTGTACGGTGTGCCCCGCAACTGGCTGGCCGATACCTCCATACTGGTAGCGGAAGTGGTATTCAGCCACCTGGACAAGGTTACCGAGAACGAAGAGTTCTACAAGGGCGAAGGCTTCAACTGCGTGGATCTTCGTGATGGCGGTGAAGGTAGCAAGGAAGACGGTTGTTCGACTCGTAACTACGCAGCCGTGGCAATGAATTATACGCCGCAATACCTGGCCGTTCTGCCTTCCTGGGATCTGTCCGTTCCGCTGACCGTCAACTACGGCTTGTATGGCAACGCAGCCAATGCCGGTGGTGGATCTGAAGGCGCGCTGGCCTGGTCTGTTGGTGCGCGGATGACCTATCGCCAGAGCCATGAGTTCACCGTGCGCTACGCGGATACTGCAGCTCAGGAGAAGAACACTCGAAATGCCAGCGGCGCTGAAGTGGTCAATGGCAACGGGGCAGTAGGGGGTACCGACCGCGGTTGGGTATCGCTGACCTACAAGACCTCCTTTTAATAAACACAATATTGGAGCACGTTATGAAACTTCATTTAGCCTTAAGTATCGCCTTGACAGGGATTTCGGCGTATTCACTGGCCGCAGTGCCTGAGCAGGAGGCCGCCAAGCTTGGCGAGTCTCTTACACTGGTCGGGGCGATTCAAGCGGGCAATGAAGCTGGCACTATCCCCCCTTTTGAAGGGGGGCTTCGCGAAGCTCCTGCTGGTTTCGAACCGGGTAGCGGCTACTGGGCAAACCCCTTCAAGGATGAAGAGCCACTGTTCCGTATTGATGCCAGCAACTATGAGCAGTACGCGGATCAGTTGAGTGCAGGTCAGATTGAATTGCTCAAGCGCAATCCAGACACCTACTACATGGATATCTATCCCAGCCACCGTACCGCGGCTCATCCCCAGGAGGTTCTGGAAGCCACAGTGCGTAACGCCACTACCTGCGAAACCTTAAAGGATGGCCTTGCTCTGGAACCGGAATGTCGGGGCGGTATACCGTTTCCGATTCCACAGACCGGTCACGAGCTGATCTGGAACCAGCAGACACGCTACAACGATGGCCAGTACGGCACTACAACGACCGGATCCAACAGCTGGATCGTGGCCTCCAATGGCACCGTTACCAAGGCTTCAGAACAGGCCACTTTCGTTGAGCGTCCTTATTATCAGACGGATCTGGAAGAACGAGATCCGCAAATGTACACCCGCGTGTATTCGGTCACCAGAGCACCTGCGCGCCGTGCCGGTGAGCTGACCGGCTATATGGATTTTCTCGACCCGACTGAGCAGCCACGTCGTGCCTGGAGCTATACCCCCGGTCAGCGTCGGGTCAAGCTGGCCCCCGAGTTTGCCTACGATACCCCCGTAGCCAGCATGGGCGGGCTGGAATTGTTCGATGAGCTGTTCATGTTTTCGGGTATGCAGGACCGCTTCGACTTCAATCTGGTTGGTAGAAAGGAGATGTACATTCCTTACAACAACTACGAGTTGTACTTTCACTGCGATCCTGAAACCCAGCTGATGGAATCCCACGTCAACCCCGAATGCGAGCGGTGGGAGCTGCACCGGGTATGGGAAGTGGAAGCGACGCTGAAGGAAGGCAACCGTCACGTCTACAGCAAGCGCACCTACTACCTGGACGAAGACACCTATGGCGCAGGCTTGTATGACGCCTGGGATCAGAGTGGTCAGCTGTATCGTTCAATGATGCTGGGTGGCGTGCAGCTTTATGACCATGACATTCCCTACATCGTCAAACACTCCATCTATGACTTCAACAAGGGCATGTACGGTTTGATCAATGACGCGCTCAATGGCGGCTACCAGGTACTCGAGGAGCCTCGTTCCGAGCGCGAGTTGAACCCTGAAGCCATCGTGGGCCGAGAAACCGTTCGCTAACCGGAACCAGACCTGGATAACGCCGCTTCTCCAGGACGGATAAAGCGCTGCCGATCATACCGGTTGACCCGGGGCATCCCGCCTGAGGATGCTCCTGGGATCACTGAGGATAAAAACAATGAATGTATCCCGCCTGTTCAGTTGGTCTGCTGGTAAACGCGGCCCACATGCCTTGCTTGCCATGGCCGCCTGCTGTATCGGATTAACGGTACATGTGCTGCCGGTAACTGCTGCGGAGCAAGCTCCACAGTCACCAACTGGTTTCCATGACCCGTTGCAGCAATCCGCGTTGGTTCAGGCCGTCGCGCAGGCGCAGCCCGCTCTGGCCGTCACCCGCGCGGGTGATAACCTGGTGAGTGTCGGTTTGCGCGGGTTGATTCTGATATCTCGCGATGATGGCGAAACCTGGACCCAGTCCCCGAGTCCGGTGGCTGTCGATCTGGTTCAGGTGTACTTCCAGAATGAGCTCAACGGCTGGGCTGTCGGTCATGATTCCGTCTTGCTGGCGACCACCGATGGTGGGCTTTCATGGAAAGTTCAGCTGGACGGTCGGAGTCTGGTCACTCTGCTCAAGGAACACTACGCTAACGCCTCGGATATCGATGAGTTTGAAGCGGAAAGCATGCTCCGGGAAGTCGACCTTGGAACAAGCACGTCTGCCAATCCCGACATCATGGCCACGCCTTTTCTCGATGTATTCGTGAAAGAAAATGGCGAAGGATTTGTGCTGGGTGCCTTCGGCATGCTGCTGCGCACTACCGACAGCGGCGCTACCTGGGAACCCTGGACCGAACATACCGAGAACGACCGTCGTATGCATCTATACGGCATCGACATGCAGGGCGATCAGGTCTACGTCAGCGGAGAGCAGGGCTTGCTGATGCGGCTGGATCGTGAAGCGCAGCGTTTCGTGCAGGTGGATACTCCCTATACCGGCACCTTCTTCGGGGTGCATATCAGCGACGGCGTGTTGATGGTCTACGGTCTGAGGGGAAACCTCTACGCCAGCCGCGACGGGGGTGAGAACTGGCAGCATGTGGATACTCAGCAAAACGCGACGCTGATTGATGCCGTGGATGGCGCCGCTGCCGGACAGGTATTGCTGGTGAGCGAGCGAGGTGAGCTGGTTCGCCTGGATACCACGACGCTGGAGACTGATCTTCTGTCGGTTCCCTATGCCGGGCAGGTGTATTCCTCGGCCAGACCGGACGCGCCCGGTACGCTCATAGTTGCGCAATTTTCCGGACTTCGAAAGATAGATATGAGTCAGTTTCAATAATAGCCATACCGCACTTCCGTTCACCTTGCGGAAGGTTTGGGTAAGAACAGTTCCGTGCTGCTGGACGCCGGCACAGCGGAATGTCCGTTGGTCTAAATGAAGTTATGTCCGGGATGCACTGGCGTTGATAAGACCGCCACGCAACCTGATAGTGGAGAGAATGATGGTCGATCTTAAAAGCAACGCTGGCATGCCAGTCGTGCGTGACGTCAAGGACTTTGACAAAAGTTCTGGTGGCCTGTTTGAGCGTATTATTTTCAGCCATCGGGTTCTGGTTCTTATAAGTTGTCTTTTGGTCACTGTCGTACTCGGATTCTTTGCCACCAAACTGGACGTCAATGCCAGTTTCGAACGAATGATTCCAGTTAATAACCCTTATATTCAGAATTATCTGGATAATAAAAGTGAACTACCTGGACTCGGCAATAATATTAGAGTTGTGGTCTCCAACAAGCAGGGCAGTATTTATGAGCCGGAATATCTTCAGACTCTGCAGGAAGTAAATGACACTCTCTATCTGATTCCAGGGATAGACAGATCCTGGATGCGTTCGCTGTGGATGCCAATTGTTCGGTGGCGCGAAGTCACCGAAGCCGGAATCAGCGGCGGGGCGGTAATGCCTTCCGATTATGATGGCAGTGAGGCGAGCATTACCGCGCTGCGTCGTAACGTAACCCGCGCGGGTCTGACAGGCAGCCTGGTGGCCAACGACAGGTCATCAAGCATGATTGTCGCGCCCTTGCTGGAGACCCATCCACAAACCGGAGAGCCGCTGGATTACAGCGAATTTTCCGATCAGCTCGAAGAGAAAATCAGATCCTTCGAAAGTGACCAGATCGGCATCCATATTGTCGGCTTCAGCAAGCTGGTCGGCGATCTGATCGATGGTTTACAGGTCGTAATGCTGTTCTTCGCGATTTCCGTGGCAATTGCCGCGCTGTTTGTGTACCTCTACACGCATTGCGTACGCAGCACGCTGCTGCTGGTGGGTATCGCGATTACCGGCGTGGTCTGGCTGCTGGGTTTGATGCAGCTTTTAGGCTATGACCTCGATCCCTATTCAATCCTGGTTCCATTTCTGATTTTCGCCATTGGCTTGTCCCATGGCACCCAGAAGATGAACGGCATTCTTCAGGATATCGGACGTGGCACCCATAAATATGTTGCGGCACGGTATACCTTCAGACGGCTGTTCCTTACCGGCCTGACCGCGCTGCTGACCAATGTGGTCGGGTTCGCGGTGCTGGCGATCATTGATATTCCGGTCATTCGGGACCTCGCGCTGACCACCAGTATCGGTGTGACCGTGCTGATTTTCACCAAGTTGATTCTGATTCCCGTCGCGCTGTCCTATATCGGCGTAAGCAAAAAAGCCGCCCGACTTGCCATCGAGAAAGACGCTGCGGAGCAGGAGAACAAGAGCTGGCAGGGCAAGATCTGGCAGGGTCTGGATCTGTTCACCCAGCGCAAGTGGGCTACCGCGGCCATCGCGGTTTCGGTGCTGATCACTGGCGTCAGTGCGGTTGTCATGATGGACCTAAAGATCGGCGATCTGGATCCAGGCGCGCCCGAGCTGCGCGCCGATTCACGATACAACCGGGACAACGCGTTCATCTCAGCCAACTATGGTCTTTCCAGTGATCAGTTTGCCGTGATCATGAAAACCGACGTAGACGGCTGCCGCTTCTATGGCCCCCTGCAAACCATGGATAAGCTGGCCTGGCGTCTGCGCCAGACCGAAGGCGTGCAGACCACCAGCTCCCTGGCCGACTCAGTGCGGTTCATGACCTCGGGGATGGCTGAGGGTAGCGGCAAGTGGCTAACCATCAGTCGTGACCAGGCCATTACCAATGCGTCGGTTGACGCAGCGATGATTTCGTCGCCTGGCATCACCAACCAGAATTGCTCGGTTACCCCATTGATCGCCTATCTCACCGACCACAAGGCAGAGACCCTTACCCGCGTGCTGGACGTGGTGGAGGATTTCAACGCGGAACACGGAACCGGGCCCGAGAGTGATCAGCCTGTTCAGTTCTTGCTGGCTGCTGGCAACGCGGGTATCGAAGCAGCGACCAATATCGAGGTACAGAAGGGCATCATCATCATGTACTTCGCAGTTTACGGCGCTACCGCTCTGTTGTGCCTGATCACCTTCCGCAGTATTCGCGCCACCCTGGTTGCGCTTATTCCGCTGATCATGACCACCATCATTGCCAAGGCGCTGATGGTCTGGCTGGGGATTGGTCTGAAGGTCGCCACCTTGCCGGTCATGGCTGTAGGGGTTGGAGTCGGGGTTGATTACGCGCTTTATCTGCTGAGTGTTCAGCTTGCCGTGCAAGGCCGCGGGGAATCGCTGGCAGTGGCCTACCGCCGTTCGCTTGATTTTACCGGCCGGGTGGTTGCGCTGATCGGTTTGACGATGGCAGCAGGCGTTATCACCTGGGCCTGGTCACCCATCAAATTCCAGGCCGACATGGGCATCCTGCTGACCTTCATGTTCCTCTGGAACATGCTGGGCGCGCTGATTCTGATTCCAGCACTGTCCCACTTTCTGCTCAGAGATTTTGGTGCCGGGAAGAAGGCCCGTGGGGAGTTTTCTTCCCCTGCCAAGGCTCCGGTGCCTATTGCCTCACAGCCTACCCAGGCTAAAAAACAGGCGGTGGTCGACACCCATTGAAGCGCTACTTGAGGTAGCGCTGCCAAACAACCCGTTTTTTTCGCTCCCCTGTAAGAATGGAGATAAAGATGTTCGAATTGTTGATGAGCGCCGACATGATGGTGCCAGACCCGGATGGAATGACCGAATTGCTGGTGGACAAGCTGGGCATTCACAAGCACGAGCGCTGGCGCCAGGCCTTTGATGACCATCCCTATATTGCCCATTTCCTGCGGGTGCACAAATCATTGGCCGTGTCGCCGACCCGGGTCGAGCCGCAGTGGCACCTGGACCGGCCCAATCCGGGCGATCCGATGTTCCATGATTTCCTGGAAAGTCTGAAGGAGTACCAGGGTCGGCACCGCCCGATGCTGACCCACTCCATCGTGCTAAGTCTGCATGGGGATAAATTCGATGCCCTGGTAGCGAAACTCATGCGTCGGCGTCTACCGTTCCGAATGGCGCAACGCACGCCTGACATGCCCTTCGACCGCCTGTGGTTGGGAGCGTCGCCGGAAAAGCCGGTCTACGATCCCATCGTCGATGGCGGACTGTGTATCGAAGTCATGCCAATGGAGCCGCTGCAGATGCCGGCCGATACGTTCTCGGTTCCTGCTCCGCAACCACGTGATTCCAAGCCCGGCGATATGGTGCGTGTTTCCGCCCGCGGTTATCTGGTGCGCGACCTGAACGAGACGCTTCGCCGTTGCTCTGCCAATCTTGACTGGGAACCCTCAGGCCCGGTTGAACTGATCGAGAGCGAAGGCTATCGCCGCGCGCGCATGGGCTTCAGCCTGGCCAACAGCGCCACGCTGGACATCATCGAAGCGACCCGCTGGAACAGTGAAGCGGGCCTGTACCTCAACAGCTGGGGTCCTGGCCCCTATTACATCCGCATCGCAGTAAACGATCTGGCGGCCAAGGCTGAAGATCTGCGCGCGCGGGGCACAGCGTTCAGCTGGATCGAGTCCAGCGATGCGGTGGGTGGCAAGGCGCTGATCAGGATTGATCCGTCTGAGCTCAGAGGCCAGTTGTTCGAGTTCGAGGAGTGCTGACATGAGCACGGATGAAAGCCTACCCGAAGTAATCAACGATGCAGTGCAGATGCACTGCGACGGCGCCGTGGGGTGGGTGGTGCTCACCCGTCCCGGCCAGATCAATGCCATCAATGATGCAATCCGCGTTGGTGTTCCAGCGGCCCTCGAACGGCTGGAGAACAACGACAGGATTCACGTCATAGTGATTCGCGGTGAGGGCGAACGGGGGTTTTGCGCCGGGGCGGACATCAAGGAAAAGCGCGGAATAGAGACCTCCATCCAGGTTCGTAAACGGATGGAGGGTGCTCGCTGGATTGAAGCTATCGACGCAGTAAGCAAGCCGGTTATCGTCGCAATCCACGGTTACTGCATGGGCGGAGGCCTGGAACTTGCGCTAGCCTGTGATATCCGCTTTGCTTCGCCAAATGCGGTGCTGGCATTGCCGGAAACCGGTCTGGGATTGATTCCTGGCGGAGGCGGTACGCAGCGCCTGTGCCGGGTGGTGGCGCCAGGTCATGCGCTTGATCTACTGCTGACGGGTGAACGCCTGGATGCCGACAGGGCGCGGCAGATCGGCCTGGTATCGCGTGTCGCTAAAAGCGCCGATACCTTGCTTGAGGAGGTGTCGGCGCTGGCGTTGCAGATAGCCGGTAAATCACCTATGGCTTCGGTATATGCAAAAAGAGCCGCACGAGCTGCCTCAGAAATCGACCTGAAAAAGGGCCTGGATCTGGAACTGGACCTGTTTTCGTTGCTGGCCACCACCAAGGATGCCAGGGAGGCTGCTCTGGCCTTTGCCGAGCGTCGTGCGCCGCAGTTCACTGGTGAGTGAAATTGATCGTCTCGTATCAAGACAAGAGAAGAATATGATGACAACAGACAAGCTCAAGGATCGTGTAGCGATCATCACCGGCGCTGGTGGTGGTCTGGGCGCCGAGTGCGCGCGGGTACTGGCCTCCCATGGCGCTGCCATCGCAATCGTCGATATCAATCAGGAGGCGGCGGCCAGTGTGGCGGCAGAGATCGAATCGGCCGGTGGTCAGGCCATTGCCATACGCACCGATGTTTCCAGCGAGGATGACGTCAAGGCGATGGTTGAACAGGTGATGGACCGGTTCGGCCGTATCGACGTGCTGCACAACAATGCCGCCGTGCTGGATGTGAACCAGCGCCAGAAGGACCGCGATATCTGCAACCTGGACATGGACGCCTTCGATCGAGCCATCGCGGTGAATCTGCGTGGCGCCGTGTTGTGTTCCAAGCATGTTATTCCGGTGATGCTGAAACAGGGCAAGGGCTCGGTAATCTTTGCCACCTCCGGACTGGGTGCCCAGGGAGATTTGTCCCTGACCGGCTACGCGTCAACCAAAGCTGCGCTGAACATGCTGCCCAAGCTGGTAGCGGCGCAGTACGGCAAGCTGGGTGTGCGCGGCAATGCCGTGCAGATTGGGCTGGCGCCTGCGGAAAATGCCCACGGTTCCATGCCGCCCGAGCTGCTGAATATTCTGCGTGACAATCATCTGACGCCTGAACTGGGCACCCCACGACAGATCGCTGATGTGGTGGCCTTTCTTGCCTGCGACGAGTCTTCGTTCGTGACCGGTACTACCCTGGTAGCAGATGGAGGTTTTGGCAGCCACACGCCTTCACTGGTTGCAATGCGTGCCTTCTTCGAGCAGTCGGGCCGCGGCAGCATGTAACTGGGTTCACGACCCCTATGGCGCCCCGGCCTGGGGCGCCATAGGGGTCAGGATTGCCGCATGATGCTGGCCAGAATGAAGTTGGCCGAGTGTTCACGCCAGATCCGCATGCCATTCTCAGAGGTAGTGTCAAAGCCAACGAGAACGGACATGGTGTAATGATTGGTGAATCCGCCTGACATCAGCAGCGCAGAACTCGCCAGGAACAGACGGGCATCTATATCCTGCTTGAATACGCCGTTCTCTATTCCACGTTTTAGGACCAATGAAAACTTGGTGGCCAGCGCAGGGGACTGACTGGTGAAGCTGTTGGGTCTGGTTTCTGCCGCTTCGTGATAGCGAATGCCTTCGAGGGCCAGGGCACCCAGCAGCGGATCTTCCAAATATTGATCAAAACAGCAGTAAAGCAATCTTCGCAGCGCTTCTTCCGGCGGCAGATCATCTATCTCAACGGCGATCAGTTCCTGCATTATCTGCTGCGAGGCGTCATCCAGGACGGTTGAAAATAATACTTCCTTGGATCCGTAATAGTGATAGACCAGTTGTTTGGTCACGCCGGCTTCCCGGGCGATATCTTCTACCCGGGCGCCCGCCAGACCTTTAAGGGCAAAGATCTGCCTGGCGGCGGCAAGCAGACGGTTCATGGTATCCCGCTTGCCAGGTTCTGCACGGGTTGACGGGGTGCTCATGGTATTTCCGTCTCCGGTTTTATGGAAAAAAAGTCAGGCGTCAGTGGCCTACAGCATAAAGGATTGCGGCATCGCTGTAATGAACTTGAACCGCTGGAAAACAGACAACGGGAGTAGATATGGATCTGAATATTACCAGTCGCAAAGCCATTGTCTGTGCTTCTTCAAGGGGCCTGGGTAAAGCCTGCGCCATGGCCTTGGCCGCTGAAGGATGTGAGGTGTTCATCAACGGCCGCGACGCCACCAGCTTGAATGAGGCTGCGATGGCAATCCGTGACAGCACGGGTCTCGAGGTGGTTCAGGTGGTCGCGGATCTCAACACCCGCACTGGTAGGGAGGCGCTGCTGGCGGCTTGTCCCGCTCCGGATATTCTGATCACCAATAATGGCGGGCCGGCGCCGGGCAAGTTCCAGGACTGGGACCTGGAATGCTGGCAGCAAGCGCTGGAGGCCAATATGCTCAGCGCCATACTGTTGATTCAGGCAGTAATTGAGGGAATGCGCGAGCGGCGTTTTGGCCGGATCGTCAATATCACCTCGGCCATGGTCAAGTCTCCGCGGTTGCCAATGGGTCTGTCGACGGCGGCCAGAGCCGGTCTGACGGCCTTCTCGAAGGCGCTGTCAGTGGAAGTCATCCGCGACAATGTCACAGTCAACAACCTTTTGCCCGAGCGCATCGCGACCGATCGGCTGGCCTACATGACCGGCCAGTTGGCAAAGCACCGGAACATCAGCCTGGAGGAGGCGCGAGCCGAAATGCTCCGGCCGGTTCCGGCACGGCGTTTCGGTACTCCTGACGAATTCGCCGCCGCCTGTGCTTTTTTGTGCGCGGCCCAGGCGGGTTACATTACCGGGCAGAATTTGCAGCTGGATGGCGGGGCCTACACCGGCCTGATCTAAATCAGGCTTTGCTTCTGGTTTTCCAGTCGGCTGGAGCCTGCTCTTCGGGAGCAAAATCGAGTTCGACGTCCACGTCATTGGGGTCTTTGAAGAACACCTGCCAGGTCCGGATGTCCCCCGGCGCGCGGATGATTCGATAACCAATGGCGTGCTGGTCGAGTCTGTCCAGTGTCTCTGCCAGACCCTGGGCAAAGAAAGCCATATGATCCAGCACACCGCGGCGAGGGTTAGGCATGTCAGCTACTGCGATGACGTGAAGTACAGGATGATCCTTGGCGTAAAGCCACAGCCCGGGTACTGGAAAGGGCGGTCTTGGTCCCACCTCGAGTCCAAGCAGGTTTACGTAAAACTGCTGGGTTTGCTCGAGCTGGTCAGTAACGATGGTGAAGTGGTCCATTCTGAGAATCATGGCTTGCCTGCCGTTCTATGGGAGGTGTCTATTACGGGCTAATCCTCAGATGGTTAGCCCGCAATAAACGTAGGTTACTGTTCTTCGTTGCAGATCAGTTTCGCCCGCGTCGTGGCGCTCGCATAACTGCCGTCCAGCCTGAGAGTGGCCGACTCACCTGCCTTGATTG
The DNA here is from genome assembly GCA_011050525.1 of Halopseudomonas xinjiangensis. Taxonomy (GTDB): domain Bacteria; phylum Pseudomonadota; class Gammaproteobacteria; order Pseudomonadales; family Pseudomonadaceae; genus Halopseudomonas; species Halopseudomonas xinjiangensis_A. Next base: position 486,648 of record DRFO01000017.1, read on the forward strand.
GAGCCATCGGAGATTCAGAGGCCGCAGTTTCGGCTGGACCCGGATCCAGTTGACAGGTCACGGTGGAATCACTGTTGTTGGTTACCTGAAGCACCTGGGTACTGGCTGTTCCTCCGGGCCCTGGCGCCGTGGCAGTACTGTCACCGATTACCTGCGTTTCGATATCCAGACCGTTCAGTTCCTTGTCCAGCTTGATATCTTGCGCGAAAGCCGCCAATGGCAGACAAGCGAGCAAGCCTAGTGTCGTTGCAATCTTTTTCATTGTAATTCTCCTGCTATGTTGGGAAGGACATAAATGTAGAGACGCTACCCACCCAGGAGTTCCTGCAATTTGCTCCGAGAAGTTTGGGTTTGTTCGATGAAAAGAGCAAGTTTCCACTGTGTTCTGTATCGGTTAAAAAAGTAGTTTCAGATATTGGTTTTTCCGATACCTGAAACTGTTATTTATCGATTGTTTATTGGGCTTGAACGGTTATCCTGAAGGATAAAAATCAGTGCTAAACAAAAATAATCGCTGAGAGTGTCCGTTATGTATTCAGTACATTACGATGAATACGATCCGTCCGCGGCTGGAGAGTTTCTGACAGAATCTCGACTGGTGAATGACGGCTTTGACATACGTATTGAGCACGCGCACTGGTCGAATTCCGGCACCGCGGTAATTCAGGCGAAGAGCAGCTGTTTGCTGCGTCTGGTATTACCAACACCAGCCAGACGGTGGTCTCCTTTTTCGGATAATAAAGGCCGTTTTTCCGATCTCAACTGTGAGTTCCAGCCACTTGGGCAGGCGCTGTTTCTGCCGCGTGACACGGAGTTCCAGTTTTGCCACGGCGTCTCCGAATACAAAGCCATGATATGTCTGTTCGATCCCGGCATTATGGGCCCGCTGGCGGGAATTCAGTGGCAGTGGGATGGCTGTCTGAGCGACAGCATGCTGAATCTGGAAAGCCCCTACCTTAGGACGTCACTGCAGCGTCTTGCCCAGGAAGTTGCTGCACCCGGTTTTGCCAGCGAACTGCATACCGAGTGCCTGCTGACAGGTGTTGCGCTTGATTTGCATCGGCAGTTCCTGAGTTCCCAGGTTACCGCTGATTCCGGGAAATTGAGTCCCAGGCAGTTGAGAGTCCTGCGCGAAATGCTCGAGACGGAACCTGAACACAGCAGCTCCCTCAAGCAATTGGCAGACGCGCTCGATATGCCGGCCAGACGCCTTTCGGAGCAGTTCAAGAACACCACCGGTCTCACGCTACGCCAATTTGCCGCGCAGGCACGCATCCGCCGCGCAAAGTCATTGCTGCTCGATAGCAAAGTGTTGATCAAGCAGATCTCCTATCAAACCGGATTTCTCAATCCGGCCTCCTTTACGGCAGCGTTCCGCAAGGAGGTCGGCATGACCCCTGAAGCCTTTCGTCAAATGCACCGGTAGGCCGTTGCCCTCAGTAAGCGGGCACGGCGTCGTCGCGGCGAAATACTGGGTAACCGCCCAGCGTCAGTAGCATCAGGGGGCCGACAACAAAGCAGACGGTGCTGAAGGCCAGCAGGCCGGAGTAGTCGCCAGTAAGACTGTAGAGCGCGCCAAACAGTAGCGGCGCTCCGGCAGCGCCCGCTGTGATCAAACCCAGGTGAACGCCAAAGAGCCGGCCATAGTCACGCATGCCGAAATACCGGGCGATAAGGAAGGCGGCGATGTCGAATTCCGCTCCCGCACCTATGCCTACCAGCAAGGTTGCCAGAACATAAAGCCCGGTGTTGCCGCTGGTCAGAGCGAAAATCAGGCAGGCAACAGCGGGCATAAGCAGGGCAATGGCCGCTACTCCCGGAGCCCACAAACGGTCGATCAGATAGCCTACTACCAGTCTTCCGAAGATCAGCGAAATACCGAAGGCACTGAAAATCTGTCCGGCCTCAACGGCGCTCAGCCCTCTGTCCTGCAGCAGCGGGATGATATTGGTGACCAGTCCGACCACGCAGGCTACCACCAGGGTCATGGACAGGTTGCATACCCAGAAACGCCAGGATTTTAGCGCCTCACTCAGCAGCATGCCGCTGGATGGGTCCTGGGGCTTGGGTTGTCCCACCGAAGCCGCACTGTTTTCTGACCTGACAGGCATCAACCAGCGCAAGGTCAGCGGCAGGGCTATCAGCACCGGCAGCAGCGACAAGGCGATAAATCCGGCTTGCCAGTTCCAGGTTGATACAGCCCATGTGACCAGCAGCGGCAACCCGGCGGCGGCGAGCCCCGAACCGCTGAGGATGATGGCCAGAGCCAGCCCGCGATTTTCCACAAACCAAAGGTTGACCAGATGGGACCAGGTGATCTGCAACGTCCCCAGGCCCGCCAGGGGGACCAGAAAATAACCCAGGTAAAGGCTCCATATCGTCGCCTGCATCTGGGTCAGCAGAACCATGCTGATTGAAAGTGCGAGCAGCGAGAGGATGGTGACAATTCGCAACCCGAATTTCAGGTTCAGCCAGCCCGCTAGTTGAGCCGCGACTATGGTGCCGAGCGACAGTGCGGTGATGGCGGCTTGCAGCTCGCTGCGGCCCCAACCCATTGCCTGCTCCAGCGGAATCATCATTGCGCTGAAGCTGTACAACAGCAACGAGCTGGAGCTGGTCGCCACGCCTACGATGGCGAGAATGAGGATCTTCCAGCCGATTTTGAATTCTCTGTTATCGAACTGTTTCATGGTCTCTGCCCGTTAAAGATAGTTTCAAATCATGCGGTATGGCGTCAGTCGTTCCCGATAAACTGAGCCGCCTCGGCACTTTTTTTCATCACGTGGTCACGCCTCAGGTTGCCGGGCGAGGCTGCGCCTGCCGCCACCTCAAGATCTTCAGGGTGAATGAACGTCGGCCCGTTGCGCAGCTCTTGCAGAGCCACGCGGGCAATGTCATCCGCCTGCGGTAGCGGCATGGTCATGGCATTGGGAATATTCAATCGTTGCATGGTCTCGCGCATCGTTGGGGTGTCCACGGTGCTGATCAGCAGATTGAGCACATCGACGCCCCGATCCTTCCACTCGGCCCAAAGCGATTCGCCCAGATTCAGCGAAAAGGCCTTCGTCGCAGAATACATCCCCAGCTTGCGCACGCCGCCCAGTGCCGCATGTGAACCCACCAGCAGCAGCCCTCCACGGCCTTGTTCCATCATCCGGCCACCAAATGCGTGGCTGATATCCATGACCGTCTGCGTGTTCATCCTGAGTAGCTTCATCCAGTGCTCGGCATCGGTGTTGAGAAACTGGCTGATAAAGGGATCACCGCCGGCGTTGTATATCACCAGGCCGACCTGGCGGCTGCCGATGGCTCCCAGCAGCCTTGAGGTGGCGTCCGCTGCCGACAGGTCCTGCGTCACGCATAACGCCTGAATGCCGTGCTGCGCTTCGAGCTCGGCTTTCAGGGACTCAAGCGCTGTCTCGTTTCGGGCGACCAGAATGCAGTTCAGACCTTGCGCTGCGACCTGGCGCGCGAAGGCTGCACCGATGCCATGGGACGCTCCCGCGATAAGCGCCCAGTCACCATAACGACGGCAGAACGCGGGCGCATCGTCCAGTTGGTTGGTACGATCAGTGTCCAGGTTCATAGGGGTGGAAGGTCGATGTGGCTGGCCGAGGCGCCAATAGCGGTGCCGCCGAACACCTGAACGCGTCGTTCAATCTGCGAGGCAAAGAGTGCCAGCAGAGACAGGTCATGCTCTGCGCCAGCGGTGCTTACGAAGCTTTCCAGCGCCGCCTCCATTTGCTGGTGGTGGTCAAAGCGCTGGCCGAGCAGTGCTTCGGCTTCACGCATGTCCTGGGCTTGCAGCTCAAGCATCATGGCGTCGGCCTTGCTTAGATATTCGACGATCTTGCGCACGGCGTTCAGCTTGGTCTTCTGGAAGGGATCAGCCACTTCGACCTGTTCGACCGCATCGCTCAGCATGCTCAGCAGTTCGGCGTTGGGTCCCTGTGGTTTAACGGGGGTGGTTGGCGTCTCGATTGCCACGCCCATTGATTCGGCCAGGGCGTGGACCACCACGCGGCGCAGGGCGATGTCGAATTCGATATAGGTATCGTGGGGATCTCCCGGTTTTGGTGTGGCGACCGTCGAGGAGAACTGCATGGTGCTGACCGTGGAAAACAGTGTGGTATGAAACCGCACAACGTCTGGCTCAGGCGGTTCGCCGCTGACCTGCTGGTAATATTCGTAAAGCTGTTTGAAAGGTCCTCCGAGCGGTTCGTAATTGTCCCGCATCCGCGCCGATGCCAGGTCGGCCAGCGGGTCGCCGATCATTGCAAACTCGAAATCATAGAGGGTGGTGAGCTTGCCATTCTCGAACAGATACTGGCCCGAGTCGTACTGCACCAGACTGGGCTTGGTGCGATGCTGCGGGACGTTGCGGCGCAGCCAGTTCAGGGCAAACTCCAGCAGCGGCTGCGGACGGGTTTTATTACGTGCGTAAAGCGGGTAATACGCATCAAGCCCGGCCAGCGAAATGGCTTCGGCACCCTCGGGCAGCTTGATGCCCTTGGCCACAAAGCCATCAAGTGGCAACTGATGCATGGCCACCATGGCGTCTATGTATTGCTTGGCCAGGCTCAGACGTTCGGCATCGTCCCTGGCGGTGGAGAGATCTCGGGTGCCAGGTACGGCTTGCATGACGATGGCCAGCGGGTCTTCGCAGAACCCATAGATATGCGGTGCGGGAACACCCTGCTGACCGATCAGCGCAAGAATATCCGCTTCGCGGCGCAGGTCATCCGGAAACGGGCTGACATCACCGCCGCGGTCGCCGCGGATGTGCAGTTTGAGTATTTCGTCGCCACGTTGCAGATCCATATTCCAGGCAGGGCGCCAGCGCGGTAGCCGGTCTGTGCTGACCACGGTCCCGCCCAGCAGCGTTTCGACGAAACCGCGTATCTTTTGTTCCATCACCTGGTCGGTACTGGAATTGTCTAAGGCCATGTTCATTGTTACTCCACGAATATGCTTCTTGGACCCGGTGCTGGCCAGGTCTAGTAAATGAATAAAGTGCGCTCAGGCCCCTGGGGCAGCCAGCTCTGGGCCGCCAACCTGTTCCAGAGCTACGCCTTTTTTCTTCGCCAGATCGGCGGTGTCGAGGTACTCGCGCCACGCCGTGATCTTTCCCTCGGCATCGAGTTCATAAACCGCGACCATGGAATGCGGCATGGGCTTGCCGCTGGAAACGGCGTAGTCATCCCGCTCGGTCATCACGATGCTGTCCGAGGACACGATGTTGCGGATCACACAATGGTTGTGGGTGACGTAACTCATTTGCCGCTGGATCTCGTCGCGTAGCGCAGCACGGCCGCGAATCACTGGCCCGCCGGGCACCCAGAGCTGCCAGACTGCTTCCTCGCTCATCATGTTGAGGATGGTGTTCAGTTGCGGGCGCGACGTAGCTGTCCCATCGCCCCATGCCGCGCAGAATTCCCTGATGATTTCTTCTTGTCGTAAGCCCATTGCAAAAATCTCCTCGGAGTAGGTTAAAGGTCTGCGATCAGAGGTAGGCGCGGACTACCGGGACCATGGGCGTGCCGCAACTCATTCCGCCGTCGACACGCATCAGGGCGCCGTTCACATAGCGCGCCTCATCCGAGGCGAGGAAGAGCGCCATATTGGCGATATCTTCCGGTTCGCCAAGCTGCGGCACGTTCTGCAAGTCGAGGAAGGCGCGGGTCATCTCTTCATTGGCCCAGCCTTCAAGGGCTGCGGTACGGATCACGCCCGGGAGGATCGCGTTGCAGCGAACGCCCTGCTTGCCGAAGGTGGCGGCGATGGTTTGCACATACCAGTTGAGTGCCGCTTTGGACGCGCCGTAACTGAACTGGGCGACTTCCCCGGCAATCGAGCTGGTGGACGAGGTGAAAATGATCGAGCCAGAGGCTTGCTCCAGCATATGAGGCAGAGCGTGCTTGCAGGCAAGAACGCCCCCCAGCACGTTGACGCGCATGTTGTCGTGGAACAGCGCTTCATTGAAGTTGATAAAGTCCACATCCCGCGCTGTTTCGGGGTTCTTGTTGACTGCGTTGTTGAACAGGATGTCGATCCGGCCGTAGGTCTCGATGGTGGTGGCTATCATCTGCTTCAGATCAGCCTCCTGGCCAACATCGACCTTGAGCGCCGTCGCTTCGTTGCCCGCCGCCGTGATGCTTTGGGCGACTCGATCTGCGGCGTCCGCATACAGGTCGGTCACTACAACCTTGGCGCCTTGGGTGGCGAATGCGATGGCGCTGGCGCGGCCGATACCGCTGCCGGCGCCTGTGATAACCGCTACTTTTCCAGCAAGTCTGTTCATGTAAAGCTCCAGTCCGGGATCAGGTAAGCGTTAACGGCGCTGGCCAGCGGCGATAGTCTGTGGATTGGCTTCGCGTTCCATGATGGGCGCCTCGCGGTAGCGCGTCGGACCATTGCCGAACATCCCGTACTGGTTGCGGGTGAAGTCATACAGCGAGTAGGAATCCTGCTGGGGATTGTTGGGAATGCCATAGGCCTGAATGTTGTACTGCGCTCCCGAGCGGAACATTTCGCCGCTGTCGTCCCAGGCGTCGTACAAGGCTGCGCCGAAGGTATCTTCGTCAATGTAGTAACGGCGGGATTTCTGTGCGTGCCGTACACCTTCCTTGCGCTCTGCCGAGACCACCCATGCGCGGTGCAACTCCCAGCGCTCGCAGGCGGGGTTGATATGGTTGTCCATCAGCTTGGTGTCCATATCGCAGCCCCACTTCAACTCATAGTTGCTGTAAGGCAGGAACATTTCCTTTTTGCCTTCCAGCGTCCAGTTGAAACGATCCATCTTGCCGGAGAAGAGAAAGATCTCGTCATAGAAGGAAACGCTGCCAAACGCTGCGTTGGGCGTGTCGTAGGAAAACTCCGGAGCCTTGCGGATGCGCCGCTGCCCAGTCGTATAGCTCCAGGCATAGCGATCATTTTCGACCGGATCAAGATGATCCCAGTAGCCCGATGCGGTACCAGCGGTTCGGGCTGGCGCAACGATACGTGACCAGATCCGGCTGGCGATCTTGGGGTCGCGTCCTTCCACGTCCATTTGATAGAACGGCTTCTCGCCGGTGGAGCGATTGGTGTTGGTCAGGGTGACATGGCCCTGATTGACCACGTAGGCGCTGTGGTTCCAGTTCCAGCCGTTGATGCCCTGGTAGTTAAGCAGGTAGTTCCACATCGCCTGCTCGCCACTCTCCGGAATCGGAAAGGGCAACCCGCCACGGCAGGCTTCGCTGACGGATAATCCACCGTGCAGCGATTTGCATTCCGGATTGCCTGCATTGTCCACGGTTGCTGCTAGAAAGGCCTCGGGGAACGCAGCCGTGCGGTGGGTCGGATAAATGTCCATGTAATAGGTATCCGGGTACTGCTTGAGCAACTTCATTTGCCCGGAGGACAACTGGTCGGCAAATTCATCGGCGTTGTCAGCGGTAATGCGAAACAGCGGGGCTTCGTCGGCGAACGGGTTAGGCCAGAATCCGTCACCTGGCTCCAGGTCGGCGGCCAATTCCAGCCCACCGGTGTAAGGGGGGATGGTGCCTGCATCGTTGCCGGCGGCTATCGCACCAAAGCGGGTAAGCTCCTGGCCCAGGTCTTCGGCAGTCCATGTCTCATTACTCAGCGCCGGGGTAGCTATGACCGCGAGAAGGCTGATTGCAATCTGATTCATCTTCATGGAGTACTCCAAATTTTATTGTTATGACTGGCTGTTATTGGCCTACGACAACCCTGATTAACTCGAATGGTTTGCAAGCGGCATTGCCAAGCACCTGGTCTGGACACGCTGTGAACCCATCCATAGGCGCTCGGCGATGCCCGTCCCTGGGCATCGACGGTCCAGAACAGGCGCTCGGCAACACCGCGTGTTTAGGCCGCATGCAATTAATCAGCGTTTCCTAAAAGGCGGTGCCCAGGGTTAACGATATCCAGTCGCGATCGGAGAGCCCGATGCTGCCGTTACCCCCTACCACGGTGTTTCCAACACCGGGAACGTTGCGAGTGATGGTGTCGGAGCCGTAGCCGATGTAGGACAGGCTGATCTCGTAGCGCTCGTCGAGCAGCCCCTTGACGCCCACCTTGAAGTTGTAATCGCCCTCATTGCCGCCGCCGGTGGCAGCATTACCGGCAATACCGTAGTTGAAGCTCATTGGCGCGGAGATATTCCAGCCGGGCAGAACGCCTAGCCATTGGGGCGTAAAGTTGACCGCCAGCCCGGCGTAGTTGCGGGTAGCGCAGCCCCAGTCCTTATCCTGATCGACGCAGCCGCCGTAGCCTTCGCCGCGGAACTGATCGGCGTTCTCGGTCACTTTATCCAGGTGGCTGTAGGCGACTTCTGTAATCAGGGCCCCGGTGTCCCACAGCGGTGTGGAAGGTAATAACCAGAGCGCATTGGCAACCATGTGCCAGGTATCGCCCCGGGCGCCCTGGGCGTCCGTCAGATCGAACCGGCTGGAAGTCAGCGAAGCGTTTTCGCGGTACGACAGGTCGACACCCACCGAGGCACCGCCGAGTACCGGACCCGCTGACCAGCTCAAGCCATACAGCTTGACGTCTTCGGGATAGACGTAGCGGGCGAAGCCGGGCCCGGTTTGCAGGCCCCAGGGGGTGTAGTCATCAAATTCGCGGTAGAACGCGCTGAGATCCGATTGCATGAAATCGAGGCTGTAACGCGCCATAACGCCCCAGTTGCCGCGGTTGTCAGGTTCGAGCGGGTCTTCAATGGGGAAGGCAAAGCCGGGCGCAACGGGCAGGCGATCCGGGCCTTCAAGGGCCACATCGGCGGATGCCAGGTAGGTTCCTCCTTCAGGGGCACGGGTTGAATCCCATTCGAGGAAGTACTGTGCTGCAAGGGAGAGTCGATCAGTCACCTGAGCCTGGCCGGACAGCTGTGCCAGAGGCAGGAATATTTCGCGGGTTTCGGTGCCGGGGTTTGCCTGGGCTTTGCGGCCATCAAGAGGGGCTTGTGCGTAAGACACCGCATGGCCGGGAATCAATAGTCCGTTGCCCCAGTAAAGAGTGTGCCGTCCGGCGCGAAGACTGACAGGCGCATCGCCTACATAAAACCGGGTGAATAAAAAGGCATCGAGGAGCTCACCGCTCAAGCCGCGGTGGTAGCGCTTGGTATGGGAAGAATACTGGTCGTCGAAATAACTGGTGGTGCTCGGGCCGGCAGGCGCGCCGGGGTAAAAAACGTTGCCCGGATTGGTCTCGACGTCGGTATCGGCGTAGGCCTGATCGTACCAGGCTGCACCGCTGATGCGCAGGCCGTGGTCTCGTTTATAGGCCAGCTCGAATTCGCTCATCACATCCAGACGATTGGTCACCACGTCGCCGCGATCAAACTTGTAGTTCGATTCGTCGTAGGTGGCGTTGTTGCCGAGCGCGTTGTCGCGGCCCTCGGCGCGGACGCCCAGGTTGTAGCGAATGGTGTTGTCCCAGCGGCCGATCAAGTCGGGATTGCCGGTATCGAATTCTGCTGCCTGGATATTATTGACACAGACAAGCGAGACTGAGAGTCCTACAGCCTTGCTGAGTGATGACAACTCTGGCTTGAACATTAAGCTTCTCCGTTGATCTTGTTTTTATAATCTGACCGTTGTCAGTAAACGCGACAGGGGGGGAGGGGACAACGCCAATGCCTATCGCTGAACTGCCTGGACCTATCGATAAACTGCATCGCGCAGTGATGGGTGGCGGCATTTGCCTGTTGTGGAGAATCCGCTCGCCTGCCCGGCCTGCCCGGCCGGCCCGGCCGGACAAAACCAAACCGGACCAAACCGAACCAGTCTGGACCAGCCTGGCCGGTAGCCTTCGGGTAGTTGGCGGCTCAGTGCGCCTGTAGCCAGGTATCCATTGTCTGCCACACCTGCAATCGCGAGGAGGCCATGTTATGCATATGGGCTGCGTGTCCGATGAGAGTGATCGTTCGGTCGCTGGCATGGGGATAGAATGAGGTTTCGCGTTGCGGGTCGGGGCTGACATCGACTTCGCCATACAGCAGCAGCACCGGACAGTCGATGGCACCTGCTTCGTTCTCCACCGCACCAGGGGTAAGCGCCGCCAGAGCGAGTGTCACGGGCGTGAGACCGGCGTGCTGGTCGTCGCGCGCTATCAGGTCCTCCGGCACATCAGGCAGGTGAAAGAATCCGCGCATTGCCTGCCGATCAGTCGGAATGTAGCCGCCATCGGAAAGGCTCGCCTGAACGCTGGCTGCGTCAGTGTCACCAAGATCGAGGGGCAGGTTGCTCCATCCCGCAACGATCAGTCGCTCAAAGCTCTTGAAACGGCCTTGTTGATAAACCGAGAGCATCCCGCCCATCGAGTGGCCCAGGCCGGACACGCGCAGCTTGCTGTGTGGCGGCAGTTGCAGCCATTCACCGTCCTGCAATGCAGCTGCGGCCTGCCGTGCCGCGAAGTCGCTGGCAGCGGCAATCACCTCCAGCGTCAGTTGTTTTTCGGGTTCGGGCTTGCTGCTGTTGCCCATTCCGAGGGTGTCCAGGGCCAGCACCAGATAGCCACGGTCGGTCATGAATCTGGCAAAGCTGTAGGACGGGTCCAGATAGCTCGGATGGTAATACTCACCGCAGCAGCTGCCGCCATGCAGGCACACCAGCAGGTCAACCGGGCGCTCGGTCGCTATTGCTTCGTCTGGGGCGAACAATGAACCCGACAATGTAACGGGTACGGAATAGGGTGTGAGATGGCTGACATTCCACGTCAGTTTGATTTGCCGCATGGTTTGATTCCTTTTTGCAAAGAAAAAGCCCTTCAGCTGCGAATGCAACTGAAGGGCTCTCGGATCGTTCAATCAGCGCTGTGATTCACGGGATACGATCGCTTCCGGATTCAGCTCTCGCTCGCTTCTGGCTTCCGTCAGCACTTTATATCCGCCGTCCATGCCGTCGTTGATGATGCCGTACATGCCCTTGTTGAAGTCGAAAATGGTGTGTTTGACGACGTAGGGAATGTCATGGTCATAGAACTGTACGCCACCGAGCATCATGGAGCGGTACAGCTCGCCGTTCTGATCCCACGCGTCATACAGGCCTGCACCGAAGGTATCTTCATCCAGGTAGTAGGTGCGCTTGCTGTAGACGTGGCGCATGCCCGGCTTCAGCGTTGCTTCCACTTCCCAGACCCGGTGGCGTTCCCAGCGCTCGCATTCTGGATTGGCATGTGAGGTACGGAATTGATCGTCACAGTCGAAGTAGAACTTGTAGGCGTTGTAAGGGATCAGCATCTCCTTTCGGCCAACCAGTTTGAAATCAAACCGGTCCTGCACCCCGGAGAACATGAAGAGCTCGTCGAACAGTTCCAGACCACCCATGCTGCCAACCGGCGTGTCGTAGTTGAATTCCGGGGCCAATTTCACGCGGCGCTGGCCAGGCGTGTAGCTCCATGCACGACGCGGCTGCTCGGTAGGGTCAAGGAAGTCCATCAGGCCTGTCAGTTCGCCCGCCTTGCGCGCAGGCGCCTTGGTCAGGGAATAAACGCGGTAGAACAATTCCGGATCGCGACCGGGCACGTCGATCTGATAATAAGGCCGCTCGACGAAGGTAGATTGGGTAGCCGTACGCGTAACGGTGCCGTTGCGGTCTACCACCCAGGTATTGGAAGCAGAGGTGGTAGTGCCGAATTTACCATCGTTGTATCGCACCAACAGGTTCCACATCATCTCGTTGCCCGTCTTCGCGATAGGGAAGGGAATCCCGCCACGGCAATCGGTTTCGAGCGCCAGGCCTTCCTTATAGGTGTCGCAAGTGGTGGCGTTGCGGATGGTCGCGTCCATCACTTCCTTCGGATAGGCCGCTGTCCGGTGGGACGGATAAATGTCCATGTAATACTCGGGATTGCGCTGCAACACTTCTTTCTGCCCGGCACTCAGCACATCGGCATATTCCGCCATGTTGGCCGAGGTAATGCGATACAGGGGCTCTTCGTCTTTGAATGGATTCACCCAGAAACCGCTGCCTGGCTCGAAGCCTTCCGGTGCCGTGCGCAGCCCGCCTTCATAAGGAGGAATGGTTCCGTCGGCATTGCCTGCCTGGATTGCCCCAAAAGGTGTCAGGCTTTGTCCGAGTTTCTGTGCTTCTTCAGGGCTGACGGCCGCAAAGGAGGCGGCAGATATCCCGCTCAGTAACAAACCCATAGCGATCTTAAGTTTCATGAAAGTTCTCCGTTATTGATGTTGTTAGAGGGAGTCTTGCTGGACCCGCGCGAATCGCTTGCGGCGATGGAAGGACCCATAGCTCCGCTACCATTGCAGAGGGGAAATGCCTGATTTGGGGTAGTAAGGGAAAAGCGTGGGCTGAATTGATCCAGCAACGCCTGAAAAGGCGCTGATAAATGCACTGACCATGATGACCGTCCGGAATGATCCAGATCTGTTCTCATTGTTCTGTCCTTTTATTTTTATTTTCTAGCGGCTGATTGCCTGTTGCGTAGCCATGAAGAACGTCGGATACGTCGTTCTGACTGATTAGCAATGCCTGGGTGAACCCTAGCAGACATTTTTTGATAATTCCATATGCAGATTAAAATTCTGCAATAAGAATTGTAAGTGCTATGGTGAAAACACATTGCTGACGAAAGCAGTGGGCAGGGCCAATCGTTTTACTCAGGGTAAAACGGTTGCGCAGCACCTGGGCGACCTTTGTTATAGGGTGCTCACCAGCTTGAAAAAGGGATACAACCATGAATAACAACAAGACTGATTTTGACGTGATCATCGTGGGTGGCGGCACCAACGGCCTGTCGGCGGGCTGCTACCTCGGCCTGGAAGGGAAAAAGGCCCTGGTACTGGAGGCACTCGACAAAGTGGGTGGCATGGCATCGTCGGGGTATCTGATCTCCGAGGCGCCCGAGCATCTGGTACACCCTTGCGCTCTGGACATGATGTCGATGCGTGTTCATTCCCACGTACCCCAGGAACTGGACCTTGAGCGTCACGGATTCAAGGCGATCGAGTTGGCACCGGGGTATGTGTATCTGCATCCGGATGGAAGCTCGCTGGTGTTCTGGCGAGACCGGCTGAAAACCGCTGCGGAGATCGGGCGCTACAGTAAGAAGGACGCCGAAGCGTTTCTGGAGTTCATGAACGTTATCGACATGTTCCTCGACATTGCGCTCCCGATGATGCGCGTTGACCCAGCCAGGCTGAACGTCGGTGCTAAGCTGAAAGTGATAGGCAGCGCCCTGAAAAATCGTAAGCTCAAGCCTGAATTGATGGCCCTGCTAACAGGCTCCGCGCACCAGGCTGCGCGTGAACGCTTTGAACATCCGGTAACCATTTCCGCGATGTGCGCCTTGACCGGTCTGGCCGGTGATATTACCGCCGACGGCGGCGGCATCTACTATGCGTTGCTGGGCTTTCTTCACCGCTTTGGTGTCGGTCGTGTGCTCGGCGGCATGCAGCAACTGAGCAACGCCATGCGCTCCAGGCTCGAGGAGCTTGGCGGGCAGGTCATCACCTCCGCGACCGTGACGGAAATCGTCTCCAGCCAGGGCATGGTGAAGGGGGTCAAGTTGGCTGACGGACGCGAATTCACGGCCCGCTCGGTGATTGCCGGCTGCCATCCCAAGGTAGCGTTGGACATGGTGACCGCTGGCGAAATTCCCAGGCATCTGCTTACCCGTATCGCCATGGCGCCCGCCAATGCCAAGGGCTCCGGACCACTGAAGGTAGACGTAGCACTGGATGGTCAGATTTCAGTGCCGCGCTTCGAAGAAGCCCGGGGCGACGGCATCGATCTGCGCAAGACCTGCCTGCTGATCGGCACCGAGGAAGCCGTGCTGGAAAACTTTACCGCCTGCGCCCGGGGTGAAGTGCCGACTCTCCCGTACATCACCACGGCCGCTCCGAGCGCGGCGGATCCTTCCCAGGCTCCGGCCGGGCAGGATGTGCTCTATATCTATCCGCCGGTCATGCCGGTCAATCCAAAGGAAGGTTGGGACAACATCAGGGAAGCCGTGGCGGATCAGGTAATCGATCAGCTTTCGGTGTATGTGGAAGGTATCAAGGGACATGTCATAGGGCGTCGGATCGAAGCCGCGCCGGACTTTACCGCACGGCTGAACACGGTAAACGGGTGTGTGGTGCATATCGACACCACCTCCATGCGCTCCAGCACCATGCGCCCGGCCCACGGACTGGGCGGCGATACCCTGCCGGTCGCGGGCTTGTATCTGGGCAGTGCTGGCATTCACCCCGGTGGCGGTGTGAATGGCATGGCGGGGCGGCTGGCAGCCAGGCGTGTGGCCAGTTATCTGGCGAAAAACCCCTAACGATAAATAACAAGAATTACATTCTTACCAGGAGAACATGCTATGTCACTCGCAGCTCAGGAACTTGATATCGAAGCCGCCTACCACGCGGTCTCGGACACCTATCTTGGCTCGGACGTCGATATCCATGGCCTATGCCGGGAAAAGCGCCACAACGAACCGGTGATGCAGGGCGACTTCGTCGACACCTACCTCAAGGTGCCGACCAATGCCGGCGCCAAGGCGGCCAAATGTGCGGTGACGCTGTTCAGGTACAAGGACGTGATGGCGGTACTGCGCGACGCCGACACCTTCACCAGCGGTTTTATCGCCGAAGGGCTTGGTGCGTTTTTTGATGGACTGATCATCCTGGCGATGGATGGCGAGCAGCACCGCCGTACTCGCGCACTGCTGCAACCGGTGTTCATGCCGCAAACCGTAAATGAATGGCGACCTGAGATTGATCGGGTCATCCGGGAAGAGTTCCTGCTGCCCATGGTGGCAGACAAGAAAGCCAATCTGATGGATTTCGGCCTCTACTTTCCGATTCGCGCCATGTATGCACTGATGGGCTTTCCGGCCGACGATCCGGAGAAATTCAAGAAGTACGCCAGCTGGGCGCTGGCGTTGGTGGCGGCTAACCAGATCGATCCGGAAAAGGCCAAAATCTATGGTCCCCTGGCCGGGCAGGCGGTGAAAAGTCTTTACGATGCGATCAAAGAGATCGTTGTTCGCAAGCGGGCCGAGGGCACTCAGAGTAACGATCTGATCAGCCGCCTGATCAATGCGGAATATGAGGGTCGGGCACTGGACGACCATGAGGTGACTACCTTCGTCCGCTCGTTGTTGCCCGCCGCAGGAGAAACCACCACCCGGACATTCAGTTCGGTGATGACGCTGCTGCTGGAGCGTCCCGAGCTGCTGGAAAGAGTCCGCAATGATCGCAGCCTGATCGGCAAGCTGATCGATGAAACCGTGCGTTACGAGCCGGTCGCAACCTTCAAGGTTCGTCAGGCCTCCAAAGACGTCGAGATTGGTGGCGTTATGGTGGCCAAGGGCTCAATGGTCCAGTGCATGGTGATTTCCGCCAACCGGGATGACGAGGCCTTTGACAATCCGGACGCCTTCGACCTGGATCGCAAGGCGCGGCCCGCGCTGGGATTCGGATTTGGCCCGCACATGTGCATTGGCCAGTTCGTTGCCAAGGTAGAGTTGAACAGCGCTATCAACGGCATTCTCGATCTGTTCCCCAACATTCGGCTGGATCCGGACATGCCCGCGCCGAAGATTGCCGGGGCGCAGCTGCGGGGCGCGAAGACCGTTCATGCGATCTGGGACTGAAGCGCGGCACGAGCCAGATGACGATGGTCCAGATGACGAGGGTTCAGCCCTGCAAGGTGAAAATAAATGAGCGATATCGATAGCAAAGAGATCGAGAAATTTTTGCATGGCCAGCTGGAATGCTGGAACGCCGGTGACCGGGACGGCTTTTTTGAACACTACCGGAACGTTTCCCCCAATGGGCTGGATATCGAATATCTGGGCCGACCCGTGATGGAAGGTTTCGCGGTGCTGGAAGGCATGTGGGACCAGCAGAACAGCAAGTTCAGCGTGGAGGTCGAGCTGTCGATCATTGCCGCTAACGAAGCGGCCTGCCACCACAAGAACGTGATGCGCGACGGTAGCGGTGTGATCGAAACCATCGAGCTGTACAGGTTCGAGCAGGGCAAGACGCTGGTGCGCTACTTCATCAAGCAGTAACGGCCTGCCAGTCTGGCCCAGTTTGACCCTAAAAATAACCGCAGTAACGCTGCGGTTTTTCGGCGTCTGGTGCGTGTTGGTGCGCGATGCCTGGGCGCAAATGCACAGCTCAGCTCTGCTATGATTGGCGCTAGCGTTTCTACTCGAGCCAATCTGCCCGGGCCGAGCAATTCCCATCCAGGATATCCCCTATGAGCAAACAACTCGTGGAGAGCTGGCGCATCGAAGAGCGTCGGCAAGTCGTCTTACAGCGAGGCTTGAACGTCTGGCCGTGTGATCAGCCGGACGATCTGCAACAAATCGAACAAATCCGTGAATGGCTCGACAGCCAGCTCGAGCCGGTAGTGCTGCAGCATCCGCTGCACCCTTTGAAAATGCTGGTGGGCAGGGGTTTCAGTCCGCGCATGGCTTACTATTTTGCCCTCGGTGATTACGAAGAAGCGGACCTCGAGCTGATCGAGAAGATGGTCAGGCCGGGGGACAGGGTACTGGAGTGCGGCGGCGGCGCGGGCATAACCGGCTCGCTGGCGGCTCGGTGTTCGGGTAATCCGGTCACTATCGTTGAGCCCAATGAGGTAATGCATGGGATCATCCGGCAGAACGTCCAGCTTAACGGCCAGCAATGCCGGCTGATTGCGGCGGCCGTGGTGGCCGACGACTATTCAGGCGATACGCTGACGCTTCGCGTGCAGGACGAATACTGGTGGAGTTCGGTGCTGGATCATGGTTCGGGAGAGCCGGTTCAGACAGCAGTCGCAAGGATTTCAGATCTACTGGCCAGCATCTGTCCCAGCGTGCTGGTGCTGGATATCGAAGGCGCGGAAGTAGGGCTGTTGCCCGAAAAGCTGCCCGATGAGTTGCGACTGATCATGGTCGAGTTGCATACACCGGATATAGGCGATGAGGCGACCGTCAGCGTGGTCAACAGGATAATGAGTCAGGGTTTTCGGCTCTGTCATGTCAGGTCCCAGACCTGGGTGTTCGAGCGAACGGCCTGAGCCGTTCGGCATCGACGTGCCGATGACCGAGGCTGGTCTGCAACGAGCTGAGCACATTCCAGGCCAGCTTCTGGGCGGTCTCAAGCCATTTCGGGGTGATAGGGTCTGGGTTGGAATGCACTAGCCGAGCGCAGCGTCAACAGGGCCAGGGATGCCACCACTGCCGCGCCCAGCGAATACATGATGACCGGGTCGTAGTTTCCGTACTGGGTATGGATGTAGCCGAAAAAAGCCGGAGACATACCCGCCACGATAGTGACCAGACCCAGATGCAATCCGAAAATACGCGCATAGTCCTTCATGCCGAAATAACGGGCCATGAGAAAAGCGGCTATATCAAATTCCGCGCCTGCGCTTAAACCTATGCAGACAGTAGCCAGCACCAGCAAGGCGGTAGACTCGGGGCCCGTCACCAGCAAGATAAGACAGCCTATGGCCGGGGTGAACAGCGCCGCGGCGGAAATGACGATGGGCGAGTAATGATCGAGCAGGTATCCAACAAACAACCGCCCGATAATGATTGATGCGCCGAAGGCACTGAAAATCTGACTGGCGGTAAGTGCTGGTACGCCTTTGTCCTGCAGGTAAGGCACCATCACCGTGACCATGGCGACGATAAGCGATACGGACAGAATGAGCGATACGTTGCACATCCAGAATATTCTTGATTTGCGCGCTTCGGCAAAGCTGAATCCAGTCGCCGCCAGAGGGATAGTGCGGGCTTTTCCTTGAACGCTCTGGGGCTCGGCTGTCGGAATGTGCAGCCACAGCAGCGCCATCGGGAGCGTGGTCACCAGGGGCATGATCGCGAGCAGTACAAAGCCTGCCTGCCAGCCCCAGCGTTCCATGCACCAGGCCAGCAGGGGCGGAACGATCAGTGCCGCCACACCGGTCCCGCTCAGGATTATCGCCAGCGCCAGCCCACGGTTGCGCTCGTACCACAGGCTGATGAGTTGGGTCCAGGTGATGGCAATGGTTCCCAGGCAAAGCAGCGGCATGGCGAAGAACGCGAAATACAGCCAGGCGATATTGCCGTTGAGTTGGGTCAGGGCGACGTAGCACAGAACCTGCAGAACGAGCGAGACAATGGCCACCCGCCGCAAGCCGAAGCGGGCATACAGCCATCCGAGCAACTGTGACGCGACGGCTACGCCGGCGAAGAGAAAGGTAATGGACGCCTGCAATTCGCCGCGGCTCCAGCCAAAGGCCTCCTGAAGCGGGATGACCATAGTGCCGAATCCATAGAGCAGGGCCGCACTCATGCTGGTAACAACGCCAAACACGCCGAGAATCAGAAACCGCCAGCCCAGGCGGAATTCGGTGAGATCCAGCTTTGGTTGACGTGACAGGTTGTGGTCGGACATTTTGCGACTCCTGCAACACCCGCGCCTGCATCAGAGCCGGCGTGCGAGATCAGCATTGTTTTTATGATTTTTTAAGTAATTCTTCGACCTTGGGTAAAGCGACCATGGTGGCTCCGCCATCCACCAGCAGCGAGGTGCCGGTGATGTAACCCGCCTCGCTTGAGGTAAGAAACAACACCGCCGCAGCGATATCAGCCGACTGCCCCAATCGGGGTACCGGGAAATGTTCCGCCAGCAGGTGGGGAAGCTCGTTGCCCAGTGTGCTCAACATATGATCCGTACCGATCAGACCCGGCTCGACCACGTTGACCAGAATGTTCAATGCGCCGAATTCGACGGCAAGTCCGCGGGCGAAGGCGTTCATGAACGCTTTACTCGAGCCATAGGGGATCAGAGTGGGGGTGTATTTGCGGTTGGCCTCGCCGGAGGAAATGAAGATGATGCGTCCCTTGTCCTCCGCCTTGGTGAGGTGCGGCGCGGCATCCTTGGCCAGCCAGAACAGGGACTGGATGTTGCTGCGTACCAGATGGTCGAAGGTCTCGTCCGGCATCTCGGTAATCAGCCCATGGGCCGTATCCGCTGCGCAGTGGACCACAATATCCAGCTTGCCGAAGTGAGCAATAGCACCTTCTACCATGGATCTTATCGCTGCCCGGTCGGCTATATCGCCGCCGACCAGTGCTGCTTCACGGTTCAGCGCTGTTATCTGCTCGACCGTTTCTTGCCCGTATTTCGGGGTTCTTGCTGACACCACAACTTTAGCGCCTTCTTGAGCGTAGGCCAGGGCGATGGCTCGGCCCATGCCGCGCCCGGCGCCTGTCACCAGAACGACCTTGTCTTTGAATCTCATGTGTTGCTCCCGCCGTGTCGAATCGAGTTGCCTGCCCGCAAAGCAGGCAGGCATGAACCAGCCTTACAGATCAGCACCGCGCACGTTGCGGGCCGTGCCGTTGCGACGGTCCGATTCGCCCCAGGCCAGCCAGCGATCTGGTTCGCGGTCATCGCCCACTCGACGCCAGCGACCTTCCTGCTGGGCGGTGATGGGAAAGCCGCCGACAAAATCGATCATTTCGCCCTTCGGCGCGGGAAGAAATTCCCATTCTTCCTCACCGTCCAGAATGATGCGCGCCGAATCGAGGAAGTAACTGCCGTCCTTGTGCATCGCCACGCCTTCGATATCAGTCGTCGTGCGTATTTCGCCTTTTTCATTCATGAAGATCGCATAGCCGAGGTGTTCGTGACCGACCATGAATGAGCCCGAGTCCCAGGTGCCGTCCTTGTAGATGGTCACGAATGACCACCAGATCACGTGCATCTTGTTGTTTACCACGAGATCTTTCTGGAAATGGATGGCGCCGCCTTCGGCCATGTAGAACTGATCCAGCGCCAATGCGCCCTTTACCGGACGGCCTTCACAGGTTCCCGAAACATCCCAGAGCTGGGAGACATAGAAGGTGCCCCATTCAACGCCTGGCAAGTACCACTGCAACCCGGGCCCAAGCAATTTTCCTTCAAGTTCAAACAGACCGTCCTCCTTCCAGGTGAGCCTTTCGCTGGATGCCGTGATCTTCCACCCATTGCCGGGCTCGTCAGGCTGATTGGTCCAGGTGACGGTGTCGCCTTCGAGCGTCTGCACCGGAATGGGCGTGGGTGCCTGGGCGGCCATACGCTCATGATCCATGCGCAGATGCTGACCATCGATATGGTTTGTCTGATAGATGAACTTGGTCGGATTGGGCGTGCCGTTGGGTGCCAGGAGAGAGCGCACGAAGGAATAGATGTTGCCCTCTTCGTCGCGCACCGAGCCAAAGGGAGAGCTCTTGCTTAACTGCAGCCCGAAGAAGCCCCGTTCACCAGCCATTGCTGGTCCGGTTACCTTGTGGGGGCCAACCAACTGCTGATAGCCAAAATCGCCGCGCTCAGGAATCGTTGTAAAAGTTCGCATAGCATTCTCATTGTTTTTGGATGGTTTGGGGGTGGGTTATCGTTGGCTATACCGCGATACGATTGCTTCCGGCGCCATGTTCCGTTCGGGTAGCGGGGTGGAAACAAACTTGTAGCCACCCTTCAACCCATCGTTGATCACGCCGTACATTCCCTTGTTGAAGTCGTAGATTACGTTTTTCACGTTATAGGGAATGTCCAGGTCGTAGAGTTGAACGCCGCTCAGGAACATGGACCGATATAGATTCCCCTGTTGATCCCAGGCGTCATACAAGCCGACACCGAAGGTGTCTTCGTCCAGATAGTAAGTACGCTTGGCATACACATGTCTGCTGTCTGGCTTGAGGGTGGCTTCCACTACCCAGACACGATGCAGTTCCCAGCGCTCGCACTCAGGATTCGCATGCTTTTCAAGCATTTGTTCTTCCTGGCCACAGTTGAAGTAGAACTCGTAGGCGTTATAGGGAATGAACATCTCCTTGCGGCCGACCAGTTTGTAATCGAAACGCTCCTGGCTGCCGGAGAACATTTGCAGTTCATCGAACAGCGTGACGCCGCCCTGACTGGCGACGGGTGTATCGAAGGCGAATTCCGGGGCCAGTTTGATGCGGCGCTGCCCTGGGGAATAGCTCCAGGCTCTGCGGGGTTGTTCTATCGGATCGAGAAAGTCAGCCAGAACCGTTACTTCGCCTGCGCGGCGGGCCGGGTATCGGTTAAGGGAGAATACTCGGGCGTACATTTCGGGATTGCGGTCTTCCTGTTCGACCTGGTAATAGGGCATCTCTTCAAAGGTCTGCTGCTCCGCAGCCTTGGTAACGCTGCCGTTGGAGTCAATGATCCAGCTGTTGGACGAAGCAGTGGTCGAATACCCGGAGCCAATCTTGTAACGCAGCTGCTGGTTCCATATCACCTCATTGCCCGTCTGAGGAATGGGAAAGGGCAGTCCGCCACGGCAGGCGGTATCCACAGCCAGCCCGTCTTTCTCGGTATGGCACTCGGTGGCATTGCGAATGGTCGCTTCGATCACTTCCTTCGGATAGGCGGCAGTACGGTGGCTGGGAAAGATGTCGAGGTAATAGTCCGGATAGGTTTGCAAGAGGTGCTTTTGTCCAGCACTCAGTTTGTCGGCGTATTGATCCATGTTGCTGGAGTCGATACGAAACAGCGGCTCCTCGTCCTTGAAGGGATCAACCCAGAATCCCGAATCGGGCTCGAAGCCCTCGGGTGCCGTGCGCAGACCACCGGTGTAGGCAGGGATGGTGCCCTCACTGTTGCCTTCTTTGATGGCCCCCCAGGGCGTAAGACTCTCCCCCAGCTTCGCTGCTTCTTCGGGGCTGACCGCAGCCACGGAGAGTGTCGAGATGCCACTCAAGGCAATACACATCATCAATCGGTTTTTCATACGGCTCTCCAGCTTTTTATTTTTTGTACCGGTCCAGTTCTCTGCAAACAGCATTGATTGACTGGCGGGCATTCACGGAAGGGGGACTGGCAGGTAGCAATTTTTTGCCATTGCTTCTTGATCATCTATGCAGCCTTTTTTTGTTATCGATAGTCTCCGCCGACGTTTCTTTCCGTGAGTCTGTGCGGTGAATTCAACCTAGCAGAGCGATAACCAAGAATCCACAATACAGAATTGCATTCTTTTAGAAGAATTATGAAGTGTGCGCATTTTTAAAGTTGGCTGTGTTTCTACGGAGTACGGCGATCTTGCTGCAGCCCAGTGATGCGGCGGTTCGGCAAGGATATTGAGCTGTCCCAGGGACCGGCAGAAGGGCCAATAATTGGCCATAAATCGTTTTACCCTGGGTAAAACAAAACTGTGCGGGCGGACTTGGACAAAGCGATGGGAAAATTTTCGAGGAAGCGCCGGGCAGCTCCCAGAGCCTGCCAGTTGGCTGCCGAAAGGGCTTTTGCGGCTCCGGCTATTCTCTCTGTAACTGGCGTCCGGAATTGTGAAGTGTTCGGCTTTTGCCCATCCTGATAGAACGTAAGCTACAGCTCGTTTTCTCAAGGATGGTTAAACGTGGCAAATAAGTGGCATGCCGGCCCAATGCCGCGAGTGCTCAGGCCGGTCCGCAAGAACGATCTCGCCCAGCCTGCACCGGCTCCTGTCGTTCAACCCTACAACGGCGATCGTCATGTGGTTCTCCCTGGGACTGTCGAGCACCCGCTCGATACTCAAGGCCATCAGCCAACGCCGCATCCCCAGGCTATTCGCAGGATCAAGCTGGTGCTTGACCGTCCCAGGGCAGAGCAAACCACATCCTGCGGCGCCTAGATGTCAGAGCCCTGCGAAACAAGCATGTTCTGTCTGTTACCGAGCAAATGAATCAGCAGGCTGCCACCCGACAGTAGCAACATGACGCCGGTCAACGGAACGGCGCTGGGCATGGTCCAGATACTCACTGCCGCCGCCCCGCAGGTACCCAGAAGAAACTGGATGGATCCCATGATGGCCGAGGCGGAGCCGGCACGATGGCCTTCATTGGCCATGGCGAGGGCGACCGCATTGGGGGTTAGCAGACCCATTGAGGTCATGTAGACAAAAAAGCAGATCATGAGCAAGGGCAGGGAGGCGACGCCCAGCAGGGTCGCGACAAGCCCGGTGAGCGCCGCTACCACCGGGACGCGAATAACATACTTCAGCATGGTGGCAGGTCCGAAGCGGGCGACCAGGCGGGCGTTGAATTGCGAGCCGGCTATCATGCCGAATGCATTGATCCCGAAAAACCAGCCGAAGTGCTCGGCGGGCACACCATACAGTTCGATGATCACATAGGGGGAGCCGGCGATATAGGCAAACATGCCGCCAAAGGGCAGGGCGCCGATCAGCACATATCTCATGAACTGGCCGTTGCGTAGCAGGCTGCCGTAACGGCGAAAGGTGCCGAGAAAGCCCAGGCGCTCGGATGTGTGCCGGGAAAGCGTTTCACGCATGCTGAAGTGCATGCTCAACAGCAATACCAGGCCGGCGCCTGCGAGCACCGCGAAAATTCCCCGCCATCCCACTACCATCAATAACAGGCCGCCCAGCATGGGCGCCAGGATCGGCGCCAGTCCCAGTGCCAGCATCAACATGGAGAACGCCCAGGCTGCCTGCGCGGTGGTTGTACGGTCGCGGATAACGGCCCGGCAGATGACCACGCCGGCGCTGCCTCCCAGGGCCTGGAGAAACCGTGAAGCGGTGAGCGTTGTCAGGTCGTTTGCCAGCATGCAACCGAGGGAGGCGACTATGTAAAGTGCGAGCCCGACATATAAGGGCGGCTTGCGCCCGTACCGGTCACTGAGAGGGCCGTATAGCAGTTGTCCCAGCGACATGCCCAGCAGAAAGATGGCCAGGGTGATCTGCACATCCGATGACTCGACGCCAAGGCTTTGCCCGATTGAAGGAAAAGCGGGTAGATACAGATCGACTGACAGCGGGGAAAGTGCCGTCAACATGGCAAGCAAGAACAGCCAGCCAGGAAAAAATGGCGTCTTTTCAGTGTCACTCATTGATGGCAACTCCAGCGCAGTGATTTAGAGTGTTATGCAGGGCCAGCGCGCTCGACAATACCAACGGAGCTACGTTAAAAACCCCTTCAACCCTGGCGGGTATCAGGGGCCACCACGACCAAGCGGTTAACTGCGGTGAGCAACTTCCCAGGCTTTCAAATCGAAATCAGCTTCCCTGGCTTCGCGCTGGGTTAGTTCGGGAGGGCGGGACAGGAGTTTCTTGCCGGCAAGATGATCACCCGGGCGGTTGCACGATTCGACAGCGACCAGGTGGTCCCGGCGAAAGCACAGCACGGAGAACTGGTTCGACTCCATCGATCCCAGGGTTACAGTGCTGTCGTATCCGGTGGACAGACCGACAATCTGCAGTTTCAGATTGCCCTGATCGGTCCAGAACCAGGGTGTCGCGACAAACGGAGCGGCTTTACCCAGCAGCCTTGCGGATACCGCTCTCGCCTGATCCATGGCGTTTGGAACCGACTCGATACGAGTATGCTCGCCGTGATTGTGAACGCAGGGAAAGCAGGCCACATCACCAATGGCGGAAATGTGCGGATCATTGGTCAAGAGGTCGGCGTCGACCTTGATACCATTTTCGATCTCCAATCCAGCTTCGGTGGCCAGAGTGATATTCGGGATAACGCCTATACCGTAAACCACCAGATCGGCAGGGATGACGTCACCGTTGACCTTTTCGACGCCGACGGCCTTGCCGTCCTTCCCTATGATCTGATCGACCGCCTGGCTGAAGTGAAACTTGACACCCCAGGACTCGTGCGCCTTGAGGAATAATTCGGACATCTGCGGAGAGATCGCCCTGGCCATAAGACGGTCACCGCGGTCGATAACCTGGACGCTGGCGCCTTGCGCCGCGGCTACTGCGGCGAATTCCAGTCCGATAAATCCGCAGCCGATCACTACTACGTTCTTGGCGTCTTTGGCCCTGGGCGCGAGTGCGTCGGCATCCGCGAGGGTTTTGATGCCGAAGACGCCTTCAAGGTGTTCCCCCGGGATCGAAAGCGGCCGATTGTGGGCGCCGGTTGCCAGCACCAGATGGTCGTACTCCAGCGCCTTTTCACTTTCCAGCACCACCCGCTGGTTCTGGCGATCAATGACCACCGCCTTGTCCTGAATCAGTTCGATCTGCTGTTGATCAAAGAACGCGGCAGGCCGGAAGACCAGATTCTCTGCCTTGATCTTGCCCAGCAGGTAGGCCTTGGACAGGGGCGGGCGCTGATAAGGCAGGCCAGGCTCATCACCCACCAGGGAAATTTTCCCGGCGAATCCGCCCTGGCGCAAGGACGCGGCGACCTGAAATCCAGCTTGGCCGGCGCCGACAATTACCACTGAAGAAAGCGTCATATCTGCTCCTGGGTGCTCAGTACTGGGACTCAGGCAAACGCAACACCATGCCGTCCATATTTTCCTGGATGGTCAACTGGCAGGTCAGGCGGCTGGTTTCCTTGCGTTCGTTGGCGAACTCCAGCATGTCCAGCTCAGCGTCCTCGGCCGCCGGGACGACACCCGTCCAGGCGTCTTCAACGAACGCATGACAGGTGGCGCAGCTGCACGCACCGCCGCAGTCGGCCTGAATGCCTGGCACCATGGCGTTCATGGCAGCTTGCATAACGGATTGGCCGACCTCACCCATGACTGAATGCTGGGTGCCGTTGTGTTCGATAAGCGTAATTGTAGGCATTGTTTCTCTCCAGAGAATGATTGTCAGGTCATCGCAGGTTTGGGGGCGTAAGTCTGCTCAAACGAAGGTGGTCGGCCGAGCGTCAGGAGCATCAGCGGCCCGATAATCGAGCAAACCAGACAGTAAATCAGCATCAGGTTGTAGGTTCCAGTCTGGCTGAGAAACGCGGCAAACAGCAGTGGCGCTGCGGCTGATGTGGCCGTTAACAGCCCAATGTGAAATCCGAATAGGCGACCGTATTCCTTCAACCCGAAATACTTTGCGATGAGAAAGGCCGCTATATCGAGTTCCGCGCCGGCTCCAAAACCAATTGAAATGGCTGCCAGTAGCAGCATTGTGAAATCGGTGGTGCCGCTAAGCAGAATCATGCAGCCAAAGGCGGGCATGGCTAGACTGAGCGCGGAAATCCCGGGAGGCCATACTCGGTCCAGCAGATAGCCAACCAGGACTCTGCCGAAAACCAGGGAGAGACCAAAGCCACTGAATACCAGACCAGCCTCTTCGGCAGACAACCCCAGGTCGCGCAAGATGGGGATCGTGTTGGTCACCATGCCGATCACTACGGAGATCACAAGCGCTAGCGCAATATTGCAGATCCAGAACTTCTTTGAGGTAAAGCCTTCTTTGAACGTCATGCCGGTCACGCTGCGCAGGGCCGCCTGCTGGTCTGCTTCGCTTTTGTGGTCCTTGGGTTTAGGAACCGAGAACCAGCAGATTGTCAGGGGTAACAGCAGAACCAGGTTTATCAGCGCGAGGATGATAAAAGCGGCGCGCCAGTCCCAGGTGCTGATGCCCCAGGATAGTAGCGGTGGAATAGTGGCCGCTGCCAAGCCTGTGCCAGAGAGACCAATGGCAAGTGCCAGACCACGATTTTTTTCAAACCACAGGTTAAGCAGTTGCGTCCAGCTAACGGCAAGACAGCCAATACTAAGGATCGGGATAAGCACAAAAATCAGGTAGAGCGTCCAGATCGAACCACCGATCTGAGTGGCGGCAAGGTAGCCCAATACCGTCACAGACATGGAAACGGTGGTTACTTTCCTTAACCCGTAACGCAGGTTAAGCCAGCCTACGACCTGCAAAGCGATCACGGCGCCGACAAACAGGAAGGTTATGGCTATTTGAAGTGCGCTCCTGCTCCAGCCAAAGGCCTCCTCCAGGGGAACGACCAAGGTACCAAAGCCATAAAGCAATGATGAGTTGATGCTGATTCCTATACCCAGCATTGCCAGAATCAGTATCCGCCAACTGGTTCGGAATTCAGTAGTGTCAATGGCAGCGCTGTTGCTGGAGGAGTTCATGTGCAATGTCCTTCATTGTTTTTATGTCACCAGTTTGAAGGCTGCGGTCCTTTCCCTTGAGGTTACTTTTGCAAGAGCAGTTTCAATTTCTGGATTGAGAACTATATACTGAAGTCAGAATATTGCATGGGGACAGGATTGTCCAGACCAAGGGACTGTTCCATGCAAACGACAACAATAAAAATGATGAGGGATAACTATGCCATGGCTCAGCCGCTTTTCCATTGGCGCAAAGCTCCTGTTTGCTCCAGCGCTAATCGTGCTCTTGCTGGTCTTCGTTTCAGCGGTAGCCTATTACGGGCTGAACCGCCAGCAGATCGTGCTGCATCAGATTGAGCAGGTCCGCTTCAGCCAATATCAACGAGCGCTGGAAATTTCATCCGCATCGCAAGCCGCTATGGTTGGATCCTACGCAGCAGTAGTGCAGCTTATTCAAGCCCAGGGCAAAGTGTCCAAGGAAGAAATGCAGTTCTACGTGGAGGACATGCAGGCGAGTGTGCGGGATATGCTCGCGGGTATCGACGCAGGACTGGCCCATACTGCCGATCTAAGTGAGGAAGAGCGGGAGACGTTTCATACCTTTGGTGAACAGGCCAAAGCATTCGCCCAGGGGGTGGATGATCTGGCCGAAGCCGCGCTAACCAACCCCTACATGGCACCCTCGCAGCTGGGATACGTGCGTGCTGAATACAATCGGGTGCTCGGTTTGCTGGCGCAATTCATGGCACTGCAACGGGATCTGTCCGGTGTGTCCTTTGAAGGGGCCAACGAGACCGCCAAGTCGGTGACCGAAGCGCTGGTAATAGCCGTCTTTGCGGCCATCGCGCTAGGCTTGATTGTGGGTTTGCTGATGCGCCATCAGATACTCAGGTCGATAAAGGCCATTGAACAGGCTGCGGTGAAGCTGCGCGACGGCGATCTGACCCATCGGGTGCAAGTGATCGGACGAGATGAAATTGCCCAGACCGCAATCGCTTTTAATGCTCTTATAGATAGCTTGCAGTCTGCTGTGCGACAGGTAACCCGAGTAGCCGGCGCGGTTGGCGCATCCGCAGATGAATTGGTGGCTACATCCAACCAGGTGGCCCAAGGCGCCAATGAGCAGGCTAGCGCTGCTACACAAACATCATCCACCGTTGAGCAGATGAGCATCGGGCTGGCTTCAATCTCATCGCATGCAGCCAGTCTGCATACCTCGGCGCAGAACAGCCTGCGTGGCGCTGAAGCAGGCCGAGCGGCCCTGCACCGCTTGTTGGACGAGATTGAGCGGGTGCGAAAAGCCTTTGCTGCGATCACCGTGTCGGTTGGTGATTTTGTTTCCAGTACAACGGCTATCACGGACAGCATCAATCGAGTCAAAGAGCTGTCTGCGCAAACCAATCTGCTGGCGTTGAATGCCGCGATAGAGGCCGCTCGGGCTGGAGAAAGCGGCAGAGGTTTCAGCGTCGTGGCTGACGAGGTGCGTAACCTGGCACAGCGTTCTGCTGTGGCGGCCAATGCAATCAACCAGCTTACTGACGCGCTGGAAAATCAATCGGGCAATGTGCAGCGGGTGCTGGATGAGGGCGCTGCGGCGCTGGATAGTAGCCAGTCTCATTTGGACTCGTTGGAGGGCGTACTGTCGGAAGCTTCCAGCCTGGTGAGCGCTTCGACCACGGGTGTAAGCGAAATCGCCTCAGCCGTCCAGGTGCAGAGCGAGGGTGGAAAAGAAATCAGTTTTGGCATTGAGCGGATTGCAAAAATGGCCGAAGCCGGTGATTTGATCTCCCACCAGGTTACCGCTGCCGTGGCTTCTTTGAAGGAACTGGCTGGAGAGCTGGAATTGTCCGTCGAACATTTCCGCACTTGAGACCGACAAAACTTAAAAAAGGGAAATCTTCATGCTGCTGCGCCAATTACTCTGTGTATCGCTGTTCTGTCTGTTGGTCGTGTCGCCTGTTCGGGCTGAGCAGGCCGGAGACGAGAGGTCGCTGATACACGAAATGCGTTCCTTGGCTTCATCAATATGTACCAATGTGCTGATCTTTTACAATCAGAGTGGGAGTCCTTTTGTCGAGCGAAACCGGCAGAGCTATCAGCAGAGTCTGTTAAGGCTGCAGAGTCTGTCCGACCGTCTGGGGCGTCCGGAGGTTGCCGAGCATGTGCGGGCATTATCCGCCAGTATTGACAGCACCTCGGAGCTGCCTCAATCGGGTGCGGCACTGAGAGCCACATCTCCCGGATTTACCCGTTGGTTATTACCCGTTGTCGAATGGCACGCCCAGTTGCAGTCAGACTTGGACGTTCTGTATGAAGCTGCCGAGTCAAATGCCGAAGGGAAAGCAAAAACTGATTTGCGTGCGCTCAGCCAAAGTCTGAATGAGCTCAAGGTAGGTTATCAGATTGCTGCTTTCAGTCGGCTGGGTGCGGAGCAATGGGTAATGTCAGAAGAGGCTGTCATTGAGCATGACGAAAACATTGTGGCGTTGTTCGAGAGCCTTATTGCAGACAACCCGGATAAGCTGCAAGTGCTTGAACGTTCTTACAGATACTACAGCTTTACCCGAGCATTGTTGCTGGACCAGACGGGTAACTGGGCGCCCAATGCTGTAGAACGTTTTGTTGTTCTCGCCGTGGCCGACCTGGATCACCTGGCCGCTGAGCTGTAGGTCAGGCGGAAGAGCTGATAACAAGTCGAGAGCGTGTGCTACACGCTCTCGACTCTGTCGCCAGGGTTGGCGTTATGGCAGGGTGAAAAGCACTTTGACCTGATCGGTCACCACTGAGCTGTCCACATAGCCGATGGCGTCGGCTTCCGCCGCTACCTTTGCCAGCACGGCGGTGTCATCACCAACGCTGGGGAGCGGCTGGCCTTTGCCGGTAAAGATCAAGCCAGACCAGTACGACTTGAGCTGCGACTCGTTCTTGTTGGCTACCGATGTGTAGAACTTGTCCTTGGTGGGGTTCCAGTCCTTCTGGTCGACACCTGACAGCGACTTGTCCTTGCCCAGGAAGATGTTGGCGACTTCAGCCTGGGAGGGCGCGTTGGCGGCGCTTGGGTTGACGATGACGGCCACCTCGGCCTGAACCAGCGTTGCGCTCAGACTCAGCATGGCGATGGCGAACGTTCTGTGCATGAAAGAATTCACTCTACTTCTCCTTAGAATATGAAGTCGGCGCCGATGCTTATGATGTCGCCGTCGAAGGTACGGTCGGCGACGCTGAAGTCCGGCACGAAACCACCGCTGAAACCCCGAGTCGATTCCACACGCTTGTACTCGCCCTTCAGGGTCACGCTGGGGGTGAGGCTGTAATTCAAGCCATAGGCCCAGGAGGACTGACGGCCTGGCTCACCCTTCTCATCCCACTGGGCATAGGTTACATGGGGCAGGTAGTCACCAAAGCGGTGTCCAGCCATGAGATAGAAGGACTCGATGGTGCCGAGCGGGCTCTGGCGCTTGATAGCTTCGGCGTTGGTCAGCCAACTGCCGTTGTCGTACTGGTGACCCACGGACTCGAACTTGCCCTTGAACTTACCGAACAGCTCGAGATTCAGGTCGGATTCGGTATAGCTGTAACGCAGCGTGCCAAGGTTCATGGTTGCCAGGCTTACGCTGCCGGTCACCACTTCCTTGAAGTCCACGTCCAGCGGGCCGTCGAGGCCGTGAATGAATACCTCGCGGTCCGTTGCCTGGCCATAACTGACCTGGAAGTTCAGCGTGCCAACGGAAACGGGCAAGCTGTATAAAGCATCGACACCCTCATAATTGCTGACCGGCATCTGGCTATAGACTTCATCAGGCAAGCGTAACCACGGATAGGCGTAACCCACATCAAGCGTTTCGGAGAACATGAACGCGCCAGGACGCAGGCGGCCTGCGCGCAGGGTCACCTGATTGTTCAGCTGGTAAGCAAGATAAGCCCATTCGACTTCCAGACCCCATTGATCCTGTTCAGCTTTGGCGACCGTCTGGATGGTTGCGCTGAGCCGGTCAGCTACGCCGTAGGAAAGCTGGCCGCCCAGTTTTGACAACTGGTCGCCGCGCCAGGCGTCTGTGGTCTGGCCCTGAATGCCGTAGCCCTTTGCGTCGCCGGCTCCACCGAGGTGTGTAATGGCTGCGGTACCGAATCCATTAAAGCGATAGTCCCCCGGCTCCAGCGCCATGGCGGAGGTGCTTGCCAGGCAGACGGCCAGGCCGAGTAGGTTGCGTTTGTTCATGGTTCTTCAAGCTCCGAATAGTAGTGTTATGTGCGAAATTGTGCGGTGGCCGAACGCAGGTTGTCCCCTGCTCCGACCAACTGCTCGCCAAGGCGGGCGGTGGCCCCGGCGCCGTGCGCGGTTGCTTGTGCGTCCTGCTGCAACACTTGGGTTTCCTGCTGAATGGAACTCGATAGCCCGATCTGCTCCTGGGTGAACTGGGCTATCCCGGCGTTGAGTTCGTCGATCTGGATGACGGTGCGGGCAATGGTGTCGAGCAGTTCCGTGGCTTCGACCGACCGCTCGATGCTTTCCCGGGACTTCTCGCCGTTGTTGTGCATGACGTTCAGCACGGTATTGGCGCTGCTTTGCAGGCGCTGAATGATCTGCTGAATTTCTGCTGTCGACGCGGCTGTCTTCTGTGCCAGGTTGCGGACTTCATCGGCGACCACAGCGAAACCGCGACCCTGTTCACCGGCACGGGCGGCTTCTATCGCGGCGTTGAGGGCAAGGAGGTTGGTCTGTTCGGCAATGCTGCGAATGACCGTCAGCACCGAGCCGACTTCCTGGGTTTCCTTTTCCAGTTGCTGCATGGCCTGCACCGCGCCCATCACGCTACTGCCCAGGTCGCTGACGCTGGTCGACAAATCGCCGATATGTTTGCGTGCCGTAACGGCCTGACGCGAAGCGGACCCGGCCTCTTCGGAGGCCTGTTTCGAGCGCCGCGCTACTTCCTGAATTCGGTCGGTCATGGTCAGGATGTCGCGGCTGATGGAATTGGTGTGATGCTGCTGGGACTTGGCGCTTTCCTCCGAGCCCTGGGTCAGCCTGTAAAGCTCGTTTGAGACGTGCCCCAGCGGGCTGGCCGCCTCGATCACCTGGCGCATGGTGCCCTGCAAGGTGTCGAGGAAGCCGTTGAAGAGATGAATCATGGAGCCAATTTCGTCGTGGGCCTCGACATTGACGCGGCGCGTCAGATCACCGTCCCCGCTGGCTATGGCTTGCAGCGACTCGATGACGCCGCGGACATTGGCCATCACGCTGCGGATCACCGTCCAGGCCGCCAGCGACACAAGCACCAGCAAACCGAGGCTGAGGATGATACCCAGGCGGGTGGTCTCGGCGTTGTTCTGACGGGTTTCCGCCAGCGTTCGTTCGAAGTCCTGATAGGCATTGCTGCGGAACGCGGCGGCGAGCGTCTGGGTTTGGGCGAGATCGGAGGCCATCCGGTCAAGGCTGGAGCGCAGGTCATCAAAAGAGGCGCTGCCGCTGATCAATTGCTCCGACGCGCTGAGAGCATTGCCAGAATAAGTCAGCACGGCCTGGCGCCAGGCCTGCAGATCCTGGAGACGCTGTGGCTGGTTCTGCAACAAACTCGCTAGCGCCGTCTGTTGGGTAGCGATCTCCTGAAGAACCTGGCGCGCTTCGCCGAGAATCGTCTGCTCACCAGCCGCGACAGCGTTGTTGAGCAATCCGGGCAGTCGGGAAAACTGGAAAATCACCGCATCGGCCTTTTCAAGCGTCGGGTAGCTCTGGGACTCCAGCGACTCCAGTCGGTCATCGGTGGCGGACAACTGCAGCGACGTATAACCGACATAAAGAACGAGGCCGAGCATGGCGACGGCTGGCGCCATTGCCAGTTTGAGATTCAGTGACAGGTTCTTGAGCATTTCTGGCCCCCAGGTGAGATGCGAACTGACGAAGCCGAGTGAAAATTAAACAGTAATAGAAAATCTGTTCACTAAGCTGTCGAGGGTTTTCGGCCGAAAGGGGCAGGACTTTAGCGCTGTGTAAAATTTTGTAGTCGCAGGGAGGGGAGGGGTTGGATCGGGCAGGGGGGAAAGCCTGCCTTCAGGCATGGCGCGTCGGCAGGTCAGGTGTGATCGGCAGCGTAGTTTGAAGGCGTAGTCAGAGGTGTAGTCAGGAGGCGTCGATGGGCGAGGGCCAGGTGCCATTGTTCATCAGTGCGTCGAATGCCTCGGTCATGGCGCTGGCCGGGTAGGGGTAGTCGTGACGCACCCACCATAACCAGAGCCCGATTAGCGCCCCCACAAAGCAACGCACGGCCACTTCGCCGCGTAGCTCGTCCGCTTGGTAAAAGCCTTGCTTGCGGTAATGTTCGCGAACCTGGATGAGCAGAATGTTTTCCAGGTGAGCAAGAATAACGGTCTGGGAAGGGCTGTTGAAAAACGAGGTGGTGAGGGAGGCATGCCGCTCGGTAGCGATGAACAGCCAGGTCGATGCATCCAGTACAACGCGCTTGTGACCTGATACATCGACCACCCGGGTAGGCGGCGTGCCGATGCTCTCGTAACCGGCAACCAGGAGATCTTCCTTGTCACGGAAGTGAGCGTAGAAGGTTGATCGCGCCACCCCGGCGCGCTCGAACAACTCCTGCACGGTTATATCTCTGAAGTCCTTTTCCAGTGCCAGTCGGTACATGGAATCGAGCAGCCGCTCCCGCGTACGCTGGGCTCTCGCCTTGTGGCGATCGCCGGTTGGATCTTCATCGTTGCTGTGTTCCGGGGCGGCTGTCAAAGGCGCGTTCCTGCTGGTCTCTTAAGCGATAGGGTCTCGCGAGATGAGGCTCAGGTCCGAGACTGACACAGGCAGCGTTGGCCGGGCAAGTTAAACCCTATTGCGGATTCTGTATTAGAAATCGAACGGATGTGGGATTCCGTCTGTTGTGGCGCAAATTGGTGCGGCTCTACACTCGTCTGCATCAACAAAAAACCGGATAACAATAATGAATACCGATAGCGTGACCAATGCGATACCGTCCAATGTGCCTGCTCATCTGGTCCAGGACTTCGACCTCTGGGCTGCGCTTACTGCCCAAGGCGAAAACGCCTATGCCTGGGCCGCCAAGTTGCATGAGAGCATGCCCCCCATTTTCTGGGTGCCAAGCCTTGGGTTTCTGCCAGGCACCTGGATTCCGCGCCGCTCGGAGGATCTGCGGCGCATCCTTCAGGATCCCGAGACGTTCAGCAGCGCAGGCTTGACACCGTATCCCATGCTGCTGGGCGAAAGCTGGCGCCTGGCGCCACTTGAGGTCGACCCGCCGGATCATGCCAAGTACCGCGCCCTGCTGAATCCTTTGTTCACGCCAAAAAAAGTCAATGCGCTGGAAGAAGACATCCGCCAGTTGGCTACCCAGCTTATAGACGACATCGCTCATAAAGGGCGCTGCGACTTCAATGAAGACTTCGCCAAGCCGTTCCCGACGTTGATTTTTCTCAAGCTGATGGGCTGGCCGCTGGAGGACCGACCGCTGTTCCAGCATTGGACCCAGACGCTGATCAAGAGCTCGGATCCTCAGGTGGTGACGGAAAACGCACGCGAAATTACTGGTTGGATTCGGGCACGGATCGCCGAATGCCGAGCCAATCCCGGCGATGATTTCACCAGCTACCTGCTGGCCAGTCAGATTGACGGCCGGCCGCTGACCGATGACGAAATGCTCGGCATCAACTTTCTGATATTCATCGGTGGGCTGGATACCGTTACCTCGACGATCGGGCTGTTCTTTCGCCATCTGGCACGCAATCCGGAACAGCAGGCGCAACTGCGCGCCGACCCGTCGCTGATTTCCGATGCGGTGGAAGAGATGTTGCGTTCCTATTCCATCGTCAATATGCGCCGTACCGTGACCCGGGATGTGCAGATCGGCGAGGCGACGATGAAAAAGGGCGACATCGTGCTGATCAGTACCGAGTTGGCCAACCTCGATCCTGAAGTGTTTGACCAGCCGGAAAAGGTCGACTTCCTGCGTAGCGCCGGGCATGCACCACACATGGCTTTCTCGTATGGCGTGCACCGTTGTGTAGGGTCGCACTTGGCCCGTCGCGAACTGCGTATTGCGCTGGAACTCTGGCTGACCAAGGTGCCACCGTTCCGCATCGCAACCGGTACCACGCCGCGCTTCAACGCCTTCGGCATATTCGGCATGGAAGAGCTGCATCTTGAATGGGATGTGGAGGAAAGCAAATGAAAATCATCGTCGATAACAAGGCCTGTGCCGGACACGCGCGCTGCAATGAGGTCGCGCCGGGGCTTTATGAACTTGATGACAACGGCTACATCAGTACCGCTGGCTTCGACGTCGAGGTCGGGCAGCAGGCCCTTGCCCGTCGTGGCGCCAGGGCTTGCCCCGAGCGGGTGATCCATGTCGTGGATGACTCTGAAACGCCCCCAGGCAACGGGCCGAATAAA
This sequence comes from Halopseudomonas xinjiangensis, assembly GCA_011050525.1. GTDB lineage: Bacteria > Pseudomonadota > Gammaproteobacteria > Pseudomonadales > Pseudomonadaceae > Halopseudomonas > Halopseudomonas xinjiangensis_A. The sequence goes on from DRFO01000017.1 coordinate 521,870, forward strand.
GGACAGGAGCACTGAACATGAAAGAAAGTTACGACTACATCATCGTTGGGGCGGGGTCGGCCGGCTGCGTGATGGCGAACCGGCTCTCGACCGACCCCAGCGTGTCGGTGTTGCTGATCGAGAGCGGTCCGGAGCACACCAGCCCGTTGATTGCCATGCCGCGAGGTATAGGCAAGCTGCTCATACCGGGCAACCCGCACGTTTGGGATTATCAGGCCTCGCGGGGCGAGGGCATGGCCACGGAGCTGTGGCTGAAGGGCAAGGCTATCGGCGGCTCCAGCTCGGTGAACGGGATGGTTTACGTA
>DRFO01000018.1 GCA_011050525.1 Halopseudomonas xinjiangensis
GAACCGGCACACCGTTCTCGGCTTGCTTCAGGATTGCCAGAATCTGGCTGTCGGTAAAACGTGATGTTTTCATGCAGAATCTCCCTGCAAATAGCTTACGGAAAATTCTACTTCTGATCACCGCTGTTTTTCGGGGGGATTACCGTATGGGCTCACCGTCAATTCCTTTTACCTAAGGTGGACAGCACATCGGAAGCGAGCGCATCGCTATTGATGACGTCGATGTAGTGAACGATGTCGCCGTCGAGAATAAAGAATGCGGAATATTGCTCATTACCTGCCCGAACCTGCGAATAGGTATAGATATCTATGCCGTCGCGTCGATAATGATTTGCGGTTTTACAGCCCGGCTCAATACTGCCCCAGATGGTTTTAGCCTCTTCGAGATCGGCATCGGACCTGCCGGGCACATCCACCTTGAATACCAGACGAATGAAGTCGCCAAAACTCAGGCTTCCAGGCTCAGCGGACCTCATCTCCGACTCGGCGAGCTGTCGGTGCGAGAGCACAGCACCATCGCCATATTTGATGATCAGAATCTCAGGTGCGTGTGCGAACGTAGTCGCGTTGTCACCCAAGCCAAACTGAAGCCGGGCTTGGCCAGGAAGCGCCAAACGCTGGCCCTCAATAACATCGGCGGGCGCAAGTTGAATAGCTGGCGCTATCTCGCTGCACTCTTGACTCTGTGCGGTGAAGGCTACCGCCAGCAATCCTAGCCCAATCCATCTAGGCATTGTGTTCTCCTTTTTTAGTAGGGGCAGATAGTAACCGACAGGCAAATCTGAAAGTTCGAGTCATGTCACATTTGAAAAAGATGCATCGGGTACATCAGCACGGCGCACAGAGTTGACCGAGCAAAGGGGCAGATTGAACGGCATTTACTTAAGGTCTGAAATTGGTTTTCCCTGGGATCGTCCAACATTAAGCTTGATATTCAAGGCTTTCAGTCAACGTCGCACCCTTGATATAGCGTTGATGAGCTGGGGCAAGAGGCGGTCGGCCTGGGTCGGCGTTAAAAGTAAACAGTCTTTGCCCAACCGCGCCGCTAAAACATTCTTCCTCCTCCTTGAACGGATCCGGACTTCTGTTTTTACCGCAATGCGCTCGTGTATGGAGCGATTAAACTCCCCGAATGGCCGGATTGTGACGAAGTTTACCGCCCGCGCCTCAGTGCGCAAGAGAGTCTCGGGATGGACGAGTTCTACCTCGTCCTTGCCAGCATCGCTGCTTCATCCATCATTCAATACGAGCACGCCATCACACTTCTCCGAAGCGGGTGGGGTGACCCGTGCTTCACCGCTTGACGGCGGACGCTTGGAAATCGAATATCTCGCCGGTCAACAAACGTGGACTAAGGGAGCAAGATGAAAGCTACACTGCGCATTGGATTAATACTGTCTGTTATATTGTCCCTCACAGCATGCGGGACCATCCTTGGCAGGCTTAATGAACCGCTTGTAGAGGGTGAATATTACAAAAGCACTAAAACTGACTTACTTATGATCGGCGTGCCGATTTCTGACGCTAAACAAGATGCCATCGCAGTAGCTATGGTGTGCTGGTATATGATCGTGTGCCCTTTCATCACGGTTGCTTCTTTGCCACTAGACGTCGCAGTTGACACTCTACTGCTGCCCTTCGATGCGACGCTGGCCAACGATTAATCCTGCCTAATGCTGCTCCCCGGCTACCGCCGTGAATGCGGTGGTGAATGACAAGCGCGGTTTAGGAAATATTCGAAAGCGGAGAATTTCAAAAGATAGCCGGGAGCCAGCCTTCCGCCTTCCCTCCCGCATGCACTCGATTGCCCTTACGTTTCCCGCTTGGTAACCAACGGCTTCTTAGTTACCATGCAACACTACTCACGGATGACTGGCAATCGTAGATGGACCTATATAAAAAGCTATTGCTTGTGCTGTTGCTCCTGTTGAAGACGAGCATGGTATGGGCAGAACCACGGGTAGTGATTGACCAGGATCAGGTCAACCTGAGCGACTTCAGGATGGGCTACCACGTGGATCAGTCGCAGGCCCTGACGTATGAAGAAGTCAGCGGTCTGCCCTTCAAGGAAACCGGCAGCAAAACCAGCCTCGGCACCAACGCCAGGGTCACCTGGTTCAAGCTGATTCTGGATAATGCCTCCAGTCTGGAGCAGCAGCTGTTTGTTCATCTGCCCCATGCCTATCACGTCCGTTCAGTCGATTTTTACCAGGAACGCGATGGCGTGCTAGTACACAGCGAACCGCTCGATATGGACCGCACTGCTGAAAGCGACCTGATGTATCGCGGCACTGCTGTTTACCCACTAACCCTGCCCGCTGACCAGTCCACAACGCTTTACCTGCGCAGCCATTCCTACTCGCACCAGTGGTTCGCGGTAGAAGTGCTGGATGAGCAGGCTTCCAGACGCGCGCTGATCAGCATCAATACCGACATCGCGCTGATGGTTGGCATGATGCTGGCGCTGGTGTTTTATAACGGGTTGCTTTACTTCGCTACCAGCAAGAAAGAGAACATCTTCTACTCTCTGTATCTGATCTCCGGTCTGGTCTGGATTGCGCTTTCCTATGGGCTGATTGCCAGCGTATTCGATGTGTATGGCACCGAGATTTTCAAGCTGAACATTTCACTGATTACCATGCCGATCTTCCTGCTGCTGTTCATGATGGCAATCTTTGAAACCAAGGCGTTCTATCCTACGGAGCATCGCTTTCTTCAGGCCCTGATCCTGCTCCTGAGCGGCACATTGGTCTGGGGTATCTTTGACATTTCCGCCGCGCTCAAGCCAGCCAGCAGCCTGGCCGCGCTGATGATGGTCGTGACCTTTTCGGTAAGCATATCGCTGTACCGCAAAGGTCACCCGCTGGTGAAGTACTTCCTGATAGGCCACAGCTTCTTTGTGGTGTTCAATGGTATCGCCGTGCTCGTCTACAAGGGCCTGATCCCACCCAGCTACTTGAGCAGCCACGGCGTTGGCATCGGCATCGTGCTCGAGGCCCTGACCCTGGCATTCATCATCTCCCACCGAATAAAGATTCTGGAAGACATCCGCTCCTCCCAGGACGAGCTGAAGAAGCAGGCCGCGACCGACCCGCTGACCAAACTCTACAATCGTCGGTTCTTCTTTTCAGAAGCTGATTATCTGCTGGAACTGGCAAAAAACAGCCGTACACCGCTGTCGATATTGATGGTCGACATTGATCACTTCAAAAGCGTCAACGACAGCTACGGCCATGCCTGTGGTGACCAGGTAATCATCGAGCTGGCTCATACTCTGAAGAAGCAGAGCCGCGCCAAAGACGTGGTGGCCCGTTTCGGTGGTGAAGAATTTGTCGTGCTCCTGCCCGATGCGGATTTGCAGGAAGCGAGCCGCTGCGCCGAACGAATCCGCGCTGCTGTCCAGACACTGGAAGTAACGATCAACGTGAACGACATCGTGCGTTCAACCGTGAGTATCGGCGTCGCTGAAATCAGCGTTGGGCACGAGAGCGTCGAAGCAGCGCTCAACCGCGCCGACAAGGCGTTGTATGACGCCAAGAAAAGCGGACGCAATCGGGTGTTGATCGAAGGGCCAGAACTGGGCGAGTTAGAGGTGGTCTAATTCGTAACGAGGAGGCACTGTGAAAGAAACCGGAAAAATTAATTACATTGAACTGCCCTCGCGAGACCTTGAAGTAACAAAGAGCTTCTTCGGAGCGGCATTTGGATGGTCATTTGTAGACTACGGCCCGGAATACGTCGCTATCGGAAACGCCGGTTTGGATGGCGGGTTCTTCAAGTCAGATAAAGTGGCTACTACCGGCAACGGCAGTGTATTGGTTGTGCTCTACAGCGCGGCCCTTGAAGAAACTGTCGAGAAGGTAACGTTGGCAGGTGGGCAGATCGTCCAGGATATATTTTCTTTTCCCGGGGGCCGCAGGTTCCACTTCACCGACCCCAATGGCAACGAATATGCGGTGTGGTCTGAGCCCAGCCTATAACCATGCGCTCCAACCGACCTGGTCTGTTGCAGCCCACGCTGCTGAGCTCAGCGCTATGGCTACAAGGATGAACACAAAAAAACGGGACAGGTCTGAACGACACCCACTCAGCACGAACTGATGCGGCCGGTCGCTTCGTTGTGCCCACCGGTGGTGTAAACCGGTGCAAAGCCGCCTCCCTGGGTGCGGAAATTGGTGGTCTGCCCCTGATACACTCGCGCCGCTGTCCACTGAACTTGACCGTCATATACAAAGGCGCGCAGATCGAATTTCATTGTCCGGGCTTCCGCTGAACCGTCTAGGCGTCGTTCGCCGGGCTGGACCAGCTTTTGCGCTACATAGTCACCATCGAGAACGTCTTGCCAAACCCGCTTTGTCAGCTTGTCGCCACGGTAGGCACCGCGACTGCCGAAGCCATTGACTGGCTTGAAGAACAGGTTACGCCGGTCCGCCCAAAGCGAGTCCGCTTCGCTCGCCCGAACGACAGTAGTACAGGGTATGTCACGCAGCAGAATGATCTGAACAGCCTCCGGCACACCCAGCCGGATCAATGCTTCAGGATCGGTGAGTGTCGCCAGTCGGCGTTTGTCGGCATACAGCGCATGGGCTTGTGGATGCGGTGTAAGCACAACCGCATCGCTCAGGTAGGCTTCGCGCAGCGCGCGGCAATTATCCTCCTCCAGGTAAAAATCCGTCAGCCGATTGTAGACAAGATCGATTGGCGTCTCGCCCAGCCACAGCGCGCCGTCCCGCAGCGCAAGCGCTGTGGGATCAGCAATGACCGCTGTGATTCCATGCCCTTGTAACAAGCGCTGGAACAACAGAAATTCGGGATATAAATATTGCTTTTCTGGCGCCTCGTCGACAATCGCTACGGTGCGCAATTCGCGCGCTGGCGCTGTCGCCTGCCACTCGCTGCGAAACATGTCGACAATGGCCTTTTCGAATCCACGTACGCCGTCCAGACTGGGCAGCAAGGGCTCAACGTCAGCGCAACAGGCCCGTTGGGCTCGAGCCAGAATGGCGTTGAGCATCGCCCCACCCGCGTTGGTATTAACCTCAATCAGACCCAGGGTGTCGCCTTCGGCATGGAAGTCGTAGCCAAAGAAAACACCCTTCGCGCCACGCGCATCATGACGGGCAATGGCCGGCGCCAATGCCAGCGCCTGCTCACGCCAGGCCGGCATAGCCACTACCGTTTCGATTGCGCGCACACTTTCAACCAGCCGTTGTAGTTGCGAGGCGGCGATAAATACGGGTCGCTCGGCAAACACATGCGGGCAGCGCTCGCGCATCAGCTCGGCGATGCAAGAGTCGCCCACCTCATCTGCCAGAGCCTTATCAAGTGCCGCACGGTCAAGACTGATGCAGAAACAGGAGCTATTCAGCTGCTGCGCATCGGCCCCGCAGCTGGTACGAAATACCTCTTCGCCGTTCGGCCCCTGCTCAACAAATATGTCGCTCATAGCTGCTACTCCTGAACGGCGAAAATCCGAGAGAGTGATGATGGCGCCGGCCATAGACATGCATCAACTGTTAATTTTGGTCAGAGGATACGGGGTTGCTCGGCTAGCCTGAAGAATCGGCGCTAGGTGATACCCCTGAGTATCGAGCGGGTGCCCGACAGTCCCAGGGAGAACCAAGCTCAGACCTTGAATAAGTGCCATCCGGTCAGGACCTCAACCGCACGGCCAACGCCTGCGTCAGGGTGCCTAAATGAAGCGAGCCGTCATCAACTGCTTCTGGCTGTCTTGAACTGGCCTGCCAGTCTGTCTAGCTCCTCAGCGGTTCGTTTCAACTGTTCGGTATTGCTGGCGGTAGTCTTCAACTCGCGCATTACATGGTCGCCCAGAGTGCTGAGTTGCGTCAGGCTTTTTGCGATCTCATTCGAGGTGTGTGATTGCTCTTCCGCCGCCGAGGCGACCTGCTGGGTCATATCGGTGATTGTGTCGACTGAGGCGGCGATCGACACAAGCGCGCCCCGCGAGGTTTCCACCTGAATCTGCATTTCCTCTGACTGCTTGAAACTGCTGGCCATGCTCTGCACGGCGCCGGCGGTGCCGCTCTGCAACGCGGTGATCATCGTCTGTATTTCCATGGTTGACGATTGAGTGCGGCTGGCAAGCGTACGCACTTCGTCAGCCACCACCGCGAACCCACGTCCTTGCTCCCCTGCCCTGGCGGCTTCAATCGCAGCGTTGAGCGCGAGCAAGTTGGTCTGTTCTGCGATTCCACGGATGACGCCCAGCACAGAGCCTATGGTTTTTGAGTTGGTTTCGAGCTCGGTAATGGCGGAGCTTGCCTTGGAAATATCCTCAGCAAGGCGAGTCATCATGGTTGACGTATTTTCCGCCGTTTGATGGCCGCGACTGCTCTGGGCACCAGCCTCCTTCGCCGCTTCGGATGAATCCGTCATGCGCGCAGCGACTTCCTGGGCGGTCGCACTCATCTCTTCTACGGCGGACGCGATGGTATCCAGTTCGTTCTTTTGCTGGTTGTACGAGGTTTCGGCGAGCGCCATCGCGTTACCCACATCATCCGCTATGGAACGGTTGCGCGAGACGACGTCCCGAAGGTCATCTATCACGACAGCAAGTTTGTCAGTGAAAGCATTGAAACCCCTAGCCAGGCCTGCCACCTCGTCGTTACCCTCCCCATTCAGCCTTCGGGTCAGGTCGCCTTCGCCTGTGGCGATGTCGTTCATGGCTTGCATCGCCTGCCGGAGCGGCCCGTTGATACTTGATCTGATCAGCAGATTGACCGATACGAGGACTAGCAAACCGATGACGGCCAGCACCAGCTTGGGCGTAATCTCAGCCCAGAACGCCTGGGAAACGTCGTCCAGGTAGATGCCGGAGCCCAGCACCCAGCCCCAGGGTTCGAACAAAGTTACGTAGGAGATCTTGGCTACCGGGTCCGTGAATCACACCGGGTTTTATGGAGGCCATTTCATTTAAGTCAGGCCGCCATGACCTGACCGGTGTGTTGCTGGTAGAAGTTTGCCTCAGCTTCTGCCGGCGGTATATACCCGATCGAACCCAGTAGGCGCTGGTGGTTGAACCA
>DRFO01000019.1 GCA_011050525.1 Halopseudomonas xinjiangensis
AGTTTGGCTAGGTCGAGTTCATCGACGAAGACATCGACCACGCGCACTGGATTGATATCGCTGACGTAGTCGTCGAGGCTTTCGGGAAGCAAGGTGCTTTGACCTCGGTGTTCACCCTGGATAAACCGTTTCATTGATTTCCCTTACAATGAGATTCTCAGAAATTATAGCAAGGGTCTGAGATAGCGTTTTTACACACTCTGGGCCAGAAGCAGTCATCGGGTGACTACGAAATTAGGGGCGATTCATCATCCCCAAGCTGGATAAAGCGTTATTACTTTTTGGTATAAGCATATATCCTTTTTTTGTGTTAAGGTTTTTTTACATCATTCCTAATGTCTCGATACGGAGAGTAGGACTTTTGCTCACCCGTTTCTTCGATGAACCAACGAACACGTTCAGCTATCTAGTTCAGGATCCCAATAGCTCAGGTTGCGTCATCATCGACTCCGTTTCCTTCTGCCGCATCGTATCTGCATCAAAATTTTGGCGGAAAAACGGGTTTTGGCGAAAAGATTGTGGAAGTGCAGAAAGCGTTCAACGCAGGCACAGAGTTCGCCTGCGACGGGAATAAGTTCGGTCGCTTATTCAAGGAAGGCGATGTGTTTCAGACAGGCTTTCTTGAAGGGTGGATACTTCATATGCCAGGCGATACTCCTGCCTGCCTTCCAAAAATGGGTCAATGACGGTACGAAAGCAACGCTGCTGGCCTGGTTTCTGAAATCCAAACAGCTTCCCTGGACCTATTGGAATCTGATGCTCAGAGGGCGCGAATGGTTGTCCGTGTCTGCAATCCGTAAACCCTGACAGCGGTAAGGAACAGAAGTGTGAGACAGATTGCCGCGTACCTACCAATTCTGGGCTGGCTTAAGGGCTATCGCGGAGACACGCTTATCAGCGATAGCCTTGCTGCGATCATTGTTACTCTGATGCTCGTTCCGCAAGCTCTTGCCTATGCTCTGTTGGCCGGCCTCCCGCCCGAAGTGGGGCTGTACGCAAGTATGATTCCCCTGGTGGTGTACGCCCTGTTTGGAACAAGTGCGACTTTGGCTATTGGGCCCGTTGCCGTAGCATCTCTGATGACAGCTTCTGCTCTGGGAGGTATCGCTGCGGTTGGGTCACCAGAGTATGTGGGTGCTGCACTTATTCTAGCCACACTTTCAGGGCTGATACTGTTTGTGATGGGCCTTTTTCGATTGGGTTTCATAGCTAACTTCCTAAGCCATCCAGTGATTTCCGGTTTTGTAACAGCCTCGGGGATACTCATCGCGGGAAGTCAGTTGGGTCATATTCTGGGTCTTCAGGGTGGCGGGCATAATTTGATCGAGATGGCCCAAAGTCTGATTCTGCAATTACCAGCAATAAATCTTCCTACCTTTGCAATCGGCGGCGGTACGTTGCTGTATCTCTTTCTTTGTCGTAGATATCTGAAACAGACGCTCACGGCTTTCGGATTACCAGCCAGGAGTGCAGATATCGTTACGAAAGCGGCGCCCGTCTCCGCTGTGATTGTGACAACCGCTTTGGCCTGGCATTTCAACTTGGGAAACTACGGCGTCAATCTGGTCGGCCACGTACCAAGCGGACTGCCCGACATCAGCCTTCCCTCGCTGGATCCGGATATTTGGACGGCACTTGTTCCGGCCGCCATTCTCATCAGCTTGGTTGGTTTCGTTGAATCCGTCTCCGTCGCCCAGACGCTTGCCGCAAAAAGGCGTCAACGAATTGCTCCAAATTCTGAACTGATCGCTTTGGGACTGGCCAATGTTGGAGCCGGGCTCAGTGGTGGCTCCCCAGTTTCAGGCGGCTTTTCGCGTTCAGTGGTGAATTTTGAAGCAGGTGCACAGACACCGGTTGCGGGTATCCTGACCGCGATCGGAATCGCAGTCGCTACGCTCACCCTGACCGGGGTAATCGCTTTTCTGCCTAAGGCGACGCTCGCAGCTACAATCATGATTGCAGTTAGTACGTTGATTAACTTCGGCGCGGTCCGGCGCACGTTTATCTACTCAAAAGCGGATTTCTCCGCAATGTTCGCAACCATCCTTCTCACGCTGGTTCAGGGAGTGGAGGCAGGCATTCTCGCAGGCGTAGGCCTATCCATCGGACTACACCTTTATAGAACCAGCAGACCGCATAGTGCACTGGTGGGTCTTGTTCCTGGGACGGAGCACTTCCGTAATGTCGAACGCCACAGCGTTGAGACGGATGAACAAGCCGTTGTTCTTCGTGTGGATGAGAGCTTGTATTTCCCTAACGCCCGATATCTGGAAGATACCATTCTGGAGCTTATCTCTTATCAGCCAAGGATAAAAAACCTGATTCTTGCCTGCCAGGCCGTGAACGTCATCGATGCTTCTGCACTTGAGAGTCTTGAGGCAATAAACAATCGGCTTAAAGATTCAGGGATATGTCTACATTTGTGCGAAGTAAAAGGCCCCGTTATGGATGGCCTCCTTCGAACTGATTTTTGCGAAGAACTTACGGGACAGATTTATATGAGCACTTATCACGCATGGAAGGCCCTCGCCAAGCGGCCAGACCTGGGAGAAGCGGAATTACAAGCTGCTATAACTTCCACGGCGCTACCAGATGAAAAGCCCCGTCCCATTATTGCGGGCCCTTTTGAAAAGAGGCACAACCTATAGAAGGAGCGTTCATGTTCAAATGCAGGAAATAGAGCTATGGATCCAAGCGCAAAGCCTTTGTCTCGTTTCGCCAGCCCGGTGCCAACTGCCGCGGGGGGATTTTAGAGACTGACAGTAACCTTAATTATTTTTTTTGGACGCGCGGAGCCATGCTACGTCTAGCAATGCTTCCAGTGCTTCCTAGAGGATCAGCAAATGTTAAAGATTTTCAATATGAGCAAATTGTCATTGTTTTGCGGGATTCTGTTGTTACTAGGGTATACGCTTGCCAGCGCCTCAGAAAAGAGCGATGAAGCCCGGCAGATATCAGCCAAGGTGGTGATACAGGTCACTACGGATGATCCAGGGTTGCAGAACATGTTGTTCCACAATATCCGCAATCTGCAAAACGAGATGGGCGTGAATAACCTGGTTATCGAGGTTGTAGCCTACGGTCCTGGGCTGGGACTCGTTACTTCCGACAGCAGCTTCCGGGACCAAGTCGCAGAATTGTCTGCCACAGTGCGCTTCAGCGCTTGCGAGGCCACGATGGCAGCTGTTGCGAAACGAACGGGCCAGAAGCCGGAACTCATTGATGGCGTTATTACCGTGCCTTCAGGGATCGCGCGCGTCGTCCAGTTGCAGCAGCAGGGCTACGTTTACATCACTCCTGAGTGAGAGCTGAAGACATAAGATCGTTAACCACCCGGACTGTCTCTGGATTCCGGCGTGGACACTAACAGAAACTAACCATGTCACGAAGAGGAGCGCTACATGGACATCAAGCCATTGGATGAAAAGCTCAGTGTTACGGACCAGCCCAGTTACGAAGATATCAGTATCTTGGAAAAGATGGGTTTCCGGACCATTATTGCCAACCGTCCGCATCGCGAAACCGAGGACCAGCCGGACATGTTGGCGCTTAAGAATAGAGCGGAATCCCTGGGCATGGTCTGGCGTGAAATACCGGTCAAGCCAGGAGAATATTCTCAACAGGACATTGATGAGTTTGCCGAGGCGCTGCAAACATCTCCCGCGCCGATCGTAGGTTTTTGCCGCACCGGTAAGCGGGTGTCGCATTTGTGGGCCTACTCCCAAATCCCTGAACGCCCGATCGCGGATCTGATCAAGGCGACCCAGAATGCAGGCTACGACCTGGAACCCCTGAAAGACGAGCTGCAGCGCTATGCGCGGGAGAAGGGTACATCGTAGTGCTGGTATGCCGCTGAGCGGCAGCGCACAGCGGTTAATTGTCAGCACATGCTGCACACTAGCCGTGTAGCGTCTGCGAAAGGCGGCCAATCTTGGGCGCAATGAATTCAATGACTGCCCATTCAGATGGGTAGTCCCTCACGTGCTCCAGAATCATGCGGACAGGACGATCACGGCCTGCAGAAATTAGCGGCTGGACTTCTTCGCACCCCGTTCTCTCAAGAGCTGAGACCTCGACGAAACCCTGTATGATCACCACAGCGACCTAGCCCTGCGTGCTGTGCTCTATTTGCTCACAGTAGAGGCGCAAATTATCCTCCAGGTTGGTTGGACATACGCCACATTTCCGGTTACCAGGAACCGCATGATCGATGAATTTGGGGTAGGGTAAGTTCAAACCGGACATGATCTCCCGAAATTGCTCCAACGAAACCGTATCGCCCAGGCGGGGGTTACGATTTCTCTCCTGTGCGATCGTCGATACGCGACGATCGTGGTAGTCATGCGCGGGATATACCAACGTGTCGTCCGGAAGCGAAAACAGTTTGTGCCTGACGCTTTGATACAGGTCCTCTGCACTACCGTTCTGGAAGTCGGTACGGCCGCAACCGTCTATCAGCAGTGCATCTCCCGTAAAAATCCGGTCGCCCAGCAAGTAAGCGAAGTGACCGTCGGTGTGGCCTGGCGTATGAAGCGGCTCAAACCGAAGATTGCCAACCAGCAATGGTTGATGCTCCTCAATTCCGACATCGGTACATGGCAGCGCATCAAACGCGGGAGACGCAATCTTCGATCCTGTTTTTTTCTTCAGCTCCAGTCCGGCAGTGATATGGTCGGCGTGGATGTGCGTGTCGAGAGAATACGCCAAAGTCAGTCCCAAACGAGACAGCTCAGCCAGGTCACGTTCGACTGCAGAAATGACAGGGTCGATTAGAACGGCCTTCCCAGTTTCTTCGCATCCCAGCAAGTAGGTGTATGTCGAGGATATGGGCTCAAACAGCTGACGAAATATCATATAGGTCTCACTCCATAGTGAATGTGCTGGGTTGCATGTCCCCCCGGTGCCGGCCCTCACCGACGTTGGCATGCTATATCGATATATTGAAATATATTCCGATAGTATATACTGTCAAGCTCAAGAATTACTGGTGAATCGTGATGACCCCCGAATTTATCGATGTGCAGGTACTCCGCGATTCTGCAGCAGAGGCGTGCGGGCTGCTGAAAGTGCTGGCGAATCCCGATCGCCTTCTGCTCCTTTGCCAGATGACGCAAGGCGAGAGCAGCGTGTCCGACCTGGCAGCGGCGACGGGGGTGGAGCAACCAACATTATCCCAGCAATTGACGGTGTTGCGAGCCAACCAACTCGTGAGTACTCGACGCGAGGGCAAGCAGGTGTTTTATAGCATCAGCAGCCAGAACGCGATGCAGGTGATGGACTTGCTCTATCGCCTGTACTGTCAGAACGACCAGAGGGAGGGGAGGTGACATGACTATCGACTGGGCAAACTTCACCCCCTGGGCGTCCCTGGCGGGCGGTATGTTGATTGGATTGGCAGCCGCCATGTTCATTCTTCTCAATGGCCGGATCGCAGGCATCAGCGGGGTTGTTGGTGGGCTGTTACGCCCGGCAACCGGTGACGTTCTCTGGCGTGTGGCTTTTGTGGCCGGGCTGGTGCTGGCACCGCTGTTGTACCAGAGCGCCTTTACGCCGCCTGCGGTCGAGGTAAATGCCAGCGTCGCAGTGCTGATTGTGGCAGGACTGCTGGTCGGCATTGGCACGCGCTTTGGCTCGGGCTGTACCAGTGGACATGGTGTGTGCGGACTGGGGCGCCGCTCACCACGCTCGCTGGTGGCTACGCTGGCCTTTATGGCAAGCGGCTTCCTGACTGTGTTCGTCATCCGTCATTTGATCAGCTGAGGCCCGAAATGAATATTGTGAGCGCGTTCGTAGTCGGTGTGCTGTTCGGCTTCGGATTGATCCTGTCAGGCATGACCGATCCATCCAAGGTACAGGGTTTCCTGGATATCGCTGGTTTGTGGGACCCGTCATTGGGTCTGGTGATGGGCGGCGCCATTCTGGTATCAAGCGTGGCGTTCTTCTTTGCATCAAAACGTAGCCGAGCCCTCCTGGGTGAGGAGATACGCATGCCGAGCGCCACTGAGATCGACAAGCGACTAGTATTGGGGAGCCTTGCTTTTGGCGCGGGCTGGGGCCTGGCAGGGTACTGCCCTGGGCCGGCGGTGGCTTCGCTGTTCACCGGGATGGTGGAGCCAGTGATCTTCGTGGCCGCAATGCTGGTGGGCATGGCAATGTATGAGCTCCAGGCGCGCTTGTCGGGGAGGTTGAAATGATTGATTGATGTCGCTGAGAACCGAAAGTCGATTCCGTCCTCATGGGGAAATGATGATTGAGATCGCCCTCGAGCTCTTGGTGGGCCCCTCCTGGCGCTGACAGGCGACGGCGGAGGCATTCTCACCGTGCCGCTACTGACTTTCATCGTCGGACCTAAGCGGCAATGAATTTTGTATTGGAAGGAAATATTGAGGCCCTCGCGAAGGAAGGCCTAACCATGCGCGAGCGACTGTTACCTATCTGGGAGCCGATTTCGACTGCGTCCCGGACGGACTTGCGGCTTTTTTGTCTATAACTCCGGGAATGGGCCTGGTTGACCCTTCAAATTGGCCCTTGAGCGCATCAACGCCATCCTGAGGTTTGGCCAGCGGTATAAGGTCTTGTCTGGCTTTACGACGTTCCTCCGTGTTGATCTCCATCCGGTTGTCCCGGCTTTCCACCAGCCCCTCTTTGGCCTCACCAATCCGATTAAACGACCATGCCAACTTCGGCTTTCCTAATGGCAGCGACTCACCTGGCTTGCCTTGCGTAGCGTCCCACGTATGCCATGTTTTACCGTAACTGTTCATCTTGCTCTTCATCAGAGCGTGATCAGCTTGCTCCGGCAACCCAGGCGCAACCAGTTGTCCGGATAGGATTTCGCCATTGTGCGGATGCCAGTACTGCTTTTCGGCGGCAGGAAACCGCTCAAATAGACGCTCGGAGATGATGTACTCGATACCGTTAAGATTTGCATTTTGCGTATTGCCATCAAATAAAGCACATTGCGCAAAATCTTCGTTAACTTGGGTGCAAAAATGATGAGCTTCCATTTGATGAGATGGGTCGTCTTTCATAGGATGGAAACCGACCAGATAGACATTCATGGGTTCCAGCGGCGAATCTGTTTGAAGCATGGCGGCACCTGCCTCCAACACTTCAGTTTTGGTGGACTCCGCCATCCCGGCGGGTTCAGTTGATGAACTGACCGGGCCAAAACCGGTACACCCGGAAACTATCACCATGGCCGCTAGGCCTAGAGTCTTATTTTTCTGCTGTGCAAGATGTTTTCCGCAATTAGACAGATGTTGACTCGCTGTTTTCGGTCGGGTGGCTGCTGATAGCATGCTTCGTTTCCTCGTGGTTTGTATCGGGAGTGTCATTCCACCGGTAGGTCTGCCGCCTTCCATGCTGCCCACGAACCAGGCACGTTAACTACTTTCTCAAATCCACTCCTTTTCAGGATGCTTGCTGCGATGGATGCTCGGTACCCAGAACCGCAGTACGTTGCGATCGTTTTGTCTGAGTCCAGTTCGCTGAGGGAGGAGTCTAAATGCGCGACATAAGCATGTTGAGCGCCCGGAACATGGCCTCCCTTGAATTCCGCAGGGCTGCGTACGTCGAGCACAAGCACGTCTGAATCGTTTCGTCGGCGATCAAGCTCATGCACTGTCCACTCTCCAACAGACGCGAGCGGTAGCGCCGCGTTCTGCCAATCCGTCATGCCATTTCGCAGATAGCCGCGAATATCATCCAGGCCTATCCGATAGAGCTGAGTCACGGCTTGGTGGATATCGTCAGCTGACTCACCCACCAACAGGATGGGGCGTTCGGCGGAAAGCATCCAGCCGGCCCAGTTGATGAACTCGTTGCGAAGGGCAATGTTGATGGCGCCTGGCACATGACCGCCTCCAAATGCCAGGATCGAGCGGATATCGACGATCTGAATGTCCCCCTCTCCAGCGAGATTTTGAAACGCTTGCGGCGACAGTGGTGGGGGAAGGGGCAGGCCCACCATTTTGGCTCGCCTGGCGTTGACCTTTTTTAATCGCGCGTAGTGTCGCGGCGGTTCCGGCATGCCCTTGAGTAGCCAGTCGACAAACTCCTCCTCGCTACGTGTTTCGCGCAGTGCCGGGTTGAACAATAGTTCGTTGCCAAGCGTGGAGTGCTGCCGGTCGCCGATGGACTTGCCACAGGCTGAACCGGCTCCATGGCAAGGGTATACCTCAACCCGCTCGCCGAGCGGCACATAGCGATTCATCAGAGTGTCAAATAGCTGCGCAGCCAGCTTCTGCTCGCTGCCGTCGCCGAGCAGGTCGGGCCGACCGACGTCAAGGTTGAACAGGGTGTCACCGGTGAACAGGGCGAACGGCTCATCACCTTGCTGATTGTCGAACAGAAGCAGAGAGATGTGCTCAGGGGTATGTCCTGGCGAATGCATTACCTGGAGACGCACCTGGCCTAGTTGGAGAATTTCCTCACCCTCGACCTGACGCAGCTTGAAATCATAGGCGTCCGAGCGGCCACCGATGAGCTCGGCGCCGGTCTGCTCCGCCAGAGCTTGAGCGCCAGAAACGAAATCCGCATGGATGTGAGTTTCAATCACATAGGCGATCCTGAGACCATGCGCTCGCGCCATGTTCAGGTAAATATCGATATCCCGTCGGGGATCGATGACCGCAGCGATAGCTGCCTTGCTGTCGCCCACAACATAGGAAAGCTGGGCTAACCCCTCGGTATACACGCGCTCGAAAACAAGCATTGCTATCTCCTCGGTTGGTCACACTCTTTCAATGGACCCGCGTATGAATCATTCGTTCATGCTCCAATCGTCAGCCGGCAGGAGCCTCACGATGAGCTGAACTTGCAAGCCATCATCGAGTGAATCGAAGCACAGTTGGCAATCAAAGCGTTCGGCGATAGCTTTGACGATTGACAAACCGAGCCCGCTACCGTCGCCACCGCTGTTTCGCCAGAAGCGCTCGGTAATCTCGTCGATCATGTCAGCAGAGATGCCCGGTCCGTAATCCCGGATCTCGAAGCAGACCTGGTCGGCGTTGGGCGATGAGAGGCTCATTTCTACACTGGTGCCGACATGGGTATGGCGACGGGCGTTCTCCAGCAGATTGCGCAACGCCGCAATCGCCAGTACCGGCGGCATCGCAATAGATCTGCCTCGAGCCTGGTCAGAAACCACGAGCCGAACAGGCGCGCCTGGTTGCTGATTGGCATCCGCGAGAGCGGTTTGGACAACATCTAGCGCCTCGCAGCGCAACCCGTCATCAAACGACACCCGCCCCTCGACACGCGCCAACATCAATAATTGTTCAAGGGTCCGGTGCATGCGATCGGCACCGCTCTCGGCATGCATCAAGGCCTGCCGAGAGCGATCCCCGGTGGTCATCAAGGCTACCTGCAAATGGGTCTTGATAGCCGTAAGCGGGCTGCGCAATTCGTGGGCGGCGTCATCGGTCAGGCGGCGTTCGCGTTCGATGGTCTGAGCGAAGCGCTGGAACAACTGGTTCTGCGTTTCAACCAACGGGGCCAGCTCGGCGGGCAGCGGCTCGATGCGCAGCGGTTCCACCGAATCGGCGCTGCGCTCGGCCAGTGCGGTGCGAATCCGCAGCAAGGGCGCGAGCCCACTGCTCACGCCGAACCACAGCGCGACCAAACTCCCCAACAAGGCAAACAGAACCGGAACGGCAGCGGCAAGCAGCACCGAGCGCTGGAGGGTCGCGCGTTCGTCTAGCCGGTCTGCAGTGGTTATACGCATGCCGTTGTGTACCAGCGTAAAGCTGCGCCAGGCCGTATCGCTGACCATCTGATCACGAAAGCCCGTCTGCTGAGCGTCGAGCACGGCTTCAGGTGTCGAGTGGCTGCGTGCAATCACCTCACCGCGCAGTGAGCTAACCTGGCAGGCGAGGCCGTCTTCTATGCCCAGTTGTTCGGCGCGCAGTCTGGTTACCCCGCTTCCGGTCAGTTCGGGTTGGGGCAGCTGGACCAGCAATCCGGCGACCATGCGAGCGGAGGCAGCCAGCCGCTGATCGAGCGACAGCATCAGTTGATTGCGCACATCGAACAGCATCCAGGCCGCCGCCAGGCTCCATAACAACACGAAGGCCGAGCCCAGCGTAATGACCAACCGCAGCCGCAGACTCATGAGTCGAAATGATCCGGTGAATGCCCCGCCGGACCCAGGCGATAACCGAGGCCACGTACGGTCTCGACAATACCGCCGCCCAGCTTGCGGCGCAGGTGATGGATATGCACGTTCAATGCATTGCTCTCGACCTCGTCACTTAAGCCGTACACAGCGTCCTTGAGCCGCTCGGCTGAGAGCACCCGTCCGGGGTTCTGTAGCAACGCCTGCAAAAGCGCCTGCTCGCGGCGCGAAAGCTCAATTGATTCGCCGTTGAAGGTGGCTGTGCAGGCTGCCGGATCATAAGTGAGCGGGCCATGCTCGATCAGGTGGCTACTACGCCCTGCGACGCGGCGCAGCAAGGTGTGCAGGCGCGCAGCCAGTTCGCGCAGGTCGAAGGGTTTAATCAGGTAATCATCAGCCCCGGCCTGCAATCCCGCGACGCGCTCGGTTACCGCATCCCGGGCGGTCAGAATCAACACCGGCAGCTCAACACCGCGTCGGCGCAAGCGCTGCAGAAGCTGCAAGCCGTCTTCATCAGGCAACCCGAGATCGAGAATCATTACGTCGACCTTTGTGTTGCGCAGCGTGGCGTCAGCATGGGCAGCCGTGGCGGCATGCGTCACCACAAAGCCCTGGGCTTCAAGTCCGGCGGTGACGCCGCTGGCAATGAGTGCATTGTCTTCGGTGAGCAGTACGTGCATGGGACTGATTCGTTCAAAGTGTTAGGGAATTGTCCTCCGCCATGATTAACGGAGCGTTATGAGCATAGCACCGGTGCGTACGGCCTTGGTTCTCCACAGCAGGCCTGCGCGCATATGACGTTGGCCCGCCGCTGTTAATCATCCGTTAATCCCGGGTCGCCATGCTCCTCCGGACTGTTCAATAGGTGGGGTTTATGCGCGCGATTGTTTTCTTACTGGTCTCATGTCTCTGGCTGCTGCAAACAGCCAACGCCTCACTATTTTCAAGCGGCGGGCTGCAGGACAATTTTCTGCCTGTAGATCAGGCATTTGAGCTGCATATCGAGCCGCAGGATGAGGGCGGTACGCTGGTTCGGTGGGATATCGCGCCGGGGTATTACCTCTATCAGGAGCGCCTGAGCTTTGGCGGCCTGGACGCGGATTTTCAGCCGTCTTTGCCGTCGGGCGAGCCCTACACCGATGAGTTTTTTGGCGATTCACAAATCTACCGGGGCAGTTTGGAAGTACTCATTCCGCAAACGGCCGCCGGCTCTATTGAATTGGGCTGGCAGGGTTGTGCGGATGCAGGCTTGTGCTACCCGCCGCAGTCCAAGCAGCTCACTATGGAAGGCGCCGGGCCTTCGATTGCGTCTGGCTCGGTCCAAGCTGGTGACGAAGCCCTTGTCAGCGGCTTGCAGCAACAGGCGTTGTGGCTGAGCCTGCTGGTTTTCTTCGGTCTGGGCCTGTTGCTGGCTTTTGCACCCTGCTCGCTGCCGATGCTGCCAATTCTTGCGGGGATTGTTGTGGGGAGCGGGGCGACGCCGCGGCGCGGCATTGCCCTGGCGATTGCGTATGTGGTCAGCATGGCGCTGGTATATGCCGCGCTCGGCGTTGTAGCCGCACTGCTTGGCGCCAACCTGCAGGGTTTGTTGATGCAGCCCTGGTTGATCGCGAGCTTTGCCGGGCTGTTCATATTGCTGTCCCTGCCGATGTTCGGCTTTTTCGAGTTGCAACTGCCGGCTGGCCTGCGCGACCGCCTAGAGAATGCCGGGCGCAAGCGCAAAGGCGGCAGCCTCGCGGGTGCTAGTGTGCTGGGCGTGCTCTCCGGCTTGCTGGTCGGACCCTGCATGACCGCGCCCCTGGCTGCGGCGCTTTTATATATCGCGCAAAGCGGCAACGCTGTACAAGGCGGCCTGGTGTTGTTCGCGCTGGGGCTGGGTATAGGCACGCCGCTGGTGCTGCTCGTCACGCTGGGCAACCGCTTTCTGCCCAAACCGGGCGCCTGGATGGACCGCGTCAAGGTGTCTTTCGGCTTCCTGTTTCTGATCGCAGCGCTCTATGTACTGCGGCCGCTGCTATCTGACTCGTTATGGGTAGGGCTCTGGGGAGCATTGTTGGTGGTGTTGGCCAGCGCGCTGCTGCAACTGGCGCATGAGCTGCATAAATATCAGGCGTTGAGCAGAGCCGTCGCATCGCTGACAGGCATCTGGGGGATAGCCATGCTACTGGGCGCTGCCGGCGGCGCGCACGATCCATTGCGTCCACTGGCGATATTCAGCGCCGGTGTGGCAACCGTTCAGGCCAGCGAGGTGAACGAAGGGTATGTCGGTTTCAGTGAGCCGGCCGTGCTCGATAATGAACTCGCCACCGCCAAAGCGGCCGGCCAATGGGTGCTGGTTGACTACTACGCTGACTGGTGCGTGTCCTGCAAGGTGATGGAGCGAGAAGTGTTCGGTAATGCCGAGGTGCAAGCGGCTCTGAAAGACGTGCGCATCCTGCGGCCCGACGTCACAGTCACCAACGCCGCCTCTCGGGAGCTGTTGAGTCGCTATCAGGTGATGGGGCCGCCAACGTTACTCTGGATCGGTCCGGACGGCGTCGAACGCCGCTCGCAGCGCATCACGGGAGAGGTGGATGCCAAACAATTTATGGCCAACTGGAATGAAACAATGGAGCGGGGCTGATGTTGACGATGAATATAGGCCCGTTCGCGCTGGCGGTGCCACACATAATATTGATGGTGAGCCTGCTGCTCGCCACCTTGACCGGCTGGTGGGTTGGCCGGCGCAGCAAGCTCAACCCTGAGGCGCAGTTGTTCAAGTTGCTGATAGCGGCGCTGCTGGTCGCCCGCCTGGCCTTCGTTATCGTCTATTTCGATCATTTTCGGGACGACCTTTGGGGCGTGATCGATATCCGCGATGGCGGCTTTATCGCCTGGCCTGGGGTGATTGCCGCGATCGCGCTGGGTGCCTGGATGGCCTGGCGCGAGCAGACCCTTCGCACCCCGCTGGGGTCGGCCATGGCGGTGGGTGTGCTGGTCTGGGGTTTCAGCAGCTTCGTCCTCCATGCCTTTGAGCAGGGCACGCGGTTGCCGGAACTGGCGTTACGCGATAACCAGGGTGTGCCTGTCGAGCTGGACAACTATCTAGGCAAGCCGCTGGTAATCAATCTCTGGGCGACCTGGTGCCCACCGTGCCGCAGGGAGATGCCGGTACTGGCTGAAGCGCAGCGCAACGAAACCGATCTGACATTTCTGTTCGTCAATCAGGGCGAAGGCGCGGGCGTCATAGGGGAATTTCTGGCTTCGCAAGGGCTGGGGCTGGAGAACGTACTGCTCGATACCGGAGGGCAGTTGGGCCAGAAGATCGGCTCGGCCGCGCTGCCGACAACGCTTTTTTATGATGCTGAGGGACGCCAGGTCGCCAGTCACCTCGGAGAGCTATCGCGTGCCAGCTTGGCGCGTGAGTTACATAAACTGAAGGAGAATAATGAATGATCAAGATATACCCCATGTCCGCTTTGTGTTGCGCTCTGTCGCTTTTTCCCGCATCGCACGCAATTGGAGAACAGTGGCCGGCCGCTATCGAAGCTGTGCAATCAAAAGGGGTACAGATCGTTGACGCATTCGACGCGCCCTCCGGATTGCAAGGCTACGCCGCTCGGTTCAATGGGCAAGGGTTGGCCCTATATCTCACTGAGGATGGCGAACATGTGCTGGTCGGCAATCTACTGGACGCGCAAGGCGAAAATCTCAGCCAGGAACCCCTGGAACGTCTCGTCTATGAGCCGCTGGGGAAGGAAATGTGGCAGCGGCTCGAACAGAGCAGCTGGATCGCAGATGGTAGCGATGACGCTGCCAGGATCGTTTACATGTTTTCCGATCCAAACTGCCCATATTGCAATATGTTCTGGAAGCAGGCGCGGCCCTGGGTCGAGTCAGGTACCGTCCAGGTCCGTCACGTGATGGTTGGCATGCTCATGCCTGACAGCGCAGGTAAAGCTGCCGCCTTGCTGGTCGCCAAGGATCCTGAGGCGGCCCTCAATGTGCACGAAGAAGCCGGCAAAGCGAGCCAGCTCAAACCGATCGAGCGAATCTCGCCAACTGTGAATCAGCGGCTAGAGGCGAATCTCACCCTGATGAGCGAAATGGGTGCCTCGGCTACGCCAGCAATTTATTACCTGGACGACGACGGCCGATTGCAGCAACATCAAGGCGCGCCTCGGCCTGATGCATTGAATGAGATTATGGGGCCGTTGTCCAAAGGCTAGATCGATAAAGATCAACCAGCAGCGCCGTTGCTTACAACAGTCGTATACGGAGGCTACATGAAAGCGCCCCTCTGGCCTTTGGCCGGGCTTTTCCTCGCGGTTTCCGTGTCCGCGCAGACTGTAGACCCAATGACCGTCTATGACAAAGGCGGGGCCAACCCTGCTGCCGTGGCATGTGCTTTCTGTCACGGAGCCCAGGGCGAAGGAATGGCCGCTGCCGGCTTCCCCCGCCTCGCAGGCCTGTCAGCCGAGTACATGCGTAAGCAGCTGGCGGATTTCAGGTCCGGCGCTCGCGCCAACCCGATTATGCAACCTATTGCCGCGGCCTTGAGCGCCAACGAAGCCGACGCTGTCACAACTATGTTGGCTAGCAAGCCGCCTCCGCATGTCGAGCGAGTCGACCGTACCGCTTTGCCCGATGGGCCTGGCGAGGCACTCGCCCTGCGCGGCGCCTGGGCTCGCAATATCCCAGAGTGTGTCGCCTGCCACGGTCCCAGCGGGCAAGGAGTCGGCGACGCGTTTCCACCACTAGCTGGGCAATCCGCGCAGTATCTGGCCTCGCAGCTAACTGCCTGGCGCCAGGGCAGCCGTAACAATGATCCGAACGATTTGATGGGGCACATTGCACGGAGCCTGACAGAGGAGGAGATCAATGCCGTCTCGGTGTATTTCGCGGGTCTGACCGACACAGGAGCAGCTAAATGAAGCCGCGGAAAAGCGTATTGCTACTAACTGTATTGACCTTCCCTGTGTTGGCGGACGAGATCGTTATGGAAGATCAGTCGCAGATCCTTACCGGTGCCGGTGACCCAGCCAGCAGCCGGTACTTTCAGCCGCCCCGGGAAAGCGAGCTGCCTGACAACGCCTACGGAAAGCTGGTTCAGCAAGGGCGCGCCATATTTGTCGATACCAAGAAGCATGCGTCCGATTATGTTGGCAACGGCCTGGCCTGTGCGAACTGTCATCTCGAACAAGGTCGGAAAGCCAACTCCGCACCGCTTTGGGCCGCCTATACCATGTATCCGGCGTACCGAAAGAAGAACGACAAGGTTAACAGTTATGCCGAGCGCCTCCAGGGCTGCTTCCAGTTCAGTATGAACGGCGAGGCCCCCGAGGCTGACGGCCCAGTTATCGCCGCGCTTACAGCCTATTCCTACTGGCTTGCAACCGGAGCACCGACGGGGCAAGAGCTGCCGGGCCGGGCCTATCCCGAGGTTCCTCAACCCGAGGGCGGATATGACCTGGCAAAGGGTGAGCAGGTTTATGACGCACAGTGCGCCGTCTGTCATGGTTCCAACGGTGAGGGACAGAAGTCGGGGGAAACTTACGTGTTCCCACCACTCTGGGGGGCGGACTCGTTCAACTGGGGAGCAGGCATGCATCGGATAAATACGGCCGCAGCGTTTATCAAGGAAAACATGCCACTTGGCAAGGGTGGCACCCTGTCAGACGAGGAGGCCTGGAACGTGGCTGCCTTTATGAACAGCCACGAGCGACCACAGGACCCGCGCCTGATCGACGGCTCGGTCGAGAAAACCCGTGACAAGTACCATGCCAATGATGGGGTAAATCTTTATGGAAAAATCATTAACGGCAGAATGCTCGGGAATGGTATCTGAGACGCAAGCAGGCACTGGTGTTCTTGCATGCGTTTGGCGGCCAACCTGTCTGAACTGAAGGGCTGAGAAGGTCCGTTGTAGGTCATACGCTTTTGGCCGATAGCACCCAAGTGTCTAAAGGGTGGATGGTAGTCTTCCATGACGTGGAGGATAAGCTACGGACACCGCCATCTTTCCTTGAATCGCCCTAAGTATTCTAAGACACATCGCGAAGGACCGCTTTTGGCCCAGAGTGTGTAAAAACACTTTTCGCATGTTGGATGACTAAGCCCAGTGCTCTTGGGCGAGGCGATTTTCCGGACATTTGCCAAGATCAGTGTCGATAGCGCGTCAGAACGTGTATGGAGCTCTTCGGCATCTC
>DRFO01000020.1 GCA_011050525.1 Halopseudomonas xinjiangensis
GCACCATCCACGGCGAGCGCAAGACCGAAACCAGGGCCAATGATCATTTGACGGTAGGTAACACCCAGCACCTGAAAACCGGCGCAGGCTACTTCGTCGAAGCGGGTGACGAGATCCATTACTACGCCGGCGACAAAGTAGTGATTGATGCTGGCATGGAATTAACTGCAAGGGGTGGCGGCAGTTTTATTAAATTGGATCCGAGTGGCGTCACGCTGAGCGGGCCGGCGATCAGGATAAAGTCGGGCGGGGCACCGGCCAAGGGAAGCGGTATAAATTCTTTGCCAGCGGTACTTCCGACGATCGCTGACCAGTCCCGTTCCAGCGGCGACCTGCAAGCCAGGACCTCGGAACGTTTCGATGAGCAGATCAGATTCGTGACCCGCCATGGCAAGCCTATCAAAGGCGTCAAAGCCGCCATCATCTTGCCCAATGAGAGCACACCGCAGCTTTCCACAAGCGATGTCGATGGGCGCCATCCACGCCTACGGACCGATGCGGCGCAAACCGCCGAAGTCCATCTGCTCTGGGATGAATTGACTGTCCCGGACGGTGCAGATGACTACCAGACGAGCCGAAATAAATGAGCATATGCCCCATCACTACGTTTACCACCAATAATCAGGCCAGTTCGGTCCATGAGGCCGCGCTTGAATGCGACCAGTTGTGGTCCATGGGTCAGGAAGAAGCGATTCACCGTCTTAGCGTCGAAAAGCGCAGCTTTCTTTTTGGCGCTGCCAAACAGGAACTGGTCGCGGATTTCGGCGCACGCGCAGCGCGGATTGCGGCCACCTATGCACGCTTCTATCTGGAACAGGAAGAGAGCGGCAAGCCACACCTCAAGGGTCGTTTCTACTGGATGGGGCTAGCTGCTTTCGCTAGCAAACAGGTCAAATGTGGTCTGGATTTCATTCCCAGCGAGCCCTACCTCACCTTAGCCACTCCCCTTTTAGCTCAACCGCCCCTAAGAATCGGCAAGAATGCACTGGGTAAAGGCAACTTATGGCTATTTCAGGACATCTTCGTGTGGCACTGGTTCTACAGCAAATACCCGGAGCAATTCGACGAGTGCGCATCCGAACGAAATGCGCGGACTTGCGCACCTCAAGTGCAAGTCAATATCGATAGTTTACCGTGGGCGGGGGAGGCACTGCTCACTATCAACAACTTTCAGGTTACCGCTGAAATATCAAAAGCATTCAAATTAATACAGAAATTAGAAGGCATGCCTGACAGTCCCCTTAGAAGATCTGTCCAGCTCGAATCACTTATGGATATCGCGGATCATGAGCAGCGAAAAATCCTGCAGCCATTGATCTATGAAGATTACGCATTCAGATTGGTGTTAGATGTCCAGGCCATAGCTGAGGGGCTACCCTTTGTGCCACTTCGAGTGGCCGCATTTAGCACTGCATGCGATATAAAAAAACCCGAGCTCAGAGTGCAAATGACCGAAGGTAATTTGTATGAAGAAGATGACCGCATGACATTCATTACCAAAATCGGCATGCAGTACCACAAAATGATGGGTGAGCAGAGAAAATATATGGAAGAGGCCATTTTAACTATGTCTTTTTGGGGAAACTTAGCGTGAAGCCCTGCCGGCTTCTGCTGGTCTTTTTTCTTAGTGGCTGCAATGATACAAATAATAGCGAAGGTACGAACATGACAGCTAAACATCCTATCGTGGAAATAACCTTAAATGAACCAATAAAAAAGCTTCTCGCATCAAGCCCTATTGAATTTACACCTAGCTGTTTAAAAGATATCGATATGTGCTGGTATGAAATTGAACGTCGAGCCGCCGAACCAAGTCTTCCAACAGTTGTGATGAAGCACGGTAATACCCCACTGCGCCTAGAACACGTCACGAATATTACAACTGTAATCAATGGCGAAAGGGGAAGCGAGGTTCAGAACTTGAGCCTGATACTACGCAGTATTCCTAGCAATAGCCTTCACGAAGAGTACCGTGACTTCATTTATTCTCTGGTCGAGAATATAAAGCAAGCTCATTGGAGGCATTATTACTTTCCTTCTGATCCACGAATACCTGGCACGGAGAGCAATAAAATTGCATCGCCGGACGATGTATTCGGCAGCTACGTAATGAGTCATCCATGGCTCGACCCCGGGCATAAAATCGATCTAGAACGTTGGCTTAAATTTGGCTCTTTCTATAATTGGTATTTTTATAAAGAGGGTGCATATTTACACCTTAAAGCTTGGCGTAGGGATTTGGACAGCGCCCCTCTAGAAAGAGCCACCTATCTAATCACATTGGAATTTTTAACCGAGAGCGATTATTGGCTTTCGGGGTTCACTGAGGAAGAAGATAGGGCTCGCTGGAGAGAACTCCTGCCTGGACGCCTGGAAGATTATAAGCAGCAGCGCAAAGAGCTGGAGGATAAAGCACGCGCAGCAGGAATAGCAATTGACGAAAGTTATCAAGACCCGCCAATCAGAGCCTTGGAAAATTGATAATCAGCGCTATTTGAACACCCTTTTTGGAACCATGGTTGGAACACGGGATGCACTAGAAAAGTGTCATATGAGAGTTTCCTTCAAAAATCGACAGTCGATGGAAGCAGCCGCCATCGAAGTCCGTCGGCCTCTGGCAGTATTCTGGGCTTCCCTTCTACCCTACTGGCGTTGGGACTCATGGAAGGGGATTGGGGCGGCAAAGCCGGTGCACGAGGGGAGGAAGAATTACCTGCTGTGCCTATGGCCAAAAAACCCGGCGCTAAAGCCGGGTTTTCTGTTACCACAAAACGCAGATCAACAAGCGTACTTGGCCTTGAACTCACGACGGCGACGGTGCAGGACCGGCTCGGTGTAGCCGTTTGGCTGCTTGGTGCCTTCGATGCACAATTCAACGGCGGCCTGGAAAGCGATGCTGTCGTCGAAGTTGGTTGCCATCGGCTTGTAGGCCGGATCGTTGGCGTTTTGACGGTCAACGACGGCTGCCATGCGCTTCAATGTTTCCATGACTTGCTCTTCAGTGCATACGCCATGGCGGAGCCAGTTGGCAATGTGCTGGCTGGAAATGCGCAGCGTGGCGCGATCTTCCATCAAGCCCACATCATTGATGTCCGGTACCTTGGAGCAGCCGACGCCCTGGTCGATCCAGCGTACGACGTAACCCAGAATGCCCTGGGCGTTGTTGTCCAGTTCCTGCTGCACTTCTTGCGGTGACCAGTTGGTGCTGGGAGCCAGTGGCAGGGTCATGATGTCGTCAATGGAGGCGGCAGTGCGCTTGGCCAGTTCCGTCTGGCGATCTGCGACGTTCACCTGATGATAGTGCAGCGCATGAAGAGTGGCGGCAGTTGGGGAGGGAACCCAGGCCGTGTTGGCACCAGCCATGGGATGGCCGATCTTCTGCTCGAGCATGGCTGCCATCAGGTCAGGCATCGCCCACATGCCTTTGCCGATCTGGGCGCGACCTTTCAGGCCAGTCGCCAGACCTACGTCAACGTTGTTGTTTTCATAGGCGCCGATCCATTTGGCTGCCTTCATTTCACCCTTGCGCACGACGGCGCCGGCTTCCATGGAGGTGTGGATTTCGTCGCCGGTGCGGTCGAGGAAGCCGGTATTGATGAAGGCCACACGCTCGCTGGCGGCCTTGATGCAAGCTTTCAGGTTCAAGGTGGTGCGCCGCTCTTCATCCATGATGCCGACTTTCAGGGTATTGCGCTGCATGCCGAGTAGATCCTCGATGCGGCTGAACATTTCAGAGGTGAAGGCGACTTCTTCCGGGCCGTGCATCTTCGGTTTGACGATGTAGACCGAACCGGTCCGTGTGTTCCTGCGGCTAGTATTGCCGTTCAGGTTGTGCAGGGCGATCAGGCTGGTGATCGCACCATCCAGAATACCCTCAGGCACTTCGTTGCCGCTCTTGTCGAGGATGGCATTGTTGGTCATCAGGTGGCCAACATTGCGGATGAACAGCAGTGAGCGACCGTGCAGGGTAAGCGTGGAGCCGTCCGCCTGGATGTAGTCGCGATCAGGGCTCATGGTGCGCATGAACGAACTGCCGCCCTTGGCCACGTTCTCAGCGAGATCACCTTTCATCAGGCCCAGCCAGTTTCCGTAGACAACGGTCTTGTCTTGGGCGTCTACTGCGGCGATGGAATCTTCGCAGTCCATGATGGTGGTCAGGGCAGACTCCATCAGGATGTCCTTTACACCGGCTGCGTCAGTCTGGCCGACGTTGCTGGTGGGATCGATCTGGATCTCGAAGTGCAGTCCGTTATTCTTCAGCAACACACCTTCGGGTGATTCAGCTGGACCCTGGAATCCGATAAACTGCGCCGCGTCCGCCAGATTGGTTTGGCTGCCGTCACTCAGTTTGACCGCCAGCTTGCCGTCTTTGATGACGTAGCCGATGGAGTCGACGTGGGAACCTTTGGCCAGGGGTGCTGCCTGATCGAGGAATGCCCGCGCAAAGGCGATGACCTTGTTTCCGCGGATTTCGTTGTAACCGGGGCCTTTACTGGCGCCGTCTGCCTCGGAGATGGCATCAGTGCCGTAAAGGGCATCATACAGCGAGCCCCAACGCGCATTGGCTGCGTTGAGTGCGAAACGGGCGTTCATGACGGGCACCACCAGCTGCGGGCCGGCCATACGGGCGATTTCTTCGTCCACGTTGGCAGTGGTGGCCTGGAAATCGTCAGGTTCAGGCAGGAGGTAGCCGATTTCCTGGAGAAATGCCTTGTAAGCGGCGGCGTCGTGCGCCTGACCTGCATGTTTGTGATGCCATGCATCGATCTGGGTCTGGAAGTCGTCACGCTTGGCCAGCAAGGCCTGGTTGAGCGGAGTCAGGTCGGTAAACAATCTTTCAAGGCCGGACCAGAAAGCATCGACCTCAAGACCGGTCCCTGGAATAGCCTGCTGATTGATGAAGTCGTGGAGAACCTTGGCAACCTGCAAGCTACCAACTTGGACGCGTTCAGTCATGGAAAACCCTCACTCTGCAGACAACCCGCTGGAATAGGCACGGGTTGTGGAATTTGGAGAGGCAGCATATTACACGATGATCGGTTGCAAATCATGCCTGGAACATGGAATTCTGTTCCGTTTCCGGGCGGCATACTTGTCTGGGTTGTCAGACGTAACGTTATGGAATGGTAATGGATCAGGCTTTTCTCGATTTGCTGATTGAGCGGTTGCCGGACCTGGAGCCGGGGCGAGCCTCCGATGAAGCAGCGCTTCAGTACGCGGAGTATTATGGGGTCGATTTCACTCGACACGTCAGCCAGCATCTGGGAAAGATTCACGCGGATGGCTTCGACCTGGCGGTGCAGATATGGCGTCCGGTAAAGCCCCGCGGGACGCTGTTCATTCTGCACGGTTACTACGACCACATGGGCTTATACAAACATCTGATACGCTGGGCCCTGGGTCACAAACTGGCGGTGCTGGCGTTTGACTTGCCAGGCCATGGCCTGTCCAGTGGCGACCGGGCCAGCATTGATTGCTTCCTGCGTTACCAGGCAGCGCTGGATGGCGTACTCAAACATGCTGAAGCCTGGAATCTGCCTGCCCCTTGGCATTTCATGGGGCAGAGCACCGGCGGAGCGATTCTCATAGACCGGTTGCTGCATGGCCCGCTACCCGCGCAAACCGGCGAGACCATTCTTATGGCGCCACTGGTGCGCCCTCGGCAGTGGGGCATGTCGCAAATGAGCCTGAAGCTGTTGGGTGGCTTCGTCCAGCAGCTGGGCCGGCGCTTCACCGATAACTCCAACGATCAGGATTTTCTGGATTTCATTCGCGAGCGCGACCCGCTGCAGGCTCAGGTATTACCGGTTGCCTGGGTGCAGGCGCTGGAGAAATGGATTCCACGGATCGAATCAGCCACGCCGGCACCACATCGTCCATTGATCGTTCAGGGTCAGGCGGATGGGACGGTTGACTGGCAGCACAACATCCGCATCCTGCAGGACAAATTCGATACGCCTGATCTGCTTTATGTTCCCAAGGCCCGCCACCATCTGGCCAATGAAGGCAAGGCAATGCGCAAGCAGTATCTGGACTGGCTTAGCGAGCGGTTGGGCTATTGAGTAGGCTGCTGACGCGCCGGGCGCCAGCAGCCGGGAGTTTTCAAGGATTCAGTGCGTCGCGTACCGCCAGTTCCACTGCGCGGTAGTACAGCTTGCCGTGTTCGGACTCACTCCAGGCGAGAAATTCAGACAGTTCCGCATCGCTAAGATCACGATATACATGAGCCAGCGTATCCGGAAGGTTTGCTCGCATTTGTCCACGCAGGGTATCCCTTCGGTCCGTGACGACTGACTGGGGTATCTCCATCAGACCGCCCAGGAAACTGTTGGCGCTCTGGGCGGCCAGTCCGGCCAGGGCCAGACTTACCTCGACGCCCAGATCCAGCGCTGGCAGCAGTGCGCCCAGTTGTTCCAGAAGTTGACGTCGCTCCGGGCTGATATCGGGAACCGGGAGGCCGCGTTGCATGGCCACGATGGAAGCGGGGGAAGTGGCCCGGGTCTCGGCGCTGACCACCTTGCGCCCCAGCGCACTAGCGTAAAATTCAATCGCTTCACGGTGGTCGGCCTCGCCCAAAGCCAGAGCAAGCCGTGCCTGGGCGCGGTCATGCATGCCCTGCGGATCGAAACGCAGATTGCTGTGGCTTACCAGTGTTTCATACAGGCTGGGTGGCAATTGCTGGGCATAACGCTGTTGCGCCGCCTTCAGCGCAAACTGGAAATGCTGCTGATGCTGGTTCATCCCCGACGCCTGATACAGCTCGGCGGTCGGGTTAGCCTGGACGGGCACGCTATGCAGTATCAAGGTGGCGAGAAGGGTAAGAATCAGGGTCTGAAAAGTGGTAAGACGCATCGATGCCTCTTGAGTGGAAAAGTTGGCTTAGTGTCAGCTGCTTTGCGGTACTTGTCGAGTGGCCACGAATCGCTACAATGCGCTACGCCAGTTCCTCTGGCATATTCCGTCTCCGGCCGCCCGGCTGGAGCGGCGAGCGCCCTTTTGAGTCTTGCAAACATGCCCGAGTTCCCTGTGCCGGTAGCTGACTGCTTCGAGCGGATTGCCGATGACCTTGCGTCGAAAGGATGGTCGGTTCAACCGGGCGCCCTATCCTCGGAGTTGGCCTTGAGCTTGAGTCAGGCGTGCCGCCAGCTGTGGCAAAGCGATGCGCTGACTCCGGCAGCCATCGGACGTGGCGCTGATCTGGCAGTGGTTCCGCAAATTCGTGGGGACTATACCCGTTGGCTGGATGATTGCCCGCCGCAGGCCGCGCAGGATGAGTATCTGGCTGTAATGCAGGGTCTGCAACTGACCCTTAATCGCGCGCTGTTTCTGGGGCTGGACAGTTTCGAAACCCATTTTGCCCTTTATCCCCCCGGTGCGGGCTATAGCAGACATCTTGATCGATTCAAGGATAGTCCGCTGCGCACAGTCTCGGTGGTGGCTTACCTGAATCAGCAATGGCAGCCCGGCGATGGCGGTGAGCTGCGTCTGCATTTGAGGGAAGGCATTGTCGATATCGAACCGAAGGCTGGGACCCTGGCGGTATTCATGAGCGCTCGAATACTGCACGAGGTGCTTGAGGCGGGGAAGGAGCGGGCCAGTCTGGTTGGATGGTTCAGGCGTCGGCCGGACAATCCGTTGTTTCGATGAGCCGAACACTGGGTGGCGGATTGCTCCGCCACCCAGGTATATCAGAACAGCACGCGGCTGCGGATGGTGCCCTTGACGTGCTGCAGCTTCTCAAGCGCCAGATCCGAATTTTCCGCATCCACATCGATCACCACATAACCAACCTTTTCATTGGTCTGCAGAAACTGACCGCAGATATTGATGTTATTGGCGGCGAACAGTGAGTTGATTTCGCTCATTACGCCCGGCACGTTCTGGTGAATGTGCAGCAGACGGTGCATGCCGGGGTGAGACGGCAACGCCACTTCTGGGAAGTTGACGGAGGTGATCGAGGTGCCATTGTCGCTATAACGCACCAGCTTTTCGGCGACCTCCAGGCCGATATTGGCCTGCGCTTCCATCGTAGATCCACCGATATGCGGCGTCAGAAGGCAGTTGTCGAACTCGCGTAGCGGGCTGATGAACTCTTCATTGTTGGAGCGTGGCTCGACCGGGAATACGTCGATGGCCGCGCCGTTCAGGTGCTTGTCACGCAACGCGCCAGCCAGGGCGTCGATATCGACCACGGTGCCGCGGGCAGCGTTGATCAGAATGCTGCCTTTTTTCATCGCACGGATTTCGTTCTCGCCCATCATCCACTTGGTAGCGGCTGTTTCCGGCACGTGCAGGGTAACGATGTCGGCCATGCCCAGTAGTTCGGTCAGGGAGCCGACCTGGCTAGCGTTGCCCAGAGGCAGCTTGGTGACCACGTCATAGAAAATGACTTGCATGCCCAGACCTTCGGCCAGGACTGACAGCTGCGTGCCGATCGAACCATAACCGATGATGCCCAGCTTCTTGCCCCGAATCTCGTAGGAATTGGTCGCGCTCTTGATCCAGCCACCACGGTGGCAGGAAGCGTTCTTTTCGGGAATGCCGCGCAGCAGCAGGATGGCTTCAGCCAGCACCAGTTCGGCGACTGAACGCGTGTTCGAATAGGGCGCGTTGAACACCGCAATACCCAGTTCACGGGCAGCTTCCAGATCTACCTGGTTGGTGCCGATGCAGAAGCAGCCGACGGCGATCAGCTTGCCGGCGTGGCTGAACACCTCTTCGGTCAGTTGAGTGCGTGAGCGAATCCCGACGAAATGGGCATCGGCAATTGACTCTTTCAGTTGCTCTTCCGGAAGCGAACCGACGTGATACTCGATATTGGTGTAGCCGGCTGCCTTCAAGGTGTCGACTGCAGTCTGGTGTACGCCCTCGAGGAGCAGAAACTTGATCTTGCTTTTGTCCAGCGAGGTTATAGCCATGTGTCAGTACCTGCCATGCTGAAAAAGGATGGACCGAAGAAAACTTTGCCGTAATTGCTCGACAGAAGTGTCCTGTTCCGGAAGCCGCGTATGCTAGCATAATCTCCTTTTTTTGATGCCTGTCGCTGCATGAAAAGTGTTCAGGCAGTGCATGAATTCCGTTTGAGAGCCGCCATGACCCCACAAGCCGTGATTGAAACCCTCAAGACGCTGGTTGACGCCGACAAGGTGCGCACCGATGCCGAGTCGCTGACCGTCTGGGGCAAGGACTGGACCAAGCATTTTGAGCCTGCCCCCCTGGCTATCGTGTTTCCGCGCGATATCGCGCAGGTACAGGCCCTGGTGCGTTTCGCCAACGAGCAGAGGCTGGCGTTGGTGCCGTCGGGCGGTCGAACCGGACTGTCGGCTGCTGCGGTGGCAGCCAACGGTGAGGTGGTCGTCTCCTTCGACTACATGAACAAGATTCTCGATTTCAACGAATTCGACCGTAGTGTTGTCTGCCAGCCAGGTGTAGTGACCGCCCAGTTACAACAGTTTGCCGAAGAGAAGGGACTGTATTACCCGGTGGACTTCGCTTCAGCCGGTTCCAGCCAGATTGGCGGCAATATCGGGACCAATGCGGGGGGCATCAAGGTTATTCGTTACGGCATGACCCGTAATTGGGTGGCCGGCCTGAAGGTGGTGACTGGTGCCGGCGAACTGCTGGAGCTGAACAAGGACCTGATCAAGAACGCCACCGGGTATGATCTGCGGCAACTGTTTATCGGCGCTGAAGGGACGCTGGGTTTCGTGGTCGAGGCGACCATGCGTCTGGAGCGCGCCCCGCGCAACCTGACCGCCATGGTTCTCGGTACGCCGGACTTCGATTCGATCATGCCGGTACTGCATGCATTTCAGGGCAAGCTGGATCTGACCGCATTCGAATTTTTCTCCGACAAGGCAATGGCCAAGATCATGGCTCGTGGCGACGTTCCTGCGCCGTTTGAAACGGATTGTCCGTTCTATGCCCTGCTCGAATTCGAGGCCATCAGCGAGGATATTGCCAGCCAGGCGTTGGAGACCTTTGAATATTGTGTGGAGCAGGGCTGGGTGGTAGACGGGGTGATGAGCCAGAGCGATCAGCAATTGCAGAATCTGTGGAAGTTGCGCGAGTTCATTTCGGAAACCATTTCACACTGGACTCCTTACAAGAACGATATTTCCGTCACCGTCGGCAAGGTGCCGGCTTTCCTGCACGATATCGACGCGATTGTCGGCCAGCACTACCCTGACTTCGAGATCGTCTGGTTCGGCCATATCGGCGACGGCAATCTGCACCTGAACATCCTCAAGCCGGAAGGCTTATCCAAGGACGAGTTCTTTGCCCGCGGCGCGACGGTCAACAAGTGGGTGTTCGAAATTGTGCAGAAATACAACGGCTCGATTTCGGCCGAGCACGGCGTGGGCATGACCAAGCGGGACTACCTGACGTACAGCCGCAGCGAAGCAGAAATTGCGGTGATGAAGTCGATCAAGGCAGTGTTCGACCCGAATGGCATCATGAATCCAGGCAAGATATTTGCCTGAGCCGCGCGGGGCCTGATGCAAGAGTGCCGTGCTTCCTACATCTGTGAGGTTTAGTTGATGGCTTATCAGCACCAGTATGACGACGGTACTCCGGTCAATCTGCCGATGGGCAAGGTAGTCTGCGTAGGGCGCAATTACGCTGAGCATGCCCGCGAACTGAACAATCCCGTCCCCACCGAGCCGTTGCTGTTCATCAAACCGGCCACTTCGGTGGTGCCTCTCAGTGAGGACATTTCACTATCGAGCGCGCAGGGGCCAATCCATTATGAGACTGAGATAGCCCTGCTGATAGGTAACAAGCTGAGTGGCGACGTTACCGCGGAGCAGGCTGAAGCCTCGATTGTGGGCATTGGCCTGGCTTTGGATCTGACGTTGCGTGAATTGCAGGATCAATTGAAGGCCAAGGCGCACCCATGGGAGCGTGCCAAGGCGTTTGATGGGGCCTGCCCAATGTCATCTTTCGTGAACCCTGAGCGGCTATCGTTGACCAATGTTGCACTGCGTCTGACGATCAATGGCGAGGTTCGCCAGCAAGGTTCGAGTGCTGAGATGATTACGCCGATGGTGGCGCTGTTACGGCATATCGCGCGGGTATTCACCCTGCTGCCGGGCGACGTGGTCATCACTGGCACGCCAGCAGGTGTCGGCGTGCTGCATGCTGGTGACAAGCTGGAGCTGTCCATCCCCGGCGTGCTTGATCAGGCGACGCAGGTTCGGAGTTAAGGGTTCAATTGGTTTAGCTGAAAACCGATTGTCAGAGGTATATGCCAGCTTTACAGGAGGTTCTTGATTGAAACGCTTTCTGATATTGGCAGGATTTTGCCTGGTTCTGCTTGTAATTGTTCTGCGTGTACTCCAGCTTGACGTACTGCTCTGGCATTCATGGAAGCTGAACCGCCAGGCTATGCCTGCCCAAGCGGTCAATTTAAGCCGTTACCGGGCGGATATTCAGGCGCGCGTGGTGGAGGGGATAGATAACAACCTCTCCGCGCTGGCTTACAATCCGCAACGTGAGAGTTTATTTGGCGTCGTGAACGGGACGCCCCTGATTGTCGAGATCAGCCTTGAGGGAGAGCTGTTGCGCACCATTGCAGTTGAGGGGGTTGATGATATGGAGGGCTTGGCTCATATCGCTGACAACCTGTACGTCATTGCCGAAGAGCGGACCCATCGACTGGTGCTGGTGGACATTCCGGACGATGCCGAGCGTATCGGCACCGCTGAGGCTCCCAGTCTGACGCTGGGAGTGGATGCCGAAGGCAACCAGGGGCTGGAAGGTGTGGCTTGGGACCAGGCGGGCAATCGTTTGCTGGTAGTCAAGGAAAAGGACCCGTTGCGGGTACTGGCCGTGACCGGGTTTGTGAACGCTGGCGATGGCGAAATGGACGTTGGTATCACCGAGCTGAAACAGCCCGAATCCGACAGGCTGTTCATGAGCGATCTGTCATCGGTCAGCGTCCACAATGAAAGCGGACACTTCCTGTTGCTCAGTGATGAATCACGCATGGTTGTGGAGTACGACCAGCAACAGCGACCGGTGAGCCTGCTAGGATTGTGGCGGGGTATGAGCGGCCTGGATTCGACGGTGCCGCAGGCCGAAGGTTTGACGATGGACCCCCAGCAGCGGATTTATATGGTCAGTGAGCCGAATCTGTTCTATCGCTTCACGCCGGTTGACTGAGCCGGCTTGCGTTCAAGTTTTGCGGAGCGTCTTGACGCCCTCGGCCGTCCCCAGCAATAGCAAATCTGCGGGGCGTGCTGCAAAAAGACCACAGCAAACCACGCCAACGATGGCGTTGAGTTTTTCTTCCAGGCCGCGCGGATCCACGATCAGCATATTGTGCACATCGAGGATCACGTTGCCGTTGTCGGTTACGCAGCCCTCGCGATAAACCGGATCGCCACCCAGCTTTACGATTTCCCTCGCTACGTGGCTGCGCGCCATGGGGATCACTTCCACCGGCAGGGGAAAGGCCCCAAGGGTATCCACCAGCTTGCTTGCATCGGCAATGCAGATAAAGGTGCGAGCCACCGCAGCGACAATTTTTTCCCGCGTCAGCGCTGCGCCACCGCCCTTTATCAGTTCGAGATGCTTGTTGGCCTCGTCCGCACCATCCACATAGTAATCCAGGCTGGCTACGCTGTTCAGATCGTACACCGGGATGCCGTGCTGTTTGAGGCGGTCGGCCGTGGCTTCGGAGCTGGCCACTGCACCGTCGAAAAATCCCTTGTGCCTGGCCAGAGCATCGATAAAGCAATTGGCGGTGGAGCCGGTGCCGACGCCTATGACGCTCTTGTCTTCCAGGCTGGGCAGCAGAATATCCACCGCTGCCTGGCCAACCGCTTGTTTGAGTTCGTCCTGGGTCATCTAGGGCCCCTTAAGATTACGATTCAGGTGAGCGATTATACGGCCTCAAGGCAGCTGGCGTGTAGTCGGGGGTTGGCCAATTCGCTAGACTGGCGCATTAACGTCTGAACAAGCTGAAAAAACCGATGCTGGAATCCTACGTCAAGAAAATTCTTTGCTCGCGCGTCTATGATGTGGCGGTAGAAACGCCAATCCACGCCTCGCCGTTTCTTTCCGAACGTCTGGGCAATACCGTTTTGCTCAAGCGTGAGGACTTGCAGCCGGTTTTTTCGTTCAAGATCCGCGGCGCCTACAACAAGCTGGCTTTGCTGACAGACGAACAGCGCGCCTGTGGCGTGGTCACGGCGTCGGCCGGCAACCATGCCCAGGGGCTGGCATACGCCGCTCGGCATCTGGGCGTGAAGGCGACGATTGTCATGCCGCGTACCACGCCCGAGATCAAGGTGCGCGCGGTGCGCGCCCGGGGCGCGAAAGTCGTTCTGCACGGCGATGCCTTTGATGAGGCATTGGCCTATTCGCAGAAGCTGATCAAGGAAAAGGGGTTGGTTTATATCCATCCCTATGACGACCCTGACACCATTGCCGGCCAGGGTACGGTCGCCATGGAAATCTTGCGTCAGCACCAAGGCCAACTGGACGCCATTTTTGTTCCGGTTGGCGGCGGGGGACTGATTGCAGGAATCGCCGCTTATGTGAAATATCTACGTCCGGACATCAAAGTGATTGGCGTAGAACCTGCCGAGTCGGCTTGTCTCAAGGCAGCAATGGAAGCGAATGAGCGCGTTGTGCTAAGTCAGGTCGGGCTGTTTGCCGATGGTGTGGCGGTAGCGCAGATTGGCGAGCACACCTTCGAGATCTGTCGGCACTACGTGGATGAAGTGATTACCGTCACCACCGACGAAATGTGCGCGGCCATCAAGGATATTTACGACGATACCCGCTCGATCTGTGAGCCTGCCGGTTGTCTTGGCGTGGCCGGTATCAAGAAGTATGTCGAGCGCGAAGGCTGCGCAGGCAAGGTGTTCATCGCCATCGATTCCGGTGCCAACGTGAATTTCGACCGGCTGCGTCACGTGGCCGAACGTGCCGAAATCGGCGAAAAGCGCGAAGCGCTGCTGGCAGTAACCATTCCCGAGAAGCCGGGCAGTTTCAAGTCGTTCTGTCAGGCCATCGGCAAGCGGGCGATAACCGAATTCAATTACCGTTACCACGACAGCGCCCAGGCGCACATTTTTGTCGGTGTGCAGACCCACCCAGAAACCGATCCCCGTGATGTGCTGGTTGCCAGGCTTCAGGAGCAGGGCTTTCCGGTAATGGACCTGACCGACAACGAGTTGGCCAAGCTGCATGTCAGGCATATGGTCGGCGGGCATGCCGATAAAGTGACTGACGAGGTAGTCTATCGTTTCGAATTTCCTGAACGGCCAGGCGCGTTGTTCAACTTTCTCAACAAGCTGGGCGGCCGCTGGAATATTTCCATGTTCCATTACCGCAACCATGGTGCAGCCTACGGTCGGGTCGTGGTAGGCCTGGAAGTGATCGAAGCTGAGCGGTATCTGGTGCCCGAAGCGCTGGACGAGATTGGCTACATGTATTGGGACGAGACGGACAATCCAGCTTATCAGCTATACCTGGGATGAGAACTGGTGGCTGTCCGTGCTGGTGCGATCGCGCCCTTGCGCCTTGGCTTGATAAAGCGCGCTGTCTGCCATTTTCAGTAAGTCAGCGGGGCTCCATTCCGCTGCGGGAATGATTGTCGCCGCGCCGATACTGATGGTCAGGCGACCGGCTGCCGCAGCGGGGTGGGAAATATTCATCTCGGCGACCGCCTCGTGCAGGCGCTGCGCTACCTGAAGGCACTGATTCAGATCGGCGCCGGGCAGTATCACGGCAAACTCTTCGCCTCCATAGCGGCAGGCGCAGTCCCCTTCGCGCAGCAGACAATCACTCAGCGCATCGGCAAGCATCTGCAGGGCCATATCGCCGGCCTGGTGTCCGAGCGTATCGTTGTAGGCCTTGAAGTGGTCTGCGTCGACCATCAGTAGTCCCAGCGGCAGCTCCTGGCGGCGCAGTCTGCGCCATTCGCTAGTCAGTGTATGGTCAAAGTAGCGTCGGTTGAACAGCCCGGTCAGCCCGTCCTGATGTGACAACTGCTCCAGCCGGGCGGCAACCCGTAGCTGCTCGCTGTTATTACGTCCGACACATATCAGGTAGTCGCGACCGTGACGTTGCAGGTGTTTGACGCTGATTTCCAGCGGGATCAGTTCGCCGCTACGCGTCCTCGCCTGCTGCTGGAAAATGGTGCTGCTTTTCTGCTCTGCCAATTGTTTCAGTGCAACTGTCCAAGTGGCTGCTTCCGGCATGATATCCGACGGCGAGATAGCGGTAATGTTGCGCAGTTCTTCCTCGGTATAGCCCAATTCGCTCCAGCAGGTACGGTTGAGGTAGGTCAGTTCGAGTGGTGCCAGGCCGATAATGAACAGCGCGTCGTGGCTGTGATCGGTCATGTCCAGAATCAGCTTCAGCCGCGCCTGATTGTGTTGCAGGCTCGTCTCTATCGCCTGACGCCTGATGAACTCGCTCTGCAGGGCGCGGTTGCTGGAACCCAGTGCCTCCAGGCGCTGCGCGCTGATAAGCGCAAGCCACAGGGCGTAACACAGCGAAAGGGAAGCAAGCGCTCCGGTGATCAGTACCATTAGCGGAAGCGCAGTCGTGCTGCTGGCGAGTAACTGGCGGGTGGGGTACGCCATGATCGAGAAACCATGGTTGTTGCCTAGCTGGACGCTGCTGCGTACGCTCCAGCTGTCGGGCAGCGTGTCGGCGGTATGGCGGCTGAAAACGACTGTGTTCTCGTCCAGAAAGTCGAGGCTCAGACGCTGTTGGGGCAGATTCCGCAGGAGGTCTGCGACCAATACTTCGACGCGGAAAATACCGAGCAGAAAACCGTCGAAATAGTCGGCATCATAGCCTGGGCGGTAGAGTGGTACGTAATAGGCTAGGCCGCTTCCGCCCTGCTGGAGCTCGAAACTGCTACTCAGCAGCGGCTGCCCGGCTTCCTGACTTTGAACGAGCAAGTCGAAATTGGGATGGGTCGGATGGTAGGTAAACCCCACCACCTCCTCGTTGCCCTCCAGCGGTTCGATCCAGCGCATGCGGTAGTGCCGGTCGACCCACTCGATAGCTTGAAAATTGTTGTAATCCTTTAGGAGATTGCCGACATCCCCGCGCCATATTTCATGGCGGGTGCGTTGATACTCCCAACGGTCAGCCAGACGTTGCAGCGTTGTCGCCTGGTCTTCGAAACGGGCTTCTATCAATCTGGCCAGCGCGTCGCTTTCTAACTGCAAGCGAGCCTTGGTCTGATTGATTTCGGCATTTTCGAGCGCTTCCCAGCCAGAAAATATACCGCCTAGCAGAACGGCAAGCAGGCCGGCGATGATGCCCCTTGCGGTTGCTGGATGGGAAGCTGCATAGCTGGCAAGCATTTTCATTCCTTGAAGTATGCCGTTGACGTCGTTCTGCTCTAGGAAACGCTAGCCGCGAGCCTACTCCGCTCGGGCCGCTTTCGCCATGATTTCCCACTGTCTAGATGTAACAGGCATCACCGAAAGGCGATTACCTCGCTTGAGAAGAGCCAGATCCTCCAGGCCGTGAAGTTCTCTGATGGAATGCAACGGGAGTATCGTAGCAAAGGTCTCGCGGTGCCGCACATCGACAACCCGCCAGGGCAGCCGGTCTTCGCTGGACTTGGGGTCGTAATAGGCATTCAACGGGTCTAGAGCGGTTCTGTCGGAATACGCCGAGCAGATTATTTCGCCAATGCCAACGAGGCCTGGCGGCTGACAGCTGGAATGGTAAAAGAAGAACAGGTCGCCTGGCTCCATCTGCTCCAGCAGATTGCGCGCTTGATAACTGCGTACCCCGTCCCAGGGGGCGATATCGACCGCAGCCAGGTCCGCAATGGAGAAGGCGTCTGGCTCGGACTTCATCAACCAGTGCTGCATAGTGCTCGGACCGATTTGACAGAATGGAATATCCAGTCTAAACGGAAAGCGTCGAATATATAACTACAAGAACGCCAGCTTCAGCGAGGTCAAGCATGCGTCGGAAGCCAGATTTGATGTGGATTATTGTGATTGTTTTTGGTCTTGGGGTGGTAACTACAGGGTACACGCAGGGTTTTCTGTAGCCTCAGACCTAGCGGGGCACGCTGAAAATTAACCGCTCCGTATCGCTGATGATACCGTCCAGTGGTATGTCCCACGATGCGATCGGCAGGGCAGACACCTTCTGGCAGCTGTGCGCCAGGCCGACCAGTTTCGCGCCGCGCCATCGTGGTCGCCATCGGCGATAAGCAAAGGTGCGGTCATAGAAGCCGCCGCCCATTCCCAGTCGATTGCCTTCGGTGTCAAATCCCACCAGCGGCATCAATACCATGGAGAGGCGCCAGGGTCTGACCTGCCGACTGCGGCATACTCTGGGCTCGCGAATGCCGAAACGGTTGGTGACCCAGTGTTGGCCGGGTAATATTTGCTGAAAGTGCATGCGATCCGCCGGCCAGCCGCTGATCACTGGCAGATAGCACTGCTTGCCGAGCTGCCGTGCATGCGCCATCAATAGCGCTGGGTCGATTTCCCCATCGTTGGCCAGGTAAAAAGCGATGTGCCGGCTGCGGAGAAACAGGGGATGTTGTGCCAGTTGCCGGTAGAGCTTTCGACTGGCTTGATGTTGCTGCGCTGGGGAAAGTGCCCTACGGGCTTGACGTAACCGACGACGGAGGGAAGTTCGTGTATCGCCGGTCATGAAATGAGTCCCCGGAATGCCGCTGCCGGGTTAGCCCTTGAACCCGAAAGTTCAAGGTGGGGGACACGGTGCCATCTCAGGCTTTCCGGCTTGCGGACATGCACACTGACAGCAGCGCGTGGCCTCCTTCTACAGGAGTATCGGCTCAGGGACATCACCGACTGGCAAACATCCCAGGGACAAAATCGACTATACAGAAGAATCACCGCGATTTCATGCCGTTGATCAGTTCTGGTGACGGGTCAGAGCCTGATCGAGGCGGGATACCAGGTCGCTTATCTGGCGTTGCTGATCGTTGAGCGCAACATCCTGCTTGTGGCTTCCGGTCAGCATTTCATGACTGATATTCAGCGCCGCCATCACGGCAATGCGGTCCACGCCGATGACTTTGCCGCTGTTGCGGATATCGCGCATCTTGTTGTCAAGATGGCGTGCGGCCTGCTCCAGATTGTTTCGTTCTTCAGGCGGGCAACTGATGCGATATTCCTTGTCGAGAATATGCAGAATGACTGTTAAAGGTTGGCTCATGAATCGTGCTCCAGGGATTTGAGACGCAATATCATGGCTTCGACCTTCTGACGTGCCAGATCGTTCTTTTCAATTAATTGCATCCGCTCATCGCGCCAGTTTCGTTCCTGGGCAACCAAGTGCTTGTTCTGTTGTTGAAGCTGATCGCACAGGGCTATCAACTGGGCAACTTTATCGGTGAGGATGTTGATATCGGGTTCGTCCATTGGCGCCATTCTGTCTTCCCGGTTTTGGCCAACTATAGAGGCGCCCCGCTGGTGGGTCAAACCTCACGGCTGGGACGCGGAATTAGTTGGGCATCTGCCGCGCGGAGCGTCCAGCTCGGCCACTTTCGTGTCGATTGACTGGACCCTTAACCCCATGCGCAGTAGATTAACCCTAAGTCCGGCAGGTAGGTAGGATATATCGTCTACCAGCACACATTCTTCCAGCTTTGTTCCCGTGAGGCCCATAGACTATGGCATTAATGCCAGCCGTATTTGATTTCGACCGCTACGCAGAATTGTTCAATGATCAGGGCGCTGCGGGCGCTCCTTCCGAGATGCATGGCCATCTGGTGGGGCGATTGTCAGCCGGCACCCGGCTTGATCACACCACCTGGCTGAGCCTGGCGACCGAGTTGCTGGACGGCCGCAATGCGCTTTCCGAGGCCGGCAAGGTCATGCTGATTCAACTCTATGACGCCACCTTGGCGCAACTGGCCGGCAGTGGCTTCGATATTACCCTGCTGGTGCCGGATGACAGCGCTACCATCGATAGGCGCACCCACGCCCTGGGCGAGTGGTGTGAGGGGTTTCTCGGTGGCTTTGGCCTGGTGGAGCGCGACGGCGAGCTGACCGAAGAAGCAGACAGCGTGCTGCGCGATTTCGCCGCAATTG
This sequence comes from Halopseudomonas xinjiangensis, assembly GCA_011050525.1. Taxonomy (GTDB): domain Bacteria; phylum Pseudomonadota; class Gammaproteobacteria; order Pseudomonadales; family Pseudomonadaceae; genus Halopseudomonas; species Halopseudomonas xinjiangensis_A. Next base: position 19,062 of record DRFO01000020.1, read on the forward strand.
CACAGGTACAGACCGATCTCGACGAATCCGAGGCTAACGAGGTTGATTTCATGGAAGTCACTGAGTACGTGCGTATGGCCGTGCTGATGGTTTTCAGCGAATGCCAGCCAGCTTCAGATCAGGATCAACCGCCCGCGTCACTGCATTAAGAGGTCTGCATGCAAATCACCAAGCAGGAATATGCGCGCCGGCGCAAGGCGTTGATGGCTCAGATGGAGCCCAACAGTATTGCCATTTTGCCGGCTGCGCAGGTCTACATTCGCAATCGCGATGTTGAGCACAACTACCGTCAGGACAGTGATTTCCAGTACCTGACCGGTTTTCCGGAGCCCGAGGCTGTGGCCGTACTGATTCCGGGTCGCGAACATGGCGAGTACGTGTTGTTCTGCAGGGAAAAGGACAAGGAACGCGAGCTGTGGGATGGCTACCGCGCAGGACAGGAAGGTGCGATCAGTGAGTACGGGACCGACGATGCGTTTCCCATTAATGATGTGGACGACATCCTGCCAGGCCTGATCGAAGGTCGGGAAAGGGTTTATTACGCGATGGGGGCCAACCAGGAGTTTGACCTGCGGTTGACCAACTGGATCAAGGCCATTCGCAGCAAGGCGCGCCTGGGCGCGCAGCCGCCAAACGAGTTTCTGGCGCTGGACCATCTGCTGCACGACATGCGCCTGTACAAGAGTGCCGCTGAACTGAAGGTCATGCAGGCCGCCGCAGAGATCTCGGCCCAGGCCCATCGGCGGGCCATGCAAACCTGCCGGCCCGGCCAGTATGAGTATCAGCTCGAAGCCGAACTGCACTATACCTTTATGCGACATGGAAGCCGCTCGCCGGCTTATTCCTCGATCGTTGCAGCAGGGCGAAATGGCTGCATTCTGCATTACACGGAAAATACAGCGCAGATTCGCGACGGGGATCTGGTGCTGATCGATGCGGGCTGCGAGCTGGACTGTTACGCCAGTGATATCACCCGGACCTTTCCCGCCAACGGGCGATTCAGCCCGGAGCAACGGGCTATCTACGATATCGTGCTGGCTGCCCAGGAGGCCGCGTTCAAGGTCATAGCCCCCGGGCGCCACTGGAATGAGTCACACGAAGCCACCGTTCGCGTCATTACTCAGGGCCTGCTCGGTCTGGGACTGCTCAAGGGTGAGCTGGAGGAACTGATGGCTGGCGAGTCATACAAACGTTTTTACATGCATCGTGCCGGCCACTGGCTGGGCATGGATGTTCACGATGTAGGCGATTATCGAGTGGGCGGCGAATGGCGCGTGCTGGAGCAGGGCATGGTGATGACCGTTGAACCCGGCATCTACATCTCGCCTGATGACGATAGCGTGGCGAAGAAGTGGCGAGGTATAGGCATCCGTATCGAGGATGACGTGGTGGTCACCCGCACTGGTTGCGACATTCTTTCTTCTGGTGTGCCCAAGGATCCTGAGCTGATCGAGGCATTGATGGCCGAGGCAAGAGAATCCGCAGGAGCTGCTGCTTGAGCGCGACGCTGAGCATTGTAGGTGGCGGCATGGTCGGTGCCAGTCTGGCGCTGGCCCTGCAGAACTGCGCACGCGAGGCCGGCTGGCGGATACGCTTGATCGAAGCGCGTCCCCCAGTTAAAGAGGGTTGGCAGCCCAGCTATGACGCCCGCTCAACCGCACTGTCCCACGGCAGTCGGCATCTTTATGAGCGGCTGGGTCTGTGGACGGAACTGTCGCGTCGGGCCGAGCCGATCAGGCAGATACACGTCTCTGATCGCGGCCACCCCGGCTCAACGCGTATCGACGCCAAGCGCGAAGGTGTTCCGGCTCTGGGATACGTGGTCGAAAACGCCTGGCTGGGCGATGTGCTGATCGGAGCCCTGGATCACGAGGTGGTGGAATGGATTGCTCCGGCACAGGTAATAAAGGCCGTTCCCAGGCCGGGCGGCTACCGTATCGAGCTCCAGTCAGCGCAGGGTGATCAAACACTTGACACTAACCTGCTGGTAATCGCCGATGGGGGGCGTTCCAGCCTGCTTGGTCAATTGGGCATTCATCGCAAGATATCTCCCTACCATCAGGTGGCGATCATCGCCAACGTGACCAGCGCAGCGGGCCATGATTTCGTGGCCTATGAACGCTTCACCGAGTCAGGGCCGCTGGCGTTGCTGCCGCTTTCCGGGCGGCGCAGCGCCCTGGTCTGGACGGTGCCTGAAAACCAGGCTGCTGAAATAATCGCGTTGCCTGATGCGGCTTTTCTGAAGCGGTTGCAAGCAGCCTTTGGTTTTCGTATGGGCGCCTTGCAGAAAGTTGGCGAACGCTTCAGTTATCCGCTGAACCTGATCGAAGCGCAGGAGCAGCTTCGCGCCAATCTGGTAGTGCTGGGCAATGCCGCGCACAGCCTGCATCCCATTGCGGGGCAGGGTTTCAACTTGTCGCTCCGCGATACGCTCGCCCTGGCCCATACCCTGATTGACGGCTTTGAGGAGGGCAGGCAGCTGGGCGACCTGACTGTGTTACAGAATTACCTTGAGCGTCAGCGCGCTGACCAGTTGCTTACCGTGACGTTCAGTGATCGGCTTACCCGGCTATTCAGCAATCAGCAGCCGCTTCTGGCCCTGGGCCGCAACCTGGGATTGCTTGGGTTGGATATCGTGCCGTCCGCCAAGCGTTTGTTTGCACGTCAGGCCATGGGTCTCTGACCATCAGCAATATTTATCGGGAGACTTTCGTGGCGCAGCAATACGATCTGATCATAGTGGGAGCCGGTATGGTGGGCGCTACGTTGGCGCTAGCCCTGGCAGACACGGCGTTGAGAATCGCCGTGGTCGATGCGGCCATGCTCGATAGGGCAGCACGCAACCCGGAGACCGCTTCAGGTTATGACCCCCGAGTCAGTGCCTTGAGTGCCGCTTCCGAGACCATCCTGGACAATCTCGGCGCTTGGCAACAGATACCCGAACAGTCGCGCTGCTCCTACCGCCATATGCACGTGTGGGATGCCGAAGGCACAGGGGAGATCAGTTTCGACGCCGCTGCGTTGAGTGAAAGCCGGCTGGGACATATCGTCGAAAACCATCATATCCAGCAGGCGTTGCTCGACAGTCTGAAGCAGACCTCGATAACGCTATTCAGTGGTCAGCGGGTCGAGGGGTTGGTGCGCGAGTCGGCCGAGTGGCGTCTGGTGCTGGAAAGCGGCAAGCGCCTTTATGCCCCTCTGATAGTGGCTGCCGATGGCGCGCAATCGCGTGTACGGGAACTGGCCGGATTCGAGATGCGGGAATGGGATTATCTGCACCACGCTGTGGTGACAACCGTCCAGACCGAGAATATGCACCAGGACACTGCCTGGCAGCGGTTCCTGCCAAGCGGCCCGTTGGCGTTTCTGCCATTGCCTGACCGGAACGGGGCGCATTACTGCTCAATCGTCTGGTCGGTCCTGCCGGAAATCGCAAGTGAGTTGATGGCGCTGGATGAGCAAGCGTTTATCCAGCGCCTCGATGAGGCTTTCGAGGGGCGTCTGGGGGCGGTATTGGCAACAGACGCGCGCCATTGTTTTGCGCTACGGCAGCGCCACGCCAAGCATTATGCAATGCAGGGGCTGGTGGTGATCGGGGACGCGGCACACAGTATCCACCCGCTGGCCGGGCAGGGAGTGAATCTTGGATTGCTGGACGCCGCAGAGCTTGCCGATGTTTTGAAAGCGGCTTTGTTGCGCGGCGAAGACCTTGCCGGCCTGACCGTGCTGCAGCGCTATGAGCGCCGGCGTATCGGGGCAAATCTGGCGATGATGGCGGCCATGGAAGGCTTCGAGCGGCTCTTTCATGCCGACGCCCTGCCGCTTCGCTGGTTGCGCAACGCAGGGATGCGCTTGCTGGATGATCAGGGATTTCTGAAGGCTGGGATCATGCGCAGGGCCATGGGCCCGACCGGCGATTTGCCTGCGCTGGCACGAGCCCGGTTCGAGGGCTGAGCAGGGAGCGGGGATCGGTTGCTAACGGTAATGTAAAACATTATCATCTAGCCTCTGTTTCCTAACGAGAGGCGTTGCCATGTCTGTCATACGTTCCATCGTCGCCGTCAGTCTGGCGTTGACCGCTTACAACAGTGTTGCCCAAGCCAAGGAGTTGGTCGTCTACTCTTCTCGCCAGGAGCACCTGATCCAGCCGGTTTTTGATATGTATACGGAAAAGACCGGTGTAAAGGTCAACTTCATCACTGACAAAGAAGCGCCTTTGATGGCCCGTCTGCGTGCGGAGGGGACCAATACGCCAGCCGATATCTTTATGACGGTCGACGCGGGGAACCTGTGGCAGGCTGAAGAACAGGATCTCTTCCGCGAAGTAAAATCAGACATCATCGAAGGAAATATCCCTGCCCAGTACCGTGCCGAGAGTGGCAAGTGGACCGGCCTGTCCCTGCGTGCCCGGACCATCGTCTATTCCACTGAGCGCGTTGATCCCGAAGAGTTGAGTACCTACGAAGCTCTGGCAGATGACAGCTGGAAAGGTCGCGTATGTCTGCGCACCTCCAAGAAAGTCTACAACCAGTCGCTTGTCGCCACCATGATCGAGTCCATAGGCGCGGAAGAGACCGGTGAAGTGATCAAGGGCTGGATGGCCAACCTGGCCGCGCCAGTATTTTCAGATGACACCGCGTTGTTGCAGTCTATCGATGCCGGCCAGTGCGACGTGGGCATCGTTAACACCTACTACTATGGCCGCCTGGCCAAAGACAATCCCGATCTGAAAGTGAAGCTTTTCTGGCCGAACCAGGACGGACGTGGCGTGCACGTGAATATTTCCGGAGCAGGCGTGACCAAACATGCCAAGAGTCCTGAAGAAGCGATCAAATTCCTCGAGTGGCTGACCACGCCCGAAGCGCAGCGTATCTTCGCTGATGTGAACCAGGAATTCCCGGCCAATGATTCGGTGAAGCCTTCCGAAGAAGTGCAGGCCTGGGGTGACTTCAAGCCTGACACAATCAACGTTGAGGTTGCTGGACGTCGCCAGCCTGAGGCCATCATGTTGATGGATCAAATGGGCTGGAACTGAAGTAATCCAGACTATCGGCAAGCTCTGATGTTGCCGTTGTATTGCACGCCCGGCCCCCGCGCCGGGCGTGTTAGTTTGCAAAGATAAACGCCGGAGTGGCTGTGCCCCATCGTTCTGTCCCCAATATGCCTCGCTGGCGGCTGGTTACTTACCTGTCGGCAACACTCGTGCTGATGCCTTTGCTGGTGCTGGTGCTCAGTTGGCAGAGTGTGGATGCGAGTATCTGGGGTCATCTGTTGCAGACCCAGATGATGCAGCTCATCGGCAATACGGTGATGCTGGTGCTCGGAGTCGGCTTGGGGGTGATTATCCTCGGCGTCAGCCTGGCCTGGCTGACCAGCCTGTGCGAGTTTCCGGGTAAGCGGCTGTTTGATTGGGCATTGATGCTGCCCTTCGCGATTCCGGCCTATGTTCTGGCCTTCGTCATGATCGGTCTGATGGATTTTGCCGGTCCCCTGCAAAGCCTGTTGCGAAGCTGGTTTGGCGACGACTTTCGTCTGTTCTTTTCGATCCGCTCCACCGGCGGTGTCATCCTGGTGCTGACGCTCGTTTTCTATCCCTATGTCTACATGCTCGCGCGCAGTGCCTTTCTGGCGCAGGGCAGAGGCTTGATGGACGCCTCACGCATCCTCGGGCATACGCCCTGGCAAGGTTTTCGGCGGGTAGCCATGCCTATGGCGCGGCCAGCAATCGGGGCCGGGGCTGCGCTGGCAATAATGGAAACCCTGGCCGACTTTGGCGCCGTTTCGGTATTCAATTACGACACTTTTACCACCGCGATTTACAAGACCTGGTATGGATTCTACAGCCTGCAAACTGCCACGCAGCTGGCCAGCCTGCTATTGCTGTTCGTTTTTCTGGCTCTGTTCGTGGAACGTCGTGCCCAAGGCAGTCGCCGATTTCCGGGCACCGACAGGCCACGTCATGGCGCGCTATATCGTCTCAAGGGCCCAAAGGCGTGGCTGGCCAGCGTCTATTGTCTGACCGTGCTGGCCGTTGCGTTTCTGATTCCCGTCGCGCAGCTGATCTACTGGCTGATGAATGGCGGTCTCGATGATCTGGATAGCCGGTACTGGGGCCTGATACGCAATACCCTGTTGCTGGGCGGCATCGCCGCCGGCATGACCGTTACTCTGGCAATCATGCTGGTGCTGGCCAGAAGGCTGCAGCCGATGCGCAAAGTACGCAGCGCGGTGGCCGTCGCCAACCTGGGCTATGCATTACCGGGTTCGGTACTGGCGGTAGGCATCATGTTTGCTTTCAGCTATCTGGATAATCAGTTGCTGATCCCGCTCCAGGGCTGGTTTGGTATGGAAAATCCCGTCCCGCTCCTGCTCGGCAGCCTTTTTGCGCTGCTGCTGGCCTATCTTATTCGTTTCATGGCGGTAGCCTATGGTCCGCTGGATACGTCGCTGGCGCGCATCAGGCCTTCCCTGCCAGAGGCCGCCCATAGTCTGGGCCAGTCCGGGTGGTCGGTGTTCTGGCGCGTATATCTTCCCCTGTTGTTGCCGGGTGTTCTGAGTGCCGGATTGCTGGTATTCGTCGATGTCTTGAAGGAAATGCCGGCTACCTTGCTGATGCGGCCCTTTGGCTGGGACACACTGGCCGTGCGCATTTTCGGCCTGACCACAGAGGGCGACTGGTCCCGCGCCTCTTTGCCAGCGTTGACGCTGGTTGTTGTCGGCCTGTTGCCGGTGATCGTGCTGATTCGCCGTTCCGGTCGCCGCTAATCAGCGACTCGGGGCAAAGGCTGCACGGCAGGGAAATTGTAGCTACAATCCACCCTTTGATCAGCCTTCTGTAAGGAACATCAATGGGATCGCGTACCCCCCTGTACGATCAACACGTCGCTGCCGGTGCCAAAATGGTCGATTTCGGTGGCTGGGATATGCCGTTGCACTATGGCTCCCAGATGGATGAGCATCATCAGGTCCGCCGCGAAGCGGGAATGTTCGATGTGTCTCACATGACCGTAGTCGATGTGGTGGGTACCGAAGCCAAGGCGTACCTGCAGTATCTGCTGGCCAACGACGTGGGACGCTTGTCCGTTGCCGGCAAGGCGCTTTACAGCGGCATGCTCAATGAGCAGGGCGGTGTCATTGATGATCTGATCGTCTATCTGACTGCGGGCGGCTACCGGGTTGTGGTCAATGCCGCCACGCGGGAGAACGACCTGAGATGGATGGAAAAGCAGGCTGAGGAATTTGCCGTCACGCTGACCGAGCGCGCCGATCTCGCCATGCTCGCGGTACAGGGTCCGCAAGCCCGCCATCTGACGGCCGGTGTGGTCAGCGATTCACGGGCGGCCATGATCAATGATCTCAAGCCTTTTCAGGGTCTTGCCGAGGGCGACTGGTTTATCGCTCGTACCGGCTATACCGGCGAGGACGGTCTGGAAATTATATTGCCCGCCGAGCAGGCAGGCGCCTTCTGGGATGCTCTGCTACACGCCGGTTGCAAGCCATGTGGACTGGGTGCTCGCGATACGCTGCGCCTTGAAGCCGGCATGAATCTCTACGGCTCTGACATGGATGAAAGCGTTTCGCCCCTTGCTGCGAATATGGGCTGGACCATCGCCTGGGAACCGGCAGAAAGAGATTTCATCGGCCGTAAGGTCCTCGAAGCCCAGCGCGAAGCGGGCGATCAGCCTAAGCTGGTCGGGTTGGTGCTGTCCGAGCGCGCCGTGCTGCGGGGCCACCAGAAAGTGGTGGTCGAGGGCGTAGGCGAGGGTGAGATCACCAGCGGCAGTTTTTCGCCAACGCTGGGCCTGTCCATCGCGCTCGCCCGCGTGCCGCGTGCCACTGGCGACAAGGCCAAGGTAGAGATCCGCGGCAAACTGCTTGACGTACGTGTCATCAAGCCGAGCTTCGTGCGTAACGGCAATAAAGTATTTGACTGAGTTCTACCAACTTCGAGGACAGCCCCAATGAGTAACATCCCTGCCGATCTGCGTTACGCTTCCAGCCACGAATGGTCCCGTCAGGAAGCGGACGGCACCATTACCGTCGGCATTACTGACCACGCCCAGGATCTGCTTGGCGACGTCGTGTTTGTTGAGCTGCCCGAGGTGGGTCGCTCTGTTTCTGCCGGTGAAGAGTGCGCCGTGGTTGAATCGGTCAAGGCCGCTTCCGATATCTATGCGCCCATCAGCGGCGAAGTGGTTGCCGTTAACGGCGCTCTTTCCGATGCCCCTGAACTGGTCAATGGCGAACCCTACGAGGGCGCCTGGTTCTTCAAGATCAAGCCCTCCGACAGCAGCGAGCTGGACAAGCTGATGGATGCTGATGCCTACGGCGCTTCTATCTGACATTTTATGTTCGCGCTTTTGCGTTGCGATAGTTCGTGCAGGAAAACACTGACCGGGTCGAGGCTGTGCGTGCGCGATTGAGGGTCGCCTCTTCCGGACACGCTCAAGCGCATCCATGTGGCTCGGCGGCGCTCGTCCCTGGGCGCCGACGGTCCAGAAGAGGCGACCCTCAACCCCGCCCATAACTCAGAGGTACCGATCTGTGTTTTTAGCGGTGTCGACGCGGCGGCGGGGAGTCTTGCGGGAGACTGCGGTGCTGGGCCGTCTGCAGCAGGGATGCTGCAGCCGAGCCTACAGGGATGTATACACGGCGTGTCCAGCACCGCAGCCTCTCGAAGACACGGATTCTCGACAGCAATTAACGATTTCACACTGTTTTGTAGGTAACCCCATGAGTAATACTTCGAGCCTCACTGATCTGGAACAGACCGACGCCTTTCTGCGCCGCCATATAGGTCCCGACGCGGCCGAACAACAGGCGATGCTGGAAACGCTCGGTGTTGAATCGCTGGATGCGCTGATCACCCAGACCGTGCCCAACAGCATTCTGCGCAGCGACCTGCTGGATATGGCCGGTCCGCGCAGTGAGGCTGAGGTGCTGAGCTACCTCAAGGGCGTCGCCAGTCGCAATGAGGTTTACACTTCCTGCATCGGGATGGGTTATCACGGCACGCTGACGCCTACGGTGATTCTGCGCAACGTGCTGGAAAATCCAGGTTGGTACACCGCCTACACGCCGTATCAGCCAGAGATTGCGCAGGGTCGCCTGGAAGCCTTGCTGAACTTTCAGCAGGTATCGATCGACCTGACCGGCATGGAACTGGCAAGCGCCTCGCTGCTTGACGAAGCCACCGCAGCGGCCGAAGCCATGGCGCTGGCAAAGCGTCAGGCCAAGAGCAAGAGCAATCTGTTTTTCATTGATCACGACTGCCATCCGCAGACCATTTCGGTCGTGCGCACCCGCGCCGAAGCCTTCGGTTTCGATGTGGTGACTGACGATGTTGCCAACCTGGATGAGCACGACGTGTTCGGTGCGCTGTTTCAATACCCCAACACCTGGGGAGAAATACGTGACATCAAGCCGCTGATCGATATTGTCCATGCGCAAGGTGGTCTGGCCTGCGTGTCGGCTGACCTGCTCAGTCTGGTGCTGCTGACCCCGCCCGGTGAGCTTGGCGCGGATGTGGTATTCGGTTCTGCGCAACGCTTCGGTGTGCCCATGGGCTATGGCGGGCCGCACGCTGCCTTTTTCGCTACCCGTGATGCCTACAAGCGGGCCATGCCTGGCCGCCTGATTGGTGTATCCGTCGATACGCGCGGCAACCGGGCGCTGCGTATGGCTTTGCAGACCCGCGAGCAGCATATCCGCCGCGAAAAGGCCAACTCGAATATCTGTACTGCCCAGGTGCTGTTGGCCAACATTGCCAGCTTTTATGCGGTATATCACGGCCCTGAAGGGCTCAAGGTCATTGCTGAGCGAGTGCACCGTCTTACCGCGATTCTGGCCGCCGGCCTGGAAGCCGACGGCATCGTGCGCCAGAACCAGGCCTTCTTCGACACGCTGACAGTCAATGTGAAAGGGCAGGCCACGGCTATCGTGGAAAGGGCTCGGAGCACCCGGATTAACCTGCGCCTGATCGATGCGGACACGCTGGGTATCAGCCTGGACGAAACCAGCACCCGCGCTACCGTTGAGAGTCTGCTAGCCGTTTTCTCTGGTTCCGGGAACGCCCACGACATCGCGTCGTTTGACGCCCAGGTAGCAGGAGCCGAGCTTGGGCTGCCCGCCGCGTTGCGCCGCCAGTCCGCTTTTCTGACCCACCCGGTATTCAACAGCTATCACTCGGAAACCGAGATGCTGCGCTATATCAAGTCGCTGGAAAACAAGGATCTGGCTTTGAATCACGCAATGATCCCGCTCGGCTCCTGCACCATGAAGCTGAATGCGACCACCGAGATGATTCCGATCACCTGGCCCGAGTTTGGTCAACTTCACCCTTTTGCGCCGCTGGCCCAGACTCAAGGCTACAAGGTTATGATCGACGAGCTGGAAACCATGCTCCGCGCAATCACCGGTTTCGATGCGATCTGCATGCAACCCAACTCTGGCGCCCAGGGCGAATACGCCGGCTTGCTGGCGATTCGCAAATACCACGAAGCTAATGGCGATGAGCACCGGAACATCTGTCTTATTCCAACCTCCGCGCACGGTACCAACCCAGCCTCGGCGATGATGGCGAGCATGCGCGTGGTACTGGTCAAGTGCGATGACTTTGGCAATGTCGATGTGGCCGACCTGCGTCAGAAGGCGGCCGATAACGCGGACAATCTGTCTTGCTTGATGATCACCTACCCGTCCACCCACGGGGTATATGAGGAGGGTATTCGGGATATCTGCCAGATCATTCATGAGCATGGCGGACAGGTGTACATGGATGGTGCCAACCTGAATGCGCAGGTGGGTCTGACTCGCCCGGCGGATATCGGGGCGGACGTGTCGCACATGAACCTGCACAAGACGTTCTGTATCCCCCATGGTGGCGGTGGGCCGGGCATGGGGCCGATAGGAGTAAAATCCCATCTCGCACCCTATGTTGCCAACCATCCCGTGGTGCCGCTGGACGGACCGGACCCTGAGAATGGCGCTGTCAGCGCCGCGCCCTGGGGCAGTGCCAGCATCCTGCCGATCAGTTGGAGCTACATTGCGCTCATGGGCGCCCAAGGCTTGCGGCTGGCAACCGAGGTGGCAATTCTCAACGCCAACTATCTGGCCAAGCGCCTGGGCGAGGCCTATCCAATCCTGTACAGCGGCCGTAACGGTCGTGTTGCCCATGAGTGCATCATCGATATCCGTCCGCTAAAGGCGATATCCGGCATCACCGAAGAGGACGTTGCCAAGCGGCTGATGGATTTCGGTTTCCATGCGCCAACCATGTCGTTCCCGGTCGCCGGCACGCTGATGATCGAGCCCACCGAAAGCGAATCCAAGGCCGAGTTGGACCGTTTCATCGATGCGATGTTGACCATCCGCGCGGAAATCAGTCGGGTAGAGCAGGGCGAGTGGACGGCGGACGATAACCCGCTGCACAACGCGCCGCATACGTTGGCTGATATCACTGGCGAATGGGACCGCAGCTATTCGCGGCAGGAAGCGGTATTCCCGCAGCCTTGGGTAGCAGCCAACAAGTTCTGGCCGAGCGTCAACCGTATCGATAACGTATATGGTGATCGCAACCTGTTCTGCGCCTGCCCGCCAATAGAAGCCTACGAAAGTTGAGTCCAGGTGTGCCCAGGTGCTTGATACAGCACCTGGGCCATCGACCCTTCTGTCGCGCCGCTCTGCTTAGTAAGCTGATACTATCTCGTCATCCTTTCGTCCAGGCGTGTCAGCGCGCCTCGGGCTGCTTGGCACCTGTCCCCGTATTGCTGAGGCCAACCAACGAATGAGCAAATTTCCGGCTGACGCCATCCATACCGAATTTGACGGAATCCTGGATGCTCTCGCCCACGGCAAGCAAAAAAAGGCGCGCAAGCTGCTGCGCGGTATGCATCCCGGCAAGATTGCCAGCCTGCTGGAGGCGCTCGACGCCGAGCGCCGCCAGGCGGTATGGCAGCAAGTTCCCGACAACGAAGAAGCGGCGGTATTGCGCCATGTCGACCCGCTGCTGGGCGCTGCGTTGCAGGGCGAACCGGATGCCGACGACGACGCTGAATGGCTGGATCATGATGGCCCCTCCCGGTTTAGCCAGATCGCCGCCGTCCGCGATGCACTGGAAGGCGGCAAATTCAAGCGTTTGGGCAAGATGTTCAAGCGGATGCATGCGGCCAAGGCCGCCGGATTGCTGGAAGCCCTGCCACCCGACGAGCGCAGCGCGGTCTGGGACATGCTTGATAGCGAGAGAGCGGGCAAGATTCTCGTGCATCTGCATGAGGAGGTGCGCGCCAAGCTCGCTCTGGAAATGGAAGATGAGGATCTGGTCGCCGCTGCGAGGAAACTCGATGTCGACGATCTGGTCGATCTGATCCAGGCGCTGCCTGGCGGGCGTGGTCGGCAACTGTTGCTGTCGATGGACGTGCGCAAGCGTGACCAACTGGTGTCCATGCTGTCCTACCCGGAGGATTCTGCCGGCGGCCTGATGAACACCGACCATATTTCGGTGCGGGCCGATGTACGCGTCGGTTCCATCTTGCGCTATCTGCGCCTGCTTGAAGACCTGCCTGATCACACCGACAAGCTGATGGTGGTTGACCGGAAAAACCGTTACCAGGGCGTCATGCGCCTGAGTCGCCTGGTTACCAGCCTGCCTGAGGCCAAGGTGAGCGAGGTCATGGATGTGGAATTTCAGCCGCTCAATGTGCAGATGTCCAGCCATGACGTGGCGCGGCGATTCGAAGACCTGGATATGCTTTCCGCCGCGGTTACCGACGAGCACGGCGTGCTGCTTGGTCGAATCACGGTCGATGACGTGATGGATATCATCCGCGAAGACTCCGAACGGGCACTGATGAACATGGCTGGCCTGAGCGATGAGGCGGACATGTTTGCGCCCATCCTGACCAGCACCCGGCGGCGTTCGGTATGGCTTGGTATCAACCTGATCACCGCCTTTCTCGCCGCCTGGGTTATCGGCCAGTTTCAGGGCACGCTGGAGCAGATCGTGGCGCTGGCCGTGCTCATGCCCATCGTCGCCAGCATGGGCGGCATTGCCGGCAGTCAGACGTTGACGCTGGTCATTCGAGGCTTGGCATTGGGGCAGGTTGGAGGCGGAAACGCCCGGGTGCTGCTGCTCAAGGAGATGGGCATCGGCATGCTCAATGGTGTGCTCTGGGCAGTAGTGGTGGCAGGTCTCGCCTTTTTCTGGTTTGGAAGCTGGCAGATCGGGGGCATTATCGGCGCGGCGATATTGTTGAACCTGCTGTGCGCTGCGATGGCGGGGTTGATGATTCCGCTGATGCTCAAGCGATTCGGCATAGACCCTGCGCTGGCCGGGAGTGTCATTTTAACCACGGTCACCGATGTGGTCGGCTTCTTTGCCTTTCTCGGACTGGCGACCCTGTTACTGCTTTAAGGTAAAGCATATCTGATATTCCATATATATGGTTTTGCGTATATATTGGTTATCTGTTCCACTGTAATGGTTTCGCGCATGTCTCGTTTTAGTCCCCCTGCGGTGTTCAGGTGCCTCGCCGACGATACCAGGGCGCGCATTGCCCTGCTGATTGCCAGTGAGGAAGAATTGTGCGTCTGCGAACTGACCTGTGCGCTGCAGGCCAGTCAACCGAAGATCTCGCGACATCTGGCTGAATTGCGCAATTGCGGCCTGCTTGACCACCGCCGGCAAGGGCAATGGATTTATTACAGCTTGAGTGGTGACCTGCCTGCCTGGGTCCGTGAAATTCTACAAGCGACCCTCGAGGCCCAACGTGGATGGTTGCATGATGACATGCAGCGACTCGAGACAATGGGTGCCAGGCCGGTGCGTCAGGTCAGTTGCTGCTGAGCCTGTTCAATGGAGACCTTCATGGCCGATAGCTTACCCGCCCTGCATTCTGATTTGCTGCCCCTGACCGATAGTGATCGCCTTGGTCGCACCGGACAGTTGCGCCACCCTCCGCGTATTTTGCTGCTGTACGGGTCCACTCGAGAGCGCTCCTATAGCCGCTTGCTTATCCTGGAAGCCGAAAGGCTGTTGCAGCACCTTGGGGCTGACACCCAGGTGTTCGATCCGTCCGGCCTGCCGCTCCCTGACGACGCCCCCGAGGATCACCCCAAAGTGCAGGAGCTGCGCGAACTGATGCAATGGTCGGAGGGGCAGGTCTGGTGCTCGCCCGAACGACACGGCGCAATGACCGGTGTGTTCAAGGCGCAGATCGACTGGGTGCCGCTGGCCATCGGTGCGGTGCGCCCGACCCAGGGCAAGACCCTTGCGGTCATGCAGGTCTGTGGTGGGTCCCAATCCTTCAATGTAGTCAATCAGCTGCGGGTGCTGGGGCGCTGGATGCGGATGCTGACCATTCCCAATCAATCATCGGTGCCCAAGAGCTTCCTTGAATTTGACGAATCGGGTCGGATGAAGCCATCGTCCTACTACGACCGGGTAGTGGATGTGATGGAGGAACTGGTCAAGTTCACCTTGCTGACCCGCGAGCATGCGGACTATCTGGTGGATCGGTATTCCGAACGCAAGGAGTCGGCTGAAGAGCTGTCAAGGCGGGTCAATCAGCGCGATATCTGATTCGCTTCCATACTTGTCACACTGGCCTGCTTGAATAGCAGACCCAGGCATTTTATCGAGGGCAATTATATGACCATCAAGGTAGGCATCAACGGTTTTGGACGTATTGGCAAACTGGCTATGCGCGCCGCCTGGGGCTGGGAAAATTTTGAATTCGTTCAGGTCAACGATCCATCTGGCGATGCCGAAACCCATGCGCATCTGCTTAATTTCGACTCTGTTCACGGCCGCTGGCGGCACGAAGCGGCTGCTGGGAAAAACAGCCTGATTATCGATGGCAAGGCCGTCAGGTTGACCGCCAACCGGACCATTGGTGATACCGACTGGTCGGGCTGCGATCTGGTCATCGAGTCCAGCGGTGTGAACAAGACCGTCGCGGTGCTCCAGGGATATCTGGATCAGGGCGTCAAGCGGGTGGTGGTGAGCGCGCCGGTCAAGGAGCCGGGTGCCTTGAATGTTGTGCTGGGAGTTAACCATGACCTGTTTGATCCGGCCAGGCATCGTATCGTTACCGCCGCGTCCTGCACTACCAATTGTCTGGCTCCGGTGGTGAAGGTGATTCACGAGAACCTGGGCATCCGCCACGGCTCGATCACTACCATCCACGACGTGACCAATTCCCAGAGCATTCTCGACCAGCCACACAAGGATTTGCGCCGGGCCCGGGCCTGTGGCATGAGCCTGATTCCAACCAGCACCGGCTCGGCCACTGCCATCGCGGAAATCTTTCCAGAGCTGCGTGGCAAGCTGAACGGCCACGCCATTCGCGTCCCGCTCGCCAATGCGTCATTGACCGATTGTGTCTTCGAGGTTGAAAAGCCGACGACTGTCGAGCAGGTGAACGGCTGGTTCAAGGCGGCCGCTGAGGGCGAGCTCAAGGATATTCTCGGCTATGAAGAGCGTCCGCTCGTCTCGATCGATTACCGAACAGACCCGCGCTCATCCATTATTGACGCGCTGTCGACAATGGTGATTAACGGTACGCAGGTGAAGCTATACAGCTGGTACGACAACGAATGGGGCTACGCCAACCGTACGGTAGAGCTGGCACTCATGGTCGGCAAGGCAGGATAAACCGATGGGCGCGCTTTCGACGCTTTCCCCCGAGGTGCGCCAATACCTGGTAGTTACGGGCAACTATTGGGCGTTTACGCTGACCGATGGCGCCCTGCGGATGCTGGTGGTGCTGCATTTTTACAGCTTAGGATATACACCGCTGGAAATTGCGGCGTTGTTTCTGTTCTACGAAATCTTCGGTGTGGTCACCAACCTGGTGGGCGGTTATCTGGGGGCGCTGATCGGGTTGAATCGCACCATGAACATCGGCTTGGCGCTGCAGGTCGTGGCGCTGCTGATGCTCACCGTCCCTGGCGACTGGCTTACGGTAGTCTGGGTGATGGCGGCGCAGGCCATGTCAGGTGTGGCGAAAGATCTCAACAAGATGAGCGCTAAAAGCTCGATCAAGTTGCTGGTGCCGGACTGCGATCAGGGCGGTCTGTACAAGTGGGTGGCCTTGCTGACCGGCTCGAAAAACGCGCTCAAGGGCGTCGGGTTTTTTCTCGGTGGCGCCTTGCTGGCGCTCATGGGATTTACCGGTGCGGTGCTGGCGATGGCGCTAGCACTGGGCGTGGTGTGGCTGTGCAGCCTGTTCCTGCTGAAACGTGATCTTGGAAAGGCCAAGGCCAGGCCGAAATTTCGCGAGCTGCTCTCCAAGAGTCGACGCATCAATATTCTATCGGCGGCGCGGATGTTCCTCTTTGGCGCCCGGGATGTATGGTTCGTCATCGCCTTGCCGGTTTACATGAGCAGCGTGTTCGGCTGGGACTACTGGATGGTCGGCGGCTTTATGGCCAGTTGGGTTATTGGCTACGGTATCGTTCAATCCGTCGCGCCCGCCATTACCGGCAAAAAAGCAGGACAGGTGCCCGGCGGCCGAGCTGCCTTTGGGTGGGCGGCGGCCCTGGCGCTGATCCCTGCCGCAATTGCCCTCGCCTTGCCGAGCGGCTGGTCGCCCCAGTGGGTCCTGTTGGGCGGGCTGATGTTGTTCGGCGTGCTGTTTGCTGTCAATTCGTCTCTGCACAGCTATCTCATCGTCTCGTATGCCCAGTCCGACGGGGTATCCCTGGATGTGGGTTTTTATTATATGTCCAACGCGATGGGCCGGCTGATAGGCACACTGCTGTCCGGTTGGGTCTATCAGGCCTATGGGCTGGAGGCCTGTCTGTGGGTTTCCAGTGCCTTTGTGCTGGCAGCGGCAGCGATCTCGCTTGGCCTGCCTCGGCACAGACCGATGGTTTCCTAGCCGGTAGCCCTACGCTAGTGCCGAGCGTTTCAAGTGATCGGATGGCTGGCTTGCTTAAGTATTTAACCTTCCTCTGGACGCTGGCATACTGCAATCCTTTTGCATGAATCCGGTTTTCAGGATCGTTCATGCATAGCGCGAGCTACCGCTCTGCTGATAACCAATGGATGAGGTGGGACAGGATGGAACAGGTAACTCTGGTTGTTGATGACAATGGTTATGCCGATCACAAGCTGGCCTGGATTGATGACGAGGGACAGATTCAGACGCTGAAGATTCCCACCGTCATCGGTACCGACCGGCTCAGCTCCAATAGCGGGGAAACCGTAGACCGTTACAAGGCAAACGGAGTCGAATATACCTGCAAGACGTCAGTGCGCTCGCCAATCAACCTGCGTAACGCCAACTATCCTGCCTCCGTCGAAAATCGGGTTCTGGTCACCCATGCCCTGCGTAAAGCCAGGCTGCTGAACAAGCCGCTCTATCTGGGTGTTACGCTGTCATTCCGCGATTATTTTTCTGATCAGGGCACACAGATCGTTGAGAACAAACAGGCAACCATTGCCAACTTCAATGGCACGGGTGGCACGGTTGAAGTGCTCGGCAGCGATGACAAGGCCAATATCACCCAAGTCGAGTGTTTTTCCGAGGCCTTGTCGGCGTTTTTCGATTTTGCTCTGGATGATCAGGGTGAGTTCACCGAAGCCGCCAAATACACCAAGGGCGACGTGGCCATTATCGACATCGGTGGGTCAACCACCGACGTGGTCAATCTGATCATCGACGACACCATTACCATCAACAACAACTATTCGGGAGCGTCCAAGGTAGGTGTGCTGGATCTCAAGTTTGCCTTGGAGAAGGGCATCAAGCAGGAGTTGATCAATCTGGGCTTGATCGAGAATTCCCACGAAGCCGAAATACCGCCGACACTGGTCAACGAAGTGCTGGAGACCGGCTCGACATTCTTCGCCGGTCAAATGCGTAATTTTGAAAAGCTGCGTTCGGAGGTGGCTGGTTCGGTTGCTACCAAGATCATCAATAACGTCAAGTCCACGCTGGGCTCGATCGGCATCTACCGCGCGATCATCATCACCGGGGGCGGATCCGTCGTCTTCTACGAATGGCTGACCGAAGCCTTCCCCAATCCAGTCATGCTGGACGAATTTTCCAATGCCCGTGGCGCCCTGAAGTTCATGCGTAACGTGGCTGATGGAAAGATCCAGGCGAAAACCAGCAAGCCGGTCAAGAAGGCGGCGGTCGACTGAACATTCAGAAACACTCGAGTGCAAAAACCAGGAACTATATGGTTTTGAGTCCTTCGAACTAAAGGCTGGCTCCAATGGGCCAGACCCGCCTTGCGGGTACCAACTTTAGGAGGCTTCAGTGTCCCGCTTATCAGCTATCAGAACAATTAAAGGCCGGACCAGTGCGGCGCTCTGGCTCAGCACCGTGCTGTGGTCACTGTTCCTGGCGGTCAGTCCTGCCAATGCCCAGGACGCGGGGATGCGCGACAAGGTCGCGATCATCACCGGGACTAGTCATGGCTTGGGCCGGGAGCTTGCGCTGCTCGGTGCGAAGAACGGCATGAAGCTGGTTCTGGTCGATATGCGCGCCGAGCCCTCGCAACAACTCGCCGAGCAAATCCGGACCCAGGGCGGAGAAGCGGTTTTTGTCGAAGCGGACCTGGCAGACCAGAACCAGCGAGGCAAGGTAATCGACCAGGCGATGGAACGCTTTGGCCGCATCGATTATCTATTCAACAATGCTGGCTATTCCTACATCGCCACGCTGGAGCAGATGGACCTCAAACAGGCGAAGCATCTGTTCGACGTCAACTATTGGGCCTACGCTGACTTGGCCCAGCGTGTTATTCCCATCATGCGGGAGCAGGGTGGCGGAACCATTCTCAATGTATCTTCCATCCTGGGTATGCGTCCGGCGCCAGAAGGGCTGGGTCATTACGCAGCGACCAAACATGCGCTGCATGGCTTGTTCCAGACGGTTGCCGTGGAACTCAAGGAAGACAATATCAAGGTTTTTCTTGCTGCGCCTGCGGGAATGCGCACCCAGATCAGCAAGCATTCAGTGGGTCCTGGCGCGTCTGATGAAGACCGCGCTGCCGACTGGGAAGATCCGGCTATTCCCGCGCGTGACATCTTCGAGATGATTCAGGGCAACCAGACGGTTTTCAATCCAGGCTACATTGGCCGGCAATGATTATCGGTGGGCCTCACCGCCCGCGATCCAGCCATAGCAAAATGAGGAGAATTTGATGTCCAATGAAGGCTATCACGAACCCGTAACAGAGCTCAGTGACGAGACACGCGACATGCACCGGGCGATCGTATCGCTCATGGAAGAACTGGAAGCCGTTGACTGGTACAACCAGCGCATGGACTCCTGCAAGGATGAAGAGCTTAGGGGCCTGCTCAAGCACAACCGGGACGAAGAAAAGGAGCACGCGGCCATGGTGCTCGAATGGATACGCCGCCGGGATCCCGAGTTTGACGAGCAGCTACGCAAATATCTGTTCAAGGACGCTGATCTGAACCACGACTGAGGCAGGGCCGCTACTTTGTTTGGGTAGCGGCAGTTCAAACAGCACGTTGGAATGTCAGGCTTCCGTCAGTTCGACCATCAGATCCGCGGCAAGACTCTCCAGATCCCCCCGTAACGCTGCCAGGTCTGTCTGCGGATAGACGCCAAGGCGCGCTTCGGCTTTGAACAACAGGTCGGCGCTCATTGGCGCCGGGCTACACTCGGTCTCCAACTGCTCCACATTGACGCCATGTCGCGCCAGGATCTGTGACACCTCATAAACGATGCCCGGACGGTCATTACCGACCAGATTCAGCAGCAGGGTGGTCTGCTCAGGCAAATCGGCCTGGCCGCTGACGGCTACCTGAACGTTGATGCCCAGGCTGGTCAGGCCATCCAGATCGATACGCAGTGCTTCGACTTTCTCGGCGGCAACGTCCACTCGTAGAATGCCCGCAAATTGCCCGGCCATGCGTGCCATGCTGCTTTCCAGCCAGTTGCCGCCATGCCGGGTAATGGTCTGGGCGATACTTTCCACGAGGCCAGGCTTGTCGGCGGATATTACGGTCAGAACGAGCGGGGTGTTCATGGTCAGACTCCAGTGGGACGCTGCAACCGGCGTTGCAGCCAACGATTGTGATCAATCCTGATAATAGCGACCGTCGCCAGAGGCCATCATTTCCTGGCAGATCGCTTCAAGGCTTTCGTAATCATATTCAGACAGGCCGACATATTCGAGGATCAAAGTACCAATCTCGTTCCACTCATGATCCACCGGATGGTTGCCGAGCACCTGATAGGCTTTGCATATATGCTCGGCCATTTTCAAAATGGCCAGCATGTTTTTCAGCGTAGCGTCTTTGCTGCCATATTCGAGAAATATCTGCTGCGCATTGTGGTGGCTGGCGATAGCCTCGCACAAATGCCCTGGCAACAGCCAGGACTTGGCGGTGAAGTAGCCGATCACAGCATGATTGGTATTGAGCCGGTGATTTTCGATGTCGACGATCCGCTGCCCGCTTTGGGCGTAGGATTCTTCCATTACTTCTATGTAGTACGGAAACCGGCTCAGCATCAGCGGGATGCCGCAGTTATGGAGCAGGCCCAGGGCATAGGCCTCGTCAGGTTCGAGACAGCCGATACGTTTTGCCAGGGTCATGCAGGTCATGGCCACGTCCTGGGCGCTGTCCCAGAAGCGATTGAGGTTGACGATGTTCTCATCGGTCAGCTCGCCCCGGATGGACTGGGCATTGACGATGTTGATTACCTTTTTCACACCAAGCAGGTTGACCGCTTGCTGGATCGAGGTAATGCGGTTAGCCAGTCCAAAGAACGGCGAATTGACGATTTTAAGGAGGCTGCCGGATAGCCCGGGGTCCTGGCTGATAAGCCTTGCTATGACCCTGAGATCCGGGTCCGGCATAACCTGCTCCATCTGCAGATCAACCATGATCTGCGGCTGAGGGGGTACGCTTATTCCTTGCAAGGCATGCCTGATTTGCTCGTCCGTAAGATCCTGTGACATGGTCGTGCTGTCCTTGTTTGCTGGATTGCGAGTGTAGCCGGAGACTGGCGGCCTTGGCACCCTGTATAATGCGCGCCCGGTAGAATTTTCTGCCAGCCCATTCAGGAGTCCGCGATGAATCTGCCCAGCCTGCGTCTGAAAACCAACAGCGATCGCCGTATAAAAGGTGGCCATTTGTGGGTGTTCAGTAATGAGGTAGACATCACCCAAACGCCTCTGACTGCGCTTGAGTCCGGTCAGGAGGTGCAGATCGAGACCGTAGCCGGCAAGGTACTTGGCCTGGCCACGGTCAGCCCCAACAACTTGATCTGCGCTCGACTGCATAGCCGAGATGCCGCCCATCCGCTGGACAAGCCGTTGTTGGTGCACCGTTTCAAAATCGCCCTGAGCCTGCGTGAAAAGCTGTTCGACAAGCCATTCTATCGGTTGGTCTATGGTGAGTCTGATCTTTTGCCGGGTCTGGTGGTTGATCGGTTCGCCGATCACCTGGTGGTCCAGATCTCGACCCCAGGCATGGAGCGCGTGCGCGAGGCTATTATCGAGGCGCTGGTACAGGTGTTGAAACCCGTCGGAATATTGTTCAAGAACGACAATGCCGCCCGCGCCGCCGAGGGCTTGCCCTCACTGGTTGAAGCGGTGCACGGCGAAATGCCCGAGCGCGTAGCGCTGGAAGAGAACGGCGTGCGATTCGAAGCACCGGTGTGGCAGGGTCAGAAGACCGGCTGGTTTTATGATCACCGTATGAATCGCGCACGTCTGGCGCCCTATGTGGCAGGTAAACGCGTGCTGGATCTGTATAGCTATATCGGTGGCTGGGGAGTGCAGGCGGCAGTGTTCGGCGCGTCCGAAGTAATGTGTGTGGACAGTTCGGCACCTGCGCTGGATATGGTCGAACACAACGCATCTCTGAATGGCGTGGCGGAGAAGATGGCAGTGGTGGAAGGTGATGTAATGGATGCCCTGCGCGAGCTGAAGACGGCAGGCGAGAAGTTTGATGTGATCATTGCCGATCCGCCAGCCTTCATCAAAAAGCGCAAGGATATACGTAACGGCGAGGGCGCGTATCGACGACTCAATGAGCAGGCCATGCGTCTGTTGAACAAGGACGGCGTTCTGGTTTCGGCCTCCTGCTCGATGCATCTGGCGGAGGACAACCTGCGGGACATCCTGCTGGCTGCCAGCCGCCATCTGGACCGTCATCTGGTCATCGCCGAGCGCGGATTCCAGGGTCCGGATCACCCGTTGCATCCGGCCATCCCTGAAACAGGCTACATCAAGTCGTACTTCTGCCGGGTGTTGCCGGTCTGAATGAAGTGCTTGCTCCTGATCCGGCGCGGAAAGGCTCCGCGCCGAGCGGCACTTAGGGGTCGCCACGTTGATCCGGTCACATAGGTAACCTTGTAAACCATGGATTCCCGCCTTCGCGGGAATGACGAGTGTTGAGTTAAGTAGTGCCAATTTGAATTAGTAAGTGTCAAGGCTCATCCTCGTGATTGCCGAGGCCCGTTATCCCCGCGAAGGCGGGGATCCAAAGAACTGGGACATCACCCCTCGCAGCGGTGAGCCGGCAAATTAGTCTGAATCGCCAACCACTGGGCCGCCAGCCGCTGGACCGCCAGCCGCTGGATTCCCGCTTTCGCGGGAATGACGAATTTTTTAGATAAGTCAGTGCCAAGGCCGTCATTGTAATTGCCAAGGCTCGTTATCGTTCTAGAACCATGTCCGGCATTCTCCCGAAAGCAGCCCCTCGCCATCCCGTGCCTCTGGCATTCTCCCGAAAGCAGTCCCTCGCCATCCCGCGCCTCTGGCATTCTCCCGAAAGCATTCCCTCGCCATCCTGCGCCCCGTCATCCCGTGCCCCGTCATCCCCGCGAAGGCGGGGATCCAAAGAACTGGGACATGAACCCTCGCAGCGGTGAGCCGGCAAATTAGTCTGAATCGCCAGCCGCTGGGCTGCCAGCCGCTGGATCGCCAGCCGCTGGATTTCGCCTTCGCAGGAATGACGAATTTGGGTTTAATGACCGTTATTAGCCGCCACACCAGCTAGTCACGCAAGCTGATAACCGGCCACCCCTGCTCTTGGGCATGTGCTCGCAGGGTGTCGTCCGGGTCAACCGCCACCGGGTGATCGACCATGCCCAGTAACGGCAGATCATTATGCGAGTCGCTGTAAAAATAAGCGCCTTCCAGGCTCCGGTCGTTTTCTTCCAGCCAGCGCTGCAAGCGGGTTACCTTGCCTTCGCGAAAGCACGCTACGTCAGTGGTGCGCCCGGTGTATCGTCCATCGGCCCGCTCGCATTCTGTCGCCAATAGAATATCGATACCCAGTTTGGCGGCGATCGGGCCGGTGACAAAGCGGTTGGTGGCAGTGATGATCATCAGGGTGTCGCCGGCATGGCGGTGCTTTTCAATCAACTCCAAAGCTCTGGGCAAGATAATGGAATCGATCTTGTCTGCCATGAATTGTAGATGCCAGGCGTCCAGTTGCTCTTCCGGGTGTTCACCCAGAAGCTGCAGGCAGAAGTTCAGATACACCTGAATATCCAATTTGCCGCTCAGGTAGTCATTGAAGAATTCATCATTGCGAGCCTGATACTCGGCGGCATCTACGATGTTTTGCGCGACGATGAACTCACCCCAGGCGTGGTCGCTGTCGCCGCCAAGCAGGGTGTTGTCCAGGTCGAAAATGGCCAGTGACACGGCATGCTCCTGTGATATGTAAGCAGAGGGCTCCAAGGATAATCCAGGCTGCGGGCAAATGCTTCAGCAGTGCGCCATTTATGCAATTGCTGCCCCGCGCGTCTTTGTGGAACAATGCGGTGAAAGAGAAAAAGGATACTGGCAGTGATTGACCCCGATGGTTTCCGTCCAAATGTAGGCATTATCCTGACCAATGGGTTAGGGCAAGTGCTGTGGGCGCGGAGGATCGGGCAGGACGCGTGGCAGTTTCCACAGGGCGGCATCCAGCGTAACGAAAGTCCGGAGCAGGCGCTCTATCGTGAACTGCACGAAGAAGTAGGCCTGATGCCCGACGATGTCGAGATCCTTGCCTGTACCCGTGGCTGGCTGCGTTATCGGTTGCCACAGCGCCTGATCCGCAGCCACTCACAGCCGATCTGCGTGGGTCAGAAACAAAAATGGTTCCTGCTTCGGCTCAAGGCCGACGAACAGCGGGTGTGTATGACCAAGACGCCCAAGCCGGAATTCGATGGTTGGCGTTGGGTGAGCTACTGGTATCCCCTCGGTCAGGTAGTGGCTTTCAAGCGTGACGTGTATCGGAGGGCGATGAAGGAACTGGCGCCCAGACTTCCCCTTGGCGAACTGACGGAGTGCTGAATATGCTGAACACGCTGCGTCGCATTGTGCAGGAGGTCAACTCGGCAAGAGATTTGCCTACCGCCCTGTCAATAATCGTCCAGCGGGTTCGCGAGGCAATGGGCACGGAAGTATGCTCAGTCTATTTGCTGGATCCTGGCTCCACCCGCTATGTGCTGATGGCTACCGAAGGTCTCAACAAGGATGCCGTGGGCGTCGTGAGTCTGGCGACCAACGAAGGTCTGATTGGCTATGTAGGCGCCCGCGAGGAGCCTCTCAATCTGGAAGATGCCGCAGCGCATCCCCGCTTCCGCTATTTTGTCGAAACCGGCGAAGAGCGTTATGCCTCCTTTCTCGGCGTACCGATCATCCACCACCGCCGGGTCATGGGTGTGCTGGTGGTGCAGCAGAAGGAACGGCGACAATTCGACGAAAGTGAGGAATCGTTCCTCGTTACCATGAGCGCCCAGCTGGCTGGTGTTATCGCCCACGCCGAGGCGACCGGTTCAATCCGCGGCCTCGGCTGGGGCGGCGAGGTTGTTCAGGACACCCGGTTCGATGCGGTGCCCGGGGCCCCAGGCGTTGCTATCGGTCAGGCCGTGGTGGTATTGCCACCTGCTGATCTCGGTGCGGTGCCCGACAAGATTGTGACCGACATTGGCGCCGAATTGCAGCTGTTCGGCAAAGCGCTCGAGTCAGTGCGTCGTGATATGCAGGCCTTGTCCAGTAAATTGTCAGCACAGCTGCGTCCCGAAGAGCTGGCGTTGTTTGACGTCTATCAGATGATGCTTGACGACGCGGCCCTCGGAAACGAGGTGACCGACATCATTAAACGCGGCCAATGGGCCCAGGGCGCCTTGCGTGAAGTGGTGAATGCCCATATAGGCCGTTTCGAGATGATGGACGATCCTTACCTGCGCGAGCGGGCTTCGGACGTCAAGGACCTCGGGCGCCGCATTCTCGCCTACCTGCAGGAGGCGGGTAAGCGTGAACTGGTTTTCCCCGACAATACCATCCTGGTCAGTGAGGAGCTTTCTCCGGTCATGCTTGGTGAAGTGCCGAAGGAGAAACTGGTAGGCCTGGTTTCTGTTCTCGGTTCCGGCAGTTCACACGTGGCGATTCTGGCACGGGCGATGGGCATTCCGACCGTGATGGGTGCGGTTGATCTGCCCTATACGCGGATGGATGGGCTTGAGCTGATTGTTGATGGTAACCATGGTGAGGTGTATTCCAATCCCTCCCAGGAGCTGCGGCGCCATTATCTGGAGTTGGTCCGCGAGGAGCGCGAACTGGTACAGGGGCTGGAAACGCTGCGCAGCGTTCCCTGTGTCACGCTTGACGGTTACCGCATGCCGCTCTGGGTCAACACCGGGTTGCTGGCCGATGTAGCCCGCTCGCTGGACCGGGGCGCTGAAGGCGTGGGGCTATACCGCACTGAAGTGCCGTTCATGATCCAGGACCGCTTTCCCAGCGAGAAGGAACAGCAAGCCATTTACCGTGAGCAACTTGAGGCTTTCCATCCACTGCCGGTCACCATGCGGACGTTGGATATCGGGGGCGACAAGGCGCTGACCTATTTTCCCATTAGGGAAGACAACCCCTTTCTGGGCTGGCGTGGAATCCGCGTAACGCTGGATCATCCAGAAATATTTCTGGTGCAGACGCGGGCCATGCTGAAGGCCAGTCAGGGACTCGACAACCTGCGCATCATGTTGCCAATGATCAGCAGCGTGTATGAGGTGGAGGAGGCATTGCATCTGCTTCATCGGGCTCACAGCGAAGTGTGCGATGAAGGATTCGACGTGCATATGCCGCCGGTGGGGGTGATGATTGAAGTGCCTGCGGCGGTTTACCAGGCGCGCGAGTTGGTGCAGATGGTCGATTTTCTCTCTGTAGGCACCAATGATCTCACGCAGTATTTGCTGGCGGTTGATCGCAACAACCCACGCGTGGCGGACCTCTATCATTCGCTGCATCCGGCTGTGCTTCAGGCGTTGATAAAAATCGCTACGGCCTGTCGCGCCGCCGGCAAGCCGATGAGCGTATGCGGCGAGATGGCTGGCGATCCCGCCGCGGCCGTGCTGCTTATGGCCATGGGATGTGATGTGCTTTCAATGAATGCCACCAACCTGCCGAAGGTCAAGTGGCTGTTGCGGCAGATCCGCCTGAGCGATGCCAGGGCATTGCTGGATGAGGTCATCGAGCTGGATAACCCCTATCTGGTGCAAAGTACCTTGCACCTGGCGTTGCGTAACCTGGGCCTGGGCAAGGTGCTCAGTCAGGGACGGTAACCCGCTTCGCCGCGTAGAAGTCCCAGCTGTCTTCGCCAAGCATGGCGCCCGCCGGGCCAAACCGTCGTTCCGTGAACTGGATGTGCCCGTCCTGGCCGATCCGCAACAGGGTGCTGGCACGTGTGCCGTAGTCTTCTCCCTTGATGAAGGTGGCGGAAAGCATACGTTCCCATTCCAGGCTTAAACCGGTCGCAGGTAACTCCTCGTCAGTAAATATCTGGCTGTCGCCAAGAAGGTCCAGCAAGGTGGCTGAGTCTGTTTGTAGACTGGCGGCCAGGCTGCCGCGTAGTTGACGTAGCTTGGGCCAGTCGGAATCCAGCGAGGCGTTGCTCAGGCCATACACACCCGGAGCAAGCGATCGGGCTATTTGCTCCTGGCTGTTGAAGTGCCATAGCTGCCGTCTGTCGCCGACCAGGAGATTGAAGCCAGCGTAGTCAGCTGCGCGGTCGGCAAGCCGTGCGAGATAGTCCCCAGGCTGGCTGTCTGTACTCAGATAATCAAAGGCCAGAGCGCCCCGTGAGCAGAGCCCGGTGCGCGCGCCGGGGGATCGGACATTGGTGAGCGCCGCGAACCTGCCCGTTCGGGTCACTCCCAGCCAGGTACCGCCCGCTTCCAGATCCTTGCCTGCGAGCAGCCCGGGTTGTCCCTCGGCGATCCAGAATTCCGCCTGTCGGGTAGGCCGAGCGTGGAATTCGTCTCGATTACCCAGCAGGGTCAGCGTGTGTTCATGTTGTTGCCAGGCAAAGGCTATCAGGCACATATCGGCTCTCCGGTCGCTGGCCCTAGTGTACTGCTTTTTTACGGGAAGGCAGTCCCCGCGGGAGTCGGCAGTTGAGGGAATTGGATTGAATTTCGGCTACACTAGCCGGCTCGCCAGCGCAGCGCAGGCGAGCAACTGCAATCAGCAGCCGGAGGCACTGTGGAGTTTCTAATTTATCTCGTGCTGGGAGGCTTTGCCGGCACCTTGGCCGGGCTTTTCGGCGTGGGAGGAGGCATGATCATCGTGCCCGTGCTGGTTTACAGCTTCGCAGTGCAGGGCTTTTCCACCGAGGTGCTCACCCATATGGCAGTGGGCACATCCTTGGCGACCATCGCGTTCACTTCGATAAATGCCATTCGCGCGCATCACCTCAAGGGTGCCGTGCGCTGGCCTTTGTTTGTGTGGATGACTGTCGGGATTGTCTTTGGTAGCGTACTGGGAGCCGTCACTGCGGCGTTGATCGATGGCCCGTTGTTGCAGAAGATTATCGGTGTGTTTGCCATCGCCGTAGCGATACAGATGGCCTTTGATCTCAAGCCAAAGGCCGGCTCCGATGTGCCGGGCAAAACAGGGTTGAGCGTCGCAGGTGGGTTCATAGGTTGGGCGTCGGCCATTTTCGGGATTGGTGGCGGTTCGCTCACTGTGCCTTTTCTGGTTTGGCGGAGCGTTCCGATGCAGCAGGCTGTCGCGACGTCTTCCGCCTGCGGACTGCCCATCGCTGTAGCGGGGGCGATCAGCTTTATCTGGACTGGCTGGGAGGCGCAGCCTTTACCCGACTGGAGTGTCGGCTACGTCTACCTGCCTGCAATGGTGGGCATTGCCGCGACCAGCATGTTGTTTGCAGGCTTCGGCGCAAGGCTTGCCCATCGCCTGTCGCAACGTCTGCTTAAAAGGCTGTTCGCCGTCTTGCTGTTCGGCGTTGGCATAAACTTTCTTTTGTAGGGGCGCGAATGCTGACTTACCCTCAGATTGACCCGGTGGCACTTTCTCTGGGTCCGTTGCAGATTCACTGGTATGGGCTGATGTATCTCATTGGTATTGGCGGCGCCTGGTGGCTGGCTGGCCGTCGCCTGGATGCGTTTGACCCGAGCTGGTCGAAGGAAAAATTGTCTGACCTGGTCTTCTGGGTGGCGCTTGGCGTGATCGCGGGCGGAAGACTCGGCTACGTGCTGTTCTACGATCTGGGCTCCTATATAGACAACCCGGCGCTCATCCTGCAAATCTGGAAGGGTGGAATGTCCTTTCATGGTGGCTTGCTGGGCGTGTTGCTGGCGGTATGGTGGTTCGCCCGCCGCAACAACAAGCGCTTTTTCGAACTGATGGATTTCGTGGCACCGCTGGTTCCTATCGGGCTCGGTGCAGGGCGTATTGGTAATTTCATCAATGCCGAGCTATGGGGCAAGGCCTCCGACGTGCCTTGGGCGATGGTCTTTCCCACCGACCCGCTGCAGCTGGCTCGGCATCCGTCACAGCTGTACCAGTTTGCCCTGGAGGGCGTAGCGCTCTTCGTTATTCTGTGGATCTATTCGCGCAAGCCGCGACCGACCATGGCGGTAAGCGGCCTGTTTGGTATCTGTTATGGCGTGTTCCGCTTTATCGTCGAGTTTGTCCGCGAGCCTGATGCACATATCGGGTACCTCGCGTTCGGCTGGCTGACGATGGGTCAACTGCTATGCATTCCCATGATAATGATCGGCGCCGCGATGATGTGGTGGGCCTACAGTAACGAGGGCGTAAAGCGTGAAACAGTATCTTGATCTGATGCGTCTGGTCCGGGACACAGGCACCTACAAGAGTGACCGCACCGGCACCGGCACCTATAGCGTTTTTGGCCACCAGATGCGTTTTGATCTGGGTGAGGGATTTCCGCTGGTCACCACCAAGAAATGTCATCTGAAATCGATCATCCATGAACTGCTGTGGTTTCTTCAGGGCGACACCAATATTGCCTATTTGAAAGAAAACGGCGTATCCATCTGGGACGACTGGGCTGACGAGAACGGCAATCTGGGTCCGGTATACGGTTACCAGTGGCGCTCATGGCCAGCGCCTAACGGTGAATCAATCGACCAGATAGCCAAACTGCTGGACATGATCCGCAGCAATCCCGACTCCCGCCGTCTGATCGTTTCGGCCTGGAACCCGGCGTTGGTGGATGATATGGCCCTACCGCCGTGCCATGCGCTGTTTCAGTTCTACGTGGCCGATGGCAAGCTTAGCTGTCAGCTGTACCAGCGCTCGGCGGATATCTTCCTCGGCGTGCCGTTCAATATCGCCAGCTACGCGTTGCTGACGCTGATGGTCGCGCAGGTCTGCAAGCTGGAGCCTGGCGAGTTCGTCTGGACCGGCGGCGACTGTCACCTCTATGCCAACCACCTGGAGCAAGCTGATCTGCAACTGGACCGGGAGCCCTTTCCGTTACCCAGGATGGTGCTCAACCCCGCGGTTACCGATCTGCTGGCCTTCCGCTATGAAGATTTCAGCCTCCAGGGTTATGAATCGCATCCGCACATCAAGGCGCCGGTTGCTGTATGAGCGAATCTCCTCGCATTGCCATGATCGCGGCCATGGCCCGAAACCGCGTCATCGGACGCGACAACAAGCTGCCCTGGCATCTGCCCGAAGACCTCAAGTATTTTCGCGCCGTGACCTGGGGAAAGCCCATTATCATGGGACGCAAGACTTTCGATTCCCTTGGTCGGCCGCTGCCTGGTCGAACCAATATCGTTGTGTCAGGTCAGGCCGGCCTCAGTCTGCCAGGCACCACATTGGTGTCGTCTATTGAAGCTGCCCTGAGCGCTGCGGCCAGCCAGGCAATTCTGGATAATGTCGATGAGATTATGGTGATCGGTGGGGATCGCATTTACGGTCAGTTATTGCCCCATGCAGAGCGCTTGTATCTGACGCTGGTGGATGCGGAACCTGAGGGGGACGCCTGGTTCCCCGAGTTTGACGACGAGCTCTGGAAGCTGGTCGACGAACGTTTGATCGAAGCAGGGGAGGGATATCCCGCGCACTGCTATCAAATTCTGGATAGGGCAACCGACTGACCGAGCAAATCCTCCAGCGGCCGCGGTTTGCCGATCCAGAATCCCTGGAGAAAATCGCCGCCCCAGCTGGACAATTGTTCGGCGCTCACAGCGTCTTCGACATAGTTGGCGGTAACCTGTTTTTCCATGCTTCGCGCGAGCGTAATCAGATTGCGCAGGTAGTTGGCGTACTCGAGATCCGCTCCGCTAGACAGGTCCCGGGTATCGAGTTTGATGCCCTTGATTGGCAATCGGGCCAGGTACCCCAGCGCTCCGTACTCGGCACCGAAATGGTCAAGCCATATGTCCACGCCCAGATCGTTTAGAGACTTGCAGAGCTTGGTGGCCTGGCTGGCGTGTTTCAGCAGGGCATCCTCGCGAAGTTCCAGCTGAATGACCCCAGGCGGAACCTTGCTGCGTTCCAGAAGTTGTTTGAGCTGATCGGCAAACCTCGGCTGCTTCAGCTCTCGGTCACTGAGATTGATCGATAACCGGCAGTCAACCCCTGCCGCACGCCACTGCTTCACTGCCGTTAACGCCTGATTGATAACCCAGTGACCCATGGGCAGGATCAAGCCGCTGTGCTCTGCCAGTTTGAGAAAGGCGTCCGGGCTGAGCAATCCGAGCTGTGGATGTTGCCAGCGCAACAGCGCTTCCCATGAGACGGTATTGCCGGTTCGGGTATCAACGATGGGCTGATAATGCAGGCGAAACTGACCCTCGAGCAGGCCGTGACGCAGGCCTTGTTCCACATTCAGATTATGTCGGGTCTGGGCTTCTTCATCAGGATTGAAGAAGCTGTAGCCGTTCCGACCATTGGCCTTGGCTTTGTACAGTGCCTGGTCTGCATGTTGCAGCAGTTCGGTTGCCGACTGGCCGTGTTCTGGATGAATGGCAATACCGACGCTGGCAGAAATGAGCAAATGATGTCCGCTCAGTGTTATGGGCTCGCTCAAGGTGTGAATGATCTTGCTGGCGATCAAGGCTGCATCGTTTGGATCTTGAACGTCGTGCAGCAGGGCGACGAACTCGTCCCCACCGATCCGGGTTATCAAGTCTTCTTCGCGCATGGTACGTCGCAAACGGTTAGCTATCACTGCCAGCAGCAGATCACCGAGGCCGTGCCCAAAGCTGTCGTTGATCTGCTTGAAGTAATCCAGGTCTATGTAGAGCAAGGCGAAGCCTATCCGGGTTCGCTTGCCCCGTAATAGCAGGCGATCAAGCTCCTCTTCCAGCAATGCACGATTGCCCAGCCCAGTCAGCGGATCTTGCTTGGCCTGTTGAGCTAGCTTGGATCCGCTGTTGCGGCGCAGCTCCGCATGGATCATGGCGCGGATGAGGCCTTCTGCGTCCAGACCGCTGCGTGCCAGTACGTCATCCGCCCCTTCGCTTATCGCGGCGCTGTCTTTCTCTGGCGAGCTGTTATCGCTGATCAGGATATAAAGTGTATCCGTGGCAACTCGCCGCGCGTCGTGCAGAAGGTTAATATCGTTCGGAAGCAGGCACGCGAGGAATTTACCATTTGCCAATCGGCTAATGGCCTCCGTGGGGCGGGTGCACACTTCGACCGTCAGGGTAGGGTCGTTGTGCGTCCGGAACAGCGTGAGCAGATGCTCGCGCTTGTCCGGGTCTAGTTCAACTAGCAACACTTTTCGTGCAGTCTTTTCCATTGCGACCCGTGTCCAGCAGGTAAAGATGCGTCCGACATCATTATGATAGTGCAATGATGTTAACTCCATCACAACTTGGACACAGCATACGCCTTGAGTCAGTGGTACTTTTGTCCGACAAGTGGTAGCAGTTGCCTGACTAGTCGTCAGATACTTGGCTTAAATCAGTGAGTTACCGGCGGTTGCCGTATTTATGGCGCGGATTTTTGGCAGGGAAGCGAAAGATGTCGCGCCCGGTCTTTTTATCCCGGGCGCGCTTTAGAAGGTGATTTAGCCGTCCAGCATGGCCTTGTCGCGTACCGCACCCTTGTCGGCACTAGTGGCCAGCAAGGCATAGGCTTTGAGTGCGGTGGTGACTTTGCGCGGGCGTATCTCGACCGGTTTCCAGCCTTGCTTGTCCTGTTCGATGCGGCGGTGGGATAGCTCCTCGTCGCTCACCAGCAGGTTGATGCTGCGGTTGGGAATGTCAATCAACACCTTGTCGCCATCGCGCACCAGGCCTATGGCGCCACCAGCAGCCGCCTCGGGTGAGGCATGACCGATGGACAAACCGGAGGTGCCGCCGGAGAAGCGTCCGTCGGTCAGCAACGCGCAGTCCTTGCCCAGGCCCTTGGATTTCAGATAGCTGGTGGGGTAGAGCATTTCCTGCATGCCCGGCCCACCCTTGGGGCCTTCGTAACGGATGATGACGATGTCGCCAGCTTTCACTTCGTCCGCCAGAATGCCTTTTACTGCGGTGTCCTGGCTTTCGTAGATTTTGGCGTTGCCTTCGAACACGTGGATCGACTCATCAACACCGGCGGTTTTCACCACGCAACCGTCCAGGGCGATGTTGCCATAGAGCACCGCCAGACCGCCTTCCTGGGAGTAGGCGTGCTCAACGCTACGGATGCAGCCGGTTTCACGGTCCGCATCCACTGTGTCCCAGCGGGTCGACTGGCTGAATGCGGTCTGGGTCGGAATGCCAGCCGGGCCTGCCCGAAAGAATTTATGCACGGCTTCATCATTGGTCTGGGTAATGTCCCACTGGGCAATGGCTTCTTTCATGCTCGGACTGTGAACGGTGGGTACGTCGGTATGCAAAAGGCCGCCCCGTGCCAGCTCGCCCAGAATGCTGAAGATTCCGCCCGCGCGGTGCACATCTTCCATGTGGTACTTCTGAATATTGGGTGCGACCTTGCACAGCTGGGGGACCTTGCGCGACAGTCGGTCGATGTCACGCAGGTCGAACTCGATTTCACCTTCCTGCGCCGCCGCCAGCAGATGCAGGATGGTGTTGGTAGAGCCGCCCATGGCGATGTCCAGCGTCATGGCGTTTTCGAAAGCTCTGAAATTGGCGATGCTGCGCGGCAGCACGCTTTCGTCGCCCTCGCCGTAGTAGCGCTGGCACAGATCGACAACAGTACGCCCGGCGCGCAGGAACAGCTGCTCCCGGTCGCTGTGTGTGGCCAGGGTAGAGCCGTTGCCCGGCAAGGCCAGACCCAGGGCTTCGGCCAGGCAATTCATCGAATTGGCGGTAAACATACCGGAGCACGAGCCGCAGGTAGGGCAGGCGCTGCGCTCGTACTCGGCGACCGTCTCATCGCTGGCTGTCTCGTCGGCGGCGATAACCATAGCGTCGACCAGATCGAGCCCATGGCTGGCCAGCTTGGTTTTGCCGGCTTCCATCGGCCCGCCGGAAACGAACACCACCGGAACGTTCAGGCGCAGCGCGGCCATGAGCATGCCGGGGGTGATCTTGTCGCAGTTGGATATGCAAACGATGGCATCGGCGCAGTGCGCGTTGACCATGTATTCCACGGAATCGGCAATGATCTCCCGCGATGGCAGCGAATACAGCATGCCATCGTGACCCATGGCGATGCCGTCATCCACGGCAATGGTGTTGAATTCTTTGGCCACGCCACCGGCTCGCTCGATTTCCCGCGCGACCAACTGCCCCATATCCTTGAGATGCACGTGGCCGGGCACGAACTGCGTGAACGAGTTGGCGACCGCTATGATCGGTTTCTTGAAGTCCTCATCCTTCATGCCGGTGGCGCGCCACAGCGCACGAGCGCCGGCCATGTTGCGACCAAAGGTGGAGGTTTTCGAACGATAATCGGGCATGTCGGTACTCTCGTTGAGTGTTGCAATGGTGCAAGCATATCAATTTGCTGGAGAGCATGCAGCTTGCAGCCGGCGGTCTCCGACAGCCGTCGCCAAAGACGCTGAGGAGTTAGGGCCGAAGCGTCGCTTGTGCGGAGCTACAAGCCCTTTTCAAACACCTTCGAATTACGCTGAAAGTTGTACAGCGAAGCTCTCTTGGCAGGTAGCCGCTCTACAGTACTGGGCACGAAGCCCCGCTCGCGAAACCAGTGGGCGGTGCGGGTAGTCAGAACGAAGAGTGTGTCGAGCTTGAGCGCACGGGCCTGGGCCTCGATGTGCTCGAGCAACTGATCGCCTCGGCCACCATGGCGATAATTAGGATCAATGGCGACGCAGGCCAGTTCCGCTGAGCTGGATTCCTCCAGCGGATAGAGGGCGGCGCAGCCAATGATCATGTTGTCACGTTCAATCAGTGTGAACTGGCCGATTTCGGTTTCCAGCACCTCACGGGAGCGACGCACCAGAATCCCTGCTTCTTCGAGCGGGCGCAGCAATTCCAACAGTCCACCTACGTCTTCTATGGTTGCTGTGCGTATCTGTTCAAAGGCTTCCTGGGTGACCAGAGTGCCGCCGCCGTCGCGGGTAAAGAGTTCGGTAAGCAGCGCGCCGTCCTCTGCAAAGCTGACAATATGGCTGCGCCGCAGCCCGTTATTGCAGGCCTTGCAAGCGGCGGCCAGCAGCGTGCCGGGCAAGCTGTTGCCGAGCGCCTTGAGCAGGGGCAAGGCGCGGGTGGGTTTCAGTTCGCGCAGCAACTGGCCTTCGGCGTCGAGAATGCCGGCGTCCGGCCCGAACAAGATCAGTTTGTCGGCTTCCAGTGAACTGGCAGCGCTGGTGGCCACATCTTCGCACGCGAGATTGAATACCTCGCCTGTGGGTGAATAACCGATGGATGAAAGCAGCACAATCGATTCGTCATCCAGGTGTTTGCTGATCGCCTTTCGATCAATCCGCCGTACCTCGCCGGTATGATGAAAATCGACGCCATCCACTACCCCGATTGGTTTGGCCGTGACAAAGTTGCCGCTGACCACCCGCAGGCGAGGGCCTTGCCCGGAGGCGGTGCAGAGCTGTGCTTCGATGGCGATGCGCAGGCTGCCTACCGCATCCATCACGCAGGCGAGGGTGTCACTGTCTGTCACACGCAGATCGTTATGATAGTGCGAGCGTATGCCGCGAGCCGTTTGTCGCTCTTCGATTTGCGGACGTGAGCCATGCACCAGCACCAGCCGCACACCAAGGCTGTTGAGCAGCATGATGTCGTGGATGATGTTGGTGAAGTTCGGGTGCGCAAGCGCCTCACCCGGTAACAGCACCACGAAGGTGCGATCACGATGGGTGTTGATATAGGGCGTGGAATGACGGAACCAGTTAACGTAATCGGACATTCGCATATTCCGTGGAAAGTAATCCGTGAAGAAGTGTTCCGTGAAAAAGAGCAGTGTAGGGACTTTAGCGGACTCGCTTCAAGAGGTGATGCCGATCAAATAGCCGCAGCGCTATGCGCAAGGCGGTGAAAAAAGCTATATAAACGTATGCCCGATCACAAAAGCGAGGATTCTGTGAACCTGAGTTCCGAAAATGTTGTTGTGGTACACACGCCTGAAGAGGCGGTCGATCGCCTGGCCGAGCTGTATGAACAGGCTACGGCTGAGCTGAGCCAGGCGCTTAAATGTTATCTGAAAGATCGCACACTGCCTGGGATCAGCCAGCGGCAGCTGTTCCGCTACCCTGAATTACGTCTCACCTATCATCGGCAGGGCGAGGCACCGCCTACTGTTCGCGCCTACGCCAAGGTTCAGGTATCGGGTGTTTACAGTGTAACGGTTACGCATCCGAGAGCCTTTCGCAAATACCTGCTGGAGCAGTTACGGCCATTGATGCGCGATTTCACCTTAAAGATTGAAGTAGGCATCAGCCAGCAGGACATTCCTTATCCCTACGTGGTCGAGCAGGGCGATGAGCTTGCCGGATCGGGCGTCACCGCTGGCGAGCTTGCCAGAATATTTCCCAGCACGGATCTCTCTGCGGTAACCGATGGCAACGCAGACGGCCTGTACGATTGGGAAAATACCCATCCTTTGCCTTTGGCGCTGTTCGATGCGGCAAGGGTCGATTTTTCGCTGCGCCGGCTGGTGCATTACACCGGCAGCGATTGGCGGCAGGTGCAACCCTGGATATTGCTGACCAACTATCATCGCTACGTTGACCAGTTTATCCGCCATGGCCTCGACATGTTGCTGAGCGATTCGCGGTTCGTACGCATGGTCATGCCCGGCAGCGTAGTGATCGAGCGAGGAATGACTGCGGAAACAATGCAGGCGCTGGTCGACAGCGTTGTCTGGCACCGCTATCAGATGCCGGCCTACCATCTGCAATCCAACGATGGTGACGGCATTACTCTGGTGAACATCGGGGTTGGCCCATCCAATGCTAAAAACATCACAGATCACCTGGCGGTGCTGCGTCCCCATTGCTGGTTGATGATCGGGCATTGCGGAGGGCTGCGTCAGTCCCAGACCATTGGCGATTATGTACTGGCCCACGCCTATATGCGCCGAGACGGCATTCTTGACCGGGTGCTGCCGCCGCACATACCGCTGCCGGCATTGGCTGAGGTACAGATGGCGCTGCAGGAGGCGGCCGCGCAGGTCACCGGAGACCGTGGCGATGATCTCAAGCGGCGTTTGCGCACCGGCACCGTGCTCACCTACGACGACCGCAACTGGGAGTTGCGCTGGGCACAGGAGCGCCCATTGATCAATCAGGCGCGAGCAGTTGCCGTGGACATGGAAAGCGGAACCGTTGCTGCGCAGGGCTATCGCCTGCGTGTGCCGTACGGCACCCTGCTGTGTGTCTCGGATAAACCCCTGCACAGCGAAATCAAGCTGCCTGGCGCAGCGGGTGCCTTTTACGAGCGAGCGGTCACCCAGCATCTGCATATCGGAATCGCCGCCCTGGACCTGCTGCGCAGTCAGCTGGATTCGCTGCATTCGCGCAAATTGCGCAGCTTTGATGAACCGCCGTTCCGCTAGATGGCGGCGGTTTGCAGGCAGAACCTCTCGATGAGGCTGCGCAGAATGGTGACCGTGGGATCAATCCGGGCAATTTCCAGGTACTCGTCTGGCTGGTGCGCCTGATCGATATCCCCGGGCCCTAATATCAGCGTCTGCATACCGATCTGATTGAGGTAGGGCCCTTCGGTGGCAAAGGCCACGCTGCCCGCGCTATAGCCGGTGAACTCTTCGCAGGCCAGTACCAGCGGCGCGTCGGCGGCGGTGTTCAAGGGCGGAACCCCAGGAAACAACGGTTTGTAGAGAATTTCCACCTGCCGTTCCTGGGCAATGATCTGCAGCCGCGCTTTGATATCCGCACGCAAGGCGTCTGGGTCCATCCCCGGCAGTGGGCGGATGTCGAACTCCAGCGCGCATTTGGCGCAGATGCGGTTGGGGTTGTCGCCGCCATGGATACAGCCCAGATTCAGGGTCGGCACCGGTACGCCGAACAGCGGGTTGTTCCAGCGCTTCTGCCAATCGGCCCGCAGGTTCAACAGGTCACTGATGACCAGATGCATGGCTTCCATGGCGTTTCGGCCCAGCGCCGGGTCAGACGAATGCCCGGCCTGACCGATGATATCGATCCGCTCCATCAGGATGCCCTTGTGCACCCGAACCGGCTTGAGCCCGGTCGGTTCCCCGATCACTGCATGACGCGCATGGTGCAGGCTGCTGGCAACCAGGGAGCGGGCGCCGCTCATGGAGCTTTCTTCATCAGCGGTGGCCAGCACTATCAGCGGCTGCTTGAAAGGCCTGTCGACGTAGCCTCTGACCGCCTCGATGATCAGCGGGAAAAACCCTTTCATGTCGCAACTGCCCAGCCCGTACCAACGACCGTCCGCTTCGGTCAGGGCGAAGGGGTCGTGTTTCCATTTCTCGGGATTGCACGGGACGGTGTCGGTGTGACCGGCCAGAACCAGGCCGCCGGGGCCGGTCCCGAGCGTGGCGATCAGATTGGCTTTGCCCGGCTCGCCGTGGATCGGCTGGATATCGCAGACGAATCCGAGATCACTCAACCACCCCGCGAGCAGATTGATGACGCCCATGTTGGACTGGTCGAAATCAGGTTGGGTGCAGCTAATGGAAGGGGCTTTGAGCAGCGCGTCGAACTGCGCCTTGAGTGGGGGTATAGCCATGCGTAAGAGGCTCCTGACGGCGTGAGCTGAAAAGTCAGCTTACGCCGTCAGGGTAGGTCGCGTCAGCCGAAAATGGCACTGAAGATAAAGAAATATACAATTGCCAGGCCAGCTCCAGCGGGCAGGGTGATGATCCAGGAGCTGAAGATGGTGCCGATCACGCGCAGGTTCAGGGCACCGATACCTCGCGCCAACCCGACGCCAAGAACTGCACCGACCAGCGTATGGGTGGTCGACACCGGCAGGCCAATACCGGATGCGCCAACCACGGTAGCGGCGGTGGCCAGTTCGGCAGCAAAGCCACGGCTAGGGGTCAATTCGGTGATGTTCCGGCCAATGGTGGCGATGACCCGATAACCATAGGTGGCTAAGCCTACTACAATGCCGGCGGCGCCAAGCAGCAGCACCCAGCCTGGAACGATTGATTGCTCGGCCATTTCGCCACCGGACTGCAGCGCACCTACGATGGCGGCCAATGGCCCAACGGCGTTGGCTACGTCATTCGATCCATGCGCGAAAGCCATGGCGCATGCCGTGAAGATCATCAGTACGGCGAAGACTTTTTCAACGCTGGCGAAGTGGAATTTTTCGTCGGCTTCCGGGTCCGCCTTGATGCGTGTCAGCAGCGCAATGCCAATAGCCGTGACCAGCAATCCTACGAGAACGGCAAGGCCGAAGCTTTCGAAGTTGGTCAGGTTGAGGCCGACGTTTTTCAGCCCCTTGGTTACGGTCAGAAGGGTGACCAGAAAACCTACCGCGAACATGTAGAACGGTACGTAGCGTTTGGCGTTGGCGAAAGGATTGTCGGTATCCAGGATCAGTTTGTGAACGCTCATGAAAATCATGAAGGCCACGGTGCCTGAAAGCAGTGGGGAGATCACCCAGCTGGACACGATAGGTATTACGCCAGCCCAGTTCACCGCTTCCATCGAGACGCCCACTGCCCCGAAACCGATCACGGCCCCGATGATGGAGTGAGTGGTGGACACCGGCCAGCCACGCGTCGTGGCGATCAGCAGCCAGGTACCGGCAGCCAGCAGCGCAGCCATCATGCCGAGCACCATCTGATCAGGGCTGATCATGCTTGCATCAAGGATGCCGCTGCGGATGGTCTGGGTCACCGAGCCACCAGCCAGGTATGCACCCAGGAACTCGAACACAATGGCGACGAAAATCGCCTGTTTGATGGTCAGCGCACGGGAGCCGACCGATGTGCCCATCGCATTCGCAACGTCATTGGCACCAATACCCCAGGCCATGAAAAAACCGAATAGACAGGCCAGTACCAACAGGATAGTGCCGTATTCTGCAATCAAGGTCATAACTGAAACACTCTGTTTGGATGCATGTAAGGGCTGGCCTCTAACGGGCCATTAGCAGTTCCAGACGATTTCCTACGCGCTGGGCTCGGTCTGCCACGTCTCCGATCCATTCGATGATCTGATACAGGAACATCACGTCCACCGGTGGTAGATCCTTCTCCAGCTTGAACAGATCTGCGCGCAGTTTTATCTGCAGGTTGTCGGTGTCGTGCTCGATACGATCAAGCTCATCGATGAGCGTTTCCACGAGGGTGACTTCGCGCCCTGAAAAACCTGTCTCGAGAAGCTCGTCCAGTTCATTCATGGCTTTCAACGCCTGGGCTGCAGCATCTACCGAGCGTTGAACAAACGCCTTGAAAGCGGGCTGCAACGGCTCGGGAATACGCATCTGGCGACCCAGCATGAGCCCGGCGATATCCTTGGCGCGGTTGGCAACTTTGTCCTGTACACTCAGCAGTTCAAGCAGGTCGGTACGTGGTACCGGCAGGAACAGGCTCTTGGGCAAATGTATGCGGACGTCTTTCTTGAGTTTGTCGGCTTCTCGCTCGAGCTCGGCGATGTGCTGCTGAACGCGTTCAGCCTCGACCCAGTCGTCAGCAACGACGGCGTCAATGAACGCATTCAGCTGCGCGGCACACTCGTGGGCCTTGGCTATATGTTGTTGCATGGGGCCGATTGGTGAGCGACCAAACAGGCTGAGAAAAGGATTGCTGGGCATGGAGGCTCCAAGGCTTGTTAAGGCCGGAAATTATAGGTGCTGATTCCCTCTACGTCATCAAACCGACATGAATCGATCATCAAGCCGACACAAATTGGTCATCAGCGTTGCGTCCGTGGGTAATCCGGACGGGACTATACAGAGAAACAACATGGTTAAAGAAACTGAAATCAAGTTACGCGCCACGCCAGAAACCCTGGCAGCGCTACGTCAGCACCCGGTCTTTGCCGAGCGTCTGGCGGGCGAGTGGCAGACCGGCCCATTGTACAACCAATATTTTGATACAGCTGCCCGCGATCTAGCCGGCGCCAAAGTGGCGTTACGGCTGCGCCGGGATGGGAAACAAATTATCCAGACGCTCAAGAGCCGTGGGCAGAGTGTAGCGGGCTTATCGGAGCGCAACGAATGGGACTGGTATCTCGAACAGGACTCTCTGGATCTCGGATTGCTTGGCGATGAGTGCTGGCCCAGGGTGTTGGCCGGGCTGGACAAAAACCAGTTGCAACCGGTATTTACTACTGACTTCGAGCGCACCAGGGCGCTATTGAGATGGGAGCGCGATGGCGAAACCGTCGAGGTGGAGGCGGCCCTGGATCAAGGTAAAGTCATTGCCGGAACAAGTGAAGAGCCGATCTGCGAGCTCGAGCTTGAAGTACGACAGGGGCCGGCTGCTGCCTTGCTTGAGCTTGCGTTGAGTTTGACAGCGGATCTGCCCTTGATGCCCTGTGACATCAGCAAGGCGGAGCGGGGTTATCGTCTGCTTGACCTGGCCAGCTATGAGTTACGACCGCAAACTCCTCAGTGGCACAGCGAGACCCCAGTCGATGAGGTCATTGCTGGTGCCGGCTGGCAACTGCTCGGTCAGACCCAGCGCCTGGCTGAACAATATCGATTCGCCGGTCAGTGGCGTCTGTTCCGTGATCTGACCACTAATCTCAGCACCCTGCGCGCCTATTTTGGTGTTTTCGATCTGGCGCTGCCGCGATCAGCGGGGCAGTCCTTCGTGCAGCCGCTCGATCAGCTCATCAATGCATTCAGACCTTTGGTTCTGGCGGGCTGGGCGGATGATGAAACAGGTCAGGCTGCGCGCGATCAGGCGCCGGCACTGTTCGCCGAGGTGACGCAGGACCGCGCCTGGGGTGAGCTTTTCATCGGGTTGGCTCTGTGGTTGCACCAGGCTAAGTGGAAAAACAACAGGCCGCCGCGGGGCGACAAGGTCGGCGCGCTGGAAATGCCCCGCTGGCTACTGGCCGCAGTAGCCAAGGAAATTCAAGGCCTGCTGGTGCCGCATCACAATGAACCTGATTCTGCCGTCAGCGAATGGATGGACCAGCAGCCACGCCTGGGACGGCTGCACTTCCTGCTGGCGAACTTCCGTAACTTTCTGGCGGTACCGGAACCGGACCGCTTGTTTGGTGAGTTGAACAAGCTGCAGGCGTTGCTGGAACAGTTTCCATTGATCGAAGCTGAACAGCAGCCGGCCCTGCTGGAGGCGCTGCGCAAACAGGGTCAGAAACTGCGTAGACTCAACGCGTGGCGTGAACTCAACACCTGATGAGCGGTTGAAACGGAGGCCAAGCATGCTGCATTTGAATGAGCTGGCGTTGCCAGGAACTGATCACCTGCTGGATATGGCTGACTTGCTTAGAACGCTGGTCAGCCAGGGTCGGCTTGACCTGGACACCGCCGAGCAGATCAGCGCACTGAGACGATCCGCATCAGGCGACTCGGCGAAGCTGCATCCCCTCGAATTCATTGCCGGGCAGAGTCTGCAAGACCTGTCCCGGCCTGGCAAAAAGCTTGATCTGGAGGCTCTTTCCCGCTGGCTTGCAGCCGAGGCCGACCAACCGTATTACCGCATTGATCCATTGAAGATCAATGTCGCCGCCGTCACGCCACTGATGTCCTTTGCTTTTGCCCAACGTCACAAAATTCTCGCGGTGGAAGTCAATGAGCGGGAGGCGACTATTGCCAGTGCCCAGCCTTTCCTTCGCAGCTGGGAAGCCAACCTGACCCATGTGCTCAAGCGCGAGATACGTCGGGTGGTAGCGAGCCCTGCCGATATCCAGCGTTACTCCGTGGAGTTTTACCGACTGGCCCGCTCGGTCACCGGCGCTAATGCCAGCGATCAGAAAAACAGCAGCATCGGTAACTTTGAACAGTTATTGAATCTTGGCAGCATGGGCCAGGAACCGGACGCCAACGATGCCCATGTGGTGAATATTGTCGACTGGCTTTTTCAGTATGCGTTCGAGCAACGGGCCAGTGACATCCATATTGAGCCTCGGCGTGAGAGCGGCACTGTGCGTCTGCGGATCGATGGCGTGCTGCATACCGTTTACAGCTTCCCACTGCAAGTTGCCGTAGCGGTCGTCAGCCGCTTGAAGACGCTGGGCCGCATGAACGTGGCAGAGAAGCGTAAGCCCCAGGATGGGCGGGTGAAAACCAAGTCACCGCAGGGCAACGAGATTGAACTGCGCTTGTCCACCTTGCCGACCGCGTTCGGCGAAAAAATGGTGATGCGCATATTCGATCCCGACGTGCTACTGCGCACCTTCGACAAGCTGGGGTTTTCTTCCGAAGACCAGCGGCGCTGGCAGAACATGGTGCAGCAGCCCAATGGCATCGTGCTGGTGACCGGTCCGACCGGATCGGGCAAAACCACCACGCTGTACACCACGCTGAAGCAATTGGCTACGCCAGAGGTGAATGTCTGCACTATCGAAGATCCCATCGAGATGGTTGAAGACAGCTTCAACCAGATGCAGGTGCAGCATAATATCGATCTCAATTTCGCCAGCGGGATCCGGGCGCTCATGCGGCAGGACCCGGACATCATCATGATTGGTGAAATTCGTGATCTGGAAACCGCCGAAATGGCGATCCAGGCTGCTCTGACCGGCCACTTGGTGCTTTCTACGCTGCACACCAACGATGCGCCAAGCTCTGTCAGCCGTCTGATTGAGCTAGGGGTGCCAGCTTATCTCATCAAGGCCACGGTGCTTGGCGTTATGGCTCAGCGCCTCGTGCGTACACTATGTGTGCACTGCAAAGAGCCAGCCGAGGTTGACGCGGACGCCTGGAGCGAACTGACCAAGCCCTGGAATGCGCCGTTGCCTACCCATGCGCATCGGCCGGTCGGCTGCCCGGAATGTCGCGAGACAGGTTACCGTGGGCGGGCAGGAGTCTATGAGCTGATGCCGCTTACCGACACGCTTAAACCGCTGGTGCAGGCCGATATCGATCTCAATGCGCTGCGTCGGCAGGCTTACAAGGAGGGGATGCACAGCCTGCGCCTGTCCGGCGCCCAGAAGGTAGGAGCTGGCCTGACAACCATTGAAGAAGTATTGCGGGTTACGCCGACCAGTCAGCAGGCCTGAGTGCGCAGTGCGCAATAGCCGAATCTTTTGCCTAGAATGCCAGCGTCCAGATAGCGAGTCCGATTGATGAACTACCGTCACAGTTACCATGCCGGCAACCACGCCGATGTCTTCAAGCACGCCATCCTGCTGCGGCTGGCAGAGCTGTTGCAGCGTAAACCGGCACCCTACTGTTATCTCGACAGCCACGCCGGTACGGCACTTTACGATCTGCAGGGGGAAGCCGCCGGAAAAACGGGCGAATTCCGTGATGGAATCGCTCGCTTGTGGGACCGCGACGATTTGCCCGACATGCTGAAGCGCTACCGGGAAGCGATAGCCAGGCACAACCCTGATAGCCATCTGCGTTTTTACCCTGGCTCGCCCCAATTGGTTGGTGACGGGCTGCGTGAGCAAGACCGGATGATACTGAGCGAGCTGCATCCGGAGGACGCAGCAATTCTGCGGGCCCATTTTGCCAATGATGAACGTGTGGCTGTGCACCTGCGCGACGGCTATGAGTTGCCCAAGGCTTTTCTACCGGTTGCGGAAAAGCGCGCGCTCTGGCTGCTGGACCCACCTTTCGAGAAACAGGACGATCTGGATCGCTGCCTGAAAGCTATGCAAGTCGCTATACAACGCATGCGGCAAACTGTTATCGCCCTCTGGTACCCGATCAAGGACGAACGATTGTTGCGGGATTTCTATCGTC
Organism: Halopseudomonas xinjiangensis; assembly: GCA_011050525.1. Lineage (GTDB taxonomy): Bacteria > Pseudomonadota > Gammaproteobacteria > Pseudomonadales > Pseudomonadaceae > Halopseudomonas > Halopseudomonas xinjiangensis_A. Next base: position 63,521 of record DRFO01000020.1, read on the forward strand.
AGGTGGCTGGCGCGGGGCTGCCCAAGGTTCTGCGGCTCGAGCTCAGCGTGAGGCCGGCAGACAACACGCTGGGCCTGAACGGCTCTGGCTTGATGCTGGTCAATCCACCCTGGCCGCTTTGGGAGGAACTGGAAGGCGTTCTGCCCTGGCTGGCCACTCACCTGGCTCAGTCCGGTGATGGAACCTATCGCGTTGACTGGTTGGCCGGTTCTCCCTGATACGGGCCTGGGGGATGGCTCTCTGCTAAGGTGACTGTAACAGTGCCTTGCAAATTCATTGTTCATTCTGGGGAACAATGAAGTCTCGGAAGTGGTCAAGTTACTGTAAGGCTGATTGGCCTGATGCTAGTTCAGACTCGAATAGGAGCACGCACATGGTAGGTTCAAATAATGTCGAAGACGCGGTTGATAAGGCTAAGCAGTCCTTGAAAAATAGCCAGGACAAGTTCAAGTCTGGCGAAAGCGGCAAAGAAATCGATTCCGGAAAAGAAGCGGTAATGGCCGCTTTCGATAAACTGATGGAAGCCAAGGCGCATTTCATGCACGCCGCTGAAGCTTCGGGGTTGGATATGAAAAGCGGAGCGTCGGGTCAGATGAACAAAGGCAAGGCAAAAGCTCAGGAACTCTCCAGCCAGGCCACCACATTCGTTCACGAGAAGCCTCTGGCTGCGCTTGGCATTGCTTTTGCGGCCGGGTTTGTTGTCTCCAAGCTCTGCACTACGTCCAGATGAACCCGGTCCCGGAGGAGTCCAGGCCGGGAAGTGGTGATCCGGGGGCAGTCGACCCTGATAGCCAGACCGGCATACACGAATGGTTGGATTGGGCCAAGAATGCCGGCGCGACTGCGGGTGACCTGATCAAGCTGATGTTCCTTGAACTCAAGCTGGCAATGTCTGATACCCGCCGTATTGTTGTGTTGGGTCTGGCGATGGTTCCGCTGGCGTTGCTTGCATGGATTGGTTTATCGGTCCTCCTGGCATGGTGGGCATATGTCCCCAGCGAGTCTGTTACGCTGGCTCTTTGTGTTTTTCTGGCGGTGCAGGTGGTGCCGATAATCATAATGTTGTCTATGATCAAAAAGTACAGCAAGAGCCTGTCGCTACCCTCGACGAAAAAACAGATGGCGGCTTTTAAGGAGGGATTCCAAAGTGGATCGGAAACAGCAGATCAGTGAAATCGAGAAGCTCGATGGTCAGTTGTCAGTGGAGCATGGATTGCTCAAGCTCGATGGCCGCAAACACATGGAATCGATACGGAACATTCCCCAGCTGTGGGTAGTTGGGGGTGGTCTGGCGCTTGGACTGCTTATCGGATTGGCGGATAACAAAACCCGGTTCAGCCTGTTCTCTGCCGGCTTCAAAGGCCTGCGTATCTGGCATCTTTCCCAATTGTTCGGGTCAGACCCTGGCCCGGCACTGGATGCCGATGCATGACGGAGGAGGACGGCATCGAGCCGTTCGTGGAAGCTCCGGAGGGTAACGATCCAGGTTTTACCTCCTTGCCTCAGCCCAGACCATCCAAGTCGTTGGTCTGGTTGCTTGGGTTAGCGCTGTTGTACACGTTGTATTTCGCCAAGACCCTGTTGTTGCCTCTGGTTGTAGCGGTGCTTTTTGCGCTGTTGCTGGGCCCCTTGGTGACCTTGCTCAAACGCCTTTATATTCCCCGCGTTCTCTCCGCCGTGCTGATCCTGAGCGCTTTGCTTGGCCCATTCACTCTGCTGACGGTCGAGCTGGCGGAGCCTGCTCAGAAGTGGGCGAAACGTTTGCCTGAAATATCCAAGCAGCTGACTGAGGAACTGGACGTGATTACCGACTCCCTGCAGGGGGAAGTGGTGGTAATGACCGAGCCGGTTCAGCCAGTAGTAGAGGAGGCTGAAGAGCCAGAGGGGTTGAGGCTGTTCGGATGGTTTCGCAGGGATGCACCTGAAGAAGCCGAGCCGGAGCCCCCGCCTGCGCCCGCCGTCCCGGATGCAGTGTCCAGCGCAGAGCAGGTCAGCGATCGAATCAAGCAGGGTGGCATGGAGCTGCTCATATCGATATTGGGCGCCACCCCGATGGTGATCGCGCAGTTCGTTACCACGATCATCCTCATCCTGTTCATATTGGTCTTCGGACCCAATCTTTTCAGTGCATTCGTGGATCACTTTCCACGAGTAAAAGACAAGCAGCGTAGCGTAATCCTGGTAAGCACAATACAGCGGGAGCTCTCGCGCTACATTCTTACCGTGAGCGCCATCAACGCATTGTTGGGCCTTTCTACTGGTGCTGCTCTCTGGTTGCTGGATGTAGAGGATGCCCTGCTTTGGGGCGCGTTTGTAGGCTTGGCCAACTTCGCGCCCTACATAGGACCTGTCATCGGCATCATCGTGCTTTGTCTGGCGGGTCTGGTTCAGTACGGGCCAGAACCCTCAGCGTTGGTGCCAGCGTTGGTTTTTTTCACCATAAATCTGGCTGAGTCGCAGTTTGTCACACCCATGGTACTTGGCCGCAACATGCGCCTGAATCCGCTGGTCATCATGATCTGGCTGTTGATATGGGGATGGTTGTGGGGTGCGGCTGGGGTGTTGCTTGCGGTGCCGTTACTGGTGTGTCTCAAGCTCGCGTTTGGTCAGATGAATTATCTCCCAGATTGGGTAAAGCTGATTGAAACTCGCGCCTGACCCGCCGCGATAGTCAGGCCGGTTGGGGCGCTTTTCGAACCAGGGCGAGCGCACTTATGATGAGCAGACCCCCCAGAATCATGCGCATCGTGGGTTCTTCGCCAAAGAGATACCAGGCAAACAGAATGCCATAAACCGGCTCGAGGGCAAAAAACAGCGATGCGACGCGTGCCTTGAGTACGCTGAGGCTAGCGACGAACAGACCGTGGGCCAGACCTGTGCAAAGCAGGCCTAATAGGCCAATCCAGAGCCAATCCAGTGTCTCGATGGAGATCAGGGCACCCGCGCTGAAGGGCAAAAGACAGGCGACAATGACGATATTCTGCCAGCACGCCACCTGAACCGCGTGCAGGTCGCCGCTGGTCAGGCGGTTGCCTACCGAGACCGCAGCAAAACACAGGCCTGAAAAAGTAGCCCAGAGCAGGCCGGTAGTGGCGTCGTTCCCCAGGTCGAATGTCGGCGCCACGAGGATCAGCCCGGCGCAGATCAATGCGACTTTGAGCAGGTCCATCTTCGATGGCCGTTCCTGCCAGAAGAGCATTTCCAGAATGACGACGAAAGCCGGAAAGCTGGCAAAGCCCAGGGTAGCGATGCCGACCCCGGCGACTTTCACAGCATGGAAAAACGTCAGCCAATGTATTCCCAGAAACACGCCGCACAATGCCAGTTGCAGGAAGCGCGTCGGGGTTACGTCGCGTAGAATCGGCCTGACAAAAATTCTGGCGAAGGCCAGCAGTGCAAGCACAGCGAACACGGCGCGACCAAACACGATGACCAGCGGTCCAGTCTGGATGAGCTTGCCGAAGATGCCGGTCAGGCCGAACATCAGCGCGGCTACGTGCATGCTGCCCAGAGCGCGGCCATGGGTCATTGTTCTGAGCATCGTTGAGTTTCCGGCGCGAACAGAGTGGGTGGGCTGCACGTGCAGCAGCCCCTCAGTGTAATGGGCTCTGCTCGTCGGGTCGACGGCAGACAGCAGACCGCTCAAGGACGGTGTGAATTGGCCGATAGCTGATGGCGATCTGACGATTATGGAGACTTATCTTGAGCGAACCAACCCACGGGCTGCAGCAGTGGATCACTAAACTGAACAAGGCCGAGCTACCTGCCATGGCAGTGGTGGTGCATGATTTGCTACGTATCTCCCAATCGGAAACTGCGTCTGTCCGGCAACTGGCGGAAGTGCTGCTCCGGGATACCTCGCTTACCTCGCAGGTTCTGCGGGTGAGCAATAGTGTTTACTGCAATCCCGGACGTGAAGTAGTGCGTACTATTTCCAGGGCGGTGGTGGTTATCGGCTTTGACCAGGTACGCATGGTTGGGTTGTCCATCAGCCTGCTGGACGGACTGCTGAAAGGCGCACCGAGAGATCAATTGCAGTCACTGCTGGCCCGGTCGTTCCATGGAGCGATGCAAGCGCGCAATCTGGCCCAATACACATCGCTTGCCAACAAGGAAGAGATATTCATTGCTACTCTGCTCAAGAGCCTGGGCGAACTGGCGTTCTGGAGTCACGCCAACGGCCAGGCGGATGAGCTGATAGCGGCGTTCGCCGAGCCGGATGCTGACCGTGATCGGATCGTCAAGGATGTGTTGGGAACGAGCTTCGATCAGTTGACGCTGGGACTGCTGAAAAACTGGAATCTGGGAGAGATCGGTCAGCTGGTTCAGGCCAGTCGAGCGTCTACGGGTCCGGCTGCCAGAGCTGTCCATCTTGGGGCCGCGGTGGCGGACGCGGCGGTTGAAGGATGGGCCAGTGAATCGATGCAGGGCCTGACTCGTGAGGTGGCCGGGCTGATCGGCGTCTCGGCGGAAGAGGCCATGCAGCAGATACTGGCCAGTGCCGACGAGGCTATTCAGGTGGCAGGTACCTGCTCCAACAGTGATCTGGGCGCCTGGATTCCACGCACGGACGAGTTGCCGTTGGACCTGTCCGTGTTGCTGGAGATCGATGCACCTGCTGCCCAGTCGGCTCGCTCCGCCGTGCAGGAACCGATACTTCAGCCAAACCTCGAAATGCTCAAATTGTCGCTGCAAAACATGTCGTTGATGATCAAGAGTCCGATCAACGTCGAAAATACGCTGAACACTGTCATGAACGGCCTGCACCTGGGTGCGGGTCTGGAGCGAGTCATGCTGGCAGTGCTGGCCGACAATCAGACGCGATTCAAGGCCAAGCGCGTCGTGGGAAAGGGAACCCAGAGCTGGCCGCAGGATTTCGAATTGCCGAGCCCCAAACGGCAGAAGCATATATTCAGCTATGCACTGCATAGCCGTGAAGCTCTGTGGATTGGCGTGCCGAAGACCAGCAATCTGGATGATATGGTGACCGCCGAGATCCGTAAATTTCTCGGTAGCGGCCCGTTTTTTATCGCCCCTATAATCGCCGGGAGTCGGGAGATCGGGGTGCTTTATGGGGACATGCGGGTCTCAGGCCGCGTAATGAGCGAAAGTCAGTTTGTCGCGTTCAAGCGGCTGACGGACCTCACCGGACGTTGCCTGGAAGCACTGAGCCGACGTAGCTGAGCCCAGGCTAAGAATATAAGACCATTAATTTGTATCGGCACGCCATGCATGCCTATCATGCTTAGGTTGCAGCTTGATAACAGTCAGGGTGTAAACGCCAGGGTGACCGTCCTTCTCCTTTTGGTCTTATTGCATGACTCCTATCGTTACCGATACCGCTATCGTTCGTTTGTTGCTGGTTCTCGTGTTGATCGCGGGCGTGTTTTTCTTCGTCGATTTTGTCGTACCCGTTCTGGCAGCACTGATCATCTGTTTTGCCAGCTGGCCGGTATATCAGAGGCTGCTCGCCTATTGCGCGGGCAGAGACACGGTGGCGGCCAGCATCGCGCTGCTTGTCATACTGCTGGGCCTGGTAATCCCCATCGCGCTGGTGTTTTCCTACGCCTTTCATGAAGTCAAAGGCTGGGTGGAATGGCTTCTTATAGCCAATCAGGAGGGGATCAGCGCGCCTTTGTGGATCGAGGAGTTGCCTGGGTTTGGACAGCGGCTCGGTAATCTTTGGAATGAGCATCTTAGCGAGCCGCATGATCTGGGATACGTAGTCAGTCTCATCAGCGGTGAACACCTGGGGGGTATTTCACGCTGGGTGCTAAGCATCAGTGGCAGCGCTGTAGGGTTGTTGCTGACGGTGCTGTTCATGCTCATCACGCTGTTCTTTCTTTACAAGGACGGAGCGTCGCTCGTGCGCCAGTTGGATGTTGTCGGCGAACGAATTCTGCCTGTTCGCTGGAACCGGTTTTCCAGGGTGGTACCCGCGACCGTGAGCTCAACGGTGATCGGCATGGGGTTGATTGCGGTGGGTGAAGGGGTAATCCTGGGCGTCGCCTATTGGATTGCTGGTGTCCCCTCGCCAGTGGCGCTGGGCGTGTTGACGGCCTTCATGGCGCTAGTACCTGGCGGCGCGCCTCTGACCTTTTCGCTGGTGTCGCTGTACCTGGTTGGAACCGGTGACGTGACCGCCGGAATCGCACTCTTTCTGTGGGGTAGTCTTGAGCTTTTCGTGGTTGACAAAACCTTGCGCCCGCGGCTGGTAGGCGGCCCGATAAAGCTCCCCTTTCTGCCAACCTTTTTCGGGCTGATCGGTGGGGTAAAGACGATGGGGTTGGTTGGGCTGTTCGTCGGTCCCGTGCTGATGGCCCTGCTGGTGGCGATCTGGCGCGAATGGTTGCATGCCGAAGAGCTGAAGTTTCAGCAGACTACCGCCCTGTTGCCACCGGCCAGCGCTGGGGCGGTAGTCTCAAATCCTGACCCTGCCGATTAGCCTGGCGGCATACAGACGCCAGTCCCGCCCAGACCGCAATAGCCGTTGGGGTTCTTGTCGAGATACTGCTGATGGTAGCCCTCGGCGTAATAGAACGCAGGGGCAGGCAGAATTTCGGTCGTGATCGAAGCCTTGCCGGCGTTGTGCAGCGCATCGGCAAATCGTGCCTTGCTGACCTCCGCGGCCATACGCTGCATTTGATCGCTCACGTAGATGCCTGAGCGGTACTGGGTGCCACTATCATTGCCCTGGCGCATCCCCTGGGTGGGGTCGTGGGATTCCCAGAATACCTTCAGCAACGTCTCGACGTTCACCTGTTCTGGATCGAACACAACCAGCACTACCTCGTTGTGCCCGGTCATGCCGGAACACACTTCTTCATAGGTAGGATTGGGCGTCAGACCGGCTGCATAGCCCACGGCAGTCGTATACACGCCGGGAATTTTCCAGAACACACGTTCCGCCCCCCAGAAACAACCCAGGCCGAAAACGATCTGCTGCATCTGGGCGGGGAACGGTGGCTTCAGCGGCGTACCAAGCACCGTATGCGTCTCGCTGGTAGCGACCGGCGAGTCGCGGCCTGGTAACGCCTCCTCGGGGGTAGGCATATGTAGTTTGTGTTCGGGAATGCTGCGAGAAAACATGGCGGCTCCTGCTGAAAGAGGGTTTTAACTCAGACCGCTATCTTGCTCCCGGCGTTCAGGCAGTGTCCACTGCGCCGCGTGATCAACCTTTGCGGCGTATTGCCAGTTAGCCGAGAAGCTCTGCCAGCAAAGCCGGCGGCATGTTTCCCAGGGCGATGAAAAAGGGGTTCAGCCAGGTTTCCCGTGGCGGATAGCTGAAACGTTGACCATCCAGCCCGATGACCAGGCCGCCCGCCCCCTCGACTACCGCCTGGGCTGCCGCAGTATCCCACTGGCTGGTGGGCCCGAAGCGTGGATACAGATCGGCTGCGCCTTCTGCCACCAGGCAGAATTTCAGCGAGCTACCCACGTTGACCCGGTTCACTGGCTGGGTGGCTTCAAGCCGAGCCATCATCGCTTCCTGTTCAGGGCTGGTGTGACGCCGGCTGGCTACCACCGTCAGGGGCGTGCCGGCGTCACGGGCAAGGATGGGCTGTGCGGGATCGTTACCTCGCTGGCGCCAGGCTCCCAGACCTCTTCCTCCCCAATAAACGACGTTTTTCGCAGGTACTCCGACTACGCCGAGAACCACTTCTCCGTCTTCTATCAGCGCGATATTGACGGTGAATTCATCGGTGCCGGCGATAAATTCCTTGGTGCCATCCAGGGGATCAACCAGCCAGAACCGCTGCCAGTTGAGGCGCTCGCTCAGGGGAACGTCGGCAGCCTCTTCTGACAGCACCGGGATACCAGGCGTCAGCGCCTGCAACGCCTCAGTAATGAGAACGTGGGCCGCCAGGTCTGCGGCGGTGACCGGCGAATGGTCGGGCTTGTCAATTACCTCAAGGGGCTGCTTCCACCACGCCAGGGTTTTTTCTCCGGCCTGGCGGGTGATCTGGCACAGCTCGGCAAAGGGGATCGGCAGATTCATCGGCTCAGTTCTCCGCGCTGCTCAAGCAGATCACGGACCAGATACAGCGCCGCCAGGGCGCGGCCCTCGCTGAAGTTTTCCAGCGTAGTCAGTTGGGACAGTTCATACAGATTCACGCTGTCGACGCGGATGGGTTCGGGCTCATCGCCAGGCAGGCGCTTTTCATACAAATCGCGGGCCAGCACCACCGCGATCGACTGGCTCATGTAGCCCGGCGACAGGGAAAGATGCGTCAGATATTCCAGTTTGTTCGCGCCAAAGCCGGCTTCTTCCATTAGTTCCCTGTTAGCGGCATCGAGCACATCTTCGCCGGGTTCGACCAGTCCCTTGGGTATGGATAACTGGTAGCTGTCCATACCGCCGCAATACTCTTCGATCAGCAGCGCAGTGCGCTCGTCCTGCATGGCCACTATCATCACCGCACCGTACCCCTGGCCCTTGTTCACCAACCGCTCATAGGTGCGTTCCACGCCGTTGCTGAAGCGCAGTTGTACCTGCTCTACGGTGAACAGCCGGCTTTTGGCAACGATCTTGGCGTCGAGGGTCTCGGGCTTCTGCGGCATGGGGGCTCCGTGGTGAATGCTGGGCTGCTTCGGTATCATAACGGCACATGTCGCAAAGCCCAACCGCCGATGCTTAACTGGAACGAGATAGACACCGTCCTGCTGGATATGGACGGAACCCTGCTGGACCTGCATTTCGACAACCATTTCTGGGTGGAATATCTGCCGCAGCGCTACGCCGAGCACCACGGCCAATCCCTGGACTGGGCCAAAGGCGAGGTGTATCCGCTGATGATCGCAAAACAGGGCCAGCTCGAATGGTACTGCCTGGATTTCTGGACGCGCGAACTCGGCTTGCCAATCGTCGAGATGAAGCGCGAGATCGCTCATCTGATCAGGCTGCGGCCCGACGCAGAGGCTTTTCTCAAGGCGCTGCAGCAGAGCGCTCGGCAGGTTGTTCTCATCACCAACGCACACCGGGATTCGCTGTCGCTGAAGATGGAAAGGGTGGAGTTGCGAACGTACTTCCAGCGTCTGATCAGCTCCCACGATTTCGGCTTTCCCAAGGAAGCTCAGGCATTCTGGCACGCGCTGCAGAACGAAGTTCCCTTCGATCCCGAGCGTACACTGTTCATCGACGACAGCCTCGGCATCCTGCGCTCGGCCCGGGAATATGGCGTGGCGCATTTACTCGCGGTGCGGCAGCCAGACAGCCAGGGCGCCAGTCGCGATACCGAAGAATTCGCTGCGGTGGAGGACTACGGCGTACTGACGCAGGCGTTGATCCAGCCTTAGCTGGAACAATGGCGAGGCAGTGCCGAGAACATGTTCGCAGCTAGCCTTTGCCCTTGGTCCGGGTCTGGTTTGGCCGAGCGTTCTTTTCAATATATTCGATAATCAATCCTGCGACGTTCTTGCCGGTGGTGGACTCGATACCTTCCAGCCCTGGCGACGAATTGACTTCCATCACTACTGGCCCGTGGTTGGAGCGCAGAATGTCCACGCCCGCGACGTTCAAGCCCATGACCCGCGCCGCGCGCACCGCTGTCATGCGTTCTTCCGGGGTGATCTTGATCAGGCTGGCGCTGCCGCCGCGATGCAGATTGGAGCGGAACTCACCCGGCTTGGCCTGGCGTTTCATGGCGGCGATCACCTTGTCGCCGACTACCAGACAGCGAATATCGGCGCCGCCGGCTTCCTTGATATATTCCTGAACCATGATGTTGGCTTTCAAACCCATGAAGGCCTCGAGTACCGACTCGGCTGCCTGGGATGTTTCGCACATGACTACGCCGATGCCCTGGGTGCCTTCGAGCAGCTTGATAACCAGGGGCGCGCCGCCGACCATATTGATCAGATCGGGGATGTCATCCGGAGAATGGGCAAATCCGGTCACTGGCAAGCCAACCCCTTTGCGAGCCAGCAGCTGCAGCGAGCGCAGCTTGTCACGCGAGCGGGTAATGGCCACGGATTCGTTCAGGGGGAACACCCCCATCATCTCGAACTGCCGCAGCACTGCCGCGCCATAGAAGGTAATGGACGCGCCGATGCGCGGAATGATGGCATCGAAACCTTCCAGCACCTCACCCTTGTAGTGAATTGATGGTTTGTGGCTGGCTATGTTCATGTAGGCGCGAAGGGTATCGATGACCCGCACCTCATGGCCACGCTCGCGCCCGGCCTCTACAAGACGCCGAGTGGAATACAGATTCGGGTTGCGTGACAGCACCGCAATTTTCATGGTGGTATGTTCAGCCTTCGACGAAATTTGATATTTGGGGTTTGTCCTGAACGAAGCGTAGCCCAGGATTGATAACTAGTTGGCCATCAAGCATCGCGGTGCAGCCGATAAGCACCCGATAGCGCATGTCCTTACGACAGGTAAGCGTGAAATCTACCCACCAGCACCGGTCCCCTAGCACCAGGGGTGTGCGGATGACGTAACGCTCCTGCAAATGCCCGTTGGAACTCTTGATGCGCTTGATATCAACCAATGGTGCTTCGCATGGATGCTTGCGTTGCTTGCTAAGGCTGCCGACATGGGCGTTGAACCGGACCCAGGTCGCGCCGTCCTGGCTGAACGTTTCTATGTCGCTGGCATGCATGGCCGATGTTTTGGCACCGCTATCGACCTTGGCCATGAGCTGTTCGATACCCAGACCGGGAAGGCCGATCCATTCGCGCAGACCTATGACATTCAAATGATCAAAGGTTTTCATGCTTGTGGGACTCCTATATCCAGGCCGGATGCCGCGCATGATGGGGCAAGTCATCCTTAACGACAAGCCTGTTAAACTCACTCCAAAGGGGAGATCGAACGTTATGGCTGAGGCTGAAAAAGTTCGCTTGGATAAATGGCTCTGGGCCGCTCGGTTCTATAAAACCCGGGCGTTGGCAAAAGCTGCCATTGAAGGCGGTAAGGTTCAATGCCAGGGTGAACGCTGCAAGCCCGGAAAGGAACCCAGAATAGGGGATATTTTTCAGGTGCGCCAAGGCTTCGACACCCGCACCGTGGTGGTGAAGGAGCTGAGCGGGCAGCGCCAGGGTGCGCCCCAGGCCCAGCTCTTGTATGAAGAAACCCCAGAAAGCCTGACGCAGCGGGAGGACGCTGCGGCGAAGCGCAAGGCTCTGGGTGCCGGGGGTGTCATCAGCGAATACCGGCCGACGAAGAAACAGCGCCGCCAGATTCACCGGTTTCGCGACGAGCGCAATGGGCCTATCGATAGCTGAATGGGTATAATCATCCCTTTTGAAAGGTCGAATCTATGCAGCTTCAGGATGTCACCCAGCGTTTCCTCTTCGAAGAAGCCGATGTGCGCGGCGAGCTGGTGTCGCTGGACCAGAGTTATCGTGAAGTCCTCGCCAAGCATGAGTACCCGGAGTCGGTAAAGGCGTTGCTGGGGGAAATGCTTGCAGCGGCGGTGTTGCTGTCTACGGCGATCAAGTTCGATGGTCTCCTGATCCTCCAGGCCCGGTCGTCGGGTCCGCTGTCAATGCTGATGGTGGAATGCTCCAGTGCCCAGGAAGTGCGGGGCATTGCGCGTTATGCAGACGACATCACCGGCGAGAGCCTGTCTGCCTTGATGCCCGACGGGGTATTGGCAATCACCATCGATCCGGACCAGGGGCAGCGCTACCAGGGCATCGTTGCGCTTGAAGGCGCTACGCTGGCTGATGCGCTGAACAGCTATTTTGAAAATTCCGAACAATTGCCCACGCGCTTCCGCCTGTTGGCCGACGGCAGGATCGCCCGAGGCTTCATGCTCCAGGCGTTACCCGCCGATCGCCAGCCCGATCCGCAGCAGCGGGACGCTGTCTGGCAACATCTTAATGTGTTGGCCGACACCCTGACCGCAGAAGAGCTTATGGCCCTGGATAACCAGACGCTACTGCACCGTTTGTATCATCAGGAAGACGTCCGGCTGTTCGATCCGGTAGCGGCGATATTCAAATGTAGCTGCTCAGCGGAACGATCCGGCAATGCGCTTGTCAGTTTGGGTCGGGAAGATGCGCTGGCCCTGCTGGACGAAAGGGGCGGCGAAGTGGAAGTGGATTGCCAGTTCTGCAACGCTCGCTACTGTTTTGACCGCGATGCGCTCGAAGGTTTATTCGAAGCGGCAGAGGAGCATGCCAGGGGTCTTCACTGAGGCTCATGATCCGGATTTAGGATAATAGCGCTTCGCTATAGGCGCTATTTATTCATCGCCCGGATCGGATTTAGCGCACCTGAGATTTTTTTGGCATAATGGCGCGCTTGCGCATTGGCCAAGCGCTTAATCGTGAACTGCATAACCAGATATTCCCTACGTGCGCAGGCCGATCCCATCGGTCTTTATGGAGATTTCGGTCAAAGCCGAAGAGGACGACGTTAGATGACGCAAGCTACCAACACTGTTTATACCGACCTGAGTGTCGCCCACCTGATAGAGCTGGCGATTCAGCGCAACGAGGGTCGTCTGGCCGACAACGGTTCGCTGGTAGTCAAGACCGGCGAACGCACGGGCCGCTCACCGATGGACCGATTCATCGTCGAGGAGCCAAGCACAAGCAGCTCCATAGCCTGGGGGCCGATCAATCGACCTTTCCCGGCCGCCAAGTTCGATGCGTTGTGGGATCGGGTTACCGCCTATCTCGCCGAGACGGTCAGCTTCGTTTCCCACGTCCACGTGGGCGCAGACCCAGAGCACTACCTGCCTGTGATCATGTCCACGGAAACTGCCTGGCACAACGTATTTGGCCGTACCTTGTTCATCAATCCGCCGCGTCATAATCCGTCAGACAAGCCGGTCTGGCAGATCCTCAATGCCCCGCATTTTGTCTGCGAACCCGAGCGAGACGGTACCAACAGCGATGGTTGTGTGATCATCAATTTTGCCCAGCGCAAGGTTTTGTTGGCGGGCATGCAGTACGCTGGTGAGATGAAGAAGGCCATGTTCTCCGTGCAGAACTTCCTGCTACCGGCCAAGGACGTGTTGCCGATGCACTGCGCCGCAAACGTTGGCGATGACGGTGACACTACCCTGTTCTTCGGCCTTTCCGGTACCGGCAAGACTACGTTGTCTGCTGACGAGTCACGCAATCTGATCGGCGATGACGAACACGGTTGGGCTGAGGGCAGCGTATTCAATATTGAAGGCGGGTGCTACGCCAAGTGCATTGACCTGTCGCAGAAAAACGAGCCGGTTATCTGGAACGCCATCAAGTTTGGCTCCATCGTCGAAAACGTGGTGATCGATCCCGAGACGCGCGTGGCCGATTACGCTGACGTCAGCCTGACCCAGAATACCCGGGTGGCTTATCCGCTTGAGCACGTTGAGAAACGTGTGCTGGAAAACCGTGCCGGCGAGCCCAATGCAATCATCTTCCTGACCTGCGATTTGACGGGTGTTTTGCCTCCTGTGTCGATCCTTAATAACGAGCAGGCCGCCTATCACTTCCTGTCTGGCTACACCGCGCTGGTGGGCTCCACTGAAATGGGCTCAGGCAGCGGAATCAAATCGACGTTCTCCACCTGTTTCGGCGCGCCTTTCTTCCCCCGCCCAGCTGGTGAATACGCTGAGCTGCTGATCAAGCGCATCAACGCTTTCGGTAGCAAGGTATACCTGGTGAACACCGGTTGGACTGGGGGTGCCTACGGCGAAGGCAAGCGTTTCAGTATCCCGACCACGCGGGCGATTATCGCAGCAGTCCAGTCTGGTGCGCTGATCGACACCGAAACCGAGCATTTGCCTGTTATCAACCTGGATGTGCCTAAGGCCGTTCCGGGTGTGGATACCCAGTTGCTGAATCCACGGAACACCTGGTCGGATGCGGCTGCGTATGATGTGGCTGCCAGGGATCTGGCGCAGCTGTTCGTCGACAATTTCAAGAAATTCGAAGTCGCCGAGTCGATTGTTCAGGCTGGTCCACAGCTCTGATCCAGATGGAAAATAGCTGAAAACGAAACCCGCCATCAGGCGGGTTTCGTGATTTTGCAGGGCGTCCCGACCTTTGATGGCAAAAGCCGTTAATTAAGGGTTGACACCCCAGCGCTGGCCGGTAAAATGGCGCGCCTCAGCAGGGGATATGTGACGCAAGTCATTGCTTCTACTAAGGTGTTTTACAGGTAATTCCGCGATAGCTCAGTTGGTAGAGCAAATGACTGTTAATCATTGGGTCCCAGGTTCGAGTCCTGGTCGCGGAGCCATCTGGTAGTAAATCGGGGTATAGCGCAGCCTGGTAGCGCGCCTGCTTTGGGAGCAGGATGTCGAGAGTTCGAATCCCTCTACCCCGACCATTTTTTGAGCATTGGGTCGTTAGCTCAGTTGGTAGAGCAGTTGGCTTTTAACCAATTGGTCGTAGGTTCGAATCCTACACGACCCACCACTCATTCGATGGATCTTCCTCGAATCGTAATATCCCCTGAATCATCGCTTTTCCTCTTCCACTGCTTGATCCTCAGCATTGCAGCACCCGGTAATTCTGCTTATCTTGGATGTTTATTCTATCCGAGTACTTTTAGTTCATGATCTCCCTCAGTCCGCAGGATTGTTCGACGCTGGTCAGTCTGACCCTGGGCCACGTTACGCGAGAGTATCCCCATTCGGAGAGTATTCGCCTTGATTCCCAGGCTGATCTGGCGACGCCTCGCGTACATCATCCGGTGTTTTTTGGCAGCTATGACTGGCACTCCTGCGTCCATAGCTACTGGCTACTTGCGCGTGCGCTGGGACAGTTTCCTGAGCTACCGGAAGCGAATGCCATTGTCACTCTGTTTGATCGGCAGCTCACTGCCGAGAACGTAGCGGGGGAGCTGGCGTATTTTACGGCGCCTGGAAGGGGCGGCTTCGAGCGGCCCTATGGGTGGGTGTGGTTACTGCAGCTAAACCTTGCCTTGCACCGGCTGGAACATTCTCGCGCGATGGTGTGGACTGACTCTCTGCAGCCCTTGGCGGATGAGATTGCCAGCCGACTGGCCGTCTATCTGCCCAAACTGAGCTATCCCATTCGCAGTGGAGCCCATAACAATACGGCGTTCGCACTGCTGCTGGCCTTCGACTACGCCGCGCATTTCCGGCACACGCCGTTGCAGGAGCTGATCGGCGCCAGGGCCAGGCAGTTTTTCGCTCAAGACCGGGACTGTCAGGCGTGGGAGCCAGGGGGGGAGGATTTTCTATCGCCTGCCTGGCAGGAGGCTCTGCTGATGCAGCGAGTGTTGGGCGGTGATCAGTTCGTGAAGTGGTTCGGGGGTTTTCTGCCGGACCTGATTCAGGGCCGTCCAGCTAACCTGCTGGAGCCAGCCCTGGTTTCTGATCGCTCCGATGGGCGGCTTGCGCATCTGGATGGGCTTAATCTGAGCCGCGCCTGGTGCCTGAAACAGCTGGCCGGAAGCTTCGCCGCAAACGACCCGCGACATTCGCTCCTGAGCGCAGCGGCTGCACGCCATTTACAAGCTGGGCGCGCGCATCTGCAGGATGACTACATGGGCGAGCACTGGCTCGCCACCTTTCTGGTACTGGCGCTGGAAGCCTGACGCCACCAGCGCTGTTGGTTGCTCTCAATGCAACTTGAGGCGCGGCTCGGTGCTGCGGCCTATTCGGTCGCTGAGCATCAGCATCAGTGTGCGCGGTATGCCGTAAAGGGCCATCTGGTGCATCCGGTAGAGCGATATGTAAAACATCCGCGCTATCCGACCCTCCAGCATGACGTTACCCGTAACGTTACCCATGAGATTGCCTACCGCGCTGAAGCTTGCCAGGGAGATCAGCGATCCGTAATCACGATAGCTGTATTCCAGCAATGGCTTGCCTTCCAATGTGCGTTGCAGGTTCTTGGCCAGGAGCGTTGCCTGCTGATGCGCGGCCTGAGCACGAGGCGGCACCGAACGGCCTTCATCGCCCATCGGGCAGGCAGCGCAATCGCCGAAGGCAAAAACGCGCGGGTCCTGGGAGGTCTGCAAAGTTCTGGACACTACCAACTGGTTTATCCGGTTAGTTTCCAGCCCCAGCCCGGTTAGAAATGCCGGACCACGGATACCTGCCGCCCAGACCTTGAGCGAGGCGGGTATGGTCTCACCATTGTCGAGTAGCAAACCCTCGGCAGTAACCTGCTTGACGGGAGAGCCGGTATGCAACTTGACGCCAAGGTCCTTGAGCGTTTGGGTGACCGGCTCGCTGATCCGCTCTGGCAGAGCCGGAAGGAGGCGTCCGCTAGCTTCGATCAGGTTGATATTCAGGTCCTCGGGGCGAATACGGTCAAGCCCGTAGGCCTGCAGCATTCTGGCAGCGTGCTGTAGCTCCGCCGCCAACTCTACCCCCGTGGCTCCCGCACCGATAATGGCGACATTGATCGGATCGCTCATCTCCTGTTCG
This sequence comes from Halopseudomonas xinjiangensis, assembly GCA_011050525.1. Taxonomy (GTDB): domain Bacteria; phylum Pseudomonadota; class Gammaproteobacteria; order Pseudomonadales; family Pseudomonadaceae; genus Halopseudomonas; species Halopseudomonas xinjiangensis_A. Next base: position 79,873 of record DRFO01000020.1, read on the forward strand.
CCGTTTGCCTGCGCTTTCATATATTGATTGAGCAATAACCGATGGAAGCGTTCTGCCTGGGCGCGAGTATCGAGGAACAGACAATGCTCCGCCGCCCCCTGGGTGTTGAAGTCATTGGTCGTGCTGCCTACGGCGATGACCAGATAGTCATAACCCAGCTGACGCTCAGGAATCAGTTCCTCGCCTTGCTCGTCATTGATGGCGCCAAAGGTAACCAGGCGGCGCTCGCGATCAACCCCGGTCATGCAGCCAAGCTGGAAGCGGAAATGATTCCACTTTGCCTGGGCTACGTAATTCAGTTCGTCTTCGGTAGAGTTCAGGGAGCCAGCGGCGACCTCATGCAGCAGCGGCTTCCAGATGTGCGTCATGTTGGAGTCGGCCAGGGTAATGTGGGCACGTTTCTTTTTGCCGAGCGAGCGGCCGAGACGGGTGGCGAGTTCGAGACCGCCTGCGCCGCCTCCTATCACCAGTATGCGGGGTAGTGCTTCATTCGATTGTTGCGACATGGACGAGACTCTTGCGGTAAAGGGAATCAGTCGTCAGTCGAGGGGCCCTATATCTGGACAAACGTAGCCAGAAAGCGCGCCAGCAAACCCATGCCAACTACCACGGCGAGAATGGCCGACAACAGCAACCAGACCTTGAAGGGTTTGCGTTTGACCTGATGGACCGGAGAGCTCAGGTATTCATCGACCCGTTTCTGATCTTCAGGGAACAAGCGGCTTGGCATGGCATGACCTTTATTGGGAGATACGCAATCTTGTGTTGCGTGTGCAGGCTTGACTGACTATGGGGGCATTCTAGTATGGAGGTGCAAATAATGCATCCGTCGTGATTGATCCTTTTGCGGTCGCCATCGCAAGACCCAGTCCTCCGAGGTTCCCAGCCAATGCTTGCAGCCAGTTTACTTACCAGTATTCAGCTGATTTCGGCGCTGGTTCTGTATGCAGGCATCGTACTGTGGGCGTTGGCTTGTGTTCCTTGGGTGGAGCTGATCGCCGATGCGAGGCGGCAACATCTGCTGTTTGGCAGCGTATTCCTGCTCTGTGTGTTATGGATGGTTCGTCGGGAGTTTGACAACGGTCTGACCTTTCACTTCATTGGCGTTACGGCTGTGGCGCTGCTGCTCGATTGGCCGCTTGCGATCCTCGCCGGCACGTTGTCGCAGGTGGCGCTGGTATTGCTTGGTTTCGACGACGCGCTGGCATTCGGCATCAACGGGTGGTTGCGTGTGCTGGTCCCGGTAGCAGTGACCATGCTGATCAGCCAGACGCTGGAGCGGTTCAAGCCGACCAATCTGTTTTCCTATATCTTCGTAAGTGGCTTCCTGGCGGGCGGACTGGCCGCCATGACGACCATATTGCTGGGCATGGGGCTACTGGCATGGTCGGGTCATCTCGCGTCCCCCGACACTGCCTTCGAATTCATCGGATACATGCTGCTCGTGCTGTTCCCCGAAGCCTTTATCAACGGCACGGTGATCACCGCGCTAGTGGTATTTTCGCCCGAATGGGTGGAAACCTTCGACAGTGATCGCTATTTCCAGGAACCCTTTGATCCAGACCGGTGAGCCAGCCCGCCTGCGGATAGTTCGTTGCCTTCAGGCGGCCCCGAACATGCTCACCGGTCGCACGGGGGGATTTACGGAATGCTTACCTCGATCACCCCATCGGCGCTAACGGTGACATCCGCCTGACCGCCTTCAACGGAAGGCACCGACATCTCCCGGTCTGCCGCCATGCTCATTTTGCTGGCGCCGCGGAACATGACCGGTGGCTGCATGAACTGCGTGTTCAGATTCAGACTGACTATCTTGTAGCCGCTGCCGCCCAGGCTGCGGGTCGCGATATCGGATCTCGCCCTGAACGCTTCGATTGCTCTCTTGATCAACTCGTCCTCGGTGGTGCGGCGAGTTGTCGGAGACAAGCTGAACTGCATATCGCCCAGGCTCAGATCATTGAGTAGCTGAGCTGTCAGCGAGGTGAGCCTGGGGAAATCGGTGCTTTCCAGAATGATCTCTCCCCTCTCGCGCCAGGCGACGATAGTCTGGTGCTTGTCGTCATAAACGGGATGGCTGCTGCGGTTGCCGCTGGAAACTTTTACCCCATTGGTCCCACGAGCTGTTTCCAGCCCCTGGTTCAGCCGGCGGGTTATCCGTTCTGCCAGCTTGGCTGGCTCGGCGTCCTGATCTTCGGCATAAAAAGTGACCCGCAGCGTGTCATGGCTGACTGATTGTTGGACCTCGGCTCGTAGCGAGACCTGGTTATAATGCTGCTGATCCGCCAGGGCCGGTAAGGTCAAGGTCGCAAGGCCGAATAGCAGCGCTAGTTTGGAAAGATGACGCATTGAAGTTCTCCTGAAGAAATGGGGCTTGGCGTCGATAATGGAACAGGATCGCCTGCAAAGCACTTTTTATTCTGTGCGACGCGGTTGCCAGGTGCTATATCTATTTCTCATCTTCAGGGAGCGTTTTCGTGTCTCAGCGGTTTTTCATGAGCCCCAACGCCTTGGCGCTGTCGCCGTCAAGACAGAACCTCTGGCACCTCATCCTGATTCGTCTGCTGGTGTTACTGGCACAGTCCCTCTCCGTGGCCGGAGCCTATCTGAGTGGCTGGTTTCCGCTGCCCTGGGCGCCATTGATTCTGACGCTTGGCGTGTCAGCGCTGGTCTGCGTGCTGACGCTGCTGAGGCTCTCCCGTCGCTGGCCGGTAACGAATCTGGAGTACGGCTTGCAGATGCTGTTCGACATGCTGATCCACAGCGTGCTGCTCTATTACTCCGGAGGCCCGACCAATCCCTTCGTTTCCTATTATCTGGTACCACTCACCATAGCGGCAGCGACCTTGCCATGGCTCTACACCCTGGTGCTGGCCTGTGTGGCGGTGGTCGCCTACAGCGTGCTCCTGGTATGGTATCAGCCGCTGGATGCATTCGAGCTGCCGGTACGGAGCAATCTGATCAATCTGCACGTGATCGGCATGTGGTTGAATTTTGCCATGAGTGCCAGTTTGATCAGTCTCTTTGTGGTACGAATGGCGGCCGCGTTGAGGCAGCATGCGGAGCGTTTGGCGGAGCGCCGCGAACAGGGTATCCGGGATGCTCAGCTGCTCGGCATCGCCAGCGTAGCTGCCGGGGCTGCGCACGAATTATCTACCCCCCTGTCGACGATGAGCGTGCTGCTCAAGGATCTGCGTACCGATTATCCCGATCCACATCTCCAGGAGGATCTGGCACTGCTGCAGCAGCAGGTCATGCAGTGCAAGGAAAGCCTCCAGCATATGGTTCGCACCGCTGAAGACAACCGTCGGCAGCCGCGTCGGGTGGAGATGGCTGACGCTTGGCTTCAGGCGCTACTGGCCCGCTGGCACCTGATGCGACCGGAGGCCAGTTGGCAATGGAAGGCCCTGCCCAAGGGCCAGGCGCCGATGGTGGAGGCCGGTCCTGAGCTGGGGCAGGCGATTCTGAATCTGCTCAACAATGCGGCTGATGCCTGCCCCGATAACATAACCGTTGGGCTGGAGTGGGATGAGAGGCGCCTGCGACTCTGTATTCGCGATCACGGCCCGGGCGTTCCCCTGCATATTGCCGAGCAGCTAGGCACGCCTTTCTTGACGACCAAAGGCAAAAAAGGATTTGGATTGGGACTATTTCTTAGCCAGGCCGCAGTGGAGCGTCTGGGCGGGACCGTTAGGCTTTTCAACCAGGACGGTGGCGGGACCTTGACTGAGGTGCTGCTGCCTATAGCGACGCAGGTGGATGCATGAACGACGAACTCAACCAGGACGATCAGCCTCTTTTACTGCTGGTCGACGATGACCAGACCTTCATTCGGGTGATGGCGCGCGCCCTGGTTCGCCGCGGATTGAGAGTCAATACGGCGAGCGACGCAGAGCAAGCCATGATTCTGGCAAGGGAGGAACGGCCGGATTTCGCCGTACTGGATCTGAAAATGGAGGGCGATTCAGGGCTGGTTTTGCTGCCAAGGCTTCATGAGCTTTACCCTGACCTGAAGGTTGTCATACTTACCGGCTATTCCAGCATTGCCACTGCAGTAGAGGCGATCAAGCGTGGTGCCTGCAATTACCTGTGCAAGCCCGCCGACGCGGATGATGTGCTCACGGCGCTGCTATCGGATCAGGCCGACCCAGACACCCTGGTGCCTGACCATCCGATGTCCGTTGACAGGCTCCAGTGGGAACATATTCAGCGCGTCCTGGCCGAGCATGAAGGGAATATCTCAGCCACAGCCAGGGCTCTTGGAATGCACCGCCGTACCCTGCAGCGCAAGCTGCAGAAGCGACCGGTGCGTCGCTGATTGAATGCGCCAGAGCCCCTAACGATCAAAGGTTCTGGCGTATCCCGTGAATGATCCACGGCTGGTTTTCACCGGCCGCGCGTTCCAGGCGCCAGCTCTCGTCAAACCAGGTGCCTTCATGCTCCGGTGCATCACGGTCCAGACCAGTGAAATTCACCGTTGCCACGGCCCGTCCAGCAATTTCTTCGATACCATCAAGCCGCAGGCTGAGTTGCTCGACAAAACCGTTGGGCGTAGGCGGATTCTCGCTTCTGGCCGCCAGCATTTCGTCCAGCAGCAGCGGGTCCACATATTCGGCCATGCCGGCTGTATCTCCGTCGCGCCAGTTACGCTGCAGCGTATAGAAATGTTCTTCTGCGGCGCCGAGAAAACGCTCCTCATCAAACCAGGCGGGTACCGATTTGGCTGGGCGAACCGAAGAATAGCCTTCGGTAGCCGGAGGCGGCGCCGCGTTACCCGGAAAATGCCCCATTCCGGCTGGTTGGGCATGCGGCTGCGAAACCTGACGACGGGAAAAAAGCTTGAACAGCACGAAGGCGATAAGCCCGACGATCAGAATGTCGAACAGTTGAATGCCCTGAAAGCCGTCGCCGAACAACATCGCGGCCAGCAGTCCGCCCGCCGCGATACCCGCCAGGGGGCCCAGCCAGCGCCGTGCGCCAGAGGTTGCCGCAGCCTGTCCCGCCTGATTGCGCGGTGCGGCTTGTTGTTCCTGCTGCCGTTGGGCGGGCTGGCTTCGCTGGGCTGGCGCCGAACCAAAGCTCTTGCCGCCGCCGAATCGTCTGGCCTCCGCGTCAGGAACGCTGATCCCTATCATCAAGAAAACCGTGAAAAATGGCAGTAACCAACGCATGGCAATCACTCCTAAATAATCAGCTGCGAATCTTGCCAAACACTATTGGTCATTTGCCAGCTTTAATGTGTATCGTGGTAGGACAGTCTAGCAGCAAGGCGAGGGCTCCAGCATGTTTGCAACGATGCGGTCAGACAAAATGCAGGCTTTGCATTTTTTTGCGGATGAAGCGACCGGCCTGGAAGCCATAATTGCGATTCACAACACGCGGTTGGGTCCTGCGCTGGGCGGGTGCCGGTACCAACCTTACGCGGGGCTGGACGAGGCCGTGGCCGATGCCATGCGCCTCGCCAAGGGCATGAGTTACAAGGCTGCCTTGGCCGGACTGGAGCAGGGCGGAGGCAAGGCCGTGATCCTGCGTAAACCCCACCTGGAAAATCGAGCTGCGTTGTTCGAGGCGTTCGGCCGTTGCATAGCCTCATTGCGTGGCGGCTACATTACGGCAGTGGACAGCGGCACCAGCAGCGAAGACATGGATTGCATCGCGCAGGAAACCGGTTTCGTTACCAGCACCACCAAGGCGGGTGATCCGTCTCCGCACACCGCGTTGGGGGTGCTTGCCGGAATCCGCGCGGCGGCGCGGGCGCGCCTCAAGCAGGACGATCTCCAGGGCGTGAGGATCATGCTGCAGGGCCTGGGCAATGTAGGCTACAGCCTGGCTGAACTGCTGGTATCCGAGGGGGCTGACCTGATGGTGGCTGACATTGATCCCGGCAAGGTGCGTCTGGCTGTCGATGAGCTGGGCGTTCACCCCATTGCGCTGGGGGCTATCTACGAAGCCCCATGTGACATTTTCGCGCCCTGCGGGCTGGGCGGGATACTTAATGCTGCGACCATTGCCCAGCTGCGCTGCGCCGCGGTCGCAGGTGCAGCAAACAACCAATTGGCGAGTGACGATGCTGCTGATTTGCTGGATAGCCGCGGCATCCTCTACACGCCGGATTACGTCATCAATGCAGGTGGGTTGCTTTATGTAGCGCTTACTCACCGTGGCGTCGCGCCGGGCGAAATTGCCGGGCGGATCAGCCAGATAGGCCAAAGGTTGGACAGCATATTTGACCAGAGCCTGGCGGAAGGCCGATCCCCAGGGGAAATCGCCGATCGCCAGGCTGAAGCGATACTGTATGGCTAGCTCAGCCCTTGTCCGGCCTGTTCAGGCCAAACCGCTTGCGCAACCTGGCGTCGAGAATAGATGTGGGCAGCCAGCGTTTGAGGCTGACCATCTTGCGGCTGTCGGTGCCTATCAATACTTCTTCGGGGCGTAGCGGGTTCTTCACGTATTTCATCAGTTCCCTGGCGAAGTCCGTTGCTGATGTCGAGCTTGCCTTCTGCGACGCCTTGGCCCTGGCTCGCACGGCTTGTTCCCATGGTTTGAACCAGGAATTGTCGGCCATGGTGATCGCCGCGCTGGCATTGTTGCCAAAATCAGAAGCGATGGCGCCAGGTTTGACGGTCAGCACATTGATTCCGAACGGAGCGAGTTCCAGCCGCAACGCATCCGAAAGGGAATGCAGGGCAGCCTTGGAGGCTCCGTAGACACCGGAAAAAGGCGTGGTGGTAATACCGGATACGCTACCGATATTGATGACCAGTCCCTCGCTCGCACGCAGCAAGTCCGCGGTCAACCGCACCAGCTGCAGCGGGGCGAACACGTTGGTATCGAACTGCCGCAGCAGCGTGTCCCGGTCGGCATCCAGCACCGGACCCATGGCGCCGTAACCTGCATTGTTTATCAGCACATCCAGCCTGCCGGCCTCGGCTTGGAGCCGCGTGGTACACGCGAGTAGTTGAGCCTCGTCGTTGACTTCCAGGGTTACCGCAATCGCTCCCCGTGCAACAAGGGGAGCCAGCGTGTCGGGATTCCGAGCGGTGGCCCACACCTTGTACCCTTCATCAAGAAAGGTATGCGCAAGCGCCTGACCGATGCCGGAGGAGCAGCCAGTAATCAACGCGACGGGTTGGTTCATCTCATGTCCTTGTCAGTTTTCATCAATCGAAGTCAGCTCTTATGCGATCCGCCCGGTATTCCAGATCCGGAGCGCGGTATCCTGTTCGCAGGCGAGGCGGATCAAAGCAGCGCTCCCAGTTCTGCCCCGGCGCCAGCGCCGCGTCAACTCGGTAGGTAGCGTCCGAGCTGCTTATATCCAGCAGGTTACTGTTATAGCCGGTTTGCGTGGCCAGCAAGCGCCAGCTGATATTTGCAGCGGTTTTGGCGCTACCGTTGTCTACTGTCACCTTCAGCGGCTTGCCGAACTCACAGTCGTCGGGTGAATAACGAACGTCGATGTCCAACTGCTGCGTCTGTCTGCTTTCGAGCCACTGGAAGAAAACGGCGCCTATGGCAAGCAGCAGGGCCAGCCCTGCGACGATAGCGCTTGCCGGCAATGTGATCCGGGGAAAGCGTACCAGCAGTACCAGCCATATCAGCAACAGGACGAGGCCAAAAAGCATAGGGTTTTCCTTGGAGGATTCGGCTCAACCTTAGCAGACCGCCACCCTCAATACACCGCAGTGGGATCCCAGCCAAACAATTCACAGGTGTTATTAAGGCAGGCCTCAGCCAGCTGTTCCGGTGTCTCGCCGCGCAGGGTCGCCAGGATTTCGCAGATACGCGGCAGATGCACCGGGCTGTTGCGCTGGTGAGCATTGAACGCAGGCGACATATCTGGCGCATCCGTTTCAAGTACCAGGCTCGTTGCTGGTAGCTCGGCGATGACGCGACGCAGACGCGTCGCCTGTTCCCATGTCGCCGCGCCACCCAGGCCGAGCTTGAAGCCCAGCTTGATGTATTCCCGGGCCTCTTCACGGCTCCCCGCAAAGGCATGAACGATGCCGGCCCGCGCCAGGCGATAACGTTTGAGCGTCGCAATCATTTGCGCATGAGCTCGGCGCACATGGAGCAGAACGGGGAGATTGAAGTCACTCGCCAACTTGAGCTGCGCTTCAAGCACATGCTGTTGGCGCTCGCGGTCAAGGTCGGTGAGCAGATAATCCAGGCCGATTTCGCCGACGGCGCAGCAGTGCGGGTCACCTGCCAGGCTTTCCAATCTGGCCCGCAGAAGCGCGATATGTCCAGGCCGGTGTTCATTGATAAACACCGGGTGCAGACCGAATGCCGCAAATAGACTGGGTTCAGACGAGACCATGTGCCACAAACGATCCCAGTGGCTGCTGGTAATACCCATTACCAGTATGCGGACTACGCCCCCAGCGTGGGCGTCCGTGATGACTTTCTGACGGTCGGCGTCAAAATCCGGACAGTCGAGGTGGGTATGGGTATCAATATGACGCATAATTGACGCATAAGGGCTGAATAATAAATGAAGCATGGCAGTTTCCCGAAGAATCTGCCAATTGGATGTTGTCTGGATGAGGACGGCATTTACGCGTTGCTATGAATGTTGAATGCGTTGCACGTGCTTACGCGGCGTGAAGTCCATGGAATGGTCGCCGCTACTGTTGCACGCTGACGGAACTGGCCGGTCCGCTTATGCGGCGGAGTAAGCCTTTTTAATGAGAGCTTGATCACAAACGGAGTGTGATAGGCATGAAAAAGTTTTTTGGAGAAGGTGTCAGCAATTGGGTGAGCATGACCTGTGGGTTTGGCTTTCTAGTGTCTGGAGTGGGAGCGGCAGCAGGGCCAGTTGTTGCAGACGACCTGTTGAGTTCCCCACCGCTCGAAGCCCACAATAGTGGTTACTATTACGAACAGGCTCCCCGCCTGCAGCCTCTGGTTTGTCAGGTGTTAAGAGTATCCGGTGACGGCGCCAGTCAGTCGGAGTTGTATTGGGGAGTGTCGAAGCTGAGGATCGCGCAGACCTCTGAATACGGAGGGGAAGCCAGGGCGGGACTATGCAGGGCGCGCCCCGGCCAGGCGGCCGTGGCTCGACGTCCGGCGATAGCGCTCCAGCCAGATGCATCCGACCATAAGCGAATCCGGCACGGCATCGAGGCGTATCGTCGCGCCAATACGCTGACTTTTTGAGAACCGCATGCTCATCTGTTACCCGATGAGCATGTATTACCAGGTTTTCTCAGTGGTGCTCACGGGTAGCGCGGAACTTGATCTCAGGCCAGCGCTCCGCGGTCAGATTCAGATTGACGCGGGTGGGGGCCAGGTAGGTCAGATGCCCGCCGCCATCGATGGCTAGGTTTTCCATGGCTTTGTTTTTGAACTCTTCCAGCTTCTTTTTATCACCTGATTCAATCCAGCGCGCTGACCAGACATTCACAGGTTCATACAGACATTCGACCTTGTATTCCTCTTTCAGGCGACTGGCTACCACGTCAAACTGGAGCACACCCACCGCCCCCAGAATGATGTCGTTGCTGCGTTGTGGGAAGAAAACCTGGGTTGCGCCTTCCTCCGCCAATTCCTGCAAGCCTTGGCGTAGTTGTTTGGACTTCAGCGGATCCTTCAGCCGGACACGACGAAACAGTTCGGGTGCGAAATGGGGGATGCCAGTGAACCCGACACTCTCCCCCTGGGTAAAGGTATCACCAATCTGAATGGTGCCATGGTTGTGCAAGCCGATGATATCCCCGGCCCAGGCTTCTTCGAGATGCTCGCGTTCGGCGGCGAAGAAGGTCAGAGCATCCGCTATGCGGACCTCCTTGCCGGTGCGTACGTGAAAAAGCTTCATGCCCTTGTCGTAACGGCCTGAACAGATGCGCATGAAGGCAATACGGTCACGGTGCCTGGGGTCCATATTCGCCTGGATCTTGAAGACGAAGCCGGAGAAAGTCTCTTCGGTCGGCTGAACGCTACGCTCATGGGCCGGGCGTGATAGCGGCGCCGGGGCCCAATCGACTATTGCGTTAAGGACCTGCTCCACGCCGAAATTGCCCAGCGCCGTACCAAAAAATACCGGCGTCATCTCGCCCTTGAGGAAAGCCTCCCGCTCGAACTCATGACAGGCGCCCTGGACCAGCTCCAGCTCGTCGACGAAGCTGTCGTAAAGATCCTTGAGGTGTTCCCGCGCTTCATCCGAGTCGAGCTTCTGGATGATCCGCGCTTCGGTCCGCTCGTGCCCGTGGCCTGGTTCATAGACGATGATGTAATCGTTGGCCAGATGATAGACGCCCTTGAAATCCCGATAACAGCCAATGGGCCAGGTAATCGGTGCGGCCTTGATCTTCAGCACGGCTTCGATTTCATCGAGGAGTTCAATCGGGTCGCGAATGTCACGGTCCAGCTTGTTGATGAAGCTGACGATAGGCGTATCGCGCAGGCGACAGACTTCCATCAAGGCGATGGTGCGTGGCTCGACGCCCTTGCCGCCGTCCAGCACCATCAGCGCGGAATCGACCGCTGTCAATGTCCGGTAAGTGTCTTCGGAGAAATCCTCGTGGCCCGGTGTATCCAGCAGGTTGATCATGCTGTTGCGATAGGGGAACTGCATAACCGATGTGGTTACCGAGATGCCCCGTTGCTTTTCCATTGCCATCCAGTCGGACGTCGCATGCCGGTCGGATTTGCGCGCCTTGACCGTGCCCGCCACGCTGATTGCCTGGCCCATCAGCAGCAGCCGCTCGGTGATGGTGGTCTTGCCGGCATCAGGGTGGGAAATGATCGCAAAGGTACGGCGCTTGGCGACTTCTCTTTCGGTAACGTTGGACATAATCTGCTGTTCGGCTTTTTCAGGCGAGAGCGCTGGCAGCGCTGAGCTGCAGAACCCTGCAAAATGGATGAAATCGGCGCATATTGTCGCGGATAAGGCAGGCCAAACAAAGCAAAAAATTGATCAGCGCGCTGCGGAAGGGCCAAGCGTCAGATCGTCGATCATTACCTGTTCGCCAAGCTGGTAGCCCTGCGCATAATCGACGCCTATTTCGGTTACCGCGTCGAGAATGTCCTCGCTGGATACGTATTCGGCGATGATCTTCTTGTTAAGAAAATGGCCCATCTCGGTGATGGATCTCACCAGCGCATAATCGATGGCGTCGGTGGCAATGTTGGTCACGAAGGAGCCGTCGATCTTGATGAAATCCACCGGTAGCCGTTTCAGATAGGAGAAGGATGACTGCCCCACACCGAAATCGTCCAGGGAAAATCGACAACCGATTCCGCGCATCTCGTTGATGAAATCGGCGGCGTCTTCCAGATTGGCCACGGCGATGGTTTCGGTAATTTCGAAAATGAGCTTCTCGCGGGGTACCTGATAGCGCACCAGGGCGTCGAAGATGAAATCAAGGAAGGACTCGTCATTGAGCGAATGCCCCGACAGGTTGATTGAAAACCCGCCGAAATATTTGAGGTCCTGCAGGTTGTCCTGCATCCATCGCAGCACGTTTTCGATTACCCAGCGATCGACTGCGCCCATTCGGTTGAATTCTTCGGCAGCCTTGATGAAATCGGCGGGGGGCAAGTGTTCGCCATTTTCATCGATTACGGTCAGCAACACCTCGTAGTGCATCAAGGCCGAACTGTTGGTGCCAACCGGTGCGATTTTCTGGCAGCGGATCTTCAGGTTGTCCTCATCCAGTGCCCGATTGATCCGGGTCACCCACGACATTACTTCGTCGCGCTCTTCCAGGCGCGTGTCGCCGGGAAAGACTACCTGAATCTCCTTGTGCCCGGATTTCTTGCAGATCTCAGCGGCAGCCTCCACGGACCTAAGCAGTTCCATGACGCGCTCATTGGTGTGGTCGAAGCCGACGAGCGCCACCACCGTCTGGATAACGAAGCTCTGGTCGCCATGTTGGAAGCGTCTGGCCTCAATGTCGGCCTTGAGCTCGGAGGCCAGTATATAGCCGTCCTGTTCAACATCCATGGGTACCAGCAGGGCGAACTCCGCTGCGCCGATCCGGCCAACCACGGCAGCGTCATCCACAAAATTCTTGAGTCGCATCGACAGATCGCAGAGCAGCCGGTCTCCGGCTTCGTATCCACAGGTATTGTTGATGAGTTTGAATTGCAGCACGTCAATAAAAATCAGCGTATGCCGGCACTGGGTTTCCCTTGCCTTGGCTACGCTTTGGGCCAGGCAGTTGGAAAACTCCTTGCGGGTACGCAGGCCCGTGAGCTGGTCATGGGAAGCGTCGAATGCGAGCTTCTCATAGATCCGCTGCACCAGGGTGTCGAGACCTTGCTCTACCGCAGGCAGCGCGGCCTGATCGCAAATCACCAGTGTGCCTTTCTGCAGCCTCGAAGCGACCTCCTGGAGGGACAGCTCCGCTACTTTCATCCCATGCTGGTTGGCGAAAACATACAGATTGAAGTCATCTGCGACCCAGGCCAGCTGATACAGAGAGGGGAAGGCCGGCTGGGCAAGATTCTCCAGCCACTGGCCCTTTTTCAGACTTTTTGCTCGCTTCAGCCAGCGCTGCGCGGCCTTGTCGGTCTCGTTTGCAATGTTGACCTGGTTCGCCTCGGCGCGAATGTGCTCGGGCGTACTTTGATAAGCTACCAACGGGGCGGCAGGCGCTGTTCCGTCAATCAGCTGTTCCAGGCTGGAAACGATAGCGTGATGATTGCCCGCGACATCATGCACCTTCGACAATCCCTTGCTGACCAGTCTCGACAGGGCATCGGTTTTCAGCAATCTTTCGACCCGGGTGTCAGCATTCGGGACGATGCGCGCGATCAACTGATCGATGATCTCGAGGGTAAGGTCCCAGGATCGGCTGTCGTCACCCTCCCGAAAAAGACACAACATCATCAGGTCTTTCCAGCCATGCTCGATCAGGTCAATCAACGGCTGCGGTACCGGCGGTGAAACCAGGCGCTTGATCAGTTCCAGCTCAACCAGGTGGCTGGCTTGCCGGATGCGCTGTTGTCCTTCGCACGCCTCGGTTACCCGCATCAGATTGCGGTCGACCAGATGCTTTTCCTTGGCTACAAGTTGATCAAGGATCAACAACGCCTTATTGAAGCCTTGGTCGTCACTGCTCTCGAGAATGGAAGCGATGGATTTGAGGATGGCCGCTTTGTTGCTGCTCGAATGCAGGCTATTGCGGTCGGAGAGCAGCGCAAGGTGGTTCACTGCCTGGCGAGCCGGATGAAACTCCGCCGTGAACAGGTTGGGATCTTTCAGCATGACCCGCAACAGAGGTACCTCCAGCTTGCGCAACTCTTCGCGAAGCTCATCCACAACAGTAGGGCCACGGACGATATTATCGAACAGGTTCTCGATCATATCAGCCGAATCCTGTTCGAATTCGGACAATGGGGTGTCCGGATCGCTGGAGCGCATCAGTTGATTCTTCAGCGCGCCGGGTCGGTTGAGACCATTGCTGCCTTGCAACAACCGATGTTGCAAGGCGTGCAGCCCATGCAAGGTTGAATCGTTTACTACCGAGGCCTGGGCGGGTCCGCTGTCCAGCGCACCGAGCTGGCTGGAATCACCTGACACCACCTTTTTGTGGGCAGCCCACAGACGGGTCGCCGTGTTGAAAGCGGTACTGGTCCGCTTGGGGTCGGTTGCCTGGACGGCGGGAATGCTGGATGTCCGGTCAGTCGTATTCGGTCCGGCGGGCGCCTGGGCCGGGTCGCTGGCGCCAGGTCCGCCGGACTGTGGCGCCGATGCCTGTGGCGCCTGCGCCACGTTGGTATCCCGGCGCTGCTGTAGGGTCTGGGCCGTAAGGAACTGGGCTACGTCTATATCAGGCAGTACCCCGGCATTGATGAAAAGGCGGTTAAGCTGACCATACGCCAGATCCATCCGGGCCAGCACGACTTCATATAACACCTTGAACGCCACCATCTGGACTTTTCCCGTCATCCGCAGATTTTTCGCGGCTTCGGCAAACGCATAGGACACTGCAGCAGGGGAGTAAGGGTTATAACACTGAGAAGCCCCAGGCTGACCAAAAGCAGCATCAAATCTCAGCTGCAGCTCAATGAGGTATTCGCGCTGGATTATTTCGGCCTTGGATATGGCTTTTCGAATAACCAGCCAGTCTTCAAACTCGTTTTTTTCAATCAACGACAGCGCCGGCCGGTCCCCCCTGTTCTTTCCAGCCTGTACATCTTCGACATAACGGTTATTCGCAACATCGGTGGCGTCGAGAAAAATTCGGGCCTTGATTGCACTCCCGATGTCGGGTTGCTGCTTTCTCAGCAATGCAAGAGTGTCGAAGAAGGGTTGCTGGGCTGTCTGGGACCTCTGTCGGTCAGCTTCATCGAGCAGGGCGCTTTTCAGCGCTTCGAAAAAAGCTGGCAGGTGATTATCCAGGAACTGGGCTATCCGGGAATTGTTTTCCTGGATGAGCTTGATCTTGCTAGCGGAATCAAGCAGCGCCTTGCCGGCAACGCTGCTCTCATTGGCGGCAGCTTTCGCTGTGGGAATAAGTCCGACTGCCTGTTGCATATCGATTACAAAATGCGGAGTCATGTGGGACAGGCGCAGGCCGAGCCCCTGCTTTGAAATATGAACGACCGTTACGTCGACCACTACTCGCCGGCCCGGAAGCTGAAAGCTGACCATGCCCAGGTTTCTCGTTTGCTCCAGCAACGACTTTATGGCGCCTGATTGACGGGCACCATTAAGCTTGATCAGCATTCCACCCTGGCTATAGTCGCTGATCACGCAGCCAAAGCTGGTTCCTGGCCCTACGCTGAAAGCACCGTCTATAGAGGCTGCCTGGCGCAGGAACTGTCTTTTTTCCACGGCGGCAACTTCCTCGCTCCAACCACCAATATTTATCTGCCAAGCTTAGACGGAATGACGTCACATTGCACTGCATCAATAGTAGGAAAGCTTTGATCTTGACGCATCTGTGAGGTCGTGCGCAGTTGTGGAACCAGGGTGTTTGGAATGTTCGATTTCTGGCCAGATTGAACGGCTAGGCTTGCTCGGCTTTGATTTGAGTCACCTGGGAAACGTTCAGGCTACGCAGTTCATCCATATAATCCTGCAATGGTCGCGTGTCGGTATGCTGCAGATGAAGCCCTAGCTTGGTGCGCCGCCAGATAACGTCCTCCACCGTTTGTGCCCATTCGTGGGTTACCAGATATCTGATCTCGCAGGCATAGAGCGTGTCGCCAAACCAATTTCCCAGGTCTTCAAGTGAATGACAACCTTCAAGGATGACCTCGGTCAGCGTGCCGTAGGTGCGGACGAAGCGGCGGATGATACTGTTCGGTAGCCAGGCGTAGCGCGCGCGGTAACGCTCCTGCAACTCGTTATGAGAGGTGAAGTCTCCACCCGGCAAGGCATTGTGGCGAGTCCAGGCAGGGCCGGCTTTGGGAAAGAATTTGCAAAGGCTGTCGGTGGCGGCTTCAGCGAGCTTGCGATAGGTGGTTATTTTACCGCCGAACACGGAAAGAAGGGGTGCCTTGCCGGGCTGGATGTCCATCTCGAAGGTGTAGTCGCGAGAGGCTTTCTGGGCTGACTCCGACTCGTCGTCCATCAGGGGTCGTACGCCGGAAAAGGTCCAGACGACATCTTCGGCCGAGATCTTCCTGCGGAAGTGGCTGTTGACTACCGAGATGAGGTAGTCGGTCTCCTCGGGAGAAATGCTGACCTGGGACGGGTCGCCCTGATAATCCACGTCGGTGGTGCCCACCAGGGAAAAGTTTTCTTCGTAGGGAATCACGAAAACGATACGGCCGTCTTCGTTCTGCAAAATATACGACTCGGCTTCCCCGTGAATGCGCGGTACGACAAGATGGCTGCCCTTGACCATGCGGATCTGTTTGGGTGATTCGACCTGAATCGTTTCAGTGAGCAAACGGCTCACCCAGGGGCCGCCCGCATTGACCAGCGTGCGGCACAGGTGAACTGTCTGCTTTCGGCTTGACTGGTCTTCCAGCGTTACCGCCCAGAACTCCTTCTGGCGAACCGCCTTGACGCAGCGCGTTCGTGTCCTGATGGACGCGCCATGTTGCTCGGCCGCCTTGGCGGTGAGCACCACCAGGCGAGCGTCATCTACCCAACCGTCTGAGTATTCGAAGCCCCTGTTGATTGAGTTGACCATCGGGCTGCCGGGACTAAAGCGGATGCTTCTGGAGCCTGGCAGCGTTTCGCGTTTGGCGAGATGGTCATAGAGGAACAGGCCGATACGGATCATCCATGCAGGTCGCAGATGGGGTTGGTGTGGCAGACGAAACCGCATCGGCCACATGATGTGCGGTGCGTTTTTCAACAGCGACTCGCGCTCGGCCAACGCTTCGCGTACCAGACGAAACTCGTAGAACTCCAGATACCTGAGCCCTCCGTGCACCAGCTTGCTGCTGCTGGATGAGGTGGCCGAGGCCAGGTCATTCATTTCGCAGAGAAGCACTTTCAACCCGCGGCCAGCGGCATCCAGAGCGATTCCCGCACCGTTCACCCCACCACCGACGACGATAAGGTCGTGAATTTCGTGACTTGAGGGCATGCCTGGCTATCTCCTCAGCGGCTGATCGGAAGTTGCGACTTACCCACTATAATATTCGAAAAGGAAAACAATCAATCATAAACGAAAATATTATCGAAATATCAGGCGATATTGTCCGCCAAGTCGAAAATAGTATTAATTTACGAACGAAAGAGCGAATTCAGAAAAAGCTGCGCTCGGTGGCAATCTTGTGTGGGTCAGACCACGTGAAGTTCGACCTCACTGTCTCTTAGCATCTGGCGGATGTCGACGTGGGGCGCCTGGTCGGTGAAGAAATGATCCGCCTGGGTAATGTCTCCAAGTCTTACCATCGCGTTACGTCCGAACTTGGTATGGTCGGCGGCCAGTATTACCTGGCGGGAATTGGCGATGATCGTCTGTGCTACGCGCACTTCCCGGTAATCAAAATCCAGCAGTGATCCGTCGGCATGAATACCGCTGATGCCGATGATGCCAAAGTCCATCTTGAACTGATTGATGAAGTCGCGGGTTGCCTCGCCGACGATGCCGCCGTCGCGGTTCCGCACTTCACCCCCGGCGATGATGACATTGAAGTCTTCCTTGGCACTGAGGATGGTCGCAACGTGCAGGTTGTTGGTGACGATGCGCAGATTACGGTGCCCAAGCAGCGCCCTGGCGATGGTTTCGGTGGTGGTGCCGATGTTGATGAACAGCGAAGCGCCGTCGGGAATCATTTTCACCAGTTCGTTGGCGATTTTTTCCTTGGCCTCCAGGTCCATGATCTTGCGCGCCTGGTAGGCGGTGTTGACCGTACTGGAATCAACGCCTGCGCCGCCATGGTGTCGGCGCAGCAGGTTCTGTTTGGCCAGCAGGTTCAGGTCGCGCCGGATGGTCTGTGGCGTTACATCAAAATGTTCCACCAGTTCGTCAATAGTAACGAATCCGGATTTCTGAACCAGCTCGAGTATCAGGTCCTGCCTACGTCTCTGAGTCATGCCCTGCACCTTCCTTAAACAAGGTCGCCGAATGCGTCCGGCCTGGCTGCCTGCCAATGGTGCGGGACATTACGCGCGGCATAGGGTCCTTGCAACAGGGCAGGCCAAGTGCATCGAATTATTACATAGTTTATTTCTGTGAAATGCCTTCCGGAAGTGATGGGCTCTTCTGTTGATGTCGGTCAGATCGAAGTGTCCCCTCGACGTGTCAGCGCAGCCCGTGCTCCTTGAGGCGCTTGTAAACGGTATTGCGGCTGACGCTCAGCTCGCGGGCCACACGCGAAACGTTGCCCTGGCACTTGCGAAACAGCGAGGGCACGTCTTCCGTCGGGCTGGCGCAGATAGGAATGGCGTCTTTCGGTAACGGTGGCTGGCTGGCATGGGGGCTGGTTTCTTCCAGGTCGGTAAAGAAATCATCGGGCAGATGCCAGCGCTCCAGCGGCTGGTCTCCCGCCATGGCCAGGCCAACCTGGAGCACATTGATCAACTGTCGGATGTTGCCGGGCCACGGGTGCTGCTCGAAGAGCCGCAAGATGCTATCTGCAAGCGCATATTTCCCAGGCGCCTCGCTGTAAAACGCATGTAGTTGCCGGAACAGTTCGGTCTTGTCGGTGCGGTGCCGCAGGGGTGGGAGTTCAAGATTAAGCCCATTGATGCGATAGAAAAGGTCCCGCCTGAAGGCGCCTTCGGCAACCTGTTGACGCAGGCTGCGGTTGGTAGCGGTGATCAGCCTGATGTCGACCGGATACGCCTCGGTTGATCCCAGTGGGGTGACCGTGCGCTCCTGCAGAACTCGCAACAGGCGCGCCTGTGCGCTTAGCGGCATTTCGCCAATCTCATCCAGGAAAAGCGTACCCCCGTGCGCCTTGCGGATCAGACCGCTGGCGCCCTTGTTGCTCGCACCGGTGAAGGCGCCGCGCTCGTAGCCGAACAGCTCCGACTCGACCAGTTCCGCCGGTATCGCTGCGCAATTGATAGCTACCAGTGGCGATTGGCTGCGGGAGCTGCTCGAATGCAGCGCCTTGACGAAAACCTCCTTGCCTACGCCGGTTTCCCCCTGAATCAGGATGGGAATGTCTTTCTCGATGATGCGTTCAGCCTGTTGGATGCAGCGGCTGATCCTTGCATCGCCAAATCCGATGCGGGCCAGGGTAATAGCGTTGGCGGGCGCTGCCGCGACCGGCCTGTACGGCTTCGGCGGCGCTTCGGATCCGGGCACCGGCTGGGGTTTCTTTATCACGCCATAGACCGTCTGACGTTTGTTCAGCCGCAGGACGACGGGCAATTGCTCGGGCTGATTCTTCAGCCCTGGCAACGCGCTATGGAACAGCTGCTCAATGCTGCTACCGGTAGGATTGGCACCGGCCATCAGCTCAGCGCGGCGGTTGGCCGCCACCACCGTGCCCTGCTCATCGAATACCAGCAATCCCGACCACTGACTGTCGATATTGTCGAGGTTGGTGTTGAAGGTCAGCAGAAAATGCTGGTGCCGGTAGTGCTGGATGATCAGGCGGTTTTCGATCGACTGGGACATCAGCTTCACCATGCCCAGCGTGTGAGCCTGGGGCAGGTAGGTGTCGCTGGATACATTCAGGACGCCGAGCAGCGTCCTGTCGGTATCCAGAATTGGGGCCGCTGAGCCAATCATGAAGCGGTTGCCCTTGAGAAAGTGTTCATCCCTCAGCACTTGCACTGCCTGTCCGGTAGCAATGGTAGTGCCTATGGCGTTGGTGCCATTGGCGCGTTCCTGCCAAGTGGCGCCGTGTCGAAACAGCGCCTTGTTGCACCCGTCCAGCAGGCGTTGGTCCCCCCAGTCACTCAATACCCGGCCTTCGCAATCAGCCAGCAGTATCACGCTTTTGCTGTTCGAAAGGATGCTTTCGTAATAGGGCAGAACTTCCTGACCGGTTATGTCAATGAGCGAATGGTGCCTGTTGCGGAGCAGGGGGACGTCGACTTCCTGCACCGAGCCGCCCGCAGGTTCGCTGGCGTGATCAAGGCCAAACGCTCTGCAGCGTCGCCAGGATGCTTCGATAAGAGCGCGTCGTGCCAGGCGGTTCTCTGGGGCTTTCATTGTGGGGCCCTTGGATTTGTTTTGTTTGTTCGGAATTGAAAGCGTCGCGCGAACTTCGGCGAAACAATCCCGTTTGAGCTGTTCAGAAGTGTAGAAGAGCTTTGACTAATTTGTTCATTTGCAACACAGGTCAACACATTGGATGAACAATCATTTTCGAATTTGTGCGGAATATTTATTTAGATAAACGCAATCAAAGCCGTCTTTTTGCCATTAAATTCAACGATTTGTTTGAAGCTGGAGGCTGTCGCCGGTTTCCTTGGCACGTGTGTTGCTATATCCATATTCGTAATCGAAAATTTTATTCGCGATGCCTGGAGCTTCTTGTGGGCTGCGAACAACAACAAGGAACGATTGCATGTCGCTTACGTTAGAAAACGTGTCGCGTGTAGTGGATGGGGTGCCGCATCTGTCCGACGTGAATATCACCTTCGAGCCAGGTTCCTTCAATGTGCTGCTGGGACGCACCCTGGCGGGTAAGACCTCGCTGATGCGCCTGATGGCTGGCCTCGACCGCCCCACCGCCGGCCGGCTATTGATGGATGGCGAGGACGTGACCGGCAAGCCGGTCCAGCGCCGGAACGTATCGATGGTTTATCAGCAGTTCATCAATTTTCCGGGCATGACGGTGCGTGAAAATATTGCCTCGCCGCTGCGCATCGCGCGCATGAAGGACGCCGAAATCGGGCGGCGCGTGGCGGAGACCGCTGCCATGCTTCGTATCGAGCCGCTGCTCGACCGGTATCCTCTGGAGCTGTCGGGAGGGCAGCAGCAAAGGACGGCGATGGCCAGAGCCCTGGTAAAGGATGCCTCACTGATTCTGTTCGATGAGCCACTAGTCAATCTGGATTACAAGCTCCGCGAAGAGCTGCGCGTCGAGCTGCGCGAACTGTTTCGCGAACGCAACGCCATCGCGGTCTACGCCTCCACCGAGCCGAACGAAGCACTGGCGCTTGGCGGTGCCACCACCTTGCTGCACGAGGGCCGGATCATCCAGTCGGGCCCCGGCAACCATGTGTACCGCCAGCCGGTGAACATTCATGCTGCCGAGTTGTTCAGCGAACCGCCGATCAATCTCATCAACGGCCGGCTGACCGAGAACGAAATCAACTTCGATGACTACGCCTTCTATTCGATGATTCCCGAACTCGCCTCGCTACCGCCAGGCAACTACAGCTTCGGCGTGCGTCCAAGTCATCTCGGTCTGGTACCGCGTGATGATGATGATCTGGAGTTTGCGATGCAGGTGGAACTCGCCGAAATCAGTGGCTCCGAGACCTTTCTGCACGTTCGCAACGAGCATTTCAATCTGGTCCTGCAATTGTCGGGTGTGCATGCCTACCGTACCGATACGCCGATTAAGGTCTATCTGCCCATCCATAAACTGTTCGTCTTCAGCGTGGACGGCGACATGGTGCAGGCCCCAGCCATGCTGAACAGGGAGCAAGTCTGATGGCTGAGATCCAGTTGAGCTCGCTGGCACACAGTTACCATGTCAAACCCTCCGCTTCAGGCGATTACGCCATTCGGCATATGAACCACGTCTGGCACAAGGGCGGAGCCTATGCGCTGCTAGGGCCATCCGGCTGTGGCAAAAGTACGCTGCTGAATATCATTTCCGGGTTGTTGCAGCCCTCGCAGGGAGATGTGCTGTTCGATGGTGTCAGGGTGAACGAGATGACCCCCAGGGAGCGCAATATCGCCCAGGTGTTTCAGTTTCCAGTGGTCTACGACTCCATGACCGTCTACGACAATCTGGCCTTTCCCCTGCGCAATGCCGGTACGCCCAAGGCCAAGCTACAGGCCAAGGTGCTTGAGGTCGCGGAAATCCTCGAGCTGCAAAACGTGCTGTACAACAAGGCCAGGAATCTGACCGCGGACGAAAAGCAGAAGGTGTCCATGGGACGCGGGCTGGTTCGGGATGACGTCTCGGCCATTCTCTTCGACGAACCGCTTACCGTGATTGATCCGCACCTCAAATGGAAGCTGCGGCGCAAGCTCAAGCAGATCCATGAACAGTTCAACCTCACCATGATCTATGTCACCCATGACCAGTTGGAAGCCTCAACCTTCGCCGACAAGATCGCGGTCATGTACGGCGGTCAGATCGTGCAGTTTGGAACGCCGCGGGAGCTGTTCGAAGCACCCAACCACACCTTTGTCGGTTACTTCATTGGCAGTCCGGGGATGAACCTGGTGTCGGTATCGCGCTGTGCTGGTGGCGTTACCTTCGACGGAATAGACCTGCCGTTGTCCGACAGGCTCAACCAGTATCTCGCCAGTCTGCAGACCGAGAACATCAAGATCGGCATACGCCCCGAGTTCGTGCAGCTCGCGGGATCTGAAATGGACGATGCGTTGCCCTGTGATGTTCAGCATATCGAGGACCTGGGCACCTACAAGATCGTGACGCTCAAACTCGGCGAGCAGATCTTCAAGGCGCGCCTGGACGAAGACCATGCCGTGCCGCAGGGCAGGGCATGGGTCAGTTTTCCACGGCAGTGGCTGATGATCTATGTCGATGAGTTTCTGGTAGAGGAGCAAGCGTTGTGATCAAGACCGAAAACAACAAGGCGTGGTTTCTGGTTCTGCCGGTATTCCTGTTGGTGGCGTTCTCGGCGGTCATTCCATTGATGACAGTAGTGAATTACTCGGTGCAGGATATTCTGGATCCCAATACCGCCTTTTTTGTGGGCGCGGAATGGTACCGGGAAGTGCTGCGTGACCCGCGTCTGCATGACTCGCTGCTGCGCCAGTTCATCTATTCGTTCTCCGTTCTAGCGATTGAAATCCCGCTGGGTATAGGCGTCGCGCTGATGATGCCAACGAAAGGCCGCATGGCGTCACTTTGCCTGATCCTGCTGGCCATCCCTTTGCTGATTCCGTGGAACGTGGTCGGGACCATCTGGCAGATTTTCGGACGGGCTGATATCGGGCTAATGGGTTGGGCGCTTAACAGCCTGGGTGTCGACTATAACTACGCCGCTAACCCCGGCGATGCCTGGGCCACGGTGTTGCTCATGGACGTGTGGCACTGGACCTCGCTGGTAGCGCTTTTGTGCTATTCGGGATTGCGCGCGATTCCCGAGGCCTTCTACCAGGCGGCAGAAATCGACCGGGCATCGCGCTGGGCGGTGTTCCGCTATATTCAGCTGCCCAGGCTCAAGAGCGTGCTGGTAATTGCCGTGCTGCTGCGTTTCATGGACAGCTTCATGATCTACACCGAACCCTTTGTGCTGACCGGTGGCGGACCGGGCAGTTCCACTACCTTTCTCAGCCAGACCCTGGTGACCATGGCTATCGGTCAGTTCGATATTGGCCCGGCGGCCGCATTCTCGCTGATCTACTTCCTCATTGTGCTGCTGGTTTCGTGGTTGTTCTTCACCACGATTACGCATATGGACAAGAGCAAATAAGGGGGCCATTCATGAAAATGACAAAAGGCAAAGCCTTTGGCATCGCGCTCTACATTCTGTTCGTGCTCACGCCCATCTACTGGCTGCTGAACATGTCGTTCAAGACCAACTCGGAGATTCTCGGCACGCTGACCTTGTGGCCGCAGGAGTTCACCCTGGCGAACTATGCGGTGATTTTTACCGACTCGAGCTGGTATAGCGGTTACATCAATTCGATGATCTACGTCTCGTTAAACGTCGCCATTACCCTAGCCGTTGCGCTGCCAGCAGCCTATGCATTCAGTCGCTACAAATTTGTCGGCGATAAACATCTGTTCTTCTGGCTGCTGACCAATCGCATGGCTCCGCCGGCGGTATTCTTGCTGCCGTTCTTTCAGTTGTATTCCTCCATTGGCCTGTTCGACACGCATCTGGGTGTGGCGCTGGCCCACTGCCTGTTCAACGTACCGCTGGCGGTGTGGATTCTGGAAGGTTTCATGTCGGGCGTACCGCGCGAGGTGGACGAGACGGCGTATATCGATGGCTACAGCTTCCCGCGCTTTTTTGGGCGCATTTTCCTACCCATGATCCGCTCCGGTATCGGCGTAACCGCCTTCTTCGTCTTCATGTTCTCCTGGGTCGAGCTGTTACTCGCGAGAACGCTGACTTCAGTGGACGCCAAGCCGATCGCGGCCATCATGACGCGTACCGTAGGCGCTACCGGCGTCGACTGGGGGGTGCTGGCGGCGGCGGGAGTGCTGACCATCATTCCCGGTCTGCTGGTTGTCTATTTCGTTCGTAATCACGTTGCCAAGGGCTTTGCCCTGGGCCGAGTATAGGAGCTCGCCATGATCGCCTGGATGACATGGACCCTACCGACTGCGATTTTCTTCATCACCATTGGCTGCATTCTTTTCTGCATGACGGTGTATGAAGTCCGCTCACCCTGCGTCGAGCGCAAGGGTTTTCTGCCCATCGCCACGACCCGCGGGGACCGGCTGTTTATCGGCCTCCTGGTCAGCGCCTACATTCATCTGTTGTTCCTCGGGCTCAGCGATATGAGCCTGTGGATACCCCTGGGCATCTCGGTGGTATGGGTGGCTATTGCGCTGAGATGGGGTTGAATGAGCAGATATTCGTAAACATTCGAATTCGAAAGCAGGTCGCCTTGAATTGCTTTCGGAAGCGAACTAAGGTGTTTTTCGGCAACTCACTTAAATAGATGAGGTTGGAATGAACAAGAAAAAGAAATTACCCGGCTCCCTGTCCCTCGGCTTGGCAATTGCGGCGGTCAGCATGGGGCTCAGCGTGCAGGCCGTCGCCGACCAGTATTCCGATGCGGCCAGAAAATGGATTGATTCCGAATTCGAGGAGTCGACGTTAACGCCAGAACAGCAGATGGAAGAATTTCAATGGTTCACCAAGGCTGCCGAACCCTTCCGTGGCATGACCATCAACGTCGTCTCCGAAACCCTCACCACCCATGAATACGAGTCGCGCGTGCTGGCCAAGGCGTTCGAGGAAATCACTGGCATCCAGGTTAACCATGACGTGCTGCAGGAAGGGGCAGTGGTTGAAAAGCTGCAGACCCAGATGCAATCGGATCGGAACATCTACGATGCCTACGTCAATGATTCGGATCTGATTGGTACGCACTTTCGCTATGGCAAGGTGGTTCCGATCTCCGACATGATCGCAGGCGACGCCAAGGACCTCACCTTGCCGACGCTGGATCTGGATGATTTTATCGGCCTGGATTTCACCACGGGCCCCGACGGCAAGCTCTATCAGTTGCCTACTCAGCAGTTTGCCAATCTCTACTGGTTTCGCGCTGACTGGTTTGAGCGTGAAGATTTCAAGACCCAGTTCAAGGAAATCTATGGCTACGATCTGGGCGTGCCGGTCAACTGGTCTGCCTACGAAGACATTGCCGAATTCTTCAGCGAGCACGTGAAGGAGATCGACGGTCAGCGTGTTTATGGCCACATGGATTACGGCAAGAAGGATCCCTCACTGGGCTGGCGCTTCACTGACGCCTGGTTTTCCATGGCCGGTGCTGGCGACAAGGGGTTACCCAACGGCCTGCCCGTCGATGAATGGGGTATTCGTGTGGAAGGTTGCCGTCCGGTAGGCTCCAGCGTTACCCGTGGCGGGGCTGCCAACGGTCCTGCGGCTGTCTACGCGACTACCAAATACGTCGACTGGTTGCGTCAGTACGCTCCGCCTGAAGCCCAGGGCATGACATTTTCCGAGTCAGGCCCGGTTCCGGCTCAGGGTGCCATTGCACAGCAGATATTCTGGTACACCGCCTTCACATCGAGCATGACCGAGCAGGGCCTGCCTGTGGTCAACGAAGACGGCACGCCAAAATGGCGTATGGCTCCTTCGCCCAAGGGGCCGTATTGGGAGGAGGGCATGAAGCTGGGTTATCAGGATACCGGTGCCTGGACCTTTCTGAATTCGACCCCCGAGAAGCAGCGCTTGGCCGCCTGGTTGTATGCACAATTCACCGTGGCCAAGGCGGTGTCGCTGAAGAAGACGCTGGTGGGGCTCACGCCGATTCGCGATTCCGACCTGGACTCAGCGGAGATGGAAGCCGCCGCGCCGAAACTGGGTGGCCTGGTTGAGTTCTATCGCAGCCCTGCGCGCAAGCAGTGGACGCCCACCGGTACCAACGTGCCGGATTACCCCCGTCTGGCTCAGCTCTGGTGGCAGTATATTTCCGAAGCTGCCAGCGGCGAGAAAACACCGCAGGAGGCGCTCGATGGTCTGGCCGAGGCGCAGGACCGCGTAATGCAGCGACTGGAGCGCGCAAATGTGCTTGGCGAGTGCGGACCCAAGCTGAACGAGCCGCGTGAGGCCGAGTACTGGCTGAACCAGCCCGGCGCACCCAAGCCCAAACTGGCCAACGAGAAGCCAAAGGGTGAAACAGTGCCCTACAACGAACTGCTGAAAACCTGGGAAGACGCCCGCGAAAGTTGATCCGAGTGCTGGCAGCGGGTCGGTAGGCCCGCTGCCAGGAGCAGGAAATGCCTTGGTCGCACGCAATGGCGACAGCAAGGCGCTCGGTTGGATTCATGCCCGCTTTTCCATAGAGAACGCGCTCGCGTTAGCTCAAGCCTGGCTGAACGGGCGCGTCCAGTCATGGTCTATTGTTGGGGGTCGGTGTCCGGAACCGATCGAGATGAGCTTTAACAGCCTTGCCAGATCCCAATATCGCCAGTGAAAACACCTGAATTGATGACTAAGTATTGACCCAGTAACCACTTGGTTTTATGGTTCGCTCCGAACGTTGAGGCTGGCACGATCCATACGGCTCAAGTACTGACGACGAGACAGCAAGGCCGGGTTTATAACGGACTTATTGCTTTCGGCGCACGCCTTGGGAAGTAGGCGAACCAAAGTGGGGATACTGATCAGACGTTCGCACCCCCGGGTTGTGTGTGTTGGCCATGCGTTAGAGTTGCTTTCGTCGGAAGGCGCTGCTGTTCTGGTATCCCAGGCCAAGCAGATTGCCCGTCTGCCCTGCATTCTGATCCGCCATGTCCCCACGCGCCCCGAAACTGAA
Source organism: Halopseudomonas xinjiangensis (assembly GCA_011050525.1). GTDB lineage: Bacteria > Pseudomonadota > Gammaproteobacteria > Pseudomonadales > Pseudomonadaceae > Halopseudomonas > Halopseudomonas xinjiangensis_A. The sequence continues at coordinate 106,356 of DRFO01000020.1, forward strand.
TTCAAAGCTTTGGAGCCAACGCCATGTCCATCAAACTCGAAGATTATTTCGACCGCGAAACTTTCAACCGCATCAAGGACCGTGCCGACAATCACGAAACGCCTTTCCTGGTGGTTGACCTGAAAACCATCGACCGAGCCTACGACGAACTGGTCGAGGGCTTTCCCTTCGGCAAGATCTACTACGCGGTAAAGGCTAACCCGTCCAATGAAGTGCTGAGCCTGCTCAAGAACAAGGGCTCCAATTTCGATATAGCGTCGATCTACGAGCTGGAGAAAGTGCTCGCGCTAGGCGTCAAGCCAGAGCAGATCAGCTTCGGCAATACCATCAAAAAGTCACGGCATATTCGTGCGTTTTACGAGAAGGGCGTGCGCATGTACGCCACTGACTCGGAGGCCGACCTGCGCAACATAGCCAAGGCGGCCCCAGGCTCGAAGATATATGTGCGTATCCTGACAGAAGGCTCAACCACCGCTGACTGGCCGTTGTCGCGCAAGTTTGGTTGTCAGACCGACATGGCGATGGACCTGCTGGTTCTGGCCCGCGAGCTGGGCCTGGACCCCTACGGGATTTCCTTCCACGTGGGCTCGCAACAGCGCGATATCGGCGCCTGGGATGCGGCTATCGGCAAGGTCAAGGTTATATTCGAGCGTTTGAAGGAAGAAGACGGCATTGTTCTGAAGATGATCAACATGGGCGGCGGTTTTCCGGCCAACTACATCACCAAGACCAACACCTTGCAGACCTACGCCGAAGAAATCACTCGCTTCCTGCAGGAGGATTTTGGCGACGATCTGCCGGAGATCATTCTCGAACCAGGCCGCTCACTGATTGCCAATGCCGGCATTCTGGTCAGCGAAGTGGTGCTGGTGTCGCGTAAATCTCACACCGCTCTTGAGCGCTGGGTGTATACCGACGTCGGCAAGTTCTCCGGCCTGATCGAAACCATGGATGAGTCCATCAAATTTCCGATCTGGACCGACAAGCAGGGCGAGCTGGAAGAAGCGGTCATTGCCGGGCCAACCTGCGACAGCGCTGACATCATGTACGAGAATTACAAGTACGGGTTGCCGCTGAACCTGGCTATTGGTGACCGCATGTACTGGTTATCTACCGGTGCTTACACCACCAGCTACAGCGCCATCGAATTCAACGGCTTTCCGCCGTTGGAAGCGTTTTACATCTAAGCCGTTCCGGACTGGCGCATGGCGTCGGTCCGGATTTTGGATGGTAGTCGATGGCGGTAATGCACGGCTGTCCTTGTAGGGGCCAATACGCTATCACCTGTTACCTATGTGCCCGGTTTAATGTGTAACCCATGTGCCCGGTTAATACCCCCAGACCCTGGATTCCCGCCTTCGCGGGAATGACGGAGTGTGTAGGCTGTGTGTCATTTCGGACGGTAGCGTAGCGCGGTGTAGCTCCAGGCTAAGCGTCTCGTGAAAGCTGGGACCCACTTGAACTACTTCAGAGCGTAAAAACTCTTCTCACGTCATCCTTCGCAGGCAACTAAAACGTTATCCCGCCAAGACCACTGAACGTCAGTCTTCGCGCACGCCCCAAAAACATTAGTCCTCACGCGCACCACTGAAGGTCAGTCCTCGCGCACGCCACAAAAACGTCAGTCCCCACGCACGCCACAAAAACGTCAGTCCTCACGCGCACTACTGAAGGTCAGTCCTCTGAAGGTCAGTCCTCGCGCACGCCCCAAAACGTCATCCCCGCGAAGGCGGGGATCCAGCCTTTTCTGCATCGTGCTCGATGCGGCCGGCTGGTACCCCTGGATTCCCGCCTTCGCGGGAATGACGGGGGGTAGGCGGGGCGCAGCTGTAGTGTTTTGGCTGTTTTCCCCGCAAAGGTCCGTTATCCCGCGAAGGCCGTTCCCCTCGCAAAAGGTCCGGCATCCCACCAATCTCGTCATCCCCGCGAAGGCGGGGATCCATTGGTTGCCCCGCAGGCAGAAAAAAGGCCCACTCTGTTACCAGAGCGGGCCTTTTTTTGCCGTTTAGATCGTGCTGCTATCAGCTGAACTTCTGAATATTTGCCATCAGTTCACGCAGCGCTTCGATGTTGTCCTTGGGGTGTACGGCGTTGTCGAAGTTGCACAGCTGCTCGAAGTTGGCCGCCACGTCTTCCGGCGTGAAGCCTTCGTCCGGGTTGAAGCCAATACCCAGTGACCGCTCCCAGCGCACTTTTCCCATCCAGCCGCCACCTACCTCAAATAGGCTAGAGGTTTCCTGACAGTCTTCGGAGCAGAGATATGCTACCAGCGGGCTGACCAGCTCAGGCTTGAGCTTCTCGAAGGCGCCGGGCGGAAACAGACCCTCGGTCATGCGCGTGCCGCCAGTGGGGGCAATGGCGTTGACGAAAATGTTGTTCTTGCGGCCTTCGATAGCCAGGGTGCGGGTCAAACCATACAGACCCAGCTTGGCCATGCCGTAGTTGGCCTGGCCAAAGTTGCCGTAGATGCCGGAGGTGGAAGCAGTGAAGATCACGCGGCCGAAATTCTGGTCTTTCATGTAGGGCCAGGCAGCGTGGGTGACCTTGTAGGCGCCTTCGACGTGGACCCGGTAAACCAGGTCCCAGTCAGCGTCGGTCATCTTGGCGAAGCTCTTGTCGCGCAGAATCCCGGCGTTATTGACGACTACGTCAACGCGGCCAAAGTTGTCCATGGCGCACTGAACGATCTTTTCGCCATCGATCACGTTGTCAGGGTTCGCTACGGCGGTGCCGCCTGCGGCTTTGATTTCTTCAACGACCTTCAGCGCCGCTTCGCTGTTGGCGCCTTCGCCCTGGGTGCTGCCACCCAGATCGTTAACAATGACCTTGGCGCCATGCTTGGCGAACAACAGCGCGTGGGCGCGGCCAATACCGCCGCCAGCGCCGGTAACAATGACGACTTTGTCGTCGAAACGAATATCGCTCATGGGAATCTCCGAGGTGCGTTAAAAATGGCGACCAGTGTCGAACAGCTGTTTGAAGAAGGCAAGGTGGGTGGGGGAGGTGAATGGTTGGCTATAAATCCGGCGGCAAGCCAGATGATCCACCATCGGCTTGCCGCGCATTTGCTTGCGTTTACACCAGTTCTACCGCTACTGCAGTTGCTTCGCCGCCACCGATGCACAGCGCCGCCACGCCACGCTTGCCGCCAGTTTTCTGCAGCGCGTTGATCAGCGTGACGATGATGCGCGAACCGGTCGAGCCGACCGGGTGGCCCTGGGCGCAGGCGCCCCCAAAGATATTGACCTTGGCATGGTCCAGGTTGTGCTCCCGCATCGCCAGCATCGTGACCATGGCAAAGGCTTCGTTGATTTCGAACAGGTCGACGTCATCCTTGCTCCAGCCTGTCTTGTTGAACAGGTTGGCCATGGCGCCGATGGGCGCTGTGGTGAATTCACTGGGGTCCTGGCTCTGGGTGGCATGACCGACGATGCGGGCAAGCGGCTTGAGACCGCGGCGCTCGGCTTCTGCGGCGGTCATCAATACCAGCGCACTGGCACCGTCCGAGATCGAGCTGGCGTTGGCCGCTGTGATAGTGCCGTCTTTCTTGAAGGCGGGCTTGAGGCCGGGAATCTTCTCGATATTGGCGTTATGGGGCTGCTCGTCATCTTTGACAATCGTCTCGCCCTTGCGGCTGCTGACGGTGATCGGCACGATTTCGCTGTCCAGCGAACCATTGTCGATTGCAGCCTTGGCGCGCTTGAGCGATTCAATGGCGTAGGCGTCCATGTCTTCACGGTTCAACCCGTTCTGCCCGGCAGTATCCTGGGCGAAGGATCCCATCAAGCGACCAGTCCGTGCATCCTCAAGGCCATCAAGAAACATGTGGTCCTTGATTTCGCCGTGCCCCATGCGCAAGCCGCTGCGCGCCTTTTCCATCAGATAGGGGGCGTTGGACATGCTTTCCATGCCTCCCGCCACCATGACCTGATTGGTGCCGGCTTTCAGCATGTCATGTGCCAGCATCACGGCTTTCATGCCCGAGCCACACAGCTTGTTGATAGTGGTGCAGCCCGTTGTGGCCGGCAGACCGGCGTTAAGGCTGGCCTGACGGGCCGGGCCCTGCTTGAGCCCGGCTGGCAGCACGCATCCCATGATGACTTCCTGCACATCTTCTGGTGCCACACCGGCGCGGCTGACTGCCTCGCGAATAGCGGCAGCGCCCAGATCAACTGCTGCTACGCTGGCCAGGCTGCCCTGAAAGCCGCCCATGGGGGTACGCACGCCACTCACGATTACGATGCTGTTATCCGACATTTTACCTCCTGAATCTGACTGAATGCTTATCTGTGGTCATCAAGCGACTTGATCGAAAGATTATACCCTTAATATGTTTTTCTCCCAGGAGTATGATCCAGTTCATACTTTGGAGTGATAGGTAGCTTTCCGCTGGCTTGGCTATAGTTCACTTCATGGCAGGCCAAAGAGCCTGCCCGACCCTAACAATCCCAAGAACAGCAGGTCATCCGATGTTAAATACCCGTGTCCTCAAGCCGACCGAGTCGGCGCACTCCACCCCTTTGCTGATCAAGAATCTGTTGTTATCCGGAGTGCGCTATGAGCGCAGCCAGGAAATTGTCTACCGCGACATCAGCCGCTATGACTACGCCACGCTCAATCAGCGTATCCGCCGCCTCGCGAACGCGCTGACCAGCGCTGGTGTGAAGCCGGGCGACACCGTTGCGGTCATGGACTGGGACAGTCACCGTTATCTGGAATGCATGTTCGCCATTCCCATGATCGGAGCGGTGCTGCATACGATCAATATCCGTCTGTCGCCCGAGCAGATTCTCTACACCATGAATCACGCCGAAGATATCTTCGTATTGGTCAACAGCGAGTTCGTGCCCATCTACAAGGCTATCGAAGGGCAGTTGACTACCGTCAAGAAAACCATTCTATTGACCGACGGCCCGGAGAAGACCGCTGAACTGCCCGATCTGGTAGGTGAATACGAACAATTGCTGGCCGCAGCGGAGCCGACCTACGAGTTCGCTGATTTTGATGAAAACTCCATTGCGACCACTTTCTACACCACCGGCACAACCGGTAACCCCAAGGGCGTGTACTTCACCCATCGTCAACTGGTGCTGCACACCCTTACCCAGGCAGGGACCATGGGCGGGCTGGATACCGTGCGCATATTTGGCAACCGTGACGTTTATATGCCCATCACGCCGATGTTTCACGTGCACGCCTGGGGCATTCCCTATACCGCGACGCTGATGGGTGTGAAGCAGGTGTATCCAGGCCGTTACGAGCCGGAGTTGCTCATCGAGCTGATCAGGAAGGAAAAGGTAACCTTCTCCCACTGTGTGCCGACTATCCTGCAGATGTTACTCAACGCCAAAGGTGCCCAGGATATGGACTTCGGTGGCATGAAGATGATCATTGGCGGCAGCGCGTTGAACCGTAGCTTGTATGAAGCAGCCAAGAAAAAGGGCGTGGTACTGTCCGCAGCCTATGGCATGTCAGAAACCTGTCCGCTGATCTCGACCGGCTATATCAATCTGGAACTGGAAGCCGGCACCGAAGATGAGCGCGCGGCCTATCGCATCAAGGCGGGCGTACCCGTCCCCCTGGTGGAAGCGCGGTTGATGGATGGCAGCGGAAAGTTCCTGCCCGAAGACGGCAAGACGCAGGGTGAGTTGGTGTTGCGAGCGCCATGGTTGACCCAGGGATATTTCCGCGAGCCGGAGAAGAGTGATGAATTGTGGGCGCACGGCTGGATGCATACCGGCGATGTCGCGACTATCGACCAGATGGGCTTTATCGACATTCGCGACCGGATCAAGGATGTCATCAAGACCGGTGGTGAGTGGATTTCATCCCTGGAGTTGGAAGACCTGATCAGCACCTGCCCTGCGGTCAGGGAAGTAGCAGTGGTCGGCGTGCCTGACCCGCAGTGGGACGAGCGACCTTTCGCCCTCATCGTGCCCTGTGAAGGTCACGAGATGAATGCCCGCCTGCTTCGCGATCATCTGAAAACCTATGTCGATGAAGGTCGGATCAACAAATGGGCCGTTCCGAGCCAGATCGCAACTGTTACCGAAATACCCAAAACCAGCGTCGGCAAACTCGACAAGAAGAAAATTCGCGGCGAGATAGCCCAGTGGCAGCAGGCTGAGGCGCCGTTCCTGTCGACCATCTGAAGGCTGTAAAACCGAGGTTCAGCGGGCCGGGCATGAAAATGTCTGGCCTGCTGTCATTTTGACGACATTTTGTTGTCGTAAATCGTTCCCTGGGTTCTGAAAATCATACTTTCGGCTGATCCCGGCGCTCTTCGGCTTGTCTATAGTGCGCGGCCTGTACGTGGCTGTCTTTCAGCCACTGCATCGTCCACTGTGCCAGCTTCTCTGGCCCCAGCAAGGCAGACTATTCATCATGCAGCCAACACTTTTGTCTTCAGCTGTTCTGGCGCTTGCCCTTGTGGCCGGTACTGCCAGCGCCGCCGTCTCCGATCAGCAAGCCGCTGAATTGGGTAACAGCCTCACGCCAGTCGGCGCAGAAAAGGCGGGTAACACCGCTGGCACCATCCCGGCCTGGACTGGCGGACTGGGCACTGACGCAGGCTCGGTCGAAAACGGCTTTCTGACCAACCCCTATGCTGCCGACAAGCCTTTATTCGTCATTACGGCGGACAACTACGAGCAGTACGCCGAGAATCTGGCCCCCGGCCACGTAGCCATGTTCAAGCGCTACCCCGAGACCTACCGCATGCCGGTATACGAGTCTCGCCGCAGCGTTGCGATGCCTGAGGATGTATACAAGGCTACCGCTCAGAACGCGCGCAATACCCAACTGGTAGAAGGTGGCAACGGCCTGGAGAATTACAAGCTGGCCAATGCCTTTCCGATCCCCGCCGATGGTGTGGAAGTGATCTGGAACCACATCACCCGATACCGTGGCGGCTCGCTGGAGCGCGTCGTGACCCAGGCGACTCCGCAGGTCAATGGCAGCTTCGGCATCGTGCGCTTTGTCGAACAGTATGTGTTGCCCGAGGCGCTGACCGATTACGATCCGGAGCGCATGGATAATATTCTCTATTACTTCAAACAACGGGTAACCGATCCAGGTCGTCTGGCTGGCAACGTGTTGCTGGTTCACGAAACGGTAAATCAGGTCCAGACACCACGTATGGCCTGGATCTACAACGCAGGTCAGCGTCGCGTTCGCCGCGCGCCGCAGGTCTCTTATGATGGCCCGGGCACGGCAGCTGACGGTATGCGTACCTCCGATAATCTGGATATGTATAACGGTGCCCCCGATCGTTACGAGTGGGAACTGGTAGGCAAAAAAGAGCTTTATATCCCGTACAACAGCTACAACCTGGGCTCCCCCGAGCACCAGTACAGCGACGTGATCAAGGCCGGCCATCTCAACCAGGACCTGACCCGCTATGAGCTGCACAGGGTGTGGGAAGTGGTTGCTACCGTGAAGCCTGACCAGCGCCACATCTACGCCAAGCGTCAGTTCTTTATCGACGAAGACTCCTGGCAGGCTGCTCACATTGACCACTACGATGCCCGCGGCACCATGTGGCGTGTAGCAGAAGCCCATGCGCTGCATCGTTATAACGCGCAGGTACCGGGCTTTGCTGCCGAAACCTTGTACGACCTGCTCGCCGGTCGCTACCTAGCAATGGGTATGAATAACGAAGAAAGCCAGGACTACAACTACGGCTTTCGTGCCAGCGCCAACGAGTTCACCCCCGCTGCACTGCGTCAGTCTGGCGTCCGCTAAGACGTGCGAGCATGACTCTCAGCCCAGCTGAGTAAATACCAGGTCGGCATAGCGCCGGCCTGGTTCTCTGTTACAAATCGACATGACCTGCATCGCATGCAGCCGATACACTGGCCGCATGGCATCGTTGACTCCCTTCTACCCCGGCAAGATTTTCAGACCCCCGCTCCCCGCGGATCATTTGCCGCGTCCCGATCTGATGAGTGCGTTCAACCAGGCGGGCAGTCGAAGACTGGTTCTGGTCACCGCTCCGGCCGGTTTCGGCAAAAGCACCCTGGCGATTGAATACTGCGAACAGCTTGATGCCGCGTGGCACTGCGTATGGATCGCGCTGGATGCGCAGGATGCTCAGCCTGGGCAATTCATGCGGTCGGTGGTTACCGGACTGCGATCAGTCTATCCGCTGCTGGGTGATGCTGAGCTGACCTTGTTGCAGCAAAGTCATAGCCAGCAACCGCTGGACATTGAGCAACTTATGCTTGCAATACTTGCAAAACTGGCCGAGCAGCATCCCGCGGATCAGCCGGCAGTGCTGGTGCTGGATGACTATCACCTGGTGCAAAGCCCTCATTGCGACCGGCTTTGCGCCCTGCTGCTCGACCATCTCCCCGCGTCTTTTCAGCTATTGCTGACCAGCCGGCAGCGCCCTGAATGGCACCTGGCACGCCTGCGCCTGCGTAATCAGGTGCTTGAGGTCACCGAAGATCAGCTACGTCTGAGCAGTGAAGCGTCGGCCGATTTTCTGAAGCAAGCCGGAGTTGCAGCGTTAGATCCTCAATGGTCACGCCAGATTCTCCAGCGCAACGAGGGCTGGATCGCAGGGTTGAGGCTGATGGTCGTCGCAGCCGAGCACAGCATCCCGGCTCCACGGTCTTTCACGACGTCCCGGGTCAGCGGCCCCCTGATTGGCGAGTACCTGCTGGAAGAGGTCATCTACGGTCAGCCCGATCGAGTGCAGAGCTTTCTGCAGGACATTGCCTGGTTGGACCATTTTACGGCGGACCTGTGTGACAGCGTCCGTGAAGCCGCGAATAGCGCCGAGGTTATTGCCCACCTGCTGGCGCACCGGGTTTTTCTCGTGCCCTTGGACCATGAGGGCAAGTGGTACCGTTTTCACCATCTTTTCTCCGATGTGCTGCGCGAGCGCGCGATGCAGGGGGGCGGCCAGCGTAGACGCCTGGACCTACATTGGCGGGCCTGCCAGTGGTTCAATGCCCAGGGCCGCCTGACCGAGGCGGTGGAACATGCGCTGGCCGCCGAGCGGCCGGACGAGGCGGCAAATCTCGTGCAACTGCTTCCGCTGGATCAACTGCTGGCCGAGCAACCGGTAAGCACCCTGTTGCGCTGGAAGGCTGAGTTGCCCAAGGCCTTGCAGGGGAGTTCCGAACGCCTGGTCATGGTCCATGCCTGGACGCTGGCATTGGCTTGTCAGCTGGAAGATGCCGAGGCGATGCTCGACAGATTGCAGTTTTTTCTGCCGCAGCGGGATGCCTATCGCCAGCGCGTGTTGATTGGCCAGACGATGTGCCTGAAAGGTTTTCTGGCCCGAGCGGCCGGTCGGCTGGAGGAGGCGGTGCACTATTGTCACCAGAGCCTCGCCTGCCTGGACGAGAGGGAGGCGGGCAGCCGGTTGATGGCGATGCTGACCCTGGCGGATATCGAGCTCTGTCGCCAGCGGATAGACAGCGCGCGGCAGTGGACCAGAACTGCAGTCGAACTGGCGCAGCGAGTCGGCAACCTGTATTTCGAATCCCAGGTCGTTTTGATGCGCGCCCGCCTGATGCAAGCGCGTGGGCAGGTGGAGCGTGCCACACGTGCAGTGCGGGGGCAGCTTGAGCTGATCGAGCAGGCAAGGCCGCCACAGGGGCTGGCCATACGGGGAAGATTGATCGTCTACCAAGGCTATCTGCTGAGCCTTCTCGGTAATCGAAAGATGGCGCTTGTCGCGTTGCAGGAAGGTATTGATGAGGCGCGGCGCTGCAGGGATGTGCATGTGCTGCTCGGTTACTGTCTGAAGGCCGGCCTCTTGGCGAGACAGGCCGACAGCGCCACCGAGGCATTTGACACCCTCACAGAAGCCGAGCGTCTGATGCATCAATGGGATGTTCCGCCAGTTTATTATCTCGGATGGATCACTGCCATCAAGAGCGATCTGTGGATGACCACTGGCCGGCACGAGCTGGCTGAGCACTGGTTGCCGCGTCTGCGGCAGACGTATTCCTCAAGCAGCCCTGCGGCACCGCCGCCGTTTTTTCACGCGTTGTCGGTGGTGGTCGAGCTGGTCTATGCGCGGTTGCTCTGGTCCAAGGGGGACCAGATTGCCTGCGAAAGTCTGCTGCGTGATTTATTGAGCAGGCTGCAGCGCACCGGAGAGCGGCTTCAGCAGTTGAAGGTGCTGGTGCATCTGGTTCACCTGTTGTACCTCACCCACCGGCCTGACGCAGCAGAGCAGGCGCTGCGCATGGCTTTGTCGCTTGCTGAAGAAGATCGCCTGGCGGGTTTGTTCATGCCGTTGATCCAGCAAGCGCCAGCGGGGCTGGTCGAGGCGTTGCAGCGAGCATCGGCCTCCGCGCTGCGTGACCAGTTGATCGAAATGCTGCCCTCTATCCATCAGCCAGGAGGGCGGTTGACTGTTGCGAGCTTGCGCGAGCCACTCAGCAATCGCGAGCTGGATGTGTTGCGCTGCATCGCCCAGGGCTACTCGAACCAGCAGATCAGCGAAGCATTGTTCATCTCGCTGCATACGGTTAAAAGCCATGCCCGGCGTATCAATCACAAGCTTGGCGTGGCGCGTCGCACCCAGGCAGTGGCGCAGGCCAAGGTAATGGGTCTACTGGCCTGATTGCTTCCGGGAGCGCGCTTGTGCTGGTCCGGGCATGGCTTATCTGTTGTATCCTCCTGTTCTTCAACCCAATATTTGGCCGCTATCTTTAGCCCCTATCCTGGAGACTGAGCGCATGCCCAGCCTGAATAGACAGATCCTCGTTGCTGCCTGCCTGGGCGTGCTTATTGGCTGGTGGGTAGGCGCACTGCCGACAGACGCAGCTTCCCGAGAGGCGGTGCTTTACGCCAGCACCCTGGCGGGCAGCGTGTTTATCGGTCTGCTGAAAATGGTGCTCATCCCGCTTATTTTTACCTCCATCGTAGTGGGGGTGTCGAACCTCCAGGCGCATCATCAGGTGCACAGGGTTTGGGTTTCGACCTTGGTGTATTTCGTCATCACCCTTTCCCTGGCAATGCTGGTTGCGCTGATAGCCACCCACATCTTCAAGCCGGGCGCTGGGTTGTCATTGACGATGTTTGCCGAGGCGATGGAGTCCTTCGAAGCACGCCAGCTGACCCTTTCCGAGTTCTTCCTGCATTTTTTCGCCAACCTGTTCCAGAACCCCTTCGCTGCCTTTGCCAACGGCAGCATCCTGGCAGTGGTGGTTTTTGCGCTCTTTGTAGGTATCGCTTTGGTTGCGGGCGGAGAGCGTTATCGCCATATCAGTCAGCTTTTCCAGGAGTTCATGGACCTGTTGTTGCTGATTATCGGCTGGATCATGCGTCTGGCGCCGCTGGGCATCATGGCGCTGCTGATAAAGCTGGTGGCCGAGCAGGACGCCTCGCTCCTGGTGACGATGCTTGGTTTTATAGTGTTGGTATTCGGCACCACCTTGTTCCACGGCGTGGTGGTTCTGCCCGGTATTCTGTTTCTGGTCACAGGCAAAACACCCCTGTGGTTCTGGCGCGGGGCGCGGGAGGCTATTATCACCGCTTTCGCCACCAGTTCCAGCGCGGCCACCTTGCCGATTTCGATGCGCTGCGCCGAGCAGAACCTTCAGGTACGGCAGGGCATTGCCGGCTTTGTGCTGCCGCTGGGGGCGACCATGAATATGGACGGCACGGCGTTGTACGAAGCCGCCGCCGCGCTGTTTGTGGCCAATCTGGTGGGTATCGAGCTCAGCTTTGCTCAGCAAATGGTGGTGTTCATGACCGCCATGATTGCCTCGACCGGCGCGCCAGGCATACCCAGCGCGGGAATGGTGACAATGGTGATGGTGCTGCAGTCTGTAGGCTTGCCCGCCGAGGCCATCGCCATCCTGCTGCCGATAGATAGATTGCTGGACACTATACGCACCGCAGTCAATGTGGAGGGGGATATCGTGGGTAGCGTGGTGGTGCAGAAGCTGGCGGACCGCAGCCGGGATAGATAAATGGGACAACCTGGAGATGCAGTGCAGCCCTACGTTCCAGTTCCCGCCCCGGACCAGTTGCTGCAGGATGACGAAGAGCTGGCTTGCGGATGCGGCGTGGCCCTACATACCCTGGGCATACTCCCGGTTCGATGAGCTTCTGGTTTGCCCAGGATAAATTGCTCATAGCAGGTGATACGCTGTTTCGGCGGGGCGTAGGTCGCATGGACTTAAGGGGTGGAGACTACAAGGCTATCGAGCGATCCATTCGGCAGCGCTTGTACAGCCTGGATGAAGAGGCAATAGTAGCTACTGGGCACGGTCCGGACACGCTCCTGGCCGAAAAAATGTGTGAGCATCCTTTCATACGCGCCTAGGTAGTTCGCGGGCCGTGAATCAGGTACTTGTGTCCTGCATCTCGGTGAATCCCCTTTGTATGCTGTAATGTAGCGACGAACAAATTACTGGAATCAAGGAAAAACGCATGAAAATTCAAGGTTTGATGGCTGCGGGTTTGTGCTCGGTATTGCTGGCTGGTTGTACTACCAATCCCTATACCGGTGAACAGCAAACGGGCAAATCGTCTATCTATGGAATTGGTGGCGCTGCGGCTGGCGCGATAATTGGCGCGGCGACTTCCAGCAAGAAAGACCGTGGCAAGGGCGCGCTGATTGGCGCAACCGTGGGCGGCGCTGCCGGTGCAGGTTACGGGTATTATGTGGACCAGCAGGAAGCCCGTTTGCGTCAGGAGCTGCAAGGATCAGGTGTTCAGGTGATCCGCAACGGTGACAATCTGCAACTGGTCATGCCTGGCAATATTACCTTCGCCAGCAACTCTTCCGACGTTTCCAGCAGTTTCTATCCGACGCTGAATTCGCTGGTTAAGGTGTTCAATGAGTTTGACCGCAACGGTATCGACATCGTCGGCCACACCGACAGCACCGGTTCGCAGGAGCTCAATAATCGACTATCACAGCAGCGCGCCAGCAGCGTTGCGTCCTATCTGACTGGCCAGGGCGTTGCTGGCTCGCGCATCAGCAGCCGCGGCGTGGGCCCTAGCCAGCCGATCGCGACCAACGATACCCAGGCCGGTCGCGCCCAGAACCGTCGGGTAGAGATCAACCTGCGTCCCCTATAACCTGCGGCGAGTCGTTAACCAAAAAGGCGTGCATCGGCACGCCTTTTTGGTTGCTCGGATCATTTCTTTGGCGGTGGGTAGTCCCGATACAGCTGCGCAAGCAACTCGTCTTTTTCCTGCCACAGCTGGTTGATCCAGCCCTGAAAGGCTTCGCGGAACTGCAGGTCATGATGGTAGTTCTGGCCAAGGAATTCAGTCGGTATCGGCCTGATCTGACAACGCATTACTACCCGCCGGATCCGCCCGCTCAGCAGGTCCCAGAAACTCGGGCTGCCGTCGGGATAGTGGATGGTAATGTCTACGATGGAGCGCAGCTGCTGACCCATGGCGTCCAGAACAAACGCGACGCCCCCTGATTTGGGGCGCAACAGATGACGGTAAGGTGAGTTTTGCTGCGCGTGTTTTGACGGTGTCAGGCGCGTGCCCTCAAGGAAATTGAAGACCGCGACCGGCGTGGTCTTGAATTTTTCACAGGCCTTGCGCGTGGCAGCTACATCCAGGCCCGCTTTTTCAGGATACCGGTCAAGGTAAGCCTTGGTGTAACGCTTCATGAAAGGAAAATCCAGGGCCCACCAGCAGATCCCGATTATCGGCACCCAGATCAATTCTTGCTTGAGGAAGAATTTGAGCATCGGCATGCGGCGATTGAGATTATGCTGCAGCACCAGGATATCTACCCAGCTCTGGTGATTGCTTGCCACCAGATACCAGCCGTCATGATCAAGCTTTTCCCGGCCCTGAATATCCCACTCGATATTGCCTGTGAGCTTCATCCACCCGCTGTTGCACAGCATCCAGAACTCCGCGATGCGAATCAGCGCGCGGGTGCAGGCTGCCTGGAGCGGCTTATAGGGCAACAGCTTGAGCATCGCCAGGGGAAAGAGAACGCTAAAGCACAGCAGTGTATTGAGGATCAGCAAGATTGCGGACAATGCTCCGCGAACGGATGCAGGTAGAAAGCTCAGCATTTTCATACTCGGTCATGACGTCCCGGCTTGGCTACCAGGCGTCGGATCATTTGTTATTGTCGGCCTGAATGGCGGTCAGGGCGATGGTAAAGACGATGTCATCCACCAACGCGCCGCGGGACAGGTCGTTAACCGGCTTGCGCAGGCCTTGCAGCATCGGACCGACGCTAATGACATTGGCGCTGCGCTGGACGGCTTTGTAAGTGGTGTTGCCAGTATTCAGATCAGGGAACACGAATACAGTGGCCTTGCCGGCCACCGGGCTGTCCGGCGCTTTTTGCAGGCCGACGCTGGCGATGGCAGCCGCATCATACTGGAGCGGACCGTCGATCAACAGTGTCGGTTCGCGCTCTTTGGCGATACGCGTCGCCTCGCGCACCTTTTCCACATCCAGCCCCGTGCCTGATTCGCCTGTGGAATAACTGATCATGGCAACCCGAGCCGGGATGCCGAACGCTACCGCCGAGCGGGCGCTCTGAATCGCGATCTCGGCCAGGTCTTCGGCGTTCGGGTCAGGATTTACCGCACAATCGCCGTATACCAGCACCTGTTCCGGCAACAGCATGAAGAAAATCGACGACACCAGATTGTAGCCAGGAGCGGTCTTGATCAGCTGAAAGGCGGGGCGAATGGTGTTGGCGGTGGTATGAATGGCGCCGGACACCAGGCCGTCCACCTCATCCAGCGCCAGCATCATGGTGCCAAGCACGACGTTATCCTCAAGCTGCTGCAGGGCCATGGGCGCGTTCAGGCCGCGCCCCTTGCGCAGCTCTACCATGCGATCCACGTATTGCTCGCGTACGCTGTCTGGATCGATGATCTGCAGCCCGTCGGGCAGGGTTATATGCTGGGCTCGGGCGACCGCTTCCACCGACTCAGGCTTGGCCAGCAATACACATTGCGCAATGCCGCGGCGCTGGCAGATGGCAGCGGCCTGGACTGTTCTGGGTTCATCGCCTTCAGGCAGAACAATGCGCTTCTTGGCGAGCTGCGCGCGACGCACCAGTTCATAGCGAAATGCCGGTGGCGACATGCGCAGCTCACGGGGCGTACCGCAACGTTGCTGCAGCCACGTGTGGTCGATATGCGAGGCCGCATAATCGGTCACCATTTCCGCCCGCTCACGATCATCGACGGGGATTTCCCGATTCATGCGGTCCAGCTGCGTGGCCGTGTTGAAACTGTTGCTGGTTACGGTCAGCACCGGCATGCCGCTATCGAGGGCCGGCTGGCAAAGCTGCATGACACGTTCGTCCGGCGTGATGCCGCCAGTAAGCAGAAGGCCGGCGAGCGGCGTCCCCGACAGCGACGCCAGGCTGCTGGCGATGATGATATCGTCCCGGTCTCCGGGCGTAACAATCAGGGTGCCGGGCTTGAGCCGCTGGATGATGTTCGGCACGGTACGGGCGCATAGTGATATTTCCAGCATCCGCCGGCTGGTCATGTCACCGGCGTTGAGCGTTTGCGCGCCGAGCAGGGCGGCGACATCCGAGGTGCGCGGAGCGTTGAGTTCGTCCTGCCAGGGAATACAACCGATCAGTCGGAAACCGTCGGTATCCAGGCCCTGGGATTGCTGCTTCAACGCCAAAGCGTATTCCTTGAGGGTTCGCTTAAGCTCGCCCCGATCGGCTGGAGGGTCGTCACTGGTATCCAGCCCTCGGACCTTGTTGACTATCACCCCTACGACCTTGGGGTCAGTCGGCCCGCCAAACGTCTGCGCATGGATCTCGATACGGTTAGCCAGGCTATTCATCTCTTCGCCATCCGGCGCGGTAACCAGAATCACATCTGCATCCAGACCTTTTGCCAGATGGTTGTTGATCCTCGCCGCATAGCTGGCCTGTCGGGTCGGGACCATGCCTTCAACAACTACGACATCTGCGCCTTGGGCGGCTTGCTGAAAGCGACTGATAATGTCTTCAAGAACGTCGTTCAGCTCACCGTTTGCCAGGCGCTGTTCGACCTCGTCCAGCGCCAGGGACCTGGGCGGTTGCAGCCCCAGGGTGCGGGAAATCAACTCGCTGGAACGCTCCGGACCCTTGTCGCCAGGGTGTGGTTGAGCGATGGGCTTGAGAAAATGCACACGTAAACCGGTGCGTTGAAGTGCGCGGATCAGACCCAGACTGATCGAAGTCAGGCCAACGCCAAAGCCGGTCGGAGCAATGAAGAATGTGTGCATGGAACTCCTCTGTTCAGCTAGTGGGCGCGTCAAGTAGCGCCAGACTTTCTTCGGCGATCTGGCGCTCTTCGTCGGTGGGTATCACCAGAATAGCGGGTGAACCAATGTTCTGAATCGCGCCGGCTATGCCACGCGGCAAACTGGTATTAGCCTCGGCGTTCAGTTTGAGCCCCAGAATCGCCAGATGGTTTACCGTCAAAGCGCGTACAAGCGCAGAATTCTCGCCAATGCCTCCAGTAAAAATGAGACCGTCGAGGCGGGGCAGGGCGACGGCTAGGCCAGCCAGTGACCTTGCCAGACGATAGCAGAAAACCTCCACGGCCAGGTGGGCACCGCTATGACCCTCCGCACGCGCCTGTTCCAGCTGGCGCATATCGTTGCTCAGGCCCGACAAGCCCAACAGCCCGCTTTCACGGTTGAGCAGTTGCTCGATTCGTGGGATATCCCATCCCAGCGTGCGTGCCAGGTGGGCGTGTAGGTTAGGGTCCACATCACCGCTGCGTGTGCCCATCACCAGGCCTTCGAGCGGCGTCAATCCCATGCTGGTATCCAGGCTTTTACCGTCTAACACCACGCAACTGGAGCAACCATTGCCCAGATGTGCGCTTAGCCAGGCACCTTCGCCCATCGCCAGACCCGTCATCAGGCTGGCCTGGTTGGTTACGTATTGATGGCTGGTGCCGTGAAAGCCGTAGCGACGCACTCCATGCACGCTGTACAGCTCATTGGGCAGCGCATAACGATAAGCGTGGGCTGGCATGCTCTGATGAAAAGCTGTATCGAAGATTGCCACGTGTGGAATGCTGGCGAAGACCTGCCTGGCTGCCCGAATACCGTTCAGGTTCGCTGGATTGTGCAAGGGCGCCAGCGGCGCGTTGGCCTGGATAGCGTCCATCACACCGGCGTCAATGATGCTCGCGCCGGTGAAATGTTCGCCTCCATGCACCACTCGGTGGCCGACCGCGCTGAGGGGCTGATCTGCGAACTGCTCGATCAGCGCAAGCAATGCAGCCATGGCCGAGCGATGCTCGCCATCGGCGAGGGCGCTCTCCTGCTGTTGTTCGCCGGCACGCCATTTCAGGCTCGCCTGAGGGGTAGCCAACCGCTCAGCCATACCGCTTGCGAGCGGTAGGCTCTGGCCTTCCTGACGCAACGCAAACTTGATCGAGGAACTGCCGCAGTTGATTACCAGTACCAGTCTGTTTTCCATGGAACACCGTTATAGCTGACCGTGGCGCTTTGGGCCACCTGTAAACCTTCATGTTCGTAGTCTGCCAGGCGTCGGTCAATCCGTGCGTTCCGGTGCCAACCGGCGTAGACTTACGGGTTTATTGAAAAAGACAGAGGTCCCACTATGCAGATTGCTGCCAATAAAGCTGTTTCGATTGACTACACTTTGACCAACGATGAGGGTGAAGTTCTCGATTCTTCCGCTGGCGGTGCTCCGCTGGTTTACCTGCATGGTGCAGGTAACATTATTTCGGGTCTCGAGCAGGCTCTTGAAGGCAAGCAGTCCGGTGACGAGCTGAAAGTATCGGTCGAGCCGGAAAATGCCTACGGTGAATTCAGCCCTGAGCTGGTGGCAGTGCTGGGGCGCAACATGTTTGAAGGCGTGGACGAACTCGAAGTGGGAATGCAGTTTCATGCTTCCGGTCCGGACGGTGGTATGCAGATAGTCACAATCACTGCGCTGGAAGGCGATGAAGTGACCGTTGACGGCAATCACCCCCTCGCAGGCCAGCGTCTCACCTTTGAAGTCAAGGTAGTGGACATCCGCGATGCCAGCGAAGAAGAAATGGCCCATGGCCATGTTCACGGTGACGGTGGCGTGGAGCACTAAGCTTCGGTCAGCTACAAGCTACAAGCCAGGCCGTTTAGGTCTGGCTTTTTGTAGTTCCGAGCGAAAGCCATCGGCTTTCAAGTGAGAGCGTAAGGTCGGCTCCTTCATTGGCATCGGGGAGCCAAGAGGGATAACAGAATCAGCTCGGTCTTCTCGGATGCAGTCGGCAAGGGCCGGTGATCCCTGATGAAATACTGACCAGCGGCCATGGCCGACGCGATGAATATTCCGATATTAATACCGGCATCTCCTTCCAGATCCAGCAGTACAAACTTACCCTCCCTTGCACATTAAGTTATTTTTCCAGAAGCTTTCTCACGCTGCTTAATACTTGGACTGCTCTTTCATATTCCCGACTCAAGTCCTGACTGCCCGGGTAATTTGGGTCAACGCCCTCGCAAATTACAAATTGATTGATGCTTATCGAGGCAATTTTGGAGTCAGGAAAATAGATAGGTGCCGTATAGCGATAATCAGACAGCTCGACAAGATACTGCCCATTGTCGCCACCAGGGCCGAAATAGTAGTCGATTTCCGCTTTGCCGGTTTCAGCCAGAAAAACAGTCTTGATTGCAGCGACCTCGCCGCGCATTAAATAGATTGCGATATCCCCCCCTTCGGAGGAGCCTTCCAACGGTTTTACCTCCACCTTAGCCGTCTTGGACAGATCCACATGCCGCCAAGGCAACGATCCCTCAACCGTACAGGATGTCTTTGAAGAGTTGGCAGCATGAGACATGCTGCCATTCACAAACAATGATGATAAAAAACAAAAAAACAAAAACAGGCGACTCGTCAAAGAAAACATCTTCGTCATGGTCTATGGTCCTGCTGCAATTGTCTGATAGATAGCCCAAAGTCCATCTGAAAGTGGGGTTTATCCGGAGTCGTCCAGTTGCCACCCCATGAAAACCCATGACTGACGCCAACTTTCGCTATAGCAGTCCAGTCCGTATTCCAGATAGCCTTACCATCTCTGATCTCAACCACATCAATTGCAAGACCATAGTTGTGATAGCTTTCCCCACCTCTGGCGTTTGTGACAACTCTTCCAGAAGCTGTTCTGCCCTGCGCATATAATGCATCTTGCTCTGCGCTCGTTCTCAGTGCTTGCGTCACTCGGAGTCTAATTCCCAGCGTTGACTCAACTTCGTTGACAAAACCGGTCGCAGCTCCTTGAACTTGGGAGTCTAACGTCGAGATTCTCGTGTTTGTCACATTATCCCAGGTTCTTGCAGAACTCTCTTGTACAGTATCAGACGCCATATCACCCGTAAGGTCCCTGGTGGGGATTTGGGTGCTGGCGCCTTCCTGGTTGATGTCTGTTGGTTCATCTGAAAGATAGCCGGTCGTTTCCATATGCGGGTTAGAGTCCACACGGAGTCTGGACGCACCAGGAAAGGGAGGGATGCTGACAGAAAGCGCACTACCCATATGCTCATTGCCGATGCTGACAGTGCCTTCCCCGAGGAGCATATTGGCGCCGAGCGGACAGCCGCAGGCCACATAGTCGCCGGATCTTGCCGCGGGCCCTGCCGGGAGATCTACCGTCCTGCTTCCCACAGCTACGATCTCACCTATCCCTTTCTTGCAGGCTGGACAGGTTGCCTTATGGCCGACAGAGCTGGCGACGAGGCCATTGAAAAGCAAGCCGTCATTGCCTTCAATGACGACTCCGCCGGTAGACGTTTTCGAGCCGATCCCTATGCTTAGCATTTATGCGAACACTCCCTGTATACGAGGTGATTTGCTCGCGCCCCATGGCTGAAACCCGATATCTGTCGAGGAGCTGACGACGGGTAGGACTGTCTGGAAAACGGGCTGGGAGCAAGCCGATCATACTTGCCGAGCGGGAGGGGTCAATCACGATGGGTCAGACTGGTACTCCGGTCACATTATCCAGTTGGAATAACCCTGTTATCTGCTTTCATCACCCGCATCAATAGTGGCTTTTCTTTATATCAACTATAGGTGACCGGTCGTATAGTGCTCGGCATGAACGCAATCCAAGACAAACGCGCGCGCATTCTGGCAGCGGGCACAGACGTAATGTTGCTCAAGGGCTACAACGGCACGGGCGTGCAGGAAATTACCCAGAGCGCCGGTGTTCCCAAGGGCTCCTTCTATCATTACTTCGAAAGCAAGGAAGACTTTGCGATCCAGGCGCTGCATTTTTATTACCTGCCCCGCCTGGAACGGTTTGCCAAGGCATTAAGTGCTGAGGACGCCTCGCCCCGGGAGCGCATTCTGCGGTTTTATCGAGATCTAGTGGGGTATTTTGCCAACCAGGCCGAGCCGACGCATCAATGCTTTATTGGCAGTCTTTGCCATGAAAAGGCCGGCGAAAGTCAGCCCATCGGTTATGCGGCAAGCGCCATTCTGCAGCGTTCCAGCGACCTACTGTCCAGCTGTCTGGAGCAGGCCAAGGCCGCCGGGGAAGTGGCAGCGGACCAGGACGCCAAAGCCCTCGGCGCCTTCATCGGCGCTGCCTGGGAAGGTGCCTTGCTGCGCATGAAGATAGACCGCCAGATAAATCCGCTCAGAATTTTCATTGATCAACTGGAGCGCCTTTTGCGCCCTTGACGTTTTATCCCAGACGACCGGTCAGCTCGGGCCGCTCGTGTTTCTTTCTGAAAATGACGCCAGGAGAATTCAATGGCTGCTGATACTCGCCCCCTGTTTGAAACCTTCCAGACCGGTCCGCTGACGCTGAACAACCGCATTGTCATGGCACCCATGACACGTAACTTCTCGCCCCGTGGCGTACCGACCGAGCAGG
Organism: Halopseudomonas xinjiangensis; assembly: GCA_011050525.1. Taxonomy (GTDB): domain Bacteria; phylum Pseudomonadota; class Gammaproteobacteria; order Pseudomonadales; family Pseudomonadaceae; genus Halopseudomonas; species Halopseudomonas xinjiangensis_A. The sequence goes on from DRFO01000020.1 coordinate 127,178, forward strand.
TTGTGGATTATTACCGTCGGCGGGCGGAATCAGGTGTTGGTCTGATCATCACCGAGGGCACAACCATTGGCCATCCTGCCGCAAGCGGCTACCTGGACGTTCCCGCCTTTCACGGTGAGGAAGCGCTAGCCGGCTGGAAGAAAGTGGTCGACGCGGTACATGCAGTGGGCGGCAAGATTGCTCCGCAGTTATGGCACGTAGGCAACGTGCGTCGCCTGGGTACCGAACCGAATGGTGAGGTGCCAGGCTTCGGCCCAATGGAGAAGGTGAAAGACGGAAACAAGCTGGTGCACGGCATGACCAGAGAAGATATCAAAGAGATCGTAGAAGCCTTTGCCCAAGCCGCCAGGGACGCTAAAGCCATCGGATTCGATGCGATAGAACTGCATGGAGCGCATGGCTATCTGATTGATCAGTTTTTCTGGGAAGGCGCTAACAAGCGCGATGACGAATACGGTGGCAGCATGGAAAACCGCGGTCGTTTTGCGGTTGAAATCATTGAAGCGGTACGCGCGGCGGTCGGCCCGGATTACCCGGTAATCTTCCGATTTTCCCAGTGGAAACAGCAGGACTACACGGCGCGCCTGGCACCAACACCCGAGTTGCTGAGCGCTTTCCTCGAGCCACTGTCCGCAGCAGGTGTCGATATTTTCCATTGCTCACAGCGGCGTTTCTGGGAGCCGGAGTTTGAGGGCGCGGATCTGAATCTGGCTGGCTGGACCCGCAAGATTACCGGCAAGCCTTGTATCACTGTGGGCAGCGTAGGCCTTGACGGGGAGTTTCTGGAATTCATGGTCAAGACCGACAAGGTCGCCGAGACGGCGAATATCGATGATCTGCTGGTGCGCCTGGGCGCAGGCGAGTTCGACCTGGTAGCGGTCGGCCGCGCTTTGATCGTCGACCCCGAGTGGGCGGCCAAGGTCCGCGAGGGGCGGTTCAGCGAGATTCTGTCATTCAGCCGCGAGGCGCTGAAAACGCTGGCCTGATCATGCATCGATCGGTGCCCTGCCGGCGCGGTTTGCTGCTAAGGAGCCCGCGCTGGCAGAGTGCTGCGGTGGATGATGGGTTATGGCGCTGCGGGCCGTTCTCGTACCCATAGTAACGTCGAACCGGCCACCGCAGCCGGCATCACCAGCAGATTGACCAGCGGGATCAGCATGCCGAAGTACACAGGCAGGCCGAATCCCAGCGACAGCGCCCGGCGGCCCTTCATCCACCGCAACATGTCGATGAAGCTCACCTGATCGTTGTCCGCCTGGTAATCCACATACTGTACGGCCATCATCCAGACCCCGAATAGCAGCAGCAAGGGCGAGGCAAAGAGGTTGACCACCGGGATTAGCGTCAGCACCAGCAGCGCAATCAGCCTGGGCAGGTAATAGCTGATCTTGCGCAACTCACGTCCCACGCTTTTGGGCACCACCAACAGAATATCCCTGTAGGTTGTCGGGGGGCTGACCAGTCCGCGCTCTTGCTCAGCGATCTTTTCCGCCAGAAAGCCATAAAACGGCGAAGCGATCAGGTTGGCGACGACGCTGAACCCAAAGAACAGAACCAGTAATACCACCAGCGCAAACAAAGGCCATAACAGCCACTCGACAAAGCTCAACCATTCCGGAAGTTGGGGAACTAACTGGCCCATCCAGAAATTGAACTGCGAGACGCCCCAGCTGATCAGGGCTGCGAACAAGGCAAGATTCAGGATCAAGGGTATGACAATAAAGCGCCGCAGGCCGGGCCGGCGCACGACTCGCCAGCCTTCCTTGAAATATTCAGGGCCCCGCAGGGGCGCCAATGATTGATTCATGTTGCAGGTCCTTCATTAAAGACGGTTCCAGATTTACGCCATAGGGGTAAACTATTTGCCCGATAAACGCATTGATGTACCGCTATTACAATCGGTGCTCTAGTATGCACCGCTAACGAGTTTCAAGAGTGTCCCATGAGCGTATTGGGTCAGCCGTCCGGCCCCGGACTTCGTTGCGCCGGCCGTTGTGTCCAAGGGCACTATTGTAGAGGATTTCGATTCTGTAACGTTGCGAGGGAAATACGCTGTCGTTTTTTCTGGCCGCTCGACCTCACCTTCGTCTGGCTGGCGTAAGGGTCAGAAAGGCATGCAAGCCGACGGTGAAGGCATGGCAGTTTACCTCGCTGAAAACGCCAAGCAGCTCTGATGATGCATGAGCGGTAACCGGTTTTGAGCCGAGGCCGCTCCATTCTATTGATACCACCGCAAGGGCGGTGATTTGGAGGCTTTAATGTCTGAAGTTCGTCATACCCGTCTGCTGATTCTGGGTTCTGGTCCTGCTGGTTACAGCGCGGCGGTCTACGCAGCACGTGCCAACCTGAAGCCGTTGTTGATCACCGGTATGCAGATGGGTGGTCAGCTGACCACTACCACGGAAGTGGACAACTGGCCGGGTGATGTCGAAGGCCTGCAAGGTCCCGACTTGATGGAGCGTATGCGCAAGCACGCCGAGCGGTTCGACACCGAGGTATTGTTCGACCATATCAACAAGGTCGACCTGAGCAAGCGCCCTTTCATACTGTGGGGCGACAGCGGCGAATATCAGTGCGACGCGCTGATCATAGCGACCGGCGCCTCGGCTCGGTACCTCGGGCTTCCGTCGGAAGAGGCCTTCATGGGCAAGGGCGTCTCTGCCTGTGCAACCTGTGACGGATTCTTCTACCGCAACCAGGACGTTGCCGTGGTCGGTGGGGGCAACACGGCGGTTGAAGAAGCGCTGTATCTGGCCAATATCGCCAAGAAAGTCACCATGGTGCATCGCCGCGAAATCTTTCGCGCCGAGAAAATTCTGGTCGACAAGCTGCTGGCCCGCGTAGCAGAAGGCAAGATTGTATTGAGGCTCAATTCGACGCTGGACGAAGTGCTCGGTGACGCCACCGGCGTTACCGGCATGCGCATCGCCCACAACGAAGGTGGCACGGAAGATATCGCTCTGGCGGGCGTTTTCATCGCCATCGGCCATACCCCCAATACCAGCCTGTTCGAAGGTCAGCTGGATATGAAGGACGGCTACCTGAAAATCCAGAGCGGCACTGAAGGCAACGCCACCGCTACCAACGTTCCTGGGGTATTTGCCGCCGGCGACGTGGCAGACCATGTTTATCGCCAGGCGATTACCTCGGCTGGTGCTGGGTGTATGGCAGCGCTGGATGCGGAGAAGTTTCTGGACGAGCTGTAAGATGATCAAGCCGGGTCCGCACTATAGCTTTGCATAACCGGGCAGTGGATTACGAGCGCGGCGACTGATCCGCTTCGCTCCAGAACATACGGAGTTGAGATGAACTTGCAACCTGCTCTCGACGAGCTGCATGCCGCGTTTCCCGACTTGTCTGCGGTCTACCTATTCGGCAGCCGTGCGACCGGAGATGCCGGTCCGGGCAGCGATCTGGATCTCGCAATTCTTGCTGGCACAGCGCCTGGCCCGGTAGATCTATGGGATCTGTCGAGCCGGCTGGCAGGCATCGTCGGGTGTCCGGTCGATCTGCTTGATCTGCTCACGGCCTCGACTGTTATGCAGTACCGAGTCATAACTACGGGTCAGCGTTTGTGGTCCCGTGGTAGCGAGGCGCCGTTGTACGAGAGTTTCATTCTCAGCGAAAAAACCGACCTGGATGAAGCGCGTGCCGGGATTCTGCAGGATATTTGTGATACAGGGAGGATCTATGCTGGATGATGTGCTGATCAACAAGGCTGCGACCATCGAGCGCTGCATTGCTCGCGCCCGTGAAGAGTATGCCAAGGGCGCCGAAACCTTCCTAACTGATCATACTCGCCAGGATGCAGCCATTCTCAATATTCAGCGGGCATGCGAGGCCGCGCTCGATATGGGGCAGCACTTGATCAGGCGGGACCGGTTGGGTGTGCCGCAGAGCGCCCGCGACGTGTTTACACTGCTCGCCGAGGCCAGCTGGATCGACGTTCAACTGGCTGAGCGATTGCAGAAAATGGTCGGTTTCCGCAACATCGCAGTGCATGACTACCAGGCCCTGCAACTGCCTATCGTCGTTGCGATAATTACCGGTCACTTGGAAGACTTCTTGGGCTATAGCCGCATTCTGTTACTGCGCGACAATGAAGGCGGGTGCTAAAAAGTTGTTGTAGTGAAAGCGCGAGGCCGAAATCTATCTTCCGGTGCCAAGCGAGGCGGACCATTATTAACCCGGCCACGATCCGGCTGTTTTTTGACTCAATTGGCAATCAATAAAAAACGGAGTTCACCTCAGTCATGCCACTGATCATTGAAGCAGGGCCGGTTTCCAGAAGCAGCGATGCACAGCCAGTCACAGCAAGCGTCCATTCCCGGTTTTGCCAGAGCCGTATCTGATCACTTGCTTGAAGAGCAGATTCAAGTCGTGTGTTGAAGGCTGACGAAGCTGGCTGACTGGTTTGAGCAGCCAGCTTGAACAGCGCTTCGTGCAGTGTCCAAGCCTGGTAGAACGCTTGTTGTGGTGACCTGGCCTGGCGGATTGCGTCTCGCACGTGTGGTTCGGGAAGTATGTCTATCAAGCCTTCGAGTCGATCAGTATGACGGGAATTGAAGCGTTCCAGATCAATCCCGAAGGGTGCGTCTGACAGCCCGGCAATCACCAAACCCTGTTTATGCGTTATACCCGCAAACCAGTTCGAAGCTAGTCCGAGGTGCCTTGGTGGACCGCGTCCGCGTGGGCTCCAGTCTGCTTCCGGGCAGGTGAAGCCTTGATTAGCGGTCAACTGGCTCAGCAATCGGCGCGCCTCGCGGGAGCACATGGTCCCGGAGCTGGAAGTAGGTAACTTAGAAACGGCGAGCAGTACCTGTTGTCTGGCCATGCTTATTTTTCAAGGGTGACCACGTCACCGCGCAGCGCAACACCCGCCATGATGGCGCCGGCGTGGCATTCATACTCGGTGCGCGACACCATCGGCTGCTGTTTGTAATAGCTTTCGATGTTGACCACAGCATTGCCGCCTTCGGCTTTCACTCGGTCCTGCAGACTGATGAGCGCTGACAGCATGACCCACTGGCAGGCCTGCTGATCAGACTTGCCGAAGGCATTGGTTTTCTTGTTGGTTACGAAATTACCGTGTCGCTTGAGCACTTTGCCATGGGGAGCATCGGCGAATACAAACTTGATCGAGGGATCGAGCTTGGCCTTGGCATCGGCGGTTGCCATCACATCCTGAACTGACAGCATATGAGTGGTGTCTCGGGCTTCGGCAGCGCCAGCAAACATCAGGCCAGAGAGCACGAGTGCGAACGGCGTGAATCCTTTGCGCATGGTTTTTTTCCTTGTGGTTGTAATGATCAGTTCCAGCGACCCAATACCAGCGAGGTATTGATGCCACCAAAGGCAAAGTTGTTGCTCATGACGTATTGGCAGTCGATATTGCGCGACTCGCCTATGATGTAATCCAGTGCGGCGCAGGCGGGATCCATCTCATCGAGATTGGCGCAGGCGTGAAAGCGCCCGTCACGAGCCATCTCAATAGCCGCCCAGGCTTCCAGCGCGCCACAGGCCCCCAGCGTATGGCCGGTGAAGCTCTTCATCGCACTGATTGGAGTTTGGTCGCCGAATACCGCATGAGTGGCGTGAGTTTCCGCAATGTCGCCCAGGTTGGTAGCGGTGCCGTGGGCACTGATATAGCCGATCTGGTCTGAGGGAAGCTGCGCGTCCGCAAGAGCCATGCGGATTGCCTGTTCCATCATCTGAGTGTCCGGTTGGGTTACGTGGCGACCGTCACTGTTGGTGCCGAAGCCGAGCAATTCGGCATAAATACGGGCACCGCGCGCCAAGGCATGTTCCAGGTCTTCGAGTATAAGAGTACCGGCACCTTCGCCGACGACAAGCCCGTCACGTTTTGCATCGAACGGGCGCGGTGAGGTGTGCGGCGCGTCATTGCGCGTACTGGTAGCGAATAGAGTGTCGAATACCGCTGCTTCAGACGCAGACAACTCTTCGCAGCCGCCAGCCACCATCGCTTTCTGCCGGCCGAACCGAATCGCCTCGTAGGCATAACCGATGCCTTGACTGCCGGAGGTGCAAGCGCTGGAGGTGGTATGGATGCGCCCGCGGATTCCGAAATACACGCCGATATTCACCGCAGCGGTATGCGCCATCATGCGAATGTAGGAGTTGGCATTGAGCCCGTCGGTGGATTTATTAAGCAGCATATTGCCGAAGTCCGCGACTGCATCAGGCTCGCCAGCGGATGAACCGTAGGAGATGCCCAGATCGCCGCTGGTAAGCAGCGGATCATCAAGTAACCCGGCGTCGGCCAGTGCCAATTCGGTGGCTCTGGTTGCCATCTGCGCGCCGCGCCCCATGCTGCGCAACACCCGGCGGGTGTAATGGCGGGGCAGAACAAAATCCTCGACCGGCGCGCCCAGGCGGGTATTGAGCCCTTCGTATGCATCCCAGTCAGGCATGTGACGCACGCCGGTTTCCATACGTTCGAGCCGGTCGCGGATTGTTGCCCAGTCATGGCCTATCGGTGAGAAGCCGGCCATACCGGTGATGACGACGCGACGGCCCAGACCATCCTTACGCTGAGCTGATTCCATCAGCACATTCCTCCATTGACTGCAAAAACCTGCCGCGTGATATAGCCCGCGTCCTTCGAACAGAGGAACGCGACCGTCGCGGCGACTTCTTCGCTGGTGCCGATACGCTGCATGGGTATCGCCTTCAGCGCGGCCTCGAGTACACGTTCATCTACCATTTCGGTGTCGATAAGACCGGGTGCGACGCTGTTGACGGTAATTTTGCGTTTGGCCAGTTCAATGGCCAGCGCCTTGGCTGCGCCAATCAATCCTGCCTTGGCTGCGCTGTAATTGACCTGGCCTCGGTTGCCCATTAGGCCCGACACGGAGGACATGATGACGATCCGGCCCGGCTTGCGTCGTCTGATCATGGGCATCGAAAGTGGCTTTAGCACATTATAGAAGCCATCCAAATTGGTATGAATGACGCTGTCCCAATTGTCATCGGTCAATGCCGGGAAGGCCGCGTCGGCATTGATTCCTGCATTGCAGACCACCCCGTAGTAGGCGCCGTATACTTCTATGTCTGCCTCGAGGGTTTGCCGTGTGGACTCGCGGTTGGCAACGTCGAACTGCAGTATGCGCGCCGTACGGCCCAGGTCTTCAATTTCCCTGGCGACTGCTTGCGCGGCGTCCAGCCGGTTGCGGCAATGCAGCACGATATCGAAGCCGTCGCGGGCCAACCGAAGTGCGATGGCGCGGCCGATGCCACGGCTCGAGCCGGTCACCAGTATGGTATCGGTCATGGTGTTTCTCCATTCTGCATGGCAGCCAGCGCTTTATCCGAGTGTGGCTGAAAAACGTTGAGCATGGCTGTGGCGATAACTTGGCCGTCGTCATCAAGCAGCTGGCCGCGAAAAGCGCCCAGCCCGTTGTCGGCGCGAAAATCCATGAATATCTCGACGATAACGGGCTCGCCAAAGGCGAAGGATGATTGAGTACAGTGATAGCGACGTGTACCGAGCAGGAATCCAACCATTGGCTTGTCTCCCCCGACGACCCGTTGAACGCCTGCCCAGGCGGCTATCGCTTGCGCGAGCCATTCCAGACCGACCCAGCCCGGTATGCCTGAAGCAGTGGCGAACAGATCATCAGTGTTCGGCGTTATTTCGGCGCGCAGATGCTCTTCTCCGACATCCAACAGTCGCTCCAGCAGACACATGCGTCGCAAGTGTGGCACGAACGGAGCAATATCGCAGGGTAATGCGAGCTGGCTATAAGTGCTCTCAACCATCCATACGCTCCAATAACAGGGAGACATTATTACCGCCAAAGGCGAATGAGTTGCTCATGGCGCGCTTTCCGTCAAAATCTTCAGCGCTGGCATAGGTGAGCGGGGGGAGTTCGGGATCGGTACGGCCGTCGTTGATATGCGGCAGTAGCCGCCCTGCGTTCAGCGCTAGCCAGCAAAATGCGGTTTCCAGCGCGCCGCAGGCTCCCAGCGTATGACCGGTCAGCGCTTTAGTCGAGCTGCAGGGTAGTTCCGGCCCGAATACCTCATGCACTGCAAGTGCTTCCATGCTGTCGTTCTGCCGGGTGGCGGTGCCGTGCAGGTTAAGATAGCCAATATCGGCGGCGGTGCATGGGGTCATTCGTAGGGCTGCCTGCATCGCGGCGATTGCACCTGCGCCCTCAGGGTGAGGAGCTGAAATATGATGGGCGTCGCTGCTTTCGCCGTAGCCAACCAACTGGGTTCCCCCGGGTTCATTGGTTAGCAGAAAGAGCGCAGCGGCCTCGCCCAGATTGATGCCACGACGGTTGCTGGAAAACGGCTGACAAGGCTCATCGCTCAAGGCTTCAAGCGAGCCGAACCCATTGACCGTCAGGCCGCACAGGCTGTCAGCCCCGCCGGCGATCACCGCATCGCAAATCCCTGACGCCAGCATGCGGCAGGCACTGGTCAACGCCAATGCACTGGAGGTACAAGCGGTCGATATGGTGTGGGCCGGGCCGTCAATGCCCAGTAACTCGGCAATGAAATCTGCCGGCGCTCCGATTTCCTGCCGCTGATAGTGGAAATCCTCTGGCCATTCGTCATTGCATCGGGTCGCCAAAGCCAGTTCTGTCTCGCCAATACCCGAGGTGCTGGTGCCAAGGATTACGCCGATGCGCGCGCCCGGCCGGCGAAGGCGGAATGCATCAATCTCCGGCTGCAGCTGCTCCAGGGCAGCGGCCAGCAGCTGGTTATTGCGCGAGCAATGTTTGGCAGGCCAGGCCCCCGGATCAGGCAGCGCGACGTTAACTGTCCCCAGCGGCAATTGTCGACCAGGGGTGAAACGATCACTGATCGACAGCTTACGATGCCCCCGAAAGAGCGCTTCCGAGATATCGTCGAGGTTGTCGCCCAGTGAGCAGACAAGAGCGGGGCGAGAGAGCCTGCATGGTAAAGTGATGTTCATGGGGCTGGGCATGGCAACTCGTTATGGATGGCGTTCGGCTCGACAGTCGTGCGATACAGGCGGTAGCCAGCCTGCAGATCGTCGACGATATGGCAGGTCCCGCTGTCGGTTACGGTCGCCATCAACTGATTCCTGTAATAAATTTTATGGCCCGCTTCATGCCGTTGTACAGCCCAGCGTGAATCCTGAAAAGCGCGCTCCAGTTCCTTGACAGGCCACAGGCTCCAGGCAAGCCGTTCCGCCAACCATTGCGCCGAAAACGGCGGCTCGAAGGCAGCGCCAGGCAGAAAACGTGCTCCGTTACGGTCCTGTTCTAAGGTCAGTAGACGTTGGCCTTGGGGGCTTAGCAACGCCATGCGCAAAACCGACTGATCGTGGCGAAGCACAGCGAGCAGCTGTCGCCGTTCGCCGTCGTGCTCGAATATCAAATGTTGGGTGTACGGCGGACTGGCTGGCAGCGCGGCCAGATCCGGAATAGGGGCGGACGTGAGCGGTGCGGCGCAGCCGGTTAGCCACAGGCAGACCGTCAACAGACTGAACGCGAACCATCGATCAAGTCGCACCCGGTTGGTCACAGCGGTACCAGCTCATCGGTTACCGACTCGGTGGAACAGGCCTCTGCCAGACTATTCAGCCGGCGATGACTGGCTGCGACGAAGGGGTTGCTCTGATCCCAGGCGTAGCCGGCAAGCACGGAACTGATCATCGACCGAATACGCGGCGACTGCTGTTGGTTGAAGATGATCTTCGGCAGCCGGCCGTCATACCAGGCCTCGACGAACTCCCTGAAGGTAGCGACGCCGCGCCGCAGGGGCTGCTCGAATTCCAGATCCCAATCGATAGATTCCCCTGCCAGTTGGCGCTTGACCAGTGGCGCTGCACGCATGGCCGAATCCAGCGCTACGGTAACGCCGGAGGAAAACACCGGGTCGAGAAACTCGCCGGCGTTGCCCAGCAGGGCAAAGCCTGGTCCGTGCAAACGCTTTACGTCGGCGGAATAGCCTTCCAGCCTGTTGGTGTCGCATACCTGAGTCGCGTTTTGCAAAAGCTCGGCCAGCATCGGTTCCTCATTTAGAAAGTGCCAGAGGCGGCCGGTATCATCCTCGCCGGCGGCCTGCAGGGTCTCCCTATCGCCTACAACCCCAACAGAGGCGCGGCCGTCACTGAAGGGAATCAGCCAATACCACACCCCTGAATGATCAGGATGCACGCCGATGAGGATCTTCTCGCGGTCGTATCCGGGATGTTCGATGCGGTCTTCGATGTGCATGAACAGCGCGCACCGCGACTCCAGCGTGGAAGCTTTGGACAGGTTGGCGAGACGGGACAGCACCCGGCCGTAGCCACTTGCGTCGAGAATGAAGCGCGCCCGCAAAATGCAGCGCTCTCCATCCTTGGTCCGCAGCGTCAGGCTGGGGCGTTCGGCATCCGCAGTGAAGTCTTCAACCAGTGTTTCGAACTGAACCTGCGCGCCGGCCTCGCGAGCTCCGTCGATCAAGCGCTGATCAAAATCGGCGCGTGGCACCTGCCAGGTAGTGCCCGGCCCGTCGCTGAACTTGTCGCGAAAGTCGATGACGGTGGTCTCGCCGCGCCAGGTAAAGGCGGCGCCATTCTTGACCTGAAAGCCACCGGCCAGAGCAGCGTCAAGCAGGCCACAGGTCTCAAGATGCACCATGCATTGCGGCAGCAGACTCTCGCCAATCGAAAAGCGCGGAAACAGACTGCGTTCAATTACCTGCACACGCAGTCCGTTTCTGGCGAGCCAGGCGGCTGCGGCGGCACCGGAAGGACCCGCACCGATGATGGCGACATCGGTTTCTTCGGTGTGTATTGCGGGACTACTGTGGTTGCGCTTTTCCATGCGGATCTTTTCCTGGAATAGAAGTTGAAGATTCTGAAATAGCTGAAGAAGTTGGCGGTAGCCTGCCGACCCTAGCGAAGGGCACCAGTAACCATGTAGTTCCCAGGCCGACCAGGCTGGTCATGCCAAGGTGTGCCAGCGCAGGTGTAGCGCTGAACGAAAGCAAACCAAAGGCCAGCAGGCTGGAGGCGCAGGACAGCGAGATGCCCAACCATGAGGCAGGCTGTTCAGCATGCTCGACGCTGAATATTCCCGCATCCAGGCCTATACCCAGCACCAGCAGCAAACCGAGAAGATGAAATAGGGTCAGCCCGGTATCGTTCAACGCCAATACAGCCAGACTGACCAGAATGGCGCCCACCGGCGGCAACAGCACTCTCCATACCGATGTGCCGTAGCGCCAGGAAAATACTAGCGCAAGGCCCGCAATGGCGATGCCCAGCCACAGCGCGATGCTGTCGCGAATGTCGCCGAGAACCTGGCCGAGCTGCGCGACACGGTCGTGATAGTGCACGTCCTCAGCTTGCGACAACGCGTGGAGCGCATGGCTGCCGACCCCATCGGCCTCGCCCAGCAGTACGAGCGAGGCCGGCCCTGCGTCTGCGTCTGCGCCTGACGCGGCTAGCCAAAGCAGTTGGTCAGCGGCTCCGAGTGGCGTGGCGAACCAGTCGGTAAGGGTGAAGGGCTGTGGATGGGGTTCGATGCTGCTGGACAATGCATCGGCAGGCAGGCCAGCGCGCTCGGCCAGTTGCGGCAGTGCGGTGTCGTGCATGAAGCGGATACGCTCCACACTCTGATGCTGGCGTTCCGCTGAAGGCACGGCCTGCGCCAGGTGCCGGAATTGATCGAGATGACTCTCATCGCTCAGGGCAGTCAGCGCTGTGTCCAGTTGCTCCAGGCGCGTCAACAGAGCGTCGTCGGTATCCGCGGTGACGATCAGATAATGTCTGGCGCCGGGGCGTTGCAACAGCTGTTGCACCCGTTGCTGTTCCGCAATCAATTCGGGGGGGGAGGGGTTCAGCTGGCGCAAGTCATCGCTGACCTGCAAGCGGAACAGGATGACCAGAATTGCCAGCAGCGCCACGGCACCCAGGGCCAGCCATGGCAGATGAGCGCCGGCTGGTACCCGTAAACGAGCAAGCTGATTGGCGATGCGGCGGGTAGCGGGGTGTTGGCGAACCGGGATCATTGGCAGCCACAAACGGACCGTTAGCCAGGCCCCGGTGAGCCCCAGTGCGGCGAAGGTTGCCATCTGACGCAAACCGGGGAAGGGCGTGGCTAGCTGGACAAGATACGCCGCCAGGCTGGATATCAGACCAAGCAATAGCGCCGACCACAACCGCGCGAGCGGTTGCTCGGGCGCGAGATGCCGCGCGCTTTGCAGGTGCAGCGCATAATCGACCGCGATGCCGATCAGGCTGGCGCCAAATGCCAGCGTCAGCAGATTCAGTGAGCCGAAAATCAACCAGCTGATTGGCAGAGCGACCAGCAGGCCACAGGCGACCGGCAACATCAGGCTCGCCAGGGTCAGCGCGTCGCGAAATACACACCACAGCATGACCAGGAGGCCGAGCAGTGATCCGATGCCAATGGTGGATATTTCCTGGCGGGCCTGTTTTGCGCCGGCGGCCGCATGAAATACCAGCCCGGCGCGCAGGATTCTGGCTTCCGGATGGTCGGCCTGGAAGCCTTCAAGCACTTCACCCAGGGAGGCTTGCAATGCCATGTCATAAGCGCTGGCGGTCAGTCTGCCGCTGATCAGCAGCCAGCGTTCGCCCGTCTCGCGCACTACTGGAAAGTCGCCGTCCAGACGCAAATGCGTGCCCAGCTGTTGCTGAATCCAGGCGTCCTGCAGGCCGAAGGGGTCGTTGCGCAGATCATTATCGAGACCGGGGCTGAACAGTCGGAACAAGGCTCGCTCTAGCCACACCTCCTTATCGGTCGTCGCCAGTGAGTCGGCAAGTAATTGGTAGCGGTAACCAGTGAGAGCCTTGTCTGGCCGGCTGCCAGACGTATTCTCGCTCGGGCGCAGAATGTCCTGGTCCAACAGCCTGGACCGCAGGTCTTCGGCAAGCTCGCGCGGCTGAGGCCCTTGTACGAGCATTAGGAAATCATCTTCGACGCCTTCAGCCATGCGCTTCTCGGCGCGCATCACCAGATCAGTCTGCGGCAAGTCGGGCAGCAAATTGACGATGCGAGTGTCCCAGCGGGCGCCAGTACTCAGCTGCCAGGCCAGGAGCCCGGCGCAACCGAGTAATACCAGGCCCCAGAGCCAGGCGCCAAGATAAGCCTGCGTACCAGCGCTGCGCTGCTTCACTATTGCGTTTCGACCGGTGTGGGGCAGGGCGTTTCGGTCAAGCGGATGTCCATGCGGTCGCCGTCGCCGAAGGATATGGCGATGCGTTCAAGCTGCGCTGCGCCCTCTATAACCAAATCTGTCAGTTGCGCGGCGACCTGCTCATTACGTGGCGTAAGTTCGGCGCGCCAATTTTCGACGGTTCCGCTCAGTTGTGTTGCAAAGTACTGGTCCAGGCTTTGCCAGTTGCCCACCAGCAAACCATTGAAAATTGGCAGTATCGCCTGATAGCCGAGGGGCAGATCGGGGTTGTTCTCGGACAGTACAACTTGACTTTGGACTGGCTGAATAGTTTGCCAGATCAGGCCATCGGTCTGACGCTGAAAGGTGCCGCGGCTATTGAGGTGCATGTCGAAATCGGCCAGCCAGCGGGACTGCTCGAACTGACCGCATTCGGGCACGTTGGTACGCAAATGCTTAAGCAATTCTTTGTCGGACGATTTCGCGTACGCCGGCAGGCTAGCCAGTGCCAGAAGGCCCACGACACGCACTGAGCGGCTGATCACTGCTGCGCCTGCCATGTGAGCAACTTGTCGACCAGCAGTTGGGGCGAAGCCAGGCACATTTCACGGGTAGCCATGTCCACCGCAACTTGCACGCTCCAGGCGCGGGTCAGGCGCTGGCGGCTGACGGCGTCACGGATCGTGTAATCGACTTTCAGGCGATGCTCCCACTCGGTCAGGCGTGCTTCGATGGCAATGCGTTGAGTGAACCGCATCGGCGCGGCATAGCGCAGCCGCAGGTCGATCACTGGCCAGGCGAAACCGGACTCGCGCATCTGCAGATAGTTGTAGTCGATACGGTCCAGCAGCTCACACCGGGTAATTTCCAGGTAGCGGACGTAGTGACCGTGCCAGACGACTTCCATCATGTCGACGTCGTGGAACGGGATGGTCATTTCGACTTCGACCGACGGCAGGGGGCGGTCATCTGGCGTCATACAGCCTCCAGTGGCGGGTGCGGATCAGTTCACAAAGCAAACGCAGGTCAGATTCCAGCGCCCGGTCTTCACCAAGCTGCGAGAAATGTTCGCGACATTCGGCAACAAAGGCATTCAACTGCTCCGGTGGTGCTTCGGAGTTCGGTTTGGCAGCGCGCAGTTCCAGCGCCTGACAGGATGCATGCAGCGCGGCGGCGGCCACCTGCTCGACCAGCGTCAATATGCGTAACGCGTCGCGGGCGGCAATGGTGCCCATGCTGACCTTGTCCTGATTGTGGCATTCAGTGGAGCGGGAAAACACGCTCGCCGGCATGGTCAGCTTGAGCGCCTCGGCAGTCCAGGCCGACGCGCCAATCTGTACCGCCTTGTAGCCATGATTCAGCGGCGCGCGTTCTGACGTGGCGCCGCTCAGATTGCTGGGCAGGCCATGATTGAAACGTGTGTCGACCAGTTGCGCCAGTTGGCGGTCGAGCAGGTCGGCGAGATTGGCTGCGGCCTGCTTCAGACTGTCCATTGCGAAAGCAACGTGACCGCCATAAAAATGTCCGCCGTGCATGATCTTGCCCCTTTCGGCATCGATCAGTGGATTGTCATTGGCACTGTTGAGCTCAGTCTCGAGAAATTGGCGCCAGAACGGCAAGGCGTCTTCGACCACGCCAATGACATGCGGCGCGCAGCGAGTCGAGTAACGGTCTTGCAGGCGCGGTGAATTGCGCGGTGTGCTCGGTGCATGCAAATCTTCGCGCAAACGGTCGGCGACGCGATTCTGGCCTGCGTGTGGCTTGGCAGCGAAGAGGTCGGCATCGAAATGGTAAGGGTTGCCATCAAGCGCATACACCGCTAGACCGGTAATGCGTGAGGCCAGTTGCGCCAGGTAGGCGCAACGGCTGAAGGCAAACACACTGAGCGCGGTCATCACGGCCGTACCGTTCATCAGCGCCAGGCCTTCCTTGGGCCGCAGGCGGTAGGGCGTCAGGCCGAGTTCGGCGAATACCTCTGCAGTCGGCCGGCGTTCGCCCTGATAGAGCACATCGCGTTCACCGCAGAGCACCGCAGCGAGGTAGGACAAGGGTGTCAGATCGCCACTGGCCCCCACAGAGCCTTCCTCGGGAATCACTGGCATCACGTCTTGTTCCAGCAACCAGGCCAGGCGTTCGAGCAGCTCCATGGTCACGCCCGAATATCCGCGACACAGGGAAACCAGGCGCACCAGCACCACAGCGCGTGCGGCTTCGACCGGCAGTACCTGGCCTAATCCGCAGCCGTGAAAGGTGTACAGCTGGTGCGGCAGGGCTTGCAGATCTTCTGGCGCCACGGCACGGGTGCAGGAATCGCCGTAACCCGTGGTTACACCGTAAATGACGCCGTCTTCAGCCAATAGGCGCTCGAGAAAGGCATTCCCCCTGGCGATACGTTCCCGGAAATCATCATTGTCGGACAGGATCGCCTTGCGTCGTCCCTCGGCAACCGCCAACACATCTTCCAGCGTGACCAAGGATCCGTCGAGCACCAGCGGCGTGTCGGCGGTGCAGGTCGGTGGCACCTCAAGCATTATCGTCATGCGTGTTTCCAGTATCGCTAAGCCAGAAGGGATAAAAATTGAACCATTGCAGTGGATGGCGCTGTACCCGGACTGCGAGCTGATCAGCGAAGCGCTGCATGGATCGGCTAATCCAGGCTTCGCGCTCCTTGCGTGGCAGTTCGGTCACGTCATCAAACGGCTCGAAGTCAATATGAAAGCCATCGCCGTCGCGTACGCAGGACAGCGTATACAGCTGGCAGCGCAGCAGCATGGCCAGCAGAAAGGGACCCTCGGGGAACGCAGCGTCGTCACCGAGGAAAGAAATCTGGCGTAGCCGGGCGCCAATGACCGGGACGCGGTCGGCGGCGATCACGACGAAGCCGCCACGCTCCACTCTGTCTGCCAGCTCTTGCGCCGTAGCCGGTCCGATGTCGGTGACTTCCATTACATTGGGGCGCGGCTGGCCAGTCACGCGCTCCAGCAGAGCGTTGAACTTGCCGGCATTGCGCGTGTGCATCATGACCGTCAAATCTAGCTCGGGATGATACTTGGCCAGCGCGTTGGCTATATCCAGATTGCCGTGGTGGGCGATCAATACGATGCCGCCGCGCCCAGCATGGATGGCCTCGCCAAAACGGCGAAACCCGTCACCGCGCAGGCGATCTTCGCCGATCGAATCGCTCCAGGCTGCGACCTTGTCCATCAGCGCGTCGCCGAACTGAAGAAAGTGCCGATAGCTTCGCCAGAACAGGGCAAACGGGCGCTGTTCAAGCGTGGAATCCAGTCGGTGCAGATAGTCAGCGGAAGCCTGCCGCGCCGTGCGGTGCGACAGAAAATACCAGAGAATCACCGGGCGAAGCACCAGCAGGAATGGCCAGCGGCCCAGGCGACGCTGAATGAACACCAGCGTCCGCATGCCGGCCAGGGTGCCGCGCTCGCCGATTCGGGCCCAGTGACTCATCCGGCAACCTCTACGGTTTGGCGCCGCAGCCGACCTGTCAGCAAACGCGGTAAGCGCAGCAGCATGCCGAAGAACAGCCGCGCATGCATGCCGGAGATTTGCAGGTTGTCGCGCAATAACCGGAAATGGCTGACGCCATCCGTGGGGTAATGCACCCGTACCGGCAGATTACGGAACGCGCCACCTGACCAATGCCAGCGCACCAGGATTTCCGTATCAAAGGCCATGCGGTCACCGCACGCATGCCGGTGCAGCAATGCGTTGACCTCGCGCAGCGGGTACAACCGCGCGCCGCACATGGAGTCGCAGATATCCAGCGATAGCGTATTGATCCATACCCAGATGTGTGTGGCATAGCGCCCATAGAAGCGAATGCGGGATACGCTGGTGTCGTAGCGCGGATAGCCGATCACCAGCGCCTGCGGAGCCTGTTCGGGCATCGCGAGAAAGGCGGGCAGGTCGGCCACGGCATGCTGTCCGTCTGCATCGATCTGCAGCGCATGGGTAAATCCCAGCTGCTCGGCGTGTGCCAGGCCGGCGCGCACGGCTGCGCCTTTACCCTGATTGTGAGCTAAACGCAGCAGCTGATGACCTTGCGCGGCCAATTCGTCCAGTGCTCGCGCGCAACGGACGTCGGAGCCGTCATCGACCAGCAGGATAGGTAAATTCAGGTGCGCAACCCAAGCGCATACATTTGCGATGCTGTCCGGGTGGTTATAAACCGGTATCAAAATGCAGGTGCGCACGTCAGCCATCAGTGGCCTCGATAGCTGTCTGGAAGCTGACACGACCGTTGGCGTGCTTGCCTTCATGTGAATGAAAAGCGAAGGCGATGCCGTTCTCGCGCTGCGTCAGATCCAGCCGCAGGCGCATGCCGGGGCGCAGCGGCCGCTGAAACTTCAACTGTTCGCAGCCGGTAAACTCACCGAGCTGGCCAAAACTGCGTTCCGCCTGCTGAACGGCCCATTGCACTATGACCACACCGGGTACGATGGGGAACTCATCGAAGTGTCCGTCAAGAAAAACCAGTCGTTCCGGTACTTCCAGGACCAGTGAGCAGGAGCGGTCATCCAGCTGGTGGGTGCCGAGCCAGCGCGGTTTGCGATTGTCGACCAGATCTTCGAACAGGCGCTCGATGAGCCCGCGATCAAGCTTGCCCTGCGCATTACAGGGCAATGACTCAACGAAGCGCCAGTAACGCGGAATGGTCACCTGCTCGATCTGCCCGGCGAGCAGCTCGCGCAGCAGCTGGGTCAGTTCATGGCGCTGCGGATGCTCACGCGGAACGCAGAATCCGTCCAGCACAACGATGCAGCCGAGGCGGCCATCGTTGCGTCCCAAATCAACGCAGCGCGCAGACATCACGCTCGGGTGCTCGGCAAGCAAGCGTTCAATGCGATCGAGCGAGACCCGTTTTCCGCCGATCTTGACCAACCGATCATCGCGGCCGAGTAAATGAAAGCATTCCGGCGTGCCACTCACCCGGTCCGGCTGTTGCCACCACTGGTCGGGCTCGGCGAGAAAGGATGAACGCAGCGCCAGACACTCGCCTTCAAACGACAGTTCTACGTCAGGCAATGCTCGCCAGGCCTCGGTAAGAGTTTGCCGGCGTTGGGCAATGCCGCCCGTCTCGGTGCTGCCGTAGATTTCGATAACTGGCGCGGCCAGCAATGACTCGGCGCGTACAGCATGCGTTTTAGCCAATGGTGCGCCCGAAGAAAACACACGCTGCAGACGCGGCAGCACCGCCCAGTCGATATGTTCGGGAATGCGGGCCAATTGCGGAGGCGAGCTGACCATGACCGGCGACAATCCAGCCTGGCCGGCTTCGGCCATGCGCTCGGCCAGTCGCTCGGGATAATGGCAGTCCTCGCCGCAGAAGGGCGCGCCAGAACACAGTGGGTGTAACACCGCGGCCAGCAGCCCGTATATATGCTGATGACTGACCTGCGCGATGACGCAACCGTCCTGCGTCAACGGCCACAACCGGGCATGTACTGCGAGCTCGGCGTCCAGCTGCGCAAATGTTTTGCTGAATTCCACAGGCTGGCCGGTGGAGCCGGAGGTATACAGCGCGAGGGCCAGAGTATCCGGCGTGATCATTACAGCTGACCGGGACGATACATTCGGACTATCCGGGATATCCAGCTGTGCAGGAATCTGTCCATCGGTCTTGCCAATCAGACCCGCCAATGTTCCAGGGCGGTCATCGGCCGGCAGCACGGCGACCCGTCCGCTTTCCCAAAGCGCGAGCAGGGCGCTGGTGAATTCCAGCGGATTGGGCTGACACAAAATCCAGCGTCCCCCAGACCGGCCTTCAAGCCAGCCGCGCCAGGCGTCGACCCGCTGGACCAGCCGCGCGGGATCTACCCAATGAGCGGGCAGGTCGGATAGCGTCGGCGCAGGTTGGCGCCAGGGCAGTTTGAAAAGGGGCGTAAAACTCATGCGGCGGATCCCCTTACATGCCGGCGACATAACCATTCACCAGCAAACATCAGGCCCATCGCACAGTAGCTGATAAAGCCGTTATACAGCGTCCAGGTGGCGAGGTCAGCGTAGAGCGCGGTCCACGCTGAAATAGCGCCGTTGACCACGAAAAAGCCACACCAGGCCCAGGTCACACGACGCGTGTAAGCCACAGCTTCACTCGGCAGGTCGGCCTCGCGCAGTCTGGCCAGCCGCTCGATGATCGGCATGCCACGGAACAGGCTGTCGGCGAACAGCGTCAGCATGATCAGGTTGACCGCGACCGGATAGGCGCGCATACCCAGTTCGATGTGACCAAGCAATCCCATGCTGACCAGTATCAGGCCGGCAATGATAGCCTGGCCCCTGGCTTGCGGCAGGCGCCAGGCAAGCAGTGCGGCACCCATTATCAACAACGGCCAGCTACCGACCTGAGCGTGCAGGCTTAGCACCAGAACCGGCCAGAGCACCATTGCCAGCGCGCCCAGCGTAGTGGTGAAACTCAACTTCACGGCTTAACGCTGCATCAGACGATCGACCGCGTCGATTACGTCCTGCACGGTGCGCACGGCCTTGAAGTCTTCCGGATCGATACGCCGGCCGGTAAAGCGCTTGAGCTCCACTACCATGTCGACGGCATCTATGCTGTCGATGTCAAGATCCTCGTATAGACGCGCCTCGGTGGTAATCCTCTTCGGATCGACATCGAACAGATCGACCAGCGTCTTGCTCAGATACGTGAATACATCCGTGTTCGCAGCGGTGGTATCAGTGGACACGGCGGGCCTCCACCAGAGCAGTCAGCGCGTTGAGACTGGCGAAGTGGCTGCGGGTCTCCTCGGCTTCGGCGTCCAGCTTGATGCCGTAGCGCTTCTGCAGTGCCAGGCCCAGTTCCAATGCGTCGATCGAATCCAGACCCAGTCCGTCACCGAACAGCGCTGCCTGCGGCTCTATGTCGCCCGGAGTGAGGTCCTCAAGCTCCAGCGTGTCGATAATCATCTGCTTGATTTCCAGGGACAGGTCTTGTGTCTCGGTCATGGGAGAACTGCTCCAGCTCTTTATTGAAAAAAGCGGTAAGCCAGGCAGTGAGCGCTCGGGCGCGGTGCCTGACGGGTTGGTTAGGATCATCGGGTATCGGCACATCGGCCAGTACCTGAAGCTCCATGCGTATCCTGCGCGGTGGAATGCGGTACCAGGGCTCACCCTTGGTCAGGGTGGTGGGGGTGCAGCGAATCAATACCGGCGTGATGGGCGTGCCGGTATGGAGGGCAATATTGGCGCCGCCGCGTCGGAAGCTGATTGGCTGCGAAGGTCTGGTTCGGCTCCCTTCGGGAAACAGGATCAGCGAGTTGCCAGCTGCCAGGCTGGTCTTCGCCGCAGCGAGAACAGCCTCGGGATCGCTGTTGGTGATATAGCCGGCAGCCTTGATTGGGCCGCGTGTAAAGGGGTTCCTGACGAGATGACCATTGACGATACAGTTGGCATTGGGCGTGTTGGCAATCAGGTAAATTACGTCAATGAGCGATGGATGGTTCGCTAGGATCAACAGACCAGGACGGTTCAGCCATTCCCAATTGCCAATGCGTGACTCGGCCACGCCAACAATGCGCATCAGGCCAATGAATCCCTTGAATGCCTGACGTATAAGCTGCCGGGTCATCAACTGGCGCCGCGTATCGTTGCGTACAAATATCAATAGCAGCGGGGCGATGAACACGCCAATGATCAGACCACCGAGCCCGAAAACGCTGAAAGAAATGGCGGTGCCAAGACCGCGTCGCCACTGGTCTAGAGTCATGCGCGCTCCAGAAGCCAGCGCTGGCGCGAAGTCAGTTGTGCATCATCCTGGTTGAGCCAGTTGATTACTTGCAGGGGAGTGGGTCGCTCTGGTTCGGATGCCGGTTCGCTCATAAGGCGCTGCCCCGTCTCGCCGGTCAGTCTCAAGGCAACAACGCAGGGGCAAGGCGGAAATTCGGTATGAGCCTGGAAAGGCCCGGGTATTTCGCCCTCGGAGAATATTGCGATGACGGCTTGCTGACCGGTAGCCAGATAACCCGCGGCTTCGGTAATCAAGGCATCGAATTCATAGCCGCAGGCGCTAATGGCCTGAGTCGGACCGCGATGGTGACGGGCGATTGAGTAAACGCCAAGCACCGCGTTATGCACCGACATGGAAAAGCTGCTCGGGGAAACCGGATCGCCGGCTTCAAGTCCCTGAAGCATTTCCAGAGAACTACTGACATCGCCGTGGCGCGAAGCATGAATGAGCGGAACGCCTTCGCCTTCATCCAGCAGACTGGCAGCGTCACAGGCGGCACGGGCGGTCGCATTGAGTCGACGGCGCAGCATTCGCGGCAGTATCGACTCGCCAAGGCGCTCAGTCAGGGCATGGCCTGGCCGAATCGAGAACCCCGAGTCAGCCGTCCAGGCTACCCAGTCTTCAATGTGAACGGAATACTTCATCCATGAATCGCTGTGTTAGTGAGAGAAACGACCAATGGTAATCGTTATGAAATGTTACGACCAGAAGCCCTTGGAACTAATCGGCAGGAATCAGACGCATGGCAACCGGAAAGCGAAACGCTACAAGGATTTAGATGCCTTCGATAGTTCGTCGTCGACTTCTCTCTAGCTCCTCTACACTAATCAGCCCCTCGGCGTGTGTTCGCTCCAATGCAATCAGACGATCCGACGAGGATTTATCCGGGCCATCGGCGGGGAGGTTCGCGGCTCTGAAAAGATGCGAGTTGGAAAGCTGTGCCTCGTCAGCCAGCTTGTGGGGTTTTTCTTTCGGCTTAGCGGCTTTGATTGCGGAGTCGCTTAGCGGCGAACTAAAAAACTACCTCCATTACTACAACCACGACCGGATCAAGCAGAAACTAAAAGGCCTGAGTCCCGTGCAGTACAGAGCTCAGACCTTGGTCCCGTCCTAAACTAACCGTCCAACCAATGGGAGTCAGTTCACGGGGCGGGCTTTTCGGGGTGTTTTGGGTCTTGCTGATACCATCTGAAAACATCAGATGGTGCCTCGAGGGAGAATCGAACTCCCACTCTGTCACCAGAAACGGATTTTGAATCCGCCGCGTCTACCAATTCCGCCATCGAGGCTTTGCGCTTTACGCAATCCGGCGCGGAGTATACGAATCGAAGGCGTAGTCGGTCAATGCTCTTCATGGCCTGATTCACACATTTCCGCTACCATACTCCACCATTTTTTCGCCGGACGGCCGCCAGCATGCGTGTCAGTGATTTCCAGTTCGAACTACCCGACAGTCTCATTGCGCGTCATCCGCTGGCCGAGCGGTGCGGCAGCCGCTTGCTGTGCCTGGATGGGCCTGGCGGAGAGCTGACCCATAAGCGATTTACCGACCTTCTGAGTTTTCTGCAGCCCGGCGACCTCATGGTGTTCAACAACACCCGGGTGATCCCTGCGCGGCTTTTCGGGCGCAAGGAGACCGGTGGGCAACTGGAAATACTGGTAGAGCGTGTGCTCGACGGGCGGCGAGTGTTGGCCCATGTGCGCTCAAGCAAGTCGCCGAAACCGGGCAGCAGGATTCTGTTCGAAGGAGGCGCGCAGGCGGAAATGGTTGCGCGCCATGACGCTCTGTTCGAGCTGCTGTTTGACGAGCCGGTGTTGCCGTTGATGGAGCGGGTCGGCCATATGCCGTTACCGCCGTACATTGACCGGCCTGACGAAGCGGCTGACCGCGAGCGTTATCAAACTGTGTATGCCGAACGCGCCGGCGCCGTGGCGGCACCGACCGCCGGGCTGCATTTCGATAAACAGCTACTGGACGCCATCGCCGCCAAGGGCGTGGCTTCTGCCCACGTGACGCTGCATGTGGGTGCCGGCACCTTTCAGCCGGTTCGCGTGGAGCGGATCGAAGATCACCACATGCATAGCGAGTGGCTGGAGGTCAGTCAGACGGTGGTGGATGCTGTTAACGCCTGCAAGGCTCGCGGTGGTCGGGTGATCGCCGTCGGCACCACCAGTGTGCGTTCGCTGGAAAGCGCCGCCCAGGATGGTGAGCTCAAGCCTTTCAGCGGGGATACGGATATCTTCCTGTATCCGGGTAGGCCGTTCCATGTAGTCGACGCGTTGGTAACCAATTTCCACCTGCCTGAATCGACCTTGCTCATGCTGGTGTCTGCCTTCGCTGGCTACGCCGAGACCATGGCCGCCTACCGTGCCGCAGTGGACAGTCAGTACCGATTCTTCAGTTACGGTGATGCCATGTTCATCACCCGCAATCCAGGCGCAACCGGACCCGAGGATGCATCATGAGTCACATGCAATTCGAATTGCTCGCTACGGACGGCCGCGCTCGGCGGGGTCGCTTGACCTTTCCACGCGGGGTGGTCGAAACGCCTGCGTTCATGCCGGTGGGAACCTACGGGACAGTCAAGGGCATGCTGCCGCGCGATATAGAAGCGATTGGCGCGCAGATCATTCTGGGCAACACCTTCCATCTGTGGCTGCGCCCGGGTACGGAGGTGATCAAGGCCCACGGCGATCTGCACGATTTTATGCAATGGCAGGGCCCCATTCTGACTGATTCCGGTGGTTTTCAGGTTTTCAGCCTGGGCGCGATGCGCAAGATCAAGGAGGAGGGCGTGTATTTCTCTTCGCCTGTGGACGGCGCCAAGGTTTTCATGGGGCCGGAGGAATCCATGCAGGTCCAGCGCGACCTTGGTTCGGACATTGTCATGATTTTTGACGAGTGCACACCTTACCCCGCCGACCAAGACACTGCGCGCCGGTCAATGGAGCTATCGCAGCGCTGGGCTAAGCGTTCGAAAGACGCGCATGGGGATAACCCGTCGGCGCTGTTCGGTATCGTGCAGGGCGGCATGTACGAAGATCTGCGCCTGCGCTCGCTTGATGGTTTGAACGAGATCGGTTTTGACGGCCTGGCTATCGGAGGGCTCTCGGTTGGCGAGCCGAAGGAGGAGATGATCCGGGTTCTGGATTTTCTTCCGCAGCACATGCCGGCGGACAAGCCGCGTTATCTGATGGGTGTCGGCAAGCCGCAGGACCTGGTCGAGGGCGTGCGCCGGGGCGTGGACATGTTCGATTGCGTCATGCCCACGCGCAATGCGCGCAACGGCCACCTGTTTACCGATTCGGGCGTGATCAAGATCCGCAACGCCGTCCATCGGCATGATAATTCGCCGTTGGACCCGGCGTGCGACTGTTATACCTGCCAACAATTTTCCCGGGGATATCTGCACCACCTGGACAAGTGCGGCGAGATGCTCGGGAGCATGCTCAATACCATCCACAATCTTCGTCACTATCAGCGTCTGATGAGCGGTTTGCGTGGTGCCATCCAACAGGGTACATTGAGCGCCTTTGTGGATGACTTCTACGCACGACTCGGCCTGCCGGTACCTCCTCTGGAGGCTTGAAAAGCGCCAAGGAGGCCCCATCTATCTTTTCTTGCGTGTCTATAACAGGAGTGTCACATGAGTTTTTTCATCCCTGCCGCCATGGCTCAAACTGCTGAAGGCGCTGCCCCCATGGGTGGTGGTTTCGAGTGGATTTTCCTGGTTGGTTTTCTGGTTATCTTCTATCTGATGATCTGGCGTCCTCAGGCCAAGCGTGCCAAAGAACACAAGAACCTGATTGGCGGGCTGGGAGTGGGTGACGAGGTGGTAACCGGTGGTGGCATTCTGGGTAAGGTCAAGAAAGTCACTGACGAGTTCATCGTGCTTGAAGTTGCCGACGGACAGGAACTCAAATTTCAGAAAGGCGCTGTTGTAGCCGCGCTGCCGAAGGGCACCCTGAAAGCCATTTGATTTCAATAATAACCACCGTATCCGGGCGCCTGAAGGGCGCCCGTATCGTTATCGGGCCCTGACATGCTCAACCGTTACCCTCTCTGGAAATATCTTCTGATCGTATTTGTGCTGGTTCTCGGCTTGATCTATGCCATGCCGAACCTGTACCCGGACGACCCTGCCATTCAGATCTCAGGCTCCAGCTCCACGCAGGTGATCGACGAGCGAGATCTTTCCCGGATCGAGACGGCTCTGGAAGAAGCCGGTATTGCAACCAAGGGAGCCGAGGTCGGTCCCAACGGACGCTCTGGTCTGGTTCGTTTGGTCAATCGCGGCGAACAGCTGCCTGCCCAGGATGTGGTCAAGCAAGCGCTTGGCGATCAGTATGTTGTCGCCCAGAATCTGGCGCCCACCACTCCCGATTGGCTGACCAATATCGGTGCAGGCCCCATGAAGCTGGGTCTGGATCTTTCCGGCGGCGTGCACTTCCTGCTGGAAGTCGACATGGACAAGGCAATCGATAACCGCGTCAATGTCTATGAGAGTGAAGTACGCAGTCTGCTGCGTGGTGAGCGGATTCGTTATCGCTCATTACCGAGCCAGGGTAATACGCTGCGGTTTGGTTTCAGCGATTCCGATCAGTTAGAAGCAGCACAGCGATTGATCAATCGTCAGTACACCCAGTTCCAGGCGACCACTGGGACGCGTGAAGATCAGCAGGTGCTGCTCCTGACCCTGACCGATGCGGAGATGAGCGAAATTCGCGAATACTCGGTACAGCAGAATCTGACCACCGTGCGAAACCGAGTCAACGAGCTGGGCGTTGCGGAACCTTTGGTGCAGCGTCAGGGCGCAAACCGCATCGTTGTAGAGTTGCCCGGCGTCCAGGATACGGCTGAAGCCAAGCGGATTCTGGGCAAAACCGCCAATCTTGAGTTCCGTTTGGCGGCTGAGCCCAATGCGCCTCGGGCGACCACCGAGACGTTTGAGTTTCGGGGGGGAGAAGGTCGCCCTCCTGCGGAGATCGAGCGCAGTATCATTCTCACCGGTGATCAGGTGACCGATGCACAGTCCAATTTCGACGAGAATGGACAGCCGCAAGTGAATATTCGTCTGGATGGCCATGGCGGTGAATTGATGACTCGCGCCACCCAGAACAATATTGGTCGCGGGATGGCGGTGTTGTTCATCGAGCAGCGGCAGATTAGCCGTGAGGTGAACCAGGAAGTAGACGGTGTGATGCAGCGGGTGGAAGTGCCGGCCTTTGTCGAAGAGAAATCCATCATCAGTCTGGCCACCATCCAGAGCACCCTGGGAAACCAGTTCCGTATCACCGGGCTGGATTCGCCGGGTGAGGCATCTGAGCTAGCCTTGCTGCTCCGCGCCGGTGGTCTGGCCGCTCCGATGTATTTTGTGGAAGAGCGCACAATTGGCCCGAGCCTGGGCGCGGAAAACATTTCCAAGGGCGTCTCCGCCACGCAGGTTGGTTTCATCCTTGTACTTATTTTCATGCTGGTGCTTTACAAGGCTTTCGGTTTCTTTGCTGGCATTGCCCTGTCCTTCAATCTGGTTCTCCTGTTGGCGCTGATGTCTTTGTTAGGCGCAACGCTGACGCTGCCTGGCATCGCAGGCATAGTTCTGACGCTGGGGATGGCGGTCGATGCCAACGTGTTGATTTTCTCTCGAATAAAAGAAGAGATAGCGTCCGGCATGTCGCCGCAGCGTGCCGTGCACGAGGGGTACGACAAAGCGTTCTCGGCGATTGTGGATGGCAGTCTGACAACGTTACTGGTCGGCATCATATTGTTCGCAATGGGCTCGGGCCCGATCAAAGGCTTTGCTGTCACCCTGTCGTTGGGAATCGTCACCTCAATGTTCAGCGCCATCATGGTCACCCGCGCCATGGTCAACCTGACCCTGGGTGGGCGCGATATCAAGAAGCTGTGGCTGTGAGGACTGGATCATGATTACCAACAAAACAATCAAGTTCATGGCGTTGCGCAAGTTTTTCTTTGTGGTCGGCATCATTCTGATGGTCGGCTCGATTGGCAGCCTCGTGGTCAAACAGTTGAACCTGGGGCTGGATTTTACCGGTGGCGCGCTGATTGAACTGAACTACGATCAGCCGGCAGATTTGAGCAGCATTCGCCAAATGCTTGCTGGAGCGGGCTGGGATGATGCAGTGGTGCAGAATTTTGGTGCATCCAGCGATGTGCTGATCCGTCTGGCCAGTGAAGATCCTGATCTGGGATCAGAAATCGCACGTCTGATTCAGGCCCAGGAGGGTGGTGAGGTCACGGTCAAGCGCGTTGAGTTCATCGGCCCACAGGTTGGTGAGGAGCTGCGGGACCAGGGAGGTCTCGGCATGCTATTGGCCATGGGGGGCATCCTGCTCTATGTGTCGCTGCGATTTCAGATGAAGTTTGCGGCAGCGGCAATCGTGGCGCTGGTGCATGACGTGATCTTCACGTTGGGCCTCTTCTCGTTTTTCCAGTTGTCCTTCGATCTCACCGTCCTCGCGGCTTTGCTGGCGGTAATCGGTTATTCGTTGAACGACACTATCGTAGTATTTGACCGTGTGCGGGAAAATCTGCGGCTGATGCGCAAGACCGAGCTGGAGGAAATTATCGACGTTTCCACCACGCAGACGCTTGCCCGTACCTTGGCCACTTCCGGGTCCACCTTGCTGGTCCTGCTGGCCCTGTACTTTTTCGGTGGGGAAAACATCCAGGGCTTCGCGCTGGCTTTGATTATTGGCGTGGGTATCGGTACCTACTCGTCGATCTACATTTCCAACGGTCTGCTGATTACCATGAAGCTCACCCGTGAGGATTTGATTCCGCCGCAGGTAGAAGAGGCTATTGATGACATGCCCTGAAACCGCGAAATAATTTCAAGGCATAAAAAAGCCCCGGACCGTCAAGGTTGCGGGGCTTTGTATTGAAGGCTCTAGTGGTTAACGCTTCATGCCCGGTGTCAGGTGCGGCTGGATGGCGGTGAGCACCGCCTTGAAGCACTTGGGATTGCCGGCCACGATGTGGCCTTTTTCCAGGAAATGGTTATCCCCGGTAAAGTCGCTTACCAACCCGCCCGCTTCCTGAATCAGCAAACTGCCTGCCGCCATATCCCACTCAGCCAGACCGAACTCCCAAAACGCGTCATAGCGGCCGGCCGCCACATAGGCCAGGTCAAGGCTGGCCGCTCCGGCACGGCGTATCCCTGCAGTTTGTCCGACCAGGCTGCGAAACATGCCCATATAGTTGTCAAGCGAGTCCATCTGGTTTTCCCGGAACGGAAAGCCGGTGCCCAGCAAGGCGCCTTCGAGGCTTTTGCGCGCGCTGACGCGCAAACGCTTGCCGTTCAGAGCGGCGCCCCGGCCACGGCTGGCGGTGAACTCTTCCTGACGAACCGGGTCCAGTACTACCGCGTGCTCGATACGCCCTTTGATACGACAGGCAATGCTCACTGCAAAGTGCGGCACGCCACGAACGAAGTTGGTAGTGCCATCCAGCGGATCAATGATCCAGACGATATCGGCACCTTCGCCGCGACCCGGTTGAAATCCGGATTCTTCAGCATGAATGCCGTGATCGGGGAAAGTCTTGCGCAGATGGTAAATGATGGTTTGTTCTGCAGCCCGGTCAACTTCAGTGACGTAATCGTGCGCCTCTTTTTCGTTGACGGTAAGAACATCGAGACGTTCTATGGAGCGGTATATCTGTTCTCCAGCACTGCGCGCGGCGCGCAGGGCGATGTTCAACATGGGCTGCATACGGGTATCTCTGTATAAGGAACTAGAAAAGCCGGAAATTGTAGCAGATAAGCAGCTCAACATGAATGCGCCATGGCCATTGCCTTCAGGCTTTTGTAAGATGCACGGTTCGTTTCGCAAAATCGGTTTCGGGAGTTTCCTGTGTTGGATAGAGTTCGAGTGGTATTGGTGAATACCAGTCATCCCGGCAATATCGGCGGTGCCGCGCGGGCCATGAAGAACATGGGGCTGACGCAACTGGTACTGGTCGACCCAGAACGTTACCCGGACCCCAATGCGGTTGCCCGTGCGTCGGGTGCAGACGATGTGCTGGAGCAGGCGCACGTCGTTGCGACCTTGGAGGAGGCGATCGCCGATTGCGTGCTGGTGATGGGCACCAGTGCCCGAGACCGCCGCATACCCTGGCCGGTGGTTGACCCGCGGGAGGCTGCGGAAAAGGTCATGGACCAGCTCGGCGACGACGACTCGGCGCAGATTGCGCTGGTTTTCGGGCGTGAGGATTCTGGCCTGACCAGCGATGAGTTGCAGCGCTGTCAATTCCATGTGCACATACCGTCGAACCCGGAGTTCAGCTCGCTCAATCTGGCGGCAGCCGTACAGGTGGTGGCCTATGAGCTACGCATGTTGAGTCTGCAACGTCAGGGGCAGCCGACCAAGATGCACAAGCTGGAAACGACCAACCGGCAGAATGAGATACCCGCTACTGCGCAGGAGTTGGAGCGGTACTATGAACATCTGCAGCAGGTGCTGGTTGAAATCGGCTTTCTGGACCCGGAGAAACCCCGGCAATTGATGCCCAGATTACGGCGGTTGTATGGCCGCGTCAGAATAAATCAGGTGGAGATGAATATACTGCGCGGTATCCTGACTGAAACCCAGAAAGCCATCGGCGTGCAGGCGACCGGTGAGCGGAGACGTTAAATGTTTAAACGCATGAAGGAAGATGTCGCCAGCGTATTTCATCGCGACCCAGCTGCCCGTAATACGCTTGAGGTGCTGTTCTGCTATCCGGGGCTGCACGCGATATGGCTGCACCGCGTGGCTCATGCGCTCTGGATACGAGAAGCCCGCCTGGTTGCGCGCATTATTTCAAATTTTGCACGTTGGGCGACGGGCATCGAGATACACCCCGGCGCGAAGCTGGGGCGGCGCTTTTTCATTGACCATGGCATGGGCGTGGTGATTGGCGAGACCGCCGACATTGGCAATGACGTCACGCTTTATCAGGGTGTCACCCTGGGTGGAACCAGCTGGAACAAGGGTAAGCGTCACCCGACGCTGGAAGACGGCGTGGTTGTCGGAGCGGGTGCCAAGGTGCTAGGGCCGTTCACGGTTGGTGCAGGGGCGAAGATCGGCTCCAATGCGGTCGTCACCAAGGCTGTTCCGGCTGGCGCCACCGCAGTCGGCATCCCCGGCCGGATTATCCTGAAGGAGCCGCTGGATAGCGCCGATGCACAATGCGCCAAACGACAGGCAATGGCCGAAAAGCTTGGTTTCGACGCCTATGGGGTTACAACGGATATGCCTGATCCTGTCGCCCGCGCCATCGGCCAGATGCTTGACCATATGCACGCGGTGGACAAGCGGCTCGAAGGGATGTGTGGCGCTTTGAGCGAGCTGGGCAGCGACTATTGCTCCAAGGATTTTCCGGTGTTGGATGATCATGATTTCGAGGCACTCAAGGGCAACATGGACGGCGCCGTTGGTGAGGTTCGGCCGTCTATAGATGATGCCGGAGCAAGACGCTGAGGTGCTTATGAACATGCCGATCTATCTTGATTACGCAGCGACTACGCCGGTGGACCCAAGGGTCGCGGAGAAGATGGTCGCTTGCCTGACCATGGACGGCAATTTCGCCAATCCGGCTTCACGTTCGCACGTCTACGGCTGGAAGGCCGAGGAGGCTGTTGAGCTAGGGCGACGTCAAGTGGCCGATCTGGTGGGCGCCGATCCGCGCGAGATCATCTGGACCTCCGGGGCGACGGAATCCAACAACCTGGCAATCAAGGGCGTCGCCCATGCGTTGCATGGAAAAGGCCGGCACCTGATCACCTCGCGCATTGAGCACAAGGCGGTGCTGGACAGCTGCCGGCAACTGGAGCGAGAGGGTTTCGAAGTGACTTATTTGAACCCTGGCGCAGAAGGCGTGATTTGCCCCCAGGGGCTTCAAGCTGCCATTCGGGACGACACGGTGCTGGTCAGCTTGATGCACGTCAATAACGAGATCGGCACGGTAAACGATATAACGAGTCTGGGGCGAGTGGCGCACGAACGCGGGGTGCTGTTCCATGTTGATGCGGCCCAGTCCACTGGCAAGCTGCCCGTTAATCTCACGGACTTGCCCGTGGACTTCATGTCCTTCAGCGCGCACAAGACCTATGGCCCCAAGGGCATCGGTGCGCTGTTTGTTCGGCGCGGTCTGGATGTTCGCCTGGAAGCGCTTATCCATGGCGGCGGACATGAGCGAGGCATGCGTTCAGGAACACTGCCGACTCACCAGATAGTCGGAATGGGTGAGGCGCTGGCACTGGCTGGACGTGAAATGGCTGGTGAGGGGGCTCGAATCAGCAATCTCCGAGAGCTGTTCCTGCAGGGGATAAGCGGCTTGTCTGGTGTGTCGCTCAATGGCAGTGCGGAAAATCGCATACCGCATAATCTGAATCTCGCATTCGATGCGGTGGACGGGGAGCTGTTGCTTCTTTCCCTGAAGGATCTTGCCCTATCCACAGGCTCTGCCTGTACCTCCGCTGCGGTCGAGCCATCCTATGTACTCAAGGGCATCGGCCTGACCGACGTCCTCGCCCACAGCTCGATACGCCTGTCACTTGGACGATTTACTACCGAGGACGAAGTGCGCCGCGCGGCGAAAGTGCTTTGCGAGGTGGTGACGCGTCTGCGTCAGACACGGTAGTGTTCGTTAACAAGACTATTTCCGCTGTTGTTACTCATTTGTTGTCAACCTGCGTATAATCCGCGGGTTAACGATCCTTTATAATTTCACTTTTAACAATTCATGTCTGGAGAGTTTTATGGCCGTTGAACGCACCCTGTCTATTATCAAGCCCGATGCCGTTGCCAAGAATGTTGTTGGCCAGATCCTGAGCCGTTTCGAGCAGGCTGGTCTGCGCGTCGTTGCGGCGAAAATGGTGCAGCTGTCCCAGGCCGACGCTGAAGGTTTTTACGCCGAGCACAAGGAGCGTCCCTTCTTCAAGCACCTGGTGAGCTTCATGATCTCTGGACCAGTTGTCGTTCAGGTGCTCGAAGGTGAAGGTGCCGTGCTGAAGAACCGCGAGTTGATGGGCGCTACCAACCCGAAGGAAGCTGAGGCGGGCACCATCCGCGCCGATTTCGCCGAGTCGATCGACGCCAATGCCGTACACGGTTCCGACTCCACCACGTCTGCCGCCCGCGAAATCGGTTATTTCTTCGCTGAAACCGAGCTGTGCGCACGCGCCAGCTGATAGTTTCCGATAACCAAAGTGATGTGACTGCCATGACCAATGCTACCGGCAAGATCAATCTGCTGGGTTTGACCCAGCCGAAAATGGAAGCCTTCTTCGATGAACTCGGGGAAAAGCGTTTCCGTGCCGGTCAGATAATGAAGTGGATACATCATTTTGGTGTCGACAATTTCGATGACATGACCAATGTCAGCAAGGCGTTGCGTGAGAAGCTCAAATTGCGGGCAGAAATTCGCGCTCCGGAGGTGGTAAGCGAAGATATTTCCAAGGATGGTACCCGCAAATGGGTGGTGCGGGTGGCGTCCGGTAGCTGTGTAGAAACGGTGTATATACCACAGAGCGGCCGCGGGACGCTGTGCGTGTCGTCCCAGGCGGGCTGCGCCCTGGATTGCAGTTTCTGTTCGACAGGCAAGCAGGGTTTCAACAGTGATCTGACAGTCGCCGAGATAATCGGTCAGGTATGGCTTGCCAACAAATCCTTCGGCACCATTCCGGCCAAGATGGACCGCGCCATCACCAATGTTGTGATGATGGGCATGGGTGAGCCATTGCTCAATTTTGACAATGTCGTAGACGCCATGAACCTGATGATGGACGATCTGGGATACGGTATTTCCAAGCGTAAGGTCACCCTGTCTACGTCTGGCGTAGTGCCAATGATCTACAAGCTCGCCGAGGTGACGGATGTGGCGCTGGCGCTGTCGCTGCACGCCCCGAATGACGAGCTGCGCAACCAACTGGTACCGATCAACAAGAAGTATCCGCTAAGTGTGTTGCTGGAAGCCTGCAACGCCTACATGTCTCGCCTGGGAGAAAAGCGCGTCCTGACTGTGGAATACACCATGCTCAAGGATGTCAATGATCAGCCGACACATGCTGAACAGATGATCGAATTGCTCAGAAAGACACCGTGCAAGATCAATCTCATTCCGTTCAATCCCTTTCCGCATTCTGGGTATGAGCGGCCCAGCGCCAGCGCAATACGTCAGTTTCAAGACATATTGCACAAGGCTGGATACAACGTGACTGTGCGTACCACGCGTGGTGAAGATATCGACGCAGCCTGTGGCCAGTTGGTCGGTCAGGTGGCGGATCGTACCCGTCGAAGTGAGCGTTATATTGCCGTTCGCCAATTGGCGGCAGACGAGCAGGCGGATTCGCCGCACGTTGCAGTCAGGTAACCATTGAGCCGAGGCAACGATTATGACGATCAAAACGATATTCGCTCTACTGATCCTGAATCTGGCGCTGACCGGCTGCATGACGACGGTCGACAAACCGCGTCGGGCTACTGATCCCAACGCGGCTCGTGACTCCTATATTCAGCTCGGGCTGGGCTATCTCCAGCAGGGTGAAACGGACCGCGCAAAGGCCCCGTTAAGCGAGGCTCTGCAACTTGATCCTAAATCCTCCGCAGCCCATACCGCCCTGGCATTGGTCTATCAGAGCGAAGGAGAGTACCCTTCTGCGGAAAAGCATTTCCGTTCGGCTTTGTCCATAGCGCCTGACAGTGCGCGCATACTTAATAATTATGGCGCTTTTCTGCTTGCGCTGGATCGCTACCCCGAAGCGCTCGAGAACTTCCAGAGGGCCGCCGAAGACACGATGTATAGCGAACGGTCTCGCGTGTTTGAAAATCTAGGGTTGACCCACAGCCGCATGGCCAATCCAGAACAGGCGAAAGCCAGCTTTGAACGCGCTCTTCGGCTCAACAGCCGGCAACCGCTGGCCATGCTTGAATTGGCCCGTATCGAATTTGCTTCACAGAATTACGTCCCGGCGTGGAATTATTATCGCCGCTTTGCCCAGATTTCTGGCCAGAATGCATCCAGCCTGTGGCTGGGAGTGCAACTGGCTCGTCGTTTCGAGGACCACAACAGTGCAGCCAGCTATGCGTTGCAGCTGCGTCGTCTTTATCCCGCAAGCCCCGAGGCCAAGGCGCTCAGCGCGTCGGAGTCATCATGAGCTCAACACCGTTTGATCCCGCAGGCAACCAGGATGCGCTGCATGTATCCAATCCGGGCGCGGTTCTTCGCGAGGCCCGATTGACTCAGGGATTGAGTGAAACTGACGTAGCGACCAGCTTGAGACTGTCGCTCAAGACTCTGGGATTCATTGAATCCGGGCAGTTCGATCGGTTGCCTGGCGATACCTTCGGGCGAGGCTACATTCGTGCCTATGCGCGACTTCTCAAGCTTGACGCCAGCCGGCTGGTGATCGATTACGATCGGCAGATGGGCATCGAAGTGCGCGAGCGGCCGGTGCACGGCATCAGTCAGATTGCGCCGTATGCCCAGAGTAGGAGTGGTCATATATGGCTACGGGCGAGTACTGCGGCGGTTCTGGCAGCGGTTTTCGCCTCAGCTCTCTGGTGGTGGAACGATAACCGCATGGTGATTCCGGAACCGGTTGTACGTAACGGAGAAGCGCTACTGGAAGAGGTGCAGATCGATTCCCTGCCGCTACCCGTTCCGCTGCCTGGATTGCGTCTGGCAGACATGCAACTGGGCGAAGAGGCTACCCCCTCGCTAGTGGATTATTCGGGCGCAGAAATAGAAAGGCTGAAAGCGGTCCAGAGCGAGCCCGATGCCACCGAAGCTGTGTCGTTGGCAGGGGACGGCACGCCGGTGCCTCAATCAGCCGAGGCCATGGCGTCGGCTGCTGACGACGTCGCGAGGGTGGCAGCGCCGAGCGAGCCCTCAGAGAGTACTGCCCCGGCAGCGACTGTTGACGGGCTGTCAATGACGTTCAAGGACAGTTGCTGGGTCCAGGTCAGCACGGCCGAAGGCCGCGTACTGCACAGTGCGTTGATGCAGGCTGGACAGTCTCTGAACATCAGCCAGGATGGCCCATTGCAGCTGATCATAGGCGCGATTGAAGCGGTGGCCAGCCTGGAATATCGTGGCGGCGAGGTCGCGGTACCTTCTAATAGAAACTCTGGAGTTGTCCGGCTAAGGCTTGGGCAGCAGGAAGGTTAATCAGATGCATCAGGAGTCTCCAATCAAACGCCGGGTGTCGCGCCAGATCCGAGTTGGTTCAGTGCTGGTCGGGGGCGATGCCCCCATCTCCGTTCAGAGTATGACCAACACCGAGACCTGCGACGTGGCCGCCACCGTGGACCAGATCCGCAGGCTGGAAGCCGTCGGGGCCGACATCGTGCGTGTTTCTGTACCGAGCATGGAGGCTGCCGAGGCGTTCGGCGAGATTCGCAAGCAGGTCGGCATTGCTCTGGTGGCGGATATTCATTTCGACTACAAAATTGCCTTGCGTGTGGCTGATCTGGGAGTCGATTGCCTGCGCATCAATCCAGGTAATATTGGACGTGAGGATCGCGTGCGAGCGGTAGTGGATGCCGCCCGGCACAATGGTATTCCTATTCGCATTGGCGTAAACGCGGGTTCGCTGGAGAAGGATCTGCAGAAGAAGTATGGAGAGCCAACGCCCGCAGCGCTGGTGGAATCCGCTTTGCGTCATGTCGATTTCCTCGACAAGCTGGACTTCCAGGATTTCAAGGTAAGCGTCAAGGCATCGGACGTGTTTATGGCCGTAGGTGCCTATCGATTGCTCGCCGAGCAGATTGTCCAGCCTTTGCATCTCGGAATCACCGAAGCGGGTGGGCTGCGCTCGGGTACCGTGAAATCCTCGGTTGGCCTTGGCATGCTGCTGGCCGAAGGTATCGGCGACACCATTCGTATTTCCCTCGCCGCCGATCCGCTGCAGGAAATCAAGGTGGGCTTCGATATTTTGAAGTCCCTGCGTTTGCGTTCGCGAGGCATCAATTTCATCGCCTGCCCAAGCTGCTCGCGCCAGAACTTCGATGTGGTGAAAACCATGAACGAGCTCGAGGCGAGACTGGATGATGTCCTGGTGCCCTTGGACGTCGCGGTGATAGGTTGCGTGGTCAATGGCCCTGGAGAGGCGCGGGAAGCCGATATCGGTTTGGCCGGCGGT
The DNA here is from genome assembly GCA_011050525.1 of Halopseudomonas xinjiangensis. Taxonomy (GTDB): domain Bacteria; phylum Pseudomonadota; class Gammaproteobacteria; order Pseudomonadales; family Pseudomonadaceae; genus Halopseudomonas; species Halopseudomonas xinjiangensis_A. The sequence goes on from DRFO01000020.1 coordinate 163,193, forward strand.
TCCCCCAACAACCTTATTTACGTTGATGGTGCGCCCAACCAGAAGGTCGACAACGCAGGGCTGGTCGACCGTCTGGAGCAAATGATTCGGGACAAGATTGCCGCGAAACAAGCGCTGGATGCCAACACCATCGTACGCGGCTGATAAAGGATAGAAAGCTTTGAAGACCCTGCAAGCCATACGCGGCATGAACGACATCTTGCCCGTCGACAGCGCACTCTGGCAGTACCTCGAAAAAACCGTAGCGGACCTGCTGGGTGGTTATGGCTACCAGCAGATCCGGTTGCCGATTGTCGAGTCGACCGAACTGTTCAAACGATCCATCGGCGAAGTCACGGATATTGTTGAAAAGGAAATGTATACCTTCGCCGACCGCAACGGCGATTCCCTGACGCTGCGGCCGGAAGGTACTGCCGGTTGCGTACGGGCGATGCTCGAGCACGGGCTGCTCGGTGGCGGGGTCAGTCACAAGGTTTGGTACACCGGTCCCATGTTTCGTCACGAGCGGCCGCAGAAGGGACGTTACAGACAGTTCCATCAGATTGGCGTTGAAGCCTTCAATCTGGCTGGGCCTGATATTGATGCCGAGCTGATTATCCTGAGCTGGCGGCTGTGGCAAAAGCTGGGTCTTGCCGAAGCGGTCACGTTGGAGCTCAACAGTTTGGGAAGCTCCGCAGACCGGGCGCGCTATCGCGAAGCGCTGGTGGATTATCTTCGTGCCCGCTTCGATCAGCTTGATGAAGATAGCCAGCGCCGCCTGGAGAGCAATCCCCTGCGCGTGCTTGATAGCAAGAACGCTGATACCCAGGCGCTGCTGGTCGAGGCTCCTGCACTGGCGGATTTTCTGAGCGACGAAGCGCGCGAGCATTTTGCTGGCCTCCGCGCCTTGCTTGACGCAGCGGGTGTGCCCTACATCATCAACCCCCGCCTGGTCAGAGGTCTGGATTATTACGGTCTTACGGTATTCGAATGGGTTACCGATAAACTCGGGGCCCAGGGTACGGTGTGTGCCGGTGGGCGGTACGACATACTGGTTGAGCAGATGGGCGGCAAACCTGCGCCAGCGGTAGGCTTCGCCATGGGAATGGAAAGATTGCTGCTGCTGATCGAGACGCTGGGGAAGGTGCCTGCAGAGTTGGCCAGGCAGGTAGACCTGTATCTGGTGATGCTGGGTGACGCGGCAGTGAGTGCGGGCTTCCAACTGGCTGAGCAGTTACGTGATGCCTTGCCTGGCGTGCGGCTTGTGGTGCATTGTGGCGGCGGCAGTTTCAAGAGCCAGTTCAAAAAGGCCGATAAATCCGGTGCGCTGTATGCTCTGATACTTGGCGAAGACGAAGCGGCCGCTCAGCAGATCGGTCTGAAACCGTTGCGTGACCGGACTGAGCAGGAAAATATCCCATGGCAGGCATTGCCAGGGCGTCTAAAACAATTGTTGTAAGCAGTTGCAGCGCTTTTGACTCGGGAAGGAGTGTAGGGTGAGTTACCAGACAGAAGAAGAACAAGTAGAGCGGATCAAGGAATTGTGGCGCAGGCACGGCGTGCCGTTGCTCACCGGTGCGGTATTGGCGCTGGCAGGCGTATTTGGGTGGAACGCCTGGACTGATTACAAACAAACTCAGGCGGCAAACGCCTCGGCGCTTTATCAGACGATGCTCGAGGCTGTACTCAGTAATGAGACTGTCGAATCACGTACGCAGGCAGCCGAGCTTGCAGAGCAGCTGCGTTCGGACTATCCCGGCACGCAATACGCTCAGTTCGCTGCGTTGATGCAAGCCAAGCTTGCGGTTGAAGCCGAGGACTTTGCGGGCGCTGAAAAGCTCCTTAACGAAGTAGCCAACAGTGCGGATGCTGCGCTGGGTGAAGTAGCCCGTCAGCGTCTGGCGAGAGTTCTTGCTCAGCAGGAGCGGGCCGAAGAGGCGCTTGAACTGTTCACTACGGAAGTGACCGGCCAGTTGCTTGCCGGTCGTGAAGAAATACGCGGCGATCTGCTGCTGGGGTTGGGTCGCGAGGAAGAGGCCCGTGAAGCATATCGGTCAGCCCTTGAGGCAATTGAAGATCCCCGCGCGCGCCCGCAACTGCAGTTGAAACTTGATGATCTGGCGGAGGAAGCCTAGTGAAGCTGATGTCCCGATATTTTGCTGTGAGTGTTGCAGCCCTGCTTATTGCAGGTTGTGGCAGCTCCAGTGAGAAAGAGCTACCGCCCGCAGAGCTGGAAGATTTCACCGCTGAGGTGGAATTTGAACGTAGCTGGAAAAGAAATATCGGCGTCGGTCAGGGTAAGCTCTACAACACCTTGGTGCCAACACTGGATGGCCTGACCTTGTACGCCGCTGACGCCAAGGGTCGGGTTGTTGCCATGGACCGTGACGACGGCTCGGTGATCTGGGAAAGCCGCCTGAAGGAACGAACGTCCGGGGCAGTGGGCGCCGGTGGTGGTCGCGTCATGGTGGGTACCCTGGACGGTGAAGTGATCGTTCTCGACGAAAATGATGGGGAAGAACTGTGGCGCGCCAAGGTGTCCAGTGAAGTGCTGGCGCCCCCGCAGACCAATGGCGATGTGGTCGTGATACAGACTCAGGACGATAACCTGGTTGCCCTGGATATCGGTACGGGCGAGCGGCGGTGGATATATGAAGCCAGCTTGCCGGTCCTTACTGTGCGAGGGCACAGTACGCCGATAGTGAATCTGCGTCAGGTTTTCGCCGGTCTGGCGAGTGGACGCGTCATATCACTGGCAGCGGACTCCGGGTCCCTGATCTGGGAGGAGCGTGTCGCGCAGCCCCAGGGGCGGTCCGAACTGGAGCGTATGGTCGATATCGACGGCCAAATGCTTTTGGTTGACCAGTCGCTTTATGTGGCGGCTTTCCAGGGTAATCTGGTAGCCCTCGATGCAGGTTCCGGCAGCACTCGCTGGCAGGTTCCGGCCTCAAGTCATGGCGGCCCGGCTGCCGGCTTCGGTAGCATCTACCTGAGTCATGCTGACGGTACGGTTGAGGCGTTCGACCAGAACCGACCTGCTTCATTGTGGCGCAATGAAAGTCTGCAACGTCGTCGGCTGACCGCTCCCGTAGCTTTCAGTAGTTATGTCGCGGTTGCCGACTTCGAAGGGTACGTGCATCTGCTGGCCCAGACAGATGGTCGCCTGGTTGGCCGCATCAAGGTCGACGGCAAGGGCATTCGGGTCCCACCGATTGCTTTGGGCGACACCTTGTATGTATTCGGTAACAGTGGCGACCTGGTTGCGCTCAAACTGAAATAACCCGAAAAAGGTTATACTTTCCCGGCCGCTGCCCAATAAGGGGCAGCGGCCGTTTTGTTTTGCTGGCACGCCAGGCGTGCGCGGAGTGATCATGGTTCCTGTAATTGCCCTGGTGGGCCGCCCCAACGTGGGCAAATCCACATTGTTCAACCGTCTGACCAAAAGTCGTGATGCCATTGTTGCCGACGTGGCCGGGTTGACCCGCGATCGCCAGTACGGCGAGGCGCTCTGGCAGGGCAAAACTTATATCGTGGTTGATACTGGCGGCATTAGCGGTGATGAACAGGGCATCGATACCATCATGGCTGGTCAGTCGCTCCAGGCCATTGAAGAAGCCGACGCCGTGTTGTTCCTGGTCGATGCGCAGACAGGCCGCACCGCAGCCGATGAGATGATCGCAGCGCATCTGAGGAAACGCCACAAGCACACCTTCCTGATTGCCAACAAGCTGGATGGCGCGCAGCAGGATTCCATTTTGGGCGAGTTTTCTTCTCTGGGCCTCGGCGCGCCTATTCCCATTGCTGCCGCCCATGGGCGCAACATCAATCCCATGCTGGAAGCGGTATTGGGCGAAGAGGGCGTGGCGCGGGTTGAGGTCGACGCAGACGGCAATCCGATCGCGCCCAAGATCGTCAAGGCAATCGGTACCAAGATTGCCGTCATCGGCCGCCCCAATGTGGGCAAGTCGACGCTGGTCAACCGCATGCTTGGTGAAGACCGCGTGGTCGTATTCGATCAGGCTGGAACCACCCGCGACACCATCTATATCCCCTACGAGCGACATGACAAGCCTTACACCTTGATCGACACGGCGGGAGTGCGCAAACGCGGCAAGGTGTTCGAGGCGGTCGAGAAGTTCTCTGTCATCAAGGCCCTGCAGGCGATCGAAGACGCCAACGTGGTTATTTTCGTGGTGGATGCCCGCGAGGGTATCGTCGATCAGGATTTGCATCTGCTGGGATTTGTCCTCGAGGCTGGCCGCGCGCTGGTGGTTGCGGTCAACAAGTGGGACGGAATGGACGAGAGCGAAAAGGATTTCGTTAAGATCGAGCTGCAAAGGCGGTTGATTTTTACCCAGTTCGCCGACCTGCATTTTATCTCGGCGCTGCATGGTAGCGGTGTTGGTCTGCTCTACAAGTCGGTAGACCAGGCGTTCGAAAGCGCCATGACCAAAGTCCCCACCAAACGTATGACTGAAATTCTGGAAGCAGCCGTAGCGGAACACCAGCCGCCATTGGTCAATGGCCGACGTATCAAGCTGCGCTATGCGCATCTTGGTGGCTCCAACCCGCCGATCATTGTGGTCCATGGCAATCAGGTCGATGCGGTGCCCAGGTCTTATACCCGCTACCTGGAAAACACCTTCAGAAAAGTACTGAAGCTGTCAGGTACTCCTATTCGAGTCGAGTACAAGGGCGGCGACAACCCCTTTGCAGATCGGAAGAACGCCTTGAGTGACCGTCAGGTCAACAAGAAGCGGCGCTTGATGAGCCATCACAAAAAAGCCGAGAAGAAACGCAAAGACAAACGCTGAGATTCTGGCCGCGCTAACCATGCGGCCAGGTACTTCCTCGCTTGTTTACGCGGCCTGGGCGCGGGTTTTCCGCAGGGCGCGGTTCAAGGCGCTGAACAGTGCGCGGAAGCTTGCAGTAGTCAGGTTCTCGTCTATCCCGACGCCATGCAGTGGTTGGCCATCATTCAGGCGGATCTCGACATAGGCTGCCGCTTTGGCGTTGGTGCCCGAGCCAATGGCATGTTCATGGTAATCCATGATTTCCACGGCATCTGGCAATCCAGCAACCAGCGCTTCCAGCGGCCCTTTGCCCAGACCTCGCCAGTGCTGAGTCTCGCCATTGTTCAGCACTTCTATGTCCACCGCGCTGGTGCCGTTTTCTTCCTGTAGACGGTGACGGATCAGTGCGTAGGGGCTGCTCGCCTGCAGATATTCCCGATCAAGCAAGGAATGGATTTGCCTTGCGCTCATTTCCAGGCCGAGTCTATCCGTTTCCCCCTGAACCACCTGGCTGAACTCAATCTGCATGCGTCGTGGCAGGCTGATGCCGTATTCCTGCTCAAGCAGGTAGGTGATGCCACCCTTACCTGACTGGCTATTGACCCGAATGACCGCTTCGTAACTGCGACCAATATCTGCGGGATCGATGGGCAGATAAGGCACTTCCCACAGGCTGTCCGGCTTTTGCTGGCTGAAACCCTTGCGAATGGCGTCCTGATGCGAGCCGGAAAACGCTGTGTGCACCAGATCACCGACATAGGGATGACGAGGGTGCACGGGCAACTGATTGCATTGTTCCACGACTTTGCGCACCGCATCGATATCGGAAAAGTCGAGTTGGGGATGGATGCCCTGCGTGTAGAGGTTGAGGGCCAGGGTCACCAGATCGACATTGCCGGTGCGCTCGCCATTGCCGAACAGGCAGCCCTCGACCCGGTCGGCGCCCGCCAGCAATCCCAGCTCTGTCGCCGCTACGCCCGTGCCGCGGTCGTTATGGGTGTGCAGGCTGATCAATACGCTATCGCGCCGGCTGACGTGGCGGCAGAACCATTCAATCTGATCTGCATAGTGATTGGGCGTCGCCACTTCAACCGTCGCTGGCAAATTCAGAATCGCCTTGTTGTCAGGTGTAGGCTGCCAGATATCCAGTACCGCGTCACAGACTTCGACGGCGAACTCCAGCTCCGTGGAGGTGAAAATCTCCGGCGAATACTGAAAGGTCCATTGGGTGTCCGGCTGCTTGGCAGCAAGTTCCCTGATCAAGGTGGCGGCATTCACCGCAATGTCGATCACGCCCTGCTTGTCCTGGTTGAATACGATACGCCGGAAGCTGGGCGCCGTAGCGTTGTAGACATGCATGATCGCCCGCTTGGCACCGCGCAGTGATTCGAAGGAGCGCGCGATCAGATCAGGGCGGGCCTGGGTCAGAACCTGAATGGTCACATCGTCTGGGATATGCCCGTTCTCAATCAACGTACGCACAAAATCGAAATCCATCTGCGAAGCCGAGGGGAAGGCTACTTCGATCTGCTTGACGCCTACGTTCACCAGGGTCTGGAAAAACTTGAGTTTCTTCTCTGGATCCATCGGCTCTATCAGCGACTGGTTTCCGTCCCGCAAGTCGGAGCTGCACCAGACGGGTACCTCGGTGAGAGTACGGCTCGGCCATTGACGGTCCGGAATAGTGACCGGTTGGAAAGGACGGTACTTTACTGACGGATCTTTAAGCATGCTCATGGGTGTATTGTCCTGATGTGCTCGGCGTCTGGTGAACGCAGCGCTGTACGGATTGTGGTCGTAATTGCTGTAAACGTTAAGGTGAATAGGATTTGGTTGCAACGGTGGAAGAAAAATCAGCAGGAAAAGCTAAAAAATTACGGTTATTGGAAATAATAACGATAGGATAGGGGGCGTCTGGGTGATTTCTGCTACCACCGCGAGGGCAAACAAGCTGGCGGAATTCAGGGCATGAAGGCGCCGATGAAGATTGCCGGATCCACTCGTGTGTTATTCAAGCTCACGTTCCAGTGCAGGTGAGGCCCGGTAGCCCTGCCGGTCGCGCCGACCTTGCCCAGTACCGCGCCGCGGGCCAGTTCTTCGCCAACCGTCACATCGACCGCCGACAGATGGCAAAACATGCTGATCAAGCCTTGCCCATGGTCGACAAAAACGGTCCTGCCATTGAAGAAATAGTTGCCCACCAAAATCACCCTGCCCGCTGCCGGTGCCTTGATAGGCGTGCCAAGCGGTACGGCGAAGTCCAGGCCGGAATGCGGGTTGCGTTCCTGGCCATTGAAAAATCGCCGCAGGCCAAAGGCACTGGAAAGACGTCCGTTGACCGGCTTGTCAAACAGCAAGTTGCTTGGCTGGCGTGGACTGAAGGTCTGATACGCCTCGATCTGTTCCGCCAGCTCCCGCTGGATGCGCTTTTGCCTGGCTGCATCAGGCGTAACCTGCTGCTGGTTTTTCAAGGTTATATGCTGGGCAATATAGGTCTTGCTGGTCACGGTAAAGGGCAGTTGCTGACCGTCATCCAGCGTGATTCGATGCGTGCCCGGTTCGGCAGTAAGCGCAATACCCGCTATGGCGATCCAGCGCTCACCCTCTTCGCGAATCACCAGCAACGGGGCTTCCTGGTAGTGGGTCCGGGGCGCTGTGGCTTGCTCTGGTAGGGCAATAACGGCAACACCGCCGGGAACGGGTTTGTGCAACAGGCGCGAAATGAATCCTTCAGCCGAAGCGGGTAAAGCCAGGCAGGCAAGCAGGCACAGCGTGATCAGTTTGGTCATGGTCAGTCGAGTAGCGAGAGGGTGTGGGGTTCGTCGAAGTCGCTCTCGACCCTCAGGGCCAGGCGTCCATCGCTGAGGCGAGCTTGTAGTCGTTGTCCCGGCAGGGCTTCTTTGCGACTACGCAGAACGCGGCCTTGCTGGTCGAGCAAAATACTATAGCCGCGACCGAGGGTGGCCAGCGGACTGACCAGATGCAGGGTTTGGCTGGTACCATGCAGCCGTTGTCGATATTGCTCCAGGGTGCGGTCGATGGCTCGCGGAAGGCGCAGCTCCAGATGCTCAATGCGCTGGCGCAGCAATCCCAGACGTTGGCCAGGATGACGCGCCTGGAGTCGGCTTTGCAAGCGTTCGAAGCGTTGGACGAGCTGAATCTGTCGCTGGTTTTGTGCGCGGCGCAGGCGCATCTCCAGATCGTCAAGCTTCTGGGCCTGCTGAGTCAGACGCTCCCCGGGATGGCGCAGGCGCTTGCGCAGGTTGTTCAGGCAAAGCTGTTCGCGGGTCAGATGCGCTTTCATGCATTGCAGCAACTGACGATGGGCACGATTGATCTGGTGCAGCATCGCCTGCTGGTCCGGGCTCAACAACTCAGCAGCTGCCGACGGCGTCGGGGCTCGCACGTCGGCGATAAAGTCGCTGATCGATACATCGGTTTCATGGCCAACCGCGCACACCGTTGGCGTTACGCAGGCCTTTAGCGCGCGGGCGACCATCTCTTCGTTGAACGGCCAGAGATCCTCCAGCGAGCCGCCGCCGCGAGCCAGAATCAACGCATCGAGTCCGGCCCGATCGGCCAGCTGCAAAGCGCGGACGATCTGCGGCGCGGCATCCCGGCCCTGGACCGGCGTCGGCACTATGACCAGTTCGATAAAAGGCGCACGCCGGCCGAATACGCTGATGATGTCGCGCACCGCAGCGCCGCTGGGCGAGGTGATAACGCCAATCCGCCGGGGGTGGCTGGGCAGGGCGCGCTTGCCGTCGGTATCGAACAGCCCTTCGGCCTGCAGCTTGGTTTTTAGCGCTTCGAACGCCTGACGCAGCGCGCCGTCGCCGGCCTGCTCAAGGCTGTCCAGAATCAGTTGGTAATCACCGCGCCCTTCATAAAGGCTCACGCGACCGCGGGCGCGCACCAGCAAGCCATCGCGCAGGTCCATGCGGATGCGGCTGGCATGCTGGCGGAACAGGGCGCAGCGTATCTGGGCCTTACTGTCCTTCAGCGTGAAGTACAGATGGCCGGAGGAGGGGCGCGACAGGTTGGATAGCTCGCCCTCGACCCATATACGCGGGAATACGTCCTCCAGCAGGCTGCGCGCCCGGGCGTTCAGCTGGCTGACCGTCAGGACTTCGCGTTCGGTATTGAGGCGCTGGAATATGGCATCGTCATTCATGGGTGCATAGTAGCTTGAGTTGGGGCCGCGATGAAATCAGGATAAATTTGCCAGGTGGTGTGATTCCAATTGAGTGAGGGGGCGCCGATAGGTATAATGACGCGCTTCCATTTTCCCGCTCGGGAGCCCCCGTTATGCTGCGAATAAGCCAAGAAGCTCTAACCTTCGATGATGTCCTGTTGGTGCCCGGTTATTCCGAAGTTCTGCCCAAGGATGTCAGCCTCAAATCCCGGCTTACCCGGCGTATCGAGCTGAATATTCCGTTGCTGTCCGCTGCCATGGACACCGTTACCGAAGCCCGTCTGGCTATTGCCATGGCTCAGGAAGGGGGCATGGGGATCATCCACAAGAACATGACCATCGACCAGCAGGCCGCTGAGGTGCGCAAGGTCAAAAAGTTCGAGTCCGGAGTGGTCAAGGACCCGATCACCATTGATGCCTCGGCTACCGTCGGCGAATTGGTCGAATTGACTCGTCAGAATAATATCTCTGGTGTCCCGGTTATTTCCAAAGGCGACCTGGTGGGCATTGTGACCGCACGGGACGTGCGCTTTGAAACGCGCATGAACGCCCTGGTTAGCGAGGTCATGACGCCCAAGGAAAAGCTGGTTACGGTAAAGGAAGGGGTCAGCGCCGCCGAAGTGCGTGACTTGTTGCATCGCTTCCGGATCGAAAAAGTCCTTATTGTGGATGATGCCTTTCACCTCAAGGGCATGATGACCGTCAAGGATATCGAGAAAGCCCGTGCCTATCCGAATGCCGCCAAGGACGATCAGGGTCGCCTGTTGGTCGGGGCTGCTGTCGGCACCGGTCAGGACACGCCTGATCGCGTAACCGCGCTGGTTGCTGCCGGCGTCGACGTGGTAATTGTCGATACTGCCCATGGCCATTCCAAAGGCGTGATTGACCGGGTTCGCTGGGTCAAGGAAACCTATCCGCAAATCCAGGTGGTCGGCGGTAATATCGCTACCGCGGCGGCGGCCAAGGCGCTGGTCGAAGCCGGCGCAGACGCTGTGAAAGTCGGTATCGGTCCTGGATCGATCTGTACCACACGCATCGTTGCCGGTGTTGGCGTGCCGCAGATTTCGGCAATCGCCGACGTGGCGTCCGCACTTGAAGGCACCGACGTGCCGCTGATTGCTGACGGTGGAATCCGCTTTTCGGGCGATCTCTCCAAGGCCATCGTTGCCGGCGCCTCGGTGGTGATGATGGGTTCCATGTTCGCAGGCACTGAAGAAGCCCCGGGCGAGGTCGAGCTGTTCCAGGGTCGGTCTTACAAGGCTTACCGTGGCATGGGTTCCATGGGAGCCATGGCGCAGAGCCAGGGCTCGTCGGACCGTTACTTTCAGGATTCCAGCGCCGGCGCGGAAAAGCTGGTGCCGGAAGGTATCGAAGGGCGGGTGCCTTACAAAGGCTCCCTGGCGGCGATCATTCACCAGTTGATGGGTGGCTTGCGGGCTTCCATGGGCTATACGGGCTGTTCGGATATCACTGAGATGCGCACCAAGCCCGAGTTTGTGCGCATCACTGGTGCCGGTATGAGCGAGTCACATGTACATGATGTGCAAATTACCAAGGAAGCGCCCAACTACCGTGTAGGTTGATCCCGGTCAGGTTGATCCCGGTCACATGCGATAAACCGTGAGCGGCACGACCAGCAGTCGTGCCGCTTGCCTGCTGTCTGCTTTGCTCCATTCCCTTTTCGAGGCGCCCCATGGCTCATCAAGATATTCATGCCCACCGGATTCTGATTCTCGATTTCGGCTCCCAGTACACTCAGCTGATCGCCCGGCGTGTTCGGGAGATCGGGGTCTACTGTGAAATCCATGCCTGGGACATGAGCGAGGCGGATATCCGCGCTTATGCTCCCAAGGGAATCATCCTGGCGGGCGGGCCAGAATCCGTGCCGAACGCGGGCTCGCCACGGGCGCCGCAGGTGGTTTATGAGCTGGGTGTGCCGGTTCTGGGAATCTGTTACGGCATGCAGACCATGGCCGAGCAACTGGGCGGAAAGGTACAGGGCTCTGACAAGCAGGAGTTCGGATACGCTCGCGTTGATCTCGTCGGCAAGAGCGAATTTCTGGCGGGCATAGAAGATCACATGGACGCTGAAGGGGTGTTTAGCCTGGATGTGTGGATGAGCCATGGAGACAAGGTCATCACCCTGCCGGAAGGTTTTCATATCATTGCCAGCACGCCGAGCTGTCCGATCGCAGCGATGGGCGATGAGACGCGGCATTTCTACGGTGTGCAGTTCCACCCCGAAGTCACCCATACCAAGCAGGGCCTGCGCATCATGTCGCGCTTCCTGCTTGAATTGTGCGGCTGTGAGGCGTTGTGGACCCCTTCCAATATCGTTGACGATGCTATCGCCAGCGTACGCGCCCAGGTGGGCGACGCCAAGGTGCTGCTCGGCCTGTCCGGCGGCGTAGACTCCTCGGTGGTGGCCGCTTTACTGCACCAGGCTATTGGTGATCAGCTGACCTGCGTGTTCGTGGATAACGGCCTGTTGCGCTTGAACGAAGGTGAACAGGTAATGGCCATGTTCGCCGAGAACATGGGCGTGAAGGTGATTCGGGCCAACCGTGAGGAGATGTTCCTCTCCCGGCTGCTGGGCGTCACGGATCCCGAGGAGAAGCGCAAGGTCATTGGTCGCAGCTTTATCGAGGTGTTCGATGAGGAAGCCACCAAGCTAGAAGGCATCGGATTTCTGGCCCAGGGCACCATCTATCCGGACGTGATCGAGTCTGCCGGCGCCAAAACCGGCAAGGCCCATGTCATCAAATCCCATCATAATGTTGGCGGATTGCCGGATGACATGGCTTTCGAACTGGTCGAACCGTTGCGTGAACTGTTCAAGGACGAAGTGCGCAAGATCGGCCTTGAACTGGGCCTGCCCTACGATATGGTCTACCGTCACCCCTTTCCAGGTCCGGGCCTCGGTGTGCGCATACTGGCAGAAGTGCGCAAGGAATATGCTGACATTCTGCGCCGCGCCGATCATATCTTCATAGAAGAGCTGCGCAGGGCGGATCTGTACCACAAGACCAGCCAGGCCTTTGCGGTGTTTCTGCCAGTCAAATCGGTTGGGGTGGTGGGAGACGGCCGCCGTTACGAATGGGTTATCGCGTTACGTGCGGTTGAAACCATCGATTTCATGACGGCCCGCTGGGCCCATCTGCCCTATGAGTTCCTTGAGACAGTATCCAATCGGATCATCAACGAGATCAGCGGTGTATCGCGGGTTACCTACGACATTTCCAGCAAGCCGCCGGCTACGATCGAGTGGGAATAAGGCGCTGACATCCAGCCGGCCTAAGGCAGGCTGGATACTTGTTATTCACTGATTGCGCGGCTGTGCAGACGCAGATTGTTCAGGGTCCAGGGGACGAGTTGCTCGGCCAGATGATCGGCGGCTTGGCCAAAGGCATCCACCACACCGGGCACTTGCTCATTTTCTAGTGGCTGTTCAACACGAAAGGTTCGATGTGCAAGCACCCGCCGAGTGTTCGCATCAATCAGCCGTGCGTCCAGCTCTATCACCGCCCGCGGTTGCCCGTCTTGATAGGTCACCTGGAAGCGCCGCAGATCGCTACCCAAATGCACGTCCGCGTGCAGTGCATGTTCGTCGGTAGTAATGGTTTCGATAGAACCGTGCAGTGCAAAGGACTTGGCGATGTGCTCGCGCATCAGTGCTGGCGACGGGTCAGCCCAGCGGGCTCCCTTGTAGGTGCTCAGCTCATTACCCTCAGGGTTGACCAGCATTCGTGCGCTGTTCAGCGCGAACCCGGTCTGGGGAGTGTTGACTCGCAACGATACAGTCATGGCATCTGAATTCTGTGCGGCTTGCATCATCGGCGACGGAAACTGGTAAACCTTGAGCGGCTCGCTTTCCGGAAGAATGGTGCAGGCACTCAACCAGACCAGGCCGGCAGTGAGCAATGCGGTGCGGATCAAGCCTGTTGAAATATTCAAGGTTCAAATTCCTCCAGCGAATCGCGGCCTAGCAGAAACCGGGTAGGGTTGTCTTCCAGCCTGCGCGTGATGCTCCGCAGCGAGGACAGACTGCCTCGCAGCTCATTGATGGCGGGCTCCAGTTGCCCGAGACCTTGCATTCCGTTGGCAAAAGCCTCGCTATTGTCGACCAGCATGCTCTCCAGCACGGCGCTGGTTCTGGCGATGGAGGATAGCGCCTCCTCTGCGCCGTTCAGCGTACGGGTACCCTGGTCGTTCACCAGCGTGCTGGCATCAGCCATCAGACTTCCAGTCTGCTCCAGCGTTTGCGTAGCCTGCTGGCTTACGCGAGTCAGCTCAGCCACCAATACCTTCACATCGTCGCCTTGCGCCGCAATGGTTTGAGTTGCCAATTCGATGGATTCAAGGGTATTGCCTATGCGGCCTGCGTTCTCATCGGAAATGATCAGCCGGGCGCTGGCCACCAGTTGATTGATGTTAGTCATCAGATCTTCGCCATTCGCCAGAAGACTTGCGATAGGTGAGGGCGAGGCGACAATGATCGGATTGCTCTTGTCTGGCGACTTGAGCAGGGCGCTTTTGGGTGATCCATGACTCAGTTCGATTACCGACGTTCCGGTTATGCCAGTGAAAGACAGGCGTGCCCGCGTATCTTCCTTGATCGGCACGTCAGCGCCTACGCGGATCTCGGCCAATACCCTTCGTGGATCTGCCGGATCGAGCCGCAGTTCAGTGATGTCGCCCACCCGAATGCCGCTGTACTGCACGGCGCTGCCCCGGGACAAACCGGTCACTGCTTCCTTGAAGACGACCGTGTAGCGGTTGTATTCCTGGGTTGAGCTGGCGTTGCTCAGCCAGACAGCGAAAAATATCGCAGCCGCTCCGGCGAGCAAGGTGAAAAGTCCAATCAGGACGTGATGAGCACGGGTTTCCATCAATCACTCTCCGGCTGGGGATCATGGGCGGCGGCCGCTGCCGCAGCGCGGCCTCGCGGGCCATGGAAGTATTCCTGAATCCAGACATTGTCGGTGGCTGCCACGTTTTCCAGGGTGTCAGCGACCAACACTCGTTTGTCAGACAATACGGCGATTCTATCGCAGATGGCGTACAGGGTATCCAGATCATGTGTGACCAGAAATACACTCAAGCCCAGCGCGTCACGCAGGGTCTTGATCAGCTGGTCAAACGCTGCGGCGCCAATGGGGTCCAGCCCCGCTGTCGGTTCGTCCAGAAACAGAATATCTGGATCCAGAGCCAGTGCCCGGGCCAGGGCAGCTCTTTTCACCATGCCGCCTGACAACTCCGACGGATATTTGTCTCCTGCGCCAGGAGGTAGGCCGGCCAGGGCAAGCTTCATGCAAGCAAGATGCTGGGCGTCAGCCCGGCTGAGGTTGGCATGCTCCACCAGGGGCAGCGCGACATTTTCAGTGACCGTGAGCGAGGAAAACAGCGCACCTTTTTGAAACAGCACGCCAAAGCGTCGCTCGATTCTGGATCGCTCAGCCGCATTCAGGTCCAGCAGATTCTGACCAAACACTTTGACGCTGCCCTCGGTCGGACGTCGAAGGCCTACTATCGAGCGCAGCAGTACCGACTTTCCGGTTCCAGAGCCCCCCACCACGCCCATGATTTCGCCTTGACGAATGTCCAGGTCCAGGTTCTCGTGAACGGTTTGAGAGCCAAAACGGTTGACCAGCCCGCGAACCTGAACCAGAGGTTCCTCTTGTGCTTTAGACATTGTCACCAGCCCATCTGCATGTAAAACAGTGCCGCCAGAGCATCCACCAGGATAACCACAAAGATGGACTGAACGACCGATGAGGTGGTGTGTTCACCCACTGACTCGGCACTGCCGCTGACCTTGAAACCTTCAAGGCAACCGATAATGGCGATCAGAAAGGCGAAAACGGGGGCTTTGGCCAGACCCAGCAGAAAGTGATGCATTTCCACGTTCTGCTGGAGCGTGCTCATGAACATCGTAGGCGAAATATCGAGGGCCAGCGCGCAAACCACGGCGCCCCCAAACAGGCCCGAGAGCATCGCGATAAAGGTCAGGATCGGCATGGCGATCATCATGGCCAGGACGCGTGGCAAGACCAGAATGTCCAATGGATCCAGGCCGAGCGTTCTGATGGCGTCGATTTCTTCGTTGGCCTTCATCGATCCGATCTGGGCGGTGAAAGCGCTGGCCGTACGCCCCGCCATGAGGATAGCCGTGAGTAGCACGGCGAATTCGCGGAGAAAGGAGAAGGCTATTAGATCAACGGTATAAATACTGGCGCCGAATGCCGACAGGACCGTGGCGCCCAGGAAGGCGATGACCGCGCCGACCATGAAGGTCAGCAATGCCACGATAGGCACCGCATTGAGAGCGGTCTGCTCCAGTTGCGCCACCACCGCGGTGACCCGCCAGTTGGTTGGTTTGAACAGGTTGCGCGCGATACCCGCCAGTACGACGCCGATGAAACCAAGCAGCGAGACAAGATGGTCCCAGAAAATCATGGTGCCCTGGCCAACGCTTTCAAGCATATCCGCCACGGCGCTTCGATTGTCGGCAGGCGTTTCGGCTTCCGTGCTGAGGGTCTGCGCAATACGCCTCAGCAAGGTGCGGCGCTCTTGTGGCATATCGCTGTGCTGTTCTGCGGACGCGTCCAACAGGTCACTGCCGAGCAGTTCGGCCAGCAATTGTCCGCCTGCAGTATCCAGTTTCCCCAGACGTGTCAGGTCGACTCGCATAAAGGCCGTTCGAGCGCCGCCCTGGCCGGACGTAAGGCGGCGCAGCTCCGCATAATGCTCAAGGGTCCAATCACCCTTGATGACAAGATGCATGGGATCGTTGGGGTTGTGGCTTAAAAAGGCGTTCTCGGGGAAAGCCGGCATTGAGATTATCCAGGCGGAGGTTAGTGCTTGCGCTTGACGCCGTATTCCTCAGACAGGGTTCCAGGGCTGTCCTCCATTTTTGGCGCATAGTCGCGGGGCGGTTCGAAGCTATCGAAAACCGGTTCGATGCGCCCGGAGCTGCTACGTACCGGCTCATCATCATCCTGTTCCAGCGCTGCCAGCAAACGTTGGCGGGTCATGTCGTCAGGAGCTAGCTCTATCGCACCATGCGTCAGGTGTTCCTGCACTTCACGGTGGCTGCGATTGAGCTTGGCGACGAGACTGGCGGTTGTATTGAAGTGGCTCGCCACCTCCTGCTGGTATTCCTCGAAACGCAACTGCAGGCTTTCCATCTGAGCGTGACTGCCGGTCACATGCTTGCCACCGACCTGTTTGGCTACTCGAGCCAGAATGACGCCAATTACAATGCCCACTGCCAGCGCAATGGCTACTGCAATCCAGAGGTTCTCGTTTGCTTCCACCTTGGGTCCCTCGTTGATCTGTTCTGGCAATACGTATCCTGAGGATGCGTGCTTCGCTGCATGTCATTACGGTAACGACATTTCATAAACAAGGCTAGTACTTGCTAGTCTTGTTCTGCCATGCGACGTAAGTCGTCAGTCAACAGTCACGGAGAATCCGGTATGAGCCGCAACGCTGAAGAACGACTTCTGATAGAAGGTCCGGCAGGACCGCTGGAATTGGTAGTCACTCGCGGCGACGATCCAACTGCCGTGGCGGTGATCTGCCACCCTCATCCCTTGCACGGCGGAACCTTGCACAACAAGGTAGTGCATACGCTTATGCGGGCGGCCAGGGATCAAGGGGCCAGTACGGTGCGCTTCAATTTTCGTGGCGTTGGCAAGAGCGGTGGCGAACACGCTGCGGGTCAGGGCGAGATCGATGACTGTCTGGCAGTGATCGATTGGGCACATGGCCACCTGGGTGCAGAGCCGCTATGGCTGATGGGCTTTTCGTTCGGCGGTTACGTCGCTGCAGCCGCCGCCTGCCGGCTGGAAACCTGGCCTCGGCAACTAGTACTGGTGGGGCCATCGGTCGAGCGGCTGCCCTTCGGTGACCTCATGCCGTTGCCGGGACCCGCCTCGGTGATGATGGGCGAGGCCGACGAAGTGGTAGCGTCTGCCGCTGTTTTTGCTCTTCTGGAAGGCAAGCCTGGGATAAAGATGGTCCGTTTCCCGGATACCGGGCATTTTTTCCACGGCCGGCTGGTCGAGCTGAAGGAGGCGGTTGAAGCCCAGTTGGATTGAGGGCTCTGCAATTGCCAACGGAAGGAGGGGCGGGTAGAGTATCGACCCCCTCGGTATCCCACTGGTATCCAGCATGACGCCTCTTGCACGCTACAAGGCGGACCTTCAGCGTCCGGATTTTTTCCATGACCCTGCCCAGGAGAATGCAGTCCGCCATTTGCAGCGTCTGTACGACGATCTGGTAAATGCCGGCACCTCTCGGCGTGGGTTGCTGGACAAGCTGCTGCGCAAAAAGCCTGAACCGGTCAAAGGCCTGTATTTCTGGGGGGGTGTAGGCCGCGGCAAAACCTACCTGGTGGATACGTTTTTCGAAGCGCTACCCTTCAAGCAGAAAATGCGCACACATTTCCACCGGTTCATGCAACGCGTCCACCATGAGCTCGATGGCCTCAAGGGGGAAAAGAATCCGCTGACCCTGATTGCCCGGCAATTCGCTGACGAGGCAAGGGTAATCTGTTTCGATGAGTTCTTCGTGTCGGACATTACCGATGCGATGATTCTCGGCACTCTGATGGAAGAGCTCTTTGACAATGGTGTAACGCTGGTGGCGACCTCCAATATCGTCCCGGACGGGCTCTACAAGGATGGCTTGCAGCGGGCGCGTTTCTTGCCCGCAATTGCTCTGATCAACAGTCACACGGATGTGGTCAATGTGGACAACGGCGTTGACTACCGCCTTCGTGCACTGGAACAGGCGGAGTTGTACCACTGGCCGCTTGATGATCAGGCCGAAGGTAGCTTGCGGCGCAGTTTCGAAAGTCTGGTGCCTGACATGGATGGCGTGGTGGAAGGGGAGGTCCTGACGGTCGTCAACCGGGGGATCAAATCTTTGCGGGTATGCGAGGACGTCGCCTGGTTTGAGTTCCGGGAGCTATGCGACGGCCCGCGCAGTCAAAACGACTATATCGAGCTGGCGAAGATCTTCCATGCGGTACTGATCGCGAATGTCGAACAAATGGGGTCAGCGAAGGAAGACATGGCCCGCCGGTTTATCAATCTGGTGGATGAATTCTATGATCGTAACGTCAAGTTGATCCTGTCGGCGGAGGTCGAGCTCAAGGACCTTTACACTGGCGGGCGGCTGGAATTCGAATTCCAGCGCACCCTTAGTCGGTTGCTCGAAATGCAGTCCCACGAATTCCTCTCTAGGCCGCACAAGCCCTGAAGCTCTGCCGACGCCTGGGTTCAGAACGGCTTTTGTAGAAATTGCCTGCGGTACTGGTTGGGTGACAGGTCGGTATGTTGCCGGAACAATCGGGCAAAAAAACTGGCGTCGTCATAACCAATATCGTAGCTGATGGTCTTGATACTGCGCTTGGTAGTGCTGAGCAGACTTTTAGCTGTCTCGATGCGCAGACGCTGCAGGTAGTGCAACGGTTTGTCTCCGGTAGCGCTCTGGAAGCGTCGCATGAAGTTGCGGATGCTCATGCCATGCTGACTGGCTACATCTTCAAATCGGAACTTTTCAGAAAAGTGCTCTTCCAGCCATCCCTGGATCTGCAGTATGGCCACGTCCTGGTGCAGTTTTTGACCGCCAAATCCTAAAACGCCCGGCGTGTAGCTGCGTTGTATTTCGTACAAGGTGTCACGGGCAACCGCCTGCGCTACCTGGCTGCCACAAAAATGCTCGATCAGGTGTATGTACATGTCACAGGCAGAGGTTACGCCTGCAGCGCAGATGATCCTGTCGGCATCGGTAATGTGTTTTTCCCTGTTCAATACCACCCTGGGGAAGCGTCGGCTGAACTCGTCGAAGAAACGCCAGTAGGTGGTTGCCTCCTTGCCGTCAAGAAGCCCTGCGGCGGCTACCCAGAACACGCCTGTCGCCTCTGCACTGATAATGGTGCCGCGCTCGTACTCCGCCTTCAGCCATGGCACCACACTGGGATAGCGCTCAAGCATCTGGTCGAAATCGCCCCAGAAGGCCGGCAGCAGAATCAGTTGCGGATGCATCGCTTCCAGCGACGCATCGACAGGCATGCGGTCCTGGCTGAAGCTGATGACCGGATCGCTATCAACTGCAATGATCGAGGTACGAAAAGCGGGGGTGAGGCCAAGTCCTCGCTGTCGCCCATCCCGCAGGCTAGCCATGAAAAAGAAATCCTTGGCCTGCATCAGGGTCGAGCCGACGACGCCATCAGTCGCCAGAATGACTACCTCACGCAGCGGAGTGCCTGGAAGCTGTAAGTGGTTCATTGTCAGCCTTTTTATAAGATGATTCTGCCATGTAATGTCTAAAGCATCTTGTAAAGTGGCGCAAGTGGCCTATTTGGCCAGGCGTATGACCGAAATGCCGGGGGTGCGGTAGAGCAAAGGCGCCCCGGGGCGGGGCGCCTTTGTTCACGGGGCGGGGTTGGGCTGGCTGCGGTGAATCTCGGCAATGGCCTCGAGAATAGTATCGGTCAATCCCATATTGACACTGCTCAGGTTGCGATTGAGCTGGTCCATGTTGGTCGCGCCGATAATATTACTGGTGACGAAGGGCTGACGGGTCACAAATGCCAGTGCCATCTGGGCTGGATCCAGTCCGTGATCACGGGCCAGTTGGACGTAACGGGCGCAGGCACGTTGGGCCTGGGGATTGGTAT
The DNA here is from genome assembly GCA_011050525.1 of Halopseudomonas xinjiangensis. Lineage (GTDB taxonomy): Bacteria > Pseudomonadota > Gammaproteobacteria > Pseudomonadales > Pseudomonadaceae > Halopseudomonas > Halopseudomonas xinjiangensis_A. The sequence continues at coordinate 182,850 of DRFO01000020.1, forward strand.
AGCGACTGAAGCGACTGAACAAAGTCAGGCGGCCCTTCTCCGGTCGCAGCCCGTTCAGGTATTTGCCCGTCAACGTGCCGAATGCAAGGGGGGAGTAAGCCAGCAGGCCGGTCTGTTCGCGCATGGACATTTCTGCCATACCTATTTCGTAGGTGCGATTGAGCAGATTGTAGGGATTTTGAATCGAAGCGATGCGCGGCCATCCACGACTCTCGGCGAGGTGGAGGAAACGACTGACGCCCCAAGGCGTTTCGTTCGACAGGCCAATGTGGCGAATCTTCCCGGCTTTGACCATGTCGTCCAGCACTTCAAGGCTGTCTTCGACTGGGGTGAATTGTTCATCGGCGTCGTGTCGGTAGCCTAGATTGCCGAAGAAATTGGTATTCCGGTCTGGCCAGTGCAACTGGTAAAGGTCGATATAATCGGTTTGCAGGCGCTTCAGGCTGGCGTCAAGCGCTGCGGTTATGTATTCACGGGTAAGGCGGGTGCTTCCCTCGCGAATGTGCTTCATATCCCTGCTGGGGCCCGCCACCTTGCTCGCAAGAATCCAGTTTTCACGCTGACCTCGCTCTTTGAAGTAGTTGCCAATGATGCGTTCGGTTTCGCCGTAGGTCTCGCCGCGGGGAGGCACAGGATACATTTCTGCAGTGTCAATGAAGTTGACGCCCGCATCGCGGGCGCGGTCTATCTGCGCGAAGGCCTCAGCCTGACTGTTCTGTTCACCCCAGGTCATGGTGCCTAGACATAAAGCACTGACCTTGAGCTGGCTGCGGCCGAGAGGGCGGTATTGCATGGCGAACTCCTGTGTTGACGAAGAGGTCATTATTGACCATGAGGCCAAATAAAGGTTGTAATTTTTACGCCCCTTGGCATAATGCCCGCCACTTTCGACAGGATGCCTAGCCTGTCGTTATTTACATCACAGATGCCACCCAGACCCACAGAGCCCCCCCTGAGTGTCTGTCTAGGCTTTGTTGGCTTGTAAAAACACTATTCATTCTGTAAGATTCGCCCTCTTATTTATTACAGGGCGGCTTTGAGGCTAGGATTAATGAAAACTTTTAGCGCCAAACCGGAATCCGTAAAACGTGATTGGTACGTAGTAGACGCCAGTGGTCTGACCCTGGGCCGTCTGGCTACCGAAATCGCCACACGTCTGCGCGGCAAGCACAAGCCCGAGTACACCCCACACGTCGATACCGGTGATTACATCGTTGTCGTTAACGCCGAAAAGGTGCATGTGACCGGTAACAAGGCTCAGGACAAGATCTACTATAGCCACTCCGGTTTCCCCGGTGGCATCAAGTCGATCAACTTTGAAAAGCTCATTTCCCGTGCTCCCGAGCGCGTGATCGAGTCTGCCGTTAAAGGCATGTTGCCGAAAAACCCCCTGGGGCGTGCAATGTACCGCAAGATGAAGGTGTACAAAGGTGCAGCTCATCCGCATGCGGCCCAGCAACCTCAAGAACTGAAGATCTAAGGGAGTTTTGAATATGTCGGCGACACAAAATTACGGTACTGGCCGTCGTAAAACTGCTACAGCCCGGGTCTTCCTGCGTCCAGGTAACGGCAATATTTCGATCAATAATCGCACTATCGAAAGCTTTTTCGGTCGCGAGACTGCCCGGATGGTTGTTCGTCAGCCCCTCGAGCTGACTGATAGCACCGCAAAGTTTGATGTGTATGTCACCGTCAAGGGTGGTGGAACTACGGGTCAGGCCGGTGCCATTCGTCACGGTATTACCCGTGCCCTGATGGATTATGACGAGACGTTGCGTGGTGCGTTGCGCAAGGCTGGTTACGTGACTCGCGATGCTCGTGAAGTTGAGCGTAAGAAGGTCGGTCTGCGTAAAGCTCGCAAGCGTCCTCAGTACTCCAAGCGTTAAGCTTAAATACTTATACGCACGAAACGCCCGGTTCCTTCGCAGGACTCCGGGCGTTTTGGTTTCTGCGGCAAGGTGTCACGCTCAAGGCTCCCAGGCTCAAACGCCCGCCTTTCGCTTTCTTCGGTTCACCGGACACCTTATGGTTAACGGATATCTCCTTGTCAAAAAAGGGGTTTTTCATTACCATCTGATTCATTTTGTGCAGGCAGTATAAAAACTTCAAAGCCTTTGCTAAAAGGTCTGATTAGCTGATGGGAGACGACTGGATGAGTAATGACGGCGTGAATAATGGCCGGCGTCGCTTCCTGGTGGCAGCCACAAGTGTGGTAGGTGCCGCCGGAGCAGTAGGGGTAGCAGTTCCCTTTATAGGGTCCTGGTTCCCTAGCGCCCGAGCCAAGGCGGCTGGTGCGCCGGTAAGAGTGAACATCGGCAAGCTCGAAGCGGGCCAGCAGATCGTTGCCGAATGGCGCGGACAGCCAGTTTTCGTTTCGCGCCGTACGCCTGAAGCGCTGGAAATCCTGCGCGAGAACGAGGCTATTCTTGCAGACCCCAATTCCGAAGCGTCAGTTCAACCCGATTACGTGGATCCGACCACCCGTGCTATCAAGCCAGAAGTGTTGGTGGTCATGGGTATCTGTACCCATTTAGGCTGCTCGCCCTTGTTTCGTCCTGAAGTTGCTTCGGCTGACATGGGTGCGGATTGGAAGGGAGGGTATTTCTGCCCTTGTCACGGCTCGCACTACGATATGTCCGGCCGGGTCTGGAGTGGTCAGCCCGCTCCTTTGAACCTGCCCGTTCCCCCGCATTCCTACGAGACCGATGATGTTCTCGTAATCGGCCTGGACGAGGAGACCGCCTGATGAGCTTGTCCAACTGGATCAATGAGCGCCTGTCGATTGGCCGAGTGATCGAAGATCACCTGACCAAATACTATGCGCCCAAGAATTTTAACGTTCTGTATTTCTTCGGCTCGTTGGCCATGCTGGTGCTGGTTAACCAGCTGATCACCGGCATATGGTTGACCATGAGCTACGAGCCTTCCGCAGCGGGGGCCTTCGCGTCGGTTGAATACATCATGCGTGACGTGGAATATGGCTGGTTGCTGCGGTACCTGCATTCCACTGGCGCATCCGCATTCTTCGCCGTGGTCTACCTGCACATGCTTCGTGGCATCATGTATGGCTCATACCAGAAGCCCCGCGAGCTGGTTTGGCTGTTTGGCATGCTGATCTACCTGGTGCTGATGGGTGAGGCCTTTATGGGCTATCTCCTGCCTTGGGGGCAGATGTCCTACTGGGGTGCCCAGGTGATCATCTCCCTGTTCGGTGCCATTCCGTTCATTGGCCCGGACTTGGCGCAGTGGGTACGGGGCGATTACCTGATCTCCGGTATCACCCTGAACCGTTTCTTCGCGTTGCACGTTATCGCGCTGCCAATCGTCCTGTTGGGTCTGATCGTCATGCATATCATTGCTCTGCATGAAGTTGGCTCCAACAACCCGCTGGGTTTGGATATCAAAAAGTACAAGGACGAGAACGGCAAGCCGCTGGACGGTATCGCCTTTCACCCTTACTACACCGTTAAAGATATCGTCGGTGTCGTAGTGTTCCTGTTCGTGTTCTGCACCATTGTCTTTTTCTTCCCGGAAATGGGCGGTTTCTTCCTGGAGCATCCGAACTTCGAAGTGGCGAACCAGCTGAAGACTCCAGACCATATCGCGCCTGTCTGGTACTTCACGCCCTTTTACGCGATTCTGCGGGCAGTGCCGGCTATCGGTGGGTCTGCGTTCCCCGGCGTTATGGCAATGGGCGGAGCTATCGCGGTGCTGTTCGTGCTGCCATGGCTCGACCGTAGCCCGGTTCGCTCAATCAAGTTCAAGGGCTGGATGAGCAAGGTGTGGTTGATTACCTTCTGCGTTTGTTTCGTGATCCTCGGGGTGTTGGGAGCTATTCCGGCTACACCTGGCCGGACGCTGCTGTCGCAGGTGTGTACCGTGTTGTATTTCGCCTTCTTCATCTTGATGCCGTTCTACACCCGGATGGAGAAGACCAAGCCGGTTCCGGAGAGGGTCGCAGGATAATGAAAAAACAACTAATTGCGTTGCTGTTTGCAATGATGCCGGTGTCAGTGCTGGCTGCCGCCGGGGGCGGGTATCCTCTTGATGAGGCCAATATCGATCTGACCGATAAGGCCTCCCTACAGGATGGTGCTCGTACTTTCGTCAATTACTGTATGGGATGTCATTCTGCGCAGTACCAACGTTATGAGCGCGTCGCCAATGACCTTGGCATTCCGGATGAATTGATGGTGGAAAACCTGATTTTTACCGATGCCCTGATCGGCGAGCACATGAAAAATGGTATGCGGCCTGCTGATGGCAAAGAGTGGTTCGGTGCGGCGCCGCCCGATCTTACTTTGGTCTCCCGTGTTCGGGGCGAGGATTGGTTATACACCTATCTACGCACTTTCTACGAAGATCCCTCGCGCCCTTTCGGCTGGAACAACAAGGTCTTCCCCAACGTGGGTATGCCGCACGTTCTGGACGAGCTTCAGGGTCGTCAGGTTATCGGTTGCAAGGCGATGCCGGTGATGGAAGAGGGCGAGGTCAAGCGTGACACTCTGACTGGTGAAACGGTCAAGGATGAACAATGCAACGTATTGACCGTTGTCGAAGGGACTGGCACGCAGACAGAGGAAGAGTTCGATACGACTGTTCGGAATCTCGTTGCGTTTCTGGCCTATTCAGCTGACCCGATCAAGCTGGAGCGTCATCGCATAGGAATCTACGTATTGCTCTATCTTGCGTTCTTCTTTGTATTTGCCTATTTGCTGAAGCGCGAATACTGGAAAGATGTTCACTGATACGGTTCTTTAAGCATCATTTGCGCGCGCCCTTTGGGGCGCGCGCTGGTTTCTGGGGTATAATAAGCGACTAATTTGTCGGAGCCGGGGCAGCAAGCCCGGGCTTACGTATTTGTGGTCGCATACTGCTCCACAGTTTTACCGCAATCCGCTAAAGGATGAGGGTTGATTTATGGGTGTTACCGCCAGCAAGCGCTCCTCGATGGCTTTTTTCTCAGATCCACGGGACCATTATTGTCACCGCGTACGCATTGTTCTGGCTGAAAAGGGGGTAACCGTCGATATTGTCAACGTCGAACCCGGCCAGCATCCTCAGGAACTCGCTGAGAGCAATCCCTACAATACGGTACCCACCCTGTTAGATCGTGATCTGGTGCTCTATGAGCCGAACATCATGATGGAATATCTGGACGAACGTTTTCCGCATCCTCCGCTGCTGCCTGTATATCCCGTGGCCCGGGCCAACAGTCGGTTGTTGATGTATCGGGTGCAGCGTGACTGGTGTGTGCTGGTGGATATGATTGCAGATCCAAAAACGCCAGCGCCAGCGGTTGCCAAGGCACGTAAGGAGCTTCGTGAAAGCCTGATTGGCGTGGCACCGGTATTTGCCGAAATGCCTTATTTCATGAGCGAAGAGTTCAGCCTGGTTGATTGCTGCATCGCACCTATTCTGTGGCGTTTGCCGATTCTCGGAATAGAGCTGCCCAAACAGGCCAAGCCCTTGCAGGATTACATGGACCGCATTTTTCAGCGTGAAGGCTTTATGGCGAGCCTCTCTTCAACTGAAAAAGAGATGCAGTGATCACTTCCCAGATGCTATAGGAGGCCGGCATGGCTCAAATGAGTTCAAGCAGACCCTACCTGATACGAGCCCTATATGAGTGGATTCTCGACAATCAGCTCACTCCCTACCTCCTGGTGAACGCACACTGTCCTGACACGGTGGTGCCCAGTGCCTTCGTCGAAGCCGGCCAGATTGTTCTGAACCTGTCTCCCAGCGCCATCCGGCATTTGGAAATGGACAACGACAAGATCACCTTTGACGGTCGTTTTGGTGGTACGCCGCAGCAGGTGTGGTTGCCGGCCCAGGCGGTAATGGCAATCTATGCTCGAGAGAATGGTCAGGGAATGGTTTTTGAAAATGAACCTGTTTCCCCGCCGCCGGATGACGATAGTTCACCTGCAGGCGATAAGCCTCAATCAGGCAGGCCTTCGCTGAAGGTAGTCAAGTAAGGTTTGGGGGTTTGCTCACCCAGCGCAAGCCCGGCGAGGGTGAGCAGGTTCAGGCTGATCAGTTGATATATTCGAATAGCTTGACGATGCGCTGGATGCCGCCTACTTCCTGAACGGCCTGTACTGCCAAGTCTGCTTCGTTTCTTCGTACCAAGCCCAACAGATAGACCACTCCTGCCTCGGTTGTTACCTTGATGCGGCGGCCGGGAATAGCGCTGTCGGCCAGCAGTCGGGTTTTTACATTGGCGGTGATCAGGGCGTCGTTATTTCGTGCCAGCAGGGAAATATTCGGTCCCACGGTCAGTTCGTTATGGACCACTTTGACCCGCTGTACTTCGCTGGCTGCCTTGGCGGCTATGCTGCGCAGTTCCTCTCGGGGCACCTGACCGGCGAGCAACACCACGCCGTTGAAACTGGTGACTTCAACCCGCGCAGATCGTTCGAGATCGATGTGACTCTTGGCAACGTTTACGTCAATCCGGGTTTCAATCAGTTGGTCATCAATGGTACTGCCGATTGTTCGAGTGCCGGGGCTTCCTTCAAAGGGCTCGTCGCGGGCTGCCGTCAGGATGCTACTGCACCCTGCAAGCGAGACGACGAGGCTTAATACGATAAAGCGAATCATTCTTCACTCCCGAAAAGTTGACGGTCTATCAAGTCGCACAGGCAGTGTATGGCCAGCAAGTGAACTTCCTGAATGCGAGCAGTAGAGCGGGCCGGAACCCGGATTTCTACATCTTCAGGGAGCAGCAATGACGCCATGGCGCCGCCGTCCCGGCCAGTGAGTGCCACGACCAGCATGTCACGATCATGCGCAGCCTGGATCGCCTGCAGGACGTTACCGGAATTTCCGCTGGTTGAAATGGCCAATAGTACGTCGCCTGGCTGGCCCAGGGCGCGAATCTGTTTGGAAAAGATTTCGTCATAGCTGTAATCATTGGCGATGGAGGTCAATGTAGAGCTATCAGTTGTCAAGGCTATCGCGGGCAGGCTCGGGCGCTCTCGTTCGAAACGGTTGAGCAGCTCAGATGAAAAATGTTGAGCATCTCCGGCGGATCCGCCGTTGCCGCAGGATAGCAACTTGCCTTCATTGAGAAGGCTGTTGACCATCAACTGGCTGGCCTGTTCGATGCTTGGCCCTAGCACTTCCATGGCGCGCGTTTTGGTTTCAATGCTGTCTGTGAACAGTTGCTTGATACGGTGTTGCATATCCATAAAAGGAACTCGTTAGCAGGTGAAAGCTTCTCGGATCCATCTATAGGAGGCAGGATCCGCAGGGTTGCCTTCGGCGGCAATAACATCAAAGCGACAGGATGTGTCGGCTAGATGAGGGTGCGTGAGCAGGTAATGATGGGCGGCGGCAATCAGCCGTTTCTGTTTACGCCAGTCAACCGTTTCGGCCGCGTTACCCCACTGGTTTTTGCGCCTGAAGCGTACTTCGACAAATACTACTGTATCAGCGTCTCGCATGACCAGATCCAGCTCGCCTTGCTTGCAGCGGTAGTTACGTGCAAGCAGCCGCATTCCCGCTTTAATCAGCAACTGCTCGGACAGGCGCTCTGCCTGGTTGCCAAGCTTCTGCCTGCTGGTCAGCTGGATCATCGTGGGAGGATTACGTCGTCGGCGGGAACAATCTGGCCACCGCTGATGACGCCCCAATCCAGGCTGCGGTGAACCCGACCGTCTTCGGACAAGGTCAGAGTGCCGGTGGCGCCATTTATGCGGGTTTCAGCATATTCCTGCATCTGCGGCAGGCGGCTGAATATACGTTGGGCATCCACTCCCATCGCGTAAAGCCTGCCCAGGGCGCCTGTAGCCTGGGGCCAACTGCTGGTCACGGAGTCGTACAGGCTGTCAGAGCGTGATAACAGCCAAGGTATCTCCGCCACCAGAATACCGTCGAGGTCGGCATTCTGGTTCTCATTATTGCCTACCTGATAGGCGTGTGACGTGGCATAAACCGGCAGATCGGCGGCGTACTGAAAAGCCAGCGTCGGATTGATCTGCCGGGCTTGTTGCGGGTTGGCTGCAAGGAACAAGGCATGCACGTCTTGCCGGGGAGTAGGCTGAACGATGACCTCTTCACCTATTACTTCCTGGACGCGTTTGCCGCGCTGCTCGCTTTCCTGGATATCCAATAGCTCGGCTATCTGATTGGATATGGTTGCGGGCTGGTCTATGACTTCCCGGCCAATCAAGGTTCCGCCAAGTTCTTCCCAGGCCTGCCTGAATGCCGCGAACGCCCGCTGGCCCCAATCCGTCTGGGCGACCAGAGCTGCCATGCTTCGGTGGCCGTCTTCCCAGGCTTTGAGAGCGGCGGAGCGGGCCTCATCCTCCGGCGCGAGGCCGAACTGGAACAACTTCTGCTGTGACATGCTGTCGCTATCGGTGTAATTCAGCGCCAGGGTGGGCAGCGGAATCTCTGGCAGGTTTGCCAGGCGCGTGACTTGGTCCCTTTCCAGTGGCCCTATTACCCACTGGACGCCATCGGCTTGAGCCTGACTGTAAAATTGCATCAGATCCGAGTAAGCCGTCGCATCATAGAGGGTGACCTTTGGCTGTTCCAGGCCTTCGCTATGAGCCTGGTAGTGAGCGGCCATGAACCCATCACGTAACGCCTGTGCAGCGGCTGCCAGCGGGCCCTGGAAGGGTAGAAGCAGCGCGATATGCCGGGGCCTGCTCTCGTAAACCTCAAGCAACTGGATGACTGATTCCGGTAAGTGTGCAGCCGCTGGGTGGGTAGCGAAGGTTTCTTGCCACTGTTTGATGGCCCTGACCTGAAGATCAATGTTGTTTTGTTCCCGGGTAATAAGAGCAAGCTGAACCCATCCCGCCATCTCACCCCGTTCATCTGGTGCCGCCTGACGCAGTTTCACGGTAGATACCTGATCCAACGCGTCCCATATCTGCTGACGATTGGCATCTCGCTGCTGGGCTGTCAGTAACCCGTTGATGTAAACACGTTCGCGGGCGGCTTCCAGGGGCTCGCCAGCGGCTGCCAGAACCTCTGCACGGAGTATCTGAATCCGCAACTGCTCTTCCATTGGCTGCTTTTCAAGTTGCAGCATCGACGGGTGACGCAGGGCACGAAGTGCCGCTTGTGGCTGGTTCAGAGCAAAGGAACTGTACGCCTGGAGTTCACTGAAAAGCAGTTGTTGATCCAGCGGCAGATCGCTCTGCGGGATATTGCTGAGGATGCTCCTGACCTGTTGAGCATTGCCGTTGTTCCACGCCGTTTGCGCGGCATGCAGGCGCAACAGGTTGGCTTCGGCGCCCGAGTAGCGATCGGCATCCTCGAGAATCTCTTCGACCGAAGCATCTGGCGTTTTTGGCAGATCGGACAGCTGGGTCGGCGGCGAGGCGCAGCCGGCGAGGATAAGGGTGATGGCCAGAGCGGATAACGGCAGGCTTTTCATGCGGGACATCAATAGATCCTTACACTGGGGGCGCGAATCGACGCTCCGTGGGCGGTCAGGCAAGCATTGTAACCAAGGGGAGGGGTAACCGCCATGCGCTTCACGGGAAGCGGTTCACGTCCTGTACAATGCTGCCTGAGTCCAAATCAACAGGATGCCCTATGGCCGTCAATGCAGGTACCTTGTATGTCGTCGCCACGCCGATCGGCAATCTTCAGGATCTTACGCCCAGAGCGTTGGAGGTGCTGCGATCGGTCAAGCTGATTGCAGCCGAAGATACCCGTCACAGTGCGAGATTGCTGCAGCATTTCGGTGTTACCACACAGACCACCGCTTGCCATGACCATAATGAAAGGGATAAGAGCGCGCGGCTGATCGAGCGGATGCTTGCCGGAGACGACATGGCGCTGATTTCCGACGCGGGAACGCCCCTGATATCCGACCCTGGATATCATCTGGTTCGACAGGCTCGCGAGGCGGGGATAAGAGTATGTCCTCTGCCCGGCGCCTGCGCGTTGATCGCTGCGCTCAGCGCGGCCGGTTTGCCATCTGATCGTTTCGCCTTTGAAGGGTTTCTGCCGGCAAAGGCCCATGGCCGTCGGCAGCGAATCCAGGGCTTGGCCAATGAGCCGCGCACCTGGATGGTCTACGAAGCACCCCACCGGTTGATGGAGTGTCTGGATGACATGCTCGCAGTGCTCGGACCCGAGCGTCAGATAGTCTTGGCAAGGGAGCTGACCAAGACCTTCGAAACCATCAAAGGCGCCGCCCTTGGGGAACTGGTTGAGTGGGTACGCAATGACAGTGATCAGCAGCGTGGAGAATGTGTGCTGGTGGTAGAGGGTATGCCGGCGCCAACGGAAGATCAGGGAATCGGAAGCGAGGCAGAACGGATCCTCGATGTGCTGTTGGGAGACTTGCCTGTGAAACAGGCGGCGGCGCTTGCTGCACAGATCACCGGCGTAAAGAAAAATCGGTTGTATCAGCTAGCCTTGGAAAAGACCGCTCACCAGGGGTAACGCATGCCATCGTCAACGACAGTCGGCGCGATTTCCATTTTCATGGAGTCTATGCTTGCCGCTCGCCGTCATCCCGGCTAATCTTGCGCCAAGAGTTGGCTGGACAGTCGCCGTATCGCTTGCGATAGGGAGGAAAGTCCGGGCTCCATAGGGCAGAGTGCCAGGTAACACCTGGGGGGCGTGAGCCTACGGAAAGTGCAGCAGAAAATATACCGCCTAAGCGCGCAAGCGCCGGTAAGGTTGAAATGGTGCGGTAAGAGCGCACCGCGCAGCTGGTAACAGTCTGTGGCTAGGTAAACCCCGCTCGGAGCAAGACCAAATAGGAACCTAATGGTGTGGCCCGCACTGGGTTCGGGTAGGTTGCTAGAGGCAGTCAGTGATGGCTGTCGTAGAGGAATGACTGTTCACGACAGAACCCGGCTTACAGGCCAACTCTTATTTTTTTGTTATATCCCTTCCAGTGGTCTGAATCTCACTTCCAGTCAAAAAAATCTTAAAGCTAACAATCTACATTAAGTAACGCGACGATCCCTTTGATGTGCCAAATTTTTGTATCTGCGCGCCTCTGTTGTTTGTGCGCTTTTACCCGGTTTTTCCCGCTAAGCCCCCGTCATTAAAGGCTTTTAAGTGAATTGCTCACTTGACGGTCTATTGGTGCGTTCCTATAGTGTGCCGAAGTGGTATTAAGTGGGTAAAAGTGGGTTGTTTTGGCAGAGATTGCCAATATTCAGGGGAAGCAACAGCGTGTTACGCGGAGCAAACGCCATCAATCTGGACGCCAAGGGGCGGCTCGCGATGCCATCACGGTATCGTGATCGCCTTGTTGACTCCTGTGCTGGCCAGCTTATCGCGACCATCGGATTGGAAGAACGGTGCCTGTGGATCTACCCGCTGCACGAGTGGGAAGCTGTCGAAAGACAACTGAAGGCCGCTCCCAACGTTAATAACTACGTCAAGCGCCTGAATCGTCTGCTGATTGGTAACGCCATTGAAATCGAACTGGACAGCCACGGGCGTTTCGTTGTCCCGCCACTACTGCGTGAGCACGCCGGGCTGGACAAGAAAGTGATGCTGGTCGGCCAGTTGAACAAGTTCGAATTGTGGAGTGAAGAAGAGTGGCAGGCCATCACCAATGGCTATCTGGAGATGCAGGACACCGGCGAGTTGCCGGCTGAACTGCAGTCGCTGAGCCTATGATCACTCAACCTGGTTATCAGCATGTCAGCGTGCTGCTCGACGAAGCATTGAACGGGCTAGCCGTAAACCCCGATGGTCTATATATAGACGGGACTTTCGGTCGCGGCGGGCATAGCAGGGCGATTCTTGGGAGGCTCTCTGAAAAGGGCAGACTGATAGGCTTCGACAAGGACCCGGAAGCGATCCGGGTCGGTGCAGAGCTGGCGGCCGAAGACGGCCGCTTTGTCGTTGTACGACGCACATTTGCCGACATGGCTGAAGAGCTGCGCCAGCGCGGTGCGCATGGCCAGGTCAGCGGTGTGTTGCTGGACCTGGGGGTGTCGTCCCCCCAGCTTGACGACCCGGAACGTGGATTCAGCTTTCTTAACGATGGTCCGCTGGATATGCGCATGGACCCAGCCCAGGGCCAGAGTGCTGCCGAGTGGATCAACAGCGCCGACGAGGCTGATATTGCTACCGTGCTCCACGAGTACGGTGAAGAGCGTTTCTCGCGGCGCATCGCCCGCGCCATCGTCAACCGCCGGGCAGAGCAGCCATTTCTCCGTACTGCCGATCTGGCCGAAGTGGTCAAGGTTGCCAATCCTGCCTGGGAAAAGCACAAGCACCCTGCCACCCGCGCCTTCCAGGGCATTCGGATTTTCATCAATCGCGAGCTGGACGATCTGGCCGACGGCCTCAAGGCCGCGCTGGACGTCCTGGCGCCGGGCGGCCGTCTGGTTGTGATCAGCTTCCATTCCCTGGAAGACCGTCTGGTCAAGCAGTTCATGCGCCGTGAGGCGAAAGGCGCGCCCATGCCGCGTGACCTGCCTATCCGCGACATCGATATTCAGGTGAGCCTCAATCTGGTTGGCAAGGCAATCAAGCCGTCCGACGCAGAGGTGTCCGTCAATCCCCGAGCACGCAGCGCCATGTTGCGGATAGCGGAGAAGCGTTGATGGATGAGTCGGTCATGCCCGTCAAGCACTCCGGCCTGCCGCGTAGCAGCGGAGGGTTGTTGCTGGTTGGTCTACTGGTTCTCGCCAGCGCGTTGGCCGTGCCTTACAGCGCGCATTGGAGCCGCAGCCTGCTGAACGAACTCGACAGCGAAATGAAACAGCGTGAAAAGGCCCAGGCAGAGTGGGGTCGGCTGATTCTCGAACAAAGCACCTGGACAGCCCACAGCCGGGTGGAAGCAATTGCCACCAGCGAGCTGAACATGCGCGTTCCGTCCGCCACCGAAGTGATCATGGTGAAGCCATGATCAATATCAAACCTAACGGCAGTCTGCACCCTTGGCGTTTCAGGCTGGTAATCGGCCTGCTCGGGCTCTGCTGCGCGGTGATCAGTTGGCAAATCGTGCAACTGCAGGTCCTGGACGGCGGTTTCCTCAGAAGTCAGGGCGATAAACGCAGTGTGCGCCACGTTGCTATTCCGGCCCACCGTGGACAGATTACAGATCGGCACGGGGAACCTCTGGCGGTCAGCACCCCAGTGATGACCTTATGGGCGAACCCGACCCAGCTGATTCATCAGGAATCTCGCTGGCCTGAGCTGGCCAAGGCTCTGGGTACCGATCTGAAAACTTTTGCTGATCGTTTAAAGGCCAACGCCAAGCGCGAATTCATTTACCTGCGCAGGCACATGACGCCCCAGGACGGCGAGGTCATAACTGATCTCAAGGTGCCCGGCGTCTACAGTATCGAGGAGTACCGCAGGTTCTATCCTGCTGGCGAAGTAGCCGCTCACCTGGTGGGTTTTACCAACGTTGATGAGAAGGGTCAGGAAGGCCTGGAGCTGGCTTACAACGAATGGCTGGAGGGGGTTCCTGGTAGCCGTCAGGTGCTGCAGGACAGGCGTGGGCGCTTGATCAAGGATGTTCAGGTTGTCCGCAATGCTCGTCCTGGCAATGATCTGAGAATGTCGATTGATCTACGCTTGCAGTACATCGCCCATCGTGAACTGCGCGAGGCGTTGAAGGAATTTGGCGCCAAGGGCGGCTCGGTCGTGCTGCTCGACGTGCACAGCGGCGAAGTACTCGCGATGGTCAACCATCCAGCCTACAATCCGAATAACCGTACCAATCTCAAGCCCGGCATGATGCGTAACCGCGCCCTGATTGACGTGTTTGAACCAGGCTCGCCGATCAAGACGTTCACCGTAGCGGCGGGTTTAATGTCCGGCCGCTACCAGCCAAGCACCGTAATGGACACCCGTCCGGGTACCATGCGTGTTTCTACCATGACCGTTCACGATATCCACAACTACGGTGTACTGGACGTGTCGGGGGTGATGCTGAAGTCCAGCAATGTCGGCGCCGCCAAAATAGCCCTGGATATCGGCGCCGAGCCGATCCGCGATCTATTGCAGCAGCTGGGAATGGGGGAATACACGGGTCTTGGTTTTCCGGGCGAAAGCGTGGGCACACTGCCCAGCCATAGACGCTGGCGTCCGGTTGAGACGGCGACGCTGTCGTACGGGTACGGCCTGTCCACCACCGCAACCCAACTGGCCCAAGCCTATGCCGTGCTTGGCAATGGTGGGCGCCGCGTCCCGCTTTCCCTTCTTAAAATAGAAAATCCTGAGCCGGGCGAGCAGATCATACCCGCTGATGTCAATCAACAAGTGCTGACCATGTTGCGCAGCGTGGTGGATGGTGAAGGTGGTACCGGATCGAGAGCTCGCGTTCCTGGCTACCAGATTGGCGGCAAGACCGGCACGGTGCACAAGACCCTCGCTACCGGTGGTTACGCCAAGGACCGATACCGGTCTGTGTTTGCCGGTGTCGCGCCCATCAGCAACCCGCGTTTTGCGGCCGTGGTAGTGGTCGATGAGCCAAGCGATGGCAAATATTACGGTGGCTTGGTCGCAGCGCCGGTGTTCGGCCAGGTTATGGCCGGTGCGTTGCGACTGATGGACATTCCTCCGGATGATATGCCTGAACTGCAGCAGGTTGAGTTGCCTCCTATAAAAGAGGGGACGCGCGGATGATGAATCTTCAGCATTTGTTGCCAGAGTGGCAAGGCGCCCCGATTGAGGTCTCCGGCTTGAGCGTCGATAGCCGTCAGGTTCGACCTGGAGACGTTTTTCTCGCCCTGCCCGGCCTGCGAAGCGATGGCAGAGCGCACATTGAGCAAGCGATCGAAGCGGGCGCGGTGGCCATCGTATACGAAGCCGGGGACGGCAAGGTGTTACGGGGTGACGTGCCGATGGTTCCTGTAGACGGCCTCGCCGCCAGGCTGTCCGAGATTGGCGGCCGCTTCCATGGCGAACCGTCCGAAACGCTGGGATTGATCGGCATAACCGGGACCAATGGCAAGACCTCCGTCTCCCACATGCTCGCCTGCGCTCTCAACTCGCTCGGCCAGTCGTGTGGCGTAATCGGTACGTTGGGTAGCGGTATGCCCGGCCAGTTGCTTGATCATGGGATGACCACGCCAGACGCACTGCTCGTGCAGCAGCAGCTGGGCCAATTGCGCGATGCCGGAGCTCGTTGGGTCAGCATGGAAGTATCCTCCCATGCCCTGGATCAGGGACGGGTAGCCGCGCTGAATTTCGAGCTCGGCGTGTTTACCAATCTGAGCCGGGATCACCTCGATTATCACGGTGATATGGCCAGTTATGGCGCAGCCAAGGCCAGGCTCTTCCAGTTTCCATTACGCGCCGCAGTGATCAATCTGGACGACGCCTTTGGTCGGGAGCTGATCACTGCCAGCAAGACTGAAGTATTTGCCTATAGCGTCGAGAACAGCGACGCCGACCTTTATTGCACCAATGTTCGCTATGACAGCGAGGGCATATCGGCGCAGATCAACTTCCGCCAGCAACAGGCGTCGTTGCGCAGCCCTTTGTTAGGCAGCTTCAATTTGAGCAACCTGCTGGCTGTAACGGCAAGTCTGCTGATGCTTGAGGTGACGCTGGAGCGTGCGGCCGAGCTGGCTTGCTCACTTCAGCCACCGGCGGGGCGCATGCAACGTCTTGGCGGGAATGGACGGCCGTTGGTCGTGATTGATTACGCGCATACCCCCGACGCGCTCGAAAAAGCGCTGGCTGCCCTGCGCGCCCATGTGAAAGGTCGCTTGACCTGTCTTTTTGGATGTGGCGGCGACCGGGACAATGGCAAGCGGCCGCTGATGGGGCGCATCGCCGAGCAAGCGGCTGATCGTGTGGTGATAACAGATGATAATCCCCGCACCGAGCCTTCCAGCAGCATTATCGAACAGATTTGCACTGGCATTGAGCAGGTTCGGAAAATTACCGTTCTCGCCAACCGCGCCGAAGCTATCGACTACACCATCAACCGTGCTCATCAGGGAGACGTCATCCTGATAGCCGGGAAGGGCCACGAAACTTACCAGGAGATTGACGGCGTGCGTCATCCTTTCAGTGACATCGAACAGGCCGAACGCGCCTTGCAAAACTGGGAGCCGAGCCATGCTTGAAGCCATGCGCCTGTCTGACCTGATCAAACCTTTGGGCGCCAGCCTGAACGGGGACGATGTGGCCTTTGACAGCGTCAGCATCGACTCGCGAGACGTCAAACCCGGCGGGTTGTTCGTTGCGCTGGTCGGCGACCGGGTCAATGGTCACGACTATCTGGCTCAAGCCAGGGCGCGGGGCGCTGTAGCGGCACTGGTCGAGCAGCTTGTTGAAGATCCTTTGCCGCAATTACTGGTTCATCATTGCCCTCATGCGCTTGGCCAACTGGCCGGGCTGGCACGTGCTGCCTACACAGGCCCTTTGGTGGCGATCACCGGCTCCAGCGGCAAGACCAGCGTGAAAGAAATCCTGGCCTCCATATTGCGCGAGCTTGGCCCTGTGCTGGCCACCCGCGGCAATTTGAACAATGAGCTTGGTGTGCCGTTGACGCTTCTGGACATAGGCACCGAGCATGAATTTGCTGTGATAGAGATGGGCGCGGCGGCGATAGGTGACATTGCCTACAGCATGGAGATGGCCAAACCCTCGGTAAGCGTGCTGACCAATGCCGGTACCGCGCACGTTGGCCGCTTTGGTAGTCCGGAAAGTGTCGCCAAGGCCAAGAGCGAGATTCTTACCAGTTTGAGCAGCGACGGGCAGGCTGTTCTGAACCTCGACAGTCCCTGGTTCGAGCAGTGGTATCAGTTGTTGGGCAAGCGAAAAAGCTACGCCTTCAGCATGAAGAACCCAACCGCCGAGTTACGCGCAGAGTCAATCCGACTGGACGCCCGCGGCTGTCCGAATTTCGATCTGGTCACCCCCAAAGGGTCCATTTCCGTGGAGCTCAACCTGCTCGGTTACCACAACATAGAGAATGCATTGGCTGCAGCGGGCGCAGCGTTGGCGCTGGGTGTGGAGCTGGAAGTCATTCGCCGTGGTCTGGCCCGGCTGCAGCCGGTCGCCGGACGGGCCAAGAGCCTGCCAGGCAGGCAGGGTTCGCTGATCATAGATGACAGCTACAACGCCAATCCATCGTCGGTCAAGGCTGCTATCGATCTTCTCGCCTCCTTTGATGGCCAGAGGATCCTGGCCCTGGGCGATATGGGCGAACTTGGTGACTGGGAAGTCGAAAGTCATCGGGAGGTTGGCCTGCATGCCAAGGCCAAAGGACTTGACGGTCTGTATGCCGTAGGCCGTCTGTCCGCTCTGGCGGTAGACAGCTTCGGCTCGGGCGGCCGTCTGTTTGCCAGTCGGGATGATCTGATCGCTGCGCTGGCTACTCAGCTTGATGCGGATGTGCGGGTGCTGGTGAAGGGCTCCCGCAGTGCCGGAATGGAAGCGGTTGTCGCCGGGCTGGTTGAGCTCTCCGACAATACCAACAATAAGAAGGCCGACTGACTATGTTGCTGTTAATAGCCCAGTACCTGCAGCAGTTTCACACCGGATTCTCGGTCTTTCAGTACCTGACCCTGCGTGGAATCCTGGGTGTTCTGACTGCCTTGGGGCTGGCCCTGTTTCTGGGTCCCTGGATGATTCGCACGCTGAGCTTCAGGCAGATTGGCCAGTCCGTTCGCAATGACGGACCGCAGTCTCATCTGTCCAAGGCTGGCACACCAACCATGGGCGGCGCCTTGATTCTGGTCGCCATAAGCATTGCGACCTTGCTTTGGGCAGATTTGAGCAATATCTACGTGTGGGTGGTGCTGGGTGTCACCTTGTCCTTCGGCGCCATCGGCTGGGTAGATGACTACCGCAAGGTAGTCGAAAAGAACTCGCGTGGCTTGCCATCGCGCTGGAAGTATTTCTGGCAGTCGGTGTTTGGCCTGACCGCTGCGGTAATCCTGTATCTGACCGCCAGCTCTCCGGTCGAAACGACCCTGATCGTTCCCTTCTTCAAGCAGATCGCCTTTCAGTTGGGGCTGATGTATGTGGTGCTGACCTACTTCGTTATCGTTGGCTCCAGCAATGCGGTCAACCTTACCGACGGTTTGGATGGGCTGGCGATCATGCCGACGGTCATGGTCGGGGGCGCGTTGGGCATATTCTGCTATTTGTCAGGCAACGTACGTTTCGCTGAATACCTGCTGATCCCGCATGTGCCGGGTGCGGGCGAACTGATCATTTTCTGCGGCGCACTGGTTGGCGCGGGCCTCGGTTTTCTCTGGTTTAACACTTATCCCGCCCAGGTTTTCATGGGTGACGTAGGCGCGTTGGCCCTGGGTGCGGCGTTGGGTGTGATTGCCGTTATCGTTCGGCAGGAAATAGTCCTGTTCATCATGGGCGGCATATTCGTTGTCGAGACCCTGTCGGTGATCGTGCAGGTCGCTTCATTCAAGCTGACCGGCAGACGCGTTTTCCGCATGGCGCCTATCCATCACCATTTCGAGTTGAAGGGCTGGCCCGAGCCGCGGGTCATAGTACGGTTCTGGATCATCACCGTGATACTGGTGCTGGTCGGTCTTTCAACCCTGAAGCTGCGCTGAGGAAAATCCTGTGCCACTGATTACCACGGACAAGAAACGGATCATCGTCGGGCTCGGTCTTACCGGGCTCTCGGTCGCCCGTTATCTGGTCGGTCGTGGTTTGCCTTTCGGTGTCGCGGATACTCGGCAGCAGCCTCCTGGGCTGGATCAGCTTAAGCGCTTTGCACCCATGGCAGACCTGCACCTGGGTGAGCTGGATGCGGACGTTCTCAGCAGCGCGGTGGAGCTGGTGGTCAGTCCCGGTATTGCGCTGTCGGCCCCTGCCTTGCAAAAAGCCAAGGCCAGCGGCGTCAACCTGATCGGTGATATCGAGCTTTTCGCGCGGGAGGCCAAAGCCCCTATCGTGGCGATCACTGGCTCCAACGCCAAGAGCACGGTCACCACGTTGGTAGGTGACATGGCCAGGGCAGCCGGCAGGCGAGTCGCCGTTGGCGGCAATCTGGGCACGCCAGTGCTGGATTTGCTGGATCACAAAGCGGACCTGTATGTGCTGGAACTGTCCAGCTTTCAGCTTGAAACCACCGATCAGCTCAATGCCGAAGTGGCCACAGTGCTGAATGTTAGCGAAGATCACATGGATCGCTATGCCAGCGTGGTGAGCTACCACCAGGCCAAGCACCGCATATTCCGTGGCGCGCGTCAGGTCGTATTCAACCGCGACGATAGCCTCTCCAGACCGCTCGTAAGTGATGCCCTGCCGCGTTTCAGCTTCGGCTTGTCGCGTCCCGATTTCAAGGGTTTCGGTCTAGTCGAAGAGGGTGGCCAGACGTGTCTGGCGTTTGAATTCAACGCCCTGATGCCGGTTTCTGAATTGAAGATTCGCGGCGCACACAATCAGGCCAATGCGTTGGCAGCCCTGGCCCTCGGTCATGCTGTTGGATTGCCCATGGATGCGATGCTGCACGCACTGCGGGAATTCACCGGGCTGCCGCACCGCTGTCAGTGGGTTGGGTGCAGCGCCGGCGTCGACTTCTACGACGATTCCAAGGCTACCAATGTCGGCGCCGCTCTGGCTGCGATAAACGGTCTCGCCGCAGATCTTAAGGGTAAGCAGATCCTGATCGCTGGTGGAGACGGCAAAGGTGCTGATTTCGCTCCCCTGCGCGGGCCTGTGAGCCAGCATTGCCGCGCTGTGGTTCTGCTCGGCCGGGATGCATCATTACTCGAACAAGCACTGTCTGATGCCGTGCCAGTGATTCGCGTGGAGACCCTGGAGCAGGCGGTAAGTATCGCTGCGGAAGCGGCCCAGCCAGGCGACGCCGTACTGCTATCTCCGGCCTGCGCCAGCCTGGATATGTTCAAGAATTTTGAAGAGCGCGGGCGCAAGTTTGCCGAAGCGGTAGGGAGGCTTCCCGCATGATCATGACAGCTGCCCTGCAACGTGCTGCTGCGCCAATCATTGGCGAGCGCCGCTTCGACATGGATATGCCTCTGCTGGTCGCGGCGTTGTGTCTGCTTGGGCTGGGTGTGGTCATGGTGTCCTCGGCGTCCATGGAAGTGGCAGCCGGTCAGTTGGGCAGTCCGTTGTTTTATACAGTCCGCCAGCTCGTCTATATGATCATAGGGTTAATCGCGCTATTGGTTGTGCTTTCGGTGCCGATCAGGCTTTGGGAGCAGTTCCGCTTTCCTCTGTTGTTCCTGGGCTTTGCCTTGCTAGTTGCCGTATTGGTTCCGGGTATCGGCCGGGAGGTCAACGGTAGCTGGCGCTGGATAGCCTTAGGGCCGATCAACATCCAACCGTCTGAGCTGGCCAAGCTGTTTGCAGTGGTGTTTCTGGCGGGTTATCTGGTGCAGCGCGAGAAGGAGGTCAAGGAAGAGTGGTTCGGCTTTATCAAGCCGTTCATGGTTCTGGGGCCGATGGCCTGGCTGCTGATTATCGAACCTGATTTTGGCGCAACTGTGGTTCTCATGGGAGCCGCCACCGGCATGCTGTTCCTCGGCGGGGTAGGACTGTTTCGCTTCGCCCTGCTTTTTGGTGCGCTAGGTGGAATGGCCGGCCTGTTGGTGTTGTTCGAACCCTATCGGTTACAGCGTTTGACCAGTTTTCTCAATCCATGGAATGATCCCTTTGGTACCGGTTACCAGCTTACCCAGGCGCTTATCGCCTTTGGACGAGGCGAATGGCTGGGAACGGGTCTGGGCAACAGTATTCAGAAGCAGTTCTATCTGCCGGAAGCACACACCGATTTCGTATTTGCGGTCCTTGCCGAGGAGCTGGGGCTGATCGGCGCGTTGGCCGCGTTCGCACTGCTTATCTTCGTGGCCATTCGCAGTCTTTATATCGGCCTTTGGGCGGAGCGGGCCGGCCGGTTGTTTGCTGCCTATCTGGCCTATGGTCTGGCCATTATGTGGTGCGGCCAGATCCTTATTAACGTAGGCGTGAACGTGGGGTTGTTGCCAACCAAGGGGTTGACCCTCCCGTTCCTCAGCTACGGGGGCAGTTCGCTGGTGGTCTGCTGTATCAGTCTGGGGCTGCTATTGCGGATCGACTGGGAGCGCCGCCAGGCGCTTCGGGAGGCGAACAGTGACAGTTAACGTGCTGGTAATGGCAGGCGGAACCGGCGGGCACGTATTCCCGGCGCTGGCTTGCGCCCGGCTGTTGCGCGAGCAGGGCTACGCCGTCCACTGGCTGGGTACTCGTCGGGGTATTGAAAGCGAGTTGGTGCCTGCGGCGGGTTTTCCTATTCATTACGTCGATGTTCAGGGTCTGCGTGGCAAGAGTCGGATGGATCTGCTTAAAGCCCCAGTGAGCCTGCTCAAGGCGCTGCGGCAGTCGCAGCAGATAGTCAGCGAACTCAAGCCAGTCTTCGTGCTGGGGGCAGGTGGTTATGTCACCGGTCCGGGTGGGATGGCGGCCTGGATGCAGCGTATTCCTGTGGTCATTCACGAACAGAACGCCGTGGTGGGTACGGCCAATCGGCTGCTGGCGACCATCGCCGCCCGGCGCTGCGAAGGGTTTCCGGGCAGTTTTGCGAACGACCAGAAACGCCGCAGCACCGGCAATCCGGTGCGTGACGAGATTTTCCAAGTGCCTGCGATGAACTGGGATGCCGGCCGGAGCCCACGCTTGCTCGTGCTGGGCGGCAGCCTCGGCGCGCTGCCGCTGAACCGCATGTTGCCCGAAGCGCTCGGCATCATGGACGCCGCCAAGCGTCCCGAGGTATGGCATCAGTGCGGCAAACAGCACCTCCAACTTACCACCGAAGCCTACAAGGCAGCAGGGGTGCAGGCCACCGTCGAGCCTTTTATCGGTGATATGGCCGCCGCTTACGCCTGGGCTGACCTGGTCGCCTGTCGCGCCGGCGCCCTGACGGTTTGTGAGCTGGCTGCGGCGGGCCGTCCGTCGCTGCTGGTGCCATTGCCGCATGCGATTGATGACCACCAGACAGCCAACGCGCGTTTCCTGGCGGACCGCGGAGCCGCGGAATTGATGCCCCAGGGCACCTTGACCAGCCAGTTGCTGGCGGATCGGCTAGACAGTCTATTTACCCAACCGGAGATTTTGCAGCAGATGGCAAACCACGCACGCAGCCAGGCCAAACCCGATGCGACGGCCGATGTGATTCGCGCCTGCCTGGAGGTCGCCCGTGAGCACTAAAGCGCGCCCACAAAATACCTTTTGCCTGCCCGAAATGCGGCGGATACGGCGCATTCATTTTGTCGGAATTGGTGGCGTAGGCATGTGCGGTATTGCCGAAGTGCTGCTCAATCTGGGGTACGAAGTATCAGGCTCGGACCTCAAGCGTTCAGCCGTAACCCAGCGGCTGGAGAACTTTGGAGCGAGGATTGAGATCGGCCATCGCCCTGAGAACGTCCAGTCGGCAGACGTGCTGGTAGTTTCCAGCGCGGTTAATACCCAGAACCCCGAAGTATCCGCCGCGATAGATCGGCGCATACCGGTCGTCCCGCGCGCTGAAATGCTCGCCGAGCTGATGCGCTACCGTCACGGTATCGCCGTGGCTGGCACCCACGGGAAGACGACTACTACCAGTTTGATAGCCTCGGTGCTGGCTGCCGAGGGCCTTAGCCCAACGTTCGTGATTGGCGGTCGTTTGACCAGCGCTGGGACCAACGCCCAGCTGGGCGAAAGCCGCTACCTGGTCGCCGAGGCAGACGAAAGCGATGCATCGTTCCTGCATCTGCAACCGATGGTCGCCATTGTTACCAATATCGATGCCGATCACATGGCAACCTATGAAGGCGATTTCAACCGCCTGAAGCGGACCTTCGTCGAGTTCCTGCACAACCTGCCTTTCTATGGCCTGGCGGTGCTTTGTATCGACGATCCGGTGGTACGGGAAATTTTACCGCAGGTAAATCGCCAGGTGATCACCTACGGACAGTCCGATGACGCCGACGTCAGGGCAGTCGATATTCACCAGAATGGCATGCAGACCCATTTCACCGTTCAGCGAGCCGGCCATGATGATCTCAAGGTCTCGGTGAACATGCCCGGGGTGCATAACGTTTTGAATGCGCTGGCCACCATCGCAGTGGCAACCGACGAAGGCGTCAGCGATGCAGCGATCATCAAGGGCCTGACCGGGTTCGAAGGGGTCGGGCGACGTTTCCAGGTGCACGGACATTATCCGCTGGGCGACGGCGACGTGATGCTGGTCGATGACTATGGTCACCATCCGCGCGAAGTCGCTGCGGTGATCAAGGCCGTACGCGCCGGTTGGCCTGAGCGGCGCCTGGTCATGATCTATCAGCCCCACCGTTTCAGCCGCACCCGTGATCTGTATGAGGATTTTGTGCAAGTGCTGGCCGAGACCAACGCGCTGCTGCTGATGGAGGTCTACCCCGCTGGGGAGGACGCCATTCCCGGCGCCGACAGCAAGCATTTGTGCCGCAGTATTCGCCAGCGCGGGCAGGTCGATCCTATTTATGTCGAGCGTGACGCGGACGTGATGCCGTTGCTTGAGGCTGTGCTGCTTCCCGGCGACATTCTCCTGACCCAGGGTGCTGGCGATATTGGCGCCTTGGCACCGCAATTGGCCGACGCACTGTCCCGTTTGAGCGAGAAAACCACAGGAGGGAAGGCTTGATGACTGACGTGAAAGCCTTCGGAAAAGTAGCTGTACTGTTTGGTGGCCGTTCCGCTGAGCGACCAGTGTCGTTGAAGTCTGGCAAGGCGGTGCTTGATGCACTTCAGGCAGCTGGTGTGAACGCCTACGGGATTGATGCGGGTGCCGATCTGGCGCAGCAGCTGATCGCCGACCGTCCAGATCGCGTATTCATCGCTCTGCACGGTCGCGGTGGTGAAGACGGCAGCCTGCAGGGGTTGCTGGAAAATTTGCAGATTCCCTATACCGGCAGTGGCGTGATGGCCTCCGCTCTGGGCATGGACAAGCTGCGCACCAAATTCATCTGGCAGAGCCTGGATCTATCCACGCCAGCCTATGCGGTGTTACGCGCGAAGTCGGATTGCCAGGGGATCGTCGAACGTCTGGGCACACCGTTGATCGTCAAGCCGATCCATGAGGGTTCCAGCATTGGCATGGCCAAGGTCAACAGCCTGCAAGAGTTGGAAAAAGCCTGGGAAGACGCGCAGGAATACGATGACGAAACACTGGTGGAACAGTGGATCAGCGGCGCGGAATTTACCGTCGCAATTCTGGATGGTCGAGCTTTGCCGGCCATCCGATTAAGTACGCCGCATACCTTCTATGACTACAACGCCAAGTACCTGGCCAACGACACGCAATACTTGTGCCCTTGCGGGCTGCCATCAGACAAAGAGGCTGAGCTGGCCGAGCTGAGCCTGAAGGCATTCAACGCGGTCGGCTGCCGGGGCTGGGGTCGGGTAGATGTAATGCAGGATAAAGAGGGTCGCTTCTATTTGCTGGAAGTCAACACTGTGCCGGGCATGACCGATCACAGCCTGGTACCCATGGCTGCGAAGGCGGCGGGACTGACATTTACCGATCTGGTGCTGGCGATACTTGCCGGCGCCCGATACTGAGGGCCGGACATGTTGGGGCTGATGGTACGTGACGAGCGAGCAGGCAAGCCTGTGCTCCGGCGACAAGCGCCGGGCCGAGGCGCTGTGCGCGTGGTCAAGCCAGCCCCGCGGAACTGGTCCCTGAGCGTTCGATGGCCGACTCTGGAAGGGTTGGGGCAGCGCATCCAGCAAGTTCTCTGGCCGCTGTTGCTGATCGCGCTGGGAATGGGACTTTACGAACTGAGCGTGCGCCTGTTGCCGCTGGCGGATCGCCCCATCAGCCTGATCAGTGTGCAGGGGGATTTGCAGTATATAGACCGTGATGCGGTCCAGACCGTGGTGCAGCCGTATTTGAATGGCAGCTTTCTGAGTATTGATCTGGATGGCTTGCACACCGATCTGCTGGGCATGTCATGGGTTGCAGGCGCGTCGGTCAAGCGGGTATGGCCAGACCAGCTCGTCATCCATATCGATGAGCAGCTCCCGGTCGCGCGGTGGGGCGGCGCAGCCTTGCTGAACAACGAGGGCCGGGCGTTCGAGCCGGAGGATATCAGTGGCTTCATGGACCTGCCCCAGCTCAACGGGCCGGAACGGGCGAAGCGCAGGGTGATGCAGAATTACCAGCAGTTCAACCGGTTGCTGCGCAGTTATGGTCATGAGGTCGCCCAACTGGATCTGCGGGAACGGGGCAGTTGGTTTCTGACTACCCAGGATGGGATTCGGATTTTGCTTGGGCGGGACGATGTGGTGGAAAAAATGCAGCGATTTCTGACCGTTGATCAACTGATCCTCTCAGAACGTCGTGAAATGATAGCGCGCGTCGACTTGCGCTACAGCAACAGTATGGCGGTGGCCTGGCGCGAGCCGGCTGCTCAAGGTCAAACGGGGGAGTAACGGAAATTTATGGCTAGCAAGCAGGGTACCAGGATGATAGTCGGACTGGATATTGGCACCTCCAAGGTGGTCGCGCTGGTGGGCGAAATTGGCGCTGACGGCGAGTTGGAGATTGTCGGTATCGGGTCGCATCCTTCCCGCGGCCTCAAGAAAGGCGTGGTGGTCAATATCGAGTCCACCGTGCAATCCATTCAGCGCGCTATTGAAGAAGCCGAGCTGATGGCCGGTTGTCAGATCCACTCCGTATTCGCCGGCGTGGCAGGCAATCACATCCGCAGTCTGAACTCCCACGGCATCGTCGCGATTCGCGACCGTGAGGTGGTCAAGGCCGACATTGAGCGCGTGCTGGACGCCGGCCAAGCTGTGGCTATCCCGGCTGACCAGAAGGTGCTGCATATCCTGCCCCAGGAATACGTGATCGATAACCAGGAGGGCGTGCGCGAGCCTCTGGGGATGTCCGGTGTACGCCTTGAGGCCAAGGTGCACCTGGTTACCTGTGCACTAAATGCGGTGCAGAACATTGAAAAATGTATCCGGCGCTGCGGCCTTGAAGTTGAAGACGTGATCCTGGAACAGTTGGCCTCAAGCTATGCCGTGCTCACCGAAGACGAAAAAGAACTGGGCGTGTGCATGGTCGATATTGGCGGCGGTACCACCGACATCGCCATCTTCACCGAAGGTGCCATCCGGCACACCGCCGTCATTCCCATAGCCGGCGACCAGGTCACCAACGATATCGCCATGGCCCTGCGCACACCCACGCAGTACGCCGAGGAAATCAAGATTCGCTACGCCTGCGCACTGGCCAAGCTGGCCGGTCCGGAGGAAACCATCAAGGTCCCCAGTGTCGGCGATCGTCCGCCACGGGATCTCTCGCGTCAGGCACTGGCCGAGGTGGTTGAGCCCCGTTACGACGAGCTGTTCACCCTGATTCAGGCTGAGCTGCGTCGTTCCGGATTCGAAGACATGATCCCTGCCGGAATAGTACTGACCGGCGGGACCTCCAAGATGGAAGGCGCTGTGGAATTAGCTGAAGAGATTTTCCACATGCCGGTACGCCTAGGCGTGCCACAGGAATTCAAGGGACTGACTGATGTGGTTCGCAACCCTATTTATTCAACGGGGGTTGGCTTGTTGCATTACGGCATCAAGCACCACGAGCAAGGTAGCAGCAGCTCTGAACAGAGCAAAACATCGCCGCTGGAACGCATGAAGAAGTGGTTTCAGGGCAACTTTTAACAGACCCGTTCGAACGGGCCGAAATAACGAAACGAGTACAAAACTCCAGGAGATGGAACCATGTTTGAATTAATCGATAACGTTCCTCAAAACGCAGTAATCAAGGTGGTTGGTGTCGGTGGTGGCGGTGGTAATGCACTCCAGCACATGGTCATCAACAACGTCGAAGGCGTTGACTTCATCTGCGCGAATACAGACGCTCAGGCACTGAAAAACGTCAGCGCCCGTACAGTGCTGCAACTCGGCTCAGCTGTGACCAAAGGTCTTGGCGCTGGCGCCAACCCGCTGATTGGTCGTGAAGCAGCTATCGAAGACCGTGAGCGCATCGCTGAAGTGCTGCAGGGTGCTGACATGGTGTTTATCACTGCCGGCATGGGCGGTGGGACCGGCACTGGTGCCGCTCCAATCGTGGCCGAAGTGGCGCGCGAGATGGGCATTTTGACGGTGGCGGTGGTTACCAAACCCTTTCCGTTCGAAGGTCGCAAGCGCATGCAGATTGCCGAAGAAGGCATTCGCGAATTGAGCTTGCATGTCGACTCGCTCATCACCATTCCCAACGAGAAGTTGCTGACTGTTCTGGGCAAGGACGCAAGTCTGCTGGCAGCCTTCAGCAAAGCCAACGACGTGCTTCTCGGCGCCGTCCAGGGGATCGCGGACCTGATCATGCGTCCCGGTATGATCAACGTTGACTTCGCCGACGTGAAAACCGTCATGAGCGAAATGGGCATGGCGATGATGGGTACTGGCCACGCCAGTGGTCCTAACCGTGCGCGTGAAGCCGCCGAAGCCGCCATCCGCAGCCCGCTGCTGGAAGACGTGAACCTGATGGGCGCTCGCGGCATCCTGGTCAACATCACGGCTGGCCCGGATCTGTCTCTGGGTGAATTCTCCGAAGTCGGTAGCACTGTGGAAGAGTTCGCCTCTGAAACCGCTACCGTAGTGGTCGGAACCGTAATCGACCCAGAAATGCGTGATGAGCTGCGTGTCACCGTGGTCGCCACCGGCCTGGGTGCCAAGATCGACAAGCCGGTCAAGGTGATCGACAACACGTCGGTCAACACGGGCCGTCAGAGCGAAAGCTCCACGCCGAATTATCGTGATCTTGATCGCCCGACTGTCATGCGCAACCAGCCGAGTGGCAATGCTGCCGCGGCGCGTCTGGCTCAGCCTGCTGAAGATCTGGATTATCTCGATATCCCGGCATTTCTGCGCAGACAGGCCGACTGATTCCGGATGCGGTCGCTGCACGTCCAGACCCGGCACAGCCTCCGGGTCCGGGCGGCTAGCGATGTCCGGCGGTTTGCCATATAGCCTTTGTCAATCGGGCGTATAGGGCAGATCAGTGTTCAACAAATGGGTACTTTGCTATGATGTGCGCTCGATTTGTTGAAAATTATTCGCAACTAAAGCGGAAGCCAGCTATAGCATGATCAGACAACGCACACTGAAGAACATCATCCGGGCCACTGGTGTTGGTCTGCATTCGGGTGAGAAGGTGTATCTCACACTGAAACCGGCACCTATAGATGCCGGGATCGTGTTCTGCAGGGTTGATCTTGATCCTGTGGTAGAGATACCGGCGCGTGCAGAGTTCGTAGGCGAAACAACCATGTCTACCACCCTCATCAAGGATGGGGCCAAGGTGGATACGGTGGAACATCTTTTGTCAGCCATGGCAGGCCTGGGTATCGACAACGCCTATGTTGAGCTTAGTGCGCCTGAAGTGCCTATCATGGACGGTAGCGCTGGTCCCTTTGTATTCCTGATTCAGTCGGCAGGAATAGAAGAGCAGGACGCGCCCAAGCAGTTCATCCGCATAAAGCGCGAGATTACGGTAGAAGAAGATGGAAAAACCGCGACCTTTTTGCCGTTTGAAGGCTTCAAGGTAGCGTTTGGTATCGACTTTGATCACCCAGTCTTTCGCGGTCGCAGTCAGTTCGCCAGCGTGGATTTCTCCAGTACTTCCTTTGTGAAGGAAGTCAGCCGTGCCAGAACCTTCGGTTTCATGCGCGACATCGAATACCTGCGTTCGCAGAATCTGGCTCTTGGCGGCAGCGTCGACAACGCGATCGTGGTTGACGAGTACCGTGTGCTGAACGAAGACGGCCTGCGATACGAGGATGAATTCGTCAAACACAAGATTCTTGACGCCATCGGCGATCTGTATCTGCTTGGCAAGAGTCTGGTGGGAGAGTTTCGCGGTTTCAAATCAGGACATGCTCTGAATAACAAGCTGCTGCGTTCGCTGCTTGCTACCAAGGATGCGTGGGAAATAGTGACCTTTGAAGACGCCGGTACAGCGCCCATCTCCTTCATGCGACCGGCGGCTGCGATTTAATCTGTTTTCGTTTCGTTTGACGGCCACTCAGGTGGCCGTTTTTTTTTGGATTGGTCTATTCTTTTGGAGCGTGATGCGCTGCCAGTCGCTGCAAAGCCTCTTTCAGCACCGGATCCTTTATCTGTTCTGCCGTCTCCCTAAGACTCAGCGCAGCCACTGATGACTGTCTCATTTTGCGACGTGGTGGCGCTTTTTTGACCGAAGGCGGTTGAACCTTGCAGTGTATTTTAGTTAAGGTTGCGAATTCCGTGTAAGCCTGCAACTGGCGAACAAGGCGTTTTTGCTGATAACGCAGTCGGGTGGCCCAATGGCTGTCGGTCACCATCAGCCGCAAAACGCCGTCACGCAAGGAAGCGACACGGCAATGTTCACGCGCGGCGGGTTCCATCAAAGTTTCAATCAGAACCTGCAGGCGCTCAACAGCTCGAGCCTTTGCATACAGGCCCTTCAGGGTCGAGTGGGTGCGTATCAGATCGCCAGGGCGGCGCGCATCCAGCGGAGCAAATGCCATGAGAGTGCAAACCGGAGTAAGTGGACGAAGATCATCCTATCAGAATGATAGGGATCATGGTTCGGGGAATACGATTTGAACATTATCATCCTTACCGACCGCCATGGCGCGGCAAAAGCATTGACAATAAGCACGCCCTGGGTCGCGTTGGGTCTGATCATGGTGCTAGCCATGCCTGTTGCCGCAGCGTTTTTTACATGGCATGCGCTCGCTCCAGATGAATCGCTCCAGGCCAGTATCGTGAACCATGATGAGTTGTGGCAAGAGACGCTCAAGGAATACGAGGCGGATGCCTCCTCCAAAGAGGAAGCGCAAGCGCAGTTGCAACATATGACCCAGCAACTGGCGCGTTTGCAGACTCGCTTGACCCGTCTGGATGCGTTGGGAGAGCGGCTTACCGAACTGGCAGATTTTTCCGATGGCGAATTTGATTTCAACACGGAACCCGGCATGGGCGGTCCTGAGTTGCGCAAGGAGAGCCTGTTAAATGAAGGGCCGGACTTGCAATCGGTGATCGATCGGCTGACAGCGCGCATTGATAATCGCACCCAGCAGTTGAGGCTACTGGAAGACCTGATGCTGGATCGGCAGACCGATGCCAATGCCTTGCTTGATTATCTGCCGGTGAAGGAAGGATACATATCTTCTTCCTTCGGGCGGCGCACTGATCCGATCACCGGGCGCATGTCGATGCATACCGGAATTGACTTTGCAGCACCTAGCGGCACGCCCATTTACGCGGTAGGGGCCGGGGTGGTGACTTTTTCCGCTCGAAACGGCGCCTATGGGAACATGGTCGAGATTACCCATGGTGACGGCTTCAAGACCCGTTATGCACATGCCAAGACTCTCAAGGTGGCAAAGGGTGATCTGGTTCAGAAAGGCCAGGAAATTGCTATGGTGGGTACTACCGGCCGCTCTACTGGGCCACATCTGCACCTTGAGATCTACCGCAACGGCATGGCAGTCAACCCCGCACGACATATTGCTCTCAAGTAGAGGTGGGGCTGGCCCACCAGGTGTGAATCAGCCTTCTCATTCCTGGCCGGCTCAATGCAAACACGGCGAATCAAGTGTTTGCTGCCGCGTCAGCTGCGAATTTCCCCCACGGTTTATTGTCTCGCTGGATTCAGAGTAGAATGCCTGTCTTCTGGTAATGGCCATGTCCCACCGGCATGGCTCGCCAACCATCAAACGGATATCGAAGTCGACTATGTTTGCGCCTTTATTGAAAAAACTGTTTGGCAGCAAGAACGAGCGTGAGTTGAAACGCATGGGCAAGATCGTCAGCGCGATCAATGCTCTCGAAGAAAACCTTAACTCGCTGAGCGACGAACAGCTAAAGGCAAAAACAGTCGATTATAAAGAGCGCGTCAGCAAGGGCGAGAGCCTGGATGCCATCATGCCGGAAGCCTTTGCTTTGGTTCGCGAGGCGAGCAAGCGGGTGATGGGCATGCGTCATTTCGATGCGCAGCTTATCGGTGGCATGACCTTGCACGAAGGCAAGATTGCCGAGATGAAAACGGGCGAGGGCAAGACCCTCGTGTCAACTCTGCCGGCTTACCTGAATGCGCTCTCAGGCAAGGGTGTGCATGTTGTTACAGTGAACGATTATCTTGCCCGCCGCGATGCCAATTGGATGCGCCCGCTGCACGAATTTCTTGGTTTGACTGTAGGCGTCGTGGTGCCGTTTCAGGACCCAGAGGAAAAGCGCAAGGCGTACCGCTGCGATATCACCTATGGTACGAACAATGAGTTCGGCTTCGATTATCTGCGCGACAATATGGCCTTCAGACTGGAGGAAAAGTTTCAGCGTGAGCTGAATTTTGCCATCGTCGACGAGGTTGACTCGATTCTTATCGATGAAGCCCGTACCCCGCTGATCATCAGCGGCCCCGCCGAAGACAGCTCCCGTCTTTACGCTGCCATCAACCTGTTGATTCCTCGTCTCAAGCGCGGTTACTTGGCGGAGGAGGGGCAAGAAGAGGTCGAAGGCGACTACTACATCGATGAAAAGACTCGTCAAGTAGAGTTGAATGAGGCTGGCCACCAGCACGTTGAAGAATTGCTGGTCAAGGAGCAGTTGCTGCCCGAAGGGGACAGTCTTTACGCTGCGCAGAATCTGAACCTGCTTCACCACGTACACTCGGCGCTACGTGCTCACACCCTGTTTCACCGTAATGTGGAATATATCGTTCAGAACGACCAGGTAATGCTGGTTGATGAGCATACCGGGCGTACCATGCCGGGCCGTCGCCTTTCAGAAGGCCTGCACCAGGCCATCGAAGCGAAAGAAAAATTGAAGATTCAGGCCGAAAGCCAGACGTTGGCTTCGACCACCTTTCAGAACTACTTCCGCCTGTACAACAAGCTGTCGGGCATGACCGGTACAGCAGATACCGAAGCCTTCGAGTTCCGGCAGATCTACGGCCTGGATGTGGTGGTCATCCCGACTAACAAGCCTATGGCGCGCAAGGACTTCAACGATCTGGTCTATCTGACCATCGACGAAAAATTCGCTGCCATCGTTGTCGATATCAAAAGCTGCATGGCTGATGGCCGGCCAGTGCTTGTGGGTACGGCCTCAATTGAATCATCCGAAGCCGTTGCCAGGTTGCTTGAAAGCGAAAATATTCCGCACAAAGTATTGAACGCGAAGTATCACGAGAAAGAAGCAGAGATCATCGCCCAAGCCGGGCGCCCGGGCGCGGTCACGATCGCTACCAACATGGCGGGTCGTGGAACCGACATTATCCTTGGCGGAAGCTGGGAAGCCGAAGTTGCCAATACACCTGACGCCACCCCCGAGCAGATCGCCCAGATAAAGGCAGAGTGGCAGCAACGCCATCAGCAAGTCCTGAATGCGGGTGGTTTGCATATCTGCGCCTGTGAGCGGCATGAATCACGCCGGATCGATAACCAGCTGCGTGGTCGGGCCGGTCGGCAGGGCGATCCGGGTTCCAGTCGTTTCTATCTGTCCCTTGAAGACAGCCTCATGCGCATCTTCGCTTCTGATCGGGTGAAGAATTTCATGAAGGCGCTGGGCATGGAGAAGGGCGAGGCGATCGAGCACCGCATGGTCACCAACGCCATCGAGAAGGCTCAGCGTAAAGTCGAGGGCCGCAACTTCGATATTCGCAAGCAGTTGCTCGAGTACGACGATGTAGCAAACGAGCAGCGCAAGGTCATCTACGGTCAGCGCAACGCTATCCTTGCTGCGGAGCAGGTGAAGGAAACCATCGAAGCGATCCGTAAGGACGTGGTTGCCGACGCCATCAGCCAATACATTCCGCCGCAAAGCTTGCCGGAGCAGTGGGACGTGTCAGGGCTGGAGCAGCATCTATCCAGCGAGCTGGCGGTCAAGCTGCCATTGGAGCAGTGGCTGGACGAAGATGACACCCTGCATGAAGAAGGGTTGCGTCAGCGTATTCTCGATGAGGTGGTCAAGGCCTATGCCGAGAAGGAAGTGCTGACCGGTTCGGATGCCTTGCGGACCTTCGAAAAGCAGATGTTGTTGCGCGTAATGGATGATTTGTGGAAAGAACACCTGTCGACCATGGACCATCTGCGTCAGGGCATTCATCTACGCGGTTATGCCCAAAAGAACCCCAAACAGGAATACAAGCGCGAAGCTTTCAATATGTTTGAAGAGATGCTTGAATCCATCAAGCACGACACCATCCGCATCCTCAGCCATGTTCAGGTCCGCCGCGAAGACCCCGCCGAAGAGGAGGCGCGTATGCGTCGCCAGGCGGAAGAAATGGCCAAGCGCATGCAGTTCAAGCATGAGGAAGTTGCGCCTGTAGGCAGTGGCGAGCGAGAGAGCGACGCTGACCAGCAGGGAGCTTCGCCCCAGGTCGGTGCACCGGTAACGCGTGATGGCCCCAAGGTGGGTCGTAATGATCCGTGTCCTTGCGGATCAGGAAAAAAATACAAGCATTGCCACGGTCAGTTCTGACGCTTCTCGGGAAGGACCCACGGCCCATTGAGCGCTAGTGATAGACCGCCGCCCCCGCGGCGGTAGATCCAGCCCCGCGGCGCTCGATAGTTGTCCCCGTAGCGATAGATCGTCCTCCCGCGGCCGTGGACCGTCATCCCCAAGAATTGGACTGTCATCCCCGCGAAGGCGGGGATCCAAGGAACATCAGAAAGAACTCGAAATAGACCGTCATCCCCGCGAAGGCGGGGATCCAAGAAACATCAGCAAGAACTCGCAATAGACCGTCATCCCCGCGAAGGCGGGGATCCAGGGGCTAACAAGCTCCAACAGGTTTCTAAACTAATTGGAGATACCTCTCATGGCAGTTGGACTCGGCCCCCTCCCGACTCTTCACCCGGTCCCCGGGTTCCGTCTTGGAATTGCCTCTGCCGGCATCAAACGCGCAGGACGCAAAGACATCGTAATAATGGAGGCTGCCGAGGGGTCGACCGTCGCCGGAGTGTTCACCACCAATGCGTTCTGCGCAGCACCGGTTCTGCTGGCCAAGCAAAACCTGTCGACCTCGCCCCGTTATTTTCTGATCAATACCGGCAACGCCAATGCCGGCACTGGCAAACCAGGCATGCAGGCCGCAATCAGAACGTGTGAAGCACTGGCCGGTCTCGCTAACGTTGCTTCTGAACAGGTCCTACCTTTCAGTACCGGCGTAATCGGGGAGCTTCTACCGGCAGAAAAAGTCATCGGTGCGTTACCCGCCGCGCTGGATAACCTTTCGGCCGACAACTGGCCGCAGGCAGCTGAAGGCATCATGACCACGGACACCCTGCCCAAGGGAGCGAGCCGTCAGCTGCGACTTTCTGGACAGACTGTCACGATTACCGGCATCTCCAAGGGCGCCGGGATGATCAGGCCGAATATGGCTACGATGCTTGGCTATATCGCTACCGATGCCAAAGTTAGTCAGTCGGTGCTGCAGGCATTGTTGCGGGAATCAGCCGATCTGTCATTCAACCGGATAACCATCGATGGGGATACATCCACCAATGACTGTTGCATGCTCATCGCGACGGGGCAGTCAGGGGTTTCAGAAATCACCGACGCACAGGGTGACGACTACCAGATGTTCGCCGAAGCGGTAAAGTCGGTGATGCTGGAACTGGCGCAGGCTATTGTGCGAGACGGTGAAGGCGCTACCAAATTCGTGACCGTCCAGGTAAACGGCGGCGCAAACCGCGACGAGTGTCTGGACGTTGGCTACGCCATTGCGCATTCGCCACTTATCAAAACCGCACTGTTTGCCTCGGATCCCAACTGGGGGCGAATCCTGGCAGCCGTGGGTCGCGCCGGAGTACCTGGGTTGGACGTCGAGAAGATCGACGTCTTCCTGGATGACGTTTGCATCACACGCAACGGCGGGCGTGCCGAAGAGTACCGTGAAGAGCAGGGTGCCAGGGTCATGGCCCAGGCGGAAATCATGATTCGTATCGAACTGGGCCGTGGTGACTATAGCGAAACCCTGTGGACCACCGACCTGTCGCACGAGTATGTGCGGATCAACGCAGAGTACCGCACCTGACAACAGGGCTCGGTGCAGCATGCGAAGTTCTTGCTTCCCCTGGGAAGGTCAAGCATCAGCTTGATCCTGAATTCCTCAGCAGCTGCGGACTGTCTGAGCGGTAAATTGCTGGCCAGCCCAGGTTTTAACCCGGACAGTATTGCGCAGCAATCATCCGCTGTTCCCACCGCATCCGCCCGACTCGATTGATGATCAGCGCACGTCCTTTGGAGCTTGCCTCTTGGGGGCAGAAGCGAAACGTCCCTGCCAGAAACCCACCGTTCAATAGAATCGACTCCCCCCGGGCGTTGAAGCGCACGTAGCGTGAGACTGGCTTATTGGCATGAATAAAGGCTACCGCTGGCGCGATGTCCTCCCGAAGCACCGTTTCCCCGTCGTCATGCGAGCCGTTGTCATTGCGGTCGATGAGAATTCGCCAACCCAGATTCCAGTCACCGTCGATGGGGGAGATGGTTACAGGCCGGTTACGTCGAACGGCCTCCATTCTGGTGAAATTGAGCCCGCGGACCAGCGCCTCTACTGCGCTGTCCATGCGCTGCCGATCAATCATCGTATTGAATGCCGGTAGGCCAACGCTGAGCAGTATCCCCAATACCACCAATGCAGCCATCAACTCAAGCAAGGTAAAGCCGCGGCAATAGCGCATACGAAAAATCCTCCATGAAACGGAAGGGCCACTACCCTGTGCGCCCTAGAAACAAAATGACCTGTCGTCTCCCTGATAATACCGGATGTCGGTATGCAGAAGACCTTGCGGGTGCCGATACATATAGTGCAATCACTAACAAGAGGGTTGTTTTGATGCGAAGTGTGAAGGGGTTCACTCTGATTGAGTTGATGGTGACGGTGGCGGTGCTGGCTATCGTCGTCGCTATCGCCGTGCCTAATATCAACGCTTGGATAGATTCCAGTAGTGCCCGTTCACAGGTCAATCTATATCGGGACATGCTCAATTATGCGCGGTCCGAAGCGATAAATCGCGGCGAGCCCGTGAGACTGAAGCAACTGGGCGACAAGAGCTGGGTGGTAGGCACCGGCAACCCTGCCAATTGTGCGGCTGCGGACGCTTTGCGTTGTTTCCCGTCGCCCCGGGACGGCATGAAATTGACAGCCAACTCCATTCCTGCCGCTGGGCTCATTTTTACCACCCAAGGACAAGTGAGAGGACAGGACGCCGGCACAGAAGTCAGCCTGACGATAACCTTCGAAAAATATTGCGAGGCGAACCGAACCATCAGCGTAAACGGCATAGGTAGGATCAGGTCGTTGGCAGGGGCATGCTCATGAACCGGAAGCAGAAAGGCGTAACGCTCATCGAAATATTGGTTTCCGTCGTGATCTTTTCGGTCGGGCTGCTTGGTTTGGCGGGTATGCAACTCAACTCGATCCGTTTCAATGAAAGCGCCTCGGTACGCGGCCACGCTGTGTTTTTGGCTTCGGAGATGGCAGACCGGATGCGTGCCAGACCCGACGGTGTAGATCTTGATAAGTTCTCGCTTGAAGAATGCGCCCCCAAGCCACCAGCAACGTCCTGTGAAGACCCTGAAGTGGCTGATCTAGCCGATTGGTTGGAAAATGTCCGTGCTCAGCTTCCTTCTGGAGGCGGCTCAGTGGACATTGAGGGAAACCGAGTGACCATTACCGTCAACTGGAGCGAAGAACGCCTGCAAGATGGCGCGAGCCAGACAATTTCAATCGTCACCAGGATGTAGACCATGACCAAGCATAGGCAAAAAGGCGTCACCCTTGTTGAGCTCATGGTTTCATTGATCATCGGTCTGGTATTGACTGGCGCCGTGATTCAAGTCTATCTCAGCAACAGCATCACTTTCCGGCTTCAGGAGGGCATGTCCAAGGTCCAGGAATCTGGGCGTCTGGCGTTGCAATATATGGCCAGAGAGCTACGTGAAGCGGGTACAGGCCTTGAATTCAGCATCGGTGCTACCCCCACGGCCTGCATGGTCGACAAAGATACCTGTGACGGCTATCTGGTGAGCGGATTGTTCGGCGAAATCGCGCCTTCATCAGGCGACGCGATACCGGGTTCGGATATCGTAACCATAGGCGGAACCGATAGCTGTGACGCGCAGCTGGACGGGGTTTACAAGCCCAATTCGGCAAACTTCAAAGCCAGCAAATTCTGCGACAGCATGAAGAAGGGCTCGGTGTTGATGCTGGTCGATTTTAAGCAAGCAGTCATTTTTTCAGTCAATAACAGTCCCTCTGCCGGGGGCAACATCACTATTAACCATTCAGGTCCCGCCAACGTGGTAAGCAACAAGCTTGGAGGCGTGGTTTTTGACGATGGCGCCAGGGTTATGGGTTTCTCCAACCAATCCTATCTCGTTCGCAATACCGGCTTGACCGACGCTGCAGGCTTTCCAATTCGGGCGTTGGCAGTACGAAATAACCTGGCCACCAATCCTTCCGCGTCAATCGTTGATCTTGTTGATGGTGTCGAGGATATGCGGGCGTTCTACGGAGTCCCCAACGGCGCCGAGCTGGATTACAAGCGAGCTAATGAGATAACCGCTGCTGATCAATGGGCAGAAGTTCGCGCCGTCCGCTTGGAGCTGTTGCTGGTATCCGATACCAGTGCGTTGGGAACCGAAAGTCAGTCAATCGACTTTGGCGGCAATGCTGTGCCTTCAGATGGAAGGTTCAGAGAGGTATACAGTACTGTGGCTGCCATCAGGAACAGGGTGAATTGAACATGCGTAAAACATTGATGCCAAGGGTTAACCAGCGAGGGTCGGTGCTGCTTATCTGCCTGATTCTGCTATTGGCGATGACGTTTCTAGGGGTCTCGGCCATGTCCAACAGCACCATGCAAGAGCGCATCGTTGGCGGCGCAAGAGATCAGAATGTGGCGTTTCAGGCAGCTGAAGCGGCATTGCGGGTTGGTGAATTAATGGCACAAGATGTAATTTCCGAGGTTTCAGAATATCCGGAGCTTCGGCCTGCTGATGCTGTTAATTGCGTGATCGGCGCTGATGATTGGAAAGCGCCAGCTGGTTTGAAACGCGCTCCTAGTACGCCCACTTGTACGGTTACTAGTTATTACGCAGCGCTCGCTGCGGAAAGAACGTCTCAAAGTGATTTGTTGGACGCCCCGGAGATTTGTATTGAAACGGGTGAGGCTGCAGGTCCAGGCGGTGCCAGTGCCTGTCATCAGGATTCGCCGCGAGGGTTGTTATTCAAAGTAGACGCTGAAGGTTTTGGTAGTACAGGGGCTTCGGCGACCCTACGTAGCACCTACGTAGTGATCAAGGATATCGAGTGATCCGAGCCTTGAATAACGGCTGGCTTAAATGGAATTCGGAGAAACATATGAATAAGTCATTCTTGTCTTTTACTGCGCAGAGCCTGCTAACTGCCAGCCTATTTTTTTCTGCCGCCGCTTCCGCGTTCGAGCCCGCCCAGACCCCGCTCGAATTGGGGGGGCAGGTAGAGCCAAACGTGATGTTTTTGCTGGATGACTCAGGCTCAATGCGCTGGGGTTATATGCCAGACGATATGATGTCTCAATTAAGAGGTAACTGTTATTACTTGAACCCCTATGCGGGAGTGAAAACGGTTTATTGTGATGAGGTAAATAACCGCTATTTCATGTCCAGTGCATATAACACCGTTTATTATAATCCTGCGATTACTTACACGCCGCCAATCAAGTCTGATGGTACTCGCTACCCGGCGGCCAGCTATTCGGCTGCCTATCTGAATGGTTACGCTCAGTCTGGAACGACTATAAACCTGTCGTCCAATTTCCGTGGGATTATGGATGATTATGCTCTCGGTTGGGGTGACGGTCATCGCGGCGTAGTGATAGGAACCGATGGGGGGGGGCGCTACTATACATTCAAAAATTCGTGCGACTTTTCTCGTCGTTACGACAACGCTTGTTATGATCAGGTCAATATCGGTAGCAATGCATCGAACCGGACCAATTTTGCGAACTGGTTTTCCTACTACAGAACGAGAATTCTTGCGGCAAAATCGGGTGTGAGTGAGGCGTTTTTTCCTCAAACCGAGGCGATACGCGTTGGATATGGCTCCATTAATGCACAAGGTAATTCAGTCGATGGTAGCGATACTGATACGGTGATCAGGGGCGTTAGAAAGTTCGAAGGCGCAGCCAGGGACAGCTTTTTCAGCTGGATACGAAATATGAACCCTGAGGGATCCACCCCGCTGCGCAAAGCGCTTGATGATGCAGGACAATACTATTCCCGTGAGGACGACCAGGGCCCTTGGAGCACTACTCCGGGAGAGGCTGGCGGCGAGAACTATAGCTGCCGCCAGAGTTACACCATCTTGACCACGGACGGGTATTGGAACGGTGCTCAGGCGGGTACGACCGCAGCGCGCGCTGATGTGGATAACGATGGCGTCGCTAACACATTGGCAGACGTGGCTAAATACTATTGGCAAACAGATCTGTTACCGGGACAGCCTGACAAGGTGCCGGTTAATACGCTCAATAAGCAGAACCAGCAGCACATGATCACTTTTGGCGTTGGACTGGGATTGGCGGGCGAGTTAACTCCTACGCCTGAAGACGCTTTCGCGGCTGTGGTAGATAGTCGCGAAGGTGATTTGACGTGGCCAAATCCTGAGCCGGAAGACGATTCTCCGAGCGGAGAGGCCAATCGTGCGCGGCTGCTGGATTTAGTGCATGCAGCTGCAAACGGCCGTGGTGCGTTCTTTAACGCTCAAGACCCGAAAGAGTTTGCCGATGCTTTATCGCAGAGCCTCGTCTCAATTTTGAATCTATCTCTAAGTAACACACCCGGCTCCTCCAGTTCGGCGCGGATCAGTGAGGAGACACTAATTTACGAGGCGAGTTATAACAGCGAAGATTGGACGGGCAGCTTGTCGGCGTCTACCCCTGTTGAAGTAACTGATGAGGGTGAATTTGGCCCTGTCACGCGCCTGGTATATACACCGAAATGGGAAGCTGCTGGGCAAATTTCGCCAACTAATCGTAACTTGTTTACCGGCTCAGCCTTTGGGGCAGGTAAAGGTGTAAGCATGACTTGGGCTAACGTCAATAAGGCTTTTTTCGATAATGATGAGTCAGTTTTCAACTACATCAGAGGATCTCGTGTAGACGAATTACCAAGCGGTGAGTTACGTAAGCGAGAGAGCTTGCTGGGCGATATTGTTAATTCCAGCGTTCTAGTAGTTAATCGAAAGGACTTTGGTTATTTGCCTTCCAGGACTGCCATAGCCGGGTATCCGGATTACCTCAAGCAAAAGAAAGCCAGGGACCCTGTAGTCTTTGCGGGCTCCAATAGCGGGTATTTGCATGCCTTTAACGGCGAGACCGGTGGTGAACTTTTTGCCTTCATGCCCTATGGGGTTGGCAGTCAAATTAGTGCCTTGGCCGATGAAGATTACAATCATCGTTTTTATGTAGATGGCAAGTTGCACGAGCATGATGCCTTTATTTCCACGCCCACCAGCTCCTCAAAGGCATGGCGCACCGTCCTGCTGGGAGGCTTGGGCGCAGGGGGGAAATCGATATTCGCATTGGATGTTACCAATCCTGCAACATTCGGTAAAAGTAACATTTTATGGGAGTTTACTGACGCTGATATGGGTTATACCTTTGGGGAGCCCGTGGTAGGGCTGTTGGCAGATGGGACATGGGCCGCGATATTCGGCAATGGCTACGGCAAGAAAAGCGACGGGACGTTGCTTGACTCTGTGCTGTACGTTGTAAACCTGGAAACCGGGGTCATTATAGATAAGCACGTCCTTGCTGCTAAAACAGGCGGTATGTCGTCGCCTGGGTATGTTTACTCCGCGCCAGGCGGCAATGTGAAGTTAGCCGTTAGTCAGATATTTGTAGGTGACCTTGCTGGTAATTTATGGAAGATGGTCGCTAGTAATAACGGTGCTCTCAGTACGGCTTTTGGTAACAAAAATAACCCGGTTCCTCTGTTCAAGGCACGCGCTGGAACCGGTACAAGCGCCAAGGCTCAGCCTATTACGGTCAGACCAGTTATGACCGCGCATCCCACCAAGACTGATACCTTTATGGTTTTCTTCGGAACCGGGAGCTTCAGTTCCTATGCCGACGCTACTGCCCCGGCAATTTCCGATGTTCAGAGCATTTACGGAATATGGGGTAGTGGGGCGCCGGGAAATAACAATAGCTCTAGCAATATCGCTAGCAGATCGGCGCTTGAGGTTGTGAAGATCATTAGCGAGACCGACGACTTTAAGAGCTCTGGTATCGACGCTCGGTTTGTTGAAGAAAAGCTGGAGGCTATCGACTGGAATACAAAAGCTGGCTGGTACATTGACCTCTTGACCAGGGGAACGGTCCGGGAAGGTGAGCGGGTGGTACAAACGGCAGAGATCATAAACGAGAAGTTGTTCGTGAGGACCTTGTTGCCTAGCGATGACCCTTGTGATCCGGCTGATATTGGATGGTTAATGGCATTGGAGCCTTCTAGCGGAGGAAGGCTTGAGGACGCCGTGTTTGACTACGACAGAGACGGCGGCGTATACGAAGAAGGGGATAGCACCCTCGTGAGCAGCACTGATGACGGAAAGAAAAAATACACACACGGTAGCGGCATTCGAAGTGATCGCAGCGTCCTGCGTCCCATATCCGGTCTTCTTATAGGCGATACCAACTGTTATTACTATGGAATTACCATAGATTGCGGAACCCGTCCTACTCAGAAACGCGTTTCCTGGGAGCAGATCGATGAAGAATGATCAGCAAGGTTTTACTCTGATCGAGGTAATGATAGTTGTTGTGATTGTCGGAATCCTATCGGCAATCGCCTATCCAGCGTATGAAGAGCACGTACGCAAAGGCAACCGAGCCGAAGCAAGAGCGGTTTTGTTAAATTCCGCCCAGGCTTTGGAACGCTATTACTCGATCAATGGCACTTATTTGGACGGTGGGTCATTGGCGAAGGTTTATCCGGATGACATATCGTCGGGCAGTAAGGTTAGATATTCCTTAGGGGTGACCACCGAAACGGCAGATAGCTATGTACTTAATGCCACCGGCGAGGGAAATATGGCCTCAGATGATTGTGGGACATATAGCATTAACCATACAGGCGTGCTCAGTTCCACATCGACGGCCGCGAAATGTTTGTAAAACTGACCCAGGTTTTGCTGTGACTGCTGGTGCTCAGCTTGCAAACAAAACGGGTCAGTCATGACTCCTGTCATCTGGCATACTGACCACGACAGGATATGATGGTTCGTCTATTTTTTTGATAAAAGCATCGGCCCGGCGAGGATTTGCCTAACTAGCTAATCCCCCCGCGCCGCGCTTCCTGGCAATACAACAGCTTCTATTCCTGCGGCCTCCCTTGATCTGGCTGACTGTAATCGCACACTCCCTGCGGGAATATCACATTCAGTTCAGCCACTTCGCCGGATGATGGCGTCCAGCTGCCATAAGTCCCGTCATTCAACGCAGTGCTTACCGGTTTGAGCGTGCATTTGAATATGCTGCCCTCGATGGGTCCACCGGCTTCCATTCGGGATGTGGTGTAGGTCGGGAATCGGCTGGTGCAGGCACCGTCCGGGTTCTCATCGATAATGCCGTTCCATACGTCATCGCCTGCCGCAATCAGCTCACCGTCCGTTTCAAAACAACTATCGACCGCTGCTGTGGGTTTGCTTTCGGCAATGCTCTGCTCGGGATTTTCGCGCATGTTCGTCAACCACTCATGCAGCACGTCCAGGGCCATCCAGGTTTGGTCTGACTCTTCCCTCGGGCGGGGCCGATCAGGATCGGACAGGTCGGTAGGCCGAGTGTCGGTAAACCAGATTACCTGATTGTCGGAATGTCCCATTTGATTGCGGATGCGTTGACGAGCTGAGAAGGACTGGTGGCTGTTATGCATGTCCAGCACTTCTTCCAGATAGTGCCTCCATTCAATAACCGGAATGTTCAGCTGTCCGTCAAATACCATTCCCGACGTATAGGCGGCGCGGATGGCTTGCAGGTCACCTTCGGTCCGCGGCGCTGGCTCCACGCCGTCCGCGCTGAGCAGCATATTTCGGCGGCTCCATGGGTCGAATGCCGCCGGGTCTGCCATCACATCTGCGAGAGAGCCGATGAAGGGAAATCCTTCCTGAACCATATCCTCGGGTTGCTTCCACCCGCCGACTTGGGAATTCAGTTTTAGAAATTCCGCAGGGGTAATATCTCCACTGACAAAAGCTTCCAGCCCATACTGGACGCCTACGTTGTCAAACAGGGTTCGGGGATTACCGTTCTCATCAACGCCGTAGATATTGCGCAGGTCGTCATAGTGCGTCCAGTTCACATTGGCCATGACGCTTGGCGGTTGCATCTGCGCTTGATTGGCGACCTGACCGAAAAGTGGGTTCATGACCAAGGGAGTCAGGCCGCGCCAGGCGGGTATGCACTCGGTCATACCTGGCGCAGTACCGTAGCCAAGCATGGTCTTGGCGTCGGCGAATGGGTCTGGATAATCGTCGGTTGCATTCAGGCCCACCAGCAGGCTGCGGTTCTTGGTGGTGTGCCAGAGCACATTGTTACCGTCGGTGACGTCCATGTAATGTTCCAGCAACTCGCAGTCGCCTATGTGAATGGTCTGGGTGACCATGTCGGGGTAGGCATACTGAGGAACGCCTGCATCCAGTAGGCCGATGTGATTCTGCGAGTACACGTATTGTTGAATGGCGCCGCCCGAGCCGCCAATCGCGACCGTGTAGTCCGGTGAGCCAAAACGCTTGACGAAGTGTTCCTTGACCATAAGTGCTGTTTCGCCGCCTACCTGCAAATTGTAGTGTGCGTTAGTACGTGTGCCGGAGGAGTAGATTACCGCGTAACCCTGGCCCAGCACTTCGGGGGCCAGCGCTCTGCCGCTGACGCGGCCCTGCGTATGACCGATAGCAACGCCTCCTTCGAACTGAAACAGCAGACGGCCGTTCCATTTGTCGGTAGCAGCGGCGTCCGCCGCATCGCCTGCCGTGGCCAATGTAGCGAAGCTGTAGAGAAAGCGGTTGATGGTTCCGCGCTCCCAGCGGATAACGAAATCAACTTCTCTTCCGTCGGTTAACGTTGTG
The DNA here is from genome assembly GCA_011050525.1 of Halopseudomonas xinjiangensis. GTDB lineage: Bacteria > Pseudomonadota > Gammaproteobacteria > Pseudomonadales > Pseudomonadaceae > Halopseudomonas > Halopseudomonas xinjiangensis_A. The sequence continues at coordinate 226,858 of DRFO01000020.1, forward strand.
GTTGCCATATCGGCGGGTCTTGAGCCGTCCTCCGGAAGAGGCTGGTAAATTCCGTCGGTGGTGCGATAAACGAACGTCACAAAGGGCTCTATCGAACAATCTTTGCTGAGTCCGATCTGATCGCCATTGGCATCGTATACAGGAAATCCAGGTTCACTATCGGTGTCCACCAGGGGCTGTTTGCCAAGCTCCGAAACCGATGTGCACACAAATGGATATTGCTGCGGGCCGGAAAACATTGGTCCGGTGACCGGGTAACTGGTCAGCGTCATGCTGTTGAGCGGGCCGTGGTCAGTATGATGAAGTTCCAACTGGTTATCGCCGGGTTGTATTCCGCTGAGCAAGATTTCCACTTGGCCATTGCGGCGCACCAGCCGGACGGGCTCGGCTTGCTGATCGTTGATCCAGAACTCCAGATCGGCCAGTTCCTCGTCGGTGAGATCGGCATCGCCTTCTATGGTGACCAGTACACTGTCGCCGCTGACCTGGTTCGGGTTACTCGATAGCATGCTCAGCGTCAGATTCGGCTGGCCACCCGGGCCTCCGCCGCTGTCTCTGTCAGATTCGGAATCCGAGCCGTCCAGGCAGCCGGCAAGTGCCAAGGTTAAAACGCTCAAAGCGCAAGGCAGTACGTGACGTTTCATGGGGGTCATGATTGGTCCCTCGGGTGGCCGAAGCCTTGTTGTTGTGGTTTTCTGACAAATTGATGCTAAGCGGGCGTCGACTGGCGAAACAGGTACAGATTTAACAATTTGACTGACACAGAATTGACACCAGCAAGCTGTCTCAATGTTTTAGACGGATCTGTGCCTGTTTTATGTCGTTATGGACTTCTAGGCTGTTCTAGGCTGAATGGGCCGCACAACAACAAGAAGGACATAGCTTATGTTTAGTAAACGGGCTCTATCAGCACTGGCCTGCAGCGTCATGCTGCTGCACGGGTGTCTGGATTCCAGTTCCGACTCAGATGATCGATCCGAGGTCCCGGAGGCGCCGGAAACCATCGATTTGTCAGAGCTCGACGAGACCACCGCAGCATTTTGTGATCTCACGGTTGCCAGCCATTGTCTCTATCCCTTCCCTAACAATTTTTATACGCGAACTGATGCCGGGACCGAGACAGGCCTGCGGGTCAATCTTGACCCTCAGGCGATGCCGGTCGCGCAACCGGTGTCCATTCCGCCAAGCCAGCTAGCTCCCCAGGGGGTCGAAACGAGCGGCCAAACACCTATAGATCCCACAGAATGGAATCGCAACGACGGGTTTTCCCCGGGATCGATGGTGCTGGCGCATTTGCCGGGTATCGATCTCGATCAAACCGGCGCCGTGCGGATAGGCGATATTGAGGCGTCACTGGATGCCGACGCTCCGATACTGATCATCAATGCCGACACGGGCGAACGGCATCTGATCTGGACAGAGTTGGATGCGAACGCCGAAGACAGCAGCCGCCAGGCACTGATCATTCGCCCGGCCAAGAACTTTATCGAAGGCCAGCGCTATATCGTCGCTATTCGAAATGCCAAAAACGCCGAAGGCGAAGCCCTGGACGTCAATCCTCTATTCCGCGCATACCGAGATGATATCGACACCGGTATAGAAGCCTTTGAAGCACGCCGCGAGTCGATGGAAGACATTTTCGGGCGCCTGGCGGAGCAAGGCGTGGAGCGTGATGACCTGGTACTGGCGTGGGACTTCACTATTGCCAGTCAGCAATCACTTACCGAGCGTCTACTGACGATACGGGACGATGCGTTCGCCCGGCTGGGCGGGGGTGCGCCGGTGTTTACCGTTGATACGGCGGGTCCGATCATTGAAGGGAGCGTACGGGACGGATTGAGTCGAGGCATCAGCGGCACCTTCCAGGTACCTAATTATCTCAACCAGCCCGGCGGGCCATCGGGGGCCAGTTTCAATTATGGTAGCGAAGGGCCGGACGCCTTGCCGGAGGTACTGAATGGGTCGGATACGTTCACCGCCCGTTATCGCTGCCAGGTGCCGGTTACCACCGTCGCCGATTTCACCGATCCGGATAGCCCCGTCAATCCTGGGCGTGCCGCATTATACGGCCATGGTCTTTTTGGAGAGGGGCCTGGGGGTGAGTTTCGTTCCGGTAACGTACGAGCCATGCAGACTGAGCACAATGTCATGTTCTGTGCCACGGATTGGGTGGGCATGGCCACCGAAGATTTTATAGCCGGCACGATACATCGCATTCTGGCTGACATTACCCTGTTGCCGCAGCAATTGGACCGCAGCCAACAGGGTATCTTGAATGCCATGTTCCTGGCTGAACTCCTGCGGCATCCGCAGGGCTTTCAGTCCGCTTCGGAATTTCGTCATGGTGCTGCCGAGACATTGATATACGACCCCTCCGAGGTCTTCTACGATGGCAACAGCCAGGGAGGTATTCTGGGCGGCGCGCTGGTCGCCACTGCGCCCAACATTCATCGGGGAGTGCTGGGCGTCCCGGGCAGCAACTACAGCCTGCTTTTGCGTCGATACGGCCCATTCGCACAACGCTTTGGATTTATTCTCTATCAGGCCTACCAGGACGATCTGGACCGCTCCTTGACCTTTTCGCTTATGCAGATGCTCTGGGATCGGGCAGAAAACAATGGATACCTGAGTCATCTGGCGGGGGATCACCTACCCAACACGCCCACTGACAAGGCCGTGCTGCTGCACGTCGCGTTGGGCGACTATCAGGTTACGCAATGGAGCGCTGAAATCATGGCCCGCACCATCGGAGCGGCGATTCATGAGCCTACGGTTCGCCTGGGGGAACATCCTGACAGCAATCCGTATTTTGCGATTCCGCTGATTGAGCAATACCCACATGATGGGCATGCGATCATGGTCTGGGATTCTGGGGATGTGGATCCGAATACCGGCGACGGCAACCCGTTCCCGCCGTCAATCAACAAAGGTCCGGACGTCACAGTAGGAAGTGATCCCCATGATTCCCCCCGTAATACCGTTGCCGCCCGGTTGCAAAAATCGGAATTCATGAAATCCGATGGTGCGGTGGTGAACGTCTGTGGAGACAGCCCTTGTTATAGCGATGACTACACCGGATTGTCACGGGTGCCTTGATTCCGAAGCGGTAGGCAGGCGCTGGATGCAGCGCCTGTTAATTCACCGAAGTGGTGCCGGTTCACAGCTTTGTAGCCAATTCGCCCAGCTGCAGGATGGCGGCTTTTATACGCTCCGTTACCGGACTGCCCGCGTTCAGGCGCAGGTAGTTATGGTGCCGGGAGCCCGCGGAAAACACGCTGCCAGGGAAGGTATGTATGCCTGCAGCCAACGCCTGATCAAACAAAATTCGTGAGTCCATTCTGTAAGGGAGGCCAACCCAGAGCACGCAACCGCCGGTCGGGCTGTCCACTCGGGTGCCGGCCGGGAAGCCTTCAAGCACCAGGTCAGCTGTTTCGCGGGTCTGTTTGGCGAGCTCTCGACGAAGATGCTGGATGTGCTGCGCATAGAAACCGCTCTCCATCAGTCTGCCCATCAACAACTGAGGTGCGGAGGCGGTGGTAATGCTGCTGATCTGTTTAAGCTCGCGTAGCCGATGATGAAAACGCCCCGGGGCAACCCAGCCGAGTCGCAAGCCAGGCATCAGTGATTTTGAAAACGAATTGCAGTAAATCACCATGCCTGCTTCGTCATAGGCCTTGGCAGGAAGCGCCTCGCCTTCATATACGGTATCGCCCCAAATGTCATTTTCGATGATAGGCACGCCGTAGGTGGTCGACAGCTGCACCAGCTTGCGTTTGCGCTCCGGGGACATGGTGAAACCAAGCGGATTTTGAGCGTTTGTCGATAGCAGACATGCTCGCACCTGGCCGCGCTTGAATGCCTGCTCCAGTGAGTAGAGACAAACGCCGTCCCGATAATGGGTGGGTATCTCCAGTGCCCGACGCTGCATCACATCCAGAGCTAACAGGGAGCCGTAATAAGCGGGGGTCTCAACGGCGACCGTGTCGCCTCGCTGGGTAACGGTGCGTAGCGCCAGTTCAATCGCCTCCATGCAGCCATTGGTGACGATGATGTCTTCGGTGGTAATCGGTACCGGATATTTGAGGCTGCGTCTGGAGAGTTGGTGGGTAAACCGCTCATGCCCGTGGGGGTGCATATAATCCCAGGTGTCCCGGGCGTGCTTGCGGGTTACGTCGCGAAAGGTACGCAACACTCTATCAATGGGCATGATATCCGGGCTGGGCAGAGCGATACCCAAATGCGCGAGTTCAAGCTGCCTGTGGGGTTCCATGTAATGGAGGATTTCTTCGCTCAGTGATACTTCCACAGGTAACAGGGGGAAATGCGGTAGCTCAGGTAGCTTGCGTGAATCGGGTACTTCATCGGCGACAAATACGCCAGAGCGAGGGCGCACTTCAATGAAGCCATCGGCTTCGAGTTGCCGGAAACATTGAGTGACTGTGTTGACGCTTACCTGAAACAGCCGGCTTAAGGTGCGAGTGGACGGGAGGCGTTCTCCAGCCTGGTAGCTACCCTGACGAATATGACTGCGCAGCCGCGCGCTAATACTTTCATAAAGAAACAGATCATGGGCCATTGCTGTTCCGCACCCTGCTCAATACCGGCCCAGGTTGTTATTTTGCTTGGCCGTTGGAAGCAGTATAGGAGCAATATGACAACTGCGCGAAAACAGTGCGGGACTTGGTCTTGCTTTTCCCGGGACGGTCAAGCACCAGCTTGATCCTGCGGAGCTACCCTTAGGATGCGGTGTTGCCTGGCAGCTTTGAGTATCGAGCTGGCGCTCGACAGTCCCAGGCTCAGACGCTATCGATGCGGCGACCTCAAAGGCCTCAGCGCCGCTCCAGCAAAACCCCACTTTCCATGTGATGCGTATAGGGAAACTGGTCAAACAATGCGCAACGCGTTACGCGATGGCTAACATTGAGTTCGGCGAGGTTTGCGGCAAGCGTCTCGGGATTGCATGAGATGTACAAAATCCGCTTGTAGCCCTTCACCAGTTCCAGCGTTGCCGGATCAAGCCCTGCGCGCGGTGGGTCGACGAACACGGTGCCAAAGTCGAAACCGGCGAGATCAATTCCCTGCAGCCGGCGAAACTCGCGCACGCCGGTCAAGGCCTCTGTCACTTCCTCGCTGGCGAGACGCACCAGGGTAACGTTTTCGATACCGTTGGCCTCGAGATTTTCCAGGGCCGAATAAACCGAGCGCTTGGCCAGTTCCGTGGCCAGGACGCGGCGGAAGCGGGTGGACAAGGGAAGGGTAAAATTGCCGTTGCCGCAATACAGTTCCAGCAGATCATCTTCGTTTTGTCCCGCTGCATCCAGCGCCCACGAGAGCATGTGCTGGTTTACCTTGCCGTTAGGCTGGGTAAAGCCTCCTTCCACCTGCTGATAGCGCCAGGTGCGGCCAGCTACGGCCAGCTCTTCCTTTACGTGATCGCGCTGCAGAACGCGCTTGCGACCTCTGCTACGGCCGATAAGCATGATGCCGAGCTGCTTGGCAAGGCGTTGTCCCGCTTCGTCCCAGTTTTCGTCGATCGGTCGGTGATAACAGAGCGTTACCAACGCTTCGTTGCTCAGCGTGGTCAAAAACTCCACCTGAAACAGCTTTTTGCCCAGCACCGGCTCTTTCTTGCAGGCCTCCAGTAACGGCCCCATCAATTCATTGATGCGTCGGCTGGCAATCGGCAGTTGATCAATGAGCACGGGCTTGCGCTTGTCCCCTTGCTCGAACATGGCGTAGTAGGGCTGGCCGTTTTCGTACCACAACCTGAACTCGGCGCGAAGACGGAAATGTTCGGGGTCGGAGGAAAAAACCTCGGGTTCCGGGGCACCGAAGGGCGCCAACAGGGCGATCAGCCGTTCACGCTTTGCGTCAAGTTGCTGGTCGTAATTGGTTGGATCGAATTGCAGGCCCATTAGTTGAACAACGCCAGTTTGATGATGAATAGTCCGGCCAGTAGATAAAGGCTGGGGTTCAGGTCGCGCCAGCGTCCGGCCAGCAGCTTGATCGCGACCCAGGAAATAAAGCCCAGCGCGATCCCGTTCGCGATTGAAAAGGTTAGCGGCATCATGATCGCAGTAATCAATACCGGGGCGGCTTCCGTCAGGTCATTCCAGTCGACCTGCAGCAGGCCTCCGGTCATCAACACCGCGACAAACAACAGCGCCGGGGCCGTGGCGAAGCCAGGAACAGCACCGGCCAGAGGAGAAAAGAACAGCGACAGGAGAAACAGCAGGGCAACGACGCAGGCAGTCATACCGGTGCGGCCGCCTGCCGCAGTGCCGGCGGCAGATTCGATGTAGCTGGTAGTGGTGGAGGTGCCCAGAGCGGCCCCTGCCATGGTGGCGGTACTGTCGGCCATCAGCGCGCGACCCAGCCGCGGCATCTTGCCGTCCTGGTCGACCAGATTGGCCCGTTGCGCAACGCCGATCAGGGTGCCGGACGTATCAAACAGATCCACGAACAAAAAGGCGAAAATGACGCTGACCAGGCCGATTTCCATCGCACCACGAATATCCAGCTCCATGAAAGTCGGGGCCAGGCTGGGCGGGGCAGATACCAAGCCATCTGCCTGGGTTATACCGGCGAGCAGACTGATGCCTGTGATCAGCAGAATCCCAATCATCACTGCTCCGGTAACTTTGCGGTAAGCCAGAGCCACAATGACGGCGAACCCCAGCCCAGCCAACAACGGGGCAGGCTGAGTGAGATCGCCCAGGGTTAACAAGGTGGCCGGATGATCCACAACGAACCCGGCGTTTTTCAGGGCAATCAATGCCAGAAACAGACCGATACCCGCTGCGATGGCCGAGCGCAGTGGCATCGGGATGCTGTTGATGATCCATTCGCGAATCTTGAAGATGCTCAACAGGAAAAACAGGAAGCCGGAGATGAACACGGCGCCAAGGGCCACTTGCCAGCTATAACCCATGGAACCAACCACGGTGTAACTGAAGAAAGCATTGAGTCCCATGCCGGGTGCCAGGGCGATCGGATAGTTGGCCCACAAGCCCATGATCAGCGAGCCGATGGCTGCGGCCAGGCAGGTGGCGACAAAGGCTGCGCCTGGGTCGATACCGGCATCGGCCATCATCATCGGATTGACGAAAACGATATACGCCATGGTCAGGAAAGTGGTCACGCCCGCCAGAATTTCTGTGCGCACAGTGGTGCCGTGGGCTTTGAGTTGGAAGAGCTTTTCCAGCATGGCGGGGTCTCGGTTGGAGTGGGGCCGAAAGCGCCGCATTTTAACCTAAATGCAGGATGCTTGGGGAAACTCTGCTTGGTTTGTCGATCGGGAGATGAAGCGCGTTGCGTTCTCGGCGGTTGAGGTTGGGTTTAGAGGTTATGGACCCCCGCCTTCGCGGGGGTGACGGTGAGTAGAGAAGGGGTGACGGTGCATAAATGCTGGATGAAAGTGAATGATGCGGAGGTGACGGTGAACGATGCGGAGGTGACGGTGAATAATGTGGAGGTGACGGTGAACGATGAGGGAGTGATGGAAAATGGATGTGAGTTGGCGGTGAATAAATGGGGGAGTGATAAAAAACGGATGTGAGGGTGACGATGAATAATGGGAGTGGCTGCAAACTGATGCGGGCGAATAATGGAGGAGTGAGGGGCAAGATGATGCTCAGGAAAGATTCCAGGCGGGCGTGCTACAGGTTAGTTAGTCTGGATTGGTGAATTCGACCGCGTATTGTGTCAGGCTTTACGGCTAAATTTCCTAGCGGAGAACCGCCATGAGCAACAATTTCAATACTGACGAGCAGCGTGTCAGCTACGGCATTGGCCGTCAGATGGGTGACCAACTGGTGTCAAGCAGCATTCCTGACCTCGAACTGGACCTGGTACTCGCCGGATTGCGCGATGCATTCAATCAGCAACCGAGCCAGGTCGACGAAGCGGCCATGCAGGCGGCATTCCAGGGGCTGCAGGAAAAGATGCATGCGGCGGCTGAACAGACTGCTCGTGCTGCGGGCCAGGCTGGTATTGATTATCTTGCGCAGAATGGTCAGCGTGAAGGGGTTGTGACGCTGCCCTCAGGATTGCAATACCTAGTAATCAACGAAGGCACTGGGGCAACGCCGGCCGCCAGCTCCACTGTTCAAACTCACTATGAAGGCACGCTGATCAATGGCGAAGTTTTCGACAGCTCCTACAAGCGTGGCCAGCCGGCGGAGTTCCCGGTGGGTGGCGTGATTGCAGGTTGGACTGAGGCGTTGCAGTTGATGAAGGAAGGGGCGAAATGGCGGTTGTATATTCCCTCTGAGCTGGCCTACGGCGCGCGTGCCGCCGGCAGCATTCCGCCGCACAGCGCCCTGGTGTTTGATATCGAGTTGCTGAAGGTGCTGTGAGGGGGCGAGGATGGCCGATAGGGGCAGGTTGATGACAGGCTTGCTCCGCACATTCGCTTCGACACTCTCGTTTCTGTTCCCACCCTCTCATCCCGCTCCACCCGTCATCCCGCTCACGCACTATCATCCCCACCCGTCATCCCGCTCCCACCCGTCATTCCCGCGAAGGCGGGAATCCAGGGCTTGAACGGAGCTTCATACACCGCCCCCTGGATCCTCGCCTACGCGGGGGTGACGGCCCCCTGGTAATCCTTCGTGATAGTAAATAGACATGGATCCCCGCGTATGCGGGGGTGACGGTCAAGGCGACATCTGGGGCACAACCGCAAAGCCGGTCACTAGGTGCAGCCATACGGAGATGATTGGCCCCCCCCCCGTCGTCATTCCCGCGAACGCGGGAATCCAGGGCTTGAAGGTATTAACCGGGCACATGGGTTACACACCAAACCGGGCATATAGGTAACAGGTACATAGAACTGGAACCGCTGGAGTTTGATCGTTGGCAATTGTACTTTGGTGTTACCTATGTGACCGGATCAACACCGGGGGGCGACGATTACGGAGGCGAGGGCGGTGCGGTCTTCGGGGGCGGCGGGAACGACTGTGTCGGGGCGACGATACGGGAACGCAGGGATGACGGTTATGGGGGGGCGGCAAGCGGGAGGGCGCTATGGAAAACGAGCAGGTGGGGTGCTGGAGCGCGGTTCTGGGAAGCGTTTAAAAGCTGCGGTTTACCGCAAAACGCGCCAGCTGTTCCAGCGAGTCGCGGTATACGGAGGCAGGCAATATCTGCAACAGGCGAACGGCTTCGTCACGTTGAGCGCGCGCCATGCGCTCGGTATATTCCAGTGCGCCGCTATCTCTTACCGCCGCTTGAATGGGCGCAATGTTTTCCATGCCGCCTTTCTGAATCGCCTGCCGAACCAGCTGTGCCTGCTCAGGTGTGCCCTCGCGCATGGCATAGATCAGCGGCAATGTCGGCTTGCCTTCGGCCAGATCATCGCCGACGTTCTTACCCATGGCGGCGGCATCACCGCTGTAATCCAGTACATCGTCAATAAGCTGAAAGGCTATGCCCAACGCATTGCCATACTGCCTCAACGCCTCGGTTTGCTCATCAGATGCTTTGGCCAGCATGCCAGCGGTATGGGCGGAGGCTTCGAACAGCATCGCGGTCTTGCTGCGGATCACTTCAAAATAGGTGGCTTCGTCGGTATTGGCGTCGCGTACCTTGGAAAGCTGTAAAACCTCCCCTTCTGCAATAACGTTGGTCGCGTTGGCGAGCACGCGCATGATGCGCATGTCGGCCATTTCGACCATCATTTCGAACGCGCGGGAATAAAGGAAATCACCGACCAGTACGCTTGGTGCATTGCCCCACAGCGAGTTGGCAGTGGACCGGCCGCGTCGCAGGTCGGAGGTGTCCACGACGTCGTCATGCAACAGCGTCGCGGTATGCAGAAATTCGATAATGGCCGCCAGGCTGTGCTGTTTTGGATCATCCAGGCCGCAGGCCCGCGCTGAAAGCAGCACCACCAGCGGACGTAATCTTTTTCCACCCGCCCCGATGATGTAATTGCCTATCTTTTCCACTAGAGGGACACGTGAGTGCAGCTGGCGTATGATCAGCTGATTGACGGCCTCGAAGTCGTCCGTAACTGCAGTGTAAAAAGGCAGGGTGGTCATTGATACACGCTTTCTAAAGGGATGCGCGGCATGCTAGGCGGCGGGCCCTTTGCTGTCAAGAAAAGCGGGTTCTGGCTGTATTTTCAGATACCTAATAAAGGTTGCGTAGCGCTGGGTATCTGCGTAAAATCCCCGCCCCTGAAAACCAGATTTACAGCATCCCTGTTTTGACAATGGCAAGGTCGGGCCCGATAGGCGGGTTCACTTGCAGCCATGCCGGCCACTAACCATTATTCCTAAGCGCCGGGTGAGCAGGATTACGGAGAAAACAACATGTATGCAGTAATTGTTACCGGTGGCAAGCAGTACAAAGTCGCCGAAGGCGAGTTCCTGAGAGTCGAAAAGCTGGAAGCCGAAACCGGTTCCACTATTTCATTTGATCGCGTGCTGCTGATCGGCAATGGCGACGACGTTACCATCGGTGCTCCGGTTATCGATGGTGCTACTGTGACTGCCGAGATCAACTCCCACGGCCGTGGCGACAAGATCCGCATCATCAAATTCCGTCGCCGCAAGCACCACATGAAGCGTCAGGGCCACCGTCAGTGGTACACCGAAATCAAGATTACTGGCATCTCTGCCTAAGCCCATTGAGGAGATAAATACCCATGGCACACAAAAAAGCAGGCGGTTCCACGCGCAACGGTCGCGATTCAGAATCCAAACGATTGGGCGTCAAGTTGTTCGGCGGCCAGGTAGCAACAGCTGGCAACATCATCGTTCGTCAGCGCGGCACTGAGTTCCACCCCGGCAAGAACGTCGGTATGGGCAAGGACCACACTCTGTTTGCCAAGGCAGATGGCGTGATCAAATTCGAAGTCAAGGGCGCTTTCGGCCGTCGCTACGTTAACGTCGTAGCTGCTGTCTGATACCTTGGTGGATTTGAAGAAGCCCTGTCTTGCGACGGGGCTTTTTTGTTTGTAGCTTGATTCTATCAATTCCACCCATCCCGTCAGGGAGGGAGCAAGATGAAATTTGTTGATGAGGTATCCATCACGGTCAAGGCCGGAGATGGTGGTAACGGTTGCATGAGCTTCCGCCGGGAAAAATTTATTCCCAAGGGCGGACCTGACGGCGGTGACGGTGGTGATGGCGGCTCGATCTATCTTGAAGTTGCGGATAACTGCAATACGTTGGTCGATTACCGTTATACGCGTCGGTTCAATGCCAGGCGTGGCGAAAATGGACGGGGCAAGGATTGCACCGGCGCCAAGGGTGAGGACATGTTCCTGCCTGTGCCTATCGGCACTACGGTCATCGATGCCGGGACCCAGGAAATCATTGGCGACCTGACCGAGCCTGGCCAGCGTCTGCTGGTCGCCCAGGGCGGGTTCCATGGCTTGGGCAATACGCGCTACAAGTCCAGCGTCAATCGCGCGCCGCGTCAGACCAGCCAGGGCAGTCTGGGCGATCAGCGTGACCTGAAGCTTGAGTTGAAGGTGTTGGCCGACGTTGGTCTGTTGGGTCTGCCTAACGCAGGCAAAAGTACCTTGATCCGGGCGATTTCCGCCGCCAAGCCAAAAGTAGCCGATTATCCGTTCACCACCATGGTGCCCAATCTGGGTGTAGTGGACGTAGGTCAGTTGCGCAGTTTCGTGATCGCGGACATTCCTGGTGTTATAGCCGGTGCGGCCGAGGGTGCAGGGTTGGGGACACGTTTCCTCAAGCATCTTTCACGTACCCGACTGTTGTTGCATCTGGTCGATATGGCGCCACCGGACGGCGGTGACCCAGCTGAGTCGGTGGAAACCATTATCCATGAGCTCGGCAAGTTCAGCCCTTCGCTGACAATGCGTGAACGCTGGCTGGTGCTGAACAAGTGCGACCAGCTGATGGAAGACGAGCAGCAGGCCATCCTGGATGATGTGGTTGAGAAGCTAGAGTGGGAAGGTCCGGTGTTCGTCATTTCAGCTGCGGAACGGCAAGGCACAGAGGAACTGGCCAAGGCAGCAATGAACTGGCTGGACGAGCGGGTTCAGCGGCTTGAGGACGATGAAGAATATGCTGCTGAAATGGCCGGACTGGATAAGGCTATTGAAGACGAAGCTCGCGCTCACATTCAATCGTTGGATGACCGTCGGGCGCAGCGCAAGCAGGGTTTGCTGGATAACGAGGACGATGAAGACGATACGGATGATGACGACGAAGACGGTCCGGAGATTATCTACGTTCGTTGATGACGTGAACGTGATGTAAGGGTTGTTAGCAGGCGGATTGCGTTGCTCGCCTTTGGATCCCCGCCTTCGCGGGGATGACGGGGTTTTGGGAGAATTGGTGGGATGGCGGGCAACGACGCGGGCAGGTCGCCAACGTCATTCCCGTGTAGCTGGGCAATGATGCAGGTAGGGCCTCTCAGTCATTCCCGCGGGGTATCACTATCATTACCGCGCAGGCACGCAACGATGCAATTCCGCCTCACTGTCCTTCCCGCGAAGGCAGGCGATGATGCAAGAGGTATCAGGGTCATTCCCGCGCAGATGGACAATGATGCGGTTAGGCCTCGCCGTCATTCCCGCGCAGGCGGGAATCCAGGGGTTATGGCGGATCAGCGTAATAAGCGGGTTTGTTGGCGGCGACTAACAGGCCAATGGAATAGACAATGTTTGATCAGCTTTCCGCAAATGGGAAAAAGCAGCATGCGTGAAAAGGTAACTAACGCCCGGCGCTGGGTTGTCAAAATTGGCAGTGCTCTGTTGACTGGAGACGGCCGTGGGCTTGATCGGGAGGCTATGGCGGTCTGGGTCAGGCAACTGGTGGCGCTGCGCAAGAATGGGGCCGAGCTGGTGCTGGTTTCGTCGGGGGCTGTGGCGGCGGGTATGAGCCGCCTGGGCTGGACGGAAAGGCCCAAGACCATCCATCAGATGCAGGCGGCGGCGGCCATCGGGCAGATGGGTCTGGTGCAGGCGTGGGAGTCCAGTTTTCAGGCCCATGGCTTGTCGACTGCCCAGGTGCTGTTGACCCACGATGACCTATCCGATCGCAAGCGCTATCTAAATGCTCGTAGCACCTTGAGAGCGTTGCTTGATCTGGGCGTGATCCCGGTCATCAACGAGAACGACACTGTTGTTACCGATGAGATTCGTTTTGGTGACAACGATACGCTGGGCGCGCTGGTTACCAATTTAGTCGAAGCTGATCTGCTGGTGATCCTGACCGACCGCGATGGCTTGTATACCGCCGATCCGGCGAAAAGCCCTGGCGCTGAATTGGTCACCGAAGCGATGGCGGATGACGCCAAGCTGGATGCGATGGCAGGCGGTAGCGCCGGGCTCTTAGGGCGAGGCGGTATGCTGACCAAGCTTCGCGCCGCCAGGCTGGCAGCGCGCTCCGGTGCCGGAACGGTCATCGTTGGCGGTAGGATTGAGCGGGTCATCGAGCGTCTGCAGGCGGGGGAAGAGCTGGGTACCCTGCTGCTTCCCGAGAAGGGAATGCTGGCGGCACGCAAACAGTGGTTGGCCGGCCATCTGCAAACCCGCGGACGATTGTTCATCGATGAGGGTGCGGTCAAGGCACTTACTGCTGGCCGCCGCAGCCTTCTGCCGGTTGGTGTTACCGCGGTTGAAGGTAATTTCCGCCGGGGCGAAATGGTTGTCTGTGTGGGAGCTGATGGTCGCGAGGTGGCGCGAGGGCTGGTTAATTACAGTGCTCAGGATGCGGCACGTATCATTGGTCAGTCCACCGAGGCGGTTCACAGTATTCTCGGTTATATCGACGAGCCGGAGTTGGTTCATCGGGATAATCTCGTCCTGGTCTGAACGGGCGCTACTGACAGGCATAAAAAAACCGGCCAAAAAGCCGGTTTTTTCATCAACATGTAACGCTATATCAAGCGGCTTGAGCCATGGCCTTGATGTGTGCGTTCAGGCGGCTCTTGTGGCGAGCGGCCTTGTTCTTGTTGATGATGCCCTTGTCAGCCATGCGGTCGATGACCGGTACAGCGGCTGTGTAGGCAGTTTGTGCTTTTTCAAGATCTTTGGCGTCAATAGCTTTGACGACGTTCTTGATATAAGTACGGACCATGGAGCGCAGGCTTGCATTATGAGTGCGGCGCTTCTCGCTCTGCTTGGCGCGTTTCTTGGCTTGAGGTGAGTTGGCCACCGTCGTGCTCCTCAGGAAATCTGGATGAAAATAAGGTACAAATAAGGCCGCGTACTATGCCGCCGCCCTGAATGAATGTCAAGACCCGATAGGGTGCCAGACGGGACAGATTCGGCACAAGACCAATCGCCCTTTTTTGCAAGGCTCGCATTGTGCCAGATCACTGCGGCCGGAGCGACCAGATATGTGAATTCGATTGGAAGACAAGCTCGCCACGAGCCCATGCTGACGCTATGATCGCGGTTTTATCCGGCACCTGATCCATGACCGACCAGCTCCCACCTGACGCATCCGTACCTAAAGCCCCGAGCCTGCTGCGCTCGGGCATGGTGGTGAGCATCATGACCATGCTGTCGCGAGTGCTGGGTATGGCGCGGGATATAGTAGTGGCCGCTTATTTCGGCTCTCAGTCCGAAGCCGACGCGTTCTTCATTGCTTTCAAGATTCCCAATTTCATGCGCCGACTGTTCGCTGAAGGCGCATTCAACCAGGCCTTTGTGCCGGTTTTGTCGGAATACCGGTCGAAACGCAGCCTGGCGGAGGTAAAACACCTGGTTGACCGGGTTGCTGGCACGCTCGGCATCACCCTGGTGGCGATCACCGCCGTGGGCGTTGCCGGAGCGCCGGTATTGATCACGCTCTTCGCTCCAGGCTTTCATGACGACCCGATCAAGCTTGCGCTCGCGTCTGACATGCTGCGGATTACCTTCCCCTATTTGCTGTTCATTTCGCTGACAGCTTTATGTGGCTCCATCCTTAATAGCTACAACCGCTTCGCTGTGCCGTCTTTTACCCCGGTGCTGCTGAACCTGAGCATGATTGGCGCCACGGTGTTGATGACACCGTATTTTGACCGTCCGATCATGGCGCTCGCCTGGGGCGTGTTCATTGCCGGTATATTGCAGTTGTTGTTCCAGGTCCCGTTTTTGATGCAGATTCGGCTGCTGCCTACGCCCAGGCCGAATCGCAAGGATGAGGGCGTCAAGCGCATCATGACCCTCATGCTCCCCGCGCTCTTCGGTGTCTCGGTAAGCCAGATAAATCTTCTTCTCGATACCGTGCTCGCCTCCTTTCTCGAAACCGGCAGTATATCCTGGCTGTATTACGCTGATCGGTTGTCGGAGTTGCCCCTCGGTGCCTTCGGGATCGCCATCGGCACAGTCATCCTGCCGGCATTATCTCGACAGCACGCCGGCGAAGATCCGAAAGCCTTCGCTGCCACGCTGGACTGGGCCGTGCGGATGGTATTGCTGGTCGGGCTGCCTGCGGCTCTGGCGTTACTGCTCTTGGCCGAGCCGTTGATAGCAACCTTGTTCCACTACGGTGCGATGACTGAGCGTGATGTGGTGCAGGCGGCGGCTGCGCTGCGCGCCTATGCAGTGGGAGTGATGACGTTCATGTTGATCAAGGTGTTGGCTCCGGGGTTTTTTGCCCGGCAGGACATGAAAACACCGGTCAAAATTGCGGTCATCTGTATGGTCGTCAATATGGTGTTCAACTTGATACTGATCTGGCCGCTGGCACACGTCGGTCTGGCCCTGGCTACCTCCTTGTCGGCGCTGCTGAATGCCGGCTTGCTGTGGTGGGGGTTGCGCAAAGCCGGAATTTATCAGGCGCAACCCGGTTGGCCGCTTTTTGCCACGCGCCTGATCCTGGCCTGTGTCGCCATGTCCGTCCTGGTGGTGTGGCTAGCGCCGGGGGTGGAGCAATGGTTTGCTTGGGAGTGGCAACGGAAGGTATGGCAGATGTCAGTGCTGGTAGTTGCAGGCATCGCGGCGTTCTCAGCAATGCTGGTCGTCAGTGGGATGCGCATGCGGCACTTGCGGCAGGGGTAACGGCGACACTCTGCTGCAAGCGTAGAACTTGGCAGCGGTGCTGATCCCTGGACTGACTTGGTTGTTCCTGGGACTGTTGAGCGCCAGCTCGATACTTGGACTTGCCGGAGACGCCGATGATCAAGCTGGTGCTTGACCCCCCCCCCAGGAAACACCAGCTTGATACCGGTGCGGAGGGGCTGGGTGCATGACGTTGAACCATGCAACCCTGTATACTTCATCGTTTTGAATCCTTTAGCCAATCAACGAGAATTATGGAACTGGTCCGCGGCTTACATAACCTGCGGCCCCGGCATCGGGGTTGTGTGGCGACAATCGGCAACTTCGATGGTGTGCACGCCGGGCATCAGGCCATCCTCAAGCGTCTGCGCGCTCATTCCGTGCGCCTCGGGCTGCCTGGATGCGTGGTCATCTTCGAGCCGCAGCCGCGCGAATATTTCGCTCCCCAGGCAGCACCGCCAAGGTTGACTCGTCTGCGGGACAAGCTTGCGCTGCTGGAAGGGCAGGGCGTGGACCGAGTCCTCTGTCTGGCCTTCAACCATCGTTTGCGTGAGTTGAGCGCAGAGCAATTCGTTCAGCAAGTTCTCATTGAGGGTCTGGGCGTAAAACATCTTGAGGTCGGCGATGATTTTCGCTTTGGTTGCGACCGCTCAGGCGATTTTGCGTTTTTAAAGAAGAGTGGCGAGCGTCACGACTTCACCGTCGAGGCTGCGAATACAGTGGCCGAGAGCGGGGACCGTATCAGCAGCACCCGTTTGCGGGAAGTGCTGGCCGAAGGTGATTTTCCCCTGGCCGAGCGCTTGCTGGGCCGTCCTTTCAGTATTACCGGCCGGGTGTTGCATGGGCAGAAGCTGGGTCGCCAACTTGGCGCACCGACGGCCAATGTCCAGTTGAAAAGGCTGCATGCCCCGCTCAAGGGTGTTTACCTGGTCAGCGTTGAGCTGGACGGCATAACGCACAAGGGGGCGGCCAACATAGGCACCCGTCCAAGCGTGGAAGGCGATGGCCAAGCCCACCTTGAGGTCCATTTGCTGGATTTTCATGGGGATATCTACGGTCGACGCATCACGGTTGTGTTCCATGAAAAACTGCGCGATGAAAAGCGATTCGATTCGCTGGACGATTTGAAGTTTGCAATTCAGGAAGATTTTGCTGCCGCTCGAGCCCATTGGGGCCTCTGATGACGAACAAGTGTGGACTAAATGACTGACTACAAAGCGACGCTAAACCTGCCGGAAACGGCGTTCCCCATGAAGGCTGGCTTGCCCGTGCGCGAGCCGGAAACCCTCAAGCGCCTGAACAGCATTGACCTCTATCAGAAGATTCGTGACATCAGCCGCGGTCGTCCGCAGTTTGTGCTGCATGACGGCCCGCCCTATGCCAACGGCAGCATTCATATCGGCCATGCGGTCAACAAGATCATCAAGGACATGATCACTCGGTCCAAGACGCTGTCGGGCTTTGACGCGCCGTATGTGCCTGGCTGGGACTGCCATGGTTTGCCGATCGAGCACAAGATCGAGACCACCTACGGAAAAAATCTGGAGCCGGCGAAAACTCGCGAGCTCAGCCGCGCCTATGCGGCCGAACAGATCGAAGGTCAGAAAAGGGATTTCGTGCGCCTGGGAGTGCTGGGTGATTGGAGCAATCCTTATAAAACCATGGATTTCGTCAACGAGGCGGGCCAGTTGCGCGCGCTCGGAAAGATGTACGCTCAGGGTTATGTGTTCAAGGGATTAAAGCCAGTCAACTGGTGTTTCGACTGCGGTTCGGCACTGGCTGAAGCTGAGGTGGAATATGCAGACAAGGAATCACCGACCATCGACGTCGGTTTTCCCTGCGCGGAACCGGAAAAGCTTGCTGCGGCGTTTGGGTTGAGCACACTCGACAAGCCCGCGCAAATGGTTATCTGGACCACAACGCCCTGGACCATCCCGGCTAACCAGGCGCTGAACGTCCATCCTGAATTCAACTATGCGCTGGTGGACGTTGGTGACCGGCTGCTGGTATTGGCAGAAGAACTGGTAGAAAGCTGCCTGGCGCGCTACGGGCGGGAAGGGCGGACTGTAGCCGTCACCACTGGCGAGCAACTGGAACATATCAATTTCAGCCATCCTTTTTATGACCGCCTATCACCGGTTTACCTTGCCGATTACGTCGAGCTGGGCGCTGGTACGGGAATTGTGCATTCCGCTCCTGCCTACGGTGAAGACGACTTTTACACCTGCAAGCGCTACGGCATGCACAACGACGAGATCCTTAGCCCGGTTCAGGGCAATGGAGTGTACGTCGAGTCGTTGGAATTTTTTGGCGGCCAGTTCATCTGGAAGGCCAACCCCAACGTGGTCGCCAAGCTGGAAGAGGTAGGTTGCCTGCTCAACCATGAGAAGGTCAGCCACAGCTATATGCACTGCTGGCGCCACAAGACCCCGGTCATCTACCGCGCCACGGCGCAGTGGTTTGTCGGCATGGACGTGCCGGTTGGTGATGGCGAAACCCTGCGGCAACGCGCCCTGAAGGCGGTAGAAGAAACCAGTTTCGTGCCGGCCTGGGGCAAGCAACGGCTGCACAATATGATCGCCGGTCGTCCGGACTGGTGTATCTCTCGGCAGCGTACCTGGGGTGTGCCTATCCCATTCTTCCTGCACAAGGAAAGCGGCGAACTGCACCCGCGCACGGTCGAGCTGGTTGAGCAGGTTGCTCAATTGGTCGAAAAAGGCGGTATCGAAGTCTGGTCCGCCCTGGACGCCGCCGAGCTGCTTGGTGAAGAAGCGGCCCAGTACGACAAGATCAGCGATACGCTGGATGTCTGGTTTGATTCCGGCACTACCCATTGGCACGTGATGCGCGGGTCACACCCCATGGGTCATGAGCAGGGTCCGCTGGCGGACCTGTATCTGGAAGGCTCTGATCAGCATCGCGGCTGGTTCCATTCGTCACTGCTGACCGGGTGCGCCCTGGACGGTCAGGCGCCCTACAAAGCGCTTCTGACGCACGGGTTTGTGGTTGATGAAAATGGCCGCAAAATGTCCAAGTCGCTGGGAAATGTCGTCGCGCCGCAGGAGGTCAATGACAGTCTGGGCGCCGATATTCTGCGGCTCTGGGTGTCTTCCAGCGATTACTCTGGCGAGATGGCGGTATCCAAGGTAATTCTGCAGCGCAGCGCTGATGCCTATCGCCGGATTCGCAATACCTCGCGCTTCCTGCTGTCCAACCTGAACGGCTTTGATCCCAAAGAGCATCTGCTGGCACCGGAGCAGATGCTGGATCTGGACCGTTGGGCGGTCGATCGAGCTCTGCTGTTGCAGCAGGAAATCATCGAGGCGTACGACAGCTACAAGTTCTGGAACGTTTACCAGAAAATCCACAATTTCTGCGTGCAGGAAATGGGTGGTTTCTACCTGGATATCATCAAGGATCGCCAGTACACCACTGGAGCCAACAGTACCGCCCGGCGCTCGTGTCAGACGGCCATGTACCATATTGTAGAGGCGCTGGTGCGCTGGATCGCACCGATTCTGTCGTTTACCGCTGAAGAGTTGTGGCAATACCTTCCTGGCGAGCGCACTGAATCGGTAATGCTCGACACCTGGTACGACGGGCTGACTGCCTTGCCGGCGGATATCTCTCTGGATCGCGCCTTCTGGGATGAGGTAATGGCTGTGAAAGTTGCGGTCAACCGGGAAATGGAAGCCCAGCGCAACGCCAAGGTGATTGGTGGCAATCTGCAGGCCGAGGTGACCCTGTTCGCCGATGAATCATTGACCGGCAAGCTGGCGCGTCTGGGAGATGAGCTGCGTTTCGTACTTATCACCTCCCAGGCCGCTATAGCGCCGCTGGCTCAGGCCGGGCCAGACGCCGTCGCAACGGAACTGCCCGGCTTGAAGCTTAGCCTGGTGAAATCGTCGCACGGCAAATGTGCTCGGTGCTGGCATTTCCTGGCTGACGTGGGCACCCACCCTGAGCATCCGGAAATCTGCGGTCGCTGTGTAAGTAATATCGAAGGGCCGGGCGAGGAGCGCAAGCATGCCTGATTGGCGCCGTAGTGGGCTGGCATGGCTCTGGCTGGCAATACTGGTCATCGTTGTGGATCTATTGACCAAATGGGTAGCCGAAAGCCAGTTGATCATCTATCAGCAGGTTCCGATTATCGATGGGTTCTTCGCGATCACGCTGGCCTACAATACAGGTGCGGCCTTCAGCTTTCTGTCGGATGCTGGCGGTTGGCAGCGTTGGTTCTTTATCGCCGTGGCCACGGGTGTCAGCGTGATGCTGCTAGTGTGGCTGGCGCGGCTGCCCAGGCAGAAGAAGCTGGAATCGGTCGCTTTGGCACTGATACTCGGCGGCGCCTTAGGTAACCTCTACGACCGGATCGTGCACGGTCACGTAGTGGACTTTATTCTGGTTCACTGGCATGACAGCTGGTATTTTCCGGCTTTCAACGTGGCTGACAGCGCAATTACCGTGGGCGCAGCCTTGCTTATTCTCGACATGTTTCGGTCAGAGACCAAAACCGAGGCCTCAAAGGCAAAATGAGGATCACCATGACGGATATCCGTATCAACCACCACACTGAAGTGACGTTGCACTTCACGCTCAAGCTCCCGAATGGTGACGTGGTTGATTCCACTGCAGGCAAGTCCCCCGCCACTTTCAAAGTGGGAGACGGTAGCCTGCTACCAGGTTTCGAGCAAAGTCTGTTCGGCCTCAAGGCGGGTGATCAGCGTACCTTCGAGATTGAAGCTGAACGGGGTTTCGGCCCAGGCAATCCTTTAAACATACAATCGGTCCCGCGCGGTCAGTTCAATGAAATGGAACTGGAACCTGGTTTGTTGGTTATTTTCCAGGATGCAGCGGGCGGAGAGCTGCCAGGTGTGGTCAAGACCATCCACGACACTAGCGTGGACGTTGACTTCAACCACCCTCTGGCGGGTAAGACCATTACCTTTGAAGTGGACATTATTGCCGTCAAACCTGTCTGATATCCTGGAACCTATCCACCCATAGTCGAGGTCCTCAATGCAGATCAAACTGGCTAATCCCCGCGGCTTTTGCGCCGGCGTAGACCGCGCCATCGAGATCGTGAACCGAGCCCTCGAAGTGTTCGGCGCGCCGATCTATGTACGTCACGAGGTAGTGCACAACAAATTTGTCGTTGAAGACCTGCGCAATCGCGGGGCGGTGTTTGTCGAAGAAATCGACCAGGTGCCGGACGACGTCATCCTCATCTTCAGCGCTCACGGTGTTTCCCAGGCAGTGCGCAAGCAAGCGGAAGAACGAGGCCTCAAGATATTTGACGCGACGTGCCCGCTGGTTACCAAGGTGCATCTAGAAGTCACCAAATACAGCCGTGAGGGCCTTGAATGCATTCTCATCGGCCACGCTGGGCACCCGGAAGTTGAAGGGACCATGGGTCAGTACGATACGCGCAAGGGTGGGGCGATCTACCTGGTGGAGAACGAGGCCGACGTAGCCAGCCTGCAGGTGAAAAATCCTGGCAGACTGGCATTCGTCACCCAGACCACGCTCTCGATGGACGATACGGCGAAGGTTATTGATGCCCTGCGCGAGCGCTTCCCGGCGATTGATGGCCCGCGCAAGGACGATATCTGCTACGCCACCCAGAACCGTCAGGACGCCGTCAAGCAGCTTGCGGCCGAGTGTGAGCTGGTCCTGGTGGTGGGGAGTCCGAATAGCTCTAATTCCAATCGCTTGCGCGAACTTTCGGAACGCATGGGCACACCGGCTTATTTGGTTGATGGCGCTGATGAAATTCGCAGCGAGTGGTTGCAGGGTATAACCAATGTTGGCGTTACCGCCGGCGCTTCGGCCCCGGATGTTCTGGTCCGGCAGGTGATTGAGCATCTGCATGCGCAGGGTGCTACGGGGGCGGAAGAACTGACTGGCCGGCCCGAAAATGTCGTGTTTAGTATGCCCAAGGAGCTGCGGGTAATAGCGATAGAATAGCTGCCCGCCATTTCGTCATTCCTCACGCAGGCGGGAACTGATTGGCAGCCGAATAAGCGCCTAGCCACTTCGGTCATTCCCGCGAAGGCGGGAATCCAGGTTGGCATCCGAATAAGCGACTCGCCAGTTCCGTCATTCCCGCGCAGGCGGGAATCCAGATTGTAGGCAGGCTCCTGTTCATAAAGCCTAACCCATTGGATCCCCGCCTGCGCGGGGATGACGGTGTTGGGGTGCTTCCGGGACGATGGGTTGGTGTTGGGGTATTACACACTCGCGAACCCAATATGTGCCTTGCCAGTTCGTCGTTGCAGCCTTGGCGAATCCATGTTGCCAGCCGAATAAGCGCCTCACCACCTCCGTCATTCCCGCGAAGGCGGGAACCAGGTTGGCATCCGAATAAGCGACTCGCCAGTTCCGTCATTCCCGCGAAGGCGGGAATCCAGAATTTCGGTCCGCTAGCCATAGTCCCCGGATTCCCGCTACTCCCTGGGCGCCGATCTCGAAAGCCTGGGGCAGGTGCTCTTTCCCCACGCCGCCCATCACATACACCGGCAGGTTAATTCGCTGGATCATGGTCTGGACGCGCTCCCAGCCCAGGCACGGCGCCTCTGGATGGCTGAGGGTGGGAAGCACCGGCGACAAGGTGACGAAATCCACGCCCAGTTGTTCCGCCATTTCCAGCTCTTCAGCATTGTGGCAGGACGCTGCGACGGGCCACACTTCACGACGTTTTGGATTGGGCCACCCACCCTGGACGAAACGACGAAGCTGAGTGGCAGTAAGGTGCCAGCCTACGCCAGGCTGGGTTGGTGGTGAGTCGCCCTTCAACAGCCAAACTACGCCCGCGCTGCTGCCCCCGACGATGGCCGTAGCCAATTTCTGGTAATTAGCTGCTCCTAGCTGGGTCTGCCGTAACTGAATCATGCGAATTCCGGCACTTTGAACTCGCGCAAGCCCCTTCAGCAAATCCGCTTGGTTAGTCAGATCAGGCGTAACCAGGTAGGAGTCGGGAAGCCGGGCGGCGGTCACGATTGGCACGTTGGCCTTGGGAAAGTCGTAGTTATTCAGCTCGGCGGGTTCAACCCAGCGAACCGGTTGCCCTTCCGCGCCGTGCGCCTCGCCCGCGAAGTCGGTCACCTTCCATACATCGAGCCGAACGGACTTGTCAGGGTAGTCGTAACGAACATCCAGCAATGGCCGCGCCTTCAACACCTGAATACCCAGCTCTTCATACAGCTCCCGTTTCAATCCGTCGAAACGTCGTTCGCCTTCCTCAAGCTTGCCGCCTGGGAATTCCCATAACCCACCTTGATGAGCATCGTTCGGGCGTCTGGCAATCAGGATCTGGCCGCTGGGATTGCATATCACGGCTGCCATCACATGGATAAAGGACATTGAAAACTCGGCGCAGATCGAAGGGGTAGCTGATGCCTAATCGCGGTCGGGAAAGTCTTCAGAAAACAGATCCTGTTCAAGCTCGTTGCCCGGGATCGCATGCTCCTCGGAGGCCCAGGCCCCTAGATCAATCAGGCGACAGCGGTGGGAACAAAACGGGCGATCCGGAGAGCTGTCATCCCAGCTGACGGGTGCTTTGCAGGTAGGGCATTCAACAGTAAGAGTCATTCAGAGGCTCCTGATAACAAGACAAGGTAGCGCTCGTGCAGCCGGTCTACCTGCGCATGCAGTGCGGCAAGATCTTTATCATTGGTAATGACATCATCGGCGTGGCTCAGCCTTTCTTCACGGTCGGTCTGAGCCTGCATGATCGCGTGAATCTGCTCAACAGGCACATGGTCGCGCTCGGCTGTTCGCGACAGTTGCATGGATTCTGGCGCATCTACCACGATGATGCGTTGAGTCATCTGATACTGGCCGGACTCTATCAGCAAGGGTGACACCAGCAGAGCATAAGGGGACTTGGCCGATGCCAGGTCACGCTCTATCTCGGTGCGAATGAGAGGATGCAGCAGGCTCTCCAGCCAAAGCCGTTCCTGTGGCTCTCGGAAAACAAGCTCTCGCAGGGCCGCACGATTCAGAGTTCCATTTTCAAGCAGTACTGCGTCACCGAATCGCTCCACGATCTGCACGAGCGCCGGGCGGCCGGGCTCTACAACCACTCGCGATTTAGCATCAGCATCCACCACATGAATGCCATGCGCCTGCGCAAAGCGATCCGCAGCAGCGGTTTTGCCGCTGCCTATGCCACCTGTCAACCCTACGATCATGAATTAGAACCCGGCAAATTTCAGATAAGTGCCGGTTATTGTGTCACCCCAGATCAGTGCAATCCACCCGGCAATTGCAAGGTACGGACCAAAGGGGAGGGGCGTGGCATTGGAATCACCGCGCGACTTGAGGATGATGATGCCCAAAACAGCGCCAACCAGTGACGACAGCAAAATGGTCAAGGGCAGTATTTGCCAGCCACCCCAGGCGCCCAACATGGCCAGCAGCTTGAAGTCGCCGTAACCCATGCCTTCCTTGCCGGTGATCAGCTTGAACACCCAGTACACCGTCCACAACGCCAGATAGCCAGCCACTGCTCCCCAGAGAGCGGTATTCAAGTCGGTAAACAAACCGACGCTGTTGACGATCAGACCCAGCCACAGCAGCGGTAGCACTATGTCGTCGGGTAAAAGCTGGGTGTCGGCGTCGATCAGGCTAAGAACAATCAGACCCCAGGTAAGCAATAACATAGCCCCCGCAGCCCAGCCAAAACCGAACTGCCAGGCTACAACCATGGAAAGCGCGGCGGTAAGGAGCTCAACCAGAGGATACCGTGGGCTGATTCGGGCTTTGCAGTTGCCACAGCGGCCCCGCAGGAACAGATAACTCAATACAGGAATGTTTTGCCACGCCTTGATTTCGGCGTTGCAATGGGGGCAATGGGAGTGGGGTAGGATGAGGTTGTAGGTGGGCTCTGGCTGGGATTCTTCTTTCAGCTCAAGGATTTCCTGGGCCTGCTGCCGCCAATCCCGCGCCATCATCTTTGGCAGACGGTGGATAACCACGTTCAGAAAGCTGCCAATGACCAAGCCCAGCAAGCCAGCGAGCAAAACAAAGGCCAGCACGTGGCTGGCCAGATAATCGGTGGGTAGCATCAATCAGCCTACGACGTTGCCTAGCTGGAAAATCGGCAGATACATGGCGACGATCAAGCCACCAACCAATACGCCCAGCACCGACATGATAAAAGGCTCAAGCAGAGTCGTCAGGTTGTCTACCTTGTTATCGACTTCCGCTTCGTAATAGCTGGCTACTTTGTCCAGCATGCCGTCCAGGTTACCGGATTCCTCGCCGATACCGGCCATTTGTACGGCCAGCGATGGGAAAACGTTGGTTGTGCGCATGGAGAAGTTCAGCTGAGAACCGGCTGACACGTCCTCCTTGATCTGTATAACGGCGTTCCGGAAGACCACGTTGCCTACCGCACCAGAAACAGAGTCAAGGGCTTCTACTAGCGGAACGCCCGCAGCAAAGGTAGTAGAGAGAGTCCGCGCATAACGCGCAACCGCAGCGTCATAGACGATTTTGCCTATGATAGGGAGTTTAAGAATGGCTCTGTCTTGTGCATCACGGAAGTTCTTTGACCTAAGGTGAACCTGTTTATACACGTAACCGAGCGCTATCAGCCCAATCACTAGAATAAACCACCATGATTGCATCCATTCGGATATTGAGATTACGAATAACGTGAACGCTGGCAGATCCGCCCCAAATCCATCAAACACGCTTTTAAACTGAGGCACCACCTTGATAAGCAGGATAGCCGTAACTATCGTCGCCACAACCAATACGGCGATCGGATAAGTCATCGCTTTTTTGATCTTGGCCTTCAATGCCTCTGTTTTTTCTTTGTAACTGGCAATTCGGTCAAGCAGGGATTCGAGTCGGCCTGATTGTTCGCCAGATTCCACCAGGTTGCAGAAAAGATCATCAAAATATTTGGGGTGCTGGCGCAGGGAGTCTGCCAAGGTATTACCAGCGGCGACGTCCGTTTTGATCGACGTTACCAGTTTGGCCACGTTTGGGTTCTCAGCGCCTTCAGCTATGATTTCGAAAGCCTGAACAATTGGAACGCCGGACTGCATCATCGTCGCAAGTTGCCGAGTGAAAAAGGCAATGTCGAGCGGCTTGATCTTCTTTCCTTTACTGCTAAAAAGAGTCGAAGCTTTGCTGATTTTGGTGACCAGAATACCCTGTTTACGTAGCTGCGCTTTGACAAGCGCTGGGTTAGTGCCCTGTAGCTCACCAGATGCTTTAATTCCTTTTCGGTCCTTGCCTTCCCACTTGAAAGAATAAACCTTCTCTTCCTTGGTCTTCTTCTTGGCTGGGCGTGTTTTCCTGATCTCTGCTGCTTGCTGTGCCATGACTTAATCCTTGGTCACTCGGTTAACTTCCGCCAGACTAGTCACGCCCTGTTCGGCTTTCATCAGGGCGGATTGGCGCAAGCTTCTAAAACCTTCTTGTTGGGCTACGTCTGAAATCTGAATAGAGTTGCCGTCTTCCATGATGATGCGTTGCATGGCTGGCGTAATTTTCACTACTTCGTATATCCCTACTCGCCCTTTATAACCGTCTTTGCAGTTTTCGCAACCCACAGGGCCGTAAATTGTCAACCCTGCATCAATTTTCTCAGCGGAGTAACCTTCTTCGATCAATGTGTCCCGCGGAACCTCCATCGGTTTCTTGCAGGATTTGCAAAGCCTTCGAGCCAGGCGCTGGGCGATAATCAGATTGACCGAGGTGGCAATGTTGAATGAAGGCACACCCATGTTGCGCAGGCGGGTCAGTGTTTCCGCAGCGCTGTTGGTGTGCAGGGTGGAAAGCACCATGTGGCCGGTCTGGGCGGCCTTGATGGCAATCTCGGCGGTCTCCAGGTCGCGGATCTCACCGACCATGATGATATCGGGATCCTGGCGAAGAAAAGCCCGAAGCGCTTTGGCAAAGTCGAGACCTTGCTTGGGGTTAACGTTGACCTGGTTGATGCCTTCCAGGTTGATTTCAACGGGATCTTCAGCAGTGGAAATATTCCGTTCCATGGTGTTGAGAATATTCAGGCCGGTATAAAGCGAAACGGTTTTACCTGAACCGGTTGGCCCCGTAACCAAAATCATGCCCTGGGGCCTGGCTAGAGCAGAAAGATACATATCCTTCTGATCTTCTTCATAACCCAGGGCATCAATGCCCATCTTCGCGCTTTCGGCATCCAGAATTCGCAGTACTACCTTCTCGCCCCACAGGGTAGGGAGAGTATTCACACGAAAATCGATGGATTTGCTCTTGGATATTTTCATCTTGATACGGCCGTCTTGCGGCTTACGCCGCTCGGCCATATCCATCGAAGACATAACCTTCAATCGTGCCGCAATCCGCACGCCCAACTGCACGGGCGGCTTGGCCACCTCATGCAAAATACCGTCAGTACGAAAGCGAACCCGATAAAGCTTCTCATAGGGCTCGAAGTGCAAATCAGAAGAACCCATGCGAACAGCATCCAGCAGCATCTTGTTGACGAAACGCACAATCGGCGCGTCATCTGCATCGCCACCCGCCGTGGCTTGCTTGTCGTCATCGCTTACAGCCTGAACGTCCAAATCATCGAGATCCGAATCATCCATATCTCCCAGGCCGCCGGTAGGGCTGTCGAGATATTTATCAATGGCTGCATGCAGCTTGTCATCTTCGACCATCACCGCATCAGTCATCAGCCCAGTATTGAACTGGATGTCGCTAAGCGCTTGCTGATTGGTAGGGTCAGAAACAGCCAGGAACAGACGAGACCCTCTTTTGAAAAGAGGCATCACATTGTGCTGGCGGATCAGCTTTTCGCTGACCAGGTCCTGTGGCTGATGGTCCTTATCCAGGGCCGCCAGATCGTAATAGGGGTAGCCGAACTCTTCCGAGCAAACCATCGCCAGATCTCGGGCGTTGGCCAGCTTGTTCTGAACCAGATAGGTAATAAGGGGGATTTTGTCTTGGCTGGCCTGTTTGCTGGCCTTGCTAGCCACCTGAACGTCCAGCAACTGATCCTGAACGATACGGCGTGCGAGTCCAGAGAGTGCGGGAGTATCCATAGGCAAGATTAAGTCTCGGTATTGTTATGGGTTATTGCGCGACTATAGTACAGCAGTCAATATTCGGTCATCTATGTTGAAGCAAAACTTGCCTGATTGCAGGGCCGTAATCCACACTTACTAAAGAAAAAGCGCCTCTCGGCGCTTTGTCTATACCCGTACTAGTTACGGGGGGGTAACTCCTGAGCTGCAGGTACCGGTTGCTGTACAGGTGATAGTTGCAGTGCCAGGCAGTTTAGCTAAAACGGTGAAGACAGGAGTAGAGGCGGTGATTGCGGTCCGACATGCTGCCGCGGTATGCGTTGGCGCAGTTCCTTGGCTGCCTCTTGAATTCCATACCAACAATGCACCCGCATGGCCTTTGGCTTCTCCAAGGCAGGCGGCATCGGCGGATTCGCGAGTGTAGTCCTGGTAGGCCGGCAGAGCGATGGCTGCCAGGATGCCGATGATCGCAACGACGATCATCAGTTCGATAAGCGTGAAACCCTTTTGTGTACTTTTCATGTGTTGCTCCTTGTTGGCGTTAGCAGGCTTTTAGCCTTGTTTTGGTAGAAGCAATCACCATGCCAAGTCTGCTAGGCCGCTAACTGTAAGCATTCTAGCGTGATCAAGGTTGCCACATTGGCAAGAGTGATCCTTCAAAGGACACAAACTGACATTTTTTGTCACAGGGATAGCGCTGCGTTGACGCTTTATGGCTGGCTTGGAGTGGTCACGATGCTGAGAGGTATTTGGTGATATGGAAAAGTGTTGATGTACTTGAGCTGACGCCGGTCCCTCGTCCCTGAATTTCAAGATGCCTTGCTGCAGATTCGAGGACTGTCTCGCTTATTGGTATGCTTATTGCCTGCTTTCCATTGCTACCAAACAATTCCGAGGTTTTTATGCGCAGGGAAGACGGTTTTACCTTGATCGAGCTGATGATAGTAGTGGCTATCATCGGCATATTGGCGGCAATAGCCTTGCCGGCCTATCAGAACTACACCCGGGACGCTGCTAGCAGCGCCTGTTTGGCAGAGGCTAAGGCTTATGCTGGCGTGGCATTGGTTGAATTGCTGGATAATGATACGCCTGCTGCCCCCCTGATTACTGCGAGTACGGCCTGTTCTGCTATGGATACCGCAACCGCGGTCGGTGTGAATATCACCGCCACGCCGCGTACTCCGGGCACTGGTACCGTGACTTGCAACATGACAAATGCCAACTGCACCCATGCACCCTGACTCACCCAGTAATAGCTAGGCGAGGCGTCGGCTCTGGCGCTCATGCTAGTAACCTCATTGGGGGCTGGGCCTTGCGCTCCCTCTTCCTTGCTGGTCGATTACTCAGCACCGCCTCTCTTTTTTTGAAAGGAAGGCCTGATCCTAGTTTCACCTCAGCCTTTATTAGTAGACTCGGCACAACCGCTGCAACCAGGCGGCGTGAGGTTATGGCAGATTAGAAGGGACCGATCTGAATGACATTTATTTAGGATCTGAGATTGGTTCTTCCTGGGACTGTCAAGCACTAGCTTGATACTCAAGACTGTTAGCCAACGGCGGCTCCTCAGGCTACCTCCGCAGTATCAAGCTGGTGCTTGACCGTCCCAGGGAACAGCAAACCAAAAAGCGGGAGCCAGATCTGACGCTGCCAGACCGGGCCGCTCCATATGGAATTCCGGAAAGTGCTTTGCTTCATACGCTTCAATAAGCGCGACGAGGACAAACAGCGCAGTGATGAATGAAATATGCCCGGCCTGATTGGCAATCGAGGGCGACAATAAAGTGCCAAAATGATGGCTTTTTGATACATTCCCCGCCTTTATAAACAAGGAAGGGAATCATGAAAGCAGCAATTGCCGTTATCTTGGGTGCCGTCATTGCCTCTGGCTGTACGGTTCGCGTGGCTGATATGACCGTTGGCAGTACGAAGAATTACAACATCAATTCGGCCATGTTTGTTAAAGGAAAGCGAGTGACAGGCGAGGATACCTATCCGGTCGTGCTGGTGCCTTTTGGGATTCCTAACATGAAAACTGCGATAGACAATGCGATAGAGCAGGACAAATGCGCTGTAGGACTTAGCGATTTGGTGATAAGCCAGCTCAACCACTCCTTTCTGGTTGGTACGATCGGAGTCAGGGCGGAGGGGAATCTGATTATCGACGCCGCACAGCCTGGATGCACTGGGCGCGGTTAGGATGGGACGATAATGCTCATATCGGCTGACAGGAGCTCCCAGCCAAGCGCTGGGTCATGCTTGAGGCTGAAACTGGGAGCCGCTGGATGCCAGCCGCTGGGATGCCAGCCACTGGGGCGCCAGCCGCTGGATTCCCGCCTTCGCGGGGATGACGAAATTTACGACTTAATACACATCTGGTTGGCCCTGCTAAGGTTGAGGGCCACAATGTTCTGCAGATCCAGATCTGCTATAAGGTCCGTTACGTTAGCCGGACACTTCCACTGACACGATTCAAGCATCGGTACAGTGAATTGAGCTTGCGCTCGAGATCCAAAAAGATAGGCCAACTGTGTTTCTGGATGCTCCGCTAATATGAGTTGGATCTTTTGCAGCGACATGTCTGGCTATTTCCGGTTGGCTGATTTCTGGATGTACACTAGGTCGCCTGGTTCTGGTTTGCTCTTTCCTGGGACGGTCAAGCACCAGCTTGATCCTCCGGAGGTGGCTTGACGATGTGTTCTCCATCCGGACACGGAACAGGATGAAACTGCCCGAATAGAAAAAACGTTGGTCAGCCCGAGCACGCGCTAATAATGATAACGACATTGAACAATGATAATTGTGTCGTCCGCTGCTTTGTAGACCAAGCGATGCTCCCGGTCGATTCTGCGAGACCAATAGCCGGACCAGTTGTGCCTGAGTGGCTCTGGATCGCCGATGCCGTCGAATGGGTTCCGCTGAATCTCTTTGATCAACGTATTGATCCGTTTGAGTTGTTTTTTATCTGTGGCCTGCCAATAAAGGTAATCTTCCCAAGCCTTCTCGGCCCACGACAGAATCATTCTTCTATAAGCACATGCTGAGCGGTTTTTCCTGCCTCCACCTCAGCAATCGCCTGGCTTAAGCGCTCGGCATTCCTGGGACTAGCCATCAAATACGCGGTTTCCTCATAAGATTTGAAATCCTCCAAGGACATAACCACGGCAGGCTTGCCATTCTGACGGGTGATCAGAACAGGCACATGATCCTCGTTAACCTTATCCAGTATTTTAGTAAGAGTGCTTCGAAACGCTGAGTAGCTTATGGCATCCACCTGTAAATCCTCTCGGTTAGCTTAAATGTACTTGGAATTGTACTTGTACGTATTGTTGTACGCAATAGCTGGCGCCGAGCCTAGTGGCTTTTGGCCTTGTGTTCATGCTGTCCGTATCGAAGCTCCAGAAAACCGTTCATTTCCAGTCTCCCGCTCTCGTTGGTTGGGGCAGGTCTACCTCAGCGTCGAGGCCGTGCCGACAACGCAAAGTCTTATGCTGAACGGCTATTCGATTATCCTGACGTGGGCCCGTTGCTTCCAGATCCAACTTGGAAAGACTGAGCTTGATATCCATTGGGTCAACTAAGCTCAACCTGTAGTGGTCAACTGATATCTGACTCCCAACAGGGCAAGAAATGAGCAAACGCCTCAGAAACCTTTTCCGCATTGCCTTGAGCTCCTACGTCACCACCGGCATGTCCGCCGGGTTTGGCCTGCTGCTGATTGCATCTTTCGCCTATTTCCTGCTCGGGCCTTTTGCGGCCTTGGTTGCCACGGTGGGGGCTATCGTCTGTATTCCGCCAGACCAGGCATCGCCACGGCGCAACAAGTTCTTCAATCTGTTGCCGGCTGCGGTGATTGGTTTGCCGTTGTTTGCCTGTGTCCAGGTTCTGCACGATCAGCCTCTTTATCTCGGTCTGCTGCTGATTCCCGCGACGTTCCTGGCTTTTCTCGCTGGCGCCTGGGGAAAACGGGGGGCGCCGATTGTCATCTCGATCATGTTTGCAATGATCTTTTCGATGGCGGTGCCCAGCCAGCTTAACGGCGTGTCGGTGTTGACAACCTGTTTGTATTTTGCCCTGGGGGCTGCGACGTATCTGCTATATGCCACGGCTTCCAACGCGCTGCTGAATGACCGCTACCGGGCCCAGATTCTGGGCGAGGTCTTTCTGTCGATGGGTGCGTTGATGCGTACCCAGGGCAGCCGGTTTGGTGCTGCCCTGGGAAAATATCCAGCTCCCCAGCCGGGCGAGCTGATGCAGAAGCAGGCTGCGTTGGCGGACGAGTTGCAGGCAGCGCGCGACATCCTGCTCGAGTCGCCGCGACAGCCACGCCGGCAACAACTGGCGGCTATGCTGATCAATCTTCTGGAGATACGCGATCATCTGCTGGCGAGCGAACTGGATCTGGACGCCGCCGCCTCCAATCCGGACTGTGCTGTGACGCTCGATCAGTTGGGTCAGATCATCGGCCAATTGGCGAAGGCGGTGGAAAATATGGGTGACGCGCTGCTGCGTGGCGGCCAGCAGTTCAGCTTTGTTGATAGGCGTTCGGAGCTGGCTGGCTTGAATTGGAATATAGCCGGGAACGCAGAACCCGGCGCGGCGTCTCCGCCGGTATGGATGCTGCTGCGAGGGCTGATCAACCGCGTCGGCAATATAAATGACGAAATCGTGCGGCTGAGCCGACTGGCGGGCGGGCAGGATGAGCCCAACCTGGCCATGGTACGTACTGCCTGGCAGCTGTTTGTCAGTCCGACCGCGTGGTCATGGCGACCTTTTTTGCTGCTCTGGCGCTGGGACGCGCCCCCGCTGCGTCACGCCCTTCGTGCGGCTTTGGCGGTAGGGAGCGGCTATTTCCTGTCGCTGGCCCTGCCTTGGGCACCTCATAGTTACTGGATTTTGCTGACTATTGTCGTGGTGTTGCGCGGCAGCCTTTCCCAGACGCTGGAACGACGCAACAGCCGGGTGGCCGGCACCGTGCTCGGCTGCATTCTGGCAGCCGGAATATTGCTGACGGAGCCGCCACTGTTGGTGCTGATGATCATCGTTCCTATTGCTCAGGCGGTATCCCACTCCTTCGCCA
This sequence comes from Halopseudomonas xinjiangensis, assembly GCA_011050525.1. Lineage (GTDB taxonomy): Bacteria > Pseudomonadota > Gammaproteobacteria > Pseudomonadales > Pseudomonadaceae > Halopseudomonas > Halopseudomonas xinjiangensis_A. Next base: position 259,937 of record DRFO01000020.1, read on the forward strand.
TCAGGCGCTATCTGATTACGGCTGTTTCTGCCACGGTGCTGAGCTTGACGCTGGCCCATTTGCTCAGTGCCGGCACCAGCCTGGAATTTCATGTGCTCGAACGGTTGGGCGATACCCTGATAGGGGCGGGCTTAGCCTGGGCGTTCAGTTATGTGTTGCCCTCCTGGGAGCGCGGGCAGATTGTTGCCCTGGTCAATCGGACACTGCTGGCGCAAGCGCAGCACGCGGAGATAGCCCTGAGCCTGGGCCAGTTGAAGGCGGTCGATGATGAACTGGAGCTTGAGTGGCGACTGGCCCGCAAGGAAGCCTATGACAGCTTGTCGGCACTGGTCCAGGCGACACGTCGATCATTGTCGGAGCCAAGGGCTGTGCGTCCGGCATTGGAATCGCTCGAACAGCTGCTTGCCAGAGGGCATCAGTTGCTTGCTCAACTGACAACGGTCAAGAGTCTCCTTCTTCGACGCAGACACCTGGGGCAGGACGACATGAGCGAGCCATTGCAATACGCTGCCCAAAGGATCAACGCTGCCTTGACCTCGGCCCAGCCACCGGCGCTGCCGGAGGCCCCGGTTTATACGGTCTGGGCTGCTGAGAGTGGGCCTGCCGAATCGCTTGATTACGACCTGAAACCCTGGATTCTGCGACGATTGAATCTTGCTGCCGATATCGCCATCAAACTCCGTGAAGATGCGGATCGTGCTCTGGCCACCCGGAGCGCCGAGAATCGCCGAGCTAGCGAACAGGGGAGCTGTGGCTAAGTTGCTGCTGCGGCGGAGGAAGGGAACCTCTCGCTTAGCAAGAGTGAGCAAACCTGGCGTAGCGTTATGTTCCGTCCAGTAAAGCTTCCAGCAGTTCGCCAGATGGCGTCACCCACATCTATAAACTGGTGACGCCTGTTAAATTTAAAGCATCGAGCCGAGCCGCTGCCGAATCAGCTTGTCTGCATCCGCCATGATGCCGTCGATCAGTTGCTTGCAGGTCGGTACATCGTGGATCAAGCCGGCTACCATCCCGCAGGACCAGGCACCAATCTCCATGTCGCCTTCTTTCATGATGCGCGGATAGACGCCAGCCACTTCATCGACGATATCCTTGAACTGCAGATCCTTACCCAGGCGCTGCTCTTTTTCGATGATGCGTTCCACTGCGGTGTTGTTTAGCACGCGTTCGGTGTTGCGTAGCGAGCGCATGACCAGGCGGGTGTCCAGTTCGGACGCTGCGACGATCGCCTGCTTGACGTTCTCGTGTACGGGAGCCTCCTGCGTGGCTATAAAGCGCGTGCCCATGTTCATGCCTTCCGCACCCAGAGCCATGGCGGCCACCAGCGAACGGGCGTCGGCCATGCCGCCGGACGCGACGAAGGGTATTTCCAGCTCATCGGCCGCGCGCGGCAGCAGAATCATGTTGGGAATGTCGTCTTCCCCGGGATGCCCGCCACATTCGAAGCCGTCCACGGAAACGGCGTCACAGCCGATGGACTGCGCCTTCAATGCATGACGCACCGACGTGCATTTGTGAATGACCTTGATGCCGGCGTCTTTCAGGTACGGCATGTATTGCTCGGGGCTGCGCCCGGCGGTCTCGACTATCTTGATACCGCCTTCGATGATTGCCTTGATATAGCCCGGATAGTCTGGCGAGCTGACTGTGGGTAGAAAGGTCAGATTTACCGCAAAAGGCTTGTCGGTCATGTCGCGGCAACGGGCGATTTCGTTAGCTAGATCGGCTGCGGTTTTCTGCGTAAGCCCGGTGATGGTGCCGAGTCCACCTGCGTTGGATACCGCAGCGGCCAGTTCAGCAAAGCCGACGTAGTGCATGCCGCCCTGAATGATGGGGTGCTGTATGCCAAATAATTCTGTAATACGGGTTTTCACAGGAATACGCCTCTTGCTTGGAATGTGGTGTCGATCCAAGAAACTAAATATCCTCGAAACAAGATGCAAGCAATTAGTGCCCACCTCGGTTGCCTGAATACCGCCTGGTAAGCGTAGCGCCCGGTGCTAAGATAGGCGCGCAGTTTTTCATGATCTCAAACAGGTTGATCAAAGTGCGTGAAAGAAAAGGAATATGGGTTGTTGTTGGAGTGCTTGTTGTACTCGCGGTTCTGGCTGTGTTGGCAATATTATTTTCCGAGGATCGCAAGGATGAGCGGGGCACAGACACCATCGCGCCGTCTGCCGATCAGTTGCTGGTGCTTGAGGGCGAATTGCAACCGCAACGGGCGACTGTGGTGCGGGCGCGGTCCGCGGGCGAGGTCGAGAAGTGGCTGGTTGAGCGTGGAGCGCCGGTAGTTGAAGGTGATGTTCTGGTTCAACTGATGGCTGGAGAACGCCGGATCAAACTGGGGAGCGCCCAGGCGCGGGTGAATATTGCAAAGCAGCAACTGCTCGTGACCCGGCATCTTGTCGCCGACGGCTCTGAGCCTGAAGCCAATCTGGCAGGCGCTCAGGCGGAAATGGACGCGGCGCAGGCAGAGCTGGCTGCCATTGAGGAGACCATGGATGTCACGCGTGTTCAGGCTACGAGCGCGGGCAGAGTCGAGGCGCTGCTGGTCGAGGCAGGCGACCGTATCGAAGAAGGTAGCGAGGTGGCTCGCATCGTCTCCGCTGATCCGTTGCGCGTTACGGTGCAGGTGCCGCAGTCGAGCATTGGGCGCGTGGTAATGAAGCAGCCCGCTCAGGTCCGCGTATCGGGTCACGGTACGGTCGATGGGCGAGTCTCCCACATTGAGGAAGACGTAGACCCGGCCGCGCCGACTGTTCGGGTCGATATAGAGATCACGGGGGTTGATCAGCGGTTTCCAGCCGGGGCGGCCGTCGAGGTCCGGTTTGCGGCCAAATAGAAGGCTCAGGTTCGCGTTGTGCAAACACAGCGTCTATGCTGATTAACGTTCCGGAAAATCATTCCGACCCAGGAGATACCGCATGCGCCGCTTATTGATGTTTATCGCCGCTGTAGCCATCAGCGCACCTGTTTTGGCAAGTAACTGTCCAGCCGATATGGCCAAAATCGACGAGATGATGAAGACCAATCCGCCGGCCGATGAGGATGTGCGTGAGCAGGTCCTCGCCCTGCGAGCTGAGGGCGAGGAGCTACACAAGGCTGGCGAGCATGAGGAGTCCCTCAAAGTGCTCGACGAAGCGATGGAACGTCTCAAAGAAGCAGAATAACTGTCCGGACGGGCCAGTATCGGTTCAGCCGGGTGTCCTCCCCGCGAAGGCGGGGATCCACAGAAGTTGCGGCAAAAGCGGCTGCAACCAGGAACGTCATCCCCGCGAAAGCGGGAATCCACAGGCCCGGATATCGCCCAAATATGGTCCGGACTGTCTACCGATGGGTTCCCGCTTTGGGGGGAATGACGAGGTGTAGGTTCTCGGCGCGATCCCGGCCAACCGGTCCGGTGCTGCAACCAGTCCGTCCGGTGCTGTGACCAGTCCGGCCGAGACCCGGCCTGACCGTCATCCCGCGAAGGCGGGGATCTACAGAAGTTGCGGCAAAAGCGGCTGCAACCAGGAACGTCATCCCCGCGAAAGCGGGGATCCACAGGCCCGGATATCGCCCAAATATGATCCGGTTTGTCTACCGCTGGATTCCCGCTTTGGGGGGAATGACGATATTTTGAGGCAAGTGCCATCATCCAGGGTAAATGGATTATTTAAAGGACGTGGATTCTTTGAAGTAAGTGCCCTTATTTAAAACAAGTGCCATTCGTTTTTACTCCATTATTTTTGAACTCCCTTATGGCTGTTCCAGCCTCCCTTGAAGAGGCATGAAAATAATTCACAAAACTGTCTATCTCGGCGCTGAACGGTCAACCCGGACGGCACTGCATTCAGATAGACTACGCGCTCGAAAAGGGGCTTGAGGACGGTATGCGCGGACGAGTGTGGTTGTTAGTCGGAGTTGCTTTGCTGGCCCTTTTCTACCTGGTCCGCTATGAATCCCGTCATTCCTTTTATCAGTCGCTATGGCTCAACCATTATGCCCAGGACCTTGCGTTTAACTTCGACGCTGGCCCTAGCGACGCTATTGTCTATCCGAGCGTGGGCCCGTTCGATCAGCGGTTGGGCTATACGCTGATCCCCGAGGCCATTGCGAAGCTCAAGCAACAGGGCTTCGAGCTGACGGACCAGGCTCGTTTCTCCCCTGCGATGATGGATCATGTCGAGTTGGGTTTGTTTCCTCCCTATGAAGAAAAAACCCGTGCCGGGCTGGAGGTTTATGACTGCAAAGGCACGCCTATCTACCAGTTCCAATATCCGCGGCGGTACTATGCCAGCGTCGAGCAGGTGCCCGCACTGCTGAGCGAAAGCCTGTTGTATATCGAGAATCGACGGTTGCTCGAGCCCGGCAAGCCGTTGTTCAATCCAGCGATAGATTGGCCGCGCTTGCTCAATGCGTCCGTCTCCCTCGCCACCAGTAAGCTGGACGGCGATGGCTCCTCGCATGGGGCAAGTACGCTGGCTACCCAGATCGAAAAATACCGGCATTCTCCTGAAGGCAGGACATTTGGTCCGCGGGACAAGCTTGAGCAAATGGCTTCGGCCAGCGTGCGGGCCTATCGCGAAGGGCGCAACACCCTGGAGGTTCGTCAGCAACTGGTCCTGGATTACCTGAATACGGTTCCCCTGGCTGCGGCGCCTGGGCACGGTGAAGTCAATGGGGTTGGTGATGCGGTCTGGGTATGGTTTGCCCAGGATTTCGAGGAGTTCAATCAGCGGTTGAGCGGTGGTGCGAGTCTCGATGAACAGGGCATGTCCATGCGCCAGGCACTGGCCATCATCATCGCGCAGAGGCGGCCGTCCTACTACCTGCTGGCTGGGCGGGACGATCTGCGGGATCTGATCGACAGTCACTTGCGTTTGCTTGCCCAGGACGGTGTGATCAGTGAAGCATTGCGTGACGCGGCGATTTCGCAGCAACTGATGTTTCGTGAATGGAGCAAGCAGCCCATTCGGTCATCAGTGGTCGCGGACAAGGCCGTGACCGTATCGCGGGTGCGAATAGCCGGTCTGCTGGACCAGTCGCTCTATGCGGTGGACCGCATGGATCTGCGTGCAGAAAGTAGCCTGCACGCGGAGCTTCAGCATGCTGCCAGTCAGTATCTGGAAAGCCTGGCTGACCCTGAGGTGGCGGAGCGTATCGGCCTGTTTGGCGAGCGACTACTGTCGCCAGAAAAAGTCGGGCAGGTCCGCTACAGTTTCACCCTGATGAAGCATACGGGCAGTACTAACCAGGTGCGTGTGCAGACAGATAATACCGGCCTGCCCTTTGATTTGAATGAGGGTAGTAAGCTGGAGCTGGGTTCAACCGCCAAACTGCGGGTATTGGCGACCTATCTCGAAATTGTGGCGGAACTGCATGAGCAACTGAGCACTGGCGATGCCGAGATCATCGCCGAGGCGCTATCAGAGCCGGATGATAACATCAGCGTGTGGGCAGCGAATTATCTGAGCAGCAACCCGGGCGCGGATCTGGCGCAGATGCTGGAAGCCGCCCTTGAGCGCCGTTATTCAGCATCTCCGGATGAACGATTTTTTACCGGTGGCGGTGTTCAGCGCTTCGGCAACTTTCGCCGTGAAGACAATGGCCGCAATCCGACGATGCGCGAGTCCTTGCGCGAATCGATCAATCTGCCTTTCGTCCGCTTGCAGCGGGACATCGTGCGCTACAGCATTCACAAGGCACCGGGTGCCAGTATCAGCCTGTTGAAGGATGACAAGGATCCGCGTCGCGCTGAGTATTTGCAGCGATTTGCCGACCGGGAAGGGCGCACCTTCCTGCTGCGCTTCTGGCGTAAATATGTTGGCAAGGATGCGAACCAGCGGCTGGATATTTTCCTCGATGGGTTGCGTCCTACGCCGGTCCGTTTGGCGGCAGTGCACCGGTATGTGTATCCCGACGCCGATCTGGCTCAGTTCTCGGCATTTGCCGAGCAGCATGCTAGCGAAGAGCTGACCGAGCCCCGTCTTGAAAAGCTCTATCGGGATTACAGTCTGGGCCGCTATACGCTTCCGGACCAGGGCTACATCGCCCGAGTACACCCGCTCGAGTTGTGGCTGCTGGGCTATATGATCCGCAACGAGGGGGCTGTTTTCAGTGACGCGGTCGCTGCCAGTCAGGCCGAACGCCAGGAAGTGTATGGATGGCTGTTCCGCACACGGCATCGCAGCGCGCGGGATAACCGTATCCGTACCATGCTGGAGGTGGAGGCCTATCTGCATATTCACAGTCGCTGGCAGCGCATGGGTTATCCATTCGATCACCTGGTGCCTTCGCTGGGAACAGCCCTGGGCAGCTCGGGGGACCGCCCAGCGGCCCTGGCCGAATTGATGGGCATCATTCAGAACGGCGGGGTACGCTTCCCGGCATCACGGATAAACAGCCTGCACTTTGCGCAGGCGACGCCCTATGAGACCCGTTTTGCCAGAACGCCCGGGATCGGCCAGCAGGTATTTCCCGTTGAGGTTGCAGCAGCGCTGCGTGGGGTACTTTCTGAGGTAGTGGAAGGCGGGACTGCACGGCGCTTGCAAGGCGCGTTCGATACCGCTAATGGGCAGGTTGTCGAAATAGGTGGCAAAACAGGGACCGGCGATAACCGGATTCATCTAAAAGCCGCTTCGGGACGCTCGACCTCCAGCCAGGTGCAAAACCGCACAGCCACCTTTGTATTTTTTCTCGGTCCGGATCATTTCGGTACGCTGACCGCGTTTGTTCCTGGCCAGGCTGCGGAAAACTTTCGCTTCACCTCAGCGCTGCCCGTGCAGGTTCTCAAGGGAATGGCGCCGTTGCTGGCCGAGTATTTCGGCAACACGAGTCAAAGCTGCGCTCCTGAACCAGCCGTCCTAGCTGCCGACTCTGACTGACAGCCATGCCTGAGGAAAAACAACTCCCACAGGCATGGCTATTTACCCCGTTACAGACTGAGCACCAGCCCCTGAGCGGGATCGGCTTTGCCTTCAAGTGTATCCAGGTAGGCTTGCTGAACCGCCTGGGCTCCTTTCATTTCGACTACTTCAAGCCAGTCGTCCACTGAAACAGCAAGCGGTGCCCAAAGCGCTGCGAAACGAGTCATCAGCGCGGCGTTGCCCCATTCGCTGGCTCGCTGCGCCCAATAACCCGGTGCAAAGAAGACTTCAGGCTTGGCGCCTGGCAGATTTTTCTCACCGCCGCGCTGGTCCCAATGGGCGGCACCTACCAGGGAGCTGAAGCGCATGTTGTCCTTGAAGTGATTATGCAGTTGCGCGAGCACTACGCCGTTGCCTGCAAAATCGACCGAAACGCTGGATTGATCGGCACTTAGCGTGGCGATGTCTGCATAGCTCACAACCTGGTCGTAATAGCCCAAGCCTTCCACAAAGGCGACATTGCTCTGCGAGGTGAGGGCGGTGATGGTGAGCGGCTTGCCGCGCTGAGCGCGCTGATGCTTGAGCATGAACGCCAGACCCAGCGCAGTCTTGCTGGAACCGCTGGTGAGAATGATCTGGTCGGCGCCAAAAAAATCGTTGCTGTGCAGAAAATCGTCCAGCAGGAACGAGGTGATCAGCAATGGGCGGAGCAGCATCTGCAGTGCTTCATGCTCGGATCTGTAAGCGGGATCGTGGGCGGTGAACTGGTACTGGTTGTAGGCCAGCGCCAGATGCTGACGATGGGCGGCGGTATCGATAAAGCTCGTCTTGCTCACCTTGCCGGGAACAACGCGAAGTTGGCGCGCCATGGGCAGGTAACCATAGACCCTGCTGCCTTTGCTAACCTCGGGATGGCGCGACGCGATCACCTCTGCGAAACCCCAGACTGGAATCTGGCCCCAGGGCGCCGGAGCCGGGAAAAAATCCCAGTACTTGAAGCGCTTGCCCAATGCGGCGTAGGTAATGTTATTGGCGGTGAAGGCGAAGTGGTCGATTCGTAGCAATACTTCACCGTCAGCCAGGTCGGTTGCCTGCGCCAAAGGGGCATCCAGAATGGCACATTGGTGCAGGTCATCTTGATGCACGACGAGCATCGGATTGATCGTGGTATTGGCCATTTGGAGCCCTCTGAGCGTGGAATATGTCGCAAGACTGCCTCAGCTACGCGCCTAGGTAAGCCTTAAACCATCAGACAAATGGTTGACGATAATTCTCCGCGAGATTTAACTGAAGGCATGCTAGATTCTCGCGACCAGCCGCTACTGGCTCCCTTGGCTTGCGAAGAGGTTTGTCTTGATGAATGTCATGGTCATTGTGCTATTTGTGCTGGGCTTGGTCTTGCTGGTGGTGGGCGCGGAGGTTTTGGTCAAGGGGGCCTCGCGCCTGGCGGCGGGTTTTAGAATATCCCCTCTGGTTATTGGTCTTACGGTCGTAGCGTTCGGCACCAGCGCCCCGGAAATGGCGGTCAGTGCCGGTGCGTCCTTGAGCGGGCAGGGCGACATCGCCCTGGGTAACGTAGTAGGCAGCAACATCTTCAACGTGCTGTTTATCCTGGGTGTGTCGGCACTGATAGCACCGCTGGTTGTTTCAAGGCAACTCATACGTCTGGATGTGCCGCTGATGGTCGGCGCCACCGTGCTGGTGGTTCTGCTCTCATTAGACGGCAGTCTGGGTCTGTTCGACGGCGTGCTGCTGATGGTGCTGATCGTTGCCTACACCGCGTTTCTCATTATCAGCAGCCGTCGGGATAATCGCCCTGGGGATGCTGCAGAACTGGGTGTGCCGGACGGGACTCAGGCTGGTTCCATACCGGTCAATCTGTTATTCGTGGCGGGCGGTCTGGTCATGCTGGTGCTGGGGGCCCGCTGGCTGGTCGACGGTGCGGTGACCATGGCCATCAGCATGGGTATTTCCGAACGCGTCGTCGCGTTGACCATCGTTGCCGCTGGCACGTCACTGCCGGAGGTCGCCACATCGGTGATCGCGAGTATCCGCGGCCAGCGTGATATAGCGGTGGGCAACGTTGTGGGGAGCAATCTGTTCAATCTGTTGGCCGTGCTGGGCCTGGCTTCAGTATTGGCACCGGAAGGGGTCGCGGTGTCTGCGGCAGTGCTGAGCTTCGATATGCTGGTGATGCTGGCCGTGGCGATTGCCTGCCTGCCCATCTTCTTCACGGGCATGCGCATAAACCGTTGGGAAGGCTTGCTGTTCCTGGGCTATTACGTGATTTATACCGCCCATCTGATTCTGTCAGACAGCGCATCCACGGCCATAGGTGGATTTCAAACCGCCACGCTGATGTATCTGCTGCCGCTCACCGCCTTGACGCTGGCTGTCACGGTTGTGCAGCAGGCGAGGAAGAACACGCTTAAAAGCTGATGTTGCCACTTCAATCAACCGGAAATGCCATGACCGAGGAAATGTTGCCCCTGCGGGGCCGGCGCGTTGCGCTTCCAGAGAGCCGTGAGCTGGATCTGTTTGCGGATATGTTGATCAAGCGCGGAGCAGACGTGCTCCGTTGCCCCCTGGTGTCTATCCATGACGCGCCTGATCAAAGGCCTGTGCTCGACTGGATTCGCGAGTTCATCGAGCAGCCCTGTGAGGATCTGATTCTACTGACGGGGGAGGGCCTCAGGCGTTTGCTGGCCGCTGCCGAGCGAAGTAGCCCGGAGCTGAAGGAGCGGTTCATCGGGCAGCTCGCTCGGGTGCGCAAGATTACGCGGGGTCCCAAACCGGGCGCAGCGCTGCGTCAGATCGGGTTGAAAGCGGATGTGACAGCGGTCGAGCCGACATCGGAAGGGGTCATCGCTACGCTGAGGTCTGAGAACCTGCAGGGTAGGCGCGTTGCCGTTCAACTGTACGGCACTGATCCGAATCGGCCGTTGATGGATTTCCTGCGACAGGCCGGCGCGATGTGCAGCCCCGTCTCGCCCTACGTTTACGCTGACGACACGGAAGATGTGCGGGTAGAAGAGCTGATCACTGCACTGGTGGCCAGGGAGGTTGATGCGATTGCCTTCACCAGCGCCACGCAGGTACGGCGTCTGTTTCAGATTGCACGACGGCAGATCGGCGAGCCCGCGTTGCTGAACGCTTTTGCTTGTATCAAGGTCGCCTCGGTGGGCCCGATAGTGACTGAAGAATTGCAAGGCCGTGGGGTTCGGGTTGACCTGATGCCGGAGAGCAGCTTCTTCATGAAACCCTTGGTCCGGGAATTGGTGAAGTCCTTCGGCAGTACGGCGGCTTCGCCATCCTCCCCCTAAAGGGGAAAAAGGGCGAAACCGCCGTCAGAGCTGGTCATGCTGTGGCCATGTCGGGCCATCGGTGCGCCCAGGGCTGCGCCTGCTCCAGTTGGCTGGCAAGCTGCAACAGCAAGGCTTCGCTACCGCTGGGTCCGCAAAACTGCACACCCAGCGGCAGCCCCTTCGCTGTCCAGTACAGGGGTACTGACATGGCGGGGGTGCCGGTCAGGTTGGCCAACTGCGTATAGGGCACATAGGTCAGATTCTTGCTTGCCATATCGGCGATCATCCCGTCCATGGCGCCCCAGCGGGCCAGCAGTGGCAGCAAGCCGGTGTTGAGCATCCATTCCAGGGTTCTGGATTGTTTGGCCGGAAGTCGGGCCTGTTCATGGCGTATCGGCGGATGGGCGAGAGCAGGGGTCAGGTACAGATCATGCTGCTGATAAAAAGCTCCCAGCGCGTGACTGAACTGATTCCACTCGCGGTGACTGCGGATGTATTGTCCGCTATGCATGCTTCGCCCGAAGGCGGCCAGGGTGCGGGTCAATAATTCAAATTCCTCATCCCGCGCGCCCATTGAGCGCGCCTCGTCCAGAGTGGCAGCAACCTGTCCAAAGTACATGTTGAGGTAACACTGCGCGAGGGCGCCGCCATCGTAGTCGGGCTCTGCTTCAACCACCTCATGCCCAAGCGACCGCAGCAACGCCACCGCATCTTCTACCGCCTGGATTGCGTCGGGATGGACCGGCGTATCAACTGGCGAGCGCGTGCTGAAGCCGATGCGAAGTGCGCCCGGATCACGCCGGGCCAGTTCCACGAAGGTGCTCGGCGGCGGCGGGATGGTGAACGGATCACCTGGATTGGCTCCGGAAAGAATATCCAGTGCCAGGGCGGAGTCCCGAACGGTACGGCAGACCACACCATCGCTGGAGGCGCCTTCCCATACTTCTGCCAGTGCCGGCCCCACCGATACTCGTCCGCGGCTTGGCCGCAAGCCAAACAGGCCGCAGCACGCGGCGGGTATGCGAATGGATCCGCCGCCGTCATTGGCACCCGCCATAGGTACCATGCCGGCCGCCACCGCAGCAGCCGAGCCGCCGGAAGATCCCCCGGGTGTATGCGCTGTATTCCATGGGTTATGGGTCGACCCAAAGAGTTCCGGATCGGTCACGCCCTTTAGCGCCAGCTCAGGGGTATTGGTTTTGCCGACGATGACCGCGCCCGCATCCAGCAATCGCTGAACTATATGGGAATGGCGTTTGGCCGGGATACGGCTGAATACCTTGCTGCCGCTTCCGGTAGGTAATCCGGCAAAGTCCTGTATGGCATCCTTGATCAGAACAGGCACTCCGGCAAGCGGGCCTTGCAACGTCTGCTGGGTGCGCTGTCGGGCGATGTCGAACATCGGCTGGCATACGGCGTTGAGTTGTGGATTCAAGCGGCTGTACTGGGCGATAGCGGTGGCAAGAAGCTCGCTTGGCTCGACTTCCCTATTGTTGACCAGTCGCGCCAGTTCGGTAGCGTCCTTGTTGATGAATTCTTGCGGGCTCATACTGCTCGGCCTTTATTTTTATGAGTGAAAGCTAGGTCTCAATTAAAGCGCCAAAGCTGGTTACGTCAAGTAGGTTGATGATTACTCTTGTCAGCGACCGGCTGCGCGGCAACAATGTTTGCTTCGTTTTGCCCCCGCCCAAGGACGTTTAATGACCAAGAAAGCCGCGCCGCTGCGTTTGTCACCCGAACAGCTCACCGCTCCAGTCGATCTGAACGTGATGGGCTTTGTCACCACCGATGATCTGGAACCGTTCCGGGGCATTCTCGGCCAGGAACGTGCGGTGGAGGCCCTGCAGTTTGGCGTGGCCATGCATCGTCCAGGCTACAATGTTTTCGTCATGGGTGAGCCGGGCACCGGCCGTTTTTCCTATGTTATGCGCTATCTCAAGGCTGAGGCCAAGCGCCAGATCACCCCGGAAGACTGCGTCTACGTCAACAACTTCGACGAGCCAAGGGAGCCAAAGATAGTAACGCTGTCGCCCGGTACCGCTGGTGAGCTGATCAGCAATATAGAAAAACTCATCGAGAACCTGCTGGCCACCTTTCCTGCCGTGTTTGAGCACCCTGCATTTCAGCAGAAGAAAAGTGCCATCGACCGCGGCTTCAATCAGCGCTATGACCGGGCCATCGATTCAGTGGAACGTCAGGCGCTGGACAAAAACGTTGCGATCTATCGCGATGCGCAGAACATAGCCTTTACGCCAATGAAAGAAGGCAAGGCGCTGGATGAGGCAGAATTCGCCCAGCTTGCCGATGAAGAGCGCGAGCGCTTTCATGTGGACATAGCCTCGCTGGAAGAGGTGCTCAACGAGGCGCTATCCAGCTTGCCGCAATGGAAGCGTGAGTCCAGCAACAGCTTGCGCGAGTTGAATGAGCAGACCATCACCGAGGCGACCCAGCCTCTCTTCGAGCCTCTCGCGGAGCTCTACAGCGGTAACCAGAAGGTTTGTGACTATCTGCAATCCATGCGCCATGACCTGCTTACTTCGGTGATGGATTTTCTGGTGGACGAGCGCTCGCTGGAGGCTCGGCCGGATGCCTTCAAGAAGCAATTGCTCACTGAACAGTACTGCCCGAGCCTGATTGTAGGCCATCCGGATAACGGCGGTGCGCCGGTAGTGCATGAGCCGCATCCCTCCTATGACAACCTGTTCGGCCGCGTCGAATACAGCTCGGAACAGGGAGCGCTGGTCACCAGTTTTCGGCATATTCGCCCTGGGGCGCTGCACCGCGCCAACGGGGGCTATCTGGTGCTGGAAGCGGAAAAACTGCTCACCGAGCCCTTTGTCTGGGAGGCGTTGAAGCGAGCCCTGCATTCCCGCCAGTTGAAAATTGAATCCCCCTGGGCTGACATGGGCCGCCTGACCACAGTGACGCTGACCCCGGAAGTCGTTCCGCTGATGGTCAAGGTAATCATCGTGGGTTCGCGGCACGTTTACTACACGCTGCAAGACGTGGATCCAGACTTTCAGGAAATGTTTCGGGTGCTGGTGGACTTCGATGAAGACCTGCCGCGCACCACCGACAGCATCGAAAACATGGCTCAACTGTTGAGGACACGCACCTCAGAGGAAGGGCTGGCACCGATGACAGCAGCGGCCGTGGCACGGGTCCTAACCTACAGCGCACGCCTTGCAGAACATCAGCATCGGCTATCGGCGCGTATCAGCGACATATTCCAGTTGGTGGCAGAGGCGGATTTCGTGCGGCAGCTTGCCGGTGATCCGCTGACCGACACCGCACACATTGAGAGAGCGCTGCGTGCCAAGGAAACGCGCACCGGCCGAGTGAGCGCTCGTATTCGGGAGGACATGCTCTCCGGTGTAATCCTGATCGATACTGACGGCGCGGCCGTAGGCAAATGCAACGGTCTCACGGTGCTTGAGGTAGGGGACTCGGTGTTTGGCGTACCGGCTCGCATTAGCGCCACTGTTTATCCTGGCGGCAGCGGGATTGTGGATATAGAGCGCGAAGTGAATCTTGGCCAGCCCATCCACTCTAAAGGGGTGATGATTCTGACGGGTTACCTCGGCAGCCGTTACGCACAAAACTTCCCCCTGGAAATCTCGGCAAGCATCGCCCTGGAGCAATCCTACGGCTACGTCGATGGTGACAGCGCGTCGCTGGGAGAAGTCTGCGCCTTGATTTCCGCCTTGTCCCGTACGCCGTTGAAGCAATCGTTTGCCATTACCGGGTCAATAAACCAGTTTGGTGAAGTGCAGGCAGTCGGCGGGGTCAACGACAAGATCGAAGGGTTCTTCAGGCTCTGTGACGCGCGCGGGCTTACTGGACACCAGGGGGCGATTATTCCGCAGTCCAATGTGCCCAACCTGATGCTTGATCAGACGGTCCTCGAAGCAGTCAAGTCCGGCCAGTTTTCCATCTACGCCGTTCAGCATGTGGATGAGGCATTGGCGCTCTTGTCTGGGAAGGATGTAGGTGCCGCGAATGACAAGGGAGAATTCCCCGACGGTACCATCAATGCAATGGTGGTGGCGCGCCTGAAAGATATAGCCGAGATACCCAAGGAAGAAGACGAGGACGAAGACGACAATGAGAAGCCAAAAGCGAAGACTGGCAAGTCGAAGCTGATCAGGCCGTGAACAATACCCGGCAGGCAGCTGAATTCAAGCTTCGCAGCGATCTCTCCCGAGGTTGTCAACTGTGTTATCCACAGAATGTGTGCAAATTCTCAGCCAATTTTGACATTGCTGACATTGTCAATGGCTAGATAATTAGCATTTGACGGACGGGCCTGAATCTGGTTGAAAAAAGTAAATTGTGACGTACAGCCCAGACTTGGCGGGCTCTGTGGCCGGAACGCTAAAAACTTAAAATTGGCTTGGTTAAATTTTGAACTTTCTGGCGCTGCGCCTGTATTAGCTTGGCCCAACCCGATCTATTAGGAGACTGCCCACAGAGTTATCCACAGATTATGTGAACAACTTTTCAGGCCGCATCAAACGATCATTTGAATAGGGGTAATAGCGTTACTATGGAAAGGTTCTTCGAAAATCTGCTCTACTCGGCGCGCTGGATACTGGCGCCAATCTATCTGGGCCTGTCGTTTGCCTTGTTTGCACTGGCGGTAAAATTTTTCCAGGAGGTCTTTCATCTTTTGCCGCATCTGCTGAGCATTGCCGAAGCGGATCTGATTCTGGTAGTTCTCTCGCTGGTCGACATGGCCTTGGTTGGTGGTTTGCTCGTTATGGTAATGATTTCCGGCTATGAGAATTTCGTTTCGCAACTGGATATCGATGAGGGCAAGGAGAAGCTGAGCTGGCTTGGCAAGATGGATTCCGGCTCGCTGAAAATGAAAGTAGCTGCATCTATTGTGGCTATCTCATCCATCCATCTGTTGAAGGTGTTCATGAATGCGCAGAACATCGATAACGATAAGCTAATGTGGTACGTAATCATTCATATGACCTTCGTGATATCAGCGTTCGGGATGGGCTTGCTGGACAAGGTCGCCAAGGTGGACAAACCAGGCAAGCTCGACAAGCTTTAACTACAGTTTTTACCCACCCCAGATTTCCGTTCGCCAGAGGGTTCAGTCATGACGGTGCGTAATCTGATATTGATTCTAGGCGACCAGCTCAGCCTGCAGATCAGTTCTTTACGCAACGTCGATCCTCAGCGGGACCGCATCCTGATGGCGGAAGTATCCGAAGAAGGGCGCTACGTTCCGCATCACCCCAAGAAGATTCTGTTCGTGCTGTCGGCCATGCGGCATTTTGCCGAGGAGCTGCGAGCGGCGGGCTTTGCGGTGGACTATATCGTTCTCGACGCCCAGGATAATAGCGGGTCGCTCCTCGGCGAGTTGGGTAAGGCTCGGGAGCGTCTGCGGCCTGAGGGGGTGCTGATTACTCAGCCAGGCGAATGGCGCCTGTTTGAGGCTTTCAGCAAGCAGCTTTCCCAATGGCCGGAGCTGATGTTGCTGGAAGATGACCGGTTCTTCTGCAGCCGTGAGCGCTTCGAAAAGTGGTCCAGAGATCGCAAGCAACTGCGCATGGAATATTTTTATCGCGAGATGCGCAAGGAATCCGGCCTGCTGATGAGCGCAGCCGGGCAGCCCGAAGGGGACGCCTGGAACTTCGATGCCGACAATCGCAAGCCTTTGCCAAAAAGCAAGGCTATCCCCGAACAGCCGCATTTTCCTATGGACGATGTCACCGGGTCCGTTCAGAAACTGGTGGCTGACCATTTTGCGGATCATTACGGAATACTTTCCGGCTTCGATTATCCCGTGACCCGGGCTGATTCGCAGAAACTTTGGCAGTCCTTTATCGATCAGGGACTGCCAGATTTCGGCGATTATCAGGATGCGATGGCTGATGACGAACCCTACCTATTCCATGCCAGAATCGCCGCGGCCATGAATGTTGGTCTGCTCGATCCCAAGCAGGTCTGTCTGGATGTACAAACGGCATGGCAGCAAGGCAAGGTACCGCTGAATGCCGCCGAAGGATTTATCCGCCAGATTCTTGGTTGGCGGGAATATGTTCGCGGTATTTACTGGTTGATGATGCCTGAGTATGGGCAGCGCAACGCATTGGGTAACAAGCGGAACCTGCCGGAATTCTACTGGACAGGCGCTACCCGCATGCGCTGTATGCAGCAAGCCATCGGGCAAACGCTTGAGCACGCTTACGCCCACCATATTCAGCGGTTGATGGTAACCGGCAATTTTGCCCTGTTGGCCGGGATTGAACCCCGGCAAATATGCGATTGGTATCTGGCGGTGTATCTGGATGCCTATGACTGGGTGGAACTGCCGAATACCCTGGGCATGGTCATGCATGCGGATGGGGGGTATCTGGGGTCAAAGCCCTATTGCGCCAGTGGGCAATACATCAAGCGGATGTCCAATCACTGCCAGGGCTGCGCCTACAAGGTCACGGAACAGACTGGCGAGAAGGCTTGCCCGTTCAACTCCCTGTATTGGCATTTTCTGATGAGACACCGGGAGCAACTTGGCAGCAACCACCGGATGTCTATGGTGTACCGCAATCTTGATCGCATGGAGCCGGCCAAGCAGGCCGCTCTGTGGGAATGGGGCGAAAAACTGCTTTCCCGGCTGGATGCTGGCGAGGCATTGTGAAATGCCGCACCCAGCGGGATTGACTGCCGCTGCGCCTACCTAGTTGAAACCGCGCAGCACCACGAACTTTGGATTGGCGGCGATCTGCTCGACTTTGTTGAAGCAACGCTTGAGCTTGACGTGGTAACCCAGATGGCGATTCCCAACGATCATCAGGCCGCCCTCGGGGGTGAGGGCTTTGCCGGTCTGCTCGAACAACCGCATGGCGATCTCGTCGCCGATAACCTGTAGCTGATGAAACGGCGGGTTACAGAGCACCAGGTCGGCGCTCTTGGGCGCTGCATCAATCAACCCATCGCTTACCAGGAATTCGGCGCGCCGGTCCGGAAAGGCTGCGCTGAAGTTCAGCTTGGCTGAGGCAATCGCCGCATAGGACTCGTCAATGAACAGAAGCGATGCCTCGGGGTTGCGATGCGCCGCCATGATACCCAGAGCGCCGTTTCCGCACCCCAGATCGACTATGCGCGCTTCGCCTTGGTTAAAGGGGATGCACGACAACATGGCTCGGGTGCCGTTATCCAGTTTCTCCTGGGAAAACACGCCGGGGAGGTTGGTCAGCTGAAAGCTGGTTTCCGGCAGTTCATAGCGGGTGCTGGGCGTGGTGGCGTCGGGCGTGAGCCCTGAATCGAAGCGGGCTGTTAGCAAGCGCGCCTTCTTCCATGCCAGCGAGGCCTGGTAGGGCCCGATGTATTTGGCCAGAAGGTCGCCAGCGCTGTGCGGCAGATGCTTGATCATGGCCCCGGCAATGACTTGAGCGCCTTCGGCGAGATGCGGCCGCAGCCGGATCAACTGATCTTCCAGCAGAGCCAGGCTTTTGGGAACGCGTAACAGAACGCGATGGTAAGGCCCCGCAAGCTCTTCCTGGCTGTTGATGCAGCGCACCGCGTCGACGCTGAGGTTGTTCAAATCCAGATTGGTGCGCAGCGCCCGCTCGGCAAGATGTGAATCCCCGAAACTATGCGGCTTTTGGGCGGCCAAGGCGCAGCCAAGGGTACCAAAGGTGTCATTGACGACCAGTGTCGACACGCCTGGTCCAGCCTGGTCGGCGAGGGTCTGGAGTAGATACAGATCGGCCGTGTCGAACGGCTGAAGGGTAGGGTTGCTGGTCGGAGGATAACGCTCCAGCTCTAACGGGCCGAATGGGGTTTCACAGGATTGCATGGCGTCGCCGGGTTGTTTGTCAGGGCGCGCAGTATAGCGCACCCGCCCAGATCAGACCTGCCTATCGGGATTGCTGCTTGAGCAGGTCGCGGATCTCGCTCAACAGGATCTCCTGCTTGCTAAGCGTTTCAGGAGCCGGCGGCGTGGGCGCCACTTCCTCCTTGCGCTTGAGATTGTTCATGACCTTGATGGCGACAAAGATGGCAGCGGCAATGATCAGGAAATCCACAATGCTCTGAATGAACAGCCCATAACCCAGCGTAACGGCGGGTATGTCGCCCTGGGCCTGCCTGAGAACAATAGCCAGATCGGCGAAATCGACTCCGCCTATGATCAGGCCGAGCGGGGGCATCACCACGTTGGCGACGAAAGATGACACTACCTTGCCGAAGGCGGCGCCAATAATGATGCCCACCGCCATATCGACGACATTGCCGCGCATGGCGAAGGCTTTGAATTCCTGAGCAAGCTTCATCACAGTTTCCCCGAGTTGCGCCCCATCGGCGTTGTTGGAGAATAGCCAGCTTTGTCTGGGCTGTATATCAGCGCAAGGCTTTGCGTAGGGTCTCGCAGACGATCTTCAGCGTTTCTACCCGTGCGTAACGTTTGTCTTGCGCAGAAATGAGATGCCAGGGCGCCTGCGGGGCGCTGGTCAGATCGACCATATCATTCACGGCTTGTTCGTAGGCCGGCCATTGTTTGCGGTTACGCCAGTCTTCGTCGGTCAGCTTGTAGCGTTTGACAGGGGAGGCGTCACGAGCTTCAAAACGCTTGAGTTGCTCGCCTTCGGAGATGGACAGCCAGAACTTGATTACGACTGTCCCGGCTTGCACCAGCTGAGTTTCAAAATCGTTGATCTGCTGATAAGCGCGTTGCCACCCGGTATCGTCGACGAAGCCTTCGACCCGCTCCACCAATACCCGCCCGTAATAGCTGCGATCAAATACAACAACGGAGCCGGGGGCAGGAACGCGTCGCCAGAATCGCCATAGATAGGGGTGACTGCGTTCTTCCTCAGTCGGCGCGCTGGTGCCGTGCACACGCAGGTAACGCGGGTCCAGGCATTGGGTGATACGGCGGATCGCACCGCCCTTGCCGGCAGCGTCGGTACCCTCAAAAACCAGAAGCAGGCTCCGGCGGGAAAACGCTGGATGGCGTATCAGTTCGCGCAACAGATTCTGGTAATGCTCAAGTTGCTGTTTGTAAACGGGCTTGTCCAACTGAAGCTGATAATCAAGCTTGCCCAAATGGGCGGTGTTGGAACTGGTCCAGTCCGACGCTTTGGCCTTGCCTATTGGCTTCAGCATCTGCTGCATCGCCAGCAATACGATTTGCCCTATCTGCAGGTCGCGATGGCGGGCATCATGACTTTCGACGCGTGTCCAGGGGGCCTGTGCGGTAGACGTGAGTTCGCTCATCAGTCGCGCACTTTCACGAACCTGTTCGTAGTCGGCTGCGCTGAAATCGCCCCATTCGCGCATGGCGACTGTCTGCTTCAACTCCGGATCAATGGGTGGTCTTGTCTTCACGCTATCAGGGGTGAGGTGTAGCCAGAGCTTGACCAGGGTTACCCCTTCGTCGACTAGGGCCTGTTCGAATCTGACGATGTTCTGCATTTCCCGTTCAAACGCAGCTTTGGATATTTTGCCGCGGCTGAGCTGCATCAGCGGTTGGTGATACCAGGAGCCGAGATAGAAACCCAATTGACCGGCAGGAGGCAGGCTGCGCCAGTAACGCCAGAGTCTGGGCATTTTGCGTTCGATGCTGTTGGGAAGGGCGAAGGCGCGAGTACTGAGGAAGCGGTTGTCGAGAGCATCATAGAAGGCGTAGATGGCCTCCGCTTTCCCTGCAAAGTCGTTACCACTGATTAAAACGAGCAGCGGGCCCTTGCTGGCCTTGCGCAGATCGAACTGCGCGTCAAGCAGCGCTTCGGTCAATTTTGCGAGCTGTTTTTTCAATGCTTTTTTGTCGAGGGGCTGTTCAGACATGCGAGGGCCAGTTCACCTCGGGCAAGTGTTCAAAGCCTGGCTTGGCAAACAGGTAACCCTGGAACAGATGGATATCCAGGGTGCGCAAAAATTTGAGCTCTTCCACACTTTCAATACCTTCGGCAATAATCTCAATGCCCAGGACCTGACATACCCCAACTATTCCCTGGACTATCGCCTGACGAACCGGATGCTTATCGATATTGCGTATCAGGTCCATATCCAGCTTGATGATATCCGGCTGGAATTCGGCGAGCAGATTCAAGCCTGAGTAGCCAGATCCAAAATCGTCTATGGCTGTCTTGAAACCCTGCCGCTTGTATTCTTCCATGATGCCCTTGAGGTGATGCTTGTCTACCACCCGTTCGTTTTCGGTGATTTCGAAAATCAGTTTGTCGGTGGGAAAGTTCGATCTTGCGGCGGCTTCCAGCGTGGCCCGGATGCAGGTCGCCGGGTGGTAGACAGCGTTGGGTAGAAAATTGATGCTGACAAAGCAGGGTATTCCAAGCCTGGCGGCCAGCTCCACGGCGGTAACCCGACACTTCTGATCAAAAAGGTAACGATTCTGTTCGTTGACGCGTGCGAGTATGCCGAGCGCCCCGCTGCCATCCTTTCCCCGAACGAGGGCCTCATAGGCGAACACGCTTTGATCGCGCATATCGACAATCGGCTGGAACGCCATGGTGAACTCGAAGTCCAGCTCTTGGCCGTCTTTGCAGGCTGCACAAGCGTTGGGTTTTTCCGTCTGGCTGGTCATACAATGGTCTCTTTTGCGAATGTCAGACAATATAACGATTTTTAACGAGACACCATTGCCGAGGCGCTCCAGGCCGTTGGAATGGCTCTTTTGGACAGTGGAGGATCCATGGCGAAGAATAAGCGCATCTACGGCTGCACCGAATGCGGGGCAACGTTCAACAAGTGGGCTGGCCAGTGTGGCGAGTGTCAGGCCTGGAATACGCTTGTGGAAACGGTTGTGGATACCACCCCGACGGGTGGCAGCGGCAGAGCGTCCAACTGGGCAGGTGAGCTGGCGCAGGTAAAAACCCTGGCGGATGTTTCCACCGAAGAAATGCCGCGCCAGCCCAGTGGCTCCTCCGAGTTGGACAGAGTACTGGGTGGCGGTCTGGTGGCAGGCTCGGTGGTGCTGATTGGCGGCGATCCGGGTATCGGCAAATCCACCATATTGCTACAGACCCTTTGTCGTCTGGCCCAGACCATGCCCGCCCTGTATGTCACGGGTGAGGAGTCGCAGCAGCAGGTAGCCATGCGCGCGCGGCGCTTGTCCTTGCCGGAGGACAAGCTGATGGTGATGACCGAAACCTGTATCGAGAGCATCATTGCCACGGCCCGGCGTGAGCGGCCGAAGGTGATGGTGGTTGATTCCATTCAGACTATCTTCACCGAACAGCTGCAATCTGCACCAGGTGGGGTGGCTCAGGTGCGTGAAAGCGCGGCGCTACTGGTGCGCTATGCCAAACAGAGCGGTACGGCGATATTCCTGGTCGGCCACGTGACCAAGGAGGGCTCGCTGGCAGGGCCCAGAGTGCTCGAACACATGGTCGATACGGTGCTTTATTTCGAGGGCGAATCGGATGGCCGCTTGCGCATGCTACGTGCGGTCAAGAACCGCTTCGGCGCGGTCAACGAGCTGGGGGTGTTTGCCATGACCGACAAGGGCCTGAAAGAGGTCTCCAATCCATCGGCCATTTTTCTGTCGCGTTACGAGACGCCCATTCCTGGTAGCGTGGTGATGTCCACCTGGGAAGGTTCCAGACCCATGCTGGTGGAAGTCCAGGCTCTGGTCGATACCAGCCATCTGGGCAATCCGCGCCGGGTCACGCTGGGGCTGGATCAGAACCGCCTGGCCATGTTGCTGGCGGTTCTGCACCGCCATGGCGGCGTAGCGACCTACGATCAGGACGTCTTCGTCAACGTGGTAGGGGGCGTCAAGGTGCTGGAAACGGCCTCGGATCTGGCGCTGCTAGCTGCGGTCATGTCGAGCTTGCGCAATCGGCCCTTGCCGATGGATCTGATGGTGTTTGGTGAGCTGGGCCTTTCCGGCGAGGTACGCCCGGTACCGAGCGGCCAGGAAAGACTCAAAGAGGCGGCGAAGCATGGCTTTACCCGCGCGATCGTACCCAGGGCCAACGCGCCCAAGGAATCGCCGGAGGGGATGCAGGTAATTCCGGTGACTCGACTGGACGAAGCCCTGGACGCCATCTTTGATTAAGAGCGCAGCGTCTAGAGCAAGGCGCCGAGCTCTCTTTCGAGCAGGTCGGCATCACCAAGATTAAGGGAAAGTAGTCGCTTCAGATGGCTGATGGAATCAAGGTCGATGTGCAGACACTGGAACCCCAACAGTCCTTCCTCGGCGTGGGCCAGATGCACTTCCATGCAAATCTGATTTCCCTCCGATAAATCGATGGTGGCAGTGAAGGGAGACCGCGCTCGCGCGGGCTCCCAGTTGTCAGGCTGCTGAATCAACAGCCCGCGCAGGGACAGGTCGACCAATTGCACGACGATATGCCAGTCGTCCTGGTTCAGGGTGGTGTGCGCATCGAAGGGAATACGCGTAAAGCGGCGTCTGTCGTCGATCATGGACTGTCCCGGCTGTTGGTCTGTGTGATTATAGCTGCTTTTGCCGCAACGGCTCAGACCACGCCCTGCGCCAGCATAGCGTCAGCCACTTTGACGAAACCCGCAATATTGGCTCCTGACACGTAGTCGATATAGCCGTTGTCGTCTGCGCCGTACTGCTCGCAGGCGTGGTGAATGCACAGCATGATTTCCTTCAGCCTGGCGTCCACTTCCTGAGCGCTCCAATGGGTACGCATGGCGTTCTGCGACATCTCCAGCCCGCTCACGGCAACGCCCCCGGCATTCGCAGCCTTGCCCGGTGCGAATAGCAGCCCCGCTGTCTGAAAGGCGTCGACAGCCTCCAGCGTGCACGGCATGTTGGCCCCCTCGCAGATACCCTGGCAGCCGTTCCCAATAAGGTTGCGTGCATCGACCAGATGGATCTCGTTCTGGGTGGCGCAGGGCATCGCCAGATCGCAGGGCAGATGCCAGGGAGTGCTAGTAGGCAGAAATTCGGCACCGTTGGTCAGTTCCATTTCAGCCAGACGGCCCCGTTGCTCGTTTTTCAATGTCACCAGGTGGTCCCATTGCTCCAGCGTAAGGCCGTTCGGCAAATGCAGAGTGCCGCCGGAGTCGGACATTGATATCACCTTTGCCCCAAGATCGATTGCCTTGCGCGCCGCATGCTGAGCTACGTTGCCGGAACCGGAAATAGTCACCCGCAGATTGCGGATCGGTACGTTCCGCCGCGAGAACATTTCCTGAGCGAAGTAAACGCAACCGTAACCGGTGGCTTCCGGGCGAACCAGGCTGCCGCCATAACTCAGGCCCTTGCCGGTCAGAACCGAGGTGAATTCGTTGCGGATGCGCTTGTATTGCCCATACAGAAAACCTATTTCGCGGTGGCCTACACCAATGTCTCCGGCTGGTATGTCAACGTCCGCGCCGATGTGCCTGGCCATTTCGGTCATGAACGACTGACAGAAGCGCATGACTTCGCCATCGCTCTTGCCCTTGGGATCGAAGTCCGAGCCGCCCTTGCCACCGCCCAATGGCAGCGTGGTGAGTGCATTCTTGAAGACCTGCTCGAATGCGAGGAATTTGAGTACGCCGAGATCCACCGACGGATGAAAGCGCAACCCTCCCTTGTAGGGACCGATGGCGCTGTTCATCTGCACTCGGTAGCCCCGACTCACCTGCACCTGCCCTCGATCATTGACCCAGGGCACGCGGAAGATGATCACCCGCTCAGGTTCTATCAGCCGCTGAATAACACCATTGTTGAGATACTTCGGGTTGGCCTCAAGGAAAGGCCACAAGGTGGTGAGAACTTCTTCGGCTGCCTGATGAAACTCCGGCTGGTCTGGATCGCGTCGTTTAAGGTGGGCCAGGCAGGCCGCTAGCGTATCGATCATGGAGAGAGTCACTATGCTGGGTTGCTGAAAAGTGGGCTTAACTCTAACAGAGCCCGGTAATTTAGAAACAGCACAGTGGCCTGTAAATCCATGCTCTGGTTATGGTTCCCGAACCCTGGATTCCCGCCTTCGCGGGAATGACGAGGGGAGATTGCATGGGAATGACGAGGAGGGCTTCGCGGAAGTGGCGAATGGGCCTTAGGGGAATGGCGAGGGCCTTCGCGGGATTTGCGGGGGACAGTTGCGCGGGAATGACGAGGGGAGATTACGTGGGAATGACGAGGAGGGCTTCGCGGAAATGGCGAATGGGCCTTAGGGGAATGGCGGGGGCCTTCGTGTGATTTACGGGGGAAGCTTTCTCGGACATCGCGAGGGAGTCGCATAGCGGGGCGTCATATGTACACTTCACGCGTACCGCGGCCACCTCAGACACCAGACTTACTGTTCTCTTGAGGTGCAACAAGAAAAGGCAAGCTGCTCCGCTCGGAACAGCTTGCCTTCACATGACAAGCTTCAAGCCAGTTTCTTGTAGCGCACCCGGTGCGGCTGGGTTGCCGCTTCGCCGAGCCGCTTCTTGCGATCGGCTTCGTAGTCGGTGTAGTTGCCCTCGAAAAACTCCACGTGCGAGTCATCCTCATAAGCCAGGATATGCGTGGCGATGCGATCAAGGAACCAGCGGTCGTGGGAAATGACGACTGCTGAGCCGGGGAAATCCAGCAGGGCCTCTTCCAGTGCGCGTAGCGTTTCCACGTCGAGATCGTTGGAGGGTTCGTCTAGCAGCAATACATTTGCGCCCTGCTTGAGGGTCAGCGCCAGATGAAGTCGGCCGCGCTCACCGCCGGACAGATCCTTGACGAACTTCTGCTGATCGGCGCCCTTGAAGTTGAAGCGACCAACATAGCCTCTGGAAGGCATCTCGTAGTTGCCGACCTTGATTTGGTCAAAGCCGTCCGAAATCTGATGCCATACGGTCAGACTACCGTCGAGATTCTCACGGCTCTGGTCGACACTGGCAATCTGCACGGTCTCGCCGATATCGATGGAGCCAGCATCGGGCTGCTCCTTGCCGTTGATCATGCGAAACAGGGTGGATTTGCCCGCGCCGTTACCGCCGATAACCCCGACAATAGCCCCCTTGGGAACGCTGAAGGTCAGGTTGTCGATCAGTACCCGGTCGCCATACCCTTTGCTGACACCAGTGAATTCGATGACCTTGTCGCCCAGACGCGGGCCAACGGGAATATAGATTTCATTGGTTTCACTCTGTTTCTGGAATTCCTGCGACTGCAATTCCTCGAAGCGCTGCAGGCGAGCCTTGGATTTGGCTTGGCGGCCCTTGGCGCCCTGACGCACCCACTCCAGCTCGGCTTTCATCGCCTTGGCATGGGAGGATTCCTGTTTGGATTCCTGTGCCAGACGGGCGGCCTTGGATTCCAGCCATTGGGAATAATTGCCCTCAAAGGGTATGCCGTGGCCGCGGTCCAGTTCGAGAATCCATCCAGCCACGTTGTCCAGGAAGTAACGGTCGTGGGTAATGGCTACGACCGTGCCTGAGAAATCATGCAGGAAATGCTCAAGCCAGGCTACCGAGTCGGCATCCAGGTGGTTGGTCGGCTCGTCCAGCAATAGCATGTCCGGTGCAGACAACAATAGCCGGCAAAGCGCTACCCGGCGTTTTTCCCCGCCGGACAGATGCTCTATCCTGGCATCCCACGGCGGCAGACGAAGCGCGTCGGCCGCTACTTCGAGCTGGCGCTCCAGGTTGTGACCATCGGACGCTTGCAAAATGGCTTCAAGCTTGGCCTGCTCTGCGGCCAGGGCATCAAAGTCCGCATCCGGCTCGGCATAGGCGGCGTACACTTCGTCCAATCGAGCCTGTGCCTGCTTGATCTCGCCGACTGCTTCCTCGACTATTTCACGAACAGTCAACGCCGGGTCAAGTTCTGGCTCCTGAGGCAGATAACCTACTTTGATTCCCGGCATTGGACGTGCTTCACCGTCAATCTCGGTGTCCACGCCAGCCATGATGCGCAGGAGGGTAGACTTGCCCGAGCCGTTGAGGCCCAGCACGCCGATTTTGGCACCGGGGAAGAAGGACAAGGAAATGTCCTTGAGAATCTGACGCTTCGGGGGCACAACCTTGCCAACCCGATGCATGCTATAAACATATGATCCTGTTTGCCCTGTTTTGTCGCCTTTGGCCATATAAAATACCCTCAATGATTGATGCTTCTTGGTCTTGATGATTCTAAAGGAAACAAGAAGTGTAAAGTTTAAGATTTGACCTGAACCCCCGCTTTGCTTATTCTAAAAATGTAAAGTTTGGGGGTAAGATAATGTCATATCAAGTCGTTGAAATTCGGCTCAATGGTGGTCGAGAAAAGGTTTTGGTGCAAGACCGGGTGCCGCTTTACTACCCCAATCTGCTAGTGACACATAAGTTTCGGAATCGGTCGCCCAACACACAAGATAAGCTTCTAAGACACATCGCACTGTTCCACGAGTTTCTTGACAGCTTGTTCATTGATCTAATTTCACGACTCGAACAGCGCCCAAAAGCTGCCTACCTAACAGATAGTGAAATCAGCCGATTCATGGTTGATGCGCACCTCTCAAAAATCACGTTAGACAAAAAGCACGCCGGTGTGAGCTTGATCGAAAAAGCCTACGAATTCGTCGGCAGTGCTCACGCCGAGCAGCGCTGCGAGACTGTTCGAGATTACCTTGATTTCTTGTACGAAAGGCTAGGCGATGAAGTTACGCGAGAGGATGCTGCCAGAGATCTTAAAAAGCGGTTTAATCGTAAGATCAAGTCTGCTAGACCCGCCTGGAAAAGAACACGGAATGACGAGATAAAAGGACTGACTAAAGAGCAACGGGAATCTTTGCTTGAGGTTGCTCGGGTTCTACCCCGTTACTGCGGACACTTTTGAAAAGAGGCACAATGTGCCAAAGGAGTGTTCATGTCCAAACGCAGAAGATACAGCCCCGAATTCAAGCGCGAAGCCATCGCGCTATCTCGCCAGCCAGGTGCCAATTGCCGC
>DRFO01000021.1 GCA_011050525.1 Halopseudomonas xinjiangensis
CAGTCCTGTCGGCCGTGCTTACGTAACCACACCAGAACCGTCGACCTACCCTGGATCCCGTAGCGCTCTTGAGCTTCTTTATAGCTCATTTCGCCTTTTTCTACCTGATCGACCACCGCTAATTTAAAAGCGAGCGAATAATCGCACTGGCTACGCTTGTCCGTTGATTTCATAGAGCCTCCTGAAAATGAGTCAGAAGGTGTAAACCTTATTCAGGACGAGACATAGACATAAAAAAAGCCAGCTTGTGGCCGGCTTTTCAACTGGGCGAAACGCTTATTTTTGGTAAGCGTCTACTGCCTTAACAATTTCCGCACGGGCTTCGTCAGCGTTGCCCCAGCGGTCGATCTTGACCCATTTACCTGCTTCCAGATCCTTGTAATTCTCGAAGAAGTGCTGGATCTGCTGCATCAGCAGCGGTGGCAGGTCAGAGCATTCTTGAATGTCGTGATACAGCACACTCAATTTGTCATGTGGCACGGCAATCAGCTTGGCGTCGCCACCACCGTCATCTGTCATGTGCAAAACGCCGACCGCACGGGCACGAATGACCGCGCCAGGCACCACGGGGTGCGGGGTGACTACCAGCACATCGAGCGGGTCGCCGTCGTCCGCCAGTGTATTGGGGATATAACCGTAGTTAGCCGGATAAAACATGGGGGTGGCCATGAACCGATCAACGAACAGCGTGCTGCTGTCCTTGTCGATCTCATACTTGATAGGGGCATGGTTGGCCGGGATCTCAATGACAACATAAATGTCATTGGGTATGTCTTTGCCTGCGGGGATCTGGTCGTAGCTCATGTTTTACCTGATTCGGGCACTGGAGGAAGGAGGTACTGAACAACCATTCTAGCGGGTTTGGCCGAGGGTTCTTCGGTAACGCCTCAAAATCTTGGGCGGGATTATAGAGGCATAAGTTCCGGATACCAAGCGATAAGACATAGACCATAGTCAAACAAAGGGTCGCGCCGGGGGACCGCCTGGTTCCGTGGCAGAAGATAGCAGGCAGCCCGAACGAGAAATCGTGAAGGAGCAGGAGTCAGAGCTTCAGAGCAAAATAGTTGAAATCGGCATCATCACTGAAACCCAGCGAACGATAAAGACTTTGTGCTGCGTCATTGTCTTCGCCGGTCATGACCGTCATGCGCTTGATTCCAGCTTCCCTTGCCAGGTGTTTGGCCTGATTGATCAGTTTGTCAGCGACAAGTTGCCGCCGAGCCTCCTCGACAACGTACACCCCTTTCAGCACCCAGGTAGCCGCTAGGGTAAGCGCGGAGAAACTGGGGATGAACTGGCAAAAACCAAGCACCTTGCCTGAATCTTCTTCCTCTGCGAGAAGAATCACCGCCTGCTCGTTGACCAGACGATCATTAAGGAAACGGCGAGAAGCCTCAGGCTTGGGAAGCTGCCCATAAAACTCGCGATATTTAATGAACAAAGGGGTAATGTCGTCGAGACGATCCACGTTTGCCTGAACAATGCGCATACAGATTCCCTATATGATTCAGAAGTTGGCTCGGTCGACCGACTGAGTCACGAAATGACATCCTGCCCCAAGGCGTTCCAATCTTCAATCTGCAGACATAAAAAACCCGCCTCCCAGAGGGGGCGGGCTGATTGTCCGGCGTTCCCCTACACGGAGAAGGCAGGCAGCTTGCGCTCGACCATGTTGTTTACCAGGCGCACG
Source organism: Halopseudomonas xinjiangensis (assembly GCA_011050525.1). Taxonomy (GTDB): domain Bacteria; phylum Pseudomonadota; class Gammaproteobacteria; order Pseudomonadales; family Pseudomonadaceae; genus Halopseudomonas; species Halopseudomonas xinjiangensis_A. Next base: position 1,691 of record DRFO01000021.1, read on the forward strand.
TAGTCCGGCATGCCATTTACGAAGGGTGGGAAGTCTTCGCCCTGGATCAGCGGCGCTAAATAGCGGCGACAGGCCTCGGTAATATGGAACCCGTCTTCGGTGATGAAGTCACGCGGCATGAACTTCTCCACGTTGGCTACGTCTTTCAACGGGGCTTCGATGATGTCCCACTGGTAGGGGCTATCCTGCAAACGCCGGATAGCCGGCATGATTGCGTTCTTGCCTTCGAGCGCGATACGCACTGCCGCTTGGCCCAGCGCATAGGCCTGTTCGACATCTACTTTGGAGGCAATATGACGCGCCGATCGTTGCAGATAATCCGCTACGGCCCAGTGATATTTGTAGCCCAGTTCGTCCTTTATCAGGCTGGCAATGGTGGGCGCTACGCCACCCAGTTGAGCATGTCCGAATGCATCGGTAAGGCCGGATTCGGACAGAAACTTGCCTTCTGCGTTCTTGATGCCTTCCGAAACGCCCACAACACAATAGCCATAGGTTTTGACACATTCATCAACGCGCGCGAGGAACGCAGCCTGATCGAACTGGATTTCTGGAAACAGAAGAATGTGTGGCGGCTGGCCTTCGCCTTCAGTGGCCAGGCCGCAGGCTGCGGTAATCCAGCCGGCATGGCGACCCATAACCTCAAGGATGAAAACCTTGGTCGACGTGGCTGACATGGAGTCCACGTCAAATCCTGCCTCGCGTATGGAAGTAGCCACATACTTGGCAACCGAGCCAAAACCAGGGCAGCAATCGGTGACTGGCAGGTCATTGTCGACGGTTTTCGGAACGTGTATTGCCTGAATGGGATAACCCATGGTCTCGGCCAGTTGCGACACCTTGAGGCAGGTATCAGCCGAATCGCCACCACCGTTATAAAAGAAGTAACCGATGTCGTGGGCCTTGAATACTTCGATCAGACGTTCGTATTCGGCCCGGTTGGCCTCCACACTTTTCAGTTTGTAGCGACACGAGCCAAAGGCGCCGGAAGGGGTGTGACGCAGTGCTGCAATATTTTCTGCCGACTCCTGGCTGGTATCGATAAGATCCTCTGTCAAAGCTCCGATAATTCCGTTGCGTCCGGCGTATACCTTGCCAATCTTGTCGGGGTGCTGGCGGGCGGTTTCAATGACACCGGCTGCCGAGGCGTTGATGACGGCGGTCACACCGCCAGATTGGGCATAAAAGGCATTCTTGACTGGCATGCTGACTCCATGTTTGTAAGCTGATGGCCTGGTGCTGATAGCCTCTCCCTGCGACGACCAGCTGGTCGTCGCGCTCAGCGGAGGTGCGGCGTACGGCAAATGGCGGCAATGATAGCGGAAAGCCGCTTCCTTTGCATGGACCTCCAGCCGGCGGTAATGTTGCATGGGCGCACGTGATAGTATGCCTCGGTGCGTTTCAACATGAATAATCGGAGCTGGAAATCGACGATGCACCTGCACATTCTTGGTATCTGCGGCACATTCATGGGATCGCTGGCCCTGCTGGCCCGCGAACTCGGACATCAGGTCAGCGGCTCCGATGCCAATGTCTATCCACCCATGAGTACCCAACTGCAAGCCCAGGGCATACAGCTCATGGAGGGGTATCTTCCCGAGCATCTCGATCCGGCACCAGACCTGGTGATCATTGGTAACGCGCTGTCGAGGGGCAATCCGGCCGTCGAGCATGTGCTGGACAAGGGGCTATCCTATCTGTCCGGCCCCGAATGGCTGGCACGGCATGTACTCCAGGGCAGATGGGTGCTGGCTGTAGCCGGTACCCATGGCAAGACCACCACCTCCAGTCTGCTCGCATGGATTCTGGAACATGCGGGCATGGCCCCTGGATTCCTGATCGGTGGAGTGCCGCAGAACTTTGGCGTCTCGGCGCGTCTTGGCGAAACGCCGTTCTTTGTCGTCGAGGCCGATGAATACGACAGTGCTTTTTTCGACAAGCGCTCCAAGTTCGTTCACTACCGGCCGCGGACGGCCATCCTGAACAACCTGGAATTTGACCATGCGGATATTTTCCCGGATCTGGCGGCAATTGAACGTCAATTTCATCATCTTGTGCGCACCGTTCCAGCCAGCGGGTTGATTGTCCATCCTGCGGGTGAAGCGGCGCTTGATCGCGTAATTGGAATGGGCTGCTGGACGCCACGGCAGACGACCGGCGAGGGCGGTAATTGGGAGGCGCGTCTGCTTGCGCTCGACGGCTCCCATTTTGAAGTCTGGCTCGATGGGAAAATGCAGGGCGAAGCGAACTGGTCGCAAACCGGGGCGCATAGCGTTGCCAACGCCTTGTCTGCCCTGGCCGCAGCTCGCCATGTGGGGGTTGCGCCAGCGCAGGGAATTGCCGCCTTGTCGGAATTTCTCAGCGTAAAACGCCGGATGGAGAAGTTGCTGGAGATAAATGGCATCGTTCTTTACGATGATTTTGCCCACCATCCAACGGCTATCGCTACCACGCTGGCCGGCTTGCGCGCACAGATTGGCAACGCTCCGCTGATTGCCGTGATAGAGCCGCGCTCGAATACCATGCGGCTCGGTAGCCATATGGCAGCGCTGCCTGCCAGCGTAGCCCAGGCTAGCGAGGTCGTCTGGTACCAACCCGAGGGCCTGGACTGGTCGCTGGAGAGTGTGGTGGCGTCAAGCCCGGTGCCGGCCCGCGTGGCCAGCTCAATCGAACAGATCATCGAGCACATTGTGGCAAAAGCTGAGCCTGGTACGCGTGTCGTCATCATGAGCAACGGCGGGTTTGCCGGGATCCACCAGCGAATGGCTGACGCCCTGGTGGCCCGTCATGGCTGATCATCGCGTTACCCTGGCGCTCACCGGGGCCTCTGGCGCACAATATGCGCTGCGGCTGCTGGAGTGTCTGGTCAAGGCCGACGTGCAAGTGCTGTTTTTGATTTCCCAAGCGGCTCAGCTGGTTGTAGCAACCGAAACAGATCTCAATCTGCCGCCAAAACCTCAGGCGCTGGAGGCCTTCCTGACTGAATATTATGCTGCAAAACCTGGGCAGATCAGGGTCTACGGCAAACAGGACTGGATGGCGCCGGTGGCCTCTGGGTCCGGCGCGCCCGGCGCCATGGTGGTGTGCCCCTGCTCGACGGGGAGCCTGTCTGCCATCGCCACCGGTGCGAGTAACAACCTGATTGAGCGAGCGGCGGATGTGGCACTCAAGGAAAGGCGAAAGCTGATACTGGTACCGCGTGAATCGCCCTATTCAACGATCCATCTGGAGAACATGCTCAAGCTGAGCCAGATGGGCGCGGTGATATTGCCGGCTAGTCCAGGTTTTTACCACAAGCCCGACTCTGTAAGCGATATGATCGATTTCGTTGTGGCGCGGATTCTGAACCAGTTGGGAATTGCCCAGGAACTGATGCCCGCGTGGGGTGAATAAAGGTATCAGGTTAGTGTGGCTGCCGACGCCAAAGTCCGGGGCCACTGGCCGCCCCGGACAGCGCAGGCCTCAGACGAAATACAGGCTGAGCCCTTCGGCAATAAAGGCTGGCTTCTCCACACCTTCGATTTCCAGCGTGGAGCGCGCTTTGATCAACCATTGACCGGGGTTCTTCTCAGTCACATCCAGTACGGTGATGTTCAGCCGCACGCGTGACCCTACGCGTACTGGCTGGATGAAGCGGACGCTGTCCAGGCCGTAGTTCACTGCCATCTTCAAGCCTTCCGGACGAATCAGCAGGCCAGCGGACAAAGCCGGAACCAGCGACAGCGAAAGGAATCCATGGGCGATCGTTCCGCCGAATGGGGTCTGCTTGGCTTTTTCCTCATCCAGGTGGATGAATTGATGATCGCCGGTACACTCGGCGAACTGATTGACCCGCTGCTGATCTACCAGCAGCCAGTCGGAGTGGCCTAAATCCTTGCCGATGTAGGATTTGAGTTCTGAAACAGGTACTGCTGTCATGGCGTTCTCCATGGCTCTATTATTGTGATCTCCGTCAGGAGTCGAATTCGGCGATGATCAATATTGGAACGTCGTCGATGTACACATATTATGGCTCATGTTTGCAAGGTACCAGCGCCCGGTCAATCAACCGTCTGTATTTATAGATTTGCTGAATGACCTGACCGCCGCGCTTCGCTATCCTTCACGGCTATGGCGAATTTCAAGGGGTGTTGATGACTGATAACTACGCATTGTTTCCGCTGAAAAGCATCCTCCTTCCCTATTGCGTCCTGGATCTGCAGATTTTTGAAGCGCGGTATCTGGATATGATCAGTCGGTGTTTCAAGCAGGACCAGGGTTTTTTGATAGTAGGGCTCGAGGCAGGTCCTGAGACAGGGTCTGGCAATCTGCGGTTCAACGCGCTGGGTTGCGAAGCTCGCATCATCGATTGGCAGCAACGGGACAATGGCTTACTCGGCATTCGCGTCGCTGGGCATAGGCGCGGCCGGGCGAGTGCCGTGGAAGTGGCGGCCGATGGGTTGGTTACCGCCGATATCGAATGGCTGGTGGAAGAACGGGACATGCCTCCTGGGCCTGAATACTCGGATTTGCTAGCGCTGCGCGATAGTCTGCTGCAGCATCCCATGGCTGCTGGCTTGGGTTTGCCGGGCGTCGAAAACAGTCAGCAGGCGCTAGCCTATCAGCTGGCTTACCTTTTGCCGTTCACGCTGGATAAGAAGGCTGCACTGATGCACATCGGTCCCTCTGCGGAGCGGCTTGATCAGATCGGCGACTGGTTGCAGGCCTTGCAGTCCTGAAAGTTTGGCTTCTCGAGCGTTCAACTCAACCGACCAGACCCGCGAGCAGCGCAGCGATGATCGGCCAGAGCGGCAGTAAGCAGCGCATAGGGAGGGGCATTGTCGCCATCACGCTGCCCCGATCAACCAGCCACAGGCTCAGAAGGGAAGCCGCACAGGCTACCAGGAGGCTTGCCACGGCGCTTAGCGGCGTGATGGACAGCGAAACAAGATGCGCCGTGAGCAATAGAGCCAGCACCGGCAGCATGCCAACCAGCCAGCACGTGCGCCGCCAGAATCCCTGATCACGATTGCAGACCACCACCAGACAAATTGTCACAGCCAGACTTCCAGCCAAGGTCATGCTCGGCAGCGCCAGACCGACCGCGACAGCAGAGATCATGGAAAGTAATAACGTCAGCAGTAGGAAAATGAGCTGGCGCCAGTGCATCGTGACCGCCAGTGCCGTAGCGGGTAAAAGCACCAGCCACAACAGAAAGAGCGGCTGGGTCACCGTCGCAACCAGATAAGCCGTCGCGCCGGAAAACTCTGCCGCGCTGAGCGTCAGCCAGTCCGTCACGGTGTCCTGGAAAATGGTCAGCCAGGGGTGGACATAATGCAGCAGGGGCAGACAGGCTAGGGCCAAGGCCGAGGCGACCAGCGGAGCCCAGCGCTCCTGGGTTTTCAGCACCATCAATGTAGCGAACGCCCACACGGCCAGGCCCGCACCCAGAGCAGAAGCCTGGGTCCAGAAAAACGCCGGTACTGGCCAGTGCACTGCCTGGCCCGCCATGTAGCCGGGCAATACGTAGACCGGCGCCCAAGCCAGGGCGGACAGCAGATTGACCAGTACAAAGCGCAGGACGGGCATATCGAGCATGCCCGCAACCATGGGTATGACCGGGCGCACCGGGCCGACAAACCGCCCGATGATCACGCTGAGTATTCCGTAACGCCGAAAGAATGCTTCGCCGCCCTCTATCCACTGAGGATTACGTCGAAACATTGCCAGACGTTTTATGTCCTGGTGAAATACCCGGCCCAGCGCGAAACTCAGCAGGTCGCCACACACCGCGCCAGCGAACGCCCAGGTCAGGGCGGCGAATATGTCCAGGTTGCCGCTGCCGGCCATGGCTGTCACCGCGACCAGCAAGACAACCCCAGGTACCAGCAGCCCGGCGACGGCCAGGGATTCAATCAGAGCGATCAGAAAAATGGCTGGCCCCAGCCACTGGGAGTGGTCTCCCAGCCAGGCCATCAGACCGGTCGTCAGGTTCTCCACTGCTGATCAGTATCCAGGTAATGGTAGTGCTCACCTTCCAGGCGTGATCGGCCCAGTGGGCTGCGAGTGCAACAGGAGGCGTAGGCCGAATCGACAAAGCGATAGGGCAGGTGCTCGTCTCTACCGCTGGGAATGCCGAGGCGGGTGGTTCGTATGATGTTGTCGGGCCGGTAACCGTCATCGTCGATAAACAGGCGCGAGGCGTCCAGAGTCTGAGCATTCCACTCTGGCACCTTGAGACCCAGTGCCCGACACAGCAGGGTCTGGCCGGCGCAAAGTTTTTCCGGGGCTCTCGGCTGGCCATTACGGGCCGGATTGAGCCTGAGCATGGCCGCCAGGCTCTCAGGTCCGCTGACGTCGTCAGTCACCGGATAGGCGGATTTGATCAGCACCGAATTCCCCGGTCCGGCAGCGCCGATATTCAGCGAATCACCGCCTCGAGCGTAGTACATGTAGATAGTCCCGCCCTCCATGAAAAGAGCCCTGCGGCTTGGGGTCAGACCAAGGGAAGCATGGCTGCCGCGCTCGTTCAGCATGTAGGCTTCGGTTTCGATGATGCGTGCCGATAACCATAGGTCTACCACTTTATGGCGAATTATCTTGCCGAGCAGTCCGACGGCCACCTGCTCGGCGTCGCGGTCGAAAAAACTGTCGGTTAACGGCCGGGCGGACGGCCATGGGCGATATGAGGAAAACATATTCAGATGATAGCAGGTTCGCCCTGTCCGTTACCCTGGCGGCCCGCTATAATGCGCCTTTTGTTTCGGCGGGCGATTTGACCATGCAGATGAGCACAGAACAGGTAACCGGATACATGACCGGCCTGGGATTAAAAGCCCGCCAGGCTTCACGGGTCATCGCTCGTGCGACTACAGCCGTCAAGAACAAGGCTCTGCTGGCTACCGCCGAGGCAATCGAGACCGCTGCCGCCCGATTGATCGAAGCCAATGCGCTCGATCTCCAGGCCGGACGCGACAATGGTCTGGATGAGGCGATGCTGGATCGACTAGCCCTGACCCAGTCCGGCATCGACAAGATGGTCGAAGGTTTGCGACAGGTAGCTGGGCTGCCCGATCTGATCGGCTCTATTCGCGATATGAAATTTCTGCCCTCCGGTATCCAGGTGGGCCGTATGCGCGTGCCCCTCGGCGTGATCGGTATCATCTATGAGTCACGTCCAAACGTGACGGTTGAGGCTGCCAGCTTGTGCCTCAAGTCAGGCAATGCCTGCATTCTGCGTGGCGGGTCGGAGTCCATTCATTCCAACCAGGCGATTGCCCAATGCCTGCGCCAGGGACTTGATGCCGCCGGTCTGCCACACGAAGTGGTCCAGGTGGTGGAAACCACTGACCGTGCAGCAGTGGGCGCGCTGATCACCATGCCCGAGTTTGTTGACGTCATAGTGCCGCGCGGAGGCAAAGGGCTGATCGAGCGCATAAGTCGTGACGCGCGGGTTCCGGTTATCAAGCACCTGGACGGCATCTGCCATGTCTATGTGGATGATCGAGCCGATCTGAGCAAGGCAGAGGCTATCGCCTTCAATGCCAAAACCCATCGCTACGGCGTATGTAATGCCATGGAGACATTGCTGGTGCACCGTGCTGTGGCGGCTGAATTCTTGCCCCGGATGGCGCAGCGTTACGCCGAGAAACAAATTGAATTGCGCGGATGTTCAATGACCTGTGCGATCCTGCCGGGCATCGTATCGGCGACCGAAGAGGACTGGAGTACCGAGTATCTGGCGCCGGTTCTTTCGGTAAAGGTGGTTGAAGACATGGACGCCGCGATAGAACACATCAACACCTACGGTTCGCAGCACACCGACGCCATGGTTTCCGAAGATTTCAGCAGGGCGCGCCGGTTTCTTGCTGAAGTGGATTCGAGTTCGGTCATCATCAACGCATCGACCCGGTTTGCTGATGGTTTTGAATACGGTCTTGGTGCTGAAATCGGCATATCAACCGACAAGATTCATGCACGCGGTCCGGTAGGACTTGAAGGGCTTACCAGCGAGAAATACGTGGTATTCGGCGACGGGCATATCCGCTCGTGAGCAGGGCATGAGTCGCCGCATAGGTCTGCTCGGAGGTACCTTCGACCCTATCCATTTCGGGCATTTGCGTAGCGCTCTGGAAGTGGGTGAGCTGTTGGGTCTGGATGAGGTCCGACTGGTTCCTAGTGCAAGGCCGCCACATCGAAGTCTGCCAGGTGCGTCTGCTCGGCAACGGCTGAATATGGTTCGCCTGGCCGCTGAGGCAGGTGGCAACCTGGTGGTCGATGACCGTGAGCTGCTGCGTGACCGCCCGTCTTATACTGTCGAAACACTCGAATCCCTGCGAGCTGAAATCGGCGATGATGTCGCCCTTTTCATGATCATGGGCTGGGACGCGTTTTGTGGGTTGCCAAGCTGGCATCGCTGGGAATCGCTGCTGGACCTGGCGAGCCTGGTCGTGTTGCAACGGCCGGATTACGATCTGGAAGTGCCGGAAGTATTGAAAGATCTTCTCGCCGCACGCAGTGTGACTGATCCTGGTCAAAGTTACGCCAGTCATGGCGAAATCGTCTGTCTGGCGCAAACGCCCCTGGCCATTTCTGCCACCCATATCCGCGCGCTACTGGGGGAGGGGCGGTCGCCGCGTTTTCTGCTGCCTGACGCCGTGCTTAACTATATTGAAATAAATGGGCTATATCAGCCCTGATAAAGAGGATTTAAACCCGAATGCAGATTGATGACCTGATCAAGGTAGTGGAAAGTGCACTGGATGAGCTCAAGGCAAAAGACGTGGTGCGCATCGATGTGCGCGAACTGACGAGCGTCACCGATTACATGATCATCGCCAGCGGTACCTCTAGCCGTCACGTTAGCTCGCTGAGTGATAACGTCGTGGAAAAGGCCAAGGAAGCGGGTTGCCGTCCGCTCGGCGTAGAGGGAAAAGGGTCCGGAGAATGGGTGCTTGTCGACCTGGGCGATATGGTGGTGCATGTCATGCAGCCAGCCACGCGCCAGTTCTATGACCTTGAACGCCTGTGGCAGAGCGCCGAGTCGCGTCGAGCGCAACAGCAACAGCCCATGCCCGACGCTGAGTAGGGCTTTTGCGTATCCGCCTTGTCAGTGTGGCGTCGCGGATGCCGCGCTGGGTAGAGGAGGGCTATCAGGAGTATGCCAAGCGCATGCCCGCTGACTTGCCGCTGGAGCTGGTCGAAATCCCGTTGTCAACGCGCGGGAAGAACGCCGATATTGCCAGGCTGATGCGCCGGGAAGGGGAGCAGATGCTGGCCGCGACCCAGCCAGGCGATCGCATCGTTACGCTGGAAGTCGCTGGAAAGCACTGGTCTACCGAGGATCTGGCCGAACAGCTTGATCGTTGGCGTCTTGAGGCGCGGACTGTCAACCTGATGGTAGGGGGTCCCGAGGGGCTGGCCGACGAAGTGGCGGTCAGGAGCGAGCAACGCTGGTCATTATCTGCGCTGACCCTGCCCCATCCGCTTGTACGGATTTTGTTGGCCGAACAACTGTATCGTGCCTGGACCATTCTCAATCGCCACCCTTACCACAAGTGATACATGGCCAAGCCGATTCACCTTAAGGACCACAGCAAAGACTCGCAAATTGTTCAGCAGCGCATCGTGCTGGCTGCCGTCTTGGTGTGCCTGTTGATATCCGGCCTGGTAGCTCGCATGTACCACTTGCAGGTGACGCAGTTCGAGCACCACTCTACTCTGTCCGAAAACAACCGAGTCCACGTCCAGCCGATACCACCTGGCCGTGGGCGCATCTATGATCGCAACCAGGTGATACTGGCCGAGAATCGGCCGAGTTTCAGTGTGAGTATCACCCGCGAACGGGTTCCTGATTTGCCCGAGACCTTCAAGCTGCTGCAGACACTGCTGGAGCTCAGCGACGAGGACATCGAGAGCTCCCGGCGTCGCCTGGCACAATCGCGCCGGCCCTTTGAGTCGGTGCCGGTCATGTTCGAATTGAGTGATGAGCAGATCGCCCGGATTTCCGTCAACCAGTTCCGCTTGCCAGGGGTTGAGGTTCAGGCGAGCTTCGTACGTCACTATCCGCTTGCTGAGCATTTTGCCCACGCGGTGGGTTATGTGGGTCGCATAAACGAACAGGAACTCAAGCGTATCGATCCGGTGGCCTACGCGGGCACCCATTACATTGGCAAGACCGGTATCGAGCGCTACTACGAAGACTTGCTGCACGGTACGGTGGGCTATGAAGAAGTCGAGACCAACGCCCGCGGTCGAGTGCTCCGGGTGCTCAAGCGAACGGACCCCTTGCCTGGCCGCGATCTTACGCTGCATCTCGACAGCCGGCTGCAGGCGGTTGCGGAGCGGGCGTTAGGCAACCGCCGCGGCGCCGTCATTGCCATAGAGCCGGAGACCGGTGGCGTGCTGGCCTTCGTCAGTCAGCCTGGCTTCGACCCCAATCTGTTCGTTACCGGTATCAGCTACGCGGACTATGGAGCGCTGCGCGATTCGCTTGATCAGCCTCTGTTCAATCGTGTTTTGCGGGGACTCTATCCGCCTGGCTCGACCATCAAGCCAATGGTGGCCATAGCCGGTCTGGACTCGGGGGCAGCCACCCGGTCCAGCAGGGTCTTTGATCCTGGCTTTTATCAGCTGCCAAACTACAGCCATAAATACCGTAACTGGAATAGGGGAGGCGACGGCTGGGTCGATATGGCCCGTGCGATTGCCCGATCCAACGATACCTATTTCTATGACCTTGCTCATAAGATCGGGATTGACGGTATGCACGACTATCTCAGCAAGTTTGGCCTGGGTACACGCGTCTCGCTGGATCTTTTCGAAGAAGCGGCGGGGTTGATGCCTTCACGGGAGTGGAAACGCAATGCTCGACGCCAGCCCTGGTATCCAGGCGAAACTCTGATTACCGGAATTGGGCAGGGCTATATGCTCACCACTCCACTGCAACTGGCCCAGGCGGTTTCCCTGGTCGCCAATAAAGGCGTCTGGCGCAGGCCGCGGTTGTTGATGCATGCCGATGGCCAGCCTCCGGATGAATCCGGCACACCCGAAAACATCGAACTGAAGAATCCTGAGGACTGGGATTTCATTATCAGCGCCATGGAAGATGTGATGCACGCGGAGCATGGCACTTCCCGAACCGCCGCGCTTGGAGCACCGTATCGCATGGCTGGTAAAACCGGGACGGCGCAGGTGGTCGCCATCGCTCAGGGTGAGCGCTACGACTCGGAAAGTCTTCAGGAGCGGCATCGGGACCACGCCTTGTTTGTCGGATTCGCACCCGTCGATGCACCCAAGATAGCGGTGGCGGTGATGGTCGAGAACGGTGAGTCGGGCGGCCGGGTAGCGGCTCCGGTAGCGAGAGCGTTATTCGATGCCTGGTTGCTGCCCGCTGTGGAACCGGTGGAATTTTCAGAAGAGGCTCAGCCATGAAAACGTGGGCGAGTACCCGGGCTGCGACGGGTGGCCAAGTCGGACTGCGGCGCAGGGAGCCCTTATGGCAGCGCATCCATGTCGATCCATGGCTGTTGTTGCTGATACTGGTCCTGGGCGCAGTGGGCGGATTTGTCCTGTACTCCGGTAGTAGCCGCAGTATCCCCGTGTTATCCAGACAGGGAGTTTCGTTTGCCATCGGGCTGGGAGCGATGCTGGTCATTGCGCAGTTCAATCCGCGCTTTATGCAGAGGTGGGTACCTTTTGCCTATATCGGCGGGGTACTTCTGCTGCTTGCAGTGTTGCTTGTCGGCACCGAAGCCAAGGGAGCTCAACGCTGGCTGACCATCCCCGGCGTGATGCGCTTCCAGCCCTCTGAACTCATGAAGCTGATCATGCCGATGAGCATGGCCTGGTATCTGGCGAGAAGAAATCTGCCGCCAAGTTTCAAATATGTCGCGGTCGGCATGCTGATCATTTTGCTTCCGACCGTGCTGGTGCTTAAACAGCCTGATCTGGGTACCTCTCTGCTGGTGGCATCTGCTGGCATCTTCGTGCTGCTGCTCGCCGGCTTGCGCTGGCGCTATATCATAGGCGCCAGTGTTCTGTTGGCACCGGCGGCGATAGCAATGTGGTTCTTCGTATTACACCCTTATCAGAAACAGCGGGTGCTGACCTTCCTCAACCCGGAAAGCGATCCGCTTGGCTCAGGCTGGAACATCATCCAATCCAAGGCAGCGATAGGCTCGGGGGGTGTTTTCGGTAAAGGCTGGCTGCAGGGTACACAATCTCATCTGGACTTTCTGCCGGAGGGGCACACGGATTTCATCATTGCGGTGCTCGCCGAGGAGTTCGGACTGGTCGGGGTCTGTCTGTTGCTGATGGTTTACCTGTTGGTCATAGCCCGCGGCTTCTATATAACCCTGCAGGCGCAGGACAGCTTCGGCAAATTGCTTGCCGGTAGTATCACCCTGACATTTTTTGTATATGTATTCGTCAATATCGGGATGGTCAGTGGCCTGTTGCCGGTGGTCGGCGTACCCTTGCCCCTGATAAGTTACGGTGGCACCGCGCTCGTTACGCTGTTGTCGGGTTTCGGCATCCTGATGTCTATCCATACGCACCGCAAATGGATGACCCAGGGATGATTTTCACGTTCTCGGAGAATCAGGATTCTTCATGGTAAAGACTTTTTCCAGTTGGTTGCGTCGTCACGGTGCAATAATGGCGTTGGCCGGCTTCAGCCCGCTTGTGCTGGCTGACACCAATTACACCGCAGAGCACCCGGCCGTCGCCCCATTCATAGCTGAAATGCAGGCGGAGCACGGGTTTACCGAAGAATACATCGAGGCGTTGCTGGCCGATGCCGAACGCAAGGAATCCATTCTGGAGGCCATTTCACGGCCGGCGGAGCGGGTCCGGCCATGGCATGAGTATCGCAAGATCTTCATCACCGATCAGCGTGTGCAGAAGGGACTGGCATTCTGGGATGAACACGCCGAGGCGTTAGCCAGGGCGGAGAAGCAGTTTGGCGTCGAGCCAGAGGTCATCGTCGCCATCATTGGTGTGGAAACCTTTTATGGTGGCAACAAGGGAAGCCACAGGGTCATCGATGCGTTGACTACGCTGGGGTTCGATTATCCCCCGCGCGCCGACTTTTTTCGTCGGCAACTGAAGGCTTTTCTGGTGCTGGCCCGCGAACAGCAGATGGATCCCCTGACATTGACGGGTTCCTATGCTGGAGCCATGGGCTTTCCCCAGTTCATCCCGAGCAGCTACCAGGCCTTTGCCGTTGACTTCGATGATGATGGCAAGGTAGATATCTGGAACAATCCAGTCGATGCAATTGGCAGCGTGGCCAATTATTTCAGGGAACACAGCTGGGAGCTTGGCGGCGCGGTCGCGGTTCCCGCCAAGGTTTCCGGTGATGAGTTCTCCAAAGGCCTTACTATCGCAGAAGGGCTTGAAGCCCGGCGTACCGTTGGCGAGTTGAAGGCACTCGGCTGGCAACCTGAACGCCGCCTGGACGATGAGACAGAGGTCATGGCATACGAGTTCGACACAGGTGGGCAGATGGAATACTGGCTTGGGTTGAACAACCTCTATGTAATCACCCGCTACAACCGAAGCGTAATGTACGCGATGGTGGTGCACCAACTGGCCGATCTGATACGTGAGGGTAGGGCGGAATGAAAATGTCGCTACTCTTGTCAATGCGCACCGCTGGCGTGTGCTTGTCGCTGGGGCTGTTGGCCGCCTGTTCATCCTCGCCGCAGGTCGGCGGCAGTGGTGCGCCGGGAAGCCCGGGAACACGTCCCCTGCATGACGGGCCGCCCGGTTACGATATGGACGTATCGACGATTCCGGATGCGATTCCCACGCCCCATACCGGCGCCTACAAAGCTGCCCCTTATACCGTACTGGGAAAGCATTACACCCCCATGCAAGACGGCCGTTCCTATCGCGAGAAGGGATCCGCCTCCTGGTATGGAACCAAGTTCCATGGCCAGCATACGGCCAATGGCGAAGACTACGATCTCTACGGGATGACCGCCGCACACAAGACCCTGCCATTGCCGTCCTACGTGCGTGTCACCAACCTTGAAAACAACAGGGCAGTCATCGTCCGGGTTAATGATCGAGGTCCGTTTTATTCGGACCGGATAATCGATCTGTCCTACGCGGCGGCCAAAAAGCTGGGCTATGCAGAAAAAGGCATAGCGAACGTGCTGGTCGAAGGGATCGATCCGGTAGCCTGGCAGCGGCAGAACAACCCTGGCTACCTGGTCAAGACCGACCCTCCGCAGGAGGTTTTGCCTACGCCACAATCGGCGGAGGCGCTTTACTTCCAGGTAGGGGCTTTCTCATCCGGTCCCGCAGCGGAGCAGCTACGGGGTCGCTTGCAGAATGTCGTAAATACCACCGTATTTGTCAGCCCTGTGCAGCACAACGCCCAGACCCTGCATCGGGTCCGTCTCGGACCGGTAGCGAGTCAGGAAGAAGCACAACGGATGATGGACGCGTTACGCTCGGCCAACCTGGGGTCCGCGACCCTGGTGACCAATAACTGATTTACCCAGTACCTATTTTGATACGCCCAATTATTGAGACTGACATGTTGAAGAAACTGATCCATACCCTACTGATCACCAGCTCAGCGCTGTTGAGCGGCGCTTCCCTGGCGCAGACTCCGGCCCCCGTGCCGGCCCTGGACTCGGTCGCTGCGTCATTACCCATCGTACCAACGGCGCCGCAGCTCGCTGCGACAAGTTATTTGTTGATCGATGCCAACAGCGGTGCGGTGCTGGTTGAGCAAAACGCCGATCAGCCGCTGCCGCCGGCCAGCCTGACCAAGATGATGACCAGCTACATCGCCAGCCTGGAACTCATGCGCGGCCAGATCAAAGAGGATGATCTGGTGCTCGTCAGTGAGAAAGCATGGCGCAAGGGTGGCTCGAAGATGTTCATCGAAGTGGGCAACCAGGTGAAGGTGATTGATCTGCTTCGGGGTATCATTATCCAGTCTGGAAACGATGCCAGCATCGCCATGGCAGAACATATTGCAGGTAGTGAAGAGGCCTTCGCCGACCTGATGAACGCCCATGCCCAGCGGCTGGGCATGACCAATACCCATTTCGAAAACTCTACGGGCTGGCCTGCCGAGGGCCATGTATCGAGCGCCCGCGACCTGGCGACGATGGCCAAGGCGATTATCCGTGACGATCCAGAGCATTACGGTATCTATAAGGAAAAGGAATTCTTCTGGAACGGTATCAAGCAGCCCAATCGCAATCTGATGCTGTGGCGTGACAGCACGGTTGACGGCTTGAAGACAGGTCATACGGAAGAAGCAGGCTACTGCCTGGTGGCTTCCGCCGAGCGTGACGGGATGCGCCTGATTTCGGTGGTGATGGGCACTGACAGCGAGGCAGCACGCGCCTCTGAAACCCAGAAACTTTTGACTTGGGGCTTCCGTTTCTTCGAAACCAAAACCTTCTATCAGCCAGGTGAAGTGCTGTCGACGGGCCGTGTCTGGGCCGGTGAGGAAAACGCCGTGGACGTGGGACTGGCCAACGGCCTGGTTTTGACTTTACCGAAAGGCCAACTGGAAAAGCTGCAAGCCAGCACCACAATGGATTCTCCGCTGAAGGCGCCTATTACAGCGGGCGACGTGCTTGGGCAGGTTGAAGTGCGTAATGGTGACGAAGTGGTGCATACCGCTCCGCTGGTCGCCCTGGCGGATGTGGCTGAGGCAGGCATATTCGGTCGTCTCTGGGATAGTATCCGGTTGTTTTTCTATGGTCTGTTCAACTAGCTGGCGGAGCGAAAAATGAGCGCTACACCACCGGACGCACCGCGTATCGAATTCCCCTGCCAGTATCCGATAAAGGTCATCGGCGAGGCAGGCGAGGGCTTTTCGGAACTGGTCCTCAATATTGTGGAACGTCATTCCCCCGGTATCGATACGTCAGGAATCGAGGTCAAGGACAGCAAAAATGGACGTTTTTTGTCCCTCAGACTGGTCATCACAGCCACTGGCCCAGAACAGCTGCAAGCCCTGCACGCTGATCTGAAAGCCACCGGCCGCGTGCACATGGTGCTGTGATGTCTGTGCAACTGATAATTCGCAACCTTGGATTGGTGGATTATCAGTCGACCCTGGAAAACATGCGCAGCCTGACCGCAGAACGTGGTCCGGACACACCTGACGAAATTTGGTTTCTTCAGCATCCCGGTGTGTTCACCCAGGGTCAGGCAGGCAAGGCAGAACACATCCTGTTTGCCGGTGACATACCGGTGGTCCAGGCGGAGCGGGGTGGGCAGGTTACCTATCATGGGCCGGGCCAGCTGGTGGCTTATCTGTTGCTGGATATACGCCGGCTGGGCATCGGCGTACGCGACCTGGTATCAGCCATGGAGCAAAGCCTGGTGGCTACGCTCTCAGGCTATGGCATCGAGGCAGCACCCCGTGCTGATGCGCCGGGCGTCTACGTCGGGCCGGCGAAAATCGCCTCGCTGGGCCTGCGCATCCGTCGGGGCTGCTCGTTCCATGGGTTGGCCCTGAATGTGGATATGGACATGGAGCCGTTCGCCCGCATCAACCCCTGCGGTTACGCCGGTCTGGCTATGACCCAGATGTGTGACTTGATGGCTGCGCCGCCGCGCATCGCGGAGATTGAGCAGCGGCTCGAGCGCGCGTTGAGGCACGAACTTGGTTATACTGCGGGCCATTGAACGGCTCAAAATGCCGCCATTGAAACCCCTCACAAGGTGGGTATTAACGATATGGAACAGCTAGTCGATTCACCCGTCACGGCAAAACCGGCGGGTCAGAAGAAGGTCGAAGCGGGTGTAAAGCTCCGTGGCGCCGAGAAGGTCGCGCGAATCCCGGTCAAGATAATTCCGACTGATGAGATGCCACGTAAGCCGGATTGGATCCGGGTGCGCATGCCGATTTCCCCCGAAATAGATCGCATCAAGCAGCTGCTGCGCAAACACAACCTGCACAGCGTCTGTGAAGAAGCGTCCTGTCCCAATCTGGGCGAATGTTTTTCTGGTGGTACCGCCACCTTCATGATCATGGGTGATATCTGCACGCGCCGGTGTCCGTTCTGCGACGTTGGCCATGGTCGACCCAGACCGCTGGACCTCGATGAGCCGAAGAACCTGGCAATCGCTATCGCCGACCTCAAACTCAAATACGTGGTCATCACCTCTGTGGATCGTGACGATTTGCGTGACGGTGGCGCCCAGCACTTTGTCGATTGTCTGCGCGAGATTCGTAAGCTTTCGCCCGGTGTGCAGTTGGAAACGCTGGTGCCGGACTACCGTGGTCGCATGGATGTCGCTCTGGCGATAACTGAGCAGGAGCCACCGGATGTGTTTAATCACAACATGGAAACCGTGCCACGGCTTTACAAGGCCGCACGTCCCGGCTCGGATTTCGAGTGGTCGCTGGACCTTCTGGAAAATTTCAAGAAGCGCGTGCCGCACGTGCCGACCAAATCAGGCTTGATGCTGGGTCTGGGGGAAACCGACGAGGAAGTGATAGAAGTCATGCATCGTCTGCGCGAGCACAATGTAGATATGTTGACCCTGGGACAATATCTGCAGCCTTCGCGCAACCATCTCCCGGTCCAGCGTTTCGTTCATCCCGATACCTTCGCCTGGTTTGCCGAGGAAGGCGCGAAGATGGGCTTCAGAAATGTCGCCTCGGGACCCCTGGTTCGTTCCTCCTATCATGCTGACCAGCAGGCTCACGGTGGGAAGATCACTTAATATCTGGTCATCGGCCAGCGTAACAGGGAAGCTGGGAAGCCTCCCTGTTACGCATCGCTAGTTTTGTCTGAGCGTCTTCAATAACTCGACGGTAGGGTACCCATCGGCCGGCAAACCAAGGCTTTGCTGCAATCGGCGGATGGCCTGGCGAGTATTGGCGCCAATAATTCCGTCCACGCCACCCGGTTCAAACCCACCTGCTTCGAGCCGTTCCTGCAGTTCCATGCGCTCGCTACGGGATAAGGGTGCATCATTTGTCGGCCAGGAAGCTTGAATCTCGCCAGCGCCTTGCAGTCGCTCTGACATCAGGCCGATAGCCAGGGCATAGCTGCTCGAGTTGTTGTAACGCAGAATGCTGCGAAAATTGTTCATTATGAGAAATGCCGGTCCTTTGTGGCCCGCGGGTAACAACAAGGTGGCCGGGTTTGCAGAAAGGCTGGTAGTGAACGCATCGCCCAACGCTTCGCTGACGCCCAAACGTTCCCATTCGGCCACGGTCTTGCGCGTGGACATATCAGCCAAGGCGTAGTCAAAACTTTCCGGCAATCGGACTTCCATTCCCCAGCGGTGTCCGGTTTGCCACTTTGATTCGCGAAGATAGTTTGCCGCTGAGGCCAGGGCATCCGCAGCGGATGCCCAAATATCACGTCGACCGTCGCCATCGAAGTCAACTGCGAAGCTGTTGTAGGTGCTGGGTATGAACTGAGTCTGACCCATGGCGCCCGCCCAGGACCCGACGAGCTCCTTGGTTGCGACATCCCCGCGGCGCAGAATATCAAGCGCCTCAATCAGCTGGGTGTGAGCAAAGGCAGGGCGTCGTCCTTCGAATGCCAACGTCGCGAGTGAGCGGACCACCAGCCGGTCGCCCATGTTGTTGCCGAAGTTGCTTTCCAGGCCCCATATTGCAACCAGGATATGGCGGTCTACGCCATAGCGTTGTTCAATGCGCGAAAGTATGTCGGCGTGCTGCGCCAGCATGCGGCGGCCGGCCGCCAGACGCTGGGGCGACAGGGCACTCTCCAGATACTCCCAGACCGGACGGGTGAATTCCGGTTGGCTCTGGTCTGCGCGAATAATCGCGGGGTCGGGTTCGATACCGGCGAAGGCGCGATCAAACACGTCAGCCGGTATGCCGGCAGCCAGCGCTTCCTGACGAAACTGGTTGCGCCATCCGGCGAAATCAATCGGCGGTGTGGGTGCTATCGACCCCGTTGCCGAAAGGGGTATGGTGGGCGAAACCGGTTGCTGGCCGGGCGCCTCGGGCGACGAATTGGCGCAGGCTGCCAACAACATCAGGCACGCGCCAACTGAAGACAAGCGGTGGCCTCTAGAGCGGCAGCGCATTAGCGTTCTAAACATTAAGGTTTTCCGAACATTCAATGGTGGGGCAACTGTAGCATGGCATCAGCGGCGCGGGGCAACCGCCGCATTTGGAACTTGACCATTTTCAGGCGCTGGTGTTCTGGTTATTTTGTCTTGCTAAAGGTGCCGCTAGCCGGTTGTCCCTGTTATGATTATGGCCGTCTTGGCCTATCCGCTGGCTTGGCCCATCAACTCCTCTCTGGCAGCAAGAAATATAAAATTTGAAAGGCATGGAATGGCGCTAATAACAGATTTGAATCGGTGGCAGAAGTGGGCTTTGCCTACTTTGGTAATTGTTTTTACGCTGGCCTGGATCCAACACCCTGATTACGAAATGTCCAACTTCTCTACCGACCTTATTGTCTCGGCCGAGCAATCGAGCAGCGTGGACAAGACGCCGGTTTTTGAAGAACGCTTCGCCTCATCCGACCTGGACGAGTTTGTTCATTCCCCTTCGATCACTGCCTTGCCGGATGGTGGGCTTATGTCTGTCTGGTTTGCCGGGTCTCGGGAAGGAGCAGCGGATGTTGATATAAGATCGGCCAGATATGATGCTGAAACCGGTCAGTGGGGCAGTGAAAAGGTACTGGTGACAAGGGAGATGACACGTCAGGCGGTGGGCAAACCCATTCGCAAGTTGGGTAACCCGGTCATCGCTCTGGCTCCGGATCAGCGCCTCTGGCTATTCTATGTCTCGGTATCAATTGGGGGCTGGGCCGGCAGCGCCATCAATGTAATGGTTTCGGAGGATCTCGGAGCAACCTGGTCAGAACCACATCAACTGGTGACTACTCCCTTCGTCAATATCAGTACGCTGGTTCGTACCACGCCGGTTTTCCATGTTGATGGATCGATCGGCTTGCCTGTTTACCACGAATTTCTCGGCAAGTTTCCGGAATACCTCTACCTGGACTCCAACGGTCATATCGAGGATAAATTCCGTATCGCTGATGGCACCAATTCCCTGCAGCCCACCGTCGTCCCCCTTGACGAGAAGCGTGCCATCGCACTGTTGCGCTACGCAGGGGACGAGGGGCATGTGCTGGCCACGATGACCGAGGATGCAGGGCAGACCTGGCAGGAAGAATGGGCAGTAGCTCCGTGGAATCCGAATAGCTCCTTGTCGGCCGTGCGAACTGACGAAGGGAGTCTGCTGGTCGCCCAGAACAATCTGATCGACGGGCGTTTTCGGCTGAGCCTGGACAAGGCCACGAGCAACTTGAGTTCATGGTCTGTGGTAGCTCATCTCGACGCCTCGCCAGATCCGTTGGGCAACCCCATTCCAAGGCTCGAGTATGAGCCCATCATGAAACAAAAGTTTATCAGTTCCAGCGGCACCGAGCGCAAGGGCTTGCTGACCGGCTTTATGGGACTGCTGGACTATCGCGTCTGCCGCTCGGACATGTGCGATTTCGAGTATGAGTACCCCTCGCTTATTCGCGCCAGCGATGGCCGTTACCACCTGGTATATGCCTGGAACAACAGTTTCATCAAGCATGTAACCTTTAATACAGCCTGGCTGGAGTCGCAACCATGATCGTGCTGGGTTTGCAGGCCTATATCAGTTTTGCCCTGATTGTCTTTGCGCTGGTGCCGCTTGGTCGGTTGTCCATGGCTGGGCGCGCCATGGTGTTTCTCATCGTGCTGGCGCTTGGCATAGTGCCGTTGCCGGGGGGGTTATCGCTGGCCGGTTATTTAAGGGGATTCACCGACGATCTGGCTATTACTACGCTGGTGTGGCTGGCCGCTGCGGCCATCGCAAGGCTTGGTTATTTACCAGCATGGCCGCTAGCTACCCGTCGACAGTTATGGATCGGCTTTGCACTGGCTGCCCTGGTGTTGTATCCCGCAGCGTTGGGAATTGGCATGATCGATACCTACCGCTGGGGCTTCGTTCCACGGGGACTGATTGTGGCTGCCGGCTTGCTGACGCTTCTGCTTGTCTTGTTGCGCAACGGTCTGGGGGTGAGCATGCTGATTGCGGCCACTGCCGCGTTCATCCTGGATCTGAAACCGTCGGATAATTTCTGGGATTATCTGCTGGACCCGATACTCGCTATATATGCCATCGTGGCGCTGGCTCGCGACCTGATAATCAGACTGCGTAGGCGGCGCTCCAACGGGTCTGCAATGGTCGCGCGAAACTAACGCCTGGCTGGGCAATCGGGTACATGGTAGATTGCTGGCCCTCAAAATAGCGCGGGGATGAATCCGTACATGCACACTTTCTCAGGCGTGACTCCACCTTAGCCTTCCTCTCTTCTGCGGCCGGAACCTGGCGTTCTGATCAGGCTTCAAGACCCGTCTATGCCACGTTCGCTCCCACGCCTGTTGGCCAATAGCACAACCTTATGGTGGCCACAGCTGGAACCTTTTCATTGAAGATGGATATGTAATGACGCTGATTCAATCTGTAAAACACGAATGGTTTTCCAATATACGCGGTGATCTGCTTGCCGGGCTGGTCGTCGCATTGGCATTGATTCCGGAGGCGATTGCGTTCTCGATCATCGCCGGGGTCGATCCGCGGGTGGGGCTGTATGCGTCGTTCTGCATTGCGGTAGTGATTGCCTTCACTGGCGGGCGGCCCGGGATGATTTCCGCGGCTACCGGCGCCATGGCGTTGTTGATGGTTACGCTGGTACGCGAGCACGGTCTGGAATATCTGTTGGCCGCCACCATTCTCTGCGGCGTCCTGCAGATCGCCGCAGGTTATCTGCGGTTGGGCTCTCTGATGCGATTCGTTTCCCGTTCGGTGGTGACAGGCTTCGTCAATGCGCTGGCGATTCTGATTTTCATGGCGCAGTTGCCGGAACTGACCAACGTTACCTGGCATGTCTACGCGATGACCGCAGGGGGTTTGGCCATCATCTATCTGTTCCCCTACCTGCCCAGGCTGGGCAAGGTCATCCCATCGCCGCTGGTGTGTATTCTGGTGCTGACGGCACTAGCCCTGTACCTGAATCTTGACGTGCGGACCGTATCCGACATGGGTCAGTTGCCCGACACCCTGCCGATATTCCTCTGGCCAGACGTGCCCCTTGATTTCAACACGTTGATGATCATTTTCCCGTACTCGGCCGCGCTCGCAGTGGTGGGTCTGCTGGAATCGATGATGACCGCGACCATTGTCGATGACCTGACCGATACGGCAAGTGACAAGAACCGCGAGTGCAAGGGGCAGGGTGTGGCGAATATCGGCTCGGGTCTGCTCGGAGGCATGGCCGGTTGTGCGATGATCGGCCAATCGATAATCAATGTGAAATCCGGTGGTCGGACCCGTTTGTCCTGCTTTACCGCTGGCGTAGTGCTGTTGCTGATGGTCGTATTCATGAGCGATTGGGTGGGCAGAATACCCATGGCGGCGCTGGTAGCAGTAATGATCATGGTGTCGATCGGGACGTTCAGTTGGGATTCGTTGAGAAATCTGAAAAAGCACCCGCTATCCACCAATATCGTGATGATCGCCACGGTGACGGTGGTCGTGTTTACCCACAATCTGGCCTACGGGGTATTCGTCGGCGTCCTCTTGGCAGCCATGTTCTTCGCCAACAAGATTGGTCATTTCCTGCTCATCAGTAGCGCGGCTATAGATGACGGGCCGCAGCGCACCTACCAGGTAACCGGCCAGGTCTTCTTCAGCTCTGCTGACAAGTTCATCGGTTCCTTCGATTTCAAGGAAGCGCTGGAAAAGGTGATTATTGATGTAAGTCGTGCCCACTTCTGGGACATTACGGCTGTGGCAGCGTTAGACAAGGTGGTCATCAAATTCCGCCGGGAGGGGACCGAGGTCGACATTATCGGCTTGAATGAAGCGAGCGCAACCATCGTCGACCGGTTCGGCGTTCACGACAAACCCGATGCTGTTGACCAACTGATGGGTCACTGACGTGCCAGGAGAGACAAACATGACGACTCATATAACAGCGTGTATCGACGGCTCCGAATCCTCCATAGCGGTCTGTGACTATGCGTCCTGGGCCGGTAAACGGCTGCAGGCACCGCTGCTGCTGCTGCACGTACTTGACCACTCACATTATCCAGCCGAGCCTGATCTGTCCGGAGCAATTGGCCTCGGTAGCCGTGAATATCTGTTGCAGGAGCTGGCCGACCTGGACGAAAAGCGCGGCAAATTAATGCGTGAGCAGGGCCGGCTGATGCTTGAGGCGGCGGTGGAAAGGGTCAGAAGCGACGGTATAACCGCCCCACTCAGTCGCCAGCGTCACGGTGATCTGGTTGAGACCCTGCAGGAACTTGAAGAACAGACTCGTTTGCTGGTTATCGGGCGGCAGGGTACGGAAGGCGACGCGATGGGGCAGCATGTGGGCAGTCATCTGGAGAGCGTAATACGCACTACGCGGCGTCCGATATTGGTAACCGTGGGCGAGTTCCGCCAACCACGCAGCGTAATGCTGGCGTTCGACAACGGACCCAGCACTCGCAAGGGCCTTGAAATGATCGCTTCCAGCCCTCTGTTCAAAGGATTGCCTATTCACCTGGTGACGGTTGGCTCGGAGAGCGCAGAGGCCTGGGAGGCGTTGAACGTCGCCGGGCGACAACTGGAAGCTGCGGGCTTCGAGGTAGTCACGAGCATGGTGGCCGGCGAAGTGGAAAATAGCTTGCTCGATTATGAGCGGCAACACGATATCGACATGATCGTGATGGGCGCCTACGGCCATTCCCGAATTCGCCAGTTTCTTGTTGGCAGTACTACCACTAATCTTCTCACACGTACTTTCCGCCCATTGCTGTTGTTGCGTTAGATTTCAGGCGGTATAGCGGGCGTAGGGGTTGTTGCAGGGGAAATGTCCCAGGAAATTTACGCGGGGATTTTTCTCATGCTGTTTCTTGAGGTAGTCGGTAGAAACCATAAAGTCGGTCAGCAGCATACGCTCGAAGCGATCAACCTTGCTGTTGGTATAGGAAACCCCTAGGCCGGTCCCCGAGCGAATGCGATACAGGCCGATCAGCGCGGCCAGCTTTTCGCTGCCGTAGCGGTTCTCTATGGAGTCGACGAACCGCTTCTGCTGCGCCTCATCCATGCTGAACTCGCCTACCAATTTATGCAGAAGGCCTGGAATGAACGAGGAACTGTCCTCGAAAACCATGGCTGTGGTGCCCAGTGCAGCAACGCCCAAGGTGGCGGCAGAACAGGCGAGAAATTTACGACGATTCATCTGATGCTCCCTTAGCTGTAAAGCAGGTCGGCCGCACGTATGGATAAGGCTGCGGCGGTCAGGCTGGGGTTGGCCGGTGAGCAGCTTGGGTAGGTCGAGGTCCCGACCACCATCAGGTTTCGCATCCGGTGATGGAGCATGTGATCATCAACGACTGAGCCGTCCCCCTCTATGCCCATCCGCAGTGTCCCTTGAACGTGGGATTCGGTAAGGCGCCAGTTGCGCAAATGGATCGACTCTACCGGTAGCGCAGCCAGCAACTGGTCCAGGTTCGCCAGGGCATGTTCCACGCCTTTTTTGGCGTATTCGGATTCGCCGTGGTAATTGATCACAGCCTGTCCTGTCTGCGAATCCACAGTGACCCGGTTATCCAGGTTCGGCAGATCTTCGGTAACCAGCATCAGCGGAAGAACTTCGTTCCATCGTCCTTTCTCGGGGCGCATGCCGTATGGCCAGCGATTCTCGAAATAGACAAGGCAGGCAGACCGTTCCCGGCGGAAATCACCATCATAAAAAAAATAATTCAATCCCGTGGTAATAGTGCTTCCGTCAAAGTTTCCCAGCCCGTCGAGATAGACTTCCACATCAGCACCGACCTGTTCATGTAGCCCCATGCCGGTCTCACCGTAGGCCAGGTCAGACCTGAGCAGAATGGCCGGGCTTTGGATGGCGTTGGCGCCAAGTACGAACATATCGCCGAATACCTCGTACTCGCGACCATCCGTTTCGATGCGGGCGCTCTTGATGGTGCTGCCTTCGTATTCCAGGCTCTTCACCTCGGTTTTCAGACACACGTCCACCTGGGGGTGGCTGTACAACTCGGCCAGACCGTTCTGGGCAGTGAACTTGGCATTCACGGGGCATAGATTGCAGGTGAAGTTCGCACAGCAGGCACTACGGTTTTCCGTGGCCACTCGAGCGCGGGCCGTGGGCATGATGAAATGATGATCGGGCATGGACGCCTTCATCAGCTCATCCACGGACGAGCCCTTGTGGGGGCGCTGGGGAAATGGCTGGCTACGAGGCAAAATTCGCGCCATGTCCGGATCTCCGGATATGGACATGATTTGCTCGGCCTGGCAGTAATAAGGTTCCAGGTCTTCGTAGCTGATGGGCCAGTCGTTGCCGATACCGTATAAACTTTTCGTGGCGAAATCGCTGGGATGCAGGCGAGGGGTCTGGGAATACCAGCAATTTGTCCCGCCACCTAGCGCAATCGTGGTATTCCAGGGTTTTTCCCCCTGGTTGCTGTAGGTAGCTTCGGGCTTTATCAGTGAACTGGCCTGGGTCTCGATCTGCCAGGCCCAGGGATAAAAGTCGCCCCATTCGATGATCAGCACACGACCAGATATGTGCTTGAGCGCTTCGGTAAGAAAAAAGGAAGAACCAAAACCGGAGCCTATTACCACCAGTTCGTAATGCTGCTTGTCCACATCCCTTGCGCTAACACGATTGATATCCATGAGGGTTTTTTCCTTATCCCCAGCTGATTGCCAGCCGATAATCCAGTTTTGTTTTTCCAGCAGGCGAGCGCATCGTCCAGCACTGGTGCTTGAAACATTTTGTCACCAATATCGACTGAAGGTTCACCCAAAACTGAGAATTTCAAGGAAGTGCAAAGGAAAGAGAGGACCACTGGTGCGCAATGAATGTTACAGCCTTACTCTGAGCCCGGCGACCTCCACGGCTATACGAGCGAGGCCGTCCCAGGCCGAACCTGGGAACTGGCCCTTGATCTGCTCGTCTACCTGCTGTGCAATACGTAGCCAGTTCTCCCAGCTTTGCGTGGGATGTCGCTGCAATACCTTACCCAGCAGTGGCTTGCGCTTGTCCCAGACAGGCGGGCGCTGGCTGGCGAAAATCTTGTCCAGGGGCTGGCCCCGCGCCATGGAATGGGCCATACCGGTAAGGCTTCGAAGCTCCCGGCCCAGCGCCCAGAGTACGACCGGCGCTTCCACGCCTTCACCCTTCAAGCCCTGCAGAATACGCAGCGCTTGCTGCGGGTGGCCGGTGAGCATGGCGTCGACCAGGTTGAATACGTCGAAGCGGGCACTATCGGCAACCGCATCCTGGACCGTCTGTAGATCCAGCACTCCGCCTGTGCAAAATAGCTTGAGCTTTTCGATTTCCTGCGCAGCTGCAAGGAGGTTGCCCTCTACCCGGGCGGAGAGCAGTTCGAGTGCGTCCGGGCTGGCTTGAATTCCGGCCTTTGCCAGCCGGTCCTGCATCCAGGCGGGCAATTGCTGGGCATCCACTGGCCAGATCTGGACGAACCGCGTGGCGGTGTGCTCCATCAACGCCTTGGCCCACTTGCTGCGCTGGGCGCTGCCGTCGAGTTTGGGCAGGGTTACCAGCAGGGTAGTGTCTTCTGGTGGGGATTCAAGCCAGGCAATCAGCGCCTTGCCACCTTCATCGCCGGGCTTGCCGCCCGGAATGCGTAGTTCGACAAGACGCTTCTGGGAAAACAGCGACAGGCTGTGGCTGGCGTCGTAGAGCTGGCTCCAGTCGTAGCTGCGGTCGACATGAAAGACCTGACGCTCCTCACATCCAAACTGCCGACATGAGTGGCGGATCTGATCCGCCAATTCGCCGGTCAACAGTGGGTCATCACCGCTGACGACGTAGACCGGCGCCAACCCTTCCTTGAGCTGGCGGGACAGCTGAGTTGCGTTTAGCTTCATCGTCAGGCTCAGGGAGCTCGACTATCGAGCGCCTGTTCGCGTGCCGCCAGATCGCTTTCGGTCAGGCTTGCAAGCCTGAACAGCATCTGACGAGTCATGTCCTGGCGCATTTCACGAATCAGCAGGTCTTCTTCTTCGCCCGTTCCCACGATGTTGTCCCGGTCGTTGATGTAGACCCTTTGGGTCGTCAGGGTTTCAGGGCCTATCAGCACCCGCCCCTCGGTATCGGTGATCTGAAAGGTCAGATACTGACGTATCTCTATTTCCGCAGCAGATGCACGACCGGTGTAGCTCAGGGCCGACCGCTCGTTGCGACTCTCCAGTAACTGCAAATGATAGCGGGCGGTGTCCGTGACTTCGACACCTTCGGCTTCCAGCGTATCGCGCAGCTGCCGGTAGATTGGACTGTTGATCTCGTTGCTGCTCAGACGAATTTGTTCAAGCTTGATGCTGTCGACGCCGGTTCCGCGCAGCTGAAAACCACAGCCGCTCAGAAACAGTGTTACGCCGAGCAGCAGGTAGGTCAGCACATATAAGGGACGTTTCAGGAGCATCTTGGCTCTCCGTTGCAATCAATTGGCGACAATATTAACCAGCTTGCCTGGTACCACAATAACCTTGCGGATGGTCAGGCCTTCGGTGAAGCGCAGCACATTCTCATTTTCGCGTGCGGCCGCTTCGACGTCTTCCCGGCTAGCATCTGCGTCCATTTCGATGTGCCCGCGCAACTTGCCGTTAACCTGAATAACCAGTTCGAGTCTATCTTGAACCAGGGCGGCCTCATCCAGTAACGGCCAGGGTGCACTGATCACGGGATCTTGATTTCCCAGCGCCTGCCACAGGGCATGGCTTATATGCGGGGTGATCGGGGCCAGCAATAGCGCGACCGTCTCAAGCCCTTCCTGCAGCAGGGCGCAATCCTGGTTGCTCTGTTGAGGGGCTTTTTCCAGTACGTTCATCAAGGTCATTACCTGGGCGATGGCGGTGTTGAACTTGTGGTTCTGGCCGATATCCTGTGTCGCCTGTTTGATGGCCAGATGGATGGCGCGGCGGATAGCCTTCTGGTCATCGCTCAAGCTGGTTTTGTCCAGGCGAGGCGGCGGGCTGTTCTGGCTGTGCTGGTTCGCCAGACGCCAGACGCGACGCAGGAAGCGGTGTGCGCCCTCTACGCCAGTATCCGACCATTCCAGACTCATATCCGGCGGTGAGGCGAACATCATGAACAGGCGACAGGTATCGGCGCCGTACTGGTCGATCATGGACTGGGGATCGACACCGTTGTTCTTGGATTTGGACATTTTTTCGATGCCGCCTATCTCCACTGGCTGCCCGTCACTGCCCAACCGCGCAGCGATGATCTTGCCCTTGGCATCACGTTCTACAACGACATCGGCGGGGTTGAACCAGCTCTTGCTGCCGTTTTCCCCCAGACGATAGTAGGTTTCCGCAATGACCATACCCTGGGTCAGCAGATTCCTGAATGGCTCGCTGGAATCGGTGAGACCTTCGTCACGCATCAGCTTATGGAAAAAGCGGGCATATAGAAGGTGCAGGATCGCATGCTCGATGCCGCCGATATATTGATCAACGGGTAACCAGTGGTTGGCTGCCTTGGGGTCGACCATGCCGTGTTCATAATGTGGCGAGGCATAGCGGGCAAAGTACCAGGAGCTTTCCACGAACGTATCCATGGTGTCGGTTTCACGTTTTGCCGGTGAGCCGCAGGTAGGACAAGTGCATTCGTAGAATTCGGGCATTCTTGCCAGTGGTGAGCCAGCCCCGTCAGGAACCACGTCCTCGGGCAATACGACGGGCAACTGATCTTCCGGTACGGGAACGTCGCCGCAGGTATCGCAATGAACAATCGGAATCGGGCAACCCCAATAACGCTGACGGCTGATGCCCCAGTCACGCAACCTGAACTGGGTACGCGCGTTGCCTAGTTCCTTTTGCTTGAGGACTTCACCCATGGCGGAGAAGGCGCTGGCGAAATCCATGCCGTTGAATTCGTCTGAATTGATCAGCGTGCCCTTCTCGGCATAGGCCTCATTCCAGGGAGCCGGAGTGTGGTCGCCTGCAGAGGTGCGCACTACTGGCTTGATCGGCAAGTCGTATTGTGTGGCGAACGCAAAGTCCCGTTCATCATGGGCTGGAACGGCCATTACCGCGCCATCCCCGTAGCTCATGAGCACATAATTGGCGACCCATACCGGCAGCTTTTCGTCGGTCAACGGATGCCTGACGAAAAGGCCGGTAGGCATCCCTTTTTTCTCCTGTGTGGCGATATCCGCCTCGGCCACGCCACCTCGCTTGCATTCCTCGATGAAGGTCTGCAGCTTGGGGTTGCCGCTAGCCGCCTGGGTGGCTAAAGAATGCTCCGCCGCGACGGCCACATAGGTGGCCCCGAGCAGCGTGTCAGGGCGGGTGGTAAAGACCTTGAGCGTGCCTTGCTCGCCGATGCTGGCCTGGTCGTAGGGGAACTGTACTTCCATGCCCACTGATTTTCCGATCCAGTTGCGCTGCATGGTCTTGACCTGTTCAGGCCAGCCGGGCAGGTCGTCCAGCGAACTCAGTAGTTCTTCGGCGTAGTCAGTAATGCGGAAGTAGTACATCGGGATTTCGCGCTTTTCGATAACCGCGCCTGAACGCCAGCCCTTGCCATCGATTACCTGTTCATTGGCCAGCACCGTCTGATCGACGGGGTCCCAGTTGACCGTGCCATTTTTGCGATAGATCACACCCTTCTTAAACAGGCGAGTGAACAGCCATTGTTCCCAGCGATAGTATTGCGGGGTGCAGGTAGCGAATTCGCGGGACCAGTCGATGGCAAGCCCAAGGCTCTTGAGCTGGGTGCGCATGTAATCGATGTTGTCGTAGGTCCATTTAGCTGGAGCCACCTTGTTGTTCATCGCGGCGTTTTCGGCCGGCATGCCGAAGGCGTCCCAGCCCATCGGCTGCAGCACATTCTTGCCCTGCATGCGCTGGTAGCGCGCTATCACATCACCGATGGTGTAGTTGCGCACATGGCCCATATGCAGCTTTCCGCTGGGGTACGGAAACATGGACAGGCAGTAGAACGTTTCCTGATCAGGTGTTTCGCTGACCTGGAAGGCGTTGGTCTGGTTCCACTCGGCCTGGGCGGCGGCTTCAATTTCGCGGGGAGAATACAGTTCTTGCATGGCGTGGGCTTTTATCGACTCATCAATGTCACAAAAAGTAATGGGGCAGGATACACCACTGGGCTCTGGTCAGGTAGTGATATGCCATTCGTCGCCGGGCTGATTGCACCGCTCAACGCCGACTATGCTCAGGGTAAGGGAGTGTTCCTGAGTGCAGTGATACTCAAACATCAAGAAGGAGGGCCGCAAATGAAGACACCGGAACCGGAGCCGCTCTTGTGCTGGAGCCGGGATTCCTCATACGGTCGTCTGCTGCGAAGAATCGATCAGGCGATGGATCTGGCACGAACAAGGCAATGGCTGGCGGGCCAGTCTCCTGGGCTCACCGAATTGGAAGTCAGCGGTTTAAGCAAGGAGGATCTTCAGGTTCTCTGGCGAATACTCGACACTTTGGGAGAGAAACCGTCTCTACCGAACTACATTAGCCGCTCGCCGCTGGATGAAACAGCCCAGCATAGACGCCATCACTAGAATCCCGAGAGGCCAGCTTTTCCAGCGCAGATACGGAGTCAGCCCTTCCCGGGGTTGAACCTGTCCGCGCAGGGCCAGTTGGCGAAATTGCGGAATATCGACTGTTATAGCTCCCTTGTTGTCAATGAGCGCGGTGACGCCGTTATTGGTACCGCGAATCATCCAGCGACCACTCTCAATGGAGCGCATGCGGGCCATTTGCAAATGCTGCAACGGCCCGATCGATTTGCCGAACCAGCTATCATTACTGATCGAAATCAGTAGTTCGCTCTGGGCTGCCAGACGCGCTGCAAAGTCGGGATAGACGGTCTCGTAACAGATAAAGGGTGCCAGACGATAACCCATGGCCTGCAATGGCTCCTGCACCTCGGGGCCGCGGGCGAAACTCGACATGGGCAGATCAAAGAAAGCGATCAGCCCGCGTAGCCAGTTTTCCAGCGGAACGTACTCTCCAAAGGGCACCAGCTTGTGCTTGAGATACTGATTTGAATCGTCCCCCGCGACCATGATGCCGTTATAGATGCTCATGGTGCCGTCGGCGTCGTATTCATCGACGGGAATCCCCGTGATCAAGGTCGTTCCCTGCTCCGCAAGGTTGGCCGCCATGGCCTCTACAAAAGGGGCCGCGCGGCTTTGCAACACCGGCACCGCCGTTTCGGGCCAGACGATCAGGTCAACAGGGCCTTGGCTATAGCTCATGTCACGATAAAGCGCGAGGGTATGCTCGATATGATCCGGGTCCCATTTCCGGGACTGGGGAATATCGGCCTGAATCAGCGCGACGGATAACGGCTCGCCGACTGGCCTGGTCCATTCGATGGTGGAAAGCATCAAGCCGCCCAGCCAGATGGCAGCAATCAGGGCAGCGGCAGCGGCTCTTTGGCGTAGACGCCCCGCGCTGAGAATTTCAATGAGCAGGCAGGCAGTGAGCACGCTGAAAAAACTGGCCAGCCAGACTCCCCCGACCGGGGCCCAGCCGACCAGCCAGGTATCTGTATGGGCGTAGCCTTGATATAGCCAGGGGAAGCCCGTCAGAAACCATCCCCGAAATATTTCCTGGGCTACCCAGAGTGCGGCGAAACCCAGGCAGGCCAGCCAGACGTATCCGTCAGGGCGCAGCCAGCGTGCCCATAGCCAGGCCATCAGCGCGGGAATCAG
This sequence comes from Halopseudomonas xinjiangensis, assembly GCA_011050525.1. GTDB lineage: Bacteria > Pseudomonadota > Gammaproteobacteria > Pseudomonadales > Pseudomonadaceae > Halopseudomonas > Halopseudomonas xinjiangensis_A. Next base: position 33,410 of record DRFO01000021.1, read on the forward strand.
CGCCAGACCTCCGACGAATAACGCCGTCAGCAGGCCCGCGAGGGCTGGCGACGCGTAACCGTGCACGTGAATGCTTATGTAGACCCAGGACACGCCCGTCGCGAACAGGCCAACTCCCCACATCCAGCCGCGAATGGCCGCCTGGCTCCCGCCGAGCTGCCGCAGCCCGACGTAAAGCAAGGCGACTGATAACAGGCCCAGGGGCCAGAGATCAAAGGGTGTGAGCGCCAGAGTGGATAAGGACCCGCCCAGCAGAGCCAGGAGGTGCCCTGGCCAGCCCGGACCGCAGAGCCGGCCGATAAGGGAAAATTTCACAACCGCAACCTCAGGATTTGACGACGGTAACCCGTAGTAGATGAACTCGCCGGCTGTCGGCATTCAGAACCCTTACGCGAAAACCATCCAGTTCCACCACCTCGTTGCGCTTGGGCAAATGACCGAACGCATTCATGACCAGGCCGCCCACGGTATCGAACTCCTCATTGGGAAATTCTGTGGAGAAGTGCTCGTTGAAGTCTTCAATAGGGGTCAACCCCTTGATCAGAAAGTCACCGCTGGGCAAGGGCTTGATGTGGTCATCTTCATCGATATCGTGTTCATCCTCGATCTCGCCGACAATCTGTTCCAGCACGTCCTCGATCGTTACCAGCCCCGATACGCCGCCGTATTCGTCGATCACGATGGCCATGTGATTGCGGGTGGCGCGGAACTCCTTGAGCAAAACATTCAGCCGTTTGGACTCGGGAACACAGGTGGCGGGTCGCAGCATATCCTTGATATTGAAGCGGTCCATATTGTCTTCGAGCAGCAGAGGCAGCAGATCCTTGGCCAGAAGAATGCCCAGAACGTCGTCGATGCTCTCGCCTATTACCGGATAGCGGGAGTGCGCCGCTTCAATCACCGCTGGCAAAAACTCGCGTGGCGGCTGGTTTGCCTTGATCGTGGTCATCTGTGAGCGCGGGATCATGATATCCCGGACCTGCATGTCGGAAACCTGCAAAGCGCCTTCTATAATCGACAGGGCCTCGATGTCCAGCACGTCATTGGAGTGCGCTTCGCGCAGTAGCTCCAGTAATTCCTGCCGATTCTGGGGTTCGTGGACAAAAGCCTGAACCAATTTGTCCAGCCAGGTCTTATGTCCGTTGGTTGATCGATCTTCGCTCATGGGTCCTTACTCGTCAGGGGCAATATAGGGGTCGGGGATTCCTAGTTCTGCCAATATCTGGCGCTCCAGGTCTTCCATTTCCTCGGCTTCTTTATCTTCGATGTGGTCGTAACCAGTGAGATGCAAGCACCCGTGGATGACCATGTGAGCCCAGTGATCTTCGGGCTTCTTGTCCTGCTCGGCGGCTTCGCGCAGCACCACGGGCACACAGATCACCAGGTCACCCAGCAGGGGAATATTCAGTTCAGGGGGGATGTCCGAAGGAAACGACAGGACGTTGGTTGGATAGTCCTTGCCTCGATAATCATTGTTCAGCGTTCGGCTTTCCGCCTCGTCAACCAAACGGATGGTCAGTTCATGGCCGGGCTTGCTGCGTAGTGCAAGGCCGGCCCAGCGCCTGAAACTCTCGTCGTCAGGTTGGTCCGGTGCGGCAGAAGCGCGTTGAATATCGACTTCCAGCTCAACGGTCATCGTCACGGTCCCTGGTGGCCCGGTTTTCCTTGCGTTCCAGCCGCAGCTCTTCCTGCTGGCTATCGAACAGGTCATAAGCTTCGACGATGCGCTGCACCAGAGGATGGCGGACCACGTCCTTGGAAAGGAAATGGGTAAAACCGATACCCTTGACGCCCTTCAATACCTCAACAACGTGGGCTAGTCCTGATTTGGTGCCACGTGGCAGATCAACCTGGGTAACATCACCGGTGATCACGGCGGTGGACCCAAAGCCGATACGCGTCAGAAACATCTTCATCTGTTCAAGGGTGGTGTTCTGGCTCTCATCGAGAATGATGAAGCTGTTGTTCAGCGTCCGACCACGCATATAAGCCAGGGGCGCAACCTCGATAACCTGGCGCTCAATCAGCTTGGCGACCTGCTCAAAGCCGAGCATTTCATACAGCGCATCATAAAGGGGGCGCAGATAAGGGTCGATTTTCTGTGACAGATCCCCTGGCAGGAATCCCAGCTTCTCGCCGGCCTCTACCGCAGGGCGTACCAGCAGGATGCGTCTGATCTGTTCGCGCTCAAGTGCATCCACGGCGCAGGCGACGGCCAGATAGGTTTTGCCGGTACCGGCAGGACCTATACCGAAGTTGATGTCATGTTCCTGAATGGAGCGCACATAACTCTGCTGATTAGGGCCGCGCGGCTGGATATTCATCCGCTTGGTGCGCAGCACCACAGGTCTGTGAAAATCATCCTGCAACGCTTCGCTCAGATTCTCCAGGCCCGACTCCTGAAGAAACAGATGGACGGTATCGGGAGTGAGGTCGGAATTATCCCTGGTCTCGCGGTAGAGCTGGCGTAGCACAGCTTCGGCGGAGCGGGTTAGATCAGGGTCACCGATGAGCTCGAACTTGTTTCCACGGTTCCGGACTTCTATGCCCAGGCGCTGTTCGATAAGACGCAGATGCTCGTCAAACTGGCCGCAGAGGCTGGCAAAACGGCGTGAATCAATTGGCTCTATGGTAAATCGGTGAATCTGCAAGGATGCGTTCAAAGTAGTCTGTTATACCCCATGTGACATTCACGAAAACACAGCATAGCGCGCAATGCATGCTCTGCAAAGATCAGCAGTCATGCATTGCGCCCCACTTTTAGTGAAGCGTGTCCGCGCTGGACAGCGTTCCACGCAGCGAATGCGGCAGGGCCTCGTCGATCAACACCTCAACGAACTGGCCAATGAGGCGCGGATTGTCACTGCGAAAGTTGACGATACGATTATGCTCAGTCCGACCCTGGAGCATGCCGGGGTCTTTTTTCGAGTAGTCGGTCACGAGGATGCGCTGGGTGGTGCCGGCCATGCGGCGGCTGTGTTCGAAGCCCTGTTGATTGATGCGATTCTGGAGAATCTGCAGTCGCTGTTTCTTGACTTCCATGGGCGTTTCATCCGGGAGGTCAGCGGCTGGTGTGCCAGGGCGTGAGCTATAGATGAACGAATAGGAGAAATCGAAGCCGACCTCCTCGATCAGCTTCATGGTCTGCTCGAAATCACGGTCTGTTTCGCCGGGGAAGCCGACAATGAAATCAGAACTGAGCAGAATGTCAGGTACGGCAGCGCGAAGCTTGCGTATACGTGATTTGTATTCGAGTGCCGTGTGGTTGCGCTTCATGCCGGCCAGGACCCTATCGGAGCCTGATTGCACCGGTAAATGCAGATATTTCACCAGCTCCGGTACTTCGGCATGGGCCAGAATCAGGCTGTCAGAAAACTCCAGCGGATGGGACGTGGTGTAACGGATGCGATCTACTCCGTCTATTTCCGCGACCGCCCGGATCAGTTCGGCAAGATCGGCGATGCGACCGTCATGGGTCTGGCCCCGATAACCGTTTACGTTCTGACCCAGCAAGGTGATCTCGCGCACGCCATTTTCGGCCAGATGGATGGCTTCGGCGAGCACATCATCAAAGGGCCGGCTGACTTCTTCGCCGCGCGTGTAAGGCACCACACAGAAGCTGCAATACTTGCTGCAGCCTTCCATCACCGAGACGAAGGCGGTGGGGCCATCAACGCGAGGTTCGGGCAGACGGTCGAATTTCTCGATCTCGGGAAATGACACATCCACCTGGGGCTTGCGCGTGGTGCGGGCGGCATCGATCATTTCCGGTAAGCGGTGCAGCGTCTGCGGACCGAAAACCACGTCGACATAAGGAGCGCGATCACGGATGGCAGTGCCTTCCTGACTGGCCACACATCCGCCAACGCCAATAACCAGATCGGGATTTTTTTCCTTCAGCGGACGCCACCGGCCCAGTTCGGAAAAGACCTTTTCCTGCGCCTTTTCCCGGATCGAGCAGGTGTTGAGCAGGATGACATCAGCGTCTTCCGGGCGGTCGGTCAGTTCCATTGCCTGATGTTCACCAAGCAAGTCGACCATGCGCGAGCTGTCGTACTCGTTCATTTGGCAACCGTGGGTCTGGATAAAGAGTTTCTTGGCCATGGGATCTACTGAGCGTAACCTTGGAAAAGGCGCGATTATACACGGATGAGAGGGCCTTTGTTATGTCTTGCTCTGTGGTATGATCCGCCCCCTTTAGCAAAGGCCGGCCGGCTTATCCCGGATTTTCCCAGCATTTCAAGAGCGACACTCAGTCATCTCCATGAGTAAAGACAAGCAACCAATTTTCAGAGTGATATTCCTCAACCAGGGCCAGGTGTACGAGCTTTACGCCAGGCATATCTTCCAGAGTGAGCTGTGGGGGTTTCTTGAGGTGGAAGAGCTGGTATTTGGCGAGCGTTCGCAGATGCTGGTCGATCCAGGCGAAGAGAAACTGAAGAACCAGTTCGAGGGAGTCAGTCGCAGCTTTATCCCGGCTCAAGCCATTGTGCGTATCGACGAGGTGGAGCGTGTTGGCCAGGCCAAGATCAGCGAAGCCAAGGGCGGTGGCGGCAACGTGATGAGCTTCCCTATGCCGCCTGGGGCTGGGCAGTAGAAATCTATTCCTCGTTCGGGAGCGGGGCGCTGATCGTGCTTTCGCTCTCGGTTCCGTTGAAGGCCCGGTTGAACTGCTCCTCGCGTAGTTGCGCAAGATAGTTGCGAAACAGCGTACCCAGTACCTGCGTCGCAACGTCGAGTTCTTCTTCGTTCATCTGCAAGGCGATGTGGTCGCTGGCATCCATGGCGGCATCCTGACCGTTCACGGCTGCCATTTTCAGAATAATGTAAGCCTGCGGCAGATTGCGATCGACGCCTTCCCCCTGATAATGCATCAGCCCTAACCGGTATTGAGCCGCTGGATGACCCTGGAGCGAGGCTTCCTCGAACCACTTGATGGCCTGCTCCACATCACGCTCAGTCCGTTCTCCCTGATAATAAAAATCACCCATTTCGAACTGCGCTTGCATATCGCCTTGCTCGGCTGCTGTCTCACAGCTTTCCAGCGCCAGCTGCAGGCTTTCGTCGTCCACCCGATTGAACCCGCAGCGATCTTCCGCTGTGATCAGCAACGGATTGCCGGTCTGCCCGATTGCTGTGGCCGAGCCCAGCGCGACAATCAGAGCAAAGCCTTTTAAGACAGAGTGGGAAAGCGGTTTCATGGGTTGTTCGTCAGGTTCTGGTCAAGAGAGATGGTGCTATTGTGCGCCTGTTCTGCGAGCAGGCCAACCGCAAGGCCCGAGGCAACGAATCCAGGGATCAGCCAACTGGCGTGGTGGGTAGCTGTATACAGCCCAGCCAAGGGCAGGCCTGGGTGTATCAGCGCAGGCGCAAGGACACTGGCTACTGCAACAAGGCAAAGAATCAGCACCCGCCTGTCTTCCTTGCTGTTCAGTAGTCCGGCGATCAGCAGCGCTCCCAGGCCAGTCATGTTGACCAGCCAATGGTAGGCCTGTTGCACATCCAGATACCGGGACAGCTCAAAAAAAGCCATGCCCCCCAGGATGATCTTGCCCCATATGCTCGGGTTCCAGGCGAGCCCACGGGCCAGAAACAACGCGGCCAAGCCTATTAGCGGCATGCTCAGATGTTGCGCCGCCAACCCCAGCATGCGTTGAGCGTGGGCCAAGACATCACCAGTGAGCCCCCACTGAGCGACAAGAATCATCAGCGTGCTGGCGGCGGCCAGGAATAGGCCAACCAGACTGGCCACCAGCGCGCCGTGAGCTGCGTTATGCAGGGGCGAGCGGCGCGACCATACCCAGAAGGCCAGCCCGCAGAGGGTCACGGCCAGCAATAAATAGACAGTGGCGGTCATAGGGCAGCGAAAGCCCTTTCCGCGGCATCCAGGGTCAGCTTGAGCTCTGCTGGACCGTGGGCAATGGAGGTGAAGCCGGCCTCAAAGGCACTCGGCGCCAGATAGACTCCACCCTCCAGCATCAGATGGAAAAAGCGCTTGAATCGGTCTGCATCGCTGGCCATGACATCGTCGAAGGTGATGATGTTATCGGCGCCGGAGAAGTACAGGCCGAACATCCCACCTGCCTGGGTGGTGACAAAGGGTACGGAGGCCGCGTCGGCGCGTTGTTGAAGGCCCGCGAGCAGGCGGCTGGTGTAGTCGGTCAGTTCAGCATGAAAACCTGGACGGCTGATGAGCTTCAAGGTGGCCAGCCCGGCAGCCATGGCCAGCGGATTTCCCGACAGGGTGCCGGCCTGGTAGACAGGGCCCAGCGGCGCGATGACTTCCATGATTGCTCGCTTGCCGCCGAAACAGCCGACCGGCATGCCGCCGCCAATGATCTTGCCAAAGGTGGTCAGGTCCGGTGTGACGCCGTAGTGGGCCTGAGCGCCGCCCAAGGCAACGCGAAAGCCGGTCATCACCTCGTCGAATATAAGCACTACGCCGTGCTGGTCGCACAGACTGCGCAGGCCCTCAAGAAAGCCAGGCGTTGGCGGCACGCAGTTCATGTTGCCCGCCACCGGCTCGACGATGATGCACGCCACGTCGCTGCCTACGTCGGCCAGCATTTCTGCAACCGCGTCAATATCGTTGAAGGGCAGGGTCAGGGTGTGTTTGGCAAAGGCGGCCGGCACCCCCGCAGAGCTTGGCACGCCCTGTGTCAGCGCGCCGGACCCGGCCTTGACCAGCAGGCTGTCGGAATGGCCGTGGTAGCAACCCTCGAATTTGATGATGCTGTCGCGCCCGGTAAAGCCACGGGCCAGACGTATCGCGCTCATGGTTGCTTCGGTGCCTGAACTGACCATGCGCACCAGGTCCATGGAGGGCACCAGCTGGCACACCAGATCCGCCATCTGGGTTTCCATTTCGGTGGGCGCTCCATAGGAGAGGCCGTGCTCCAACTGACGGCGAACCGCGTCGAGCACGTCCGGGTGGCTATGGCCGAGAATCATGGGACCCCAGGAGCCCACGTAGTCAACGTAGCGCTTGTCATCTTCATCCGTAACGTAGGCGCCTTCCGCGTGCTTGAAGAATAACGGCGTGCCGCCCACGCTCTTGAACGCGCGGACGGGGGAATTGACGCCGCCTGGAATGTGTTTCTGAGCGTTGGCGAAAAGCATTTCGGAGCGGGACATAATATTCTCTCAAAGGGTTTGAAACAGGTCGCTGAAGCCGCGTGCGCGGCGTTCGACTTCAGCCGGCGAGCTGGCGGCAAACAGACCATTGACCACTGCTATCAGATCAGCGCCAGCGCCAATCAGCTGCGGCGCGTTGTGCAACGTCACCCCACCTATTGCCACTATCGGCAAGGCGAAACGTCGACGAATCTGTTCCAGCAGAACCGGTGTAGCGCTCGGCGCACCGGGCTTGGTCACCGACTGGAAAAAACGGCCGAAGGCTAGATAGCTGGCGCCAGCTGCAGCCGCCTGCTCGGCAAATTGTGGACTGTCATGGCAGGTTGCGCCAATGATCGCGTCACGGCCGAGCTGCTGGCGAGCCTCGCGCAGGGAGCCGTCGCTCCGACCCAGATGCAGGCCTACGCCCAACTCATCGGCCAACGCTAGATCGTCATTGATGATCAAACTCGCGCCGTAGTAGGAGCACAGCGTCTTCAATTGCGTCGCTTCGTCGCAGCGCCTGCCGGCGTCGTCGGATTTGTCGCGATACTGCAGCAAGCTCGCGCCACCTGCCAATGCAGCGTCTACCCAGGGCATCAGCCGGTCTCCCGCTAGCAGCTGGCCGTCGGTAATTGCATACAGGCCTCGTAGTCTGGGTAGATCGCCCATCAAAACGAATCCAAAGGCAGGCGCCTTGGCACAAACTGTCCGCGGCCCGGCTGCTCTGCATCGCGCAATGTGCGCCAGGTATAATCAAGCGCTGATTTCACCGCGCTGACCAGCTCTTCGCCCAAGGCCAGCCGGCCAGCCAGCGCGCTGGCCAAGGTACAGCCCGAGCCGTGATAGCTTCCGGGCAGCCGCTGACATATGAAGGTATGCGAGCTGCCGCTTCTGCAATAAAGCCTGTTGTGAATCTCGGTTTCGTCGCCATGGCCGCCAGTGATCAACAGGTTCTCGCAAAAGGGCATTAATTTGTCGGCGCATTCATCTGCCGTGCCGTGGGGCAACTCTGCCAGAATCCGCGCTTCGGGCAGGTTGGGGGTAGCGATGCGCGACAGGGGTAGCAGCCTTTCGCGCATCGCATAGCCGACGTCATCCTTGCCCAGCGAACCGCCGCCGCCCGCACGCAGCACCGGATCGCAGACCAGCGGCGCGTGGGCAAGCTGTTGCATGAGCTCCAGCACGGTGTCGACCATCTCCACCGAGCCGAGCATGCCAAGTTTGACGGCCGAAACAGGCATGTCGGCGATCACCTTGTTAGCCTGAGCCAGCACCCATTCGCGGTCCAGGACCCTGAAATCGGTGACATCCACGGTGTCCTGTACGGTCAGGGCTGTTATCGTGGGGGCCGCGTGACAGCCTTGTGCCATTAGTGCTTCTATATCAGCCTGCAGGCCTGCTCCACCGGACGGATCATGACCGGAAATGCAGAGGACGACAGGGCGGGAAGGGATAGGTGTATTCATGGGCTAAGCTTATCATCATGGACGCGGTAACGGCAGGTCAGCGGCTTGGCTTTGGAGGCTAATGACGAGCTCCGCGATTGGAACCAGAATGTCATCTGTTGTAAAAACCAATAACAATTCTGAATGGGTATGGGCTTATGAAAGCAATCGATCAATGGTTTGATGAATATGGTGAAAGCCATCTGAATCCGGTCAACAAGATGCTGCACTGGATCTGTGTGCCGCTGATTACTTTCAGTGTGCTGGGTCTTCTCTGGGCGATTCATCCCTGGGTTTCGTTGCTGGCAGTGGCGCTGTCGTTGGCGTTTTACGCGTCGCTGTCGTGGCGTATCGCTGCGGTGATGATGGTGCTGAGTCTGCTGATGTTGCTGATTCTCAACAGCATGACCTACGTCTTCATACCTTCGGTGGCAATCTTCATCCTGGCCTGGATAGGGCAGTTTATCGGCCACCATCTGGAGGGCAAGAAACCTTCCTTTTTCAAGGATATGCAGTTTCTGCTGATCGGCCCGATCTGGCTGCTGGGTTTCGTATTCCGAACGTTCGGGCTGCGCTACTGACCTGTCGCCAGATCAAGTTCGCGCCAGTCGCCTGGCTGCAGGCCGTCGAGCCGCCAGGCGCCAATCTGCACTCGTATCAAGCGCAGCGTCGGCAACCCAACCGCGGCGGTCATGCGTCGCACCTGGCGGTTTCGGCCTTCACGAATGGTAATAGCCAGCCAACTGGTGGGGATGCTTTGCCGAAAGCGCACCGGCGGGTTGCGTGGCCATAGCGCCGGTTCATCGATTCTTTCAACCTCTGCCGGCCGAGTCGGCCCGTCGTTCAGTTGCGGTCCGGCGCGCAATTGCTCCAGCTGTTCCGTTGTCGGCTCACCTTCCACCTGCGCCCAATAGGTTTTGGCCAGCTTGTGCTTCGGATCGGTGATGCGTGCCTGGAGCTGGCCATCGTTGGTAAGCAACAGCAGACCTTCGCTGTCACGGTCCAGGCGACCGGCCGGATAGATACCCGGTATGTCGAGAAAATCCTTGAGCGTGGCGCGGCCCTGACCATCAGTGAACTGGGTCAGCACATCAAAGGGCTTGTTTATGGCGATCAGCCGTGGATTGGCTGGCGGGGCCGCGCTTTGGCGTCGAGGTCTGGCGTTCGGGCGAGAGCCCTTTGGACCGGGTTTTCTGGGCATCAGGATGGGCACGTAACGGAATCGGCGTTCATGCTAGTGCGGCGGACCGCACCCGGCAAGGTTTTCGCGAGCAAAGCCCGCCTCGACAAGGATGCGCTGTTGCTCGCTGATGCTTGATCCTCCTTATGCTGAGTTGGGGGTCGAGCGGGCTACCAGCGCCTCGACATTCACGCCGCGGGGCAGGGTGCCGAATGCGCGGCCGTGTCCCGCCAGGCGGCTGGCTAGAAAGGCATCGGACACGTCCGTATTGCCAGCTTCGAGCAGCAGCTTGGCCTGCAGGGCTACGGCAACATCTTCGGTAAGCTGCCTGGCGCGATACTGAATATCGTCGGTGTCACGAAAATCCGCTTGCAGGCGTTTGATGTGTGCAGCGAGCCGGACATCACCGTGGCCGTTGCCCAGTTCGGCAAACAGCGCCTCGAGCACGCCCGGCTCCTTCGAGAGGGCCCGCAGCACGTCGAGACACTGGACATTGCCGGACCCCTCCCATATGGAATTGACTGGCGCTTCGCGATACAGCCTCGGCAGTATGGTTTCTTCCACATAGCCGGCGCCGCCCAGGCATTCCTGCGCCTCGTTGATCATCACCGGCGCTCGCTTGCAGATCCAGTATTTGCCGATGGCGGTGACCAGCCGGGCAAATTTCTCTTCTTGCTCGTCGTGCGGATTATCCAGGGCGCGGCCCATGCGCATGGTCAGCGCCAACGCCGCCTCGCTTTCCAGCGCCAGATCGGCCAGCACGTTCTGCATCAGTGGCTGATCAGCCAGCACCCGCCCGCCCACGGTGCGGTGTGCGCAATGATGCGCCGCCTGGGTCAGCGCCTGCCGCATCAATGAACTCGAGCCGATCATGCAGTCAAAGCGCGTCAACGAGACCATCTCGATGATGGTGGGAACGCCGCGGCCCTCCTCACCGACCATCCAGGCTAGAGCGCCGCGGAACTCGACCTCGCTGGACGCGTTGGCCCAGTTGCCCAGCTTGTTTTTCAGCCGCTGAATGTAGAACTCGTTACGTGCGCCATCGGGACGGTGGCGTGGCAGCAGAAAACAGGTCAGCCCTTTGTCGGTATAGGCCAGCGTCAGGAAGGCGTCGCACATTGGCGCAGAGCAGAACCATTTGTGGCCGACCAGTTCATAGGGCTGGCCCGGCCCGCCAAGTCCCATCGAATGAGCGCGGGTGGTATTGGCGCGCACATCGGTGCCGCCCTGCTTCTCGGTCATGGCCATGCCGATGGTGGCACCGGCTTTTTGCGCAATCGGCAGGTTGCGTGGGTCATATTCGCGGGAAAGAATTTTTGGCAGCCAGGTCTCTGCCAGGTCTGGTTGCAGTTTTAGCGCAGGTGTACAGGCGTAGGTCATCGTCATCGGGCAACTGGTGCCAGCCTCGGCCTGATTGTGCAGATACATGGTCGCAGCCCGTGCCACCTGAGCACCAGAGCGCGGGTCAGTCCAGGGCGCGGAGGTAACACCCGCCGCGATGCCGGCGCCCATGAGCTCATGGTAAGCCGGGTGAAACTCGACCAGATCCATTCGGTGGCCGTAACGGTCGTGACTGTGAAAGACCGGCTTGTTTTCATTGGCCATGAATCCGGCTCGCATCAGGCTGCCGCCGGCCAGCGCACCGTATTCCGACAGTTGCTGGTCAGCCCAGCCGCCATGGTAGCGGCGGACCCATTCCTGCAAAGGCAGGTCGGCGCGATAAAGATTCAGGCCGTCCAGCGAGGGCACCTGATTGGTGACTTCATGGGTCTCGGCATGGGTTTTGACGTAGCTATGCAAGGTCATGGGGTTTGCTCCTTCGCGCCAAGGGCGCGTAGACAGAACTGGACGAGGTTGCGGGTTACGCTTTCCAGGCTTTCGCCGGGCAAGCCGCTGGCGCGTGCAGCACGTTGCTGCGGAGAAAGAGGGCCGACCAGGGACTCGGCAGTAGCGCCTACCAGGCAGGCTGCGGTGAGCGGAATGTTGGTCACCTGGAAACTGCCATCGGCATTGCCATCGCGCAACAGATTGGCGAATAGCTCGGCGTAGGATTCACGGTAGCGCAGACGCTCCGCATCAACTTCAGCTTCGACCGGTTCGGCAATCAATGCAAAGGCAAGTTGGCGGCTATGCCAGGCACGTGCAGCGAAGAGGATGATGCCCTTGCGCAAGCGCTCAGCGGCCGATCCCTTGCTGTCAAACTGGGCCCTGAGCGTGTCGACTTCAAGCCGGGTAGAGCGGGCAAAAACTTCAGCTGCCAGCGCGCCCTTGCTCGGGAAATGGCGATAGAGACTGCCTGTGGCGATACCGGCCGAGGATGCCAGTCCGCTCATGGTCAGGGAAGCAAAGCCCCCTTCGGTGACCTGATGCTGGGCACAGCCAAGAATGTGTTCGCGTTGTGCCTGGTCTCGCTCCAGGCGGGCATCGGTGACGCGATAGACCATGATCTGATTCTCGAATCCGCAGTCAGTCGAGTGAATCAGGATTCAGATCTTGCTACAGCGGGCAGGTTGGACAGAACAGGTGGCGTTTCAGCCGTCCACCGTGGCGAGAATGACGGCCTTGATGATAAACCCTGCAACGCCCAGCCCCAGCGCGAGGAACAGGATCAAAGTGCCGTAGCGCCCGGCTTTGGATTTTTTCGCCAGATCCCAGACAATAAAACCCATGAAGGCAACCAGGGCGAATAGCATCAGTGGCATGGCAATGGCTTCAAACTGCTGATAATCCAACGCGTTTCTCCTCGGTGAGACGGGGCTGCATTGAATGGCACTTACCTTAACGCTCTTTCGCCCATTACACCGTCATCCCCGGCGCAGGCCGGGGCTTTCGTCAGCGCCAATGCGGACGGTAGATTCTCGGCCTGCGCCGAGAATGACGAGGTGAGGGGGTGGGGCTCTGGCTCACTGAAGCGCAATGTCAACGCGAGAAGCCCGCTTAATAATTGCCATTCGGTCTGCATTATACCGCCTGAAGGAGCGAGCAACTGCGGCAGTTCGTCACAGCCTCCGTCAGGACTGTTTCATATGCTTGAGCGGCAGTTCTGTTGTGCTGATTACCTGGTTCAACATGAAACTGGACCGAACGCTGGAAACCCCTTCGATCCGGGTCAGCTTGCCCAGCAGGAACTGTTGGTAATGCTCCATATCGGGTACCACAACGCGGAGCTGGTAGTCAGCGTCCATCCCGGTCACCAGGCAGCAGTCGAGTACCTCCGGGCATTCTCTGATGACCTGCTCGAATCCGGCGAAACGCTCCGGCGTGTGGCGGTCCATGCCGATAAGCACGAAGGCCGTGAGCTTCAACCCAAGCTTGGCCGGGTCAAGGAGTGTTACCTGCCGCAGGATATAGCCGCTGTCCTCAAGGTGCTTGACTCGTCGCGAGCAGGGCGATGGCGATAAGCCGATACGTTCTGCCAATTCCTGATTGCTGATTCGCGAATCGCGCTGCAGTTCCGCAAGAATCTTCAGGTCGTAGCGATCCAGATTGTTCTCGTTCATGAATTATCCTTAACTGATTGCTTGTGATCGCAATATATTAGATTAAGATTGCTGTAAACAGGCATATATGAACAATATTAGGCAAGAAATGTCGCTCGTCAGGGGGTAGCATGGTGTCAGGTTCGAAGCCAAGACCGGTTCGTCCAGACACTCCTCCAACCAACAGGGGTGTCGACAGCTGAGTTCACCGGGTCAGTTGTCAATCGGTCACCCTGCTCACAAGGTTGGGGAACAGGCACCATCCCACCAGGATGCTACAGGACAAACGAAAACGGCTGATCCCACAGGGCTCGGCCGTTTTCGTTCAGGTGCGCGTAGCGCAGAATCACACCGGATCTGTGTGCACCAGCACGTCTGCCTGAGGGTATTCATGTTCGATGGCAAGGCGCACATCTTCACCAAGAACGTGTGCCTCTCGCAGCGATAGCTCGGCGGGCAGCTCAACGTGCACCTGCATGAACCAGTGCTGACCTGACTGGCGCGTGCGCAGATCATGAACGCCGACCACGCCAGGCACTGCCCTCGCGACAGCCAGCGCATTGGCACGAATTTCGTCCGGTAGTTCGGGATCCATCAGAATCTCGATTGCCGACAGCGCGATACGTACCGCGCCATAGCCGATATAGATCGCTATCAGCAGACCAAACAGTGCATCCGCCCGGGCGACGCCGTAGTACGCCAGTATCAGCGCTACGATGATGCTGGTATTCATCAACAGGTCAGATCGATAGTGCAGGGAGTCGGCACTGACCGCGGTCGACTGGGTTCTGTGAATTACATGCCGTTGCACTAGCAACAAACCGATAGTCGCCGCGATTGAGACCAGCATGACCCCCACCCCAAGCCAGGCGGCATCCAGTGGTTGGGGATCGATGAGTCTCTGAACCCCTTGAACCAATACCAGCACGGCGGAGGCGATGATGAAGGCTGACTGGGCCAGCCCGGCCAGCGCTTCTGCTTTGCCATGGCCAAAGCGGTGACCCTTGTCAGCTGGCTTGAGGGCGAAACGCACGGCAAACAGATTGATCAGTGAGGCACCCGCGTCCATGAAGGAATCGATCAGCGAAGCCAGCAGGCTGACGGAACCGGATGCCAGCCATACTGAGCCCTTCAGGGCAACAAGCGCCACCGCGACACCTACCGAGGCGTAGGTTGCGATCTTGAGTAGCCGCGCCCGTTCTTCGGGATCGGTAATCAGCCCTGTGGCCATCAGGCTTGAGGGGTCAGACCAAGCAACGCCAACTGCTGACTGCCGGGCCGGGACATCTGGCGCGCGTGTTCCAGGGGAATATCAAGGTCCAGTTCCTGCTTGAGAATGGCCTTGAGTTTCACCGCATCGACTTCGCCATTCTCGCCCACGGCCTGGTTGAGCTTTTCCGGTGCAACACTGTAGTTGCGATCAGGCAGATAGATCGCGCCTGTGGCGAAATCCACTGCGAACGCCACGATGCCGGGAACCAGATAAAACAGTAGACCGATGGCATTCAGCACAGCCACTGCGGAATCGATTTCACCGTTTATCTGGCCGCGACGCTCCGGGTAGAACAGCGTTCCACAGGCGGTCAGCTGGGTGACGAGGGCGGCAGACAGGATGACGCTGGCGAGCGGTTTCAAACGCATCAGGGAAAACTCCTTTGTTCCATTAACGTGGCGCTACTATACGTGGCGGCGATGCCAGCTAGAATAGCAGGCTCATTTCCTTCTCAGTGTAGCGAAGTCTATTTGATCCAGCCCACCCAACTTCCCGTTAATGCTGTTCTTGCCGATCTGGAGCAGGCTCTGGCCAGCCATCCCTGCGTAGTGCTGCAGGCTCCGCCGGGGGCGGGCAAGACCACGCTGGTTCCCCTGGCCTTGCTGCAAAGCAATTGGCTTGGCGGACAGAAGATTATCCTGCTGGAGCCCCGTAGGCTTGCAGCGCGAGCGGCAGCTGAGCGCCTGGCGCAGATGCTCGGTGAACCGGTAGGGCAGACCGTTGGTTATCGCATCCGGCTGGAAACCAGGGTCAGCGCGGCCACCCGTATCGAGGTGGTGACTGAGGGCATCCTGCACCGTTTGTTGCAGGGCGATCCTGAGCTTCAGGGTGTGGGCCTGGTCATATTCGACGAATTTCACGAACGCAGTCTGGACGCCGACCTGGGGTTGGCGCTGTGCCTGCAAACACAGCAGTACCTGCGTGAGCAGTTGCCCCTCCGGTTGCTGGTGATGTCCGCGACGCTGGATGCCGAAGCGGTCAGCGCGATGCTGAATGATGCACCCTTGATTCGCAGCGATGGGCGTCAGTATCCCGTAGAGATTCGTTATGGAGCTCCAGCTCAGGTGGGTCAGTTCATCGAACCTGTAGTGGTCCAGACCATACAGCAAGCGCTTGACGAAGAAAGCGGCAGCCTGCTGGTGTTCCTGCCGGGCACGGCCGAAATTCGAAGAGTCCAGGCGCAACTGGAAACGGCCCTGACCAGCCGCCGGGATGTTCAGGTAACGCCGCTGTACGGCGAGCTCGATTTCGAGGCGCAGCGCCAGGCGATCAGGCCCGCTGAGCCAGGCTGGCGGAAGGTAGTACTGGCTACGTCCATCGCCGAAACCAGCCTGACAATTGAAGGTATTCGCGTGGTGATCGACAGCGGGCTGTCCCGCCAGCCAGCCTTCGATCCGGTATCAGGCATGACGCGATTGCACACCAGCCAGGTATCCAAAGCCTCAGCGGAGCAGCGTGCCGGGCGAGCAGGGCGGCTGGAGCCTGGCGTCTGTTACCGATTGTGGTCCGCCAGTCAGCAGGAACAGCTCGCCGCGCACGGTCAGCCGGAGATGCTGCAGGCAGATCTGGCGCCGCTGGCGCTGCAACTGGCCCAGTGGGGCGTGAATGATGCGGCAGAACTGAGCTGGCTAGACTTGCCACCCGCAGCGGCACTTGAACAGGGGCGCGAGCTGCTTGAGCGGTTGGGTGCGCTGGAGCGGACCGACAAGGGCTGGCGGCAAACGCAGCATGGCGCCGATATGTCGGCGCTGCCCATGCACCCCCGGCTGGCGCACATGCTGCTGCGTGGCCAGAGCCTGGGATTGGGAACCTGCGCCTGCCGGCTCGCGGCGATCATCGGTGAGCGGGATCTGTTGCGCGGTGTGCAGGATGCCGATATTTCCCGGCGCATGGCGCTGTTCGAGACCCCGCGAGCGGACGCGGCCGCAGACCGGGGCGCATTGCAGCGTAGCAGGCGTCTGGTGGAACAGTGGCAGAGACTCATCGGGCGTGTTCCGGTCAGCACGGGCGTGGCGGAGCCGGACAACGAGCGGTGGATAGGCGTGCTCCTCGCCATGGCCTACCCGGACCGTGTGGCGCGCCGGCGTGGCGAGGCGGGCAGCGAGTATCGACTGGCAAACGGCCGGTCCGCAGCCTTTATGCAGGTGGATGTCCTACAGAAACAGCCCTGGCTGGCCGTGGCCAGTCTGGGCGGGCAGGGCAGCCAGCGTAGTGCGCGCATTTTCCTGGCCGCGGCGCTGGAGCCTGCGCTCATCGAGAAACATCTTCCCGAGCTATTGGCCGTGCATGACACACTGGACTGGGATCCGCGCAGCGAGACGCTCGTGGCTGAACGCCAGCGCTGCATCGGATCATTGATTTTCAGCCGTGAAGCCTTGCCGCAAATCGATCCCGCCCAGCGTAACCGGGCCCTGTGCGAGGTGGTGAGACGGCAGGGTCTGGCGCTCTTGCCCTGGACCCCGGCCCTGCGCCAATGGCAGGCTCGGATCATGTTGCTCAGGCAGCTTGACCTTGAGCAGAG
Source organism: Halopseudomonas xinjiangensis (assembly GCA_011050525.1). GTDB lineage: Bacteria > Pseudomonadota > Gammaproteobacteria > Pseudomonadales > Pseudomonadaceae > Halopseudomonas > Halopseudomonas xinjiangensis_A. The sequence goes on from DRFO01000021.1 coordinate 50,424, forward strand.
CGAAACCAGTCGCTGGCCCAATCTGTCGGATGAGCATCTGCTGGACACATTGGAGGACTGGCTGGCGCCCTATCTGGAAAAGGTCAGCCGTCTGGCGCACTTTGCCGGCCTGGACCTCAGCGGCATTCTCGTCGGCCTGCTGCCCTGGCCATTGCCGAAGGAGCTGGACGCTCAAGCCCCCTCGCACTGGACCGTTCCAACTGGTTCCAGCATACGTATCGATTATAGTCAGCAGCCTCCGGTGTTGGCAGTGCGCCTGCAGGAAATGTTCGGCAGTACCGAAACCCCGCGCGTAGCCAACGGTCGCATGGCGTTGAAGCTGCACTTGCTGTCTCCGGCGCAGCGGCCCGTGCAGGTGACCCAGGATCTGGCTGGTTTCTGGGCGGGTAGTTACGCCGAGGTAAAAAAGGATATGAAAGGCCGTTACCCCAAACATTATTGGCCCGATGATCCATCCCAGGCTGAGCCAACCCGTCGTGCCAAACCCCGAAAGGATTGAACGTAGCGAACCGGGCGTTTTCAGCCGGATCAGCCTGCACTGCTTCTCGCTGCCTGTCCGAACCCTTACAATCCCAGCCCCTATTTCCAGGAGCCAGTCATGGACAATACCAGTCAGATTCTTGCACGCAGCGCTGAGTTGTTTGCCGGCAAACGCGTGCTTTTGGTCAATCCGGTCGCTGATGGTTTGACGGCCGAATTACCTGCCGACTGGCATGTATGGACTTGGGATTACTCCGTTTGGCTTGGACTGAACGGCCGGCTGGACACGGCGCGTCTGACTTTTTCACACCTGTGCCCTGATGTGGCGGATATCGACGCAGTGGTGCTGATCATGCCAAAGGCGCTGGAGCGCGCCGAATACGCCCTGGCCCAGATGGCGCCGCTGTTGGCAGCGGGCTGTCCGCTCTATCTGACAGGCGAAAAAAAGGGTGGTGTCAGCCGCGCCGAAAAGCTGCTTCAACCGTACGGTGATCAGTGCGAAAAGCTTGATTCCGCACGGCATTGCCAGCTATGGCGGGCGGTTAGAAATGCCACGCCTGCGCCATTCGCCCTTGGCGATTGGCAGCGCAGCGTCACGCTGGAACTGGTCGACCAAACCATCGAGTTGGTGAGCTTGCCCGGCGTGTTCAGCCATGGGCGCCTCGATGAAGGTAGCGAGCTGTTGCTTGATGAGCCTGGGAAGCTGCCAGCGGGCCGGGTGCTGGATTTCGGCTGTGGTGCTGGCGTGCTGGCTACGGCCCTTGCTCGGCGCAATCCGGCTGCACGTTTTGAACTGGTCGATGTTGATGCGCTGGCGCTTTACTGCGCCAGGCAGACGCTGCTTCGCAACGCTGTGGAAGCAGAGGTGTATCCCTCCGATGGGTTGAGCGACGTGCATGGTCGCTTTGCTGCAGTGGTCAGCAATCCGCCGTTCCATACCGGCATCCGTCACGACACCAGCATCGCGGAGCGGTTCTTCGAGCGGGTTACGCGTAACCTGGTGCCCGGCGGTGAACTGCGTATCGTCGCTAACGGTTTTCTCAAGTATCCGGGACTTATCGAAGCGCACATTGGGCCGTGCAATGTGCTGCGTGAGAATACCCGCTTCAAGGTTTATTCCGCCGTTGCGCCTGGTTGATTAGTCTGACACGTCTTGTTAAAGTCTGGCCCGTCTTAGGGGAGTAGTCTCTCTGTTGAGGCAAACGTCAACATAATTGGCCCGCAGGCCGTGGCGTTTGCGACCCGCCGTCACGCATGTGACTGGGTTTGGCGAGACCTATGACATGCGAGCATCAGCCGAGGGCGGGGATGTGCGCGTGTCATTGGTTAGCTTACCCGCCCTTTCTGGAAGTTCCGTGGAAGCTTTTACCGTTTCAACTGGTATTGTTGCGCTGGCAGAGATCGGCGACAAAACTCAATTGCTCGCGTTGCTGCTCGCTGCCCGTTTCCGCAGACCCTGGCCCATCGTCTGGGGAATTCTAGTGGCGACGGTGGTCAACCACGCCCTGGCCGGCGCGCTCGGCCAGATAGTCAGCCTTTATCTCAGTGATATCGTGCTGCACGCCATTGTCGCGGTTTCGTTCATCATCGTGGCTGGCTGGACATTGATACCGGACAAACTGGAAGAGGGCGACACGGCGCCTATCGGTCGCTATGGCGCGTTCATGGCTACGCTGGTGGCATTCTTTCTGGCGGAAATGGGTGATAAAACGCAGATCGCCACGGTGGTACTGGCGGCGCAGTTCGAACAATACGTCTGGGTTGTGCTGGGAACCACAGTGGGCATGATGCTGGCAAACGTACCGGTGGTTTTCATGGGCAACGCTGCGGCGGGTAGATTGCCGCTGGATATAATTCGGCGAGTCGCTGCCATCGCGTTTCTGCTGATGGGCTTGTATGCGGCCTGGCCGGTCTGGCTGGCATTGTAATCTGCAAGTCGACTGGGTGCGCCCGGCTGCATGCCGGGCGCGGGATATTACCTGACCTGCATATCGTTTATGACCGAGGTCACGCCTTCGACGTCACGCGCCAGTCGAACCGCTTGGGTCGCCGCAGCGCTTGAACTGACGAAACCGGTCAATTGTACTTCGCCTTTGAACGTCTCTACGTTGATTTCCCCGGCCCTGATCTCCGAGTTTTCAATCAAGGCGGCTTTGACTCGTGTCGTGATAACGGTATCGTCGACTGCCTCGCCCGCTGATTTTTGCCCTGAAGCAACGCTGCAACCGATCAGCGCGACCATCGTGAATGCCATGAACAGCATGGACAGGTACTTGTTGAAACGGGTCATGATTCGAACTCCTTAAGTTGACAATCCACTGGTGCAACGCAACATAGGACTGGCAAGCGAAGCGATAGTTCGTCCATGCTTCCAGCCTCGGCCGTTAACACCCGCGCAATGTTGCTGCGGCATACTGAACGATTGAATTTTCCGAGGTGCCGTTAATGAGTGGCCAGCAGCCAGAAAATGTTAGAGAAGCGGCCGTTGTAGAGATCAGTTTCCGTGCGGCCTTTCTGTTTTGGCTGAAGCTGGGGTTTATCAGCTTCGGTGGTCCGGCGGGGCAGATCTCGATCATGCATCAGGAGCTCGTGGAAAAACGCCGCTGGCTATCGGAGCGACGTTTTCTACATGCGCTGAACTACTGCATGCTATTGCCGGGACCGGAGGCGCAGCAACTGGCGATCTATATCGGGTGGTTGTTGCACCGCACCTGGGGCGGCATCGTTGCTGGCGCGTTGTTCGTATTGCCGTCATTGTTCCTGCTCATCGGGCTGGGGTGGGTCTATCTGGCCTACGGGGATCTCGCGGTGGTGGCAGGCATCTTCTACGGCATCAAGCCGGCGGTTACCGCTATCGTATTCCAGGCAGCTTGGCGCATTGGCGGACGGGTGCTGCGAAACGGTTGGCTCTGGGGGATCGCAGGCGCCGCCTTTGTCGGGATATTCGTTTTTGGATTACCTTTTCCGCTGATCGTTATGGGCGCTGGGCTGTGCGGTTATCTTGGCGGCAAATGGGTGCCTCATCATTTTCAGCCAGGCGGAGCACACGAGACGGCGCGGTCATCCTACGGCCCGGCCGTAATTGACGACGACACACCGACGCCGGAGCACGCCCGTTTTGCCTGGTGGAGATTGACTCGGTTGCTCGTCACCGGGGCGGTTCTCTGGCTGGTGCCGATGGGCGTCCTGATCTGGCTGTATGGATGGGATGGGCCTTTAACCCAGATGTGCTGGTTTTTCACCAAGGCAGCATTGCTGACGTTTGGCGGAGCTTATGCGGTGCTGCCCTATGTTTATCAGGGTGCTGTGGAAAACTATGGCTGGGTTACCCCTACCCAGATGATTGATGGGCTGGCACTGGGGGAAACCACCCCTGGGCCGTTGATCATGGTGGTGGCGTTCGTTGCTTTCGTCGGCGGTTATGTAGCCCAGGTTTTTGGTCCAGAGCAGGCTTTTCTGGCAGGCGCGGTGGCCGCTACGTTGGTGACCTGGTTTACCTTTCTGTTTTCTTTTCTGTTCATTCTGGGGGGCGGGCCGCTGGTCGAATCGACCCATGGCGAGCTCAGTTTTACTGCACCTTTAACGGGCATCACCGCTGCGGTAGTCGGCGTTATTCTCAACCTGGCCCTGTTCTTTGCTTACCATGTGCTATGGCCAGAAGGGTTCGACGGGTCTTTTGACTGGCCCTCCGCTGCCATTGCAGCGGGCGCCGCGGTGGCGCTGTTCGGGCTGAAATTGTCGGTCATGAAAACGTTGGGGCTTTGCGCGATGGCAGGGCTGATGGTGCAATGGTGGGGATGATCCGGCGAGTTCGTTAGCCTTGGTTCATCTTCCAGGCGCCAGGCGGGGAAGGGAAGCCTCGGCTTGCGGGACGTTTTCTTTTCAAATAGACTCGGGCGCATGAAGCTCTACGTACGGTTCTGCCTCGTCATGTTCCTCAGCATCGCCCTTCCGATTACCGGAATGGCCCAGATGCCGACTATGGCTGCGCAGTCAACGGCGCATGAGATGCATGAAATACACGATCTGCAGCATTCGCAGCACGACATAACAGCCATGACGACTGGCGACCATGAATGCTGTGACCAGGAAGCCACCACCCTCGTATGCAAGAGTGGCCAGGAATGTAAAACCAGTAGCCTGCTTCAGGTATCTGTAGTCAAAGTTCCTCTGTTTTCGCCTGACCAGCATGCTCCCGGTCTGTCCATTGATCGAGTGCCCTCCCTGGCGCCTGACGTCGTCTGGCATCCTCCCCGTAGCTGATTCCCCCCCCTGTCCTGAACGCCGCTCGCTGCCTCTGAGGCTATTGGGCGGTCATCGCGCGCCTTTTGGCCTGCGCTGGAGCATAAACGGAATCAGTCATTATGAAACACAACATCACCAGGGCCCGCTTCTGCGCGGCTGCCCTGTTGGTCGGCTCACTTGGCTCGCCCGGGCTGTCGGTCGCTCTCACCCTTGAGCAGGCCCTAATCCTGGCTGAGCGCGAAGCGCCTTCGCTGGCTGCACAGGCGGCTAATCGCCAGGCAGCACTGAGCGCGGCTATCCCTGCCGGTGAGTTGCCGGACCCCAAACTGAGGTTAGGTTTGCAAAACGTTCCCATTGAAGGCGAGTCGCGTTGGCGGCTGGGCAACGAGCCCATGACCATGCAAATGGTCGGCGTCATGCAGGACGTTCCCAATCGTGACAAACGTCGCGCACGGGTTGACGCGGCGGAAGCTGCCGTGGCGTTGGCCGGAGTACAGCACACCATTGAATTGCTTCAGGTACGCCAGCAAGCCGCCGAAGCTTGGATTGCTACCTTGGCGGTCGAGCGCAAACTGGCGCTGTTCCAGCAGCTGTATGAGGAAAACGAGCTGTTTTCCCGCGTAGTGACTGCCCGGCTTGCCGGAGGACGGGGCCAGATAACAGACAGCGTCCTGCCGAAGCAGGAAGCGGCATTGCTGGCCGATGAGGAAGATCTGCTGCTGCGCAATGAAACAGTGGCCAGAGCCGAGTTGCGCCGCTGGGTTGGCGTTGCCGCCAGCCAGTCGCTTACCGGTGATTGGCCGCAGTGGCAGGATGATTTTGCCCATTACCAGCACAATCTGAGTCGGCATCCACAATTGCTGGCCTTTGAGCCGATGGAGCGTAAGGCACAGGCCGAGATTGCTCAGGCGGTTGCCGAGAAAACCCCTGACTGGGGCTGGGGTGTGGACTACCAGCGGCGTGGCCGCGGTTTCGGCGACATGGTCAGTCTCAGCGTCAGCTTCGACCTACCGGTATTCGCTGGTTCGCGGCAGGACCCAAACATCGCCGCCGAACGCGCCCGTCTGGCCCAGATTGAAGCGGAGCGAGAGGCGGTGTTGCGTGAGCATAACCAGGTTTTGCTAGCCGGTCTGGCCGAATTTCAGCGCCTCGAGCGAGGCCTTGCTCGGCTGGAGCAGACCTTGATGCCGCTGGCCGAAGAAAAGGTTCAGTTGGCTATGGCTGATTACCGAGCCGGTAGTGGCGAGCTTACCAGCGTAATTGATGCCCGCCGTCAGCTCGTCGAGACGCGACTGCGGCGCATCGACCTGGCCCGGGATCGCTCGCTGATCAATGCCCGTCTGCATTTCGCCTTTGGAGATACCCAACCATGACATGTTTAATCAAACGACTGGCACTGCTGATCAGCCTGCCGATGATTGCCAGCACTATGGGGGTCGCGAGTTTGTTGTTGGTTGCGGTCCCTGCCCAAGCTCAACCTGCCGAGCAGCAAGACAAAGAAGTCCTGTACTGGTACGACCCCATGTATCCCCAGCAGCGCTTCGATGAGCCTGGTCCTTCGCCCTTCATGGATATGGATCTGGTGCCGCGCTATGCCGAGGAAGGTGGCGACGGCGCCACGCTGAAAATAGACCCCAGCGTCATACAGAACCTGGGGATGCGTGTGGCCGCCGTGACACGCGAGCCCATTAGTCAGACCGTCAGCGCGGTCGGCGTACTGACCTTTGACATGCGTGACGTGGCGATAGTGCAGGCGCGTAGCGGAGGGTTCGTCGAGCGCGTTTATGATCGGGCGCCGGAAGACGTGGTGGAAAAAGGCGCACCGCTGGCCGACCTGCTGGTGCCGGAATGGGTCGCCGCGCAGGAAGAGTACCTTGCCCTGCGTGGCTTGAACGAGCCGCAACTGCTGGAAGCAGCTCGCCAGCGTCTCCGTCTTGCGGGCATGCCGGCCGAGTTCATTCAGCAACTGGAGCGCAGCGCGAAGGCAAAATCGACCTGGACGGTAACCAGCCCGATCAGCGGCGTGCTCCAGACGCTTGATGTGCGCGAAGGCATGACGTTGCCAGCTGGCGCGCCGCTAGCGCGAATCAACGGCCTGGAAAACGTCTGGCTCGAGGTGGCGGTACCGGAGGCCCAAGTGGGCGGCCTGGCGATAGGCCAGCCGGTCGAGGCCAGGCTGTCGGCATTTCCGGGTGACACATTGGAGGGAACCATCGAAGCGGTGCTGTCCGAAGCCAATCTGGACAGCCGAACCGTACGGGTCCGGATTGAGCTGCCCAACCCTGAGCAGCGCCTGCGTCCCGGCATGACCGCTGAGGTAACGCTGAACCGTGACGATGAGATTGCTTTACTCGTGCCTACCGAGGCGTTGATCCGCACTGGTCGGCGCACCCTGGTTATGGTCGCGGAAGGAGAGGGCAGTTATCGCCCGGTCGAAGTACGTACGGGCCGTGAGGCCGGAAACAATACGGAGGTATTGAGCGGACTAGAGGAGGGCCAACAGGTTGTCGCTTCCGGACAATTCTTGCTCGACTCCGAGGCTAGTCTGCGCGGACTGACTGGTCAAGCGCCGGATCAGCCGACACCTGCGGCGGAGCCGGCATTGCATGAGGCCGAGGGGACCATCGTCGAGATCGAAGAGGATACGCTGAGCCTGAGCCACGGGCCGTTCAAGACGCTGGGCATGCCTGGCATGACCATGCCCTTCCCAGTAGCCGATCCGGCTCTGCTCGAAGGACTGGAGACGGGTGACCGGATACGCGTTGGCGTGCGCGAGTCTGATGAAGGCCTGTTGATAGAACGTATCGAGAAGCTGGAGCCTGCTGACCAGCGCTCAAGGGGAGACCAACCATGATTGCCGCGATGATCCGGTGGTCGGTGGCCAACCGTTTCCTGGTTCTGCTCGCCACTCTGTTTGCCGTGGCATGGGGTGTTTGGTCAGTTCAGAACACGGCTGTTGATGCGCTACCGGACCTCTCCGACGTGCAGGTTATTATCCGCACGCCCTATGCCGGCCAGGCGCCGCAGATCGTTGAGAATCAGGTCACTTACCCGCTGACGACCACCATGCTGTCGGTGCCGGGGGCGAAGACGGTGCGCGGTTATTCATTCTTTGGTGACAGCTACGTCTACGTATTGTTTGAAGACGGTACCGATCTGTACTGGGCACGCTCGCGGGTGCTGGAATATTTGAGTCAGGTGCAAAGCCGGCTGCCGGCCGGGGTTGCCCCAGCGCTGGGCCCGGATGCCACGGGGGTGGGCTGGATCTTTCAGTACGCCCTGGTGGATCGCACTGGGGCACATGATCTTTCTCAACTGCGTTCATTGCAGGATTGGTTCCTGCGTTATGAGCTGAAAACGCTGCCCAACGTAGCCGAGGTGGCACCGATTGGCGGGATGGTCAAACAATACCAGGTGGTGCTTGATCCGGTGCGCATGGCTAGTCGCAAGGTAACCCAGCAGCAGGTCGCCCAGGCTATTGATGAGGCCAACCGCGAGACTGGCGGTAGCGTGCTGGAACTGGGAGAGAGCGAGTTCATGGTACGCGCCTCCGGCTATCTGGAATCGCTGGATGATTTTCGGGCCATTCCATTGCGCCTGGAGGGCGGTGGCGTGCCGGTGACCCTGGGCGACGTGGCGCATATCCAGTTGGGCCCGGAGATGCGCCGCGGCATTGCCGAGCTCAATGGCGAAGGTGAAGTGGTTGGCGGCGTGGTGATTTTACGCAGCGGCAAAAATGCCCGCGAGACCATCACGGCGGTGCAGGACAAATTGCAGGAGCTGAAGAAGAGCCTGCCGGAAGGGGTGGAAATCGTTACCACCTACGACCGCAGCACGCTGATCGATAGCGCGGTGAAGAATCTCAGTCACAAGCTAGTCGAGGAGTTCATTGTCGTCGCGTTAGTTTGCCTGGTTTTCCTTTGGCATCTTCGCTCATCGTTGGTAGCGATTGTTTCGCTGCCGGTGGGCATTCTGATCGCTTTTATCATCATGCAGCGCCAGGGAGTGAACGCCAACATCATGTCGTTGGGCGGGATCGCCATCGCCATCGGTGCGATGGTCGATGCGGCAATCGTGATGATTGAGAACGCACACAAGCACATCGAAGCCTGGCATAAAAAGCACCCAGACAAAGTGCTTAAGGGCGAAGCGCACTGGAAGGTTATAACCGATGCGGCAGTCGAGGTGGGTCCGGCATTGTTCTTCAGTCTGCTGATCATCACCTTGTCGTTCATTCCGGTCTTTACCCTGGAGGCTCAGGAGGGGCGGCTGTTCGGCCCGCTGGCCTTCACCAAAACCTATGCCATGGCGGCGGCGGCGGGTCTGTCCGTGACCTTAGTGCCGGTATTAATGGGCTACTGGATCCGCGGCAAAATTCCTGATGAGCATCGCAATCCAATCAACCGGGGACTGATCTGGATCTACCAGCCGGCCATTGAGGCGGTGCTGCGCTGGCCGAAGACCACGCTGCTGGTGGCGCTGCTGGTATTTCTCACCGTTCTTTGGCCGGTCTCCCGCCTCGGCGGTGAGTTTTTGCCGCCACTCGACGAGGGTGACTTGCTTTACATGCCAACAGCGCTACCGGGCCTTTCTGCTCAGAAGGCCTCGGAGCTGTTGCAACAGACTGACCGGATGATCAAGTCCGTGCCGGAGGTCGAGCGAGTATTCGGCAAGGCCGGCCGCGCTGATACCGCGACAGACCCAGCGCCGTTAACCATGTTCGAGACCACTATCCAGTTCAAACCGAAAGATCAGTGGCGACCGGGCATGACGCCGGAAAAACTGGTGAAGGAGCTGGATCAGGCCGTGCAGGTGCCGGGGCTGGCCAATCTCTGGATACCACCGATCCGCAACCGCATCGATATGCTGGCTACCGGCATCAAAAGTCCCATAGGCGTCAAGGTATACGGCACGGATCTGGTGCAGATCGACAAGGTCACCCAAGCCGTAGAGCGGATCGCCAAGACTGTCCCTGGGGTAAGTTCCGCAGTCGCCGAACGCCTCACGGGCGGGCGTTATATTGACGTGGACATTGATCGCAGCGCTGCGGCGCGCTACGGGCTGAACATCGCCGACGTCCAGTCTATTGTGGCCGGCGCGGTCGGCGGGGCGAACATCGGCGAAACCGTAGAAGGTCTGGCGCGCTACCCGATCAGTCTGCGTTATCCGCGCGAGTGGCGTGACTCGTTGGGCGATCTGCGCAACCTGCCGATCTATACCCCGCAGGGCAGCCAGATCACTCTGGGCACCGTGGCGCAGATCAAGGTCACCGATGGCCCGCCGATGTTGAAAAGCGAAAACGCGCGCCTGACGGGCTGGGTGTATGTCGACGTTCGTGACCGGGACATGGCCTCAGTGGTAAAGGATCTTCGCGCCAAGATCAACGATGAAGTGGAGCTTGAGTCGGGCATGAGCATTCGTTACTCAGGCCAGTTTGAATTTATGGAACGGGCCAACGCGAAGCTCAAGCTGGTGGTGCCTGCTACGTTAGTCATCATATTCGTGCTGCTTTATCTGATCTTCAACCGTTTTAGCGAAGCCTTATTGATCATGGCGACCCTGCCGTTCGCCCTGACAGGCGGCGTCTGGTTTCTGTATTTGCTCGATTACAACCTGTCCGTGGCCACGGGCGTCGGCTTCATCGCCCTGGCTGGAGTATCTGCTGAATTCGGCGTGATCATGTTGTTGTATCTGACCAACGCCTGGGCCGAGCGCACTAAGGCAGGTCAGTCCGACGAGCAAGCGCTGCTTGGAGCGATTCGCGAAGGCGCTGTGCAGCGCGTTCGACCCAAGGCAATGACCGTGGCGGTAATTATCGCCGGTTTGCTACCTATACTTCTGGGTAGCGGAACCGGTAGCGAAATCATGAGCCGCATTGCTGCGCCTATGGTCGGTGGAATGATCACCGCGCCTTTGCTTTCCCTGTTCGTCCTCCCGGCGGCTTATCTGTTGATGAGACGCCGATCTACCCACCCAACCCGACCACAATCTGGAGAAACACCATGAGAACCAAACTTGCACTGATGATAACCCTGGCGATGTCTCCTGCCGTCTTTGCTGACGACAAGAAAGCGATGGAGCAGGCCCAGAATATGCCGATGGGTAACATGCAGATGGACCAGAGCGAGGCCGCAGCCGAGACCGCAAAGGCTACTGGCACCGTGCGCAAGATAAATAGGGAAAAAGGAACGGTCACTATCGCACACGGCCCAGTGCCCGAACTCGAGTGGCCGGCCATGACGATGGGGTTCAAGGCTACCCCTGAGCAGCTTGAGAAACTCAACGAAGGCGATGAGATCGGGTTCGAGTTCACGTCCAAAGGCATGGACTCGTCTATTACCTCTATCGAAAAGCAATAACTGAGTGACCATGGTTGCCGCCTCGTGCGGCAGCCATGAAGCTCCCGCCAGAGGGCTGAGCAAGCAATGGGGGATAAGTGACCGAGTTTTTCCTTAGCGCTATGTTGGCCGCCAGCACCATAATGCTATCCAGTGTGGTTGTGTTAACGAATTCGCTGCGGCTACGTCGCTTCAACCCGACAACCAATACCTAGCAGGATAAAGAGGTAAACAATGGCTAGGCTATCTTTGCGCAGTAGGATGGCGCTTCTGTTTATGCTGGTGGTCACTGCCGTGTTGGGCATGGCTGCGGTCAGCTTCGACTATTTCTGTCGTCTTCATTTTGAGCACAAGGATGCGCAAATTCTGGACGCCAAAACCTCTGTCCTCGAATCGATCCTCCGGCGTGGAAATGACCTGAATGCCGACGTGGTGTCGGAGATAAATGGGCTCATCGACACCTCGTTTGGTTTTGCTGCTGCGATAGTAGTGGGCGAGAGGGTTGTCTACTCTCATCACAACCCGTCCCAACAACTCGTATCCCTCATTAACAACGCCCAGAGTGACCGCTGGGTAATCGAGGTCGGGCCCAACCGATATAGTGGGCTGACGACGACTTTGGAAGGATGGCCAAGCGGTGAGGATGGGGTCATTCACCTGGCACTGGATGTCACACACCGCACCCACTTTTTTGAAATGATCAGGGAGTGGTTTATCTATACGCTCATCGTGAGCGCCTTTCTCAGCGGCGCGCTAGGCTTTATCTTTATTCGAAAAGGCCTGAAACCGATAAAAAAACTGTCCAAAGCCTCCTCAACCATTACCGCAAATTGCCTGGATACACGGATTTCTAACGAGTCAGTTCCAAGCGAGCTTCATGAGCTTGTAGATAATTTCAACGCTATGCTTGAGCGACTGGATCAGTCCTTTTTGAGGCTGTCTGGATTCTCGGCTGACATCGCCCATGAGCTCCGAACACCGTTGAACAGCATGCTGACACAAACTGAAGTCGCTCTCATGAAGGATCGGGACAGCACGGACTATAAGGACATCCTCTTTTCCACTCTGGAAGAGCTGAGACGCATGGCGCGGATGGTGGACGATATGCTTTTTCTGGCGAAAGCAGACAATGGCATGATCGCACCAGATTTCGAAACCCACGATCTGACAAAAGTGGCAGCGAGCGTTGTTGAGTTCTACGAATATGCAGCGGAGGAGAAGGGAATAGATTTTGTGCTGAGATGTAATGCCGATCATACGTGGGTAAAAGGAGACAATTCCATGTTGCGTCGCGCGATCTCGAACATTGTGTCCAACGCCATGCGTTATGGCGATCCGGAAAGCAGCATTGCCATAGATATAGCCAAAACAGGCCAGCAGGTCTCTTTGCAAATAACGAACCGTGGAATAACGATTCCGCCTGAGCACTTGGATAAACTGTTCGAGCGTTTTCATCGCGTCGATAGTGCAAGAAGGGAAGGCAGTACGTTGAATGCGGGACTAGGAATGGCAATCACGCGATCAATAATAGAGGCTCACAATGGCCTGATAGGTTGCCGCTCAATGGATGGCTACACGACATTCGAGATCAAGCTTCCCGCCAGCATTTGAAACACTAATGGCCAGGACCGTCGAGAAAATATCCCATCCCTCGTGCGGTATGAATCAGCTTGAATGGGAATTCATCGTCGATCTTTGCCCGTAACCGCCTTATGGCTACTTCGATGATATTGGTGTCGCTATCAAAATTCATATCCCATACCTGGGAGGCGATGAGCGATTTGGACAGTACCTCGCCACGCCTGCGCAGAAGCAATTCCAGCAACATGAATTCCTTTGCGGTAAGATCGATTCTTTTGCCTGAGCGCTCAGCCCTGCGTTTGAGAAGGTCCACTTCCAGATCTTCGATCTTCATCGTGGTCTGCACGGTAACGCCACTGGCACGTCGCAAAAGTGATCTGACACGGGCAAGCAATTCCGAATAAGCGAACGGTTTTATCAGGTAATCATCCGCCCCGAGCTCCAGCCCCCTGACCCTGTCTTCAACCTGATCCCGCGCAGTCAGGAACAAAGCTGGCACTTCGATACCTGCATCTCGCACCTTTTCAAGCACCTGCCAACCGTCAAGCCCGGGCATCATCACGTCCAGGATCAATAAATCGTATTGTTCATGAAGAACTTGATGGACGGCATCCAGGCCATCGCCAACCAGATCAACAACAAAGCCTGCTTCGCTTAACCCCTGACGAAGATAAACGCCTGTTTTCGGCTCATCCTCTGCGACCAAGATCTTCATACCAAAGCCCCTTTGTATTGAGCTTCATTGTGCCGCTCGCGTTACCTCCTTGCCACAACCTGACGAAAAAGTAATAAAGCTGCGAGGCGTTTATCGGATCGTTTCGGTTACCACCCGCAAGCATTTCGGGAGTCCGGCACGCTCGGAAAAGATCCCGAGCGTGCCGCACGTCTTTATGCCGCCATACGCTCGCACTCATCAGCGCAAGCCAGGCAAGCCTCTGCACAACGCTGGCAATGATCAGCTTCATGCTTTTTGCATTCCTCGCCACAAGCGCGGCAAATCTTGGCGCAGATACGGCATATCTCACCGGCGTAGTCACTGCCTCTCGCCATGAAAGCAGCGGCCATCTGGCAAATGTCAGCGCAATCCATGTCCAGTTTGATGCACTGCGCCATCATTTTTACGTCATCTTCGCCAAGGCACGCTGCCGCACAGGTTTGACACACCACCGCACAGTTACTACAGGCTTGGATGCAAGAATCATATTGGGTATGCATATGTAAATCTCCAATTTATCGATCGGTTATCAAATGGTAGCGCACGCCTTGTTAGGTCAAGGCCGTCAGCACCATTCAGTCGACTGGCATATCCACAGAAAGTTTTGTAAAGCCAGGAAGCTGACGAAATTGTAATGTTCGCTAGATCTGGTGTTCAGAAAACCAAGCCGGGCACGACGACAGAGGACCAACAGAAGCCGCCAATAATTTCAAAAACAGCGTGGAATTTCCTCAGCCTGGACAAGTTTTCAAGCCAGCCCACGGCCATTGCGAAAGCAGCGCGATCAGTGCTGGCCACGGGCAAATCGCTACAGAGAATGGCACCGACGAGGACGTGTCCTTCCTCATCCCCTACCTGACCAGCAACGTCAAGCGGTTCGGCGAATTCAACCTCGAGCTCAACCGGCCACCGGAGCCCTGGATCAAGGACTCGGTGTTCCAACAGGCTGCGAGTGGACATACCTCGCCAGCTAGAAACCGAGAAAACGACATGATCAACATTCCTCTCGCATCCTTCCGCCTTACACCGTACGGCGAAGTGGGACGCCGTGGCATTGGAAAACCTGCGTGACAGCTTTGACACCTCGCAGCTGCTCCGGCTGGTTGATCGACTGGACATCTACCTGGCCGAGCTGGGTGGCATCACCGCCATACGCGACGAGTTGCTGACATTGCATGCGATGGCTCTGACAATTGTTAAGGGCATCGCTCTTACGGTGCCTGCCGAGAATGCTTGTATCTGGGCAGGGGCCGAGTCTCTGCAGATGGATCTTGAGGCGCTGGCTTCTTGGGCTCGCTCCGCTCAGCTCATCATCGCGCCGCTGGTCAATCTTGCTCCACAGCACGAGGCATGAGCGCTCTCGCCGGTTTCGCCCAGGCTCAGCTGTTTCTGACCATGGCTGGAATCGCCCGTAAGTAGATCAACTCACCAATCAGTTCTACGAGTGTCTGAGTGATCACAGCCGCCGCGGCCAGCGCGCGAATGGACTCCGGGAGGGCTAGGGCCAGGGGAAGCACTACAAGCGAGTTGCGAGTGCCTGAGCTGAAAGCCACTGCCCTTGCGGCAGATGCCTCCAAGCCAAATAGCCTGGAGCTGAGCACGCCGAGGGCGGGAGCGAGTAGTAGAAAGGCTCCGTATACCGGAAGCAACGTCGCCAGGATGTCGAGTTGGTACACGACGGCCGCGATCTGCGAACCCACCACCACGATTAGAACCAGGGCCATTGCAGGCACTGGTAGCCAGGCCCAACCTGCGCGCCATGCGCGAACCAGCAGAGATCGGCGCCCGCCAAATTCAGTGAGCACAGCCGCTACCAAGGGTAGGGCAATCAGTAACAGGAAGGCTTCTGCGAAGGGCCACAGCTCGATCATTGTGCCGGCCTCGGAACCAAGGATTAGCTGCAAGTAGAGGGGCAGCAGCAGAAGCTGGAGCAACAGCAGCAAGGGCGTCGCCGCGAGCACCAGGCGGGAGTCCCCTTTGCCCAAGTGGGTGAAGACCACCACGTAATCGATACAAGGCGTCAGCAGGACAAGCAGCGCGCCGACCAACAAGGCCTTGTTCGATGAGAGCGGCCACGTCACCAACCACACCATCAATGGCACCAACAGGAAGTTGGCCAGCAACAAAGCACCGACGAAGCGGTGGTTGGCAAAAGCTTCTCGCAGCTCTAGAAAGGGAATCTGCAGAAACATGGCATACATCAGCACGGCAATCGCCGGTGTGATGGCCAGGGCCGCCAGCCCGGCGAATTGCGCAGAGCTCAAACCTGCAACGGCAGCGGCCACCACCGCTGCAAAATACAATGCTATCTGATGTTCTTCCAGCCAGTCTCGCGACATCCTGATATCTTCCGTCGTTGCATAAGGGCGACATTCTCGCACTGACATCGGATTTAACCCAGTGTTTAGGCTGGTTGCGCAGCGTGATGCCTGGGTGCTTTTCGCTTTGGATGTGCCGTTGCGCGAAGCCTGCAACGCCCCTAAGAAGTCTTGCCGATAACCAGTGCCGTGTTAACCGCTACTCTTGCCAGCTTGCAGTTCCTGGATCGTGAGTGGACCCAGCCAGCCGCTGATCCTATCAATATTGCCTTCTTGCAAGGAAACATCGCGCAAGACAGAAAATGGGACCCGGATTCACGGGGAATCACGCTTGACCGTTATCAGGCGCTTACGAAGCAGCCTCTCGGGGCCGACATTGTGATTTGGCCAGAAACGGCAATCCCGATGTAGCATGACCAGGCTAGAGAATATCTTGCTGAGCTTAAGGCGTTAGCCGATCAGGCCGGCACCTCGTTGATGATTGGCGTCCCGATACGCGAGGCGGACGGTCGCACCTACAACGCGGTGACAAGCCTCTCAGATCCCGCAGGGTCCTACTACAAACGCCACTTGGTGCCATTCGGTGAATATGTTCCGCTCCGGGACTTCTTGGGTTCGGCCCTCGACGTGCTCGGAGCGCCCATGTCTGATTTCACACCAGGAAGAGGAGCGCACGTCCTTAACGCAGCGGGTGTGCCCGTTGGGGTACTCATCTGCTACGAGGCGGTATTTGGTGCTGAAGTCACGGAACTTCTGCCCGAAACGCAGTTGCTGGTGAATGTCAGCAATGATGCCTGGTTCGGCAGCTCGATGGGCCTTTTCCAGCACTTTCAGATGGTCCGCATGCGTGCCATCGAAACCGGACGTGACCTACTGCGAGCCACGAACACCGGCATCACAGCAGCTGTCAGCTACGAGGGAAAGATCTTTACACGTGCTCCTCAATTTCGCGTAGCCACCCTCAGTGCCGAAGTGACCCCCAGAACTGGCGCGACCCCTTATGTGCGCTGGCGGGATTGGCCTGTCCTTGGCGTGATCGCACTCGGACTCGGCTTGCTCCTGCTTCGTCGATTTCGCCAGTATCATCGGTTGGGTACATGAAGCTCGTCACTCTCTCGGTGCGTGCAGCTGCTCGTTGAGCGACTGTGGGACTCAGCGTGAACGGACTTACATTTAATTATTCACTAGTCGTATGAAAATGGTAAACCACTAGATTTTTAGCGTACCAGAGTGGCTAGCCAGGCTTCTGCCTCGCCTTTGAAGATTCTTTAATGTAATTTCAGCTCTGCATGATGCCTGAAGCCGATGCGATAATGGTTTTTCCGATAGCTGACGTTTGCAAGCAACTCAAAGGGCGGCGTCTATATGGAGAAGAGATATGAGCACTCAAACAACCTTCTGTTTAAGGATGCAAGCGGCCAATGGCGGGGTCAGACCGGACGTTTCAGTCGGGAATCGTCGGAAGGGCTGGAATAGCTGAATGATCGATCAAATTCCCTCTTTACTCATCGCCAGCCAGCTCTTAATGGCGACAGTGGCAGGTTTGCTGCTCAACCTGACGCCCTGCGTTTTGCCCGCGATTCCTATTAAGGTCCGGACTATCTTACGAGAGGCGGGCAGCCAACGATCGCACCGCGTGCTGGCCGCATTGGCGTTCACCGCAGGAACACTCGCGTTTTTCTTGACGCTGGGCGGATTGACCGCATTTCTTCAGTGGAGCTGGGGCACTTTGTTTCAGTCCGCGGTGTTCGTTGGTATCCTTGTTGCCTTGCTGGTCGGGTTTGCGGTGGTCACGTGGCTGGATTTGCCCATTCCGATCCCGTCGTTCGCCGCCTCGGCCCATGGCCGGCGTTACTCTGAAGGATTCTTATCGGGGTTATTGAGTGCGGTTTTGGCTGCACCTTGTGCTGGTCCTTTCCTGGGCGGAGTCCTAGCCTTTGCCGTTACCCAGCCGGCGCCGGTAACTATGGGGATATTCGGCAGTATCGGGCTGGGGTTGTCGCTGCCCTACGCGGCACTGATCCTCAAACCCAAGTGGCTGAGCCGGTTGCCCAAGGCGGGGCCCTGGACTCTGGCCATTCGAGAAGTGCTCGCGCTGGTCTTGCTGGCCGCAGCCGTCTTCTTCAGCGCGAGCCTGGTGCCCAAAGCGGTTTATCCCTGGCTATGGTGGTCTTGGCTGGCACTGGTGCTGGCCTGGGGTGCTCGCCGTTTCGTCCAGGGTAATGGTACCGTGCGTGTGATCACCACAACGGCGGCAGGCCTTGCCCTTGCGATGACTATGGGATTTGCATCCCCGCTGGACAGCAACGAAGACGAACTCGTCTGGCAACCCTACTCCGCAAAGCTACTGACGGAGACAAAAGCCCGGGGCACACCCTATTTGCTGGAGTTCACCGCCGACTGGTGCATCAACTGTAAGATACTTGAGCGCACGGTCTACCAAGAGCCCTCCGTGGCCAAAGCCGTGCGGCGCACCAAGATGGTGCCTATACAAGTGGACGTGACAGCGAGCAACCCCGAAAAAGATGCGCTATTAACTGCGACCGGTGGGCAGGCCTTACCCTTCGCAGTGGTTATTGACGGTGACGGCACCGTTATCGCCCGTTTCACGGGGCTTTTTGACACCAACAGCTTGGTCGAAGCTATCAATCGCACCGGAAACCCACAACCTTAGATACTGGAGATGAATCATGGTGATTCGACACAAAGGATTGCTGGCTGGAGTAGTGGTTTTTCTGATCGCGATCGCTGCGTTCATGTTGATCGACACCAACGGAAACAACCTCGACGCTGCCCAGACTGAACGTGCCGGTTTTGAAGTCCCGGTTCCGGCCCGAACAGGGTTGGCAAATTCCGCTGATAAGGTCCGCCTCTCTCTTTCGAAAGGCGCCGCAACAATGGCGGGAAAGACGGATGATTTCGTTTTAACACTGAACATTGAACCGGGCTGGCACGTGAATGCAAACCCGGCCTCCATAGAGTTCCTGATTCCCACCGTCGTCAGTTCTTCAGTCAATGGCCAGGCGCTTGAAATCCCGACGCAGTACCCGCGCGGCCGGGTCAGTGACATTGTGCTGGGTGACACCGCCCTTGAGGTGTATGACGACGGTGCAAGTATTCGGCTGCGGCCCGACGAAAAACAGATCGCCGTGCTGGAAAAGGTAGGCAGGCTCGAAATGATTGTACGGGTGCAGGCCTGCAGTGACGAGGGTGTTTGTCTGGCACCGGCTGACCTGCCCGTTGCGCTGAATCTGGACGATACCAAGCGACAATAAGTCAGAACGCCCCTCGGAAATGACTCAATTGGGGAATGACTGTGAACAGCTTATTCAGAGTATTTCCAATTGCCGTGGTTGCTCTGGGCAGCTCAACGCCATGCCCCACCGTTCATATCTGGAGATGGGCGAGACTCGCATCCGTAAACAGGCAGAGTCACATTGTAATACGCACATTCCGCATGACGAAGTGGCTTCGGGGTAGTGCCGGCAATCGGTCCCAGGTGATTGATAGATCTTGTTCGGGAACCTCATATTGGAGCGTGCGAGCCAGAAAACGGGCAGCAACGCTCATCAAGGCGACGGCAACGCCTTCTCCTGGACAGCGATGGTTAACATGCGGGTCGCCTGGTCCTTGCGGGATAAAGCAGTATGGCGACGGAGAGCTGGATCGAAAACGCTCAGGCTTGAAGTCATCTGCGTTTTCCCAGAGGTGGGAGTCGTGATTGGTTCCGTATAAATCCAGCAGAACTGGGGTGCCCCTATGAAAGGCATATCCTTCCCATAGAAAATCTTCTCTCACGCGAGCGCTCACCGCTGGGAAGAAGGGGTAGAAGCGCCGTACTTCCTGCACAAAGCAACTTACATAATTTTCATCTCCCGATTGCAGGTTTTTCAGACAACCCGGATGTTTGTGTAGTGCTAGCGCTGCAAAGGTTATGAATACCGAGACGGCTACCGTCGGCCGCAGCAAATTCAGCAGTTCCACTGATGCGGTATGTAGATCCAAAGGCTGTCCGTGCTGGTCCTTGTAATGGGCGATGCGTTCAAGAGGCGATTGCTCTGGTGTAGGCGAAGCAGCACGAGTGGACTCAATGAGCTGAGCCGCCCACTGTTCCAATCGGCGACGCGCCCGTCGTGCCTGCCAGTGCTGGAGACCGATCGCGCCGGCGTGTTCATAGAGCGCTGCAAGATCTTGAGTCCATTGTTGAACATCTCTTTCAGCGAGCGGAGCACCGGCCCATTCGCATACGGTGCGGCACAAAACTTCGCGAGCAATATCGTAGAGGACGATTGACTCACCAAGACGCCAAGTTTGCGCATATTCTTGCCAACGCACTTCGCTCAACTCAGCTAGTTCCTGCACGCCCTCAGGTGCGAGAATTCCCATGAAGAGGGCCTTTCGGTGACGATGCGCATCACCGTCCAAACCTTGAACGCCGCCTTGCCCGAACAAGGTTTTTTGCAATCGCTTGGGCGCGGCGCCCTGGCGAACGAATCGGTCAGGGTCGCAGATCAAACGAGCCGCTTCGGCACCTGTTAGGCACAGAGTTTTCTGTAGCATCAAGCGAGTTTGAAACACAGGCGATTGATGAAACTGACTGCGCGTGGAGATAAATCGGTAAGGGTCTCGCAAGAAGGCCCAAGTACTGTCCAATCCGGTGTCACGCGGTATGTATGGCATCGCTTATTCTCCCGTTGAGGCTCCACCCGTTCTAGCTACGTGTTGCGGCTTTCATCCTGCTCTGAAGAATTGTGACCGATCAAGTAAGCAAATGTTGGACGAAGAGGATCAATAAATTGCCCAAAATAATTTCTGAGATAGTCCTTTTCATGCAACCCAACCCCAGCTTCGCTCAGCTTCCCGGCGCTGTCGTAGAAGGTTCCGAACATCCGATCCCACGCAGTTGAAAACTCACCGAAGTTGACCTGAGCGTCTTCGAAGTCGCGCTTATGGTGCCAACGATGGACCTCAGCAACCCCGAGCACATGCCGCAGCCAACCCACGCTGTAGTCCAGGTTCGAATGCTGAAAGGCCAGATGGACGGTCAGGATGCCGAACCACGTTGCGACTACGGCAGACGGAGCCCCAGATATGAGCAAAAGACCAGCCCCGGCCCGGCCATCAAAGCCGCATGCAGAGGATGTCGGCGTTCTCCGTTCATCCAGTAGAGCCGCTCAGCGCTGTGATGGATCATGTGAAAGCGCCACAATCAATGCACCCGGTGACTGATGCGGTGCATCATATACAGGCTCGAATCGAGCACGGCAGCGACTAGTAGCAATTGCAACCACAATGGGCTCTCGATCGGGAAGAGCCGAACCGAAGCCGGTACCGCATCGCCTAACTTGGCCAGGAATTCCGCAGTGAATTGGATGACAGACAGGTTTACCAGCATGTGCAGCAGATCCGTCAGGGTGTCCTGATGATCTTCCAGCCAGGCCCGCCGAAAAGGCTGGATGCGCTCCAAGCCAGCAATGAGTAGCAGCCCCGCCGCAGCGACTATGGGGGTGGTGGGCCAATACGGTACTCCAGCATACAGCGCCCAGATCATGAAGGCGGTGCAGCTACCAAACACTAGTGGATAGCTCAGCCACCGTATGGCAAATCGCAGGGAAGTAGACATCGCTCAGCTCCTGAATAGGGAGCCATGACTGTATGTGGGAAGGTACGCTTTCAGCTTGAACGAAAGAGCTACGATTCCTGAAGATCGACTTCAGCCAGGGCGGAGGAAGGATCGATGCCCAGCAGCGCTTTAAATGTCCGGGAGAAATGCGCCGAATCAGAAAAGCCCGCCTCATGGGCCGCTTCGGTGAGTAGCCCCCCTTTGGCTAGATGCTGTAGGGCTTGTGTGAGACGTAACCATTTCGCATAGCTGCGCAGCGGCAAGCCTGTCTGCTCCACGAACCAATGGGAAAACCGTGTAGGGGATAGGTGCACCAACGCGGCCATTTCTTCGCGCCCCATTTGGCCTCTATGCAGCGCCTCAATCACCTTGGTCAAACGAAAATCTGGAATCGGAGGGTCGGGTAGCCGCAGTGCCTGGCGCACCCCCGCCCTAACCTGGAGAGCGGTATGTCCTGTCTCGCGCAGCACATCGATAATCGCTACTACGTCCGCCGGGGCGATCACGATTATCCTTGCTTCTTCGGTACGCCGCATAGCTGGGGCTTCATCGGATAGCGCATCCAGATAGATCGATAGAACTCGACCAGCACTGAGCCGGTGTTTCAGGCCCGCGGGGATAAAGATGGCTGCCCCTGTTTGAATGCCCAACGGGGTTTCAACCGATACAGGTGAGTCGAGGCCCACTGAAATCTGATGCGCCTGATGGTGTGCCACTCCTGGTGGCCGGCACGGCCATGAAAGATGCCGATGCCGGTCCCTACCCAGGCCTTGCCTGCCCAGCGCACCGTATTTGTTGAGGGCGAGCCTTTCATTCTTTGACTCGGCCGGCTTCCGCATTTTGGCTCAGCAAACTGCTCAGGATTAGCATGGCGGCGCCACCGACGATGCCAATATCTGCCAGGTTAAACGCAGGCCAATGCCAGGACTGCCAGTAAAAATCCAGGTAGTCGATTACATGGCCGCGAAATGCGCGATCAATCAGATTCCCAACTGCCCCGCCCAAGATAAGGCTATAGCCTAGGGCTTCACCGCTGGCTCTGGGTTTACGCAATATCAGAGCCAGCACGATCGAAACGACCAGAGCTATGACGATGAAGAAGTAACGCTGCCAACCACCTGCATCAGCCAAGAAGCTGAACGCCGCGCCGGTATTCCAGAAGTGAACCAGATTAAAAAACGGGGTGAGAGGAATCACGGTGCCGACCGGGAGCGAACCCGTAATTGCGCTTTTCAACGCTAGGTCGGCCGAGGCAATGGTCAGCGATAGCATCCACCAGAACCAGGGAACAACAAAAGGTGACCTTTTAGGAGACGAGCTCATCGCGTTTCTCCTTGAAGAAGTCGCTGCAGCTCCGGTGAGGTGGGCATTGGCGCAAAAGCACTGACCCTGGCGCGTCCGCTGTTTCCGAGCGGTACCCAAATCTTCGAGAACAGCAGGGCCGCCATGATTCGCGGTATTTGGCTGAGCACCTCCCGAAAGTCGCGCAACTGCCAGCCAGCCCTTAGCATCAGCCAATGGCTCTGAGCATGAAGAATAGGCATTCGCTGGCTCAATATGTGGGCTCGCTCCAGCCAGGAGAAAGCCTCGGTTGGCACCTCTTCATTGAGTGCTTTCCTCGCTTGGAAGAAGGCCTCACCGATGGCAATGCGGAGAACGGTATTCATTTAGATCTCACTTACGCAGCAGATGGTCCAAGTGAACACCCTATAGCCGCTATAGGGTCAAGCGCTATGGATCGAGGCGACGCGAAAAATGACTTTAAGCCGGAATCACGAAAAAGGTTTGTCGCCCCCCAGCAGGCCCGAAAGTACTCCGCAGTCCAGGTTTTGTCGTTCGTTATCGCAGCAGCCCCGCAACGTCATCAATTGGTTTTCCAGGACCTGCAAGGACGCAATCTGGTTCCTGACCTGGGCGATATGTCTATCAAGAAGCTCATTGATCGCAACGCAGGGTTGCTGAGGCTGTTCCTGATAGCTCTGCAAAACACCAATTTCTTCCAGTGACATGCCAAAAGAGCGGCATCGGCGAATGAACAGCAGTTTGTCCGCATGGTCTGCTTTATAGGTTCGATAGCCATTGTCCTCGCGATTGGGCGGTGGAAGCAGTCCCTGACGTTCATAAAAACGAATCGTCTGAATGTCCACCCCCGCCTGCTGTGCAAGTTGGCCGATGCGCATGGTCTGCCCCTTGGTAAAAAAGCCAGTATATTAGGCTTGACCCTATATATACTACATGGTTTTTAATCGGTAAATTAAGTCCTATAGGAGAAGCGAATCATGAGTTCTTGTGATGAATCCTGTGGCTGTGGCCCTGAGCCGGCAATCACTGAAGCGGCAACCGCGCCTTCGAATGAAGGGGCTTGGGTCAGCAGTTTTTCTGTGCCCAAGATGGATTGCCCTTCAGAAGAGCGAATGATTCGGCTCGCGCTCAATGGCTTTCCTGAGCTCAAGTCGTTGTCCTTTGATCTAAGCAGCAGACAGGTACGCGCTTTCCATAACGGTCCGGTTGACCAGATCGCGACCAAGCTGGAATCACTTGGTTTAGGGGCAACGTTGCTCGGTACTCAGCCGGCCAGTCAGGAAGCAGCTTCGGCCAATAGCGTCAGTGAAGAGCTGACTGCTTCCAAGGAGGCCGGCACGCTCAAAATCCTGCTCGTTATCAATGCCGCGATGTTTGTCATCGAGTTGGGCGCAGGCTTGATCGCTCAGTCGACGGGCCTAATTGCCGACTCGCTGGACATGTTTGCTGATGCTGCCGTCTATGGCCTGGCTCTCTTTGCGGTCGGTCGGGCTGCGCGGCTGCAGGTTCGCGCTGCGCACCTGGCGGGTTTCTTCCAGATCGTGTTGGCTATGGGGGTACTCGTTGAGGTGGCTAGACGCTTCATCTATGGCAGCGAACCTGAGTCGATGCTGATGATGGGGTTTGGCTTAGTTGCACTCGTCGCGAACGTCAGCTGTCTCTTGTTGATCTATGGCCACCGCGAAGGCGGTGCACACATGAAAGCGAGTTGGATTTTTTCGGCCAACGATGTGCTCGCGAATCTTGGCGTTATTGCCGCAGGTGCTTTGGTTGCGTGGACCGGTTCTCCCTATCCAGATTTGGCGATTGGTACGGTCGTTGGCCTCATCGTACTGAACGGTGCGCGCCGAATTCTGGCATTGAAAGCCTGACCAGCCGGATCGACAACGACCCTCATTTTCCCAAACAGAGACGCGTAGCTTGTGAGTGACGTTGAGATAACTGAGATAGAACAGTTGATGAGTGGATTGGACGGCAAAATTGCCGAAGGGCATGCCGCACAGAGTCGCGATGCTGCTTATGCTGTTTATGTGAAGCTCGAGGCGCTTCATGAACAGCTTCCACCCCAGTCTAATGTGAATAGAACCCTTACAGAAGCCGGGGTGGAGGATGCCTTGGAGCAGGCTCGCAAGAAGGCATGGCGACTCTATGAGGCCTTTCACCTTGAAGTGCAGTATGACTTGGAATGGGCGAGCAGCCGCAGCTACGAAGACGCTTAGAAATTCTTAAAAAAGATGAGAAGGCGCCGAATGGGCCGCGAGTGAAGCCCGGCCGAAACGAATCCATCGTGCATGAAGGGGGCTTATGCAGCATCGAACTGCCAGATGGAAGCCTGCCGTTTTATCGCTTTGGCAATGGCACCTTGCTTCGCTGCGACCAACGCCCCACAGGTGTTTGGCTGGGTGGTGGCAGACCTGATGCAGTCGTAAGACGACATATCCTAAAAAAACCGGATACAGTGGCCCTGATCTCATCGATAGATGCGAAGGACTTGGAAAAGTTTGAAGGGATGGTAGGAAATGGGTCCGCTTCAACGTGGAGTAACAAGCAGTGAGACTGGCTAGAAGCTAGCTCCCATTTGAGCGCAGGGTCATTAGCAATGTGAAGCTGCGTGGTGCGGACGGCGCTGAGGAAAGGTAAGCGTACGGCTAGTTCACCTTGCGTGACTCAGGCAGGTGCCCACTGATGCGGCAGCAGTTGGCCGATCCTGCTTGCTCGCTGCGTCGGCAGCCGCGTCAGCACATCTTTCAAGTAGGCGTACGGATCATGTCCGTTCGTTCGGGCCGACTGGATCAGGCTCATGATCGCCGCCGCGCGTTTGCCGCTGCGTAGCGACCCGGCAAACAACCAGTTTGAACGGCCAAGAGCCCATGGCCGTATCTGGTTCTCGACCTGGTTGTTGTCGATGGGCACAGTACTATCCTCGATATAGCGCAGGCTCGGATGCGATGGCGAATCCGAGCTGCTCAGCGGCTGCAACGTTCAGGATCGTCGCTGCGCTGGACGAAGAGTCTTCTTCCGGCGTGCAGCGATAAACACCAAATTCGTGCCAAGCACCGCAACTAGCCACCATAAACGCAACTTCATACATAAAAATATTCTTTATTAGTCCAACCAGTGGGGCGCTTCGTGCAGTCGTGCGTATCTTAAGCGCCGTCTTTGAAGAGACGACGTAAATCGGCAGCCACCGCATCCATTGGGTCAGTGGCGCGGATCAAAAGCCGTACATCTCCATGGCGATTGAATACAAATACGGCACCCGAATGTGAAACATCATAATTTCCGGATTGATCTTCTTCGCCGTAGCTGTAAGTGGTGCTGTACCGGCGAGTCAGAGCGTCGAGCGCCGCTTTATCTCCGGTAAGCCCGATGAATTGCGGCCCGAAAACATCGGTGTAGCGTCGTAGCGTCTGCGGGCTATCGCGCTCTGGATCGACCGAGACGAATAAGACCTGCAAATCTTCCCTCAGCTCTTCATCAAGTTGTTGGGAGGCGCTTGCGAGTTGTGCAAGCGTGGTCGGGCATACGTCTGGGCAGTTCGTAAAGCCGAAAAAGAGCAGCGTAGGCTTGCCACGGTAGTCATCAGCACTCACCGTGCGACCATTTTCATCGGTGAGGTCGAACTTGAGTTCTGGCATAGCGCCGGAGATATCTGTTGTCTGCCAACTTTGTTCGCCGCAGCCAGCCATAAACAATACGCTCAGCATGAGAAAGAGCCGCTTACTCATCCATTCACCTCCTACAGAGACGCCGGGGACACGGCCTCGAATATGATCGGAAAACGCTGTCCATCGGCGAACACGAGCGTCACCGTAACTTCATCCCCCAAGTCGATCGGGCTCTGCCGTTTCATCAGCATGAGGTGATAGCCTCCTGGCGAGAACTCGACAGATGTACCCGGCGCAACCTCGAGCCTCGGCACTGGTTCCATGCGTGCCACTCCGTTGTCTTGAATGCTTTTGTGCATCGTTATATGTCCAAAAGCTGGGCTCTCTGCCCCTACCAAGCTCACCGGTCCGCCGCTGATATTACTCAACTTGAAGTACCCGGCAGCAGGCAGATCGCCGGGCAGCAGTCGTAGTCTGGTATCCGTTACCTTGAAATCTGCCGCCGCTGCGGCGGCAGAAAGGATTAGAAGCAAAAGCCCACATAACAGTCGTAGATTTATCAGTCCCATTTTTTACCCCAGCGATTCTGAAAATGCCTGTTACAAGGCACGACGAGTGGAATGCGCAGTCTGTTCACTTCGCCTTTTCCATCTCGCTCTGAACGAGTTCCAGGAGCGGCTGCGGGCCGAACTTGGGCAAAGGTTTTCCGTTGACGAAGAAGGTAGGCGTACCCTGAATTCCAACCGTCTTAACGTCCGCAGCGTCCTTCTTCAAAATCGCGTCGATTTCCGGCGAGTTCATTACTTCCTGGGCCTTCTCTACATCCAGGCCAGCTTCTGCTGCGGCTTTCCACGCTTCCAGGATCTTCGGGTCGTCATGCCATTGGGGTTGAGCATCGAGGACGGCCTCCAGCACGGGTTCGTAAATACCTTGAGCCCGTGCTGACTCCAATATCCGAACGGCCTCTTCTGAGCCGTTGTGGAACAGCACATAACGGACGACAAGGCGCACGTCATTCGGATATTTCGCCAGGATTTGCTTTACGTAAGGGAAGAGCGCGCGGCAGCTTTCGCATGAAGGGTCGAAGAACTCGACGATGGTGACCGGAGCATCGTTCGGCCCAAGGACCGGGGAATGAAAGCGCACCAGTGGGTTGCTCTTCTGGCTAAAAACCGTAGTTTCCTGCGGGACAGAATATCTCTGGTAGAGCAGTGCCGCAGCGGCAAAACACACAATTGCCACAGCGCTGATGGTAAGGACGATGGCCCGTCTATTCATACAAGGGTTCTCCGGCGAACTAGGACAAGAAGCAGAGCGATGGCGCTGAATGCTGCCAAGGAAAGCAGTGGTAGCGGCACGCTTCCAAAAATTATCATGTCGGCCCCGGAGCAGGACGTTCCGGCACTGCATGGCTTGACGCTTTCTGGGATCACGGCAATGAAAAGTAGCCAGTGATACAAGGCGATACCCCAGCCGATGACAGCGAGGGGCAGTGCATACTTCCAAACGGCGAAGTCCGAACGATAACAGGCGATAGTCAACATCGGCGCCAGAGGGAACATAAAGATCCGCTGATACCAGCACAGTACGCATGGGGTTTTCCCCATGACCTCTCCGATAAACAAGGTCGCGAGGGTAGAAATCACCGCAAGCAGCCATACGACAAGCAGTAAGCCCCAAGGATTGGCAGAAGGATGTTCTTGGGCTTTCATCATCTAGTCTCTTTGTCCTTTTGATTGGCATGGCACGTTGGTGCGATCGCAGCAGCTATCGAACTTGGTGCTGGTCTCCGCATTGCAACAGGCGCTTGGCTCGGCCATGCTCTGTGAGGGTGCGCTATGCAGACGCCATTCTGTCCAAGCCTCGCTGAGTACCTGCCTTGCGGAATGCAAGAACAGCACCGCAATAGCCAGCCCCACGATCACATCAGGCCAGACGGTTCCGCTAATGCCAACCAGGATGGCGGCGGCGATAACACTGGCATTGGCGATGAGGTCGTTGCGCGAGCACAGCCAAGTAGATTTCATGTTCAGGTCATCGCTTCGGTGACGATACAGGAGCACGAAGCAGACCGTGTTAGCGACTAGCGCAGCGGCGCCCACCATTCCCATCCACTCAGCTTCAGGGACACCTCCTGTCACCATCTTGCGCACAGCGTCTGCGATGACGAGTAGGCCGAACAGCAACATGAAACCGCCCTTGAAGAGTGCCGCCCCGGCCCGCGTACGCGCGCTGCGATGCAGCACATACAGCGTCAGCGCATACACCGAGGCATCACCGAACATATCCAGCGAATCCGCCAGCAAAGCAGTCGATCCAACTATCCAGCCGGCGATGAACTCAACTAGGAACATCGCGGCATTGATTGCAAGAACAAAGTAGAGCACCCGGCTCTGCTTGTTGCGCAGCTGTGCCAGCTCGCTTGTCTTGTTTTCGCAACAACTCTCCATGATCAATCCTCAACGGTGTGTTGAATGCGTTAGCATGAAGTTTATAGCAGCTAAGGGTCAAGCAGTGATGAGTACATCGGCTTACACAGTTGGACAGCTTGCCAGGGCGACAGATACAAAGGCCGTGACTATCCGCTACTACGAACAGATAGGTCTGCTGTCCTCGGCAGGGCGCACGCCTTCGGGCTACCGGATATATACACATACGGAGCGTGACCGCCTGCTCTTTATTCGCCGAGCGCGGTCGTTGGGTTTTACCCTTGATGCCGTACGCGAGTTACTAGGATTTGCCGATCAGCGAGACGCCTCATGCGCTACCGTTGATGCCAAGGTAGGTGAGCAGCTGCAACAAGTAAGAGCCCGCATCCGCGACCTCCTGGCGTTGGAGCGAGAACTGGGAAGATTGATTGCGTGCTGCCAGGGCGGTGAGATCGAGCAATGCCGCATAATCGAAGCACTGACTTGCCACCGCTAGCGGCACGTGTCGAGCTGCAAAAGATCTGCCAGTGGAAGAAGATACTGCCGCAACTACAAATGTTGCAAGAGCAATGAGATATCGCGCACGGCACTTTACGCTGGAAAAGATCGACCACCCGCCCGGATTAGCTTCAGCCAAGCTCTCGCGCAGTAACGTGGTTGGTCTTGAGCTTTAGATGCTGCGCAGCAGGAGCTCAGGAACTCGAATTACCGCCGTCATTGAAAAAATCATCGCGAGCAACGCGTCCGAAATCGCTGAGGTCCTGGTCCTCATCGCTGAATACGAAGTTCACCATGTGCTCCTTTCTTATCCTGCTGCTAGTGCTCACGCTTCCGATCAACGGGATGGCGCAGTTGCTGATGTCGACAGGATTATCTGCGCATCACACGATGCCTGATATGGAAGGCATGGAGGCCATGGCGACCAACCATGCTTTGATGGTTGGCGCAGATGGCAAGGCTGAACCCGAGTGCTGCGAAGGGCATGAGCAAGGGATGGTAACCGTCTGCAAGACGGGGCAAGAATGCAAAACCAAGCATCCTGCAACTTACCACTGTGAAGGCGCAGCTGATCCCTGCTGCTAAGCCTTGTGGCTACACCTTTTAGCGACCAGATCCTTTACCGCCTTCTGGACGCCGTCTGGCATCCATCCCGCGTCTGATTCCGATCAAATTCTAGAAACCGCCTGGGTGTGAGCATCGGGCCGGCTACCGCGCGCCTTTGGCTCGCATGGATCAGGAATCCTTTGCAAAATGAGAAACCCCGTATTTACTGGGCGCCGCCCTACGTGGCCAACTTGATCGTCGACGCGCTCTCCTGGAATACCCCAAGATTAGTAGACCACTACAGAGACCGGAAATGGAAGGTGTCGCGAAGGCCGCCCCGAATCACCTCTGGGGAAGGATATCTTGAGATTAACTGAAGGTGGGCAAAACATGCGTAAGCATGTGAGAGCAACATAAAGCCTAGAAATCAGATATTTTATTGTTTGAACGTCCTGTTTTTCCATTGTCTGGGTCGGCAATGGAGGGCGCAGCCATCCAGGCCAGATCTATTCTGAGATTCCATTACATGCCTAAACATTACAGAATTGTAATATTATTGCAATCTTTTGGAAATTCCCAAGGGGATACGATTAAAAATTAGCTTTAAAAAGTCTCCCTAATAAGACGAAAAATCAAATGAATAAAAAAATCAGCCTTTCATTAATTGCTTCATCAATTCTCATTGCCGCTCATTCCGGAGCCATCTCAGCGCAAGAGCAAGAGCAAGCTGCTTCTGGCTTCTTTGACGGAAGCAGTCTGTCGGTACTGAACCGGAATTTCTATTTTAATCGAGACCACCGTAATGGTCAGTCCAGCCCGAACGGAACGGGATATTCTGAAGCGTGGGCGCACGGCGTAATAGCTAATTTCGAGTCTGGGTTTACCGAAGGTACCGTTGGCTTTGGCTTGGACGCTTTTGCAATGCTGGGCTTGAAGCTTGATACTGGCGACGGACGAAACGGCGGGCGCAGTTCCTTTGATGTTCTTCCCGTCGACAATCAAGGCGAAGCTGGGAATGAATACACGAAGCTTGGCGCGGCGGCAAAATTAAGTGCTTTTGACACAGTCGTTAAAGTCGGCGATGTGTTTCCGACGACCCCTGTAGTCCATTATGGTGATTCCCGGCTGCTTCCTGAAAGCTTCCGAGGCGTTACGCTTGTCAATACTCATATTGATGGGTTGACTGTGCAAGGCGGGCGGCTCAGCGGCATGAGCCAACCAACCAGTATCAGCATGAATGATGAGTTTGTGGCATTTTACGCAGGTCCGGTTGACTCTCCCTGGGTCGCATATTTCGGAGGGGATTACACCCTAAACCCTGCGCTAGGGTTCAGCTTGTATACGAGTCGTCTTAAGGACGCGTGGGATCAAAGTTATTTTGGTGTTTCTAGTGAGTTGCCCTTGTCTGAACAACTTTCGCTTTTTGGCGGCGTAGATTACTACTTCGCCACCGACGAAGGAAAGAAACTACTCGGTGAATTTAACAACCAGATTTGGAGTGCTAGTGTAGGCATCGCGACCGAAACACACGGTGTCACGTTGTCTCACCAGCGCAACCACGGAGACGATGATTTCGATTATCTTCGCCAGTCTGATTCGATTTTTCTGGATCACTCGTTACAATATAGCGACTTTAATTCGCCAAAAGAGCGGTCATGGATGATTCGTTATGATCTCGATATGACTGAGTATGGCGTACCGGGACTATCATTTATGACGCGTTACGCCACAGGAAGTGATGCAGATTACTCAGACGCTAACGCTGTGTATATGCGTGCAGATGCCAATGGAAACCCGCTTACTGATCAAAATCGTTGGGAGAGA
Source organism: Halopseudomonas xinjiangensis (assembly GCA_011050525.1). Taxonomy (GTDB): domain Bacteria; phylum Pseudomonadota; class Gammaproteobacteria; order Pseudomonadales; family Pseudomonadaceae; genus Halopseudomonas; species Halopseudomonas xinjiangensis_A. Next base: position 81,931 of record DRFO01000021.1, read on the forward strand.
AATGTCGAGGCTCAATATATAGTGCAAACCGGAAGGCTTCAGGGTCTGTCTTTCAGGCTCCGCCAGGCTACGACACGAGCGACTGCTTTCGAGTCTGATCTTGATGAAGTCAGGGTTATCATCGCCTACCCGCTTGATATTATCTGATTGCGATTCAACAAGGGCGCCTACCCGGCGCCCTTTTTCAATGCCCAAATGTTTTTGCGTTGCCACATTCTCTCGATTGGGATTCCACATCCAGCGTTGTATGGTTGATGGAAAATTCGTTATTTAGCAGTCTCTTGACGTCGTTTTTGATTTCTTCACTTCGGTTCATCAATTGATCTTTAATCACGATATGCGCCTCAAGCGATGTTCGGTGCTCATCTATAGGCCATATGTGCAGGTGATGGATGCCACAAACCCCTGGTATGGTTAATGATCTCGATATGATTTCTTGAGGGTCTATATCTTTTGGTGTGGCAGACATGAGTATGCGAATGGCGCCACCTATTTCTGCAAACGCTTGCCACAATATATACCCAGCTATCATTAACGTTATCAATGGATCTACAATTACCCAGTCATACAAAATTATCAAGGTCCCTGCAATGATGACGGCGATGGACCCCAGTGCATCTGACACGTTGTGTAAAAACGCCGCCCGAATGTTCATGCTGGACTTTGATAACGAATAAGTCAGCATGGCCGTTATCGTATCAACCACTAAAGCGACAGCTGCGATAATCACCACCGTCCACCCTTGAACGGGCTGAGGTTCTATGAAGCGAAACACTGCTTCGTAAACCAGGTAAAGGCCTATCACTATCAGAGTGGTGTAGTTTATTAGCGCGGCTATCAGCTCGGCTCGGACGTAACCAAATGTCCATTCTTCATTGGCTGGGCGCCGCGCGATTCTCCTGGCCACGTAAGCGATGGCCATCGAGATGGCGTCGCTTAGGTTGTGGATTGCATCAGCAACCAGCGAGAGGCTCCCTGACAATATACCTCCCACTATCTGCACCACGGTTAAGACAACATTGACGGCTATGGCCCACCAGACGCGTTTATCACCAGCCTGTTCGTTATGTAGGTGTTGATGTCCCACGTTGCCTCCTGTCGCTAGTGAAATCTCAGTTCGTATCGGGTACTTCGCGTTTGTGTGCGGGAGCGCTACTCAAGAGCCACGAACGTTGATCAACGTGGCTGGTTTATTAGACGACAGTGCTATCCTCGACGCCATCCTCGATCCGGATCGCCCGCCTGACATCGCTGACGAAAATACGCCCATCACCCCGTAGCCCGGTATGGGCCACCTCTTGCAGTGCCTGAACCACCTCGTCCACGTACTGATCATGACACACCACCTCGATTTTTACGTGCCTGACGAAATCTGCCGTGCCGTCAATTGGATTGGCCGCGCTGGTATGGACCTTGCTCCGCCCAAAACCGCGCACTTCAGACACGCTCATGCCGCTGATACCACTTAGCCGATGCAACGCCAGAGTCACCGCTTCGAGCTTATGGTTCTTGATATAGGCTTTTATCTCTTGCATGGTGTTATCTCCTTTCAATGGGTTTCGCCGATATCAGCTGGTTTATCAGCGAACCATTGATAAAGGGCGGGAATAACCAACAAGGTGAGAATCGTAGCTGTGACCAGTCCGCCGACCACGACGGTGGCCAGAGGCCGTTGCACTTCGCTGCCGGTGCCGCTGGCGAACAAGAGCGGAAACAGCCCAAGCGCCGTTGTTACAGCAGTCATGATAACCGCTCGCAGACGTGCACACGCCGCCTGGACACTGGCTTCAGCAACGGAAACGCCATTCTTGACCAACTCATTGAGATAGCTGACAAGCACTAGACCGTTCTCCAACGCGATACCAAAGAGCGCAATGAAACCAATTGAAGCAGGTACAGACAAGCTCTGCCCCGTCAACCACAAGCCAACGATACCGCCCACCAGAGCCAGCGGAATGTTCAGCATGATCAGTAACGCGTTACGCAACGAACCAAAGTTTGCGTAAAGCATTATGAACACTAGCGCTAGGGTAATCGGCACCACGATCATCAGACGCTTGTTGGCCTGTTGCTGAAGCTCGAACTGACCACCCCACTTGAGGAAATACCCCGGCGGCAAGTCGACCTGTTCCGCAATAGCGGCATCGGCTTCGGCAACAAAGGAGCCGATGTCCCGATCACGCACGTTGGTTTGAATGGTGATGAAACGCTGATTGTTTTCTCGGGTGATTTGCCGTGGCCCGACAACTTCTTCTATATTTGCCAGCTCTTCCAGGGGTACCCGCTGGCCGGAGGCGTTTTCGAGAATCAGCTGCCGGATGACTTCCGTCTCGTCTCGCGCCTCCTTCTTCAGACGCACATATATATCGAAACGACGAATACCTTCGAACACCTGTCCCGCTTCGCTACCACCGACCGCCACACTCAATGTATCGTGAACATCACTCACATTGAGTCCATAGCGGGCGATCGCGGCCCTGTCCAACGTGATGCGAAGTTGCGGTGTGCCACCGATCTGGTCGCGTTGAACATCCTGAGCTCCACGCACCGTACGCATCACCTGTTCAACCTCTTGTGCTTTTTCAACAAGCAGATCAAGGTCATCGCCAAAGAGCTTGGCTGCAAGTTCGGCCTTGGTTCCCGTCAGCAATTCATCCACAGCAGCGGCGATAGGTTGCGTGAAGTTGAACTTGGCACCAGGGAAGCTTTCAAATCTCTCGCTCATTGCGGCGTAAAGACCGTCCAGTGTATCCGCGCTTACCCATTCCTCCTGTGGCTTGAGAGAAACGAATATCTCGGCGTTGTTGACCGGATCGGCGTGTGCGCCAACTTCACCCCGACCAATACGCGATACTACCTGCGTTACCTCCGGAAAATCCTTCATCAGTTGCCGCTCAAAAACGGTGATGGTGGTTTCAGCCTTTTCGAGCGAGATGGAAGGCGCCATGGTGGCGCGAATCAACAGGTCGCCCTCATTCAGACGCGGCACAAATTCCGAACCTAGACGCGGCGCTACTGCAGCGCCCACGGCCAGAACGATGACCGCCAGCGCTAACGCGATCCCGCGGCGGGCAACCATCGCCTCTACCAGCGGTTTGTAACCTTTAAGCATAAAACTGATGATGTCCTTGCGTGGCTTGTCCTCACGAATCTTGGGACTCCTCATCAGCAGCGAAGCGGCTACTGGAGCGATCATTAGCGCGAAGATCAATGATCCAAACATCGCCACCGCCACCGTGTAGGCCAGCGGTTTGAATGTCGCGCCTTCCACGCCCTGTAAAGTAAACAGCGGCAGGAACACGATAATGATGATGCTGATCGCAAACAGGATCGGTCTGGCGACCGACTGGCAGGCGCGCATCACGATATGCAGACGCGACTCATCAGGCTTGGCTTCGCGCAACATGCGGTCAACGTTTTCAACCACCACAACCGCGCCATCCACCATCATACCGATCGCGATAGCAAGCCCACCCAGCGACATCAGGTTGGCGGATATTCCGAAAATTTTCATCGCAAGAAAGGTAAAGCCGACCGAAAACGGAATGGAGAGCGCCACCACCAAGCTTGGCCTGAGACCACCCATAAAGGCGAGCAGAACCAGGGCTACCAGAATGATGCCCTGCAATAGAGCATTGATTACCGTGGTTACGGCCGCTTTCACAAGCGTAGCCTGGTCGTAATACGGCTGCACCTCGATGCCTTCAGGCAGGTTGTCGTTGATTGTCGCCAACTCCTGCTTTACCGCACTGATCACGTTGGAGGTGTTGCTGCCGATCAGCTTCAACACCATGCCGACAACCACCTCGCCGTTGCCATCCTTGGTGGTCAGTCCGCGGCGAATTTCTCCGCCAATATCCAGATCGCCAAGTTGATGCAAATAAACGGGAGTCCCGTCGATGGTCTTCACCACAATGTTGCGAAGCGACTCCAGGTCAGTGGCAAGACCCACCGACCGCACAATGTATTCTTCGTCATTCTTGACGATGAACTGGGCGCCGGCATTGGCGTTGTTGGCTTCAATGCGCTCCTTGATTTCTGGCAAACTGACGTCATAACGAAGCAGGGCGTTCGGATCGATATTCACCTGAAACTGTTTCACTTCGCCGCCAATCGACAGAACTTCGGTCACGCCCTTGACTGTCTGCAAATTGAACTTGACGATCCAGTCCTGAATCTCACGCAGCTCGGTAGTGCTGTATTGACCGGTGGTGTCCTCGAGTACGTAAAACAGAATTTGCCCAAGCCCCGTAGTGATGGGCCCCATGACCGGTTCGCCGAAGCCGTTGGGAATCGATTCCCGAGCCATCTGGAGACGCTCGCCAACCAATTGCCGGGCGAAATAAATATCCGTTCCGTCCTCAAAATAAATATTGATGACTGACAGGCCAAAGTTGGAAATCGAACGCACATGATCGAGCTCAGGCAATCCGTTCATTGCGCTTTCGATCGGATAGGTAACGTATTTTTCGACCTCCTCAGGTGCCAATCCCTCGGTTTCCACAAACACCTGGACCAGCGCCGGCGAAATGTCAGGGTAGGCATCCACCGGCAGGGTGCGATAGGCGAAATAGCCACCAGCAAGAGTCGCCAGAGCTAACACGACCACAAGCAGCCGGTTATCCAGCGCAAAACGGATGATGCTTTGCATACTGTTCTCCCTGGGTTAGTGATTGTGACCGGATTCGAATTCATTTTTCTGCAGTTGCGCCTTGAGCACGAAACCGCCCTCGGTAACGTAACTTTCGCCGGCCTCCAGACCCGCCAGGATTTCTACCAAGTTGTCGTCACTGCGACCAAGCTCCACTGGTCTCGGCTCCCAACGCCCGCCTTCCTGTACAAACACTGTTGGTTGACTCTCCAAATCAATGATCGCGCTCTTCGGGACTGCCACGGCTGCCGGATATTCGCCAATGGAGATATCACCCTGGACGAACATGCCCGGTTTCCAAGCACGATTCTCGTTGGACAGGAAAATGCGCGCCAGGCCGGTGCGTGTGCTCTCATCAACCGAAGGAGCCACATAGTCGATGCGAGCCTCAACCGGCTCCGGGCCATAGCTCGTACTCAGACGAACCGGCTGACCAACCTCCACCAACGGTACTTGCTTGGGATAGAGCGCTATGTCGACCCAGAGAGTAGACACATCCGCGACCACGAAGGCAGCGTCATCTGGTGACAAATGCTCTCCTAACGTAACGTCCCGATTGATCACCACGCCGTCGATCAGCGATGTCAGGTTGAAGCGTGCAAGTGTTTCAGAACTCTCTGCCATCGCAAGGGTTTCGCCGGCACTGACCTTGTCGCCGATTTTTGCCCGCACCTCAACGATTTTCGCCGCGAAACGCGGACTGATGTGAGCGACGGCTTCCTTGTTCAGTTGGATCTCGCCTGGCAATGACACCTGCTGGCGAATGAAACCCGCCTCAGCAACAGCAATTTCACCACCGAACTCGCGTAACAGATCAGTGCTAAGGGTCAGGACCGGCTCTTCGCTCTCCTTGTGGCCTTCATGATCATCTACCTGATCTTCTCCAGCATGATCGTCATGTCCCGCTTCTTCTGCGGCATGCTCGCCTTCCTCCTCGTCGTGCTCTTCCGATTCGTGCTGATGCGAAGCGTCCTCTTCGGCGTGAGCGGCTTCTGTTTCCGTTTTCGGATCGGTTGCGGCAAGTGCGCCTTGAAGGGGCAGCGTAACCAGGAGCAAGCTGCCAAGTATTAAGTTCAATAGTGTGTTCATCGGGATTTTTCCTGTTGTAACGTTTGCTCTGCACCAGCGGATCCATCCAGGTAGGGCAGACGGAATTCGGACGACACACCGCTTGCGGTATCGGCTCGGGTAAGAATTTGTCCGCTTCCCGTCAGAGGCTGGCCCGTCAGGGTTTCAAGGGTAATAAGGGTTTGATGGAAGTCGGTGGCGGCGACAACCGCGTCGTTCTCGACGGCCAGCACTTGCTGCCGGGCCTGTACAAGTTCGAGATAGGAGAAGCGCCCCACCCTGTAACCGTCCTGAATCAACTCGAGAGTCTCCCGTGCTTCGGGCAGAATCTCGTTACGCAGTACCGTGACCTGGTTACGTGTCTGTTCCAGTTGTGCGTATGCATTGTGTAGCTCGGTAAAAATCTTGACCCGTGTTGCCTCCTCTTCCAGGTCGAGCTTCGCTAGGTCCTCACGGGCGGCCTGGATATTTCCCTGATTCTGGTCATTAACGCCCAGCGGCATGGAGAATTGCAGCACCATTCCGATATCGTTCGTTTCCCGAATGTGTTTGAACCCGGCGCCGACCTCAATGTCCTGCCGACCGCCTGCGATAGCAAGCTCAAGTTGAGCCTGGCGTAACCTGTCTTGTGTCAAGAATCGTTGCAATTGCGGTGCTTGCTCGAGCTGGGTCTGAATGCGGGAAAAGTCCGGGATTTCCACCAGTGAAAAAAGTTCGGCACCCACCATCGCAAAATCCGGTTGACTGTCTCCCCACAAACTTGCCAGTCGGCGCTTGGCATTCGCCAGCCGAACCTTGAGATTGCTAACCGCCAGTGCAGCCTGCATTGCATCCGTTCGTGCGCGACCAAGCTCGGCCCTGCTTGCGCTACCGGCGTCGAAACGCCTGTTAGCCACGGATTGAGCGGCTAAAGTCCATTCAACAACCTGCTCGGAGAAATCCAGCAATCTTTGGGTCTGCGCCACTTCCAGATAGCGGCTTGCAGCTGCGGCCAGAACATCAAGGCGAGCGAGCTCGTAATCACGCTCCACCGCCTGACGCTGCCAACTGCCGACATCGCGACGCAGGTTGCGTTTATTACCCATCTCAATGACCTGACTCAGTGCCAGGGTGGTTTCCATGGCATTCATGCCTGAAAGTTCACCGCTGCCGACGATGTCGTCAACTCCCACGGAGAGAACGGGGTTGGGACGAAAACCCGCCTGCAGGATTCTTGCTTCGGCTGCCCGAATTTCGTAGGGATAGACAGCCAACTCGGGGCTGGACTGCAGCACACGAGCCAGTGTCTCAGGCAAGGTCAGTATTGCGATCTCGCGGTCTGCTGACCAACCAAGGTTTGACAACCCCATCAACATACTGCAGATAAACAGGAACCTCGCCTGACGCGGCCATCGGGCCGGACGTAGACGACAAATAAAAGCGAGCATAAACCACCTCACATAAGGTTGAACCACAATTGAAATGTCGTAGGGCCGGCTGTGCTGGTATTTACAGTCACGCTGCCTTGATGGATCTGCATGATCGAGCGGACGATCGAAAGGCCAAGTCCAGTCCCTCCTTCGTCACGTGAGCGCCCGCTATCCACGCGATAAAATCGCTTGAATATCGCTTCGGTGTGCTCTTCGGGTATACCGGGGCCGTCGTTTGTCACAGACAACACGATAGATTGACCTTGGCTCTCGATGAGTATCGGAATGTTGCTGTGGTGAGACGCGTGTCTGATGGCGTTCGACAGTAGGTTCGATATGGCTCGCTGCACCATTAGCTTGTCGCCCGCAATAACGCCGTCTCCCTGGACGGTCAGCCTAATGTTCTTGTCTTCTGCCATAATGCTGAACAGATTTACCACCCGTTTTGCTTCTTGGCTTAGATGTATTCGATCTGACAGATTTACAGTCTCTGATTGCAGAGTCTGTGCGAGGTAAAGCATATCTGAAACGATACGGGATACTCTGCCGAGCTCTTCGACGCAGGATTCAAGGGTCTCTTTGTATTGTAAAGATGTTCTATCACGTGACAGCGCAACCTGAGCCTTACCCATCAGGTTGGTAATGGGTGAGCGTAATTCGTGAGCCAGATCATCGGAAAAATCGGAGAGATGTTGCACTCCGTATTCAAGCCGGCCTAGCATGACATTGATATTGTCTGCCAGTTCTTTAAGCTCAACGGGTAGTCCGGAAGATGGGACCCGCCTATTTAAGTCGTATGTCGTTATGACTGATGCCAGATTGCGAAAATTATTCAACGGCGCTAACCCGCGCTGCGCAATCCACCAAGCACCAAAGCCAATAATCATCAAAAACAGCGGTATTGCCACCATCGTGGAATTTCGGTACGCGTCCAGTAATTCCTCGTCGTCGGAGCGATTACTAATAAGAATTAGCTTCAGACTCTCATCGCTCGAAGCAATGAGAAGCGTGCTTGATATCATCATCGCGTTAATACCGAGATTGCTAAACCGCTTCTCATGAAAGTTTAAGTTTTCTAGGCAAAGGCTATCGGTTATTACTTGGCTAGGGATCGCGCCGATAGTAAAAATTAGGTCTTGAGAAGGGGGTGCGTTACATGCGATTAGAGTCAAATCTGGATGCCCAGTTATTAGGTCGACGAGAGTGTGGGATCTAAGAGTTGACACGGAAGAAGGCTTGGATTCTGTTATGCTATGTTCGATTTGCCCTAACTTTTGCTCAAGCTTTAACTCGGCGATGATCTCAAGTTGACTGCGCAACGTTAACCATGACTGGCTAAATATTAAGACAATAAGAGCGGATCCTAAAATGCTGACCGATAAGCCAATCCTCAGTGACAAACTCAGCGGCTTGATCATCCACGATCCTCAAGCACATAGCCCACTCCGCGGAGAGTGTAAATCAGCTTCTTTTCGAAGGGCTCGTCGATTTTAGCCCGCAACCGTCTAATAGATACGTCAACAACGTTGGTGTCACAATCAAAATTAATGTCCCAAATCAATGAGATTATTTGAGTTCGTGTCATGACCAATCCAACGTTGCGCATCAATAGTTGTAAAAGTAAAAACTCCTTGGTCGTCAGATCAATGCGATGTCCCGCTTTGTGCGCACGATGTCTCGCGGGGTCAATTTCCAGGTCGGCGACCTTTAAAATTTCAGGTTCGGTAATTTTCTCGCTTCTCCGCAAGAGAGACCGTATTCTAGCGACGAGTTCCGGAAACTCAAACGGTTTAACTAAATAGTCATCCGCGCCTAAATCAAGCCCTTTCACCTTGTTAGACAACCTGCCGCTTGCGGTCAACATCATGATTCGCGCATCACTGGTTCGACGAATTTCTTTTAGAACGGCCCAGCCGTCTTTCTCTGGCAGATTTACATCGAGTAACACTAAGGCATAGCTTTGCGTTTGGAAAAGATGTATTCCATCTGTTCCGGTCAACGCATAGTCAACTACGTAACCGCATTCGCTGAGACCTTGCTGCAGATATTCGGCAGTCTTGATCTCGTCTTCGATGATTAAAATTCGCATCGTTTGCCTTTTTTGTATGGTGCGCAATCTGAACGACTGTAATGCGCGGGCCGATCAAAAAAAGGCGCCGTGAGGCGCCCAAAAAACATCTCTTGTTGAAGGAGTACAAAGTACTGCAAGAGATGAAACCGCGCACTAGCTGTTTTCAGGATCTTTCTTTTCGTTTCGTTCTATCGTGTCCAGAAACAGCTCGTCGTTATTCATAATAAGCTTTTTACGCTCTCCAGCTTCGTTATTAGTCGTAGACTCGTCCGCGTTCACACCGAATCCGTGGCGGTCGGCCAGCATCGTTCTCAGTCGCAGGCTGCCATCCTCGGCCATTATTGCCGTGCTGACCCCGGACAAGGCGATAGTCATGCTCAGTGCAGTCACCATTTTGTGATATGTCATAGCGCCCTCTTCTTGGCTTGGCATTGTGTGGAATCCATGCCGCCATTATCCGGGCTAAGTCTAACAAGAGGGTTAGCCGTAAATGACAATCCTGTCATTTACGGCTTTTCTGGCTACGTTTGTTCTGCTGCATCCCGTAGTTGAGTGGGTAACGCGCCGTAAGAGATCACCGATGGAATTTTTTGTTTTTGGGTGCGAGGGCGCAAAATCTACCATATTTGAGCATGAAAAGGATCATCGCTGGCTACGCCTGGATATCGACAGCGGCTATGGCCTGCCAGCCTCGCAGTTTGCATCGCGCAGTATTCGGATGCCTCCCTTGAGCGCGATCGCTGCGACGGCCAGACCGACGACCAGGTCGGGCCACGCCTGGCCGGTCCAAATGACGAGACCTCCACCGATGAGTACGCCAGCGTTCGCGATGAAATCGTTGGTGCTGAAGGTTGTTGCCGCACGGACAGTCACATCGGCCTCGCGGATTCGCTTGAGCAGCCAAACGCAGAGCGCGTTCACTGCCGCCGCACTTACCGCCATCACCATCATGGTGGAACCTAGTGGTTCGACGTCACTCAAGAACCGGCGGATGACGTCAAGCAGGACGCCGGCGGCAAATAGGATCAACAGCCCTCCGGAAACGCGCGCGGCAGCTCGCTTCCAGACTGGGGGACGGTTTAGCGCCAGCAGGGTGATCAGGTAGACGATACTGTCGGAGGCGTTATCGAGCCCGTTGGCAATCAGCGCGCTGGAATCGGCCCTGAGGCCAGTCACCCCAAACGCTGCTGCGAGTGCCATGTTGAGGCCAAGAACTGTCCACAAGATTTTCCGCTGGCTCGCGGTGCGTATTTCCAGTTGGTCTTCACTCATATTGTCGTTTCTCGTTGATGGTGCCGATGTCCAGTTTGAATTTGCCCCACTAAACCGGACATCGACACACGTTCCCTTGGCGCTGGGGAAATAAAGCCATACGTTTGACGCCCCTTGTTGCAAGAGTTCCGCTCTACTCGTTTTGGTTCCTGTCACCTTGCAGGCCGCGTTGGCCTCAGATCAGGTTATAGCCGATCAGCACAATGATCGCGGCTGTCAATGCCGATGCGATAAGCGCAACCAGTCCGTCATTGGCAATCAAGGCACAATCAATGCTATGAGCGTGGAACGCCGGGAATATCGCTTATCACCGGAGCGAGTACGACGAGACCGGTCAGAACGAGCAAGGGGCCGAATGATCGGCGCCCCACCTGTTCCATTACGGCTCCGAAGGACACCTTGCCGCTCTCTTCTGCAGCGTCGTTGATGCGGTCAAGGAGCTGCTCCAGATCCTGCGGTTTGTGACTTGGGTTCATGATCCTCCTGGCTTCGATTGGGGCGGGGCTGGCTGACTGCCTTTTGCCTGCCATGGAGGTCTGCATCGAGGTTGGACGAACAGCTAGTTGGAAAAGACCCATAGCTATGAGTTCCCCACAGCTTCTTGCCTTCCCGAATCAGACCGAAGTGCGCTGCCCAGCCGGTCTCGACCATCTGGGTCTTTCCCGTCACATCCCGTCGCGCCAGCTCTTTATGATAATGATAATTTGTAGTATTCGCATTTAGATGTTTAAATCCTGCTATCCGAATGATAATTTAACGTTGCCGCCGCCAGCCGGCCAGGTTCGACCGAGATGTCCCAGGACCCTAATCACCTTGCCCGTCTGATCAGCATCACCTCGCAGGCCCTCCCTGGATTTGTCGGGCGGATTGGTCCGGTGAATGCCAATCAGCTCCTCTGCGGTAGCGTTGAAAACCCGGCGCGAATCGCATCGCTTCATGGCCATTGGCAACAGGCTCATCCGGAAGCTGGGCCGCATTACTGGAGCACGCGCAGTTGGACTCTACTGATCTGGCAGCCTGTCTACCTCAGTTTGTTGGCCGTACATCTGGCGAATCGGGCACCGTGCCTTGCGCAAATGGGGCAGTCGGTTGAAAGCGGATTCGTCGGAGGTTTCTGCCTTCCCGAGCATTGCCCACACAAGGGAGCCGAAGAGACGCTGATTCGGTTTGCCGCCGAGCAGATAAATGATTTCACGGAGCAGCAGCTTAACGAGTTCAACAGCGTATCGAGCATTTACCCAAAGCTGGCCCGCCTGCTGGTTGCCGATTGCGTGCGAGCCGCGCTGCTGCTGGTGCAACGTCAGCAGGGGCTGAGTAATGCGCAGCTGCGCGGCGTCGAGAGGTCATGGATGGAGGCGCTGGGCTTGCCGGGTGCCAGCGCGCTAATCGAGGTATGCCTGGACGACGGACGCGCATGCCTTGCACTGAGCCGCAAGGCCTGCTGCCAACATTTTCGCCGGAGCGACGGAGAACCATGCAGCTCCTGCCCGAAGCTCAAGCAGGATGAGCGGTTACGCCGCCTGCGCCAGGAATTGCTGCTCGTATGCTGACGATGCGCAATATACAGGTGCGCCGTGATCAGCGGCTGATTCTCTCACTGGATAGCCTGGACATTGCGCCAGACCAGTTCACCGTTATTCTGGGCCACAACGGATCAGGCAAGTCGACGCTGATGAATCTCATTGCCCGGCAGTTCAAGCCCGACCAGGGTCGGATTGAACTGGACGGCAAATCTTTGGCGAAGTACAGCCAGCGTGAGTTCGCCAGGCGTGTGGCTTTTTTGCCCCAGCGCTTGCCCGAAGTAGCAGGGCTGACCGTGCGGGAGCTGGTGCGCCTGGGACGCTTTCCCTGGCGCGGGCTCCTGGGACGCTGGCAAACGGAAGATAATCAGGTGGTCGAGCGCGCCCTGGTCGAGACCGATATCGCCCATTATGCCGAGCACCTCGCCGACAGCCTCTCGGGAGGCGAGCGCCAGCGGGCCTGGATCGCCATGTTACTGGCCCAGCAGGCACCCTTGATCTTGCTGGACGAGCCAACGTCGGCGCTGGATCTGGCGCACCAGTACGAGCTGATGGGATTGTTGCGCGCACTCAACCGCGAGGCTGGACGGGGTGTTGTCGCCATCCTCCATGACATCAATCTCACCACGCGCCATGCCGACCGGATCATAGCGCTGAAAGCGGGGCGGGTGCATTTTGATGGTCCGCCGGCGAAATTGCTTTGCCACGATATGCTCAGCCGCCTTTACGATATCGACATTCAACTAGTTGACCAGCCGGGCCAAGCCAACAAGATCGCCGTGGTAGGTTGAGGTGGAGACGTCCATTACCAGGGCGATAGCCTGGGCTCCGCTGAGAAGCGGGCAACGGCGCTACGCACTGACGCTATTGTTGCTACCCGCATTGGTGCTGGGCCATTTGAGCCTGGGGGCTGAGTTATCACCGGCGCAACTTTGGTCGCTGTTATCGGTTTCGTCGAGCAATAGCTTTGCGGCGATGGAGTTCGAACTCACTGTCTTGCCGCGCATGGTCATGGCGGTGCTGGTGGGCGCGGCAACGGGGCTGTCCGGTAGCGTTTTGCAGCAGCTGACCCAGAACCGTCTGGTATCGCCGATGACCCTTGGCGCCTCCTCGGGCGCCTGGCTCGGCTTGATTTGCGCCACATTGTGGTTCCCCTTGTTTGCAGTTCGGCATGGCGAGTGGGCAGCGCTGGGAGGTGCATTGGCGTCGGTCGGTCTGGTGCTGATGGTAGCGGGGCGCGACGGTATCGCCGGCTTGCCGGTTATCCTGGCGGGAATGGCTTTGAACCTGTTGCTGGGCGCCTTGGCTATGGCCATTCTGTTGCTCAACAATCAGCAAACGCGCGGTTTGTTCGTGTGGGGCGCGGGCGATCTGGGCCAGATCGATTGGCAATGGGTGGCCTGGCTATGGCCGAAGTTGCTGGTCGGGTTGCTGCTTGTCGCCCTTGCGCCGCGTGCGCTGACATTGATGCAATTGGGTAGCGCAGGTGCCCAGGCCCGCGGTATGACTCTGTGGCCGGTAATAGTGGCGCTGTTCCTGGTGTCAATCTGGCTGACCTCGGTATCCATCACTGCGGTGGGCCTGATTGGTTTTATCGGTCTGATTACGCCAAACATGGCCCGTTTGTTCGGCGCGCGAACATCGCGTGACGAGCTGGTATACAGCGCCTTGCTGGGAGTCATGTTGTTGCTGGTTACCGATGGGCTGGCGCTGCTAATCAATCGCTGGGTTCCACAGCTGATTCCCAGCGGTGCGACGGTTGCGCTGATCGGCGCGCCGGTCTTGATATGGCTCTCGCGGCGGCAGTTATCCGCTGAGGATCAGCGGGCGCTGGCGCTGCCAAGTGGCGCGCAGCGCATGACCCGGCGCAGCTGGTGGCTGGTGTTGCTTGCCGCTGCTGGCGTGCTGATGATCAGCCTTTGTCTGAACCGCGGCGCCGACGGCTGGACCCTGGGTTGGCCGTCTCCGCTAATCTGGTCTTTGCGCTGGCCGAGAGTGTTGACCGCAGCCACCGCCGGCTGCGGTTTGGCGGTGGCCGGCATGTTGCTGCAACGCTTGCTACGCAACCCACTGGCCAGCCCCGATATCCTTGGTCTTACCGCAGGGGCATCCCTTGCGGTGATGCTGGCGCTTATGCTTTTCGGCAGTTCGCTGTTCTGGATTGTAGCGCCGTTCGCGGCCCTGGTTGGCAGTCTGGTGGTGTTGGGAGGGTTGTTGGTGCTTGGCCGCCGCCATCAATATTCGCCGGCAATCATGGTGCTGGTCGGTATATCGCTGGCTGCGCTGAGCAATACGCTAGTGCAGCTCGGCTTGGCCAACGGATCAGGGGATGCCCTGGCCCTTTTGGGCTGGCTGTCGGGATCGACCTACCGGGTCACGGCCATTCAAGCAACGTGGCTGAGCGGTGGGGTGGTGGTCTTGATTGGCCTCAGTTTGCTATTTCAACGTGCCCTGACGCTGATGTCGATTGGCGATAGCGTGGCCATGAGCCGCGGCCTGGATGTGCCTGTTATGAGAGTGACGTTATTACTGCTGGTGTCGCTGTTGTGCGCCCTGGTGACCAGCCTGCTCGGTCCGGTTGCGTTTCTTGGTCTGCTGGCACCGCATATGGCGGCGATGCTGGGCGCGCGGTGTGTGCGGGTGCAATTGCTGCTATCCGCGCTGCTCGGAGCGGTGCTGATGCTTTTATCTGACTGGATCGGACGCACGCTGATATTTCCGTTGCAGATTCCCGTAGGTCTTGTGGCGTCCGTGGTCTGCGGCAGTTATTTCGTTTACCTGCTGGTACGGCAGCGCCTGGCATGAAGTGCATCGGCGTGGTCCGCATGGCAGGACTGGCGATTCTCCTGTGCTGCCTGGCAACCAATGCCCGGGCGCAGCCGCGTATCGCCGCGCTGAGCTGGGAGATGGTCGAGCATCTGCTGAAGCTAGGCATTACCCCGGTCGCCGTGGCGGACGCTCCCGACTATCGATCCTGGGTAGTGCATCCCGCTCTACCGCCTGGAGTGCCCAATGCGGGCACGCGCACTGAGCCGAACCTGGAGTTACTGGCGCAGCTGCGCCCCGAACTGATCCTGATTACCCCCCTGCTGGAAGACATACGCGACAAGCTTGAACGGATCGCTCCGGTCGTTTCCTATGATGATTTCACCCAGGACCAGGACAATCTGCTCATGCAGCGGGAGAATTTTTTGGCGTTGGCGCAGCGGGTAGGGCGCACTCCACAGGCGCACCAGCAGTTGGCGGCGATGGATGACAGCATTGCCCGGATGCGCGAGCGGCTGATCCAACATTTTGGCGCGCAGCTACCCGACACCACAGTAATTCGTTTTGCCTCGCCGACGGTGGTCTATATCAACGGCCCCAACTCCATGCCGCAACACGCGATGCAACTGCTCGGATTGCAGCCAGCTTACGATGCGCCCGTCAGCCGCTGGGGCAATATCCAGACGTCGGTTACCGTGCTGGGCAATATTGATGACGGGGCGGTGTTATATATTGAGCCCTTTGCCCAGGGTGAAAGGCTGTTTGCCACGCAATTGTGGCAGGCAATGCCGTTCGTCAGAAGCAGACGCTTCGCCGGAATGCGATCAACCTGGACCCATGGCGGTGTGTTCTGTGTGGAATACCTGGCGGCGGCCATTACGGATGCGTTACTGACCTTGCCACCCCGCCATTAGCAGCGTGGCAGGCCGGTCAGAACGCCTCAATAGGTCCAGGTTAGCGTCGCCATGGCGTTGCGCGGCGCGGCATAGTAGGACTGGGACCAATACAGGCTGGTCAGATACTTGCGATCAAGCAGGTTGTTGACGTTCAAGGCGATGTTGAAATGCTCATCCAGATCGTAGCTGGCCAGGGCATTGACCACTGCATACGAGCCCTGTCGGCTAACGATCTGATCGCCGGACGCTGTAGTACCTTCCTCCCGGAATATCTCGCTCTGCCAGTTTACGCTTCCCCCTATCTTTAACCCGTCGAGCTGCGGCACTTTGTAGGTGGTGCTCAGGTAGGCAAAGTTCTGCGGGATGTACGTGCGGGTCTTGCGACCCTCGGTATCTTCCAGCGAGAACAGATGCGTCAGGCCCGAGCTGAGTTCCCAGTTGGGCGTCAGTTGGCCGGCGAGGGTCAGCTCGTAGCCCTTGGAGGTGGTGTCGACCGGGGCATAGAAGGAAAAACCAGCATCGCTGTCGAAACCAGCGTATTCGGCGGTATTTTCCTGCTTGGTACGAAACAGCGCGACACTGGCGTTGAGGCGCTTGTGGAACCATTCGCCCTTGATGCCGCCCTCGACACTATTGCCCTCGATGGGCTCAAGGGTATTTTTTGAAGCATCCACCAGATACTGCGGACTGAAAATTTCGGTATAGCTTGCGTATCCAGAGTAGTTGTCGTTGAGATCATAAACTGCGCCGAAGTAAGGCGTTGTCTTGGACCGACTGTATTCATGCGGATCACTCAGTTGAAAACCGCTGCTGTCCAGCTGTGTATAGTTGGCGCCGGCGACCAGCTTGAGTTTGTCAGTGGCGTTAAGGTGGGCTGCTGTGTAAAAGCTGCGGCGATAGGTGACGTAGTCGCTCGAACTGGTCAGCCCTTCGTCGAAGGCGGGGCGGGGGAAATTGCCGTTGTATTCGAAGACTGGTGGTAACGGGGTGCCTATCTCGTCGTCGTAGGAAGTCCAGCGATTGGTGCTGCGCGACCAATTGGTGCCAGCTACCACCTCGTGGGTACGCCCGAACAGATCAAACGGACCTTTAATATAAACATCGCCCAGGAGTTGCCTTTCGATACGGTCGTATTTGGAGGCGTAGGTGGTCAGGCCCAGGCCAGTTTGCCGGTCAGGTACGCCAATAACCACCAGTTGCTCGGCATCCGAGGTGATTTCCCGGTAACTGAGCGAGGCCTTGCTTTGCCATCCGCCGGCCCAGTCTGTGTTCAGCTCGGCGAAAGCCTGCTTGTCGTCCGTGTTCCAGTAGGTCCAGTCAGGTGAGCTGCTGTGCGAGCGGCTGTAATCGATCTTCGAGCCGTCGGTGTAATACAACGAAAGCGCGCCCCACATAATGCCCTCGGGGCGGTTGCGCTGTTCCGAATAACCGAAGGTGGCCGTGGAGCTGTCGGTCAGATCGGCCTCTATGATCCCGGAGAACACCGTCTTGCTCAGGGAATAGCGGTCCAGGTAAGAGTCGCCGTCCTGTCCGGCGGCGACCACTCGGCCACGTAGCGTGCCCGCTTCATTCATCGGTCCAGATACGTCGATTTCCGCCCGGCGGGTCTGCCAGGAACCATAGCTGATCGCGCCGCTGGCCTGAAGTTCATCGGTAGGCCGCTTGCGTACGAAGTTGATGGTGGCGGCAGGGTTGCCTGGCGATGCGGTAAGCCCGTTGGCGCCCTTGAGTATTTCCACATGGTCATAAAGCGCGGTGTCGATGTCGCCCATCTGTTCTGACGTGGTGAAGGGCAGCCCAAGGCCGTCTATCTGGAAATTGGATACGTCGAAGCCGCGCACGGAATAGTAAGTCCGGTCCGTTTCCACCCGCTGCACATTGACGCCGCCCGCGCGCAGCAGATCTGTCGCATTGTTGAGCCTGAAATCCTCGATCTGCTGTTGGGTAACGGTAATGGTGGTCTGGGGTGTTTCCCGCGGCGACAGCTCCAACCTGGTGGCGGTGCTGGTGGAGCCGATGGTGTAGGAGTCGCTTTGCTCGGTGACGCTGGGCGGAGCGCCGTTGACGCCAGTGATGGTCATCGGCTTGAGCATCACTTCCGCGCTGTCGGTCTCACCAGCGCCGGTCTCGGCGGCGAGTGCGGCGTGCGGGCTGAACAGCAGGGCGGCGGGTGTCAGGCTCAGGGCGGCAGCCAGCGTGTAGGGGCTCGATGCGGCCCGGAGCAGGCTCAGGCGGGATTGGCCGGGCAGGCGGTAAGTGCGAAGTGTCATGGTGCTGTCTCTATAAATGGTTGATTGGAGTGTTGGCAGACTACGGGCGTGTCAGATCATCAGTTCCTTCCTTGGGCTGGTTGGTGTTGGTTGGACGTAGGGCAGTGTTACGCTGCGCCTGGATTGATTGCCTGGCCCATCACTGAGCGATACCAGCCGTGGAAGTGCTGCATGCCTTCCTCAAGTGGAATCTGGTAGGGCCCGCTGTCTTCAATGCCGCGTTGATACAAGGCCTGCCGGCCTGCATCGGTGCGCTCGGCAATTTCGTCATCCTCAATGGCGGTCTCCATGTAGGCCGCGCGGTGCGATTCAATCAGCTCGCGGTTCGATGTCATCAGCGCCTTGGGGTAATAGAACTCCACCACGTTGCATGACTCGTGCACTCCCTTGGGGTAAACCGTGGAGAGCACCAGCGCGTGGGGAAAAACTTCGATCATGTGGGTGGGGTAATAGCTGGCCCAGATGGCGCCGAACCCGGGCGAAGAGCCGCCGCAATGGGCCAGTAGGCTTTGATGCCAGGCCTGGTACGCGTCTGTACCCGCGCGCGCCAGATTGGAACTCACGTTGATGCGCTGCAGGCTGTACCAGTTGCCGTATTCCCAGCTCAGTCCTTCGCTTCGCACATAGCGCCGTAGCCCAGGATGGAAGGTGGCGATGTGGTAATCGTCGTTGTAGATTTCGAGGAAGGTTTTCCAGTTGCATTTGCAGGGGTGCATTTCGACGTGGTCGAGCGCGTAGTCGCTGAAGTCCAGCTCCGGCCGGTCGAGCAGGGCGCCTATATCGTCGATCGGATTGCGCGGCCCTTCGAACAGAGACCCACCGACATTGAATATCGGATACCGCGGCAGATTACGGCAGGGGCGCTCAGGAAACTTCGGCGCTCCAACGATCACGCCGGTATTGTCGTAAGTCCAGGCATGCAGTGGGCACATGATACGGTTGCCGGTCGAACGCAAGTTGCCCCGGCGAATCGTGGACTCCGGCGTGCCTGGGCTGAAATCACCGAGCATTAGAGCTTGGCGGTGGCGGCACACATTCGAAATCAGCTCGACGCCGTTTTCATTGCGCACCAGGATTCGGGAATAGTTATCGTGGGGCAAGGCATACCAGTCGCCCAGCTCAGGGACCATTTTCTCGTGGCCTATATAGCAGGCGCTGTTGCTGAATATCAGTTCCTGTTCCCTTGCGTAGATTTCTGGATCGCAATAGGTATGAATCGGCAGCTGAGGAGGCTGTTCCTGGGTACCGAAAGACGGGGCCTTGATATGAACGGTGCGGCTGGGATTGCACATGCGGTGGTTCCTTGCGCTGGGATCACTGGCTCGTTCGATGAGGTTGGCTGGTCAGGCGTTTCCAACCTGCTCCATGTCGTTGATTGCGTGCCCCTTGCTGCGCTTGGGGGCGAAGGGTGCTACCGGATTGTCCAGCGGATCAGCCATTATCAAGCTGCCTGCTGGATCGGCCAGATCGACCATTTGCAGGTTGTTCTTGAGTTGCAGGCGGTTCAGGCAGGAATGCATGAAGTTAGGCGCAAAAAAGTCGTAGCGATCAAAGCGGTGCTGCAGCTCGGGATGGCTCCTCTGGTACTCGATGACCGATTCGGCGACGGTGCGCCAGAACGCCTGTTCAGCCATGCAATGGTTCTCGTCGAGAATCTGGCTCATATGACGGAAAACACCGTCGAACACATCGATGAAAATGCCGAGGATCTTGAAGTCTTCAGGCACGTCGACGGCAAGCCGCTCAAGTCCCTCAGGCATCCTCGCGTCCTTATCGAGAATCGCGGATTCCTCCGCAATGTCTTTCATGATTACGCGCGTCGGCACATGGCCTTCAAGTACCAGGATCAGGTTCTCACCGTGGGGCATGAACACCAGATGGTGCGCATAAAAGCAGTGAACCAGTGGCTGCAGAAAGGCCTTGAGATATTGTCTTAACCAAACCACAGGTGGCAGTGCAGAACGCCGTATCAGCTCGGGCAGCAGGGCATCGCCCTGGGGGTCGACATGCAGCAGCGCGGCCATGGTCATTAGCCGCTCGCCGGATCGCAGCCTGGGAATCGGGCTTTCGCGCCACAGCGCAGACAGCATTTTCTTGTAGGGGCTGTCGGTCTCCAGCGCCGCCTCGTAATAGCGATTGCGATAGCCCACCGAGGCCACCTCGCGCAGGATGCTGAAACCGTAAGCTTGCAGCACTGGGTCGCTGGAGACCAACTCATGCAGGTAGGCATTGATCGCCGGGGTGCCGGCCATGTAATACGGCGACAGCCCGCGCATGAAGCCCATGTTCAGCACCGATAGCGAGGTCTTGACGTAGCATTTGCCTGGCTGGGAGACATTGAAGTAGGTCCGTACCGATTGCTGCGCGACATATTCATCTGCGCTGGTGCCCAGCGCGATAATCTTCTGATTGGCGATGTCTGCGGCAAACATGACGCTCAGCTTGTTGAACCACTGCCAGGGGTGCGCCGGCATGAACAGATATTGATCCGCTGGCAGACCCCGTTCTGCCAGCGTCCGCCGATAGCCATCTACCACGGCATTGCCCAGTTCCTGGCGCGTCAGGGTGTCGTGATCCAGCCCAGGGATGGCGGCAAAATGCGCATTGTCCCGGTGCACGGCAAGCCAGACGATGGCGAAGCGAGAACCGGTCTCCGGCGCATACATATGATAGTCAGAGGCGCTAAACCCCAGGCGACCGTTATTGGCGACAAAGCCGGGGTGGCCCTCGATCATGCCTGACTCAAGGTCTTGATAATCGGCATCTGCCAGGGCGGCGCTACTCATCGCTGGGCGCTTGTGCTTATAGGCGGCTCCGTAGAGCGTGCTGCTGATTTCGTCCAGGTAAACGGGGAGCTTGTCGGCGGGGATGTGTAGCTGGCGCTTGAAATCATTGATGAACGTCAGCGCGTCGAGTTCAGGCTGTGCCTGGCCCTGCACCTGACGCTCAATGGTCGCCGGATCGACATGCCAATGCCGCAGCGCCATGGTGCGGGCCTCGAAGCTGTAGCGGCACTCGGGCGTATCGGCCTCAAGTAGATAGCGTGACCAGCCTGCGCGGCTGGCACTGCTTATCAGTCTCGGTGTGAATACCTGCTCATGGGCAAACTCCGCGATGGCTTTGCGCACCAGCAACCGGTTGACCTTGCTCCAGACCTGGGGATGAAGATGGGTGACGACGGGCGCTGGTCGGTTCAATTGTGAAGCAGTCATCTGGATTTATCCTCTGAGCGAATAGGCAAAATCTGTCGGGGTGCAAAAGGCCAGTTGGGCTGTTTTGCCCGGTAACTCGATGGTGGTGTCGTTGACGAAGCCAACCATGGCATTAAGGCGGTGTACCTTGGTGTTGCGCACGTCGGGCTCAACCACTACGCGTCGAGCGCTCAGGTGATCAAACAGATACGCCATGACGGTGCGCAAGACGTCGCGCGTGTAATGTCGTACCGGCTGGTGGCTCGGTCCGACGAAGAAGTGCATGCCGATATCGCCCGGTTGCACGGGGTAAAGCTGGCCCAGCGGGTCTTGCGCTGGGTCGTAGTACTCGACGACGAAGGCTGGCGCGTCGTCATGGAGCCCCATGCAGGCCTGCAGTCGACCGCTGGCGGCCGCGCTTGCATAAAAGTCACGGGTGCCTTCAAGGCTCAGGTGTTGCATGTTCCAGTAGTGCGCGTAATCCATCTGGAACCAGGGGTGGATCACTTTTATATCGCTCTCCAGATCCAGTGGGCGGACGGAGAAAGCGGGGTTCAAACCCAGGCGTTCTCTGGATGGGAACACAGGTTCAGCTCGCATGACTGAGTTCTCCTGTTTCAGCATGGCGCCGATCGACGCCGAAGAAACCCCGATCTATCGCGGCAACCAGCAGCATTCCGCAGGCGGCGATCAGGAATGTCGTGGGAATACCAACCAGGCTGACCAGGAACCCGGCGCTGAACGAAGAGAGCAGCACGCCGAGGTTCTGAAAAAAGTTGGTGACGCTGAAGTCGCGGGCATAGGCGTCTGGCGTGCTCACTTTGAACAGCGTCACTTCCAGCTTGATGATTACCTGGTACATGGCCCAGCCATAGAGGCAACGACCGATGATGATCAATGGCAGCGAAGGGGTCGCCTGGAGTGCCAGGCCCACCGCCCCCAGCAACAGATTGCCAAGGGTGTGCTCCATCAGTCGCGGAGTGCGCTTCATTCGATGTTTGATCAGCAACGCCACCAGCGCGACCATGCCGGGGATGGCAAACACCACGCCGGTGAGCATCTGTTGATGAATACCTGAAGTGGCTTCCCAGTACACCGAAAAGAATGGCCGGACCAGATAGGCGCTGAAGTCGAACAGCAGCATCAGCAAGCACAGCTTGAGTAAAACCGATAGCGAGCCAGCGGTGCGCTTCGGTAACACGGCTTTTCTGTCTGCAAGGCTGGCAGACAGCACTCTGACTACCTTACCCCTGCGGATCAGATAGATGCACAGCGCCATCTGCGCGAAATCACCTGCGGCCATCAGCCATAGACAGAAGCGTGGCCCGTATTCCTGAAGCGCCAGGCCCCCGACCGCCGCGCCGAAAATGGCACCTATATGGATAACCACGGAGAGCAGTCCCATGGTGATGCTGTGGTTCTCGGGCTTTTCCAGGCGCATCAGATACGGAAACATCAGTAGGTAGCTGGCCTTGGTCATGAACATGAGCAGGGTCAGCGCCCAGTAGGACTCCACGTTTGGCGCCCAGGCGGCTGCGACGCACAGCGAGGCAGCGACAAATTGCGTATACACCAGCAGATGCATGGTCTCTACGTGCCGATTCACCCGCGCCCAGACCGGCAACATGCACATGACGGCAATGGAAATCGCTGCTATATAGGCGCCCACATGCACTGAACTGGTCAGGCCGTAGCGAGCCTGGAAAAACTGCGGATAAAAGGCGATCAGGATGGAATCGCTGATGACGCCGAACGCCGACATGATCAAAATCGTGGTACGCAGCGTCATTGGGGAGAGCCTTTATGCTCGACCTGTACGAATCCGCTATCAGCGCCTGGAGCGAAATCCTGAAAAACGGTGCGGGCCTCGCAAGGGTAAAAATCCCGCCCCGTCAGTTCGAAGATCAGACGGCTGTTGCGGTAGCAGGCCAGACCGAGATCGGGATTGGTAATGCCGTGGCTCTGGAGCCCAACGTTTTGCACGAAAATATCCCTGTTTTCATGATCGACCGCCCAGTTCTTCGACGGTGCGTAGCGGCCTGTCGTGTCCCAGCGGATACAGTGGCGAATTCCTTCGATGAAGCTTGGCAACTGATAGCGATAGCCGGTGGCGAAGACCAGGCCGTCCGTTACATGCCGGTAGGTTTGGCCTAGCTGAGCGTGTTCGAATTGAAGAGCCCATTTCCCGCTCTCGGGGACGCGCTCGCATTGGCTGAGCGCCAGGTTGGTCAACAGCCGGGCGGGCAAGGCGGCGCGATGACGGCGCTCGTCGAGCGTGTCGTAAATGTTTTCTATCAGAGAATGGTTGATGCCGTTATAGATGCTGCGCTGATCGTCCAGCGTCCGTGCCTTGACCTCGGTCGGCAGCTCGTAGAAATAATTGCCGTAGTCGGGGGTGATCAGCTCGAGAGTAAGCCGAGCACTTTCCATCTGGAAGAAGCGCTGGGCGCGGGTCACCCAGTTCAGCGTATACCCATGGCGCTCCGAGTCCTGCAGCAGATCCTGATAAACCTCTGCACCGCTTTGGCCGCTGCCAATGACCGTGATGTTCCCGCATTGCTGCAACGCGTCCTTGTTTGCCAGATAGTTGGCGGTGTGAATGGCACGGCTGGCATCAGCAGGGCAGCAGCATTCAGGTATGTGCGGGACGCTGCCGATGCCCAGGACAAGCCTCTTGCTGCGAAACTGGAACGTCCGGTTTTCCGGGCCATATACGCCCGACACGACGTAGCCGGGCAGCGCTGGGTCGTGCCAGATTTCCTGAACATGGTGATGAAACCGGACATTGTCCAGCTGCGCTGCTACCCATTTGCAATAGCGGTCAAACTCGCTTCGGGAGAGGTACCAGTTTTCGCGGATGTAATAGGTGTAGAGTCGGCCTTGTTGCTTGCAGTAGTTGAGGTAACTGAAGCGGCTGGTGGGATCTGCCATCGATACCAGGTCAGCAAGAAAGGGATTTTGCAGCGTGGTCCCGTTCAGCATCATGCCTGGGTGCCAGCTAAATTCGGTTTTCTGGTCGAGGAACAGGCTGCGGACGCCGCCCAGTGGCGTAGTCAGACATGCGAGCCCCAGATTGAATGGCCCGACTCCAACGGCAATGAAATCGTAGGGGTGATCGTCCGCCACTTGTGCACCTTATGAACCAGAAGAGTTCAAGGATGCTAGTAAGAATGATAATGATTGTCAATAACTAATGAGAAGCATTGCTATTTAATGGGTGGCGCCTTCTTGGAGCGCTCCGGTAGGGCATTGAATGGGGATAACGGAGGCCGGGCAAGCTGAGGCCGCGCCAATTCAAATAATGGCGCGGCCAGGATCAAATATCAGCGTGCTGCTTCGTAAAGCGGTTGGACGCTGGGGATGGCGTTCTGAAGGTTCTGAATGCGACCTGAAGGGCTTGGGTGTGTACTCAGGAAAACCGGTGGCGCACCCTGTGAGGCGTTGCCCATTTTCTGCCAAAGACTTACCGCAGCTTCGGGCTTGTAACCGGCTCGGGCGGCTAGTTCCAGTCCTATCAGGTCTGCTTCGGTTTCGTTTGAGCGGCTGTTCGGCAACATCAGGCCGTACTGCACGGCGGCGTCTGCGGCCTGTCGGCTGACTTCACCCAGACCGAGCAATGCGCCGACGATCTGAGCTCCCGTTTGGCTGACGTAGGCGCGCGAAATCGCCTCCCGTCCATGCTCGCGTAACGCATGGGCTATTTCGTGGCCCATGATCTGGGCGATTTCGTCATCAGTCAGGTTCAGCTCATTGACTATGCCGGTGAAGAAGAGAATCTTGCCGCCTGGCATGCAACTGGCGTTGAGCTGGTCATCCTTGATCAGGTTGACCTCCCAGTTCCATGATTCAGCGTCCGCCCGGAAATTATCTACCTGGGGGATCAAATTGCCGGCAATGTTACGCAGGCGTTTGAGCATGGCGGTGTCGGTATTCAGCACGCCTTGCTGTTTCGCCTCGGCAAGCATTTCGGCATAGGCCTGGGCCGCCATCTGGTCCACCTGTTCACTAGGCAGCGCACTGACCATGCGCTGTTCGCGATTGACTCCGACGGCGCCACCTTGCGTTGTCTGTACGGTTTCGCAGCCGACAAGCCAGATAAAGGGTAGGCAAAGAAGAAGACGGATACGCATCAGCAGGTTTCCTGTGAAAGGGTCATTAAAGTAGTGGCAACACTAGGACCACAAAATTCCGACGATTGTCGAGATACAAGACGTTACCAGATTATTCTGAAGATTTGGGGATCGGTGCCGATAGCCTGCTCATAGTGTCCCGCTCATAGAGGTTCCGCATGAAATCCAAATCCATCCAGCTTTCGATCACCGTATTGGCTGGAGCTTGCCTGTTTGTGGCGGTTGGCCTTATGACCCTCTACGCCCTCTATGCCTCCGAACAGAGCCAGGATTTCGTGCAGGAGCGCAATCAGGTGTTGTTGGAGGAACTGATCGAGGATCGCTTGACCGCCATTGCTGCTGGCGAAAGCGAGCGCCTGCAGCGTCGGCTTGAATATCCCTTTGTGGTAGCTAATCAGCTGGCGCAGCTGAATCAGTTGCTCGGAGAATATCAGGACGATGGCTTGCCGAGCCTGATGATGAGCAGGGAGGAGATGACGCGGGTGATCCGCAATACCCTGGTTGAAAATCCAGACGTGCTGAGCGTTTATGTGGCTTGGGAGCCAAACTCCCTCGACGAAATGGATGAATATTACGAAGGTATTGAAACGGACGGATACGACGGCACCGGCCGGTACATGCCGTGGTGGTACCGCAATACCGATGGCAGCCTGCAACTTGATTCGCTGTCCGACCTTGAAGACGAAACACTGTCTGCGACGGGCGTCCGCGTCGGCGAATATTATCTGTGCCCGAAGGAAACCGGTAAGTCCTGCGTGACCGATCCAGCTCCTTATCCCATGGGCGATACGACAGTAATGCTTTCATCTTTCACAGTGCCGATCATGGCCGAAGGGGAGTTCAAGGGAGCGGTGGGTGCGGACCTGTCACTGGACTTTATTCAGGAAGCATTACGCGTTAGCAATGCCAATCTGTACGGCGGTCGTGGTCTGCAGGCCCTGATCAGCGGCAACGGACGCCTGGTTGGCTTTACCGGGCAAGGCGGTCAGCCAGGGGATCTCGCAAGCAAGGTCCTTGATACCCAGGAAATGCAGACCTTGGCGAGCCTGGGCGATACCTTCAGCTATGAACTGGATGAAGCGGGTGGGCATATTGAGCTGTTCATGCCCATCCGTATCAGCGAGACCGCCCGCTGGATATTGATGATCACGCTACCACTCGATGCGGTGATGGCGGACCTCGGGGCGCTGAACGCCGAGCTGGACGAGCAGCAATCAAGCTCCGCTATGTTCATGGGCGTGATTGGATTCGTCATCGCGCTTATCGGATTGGGCGTAATGTCGCTGGTAGGCTACAGCCTGGCCCGGCCGGCGCGTCAGCTGGTAGCGATGCTTGATGATATCGCCCGCGGCGATGGTGATTTGACCAAGCGCCTGAACGTAGAGCGTGCCGATGAGCTGGGCGCCATCGCTGGCGGCTTCAACGTCTTTCTGGACAAGCTGCAGCGCATGATTCGCGAGGTGGTCGCCTCGGTGCAACAGGTGACCGATGCGTCGGAGAACACGGCGGATATCGCCATTCGCACCAACGATGGCGTGCAAAGACAGCTCAGCGAGATTGATCTGGTGGCCACTGCGGTTACCGAAATGACCGCTACCGCCCAGGATGTAGCCCGTAACGCCTCGCTGGCAGCAGAAGCGGCGAACAATGCCGATGGTTCTGCGATGCATGGCCGGGAAGTGGTGAAGGCGACGGCAGACACCATTCAGAACCTCTCCGCCGATATTCAGCGAGCAGTGAAAAGTGTGCAGGCCCTGGCCCGAGACAGCGAGAACATAACCGGCATTCTGGATACGATTCGCGGCATCGCCGAGCAAACCAACCTGTTGGCACTCAATGCGGCAATCGAAGCAGCGCGGGCTGGCGAACAGGGCAGGGGGTTCGCGGTGGTCGCGGATGAGGTGCGCAACCTGGCGCAGAAAACCCAGAATTCGACTGCCGAAATTCAGACCATGATCGAGCAACTGCAACTGGGCACCCGTGAGACAGTCAAGGTTATGGAGCAGAGCCGCTCGCGGACTGAGCAGAGCGTAATGCAGGCGGAGGAAGCTGATGCGGCGCTGACGTCCATCACCCAGGCGGTATCCATCATCAATGACATGAACACGCAGATCGCCAGTGCTGCCGAGCAGCAGAGCGCCGTGGCGGAAGACATCAATCGCAACGTTACCACTATCGATCTGGTCGCCAAGTCGGTGGCGGGCGGTGCGCAGGAAGCGTCTGAGGCCAGTGCGTCGCTGACCAAGCTGGCGGAGCATCAACGTCGCTTGATCAACCAGTTCAAGGTCTGATCAGGCGGGGGCCTGTTCTGTGATTATCTGTCCGCTGGGGGTGCAGCAGTGCGCCCCGTGCGTGACCGGGCTGCTCACAGAGGGGGTGACTGGATACATCATGTCGACCTGGGAAGCGGCATTCAATAACAATGGTTGCAGTGCCATTGGCGCGGTTGCCGAAGCCAGCCAGATGGCCTGCTCGCCGCGATTGAGCGTGACGGGCATTCGCGCTCCCAGGCGTTCCGGCAAGCCTTTGGCTGGTGCGGTAATCAGCACGCAACTATCCCAATAGGTACCGTCGTCCAGGCTGTACCGCTCCCATAGACCTGCCAGCGCAAGCCCGCCCTGACGTCTGCGCAGGTACCAGGGTTGTTTGCGTTTGCCTTGCATCCGCCAGATAAAAAAACCGTCTACTGGAATGAGGCAGCGCCGCTCGGTCAATGGCTGACGGAACATGGGCTTGTCATGCAGGTGTTCGGCGTTGGTGCTGAAGGGCGCGCGACTGAGATCCTTGAGCCACCCGGGGGTGAGATTCCACAGCACCTGGACGCACTCGAGCCGGTTGTCCTGCTTACGTAGAATCAACACGCGCTGCCCAGGCGAAAGGTTCCAGCTGGGCATCCAGTCAGCAGGCGTGTCAGCGACGGGAGGGGTGAACTGAGCAAGACGGCCTGCCATTAGAAGGGAGGCTCGCAGGCCTGCTCATCGTCTTCCGAGACCATCGGTTCGGCCTTCTGCCAGGAGTCGATCACCTCATGCGCCAGACCAAGATCATCTGGATGAACCCATAGGCCAAGCAGCCCGTGCACGGGCAATTCACCCATAGCGCCTTGAAGATACTGCCCGCTGATATGGCAACGTATGTGCTGGGCCCAGAGGACCTGCTTGAGCAGCTCGGCTTCGGCCAGATCGGCTGGTTCATAAGCGCAGAGCATGGCTAGTCCTGTTCCCGGCGAAGATCGACGTGATAATCGTCCTCTCCCTCGCTTATCCACAGGCTGACGTGAATCGGCTGGCAGCATACCTGGCAGTCCTCGGTATACGACTGGGCGCCACCGGTCAGGTCGAGCAACAGACTGATTTGCTCGCCGCAATGGGGGCACTGCAACACGGCTTCGTCAACAGCCTGCATTAAATGATCTCCAGCAAGTGTCGGTGGATAACTGCAAAGGTCCTTCTTTTCAGCAGTGTAGTCGGATCGCCAATCATGCGAAACCGCACTCAGGTAATTGTTACTGGTTCGCCAGCGCAGCATAATGCGCGGCTATATCTATGCAATGAGGAATACATGGGCGAGTTCGATGCGATAAGACCCTTTAGCGACGCTGAAGTCCCTCAGGTGCTGGAGCGCCTGTCCGGCGACAAGGAGCTGACCGGCATGCTGGCGCAATGGCGTTTTCCGCGCGCGTTCCGTTGGGCACCGCGCTTGACCAGCAGGTTGGTCCAGTTCGGCTTGCAGCGCGAGGCGCGCGGCATTGACTGCGTAGCCAGCTTGCAGCATCGGCTTGAGCCCTATCTCGACAGGATCATTGAAAGCAGCACGCTGGAGGTAACCTACAGCGGACTTGAAAACCTGAGCAAGGACGTTCCACACCTGTTTCTGGCCAACCACCGGGACATCGTCATGGACCCGGCTTTTATCAACTATGCGCTATATCATACCGGCCATCCGACGCCGCGCATCGCGATCGGAGACAACCTCCTGCAGCGACCCTTTGTCAGTGATCTGATGCGACTGAACAAGAGTTTCATTGTTCACCGTTCGGTTACAGGTCGACGCGAGAAGCTGGCGGCCTATCAGTCACTCTCTGCGTATATAAACCACTCGATTCAGACCGGCCACTCGGTGTGGATTGCCCAGAGCGAGGGCCGCGCCAAGGACGGCCTGGATGAGACCGACTCGGCTATCATCAAGATGTTGTGCATGAGTCGCCGGAGCGAGCCGTTCGAAGAAGTGATTCGCTCGCTGAATATCGTCCCGGTGGCCATCGCCTATGAATGGGACCCCTGTGACATGATGAAGGCGCGAGAACTGGAGCAGCGCGAGCGCACAGGCACCTATACCAAACAGCCGGGCGAAGACGACAGTTCCATAGCCAAGGGGCTCACAGGTTATAAGGGCCGGGTCCACGTGGCGTTCGGCCAACCGCTAACCGACAGTTACCCTGACGCCAGGGCAGTCGCCCGCGAAACTGATCGCAGTATTCTCACGTCGTACCGGTTATACGCCAGTAACTACCTGGCGTTCGAAAAACTACCGGATGTTCCCGATCTGATTATGAAGGACTGGCGTCAGGAGCTTACGCCCGACCAACTGGCTCGCGAGCAGGAACGCTTCGATCAGCGTTTCGCCCAATGTCCTGTCGAGTACCGGGCGTGGTGGCTGGCGCAGTACGCTAACCCGGTTATCAGTCAGTTGCGGCAGTTGGCTTTTCTAGAAGCGACTGCTGATCACGCTGAGTAGCAGCGCCAGCGTCATGCAGACTCCGCCAACTGCGTAGAACACCCGGTTGATCCGCTGGGTTGCAGCCTCTAGGTCGGAGGGGGTGGCGACCGCTGGGCTGGTCGACAGGTGCGCGTTGGCTCTGGCGCTACGAAGCTGCGTAGCCACCCAAAGCCAGCTGCCGGCAACTGCGTAAAACAACGCCAAAGCGTTTACTGCTGTCGCAGGGTTAGCTAAATAATACATCCATGCAGTCTGAAAAACGGGCATGCAGAGCCTCCGATCAGATCGGCAACCGGCACGTATTGTTATTTTTTTGTGGCTTGGTTACAGCGAGCAAAAATAGGTGGAAGAGCCGTTCAAGCTGCTCCCAGTTAAAAGTCGCGCGCATTTTAGCCTAAAAGCGTGCCCGCTTCGATAGCAGTCAGGGCTATCTGACCGCTGACGAGGTAGACCGCCCCAGATTGTAACCGCCGGTTTAAAAGCGCAACATTTGAAGGTCAACTGCGTCTAACCTAGAACGGTCATTACAAGATTGAGGTATTCCATGAAAAAACATTTTTTGATGAGCTGCCTGCTCGGCTTTCTGCTTGTACTTGGCGGTTGCGCCAAGGGCCTGAGCGGGGAGACCTATTCGCGCGATCAGGCGCGTACTCCGCAGGTGGTCCGTATGGGTACTGTTGAATCCGTGCGTCTAGTCCAGATAGAAGGCACCAAAACGCCCATTGGTTCGGTGGCGGGTGCGGCGGTTGGCGGCATCGCTGGCAGCGGTGTTGGCGGTGGCCGAGGCAGCATGATTGCCGGTGTGATCGGTGCGGTGGCAGGCGGCCTGGCCGGCTCGGCAGCCGAGGAAGGCCTGACTCGCTCGCAGGGAGTTGAGATTACCGTGACTGAAGATGGCGGGCAGACTCGCTCTTATGTTCAGGCTATTTCCGACAACGTTACCTTTGCGCCAGGTGATCGAGTCAGGGTGCTGACCGTCAATGGTGAATCTCGCGTTACGAAGTAAGCCTGAAAATCTGTTCCCCATCGGTGCACTTCTGACCGGCGGGGAGCGGTCCAGCCTCGCTCAATGCAGAACTTTTGGGGCATTCCTTCCGTGGGGCCTGATCGAACCATCCCGCATCGTTTCTATCCAAGCTCAGGCCGAGCTAAGGCCAACCCTGGAAAGCTGAGCCCAAGGGCCATGACATCATCAGGCCGTCTGTGGATAATGGACCGCATCTCAGGCCAGTGCTGGCCTTAAAGCAGCCATACGAAGAAGCCTGCAAAGGCCTTTAACGGAGTGAGTCCTGCATGACCTTGGCGCTGATAGTATTGCTTCCCCTTTTGGGAAGCGTTTTGCCACTTTTGACTGATCGCCGTGGCCGTTCCCTCTGCGCATTGGCGACGATGCTGGCACCGATTAGCGGGCTGGTACTGTTGTGGCAACATGTTCCCGCCGTGTTCGCGGGCGAAACGGTGGTGCAGAGCTGGCCGTGGCTTGCACGAATTGGCCTGAACCTGAGCTTCCGACTCGATGGTCTGGGTTTTCTGTTTGCCTTGATGATCATGGGTATCGGGTTACTGGTGATCTTGTACGCCCGTTACTATCTGTCCAAAAACGACCCGATGGGGCGCTTCTTCGCTTATCTGCTGCTGTTCATGGCCGCGATGCTGGGCATAGTGCTCTCTGAAAATCTTCTGCTGATGATGTTTTTCTGGGAGCTGACCAGCCTGTCGTCCTTTCTGCTGATCGGCTATTGGTCGCATTCCACTGATGCGCGCAAGGGCGCGCGTATGGCGCTGGCAGTAACCGGCGGTGGCGGGTTGGCCCTACTGGGGGGGGTATTGCTGCTTGGCCAGATTGTCGGCAGCTATGAGCTCACTGATGTGTTGGCGTCGGGCGATATCATCCGCGCCCACGCCTTGTATCCGGTGGTGCTGGTCCTGGTATTACTTGGGGTTTTTACCAAGTCGGCGCAGTTTCCGTTCCATTTCTGGCTGCCCCACGCCATGGCCGCACCCACGCCCGTATCGGCCTACCTGCATTCGGCGACCATGGTAAAGGCGGGTGTTTTTTTACTGGCCCGGTTGTATCCGGCTCTCTCGGACACGGATCTGTGGTTTTTCCTGGTCAGCGTCACCGGCATGGCTACGCTGCTGATCGGGGCGTGTACCGCGCTGTTCAAACATGACCTGAAGGGGCTGCTCGCCTATTCGACCATCAGCCACCTGGGTCTGATCACGTTGCTGTTCGGGCTGGATACGCAATTGGCTGCGGTAGCTGCGGTATTCCACATCATCAACCACGCCACGTTCAAGGCCTCGTTGTTCATGGCGGCGGGTATTATCGATCACGAAACCGGCACCCGCGATATGCGGCGTATCAATGGCTTGTGGCGTTATATGCCCCACACCGCAACTCTGGCGATGGTTGCGGCCTCGGCGATGGCCGGAGTGCCATTGCTGAATGGCTTCCTCAGCAAGGAAATGTTCTTCACCGAAACCTTGCAGCAGGAACAGTTCGGCAATTACAGCTGGATCATTCCGCTGGTGGCGACCCTGGCGGGCGTCTTCTCGGTAGCCTATTCACTCCGGTTTGTGCATGACGTGTTCTTCAACGGCAAACCGGTCAATCTGCCGAAGTACCCGCCTCATGAGCCACCCCGCTACATGAAGGTGCCTGTTGAAATACTGGTCGCGCTCTGTTTGCTGGTGGGTCTGGTTCCAGCCTACACGGTGGCCAGTCTACTGGCAGTGGCGGCCAGCGCGACCCTGGGAGGAGAGCTCCCCGAGTACAGCCTGTCCATGTGGCATGGCTTCAATTTGCCATTAATGATGAGCATCGTGGCGTTAGTGGCGGGGGTGCTGGTCTACGCTACCCGGCGGCGGGTTTTCGACTGGTACGATCAATTGCCGGAAATTGACGGCAAGCTGATATTCGAGCGTGCGGTGCAAGCTCTTGTTCGGGGGGCAGGGCAGTTCACTTTGTTGCTGGAAAACGCTTCGCTGCAACGGTATGTGGCGTGGATGCTTATCGCAGCGCTGACGGTGACCGGTTTCTGGCTGGTTCGCCTGCCCACGTTGAGGGGTAGCGTAGCGCTCACGCCGGTGGACGGGGTGACCTTTGTCGGCGCGCTGATACTGGTTGTCGCGGCTATCGCCACGGCGTGCTGGCATCGGCGCCGGCTGGTTGCGCTGATCATGCTGAGCGTAGTCGGGCTGATGGTGGCTCTCACCTTTGCCCGCTTCTCAGCGCCTGATCTGGCGCTGACCCAGTTGTCGGTCGAAATGGTTACGATCATTCTGATGATGCTCGCGCTGTTCTTTTTGCCGCGGAGCTCGCCAGCCGAATCCAGCCATGCGCGGCGCATACGAGACGTTGGTCTGGCGGGCCTGGCCGGCTTGCTGGTGGGGGGGTTGTCGCTGGCTGTCCTGACCCGTCCATATGAGACCATCGCCGGCTTCTTCCTCGAAAACAGCTATACAGGTGGCGGTGGCACCAATGTGGTGAACGTCATCCTGGTGGATTTTCGCGGCTTCGATACGCTGGGGGAGATATCGGTACTGGCCATCGCCGGCGTTGGAATTTATGCCTTGATCGACGGATTACGGTTGCGCATTCCTGACACCGATTCATTCGGCCGTCAGTGGGCGAGAGATCCGCATCCGCTCCTGTTGGTCAATCTGTCCCGGCTGATTCTGCCCCTGGCGCTGATGGTATCGGTCTATATCTTCCTGCGTGGGCACAACCTGCCGGGCGGCGGGTTCATCGCCGGCCTGATCACTGCGGTCGCGCTGAT
The DNA here is from genome assembly GCA_011050525.1 of Halopseudomonas xinjiangensis. GTDB lineage: Bacteria > Pseudomonadota > Gammaproteobacteria > Pseudomonadales > Pseudomonadaceae > Halopseudomonas > Halopseudomonas xinjiangensis_A. The sequence goes on from DRFO01000021.1 coordinate 115,676, forward strand.
TCTGCAGTATGTTGCTAACGGGGAGCAGTGGACCAGCAAACGCTGGGGCATTAATTACCACTACTTGGCAGGGGCAGGGGTAATCGTTGCCGGCCTCACGGGGCTTGGAAGCTGGGCGTTTGGCTACCCCTTCTTGACCAGCGCCTTCGACTATTTCCATGTTCCGCTGGTAGGAGAAATCGAGCTGGCTACTGCGATGCTGTTTGATCTGGGCGTTTACCTTACGGTGGTCGGCGCGACGCTACTGATCCTGACAAATATGGGTAAGCTGTCTGGTACCCGTTCTGCGCGGGAGGTCCTCTGATGGAATTGCTTTATGCCTCCATGCTGGGCCTTTTGACCATGTCGGGCGTGTATCTGCTTCTGCGTGCGCGCACCTTTCCAGTCGTTGTCGGACTTACATTGATCAGCTACGCGGTGAACCTGTTCCTGTTTGCCATGGGCCGTTTGAACACAGGCATGCCGGCGGTATTGGGTCAGGCCAGTGAATATAGCGACCCTCTGCCCCAGGCACTGGTGCTGACGGCAATCGTTATCGGTTTTGCGATGACTGCCTTCGCGCTGGTGCTGGCGCTACGTGCCCAGGGCGAGCTCGATAGCGATCATGTGGATGGCAAGGGAGATCAGGGATGAATCATTTGCCAATTCTGCCGATACTGTTGCCGATGTTTGTCGGCGCCGGCTTGTTACTGATGGCCCGAAGCGGCACCTCAGTCCAGCGCAGCATTTCACTGGTAGCCACGTTGTTGCAGATACCTCTGGCATTGGCCCTGGTGGGTCAGGCGGGGCAGAGCATTGAAGTCTACGCAGCCGGAAATTGGGCGCCGCCTTTCGGGATCGTCCTGGTAGTCGACCGTCTGGCGGCGCTGATGTTGCTCATCACCGCCGTGCTGGCGAGCGCCTCGGTGCTCTATGCAATACGGGGTGATGACAACCTGGGACGCAACTACCACGCGCTGTTCCAGTTCCAGTTGATGGGCATAAACGGGGCTTTCCTGACGGGCGACCTGTTCAACCTGTTTGTGTTCTTCGAAATTCTGCTCATCGCCTCCTATGCACTTCTGCTCCATGGTGCCGGCTCCTCAAGGGTCCGGGCAGGGTTGCATTACGTGCTGCTCAATCTATTCGGTTCTGCGCTGTTTCTGATTGCAGTCGGTACGCTGTACGGGCTGACGGGCACCCTGAACATGGCTGACCTGGCGGTGCGCATAGCTGACACATCGGCAGCGGATGCGCCGTTGATTGGCGCAGCAGGGATGTTGCTGCTGATCGTTTTTGGTCTGAAGTCCGCGATGTTTCCCTTGTATTTCTGGTTGCCACGCGCTTACGCCGCGGCTTCAGCTCCGGTTGCTGCGCTGTTCGCGATCATGACCAAGGTGGGGCTCTACTCCATTCTTCGCGTATATACATTGATGTTCGGAGAGGACGCGGGACCCCTGGCCTATCTGATCAACGATTGGCTCTGGCCTATTGGTCTGGGCACCGTTGTCCTGGCAGCCATCGGTGCTTCGGCATCCAGCACCCTGAACGGGTTGGTGGCCTATCTGGTGGTGCTGTCGGTGGGTATTCTGATGGCCGGCATAGCCATGGGTAACCAGCAGGCACTAACCGCCAGTCTTTACTATCTGATCCATTCAACCTGGGTCAGCGGTGGCTTGTTTTTGCTCGCAGGCGTCATAGCCAGAGCGCGCGGCCCCCGCTATGGCGCGCGGCTGCTCGCTGGCCCGCAGCTGCCATCGGTGATGCTCTTCAGTGCCATTTTCTTCATCGCTGCCATTTCCATTGTAGGCATGCCGCCGTTGTCCGGGTTCATCGGCAAGGTATTGTTGCTGAGTTCGGTAGAGTCCGGCGGGCAAGCTGCGTGGCTGTATTCGGTGGTGCTTAGCAGCGGACTAGTAGTGCTGGTCGCGATGAGTCGCGCTGGCAGCACTCTTTTCTGGCGAAGCGAGGCGTCTTCCTCTGCGGGTGAGCCAGTGGACAAGGTACGTATGGTGGCCGTCGGGTTGCTGCTGCTCAGCAGTCCGCTACTGGTCATATTTGCGGACCCGCTGCTCGACTATCTGGATGCTACCGCTCGGCAGATTCTGAGTCCCGCCGGTTATATCGAGCAGGTGCTGTCGACGTTACCAGTCAATGCCGGAGGTAACCCATGATATCGCCCAGAAAGTTCCTGCCACACCCCTGGCTGAGTTTCTTCATGGTTGTAGTGTGGTTGCTGATCACCAATGGCGTTTCGGTCGGCAATCTGGTCATGGGAGTCTTTCTTGGCTGGTTGATTCCCTTGTTTACTGATGTGTTCTGGCCTGACCCGCCTGTCTTGCGCCGGCCGCTGGTGCTGATGAAATTCGGCCTTAGGGTACTGTTGGATATCCTTACGGCCAATCTGGACGTAGCCAGGCTCATTCTTGGCCCAAGCGCCAGGCTGCGACCGGCATTTGTCGAGTATCCGCTGGAGCTTGAGCACGAGTTCGCCATCAGCTTGCTGGCCAGTACTATCTCCCTTACGCCAGGTACCGTGTCGTCAGATATCAGCGATGATCGGAAAATTTTGCTGATTCACGGATTGGATATCGCCGATCCGCAGGTGTTGATCGATACCATCAAGCAACGCTATGAAAAGCCCCTTATGGAGGTGTTCGAATGCTCCAGGCCGTAATCATGCTCTGTTTGGGAATAATGTCAGTAGCAGTCTTGCTTAATCTGGCCAGGCTACTCAAAGGGCCGGATCTACCGGATCGGATCCTCGCGCTGGATACCCTATATATCAACGCCATTGCCCTGATTATGCTGCTCGGGCTGTATCTGGATTCGAACATATTCTTCGAAGCGGCGCTGCTGATAGCAGTGATGGGCTTCGTAGGTACCGTGGCTGTTGCCAAGCATCTGCTGCGCGGGGACATTATCGAATGAGGAAGCTGAGATGAATTCATCCGTTTGGGTTGAATGGATTGTGGCAGTCCTGATTCTGGTCGGTAGCGTGTTTGCCCTCATTGGCTCCATCGGTTTGCTGAAACTCCCCGATTTTTTCATGCGTCTGCATGGTCCGACCAAGGCCACAACGCTCGGAGTGGGAGCGATGGTTATCGGGTCGCTGATCTACTTCAGTAGCACCAGTGGAAGCTTGAGCGTGCATGAATTGCTCATCACAATTTTCCTGTTCATGACCGCACCGGTTAGTGCCAACATGCTTGCCAAGGCAGCCATGCACACGCGGATAAAGCAAACAGAGCGGACGAAAGGAGAACCCTGGGAGCAGTGAGCAACTGAGCAAGAAGTTGCCGCTTTTTTGTTTATAAGTCTGTGGATAGATGGCTGAAACGCTTTAGTAGAAAGGCTTACAGAGCACTGCGCAACTTCTTGCACAGCGCTGCGCAAGAAGTTGCGCAATTTTCTGTGACAGGCTTCACATATTGCTTCTATTGGACTGTTTTCGAAAACCTAACTCTTTGAAAAAAAAGTAATAGTTATTTCTGGCACGGCTCTTGATAGATATTTGGTTCCCGGATCAGTCTCGATCCATGAACCAGGCAAGGAGAGCTCTCATGCCAACACCCGCGTATATGACCATCGAAGGCACCAAGCAAGGCCTGATTACCGCCG
>DRFO01000022.1 GCA_011050525.1 Halopseudomonas xinjiangensis
ACGCGGTCGAAGAACTGCGCCAGATCGATATCAACGACCCAGCGATGACCTTCACTCACGTGAGCCTGCATGGCGAGAACCGCCTGATGGGCGCTGCGCCCCGGCCTGAATCCGTAGCTCGATTCCGAAAAGGTTGGCTCGAACACCGGACTCAGCACCTGATGGAGTGCTTGCTGGATCAGACGATCCTGTACCGTCGGGATACCGAGCAGGCGTTCCCCGCCTTGCGGCTTGGGAATGCTGACCCGGCGGACGGTCTGTGGCTGGTAAGTCCCGGCCAGTATGCGCTCGCGCACGACTGTCCAGTGTTGCTGCAGGTGCTGCTTGAGGTCAGCTACTGACATGTTATCCACGCCAGCCGCGCCCTTGTTGCGACACACCCGCTGATACGCACGCATCAGGTTGTCACGCGACAGCGCAACCTCCATCAGCGTGTTCGGCTCCGCGTTCGTTCCCGACGCACACCCTTCAACCGCCTCGGCACTGGCGACGCTCATGACCGGAGACTGTCCGGCTGCCTTCGTCACAGTCTGATCCATCCGAATCAATGCTGCCTTCATAAACGGTTGAAGAATGCCCGCCGACTACTGGCGGCAGACCATGTTCAGCCCTTCAGTGTCCGGCAAGACACCTACTACGGCCTCGGCTGACTTCTGAGCATCCATCCCCACGTCTCACGACGTGAGTAGCACAGTGGCAGACACTCAGATCTCCCAGGGTAAGACACGCGACCTTCACACCTATACCTGCCGCATCTACGACGCTATCTGCTGTGCAAGTATTGGGCGTTGACGATATTGGCCGTCTTACCCGATAGCACCGCCTCGTATGCGATTTCTGTTCGTCAGGTCTGTGCTTTGCCTTCGGCTTCCTTCAGATTCCACCTCGCGGTGGACACCCTTGCCGTTCGGCTAACCGTTCCCCTTGCCGGGTCGGTAGCGGACTTGCACCGCCAAGTCATCCCATTGCCACCACAGCTCAGGGAATAGCGCCATCAAGGCGCTGCGCGCCATGCCTGGCGCACCAAAAAAAAGGACTGCATTTCTGCAGCCCTTTAAACTTCAACATTGTAAATCGTAAAATATGGTGGGTCGTGATGGATTCGAACCATCGACCAATTGGTTAAAAGCCAACTGCTCTACCAACTGAGCTAACGACCCAAAACTTGTGACCAGCGCCTGGACCCTGATCGATTCCAAAGCGATTGGCTGCCTCGGAGTATCGAATATGGTGGGTCGTGATGGATTCGAACCATCGACCAATTGGTTAAAAGCCAACTGCTCTACCAACTGAGCTAACGACCCAAGCGAGGCGCATATAGTAATGATTTTTCCCCGACGATCAACCCTTTCGCGCCATGTTTCTTAATATTTTTTTGATCACCCCGAGATATCAACCCTGACCGGAGTCCAAAAATTTCCTGGCAAGCTTCGCTGCTTCTGTTTTGGGGTAGTCGTTAATCACCTGCTCCATCTGCCTGCGAGCGTCCGCTTTCTTGTCAAGCTGATCAAGCGTTACACCTAGCTTGTATACAGCGTCCGGCGCTTTGCGATGATCCGCATAGCGCGTTGCGACAATCGAAAACGCTTGTCGAGCCTGTTCAAGCTGAGGTTTAACCAGATAGACCTCTCCCAGCCAGTAATAGGCGTTCACCGTAAGATCCCCTTCGGGATACTTGTCAATAAACTCATAAAGCCCGCTGATGGCTTCGTCGTATTTTTTCTGGTCGTGAATGAGATCCTGAATGGCCTGATAGGCCTTTCGTTCCTCGGCCCCCGGCTGGCGATATTCACGCATCTTCTCCGGCGCGGCTTCAGCACCCCCGCCCGCTGCTTCAGCAGCTTTAGGCTGCGCCAGGACCTTCTCGGAAAGATCGAGAATACGTTGATCCAGATCAATGTAACGGTCTCTGCCCTGATCCTGCAGACGCTTTATCAGGTGTCGCTGCTCTTCTGTCTCACCCTGAAGCCGCCGCACCTCGCTCTGGAGTTGCTGGATCATGTAGAAGAGCTCAGACGTTGCCTGGCTGGAATTGGCCTTGCGCTGGGCTTCCGATGCGTTACTTTGGAAAGCGGACGTAGATGACTGCGCCAGCGTCATTCCCGCCTGCCCGAGAGCAAGCGGAAAAATCACTGCCGCCATGAGCTGTTTTCTCATGGGTTTAACCTGATGTTGTGTGTGCGTTTACTCGAATTCGAGCTGTACGCGGCGGTTCTGTGCCCAAGCACTTTCTGACGAACCCATGACCGCCGGCTTCTCTTCACCATAGCTTACGGTTTCCATCTGGCCCCGTGAAACACCATTTACAATCAGGAAGCGTTGAACAGCATTGGCCCGACGCTCACCCAGAGCCAGGTTGTATTCCTTGGAACCACGCTCGTCGCCGTGGCCTTCAAGACGCACCTTCTGACGGGGATTGCTGGAAAGGTAGCGTGCGTGAGCGACCAGAACGTCACGAGCTTCAGGCTTGATTTCAGAGGTGTCAAAATCAAAATAGAACGTGGTGATTTCCCGCAGAGCGTCCTGTTCAGCTTGTTGCTGAGCTTCCATCCGTTGCTCTTCCGTCATTGAAGAC
>DRFO01000023.1 GCA_011050525.1 Halopseudomonas xinjiangensis
TCTGACCAAGGCCGCGTATCTTACGCTAACCTTCTAATCTGTCAAGCCTTTTAGCGAAGCGTTTAACCACCTCACCAACCGCTTGCATGACCCGAAACCACCTTGCCGTTCCGTGCCAGGGAGGCGCATTCTACAGGAGCAATGCTCCGTGTCAACACCTTCCTTTCAAACCCCGATGGGCTATCCCATCGCCTCTCCAAAGGCCTTCAAGCCAACCCCTCCAGAGCGGCGCATTCTACGCCTTCCCTCCAATCTGTCAACCCCTAAATTATCGCTAACTTATTGATTGCTAAACGCTTTATCCAAAGCGTCTCGACTCGAGAGAGGCGTATTATAGGCCCCTGAGTTTTGCCGTCAAGCGGTTTATGGCAAGTTTATGACAGATGAAGCTCGCCGCGGTTCCAGACCCGCAAGATTGACTGGATCAAACCGAAAGGTGGCGACTGGTAAAGGCCTCTTGTGGCGTCCAGCCGTTTCGCGAAAAGATACAGGCCTATTTGATAGCACGCGGCCTGTAGGACCCCGAATTGACCCTCGAATAGCGGTCTTTACCTAGCCGGAAGAGGATGAATCAGCACAGGCTCAATTCAAGACCACCAAACGGGCGCAAAAAACCCCGCCGAAGCGGGGTTTTTCATTGCCAACTGGTTAGATGCAGTCTTCGACTGACTTCAGCGGGTAGTGCGCCGGGTAGGGACGAGTCGCCACACCGGAATCGATCGCTGCCTGAGCTACGGCAGCAGGCACTTCTTCGATCAGACGGACGTCCATAGGCTTGGGAATGATGTAGTCACGGCCAAACTCCAGCTTGATACCGCCGTATGCCTGAGAAACGTATTCCGGAACCGGCTCTTTAGCCAGCTTGCGGATGGCATGTACCGCGGCAATTTTCATCTCTTCATTGATGCGGGTGGCTCGAACGTCCAGCGCCCCACGGAAAATGAAGGGAAAGCCCAATACGTTGTTAACCTGGTTCGGATAGTCCGAACGACCGGTTGCCATGATCACGTCAGGGCGCGAGGCGTGGGCCAGCGCCGGATCAATTTCAGGATCAGGGTTGGAGCACGCGAACACGATCGGATTTTCAGCCATCAACTTGAGCTCGGCCGGCTTAAGCAGATTCGGACCCGACAAGCCGACAAACACGTCAGCGCCCTTCATGGCATCAGCCAGGGTGCGCTTGTCGGTTTCGGTGGCAAAAATGGCCTTGTACTCGTTCAGATCATCGCGGCCCGCGTGAATCACGCCCTTGCGGTCGAGCATATAGATGTTCTCGACCTTGCAGCCCATGCTTACCAGCAGCTTCATGCAAGCGATTGCCGCAGCGCCAGCGCCCAGGCAAACAATCTTCGCGTCTTCCAGCGTTTTGTCGGCCAGCTCCAGAGCGTTGATCATCGCGGCGGCAGTCACGATTGCGGTGCCGTGCTGGTCATCATGGAATACCGGAATGTCGCACTGCTCGATCAGAGCGCGCTCAATCTCGAAGCATTCGGGAGCTTTGATGTCTTCCAGGTTGATGCCACCAAACGTGCATGATATGCGCTTGACGGTGTCGATAAATGCCTGCGGACTCTCCGATTCGACTTCGATATCAAACACATCGATACCAGCGAAACGCTTGAACAACACACCCTTGCCTTCCATTACCGGCTTGCTCGCCAGCGGGCCGAGGTTGCCCAAGCCAAGAATGGCGGTACCGTCGGAAATCACCGCAACCAGGTTGCCCTTGCCGGTGTACTTGTAGGCGTTTTCGGGATCCTTGGCGATTTCACGCACAGGCTCGGCAACCCCTGGGCTATAAGCCAGGGCCAGATCGCGGGCAGTGGCGGTAGGCTTGGTCAGCTCGACACTCAACTTACCCGGACGCGGGTTGGCATGGTAGTCGAGTGCATCGGTTCTCAGATCAGACATGGTCAATTTTTTCCGGTCAGGTGGCTCATGCGGACGGCAGAGAATACAGAAAAGCCATTATGCGGACAAGATTATTCACCACATCAATGTCAAGGACATTATCGTATGACTTTGAGCCATTGCCCTGCTTTCAGCTGCCCGTCCGGCCAGTCCCCGTTGAGCAACCGCAACTGCGCTTCGGCCTGCTCGCCCAGCGGACTCTCTTCGGCCAGCTGTTCGTAACTATCGCCCCGGCGCACCCGGTACAGTCGCACATGCAGTGGCTGGGCCCGCTTCCTGTCCGCCGCACTCAACGGGCGAAAACTGCGGATAACCGATAAAAACGCGTCGTCGTAGTTTTCCAGCGGGCCCCGGCCCTTGAAGGCACCTACGAACAGAAAAGCCTGCCCTCCCCGCACAATGGCAGCAACCCGACGCGCCTGGTCGCCGGGAATAACCGCGGTTGTTCCGGTGAACCCTTTACCCGAGAAGTTCTCGGCGGCTACCAGACGCTGATTGCCCACGCGCTGCGCCAGGACGTCTTCGGCGCCTGAGCCGTCGGGCACCGCTTGCATAGTGAGGGCGATGAAAGCGCTCTGGTCTGGAGTGTGTGCAAGCAGGACGTCCGGCTGGTTAACCACCACCCAGCTCGGCGGATATTCCAGTGCAAGGTTAAGTTGCGTATGGTAGAAATTACGCCCCCGAACAATTCCTTGCTCCGGACTGTCCCCGTAAACCATCCCCTCGATGGCTTTCAGATATTCATCTCGACCCGTACGCTGGGTGGCGTCGACCGTAAGATTCTGAGCCTGTGCGACGACTTCCTGCAGACGCTGGTCATGGGTGGGATGTGTCGCAAATAATCCATGATAACCGGCGACCTGACGCCCCTGCGCGGCGGCGCGCTCCCGAGCGAAACTATCCTGATTTTTAAGCACCCCGATTACATCCAACACCGCATCCGGGCGGTACCCCGCACGCGCGAGGTATTCGGCGCCGAGGCCGTCAGCTTCCAGTTCCATGTCGCGGCCGTACCCTCTCACCAGCGCAGTACCCAACATATTGCTCAGGTCACCGGCGGCTCTGACCCCGGTACCCGCTGCCACCAAGGCACCCAGCAAGCCGGTACCCATCGACATGCTTTGTTGGCGCACACCATGGCGCGCCGTTACATGGCCGATCTCGTGACCCAAAACAGCTGCCAGTTCGGCCTCCGAATTCAGATAGGCCAACAAGCCCCGATGGATATACAGGTACCCGCCCGGCAGGGCGAAGGCATTGATGTCTGGCGAATCAACCACAGCGAATTCGTAGTTCAGCTGGTTGCGATGACTTTTCTGCGCCAGCTTTTCGCCTACGTTCTGAACATAGGCCTGCAGCGCGGCGTCCTCGACTAGCGGCATTTGTTGCTCAATCTGTGCGCTGGCCTGGCGACCGAGCGCCAGCTCCTGCGCCTCTGACATCATCACGAAGTCTTTCTTACCGGTAACCGGATTAACCGCGCATCCAGTCAACAGCAATAGCAGAACGAGGGGAGCAATACGCAGGATAGAGATCATTCGAGCTCCAACATCACGGGATGGCGCAGGGGCAGCATAAAGGGTTTATATCCTGCTTTTACGCTGCTGTTGCCACGCCGGTCAATAACCCATCCACGAGCCTCAACTCTGCGACCCAGCAAGCCGTCCAGCTCGAGGCTGCCAAAATAGTGTCGATCACGCTTGCCGACACGCAGCACCACGGAACCGTCCAGCTCCAGCCAAACGTAACCGCCCGCCCTGCTTGTCGATTCGATCCGACCAGTGATGATCTGAAAGCCACCCTTTCGCACCTGAGCGGCTTCTATCACCGGGGATTGCTGCCACACGCCCTGCTTTATCTGACGGGCATGACGCTCGGCGTCACCGTGACACTGAATCAACGCCAGGTTGGGAGGCACCGCCAGCGCAAAACCCATTCCATCGCGCAGCAACTGCTCTTCGATGTTTTTGCCGTCAGCATCGAACAGGTGGCCCAGGGTTCTGCCGTAACGATCTTTGGCTTCTACACCAACTACGAGTCTGATATCTGCAGCCTGCACCAGGGTCTGTAGCCGTGTCTTCGCGGCATTGGCGAAGGGCTCCGACGGCTTGCCCTGCTTGCCCGTTTCCGGTGCATTGATACCTATCAGCCGCACGCGACGGCCGTCGCCCAGTTCAAGGGTATCGCCGTCTATAACAAAGCGACTGGTCACAGGTTCGGCGCCGACCGGCATGACACACCCATCAGCCAGCACCGGCAGGACAAAACACCAGCACACAAAAAAGGCGCCCCAATGGAGCGCCTTTCTGATATCACGCGTTGCCATCTTAATGGCTGGCCTGATCTTACTTCTTGGTGCTGACGGCACCGAAACGCTGATTGAAGCGCTCGATACGGCCACCGGTGTCCAGCATCTTTTGCTTGCCGGTGTAGAACGGGTGGCATTCAGAGCACACGTCCAGGTGAATACCCTTGCCCAGTGTGGAGCGGGTCTTGATCACGTTACCGCAGCTGCAGGTAGCTTCGAGTATTTCGTATTTAGGATGCAAATCAGCTTTCATGGTGATTCCTCGGTTTTGTGTGCCGCCACCGGACCAACCTGATCAGGCACCGCACTGGATAATTCCTACCGTTACCAATTAACAAGCAAGTAGCGGAAAATAGGTCGGCGATCATAACAGAATCCCCTGCAGACGCAAGCATGCCTCGCCGCCCCCTGGTGGTGCTACCATCACCCACCAATAAACCAGGGAGTATTTTGTGTCCGGCCCGATTCTTCAGGTTGCCCTACCCTCACCGCTACGTCGCCTCTTCGATTACAGCGCCCCCACTGGCGCGCGGGTCGAGGACCTGCATGTTGGCCAGCGCGTGCGGGTCCCGTTCGGGAACCGGCAGTTGGTGGGCGTAGTTGCGCGCATCAGCGACACCTCGGAGGTTCCGAGTGAAAAACTCAAGCGGGCAGTGGAACTGATCGATCTGGAGCCGCTGCTGCCCGAGACTCTGTGGCAGCTTTGTACCTGGACTGCCGCCTATTATCAACATGGCCTTGGCGACACACTCAGCAGCGCCCTGCCGGTGCTGCTGCGGCAGGGCGAGGCAGCGCTGGCACGTCAGGATATGTTGTGGCAGCTGACTACCGGCGCCTATGCCGAACACCCCGCCGTAAGCCGCGCACCCAAGCAGAAACAGGCTATTCTGGCCTTGGGAAAACACCCCCATGGACTGTCCCACGCACTCATAAGTCAGTGGGGCTTGAGCCGCGACACCCTGGAATTGCTGGAGCGCAAAAAACTGGTACAGCGCATCAGCCAGTCCCACCATCACACCAGCGAGCCCTTGCCTTTATTAAGAGAAGCGCCGCTGACGGCCAACATTGAGCAGGCCGCCGCGCTGGCCCAAATTCTTCAGTCGATGGGCGCGTCAGATAAGAGCGAGGCGTCAGGGTTCAACGCCTGGCTGCTGGAGGGGGTTACCGGCAGCGGCAAGACCGAGGTCTACCTGCAGGCAATCGAGCATTGCCTGCGACAAGGCCGTCAGGCGCTGGTATTGATTCCGGAAATCGGCCTGACGCCCCAGACACTGGAACGTTTTCGCCAGCGCTTTACCGTCCCCGTGGTAATTTTGCACTCAGGCCTCAACGACCGCGAGCGCCTCGACGCCTGGATCGCCGCACGCGATGGCGAAGCAGGGATAATCATTGGTACCCGCTCAGCCGTCTTCACCCCCCTGGCAAGGCCGGGCCTGATCATTGTCGATGAAGAACATGATTTGTCCTATAAACAGCAGGAAGGCCTGCGCTACAACGCCCGGGACATCGCGGTCTATCGAGCCAATCTGGAGAAGACCGGCATTCTGCTGGGCTCCGCTACGCCGTCACTGGAAAGCCTGCACAACGTGCAGCGCGGCCGCTATCAGCGACTAAGCCTGACACAGCGCGCCGGCAACGCCAGCCCGCCACGCTTTCAATGCCTGGATATTCGCAGCCGCCCGCTGGATGCCGGCCTGTCGCGACCGCTGGTGCAAGCCATGGGCGAGCATCTTCGTCAGGGCAATCAGGTTCTGGTGTTCATCAACCGCCGCGGCTTTGCGCCAACCTTGATGTGCCACGATTGTGGCTGGATAGCCGAATGCAAACGCTGCGATGCACGGATGACCGTTCACCAATCCCCGGCTCATCTGCATTGCCACCACTGCGCAAGCCAGCGTGCGATAGACCGCAAGTGCCCCAAGTGCAACGGAGAAGACCTTCGCCCGCTGGGTGCCGGAACCGAACGCGCCGAGGAATATCTGGCTAGCCATTTCACCGACTTTCCAGTGCTGCGTATTGATCGCGATACCATGTCGCGCAAACAAGCCATGCAGACCATGCTTCGGCGCATTCAGAGCGGCGAGCCCTGCGTTCTGGTGGGAACGCAGATGCTCGCCAAGGGACACCATTTTCCAGACGTGACCCTGGTAGCCATTCTTGACGCTGACGGCGGCCTGTTTTCGGCGGACTTCCGTGGGCCAGAGCGCATGGCGCAACTGATTACTCAGGTCGCCGGTCGCGCCGGTCGCGCTGAAAAACCTGGGCAGGTGCTGATCCAGACTCACATGGCTGAGCATCCGCTGCTCATCGACTTGACCGAGCATGGCTATGCCGCCATTGCGGAGCGTGAACTGGCAGCCCGCCAGGCTTCCCAACTGCCGCCCTATAGCTTCATAGCCCTGCTGCGCGCCGAGGCCAACGTCGCGGCGCTCGCCAACCAGTTTCTGGAGGAGGCCTGCGAGCAGGCGGAACAGCTATGTGAGTCCTCCGGATTCACCGGTATCGAGCTGCTGGGCCCGGTTCCCTCGCCCATGGAGCGACGCGCTGGTCGCTTTCGCGCACAGCTGTTGATACAGGCGGGGCAGCGTTCGGTACTGCACCAGTTGCTGCACAGTTGGCTGCCGCAGCTTGAACAACACCATCTGGCACGCAAGGTGCGCTGGTCAATTGATGTCGATCCGCTGGACATGTTCTAGCCCACGGTTAAACCCGATTTGGCAAGACGCCCTTTAAGTCGGATAATGCCGGGTTTTCCACAGGCATTGCCGGATATCCGATTATCAATGAAAAACCTCATCAGCCAGCTGCTTGCCAGTGCCGTCAACACTTTGCAAAAACAAGGTGTTCTTTCCGCCGACATCTCGCCGAATATCCAGGTCGAGACCGCTCGCGACAAGGCGCATGGCGATTTCGCCAGTAACCTGGCGATGATGCTCGCCAAGCCCGCCGGCATGAAACCGCGTGACCTGGCCGAGCAACTGATTGCTGCCCTGCCTGAACACGAGGCCGTCGCCAGCGTCAGCATTGCCGGTCCGGGGTTCATCAACTTTTTTCAGGATCGCGTCTGGCTAGCCATTCAGTTGGAGTCAGCCCTGGCCGATGAGCATCTCGGCGTCGCCAGAGCGCAGCCGGCGCAGCGGGTGGTGGTCGACTACTCGTCGCCCAACCTGGCCAAAGAAATGCACGTCGGCCATTTGCGCTCAACCATCATCGGTGACGCTGTAGCGCGCATTCTCGAATACCTGGGCCACGAGGTGATTCGCCAGAATCACGTCGGCGACTGGGGCACCCAGTTCGGCATGCTGCTCGCCTTCCTCGAAGAGCAGAGCGTAAATACCGAGGCCGAACTTGGCGACCTGGAGAATTTCTACCGCCAGGCCAAAAAGCGTTTCGATGAAAGCGAGGATTTTGCCCACCGCGCCCGCGAGCGCGTGGTGCAACTTCAGGCCGGGGACCCTGCCTGCCTGGAACTCTGGCACCGCTTCAACTCGATTTCCCTTGGGCATTGTCAGGTCGTCTACGACCGGCTCGGGGTCAGCCTGACCGAACAGGACGTTCGCGGTGAAAGCGCCTATAACGACCAGCTCGCCGACGTGGTGCAGCGTCTGATCGACAAAGACCTGCTGACTGAAAGCGACGGCGCGCGCTGCGTGTTCCTTGACGAGTTCAACAACAGCGAGGGCAAGCCGCTGCCGGTCATCGTGCAGAAGGCTGGCGGCGGCTACCTTTACGCCACCACCGACCTGGCCGCGATGCGATACCGCCATGTCCAGTTGCAGGCTGACCGGGTGCTGTATTTCGTCGACCAGAGGCAGGCCCTGCATTTTCAACAGGTATTTGCCGTCGCGCGCAAAGCTGGTTTCGTCCCGCCAGAAATGCAGCTTGAACACATGGGCTTCGGCACCATGAACGGGCCCGATGGGAGACCGTTCAAGACCCGCGATGGCGGTACCGTGAAGCTGATCGACCTGCTTGACGAGGCCGAGCAGCGTGCCTATCGGCTGGTCGAACAGAAGAATCCCGAGCTGGGCGCCGATGAGCTGACCCAGATCGGCCATGCGGTGGGCATTGGTGCGGTGAAGTATGCAGATTTGTCCAAGCACCGCAGCAGCGATTACAGCTTCAATTTTGAACAGATGCTCAGCTTCGAAGGCAACACAGCGCCCTATCTCATGTATGCCTACACCCGGGTAGCAAGCATTTTCCGCAAGCTGGGCAGCAGCATGGAGCAGCTCGATACGCTGGGTCCGCTGGTGCTCGAGCAGGAGGCCGAAGTCGAGCTTGCCGCGCATCTTGCGCAGTTCGGCAACACACTGAATTATGTCGCCCGGGAGGGAACCCCGCATGTACTCTGTCACTACCTTTACGAACTGGCTGGCCGGTTCTCGGGCTTTTACGAGCAATGCCCAGTGCTGGCGGCTGACCAACCGGCACAGCGTGACAGCCGTCTGCGCCTTGCTGCGTTGACTGGACGAACCCTCCGGCAAGGTCTTACCCTGTTGGGCATCAAAACATTGGAGCGTATGTAAGCAGTATGGCTAAAGGACGCAAACCAGCCCCTCGACGTGGCGCAAGCCGCGCACAAGCCGCAGCCAGACGAGGGATTCCGCCGTGGTTATGGATGATCAGCGGCTTGGTAATAGGGCTTTTTGTAGCTTTTCTGTTTCAGCTGGAGCCCGGCCGCGAGTCGGTCAAGCGCGACGTCACCCCGCCCAAACCACCACAGCAGAACAAGCCAGCCAAACCAGCCGAGCCGCGCTACGATTTCTATACCCTGCTACCCGAGTCTGAAGTCATAATTCCGCAAAGTTCGGTTCCGGAAACAGCTCCGCCCGAAGCTGAGGAAGCATCCAAGCCCAAGGCGGCCACGCGGTTTTTCCTGCAGGCTGGATCCTTTCGTCAGCGTAACGAAGCCGACCGCGTGAGGGCGCAAATTCTCATGCTTGGGCTGGATGTTCAGCTGGAAAGCGCAAAGCTGGCCGGCGACGAAACCTGGTACCGAGTCCAGGTTGGCCCCTTTCAAGACCGTAACAGTCTGAGCCAGGCTCAACAGACTCTGGCTGGCAATGGGTTCGAAAACCTTCTTCTCCAGCAGCGTACCGGCACTCCCTGACGGGCGTTACTCCGTCAAAGCTTGAATTCCTGCCCCCTGACCCCAGATAGAAGTCAACGGGGATGCACTGAGCGCGCATCCCTTCCTATCTGCCAGCCAATCAGGAGCTGCGTGTGACTACAATCGTTTCAGTCCGCCGCCACGGCAAAGTCGTCATCGGGGGGGATGGTCAGGTCTCCCTTGGCAACACCGTCATGAAGGGCAACGCTCGAAAAGTCCGCCGTCTGTACAAGGATCAGGTCATCGCCGGGTTCGCTGGCGGAACCGCAGACGCCTTCACCCTTTTTGAACGCTTTGAAGCACAGCTGGAGAAGCACCAGGGCAATTTGGTACGAGCCGCTGTCGAACTGGCCAAAGACTGGCGTACCGACCGTGCGCTGCGGCGGCTCGAAGCGCTGTTGGCCGTAGCCAACAAGGATGCATCTCTGATCATTACAGGCAATGGCGACGTGATCGAGCCGGAGGAAGGCTTGATCGCCATTGGCTCGGGGGGGCCGTTTGCGCAATCCGCTGCGCTGGCCCTGTTGCGACATAGCGACCTGTCGGCCCGAGAGATAGTCGAATCGAGTCTGAACATTGCTGGTGAAATCTGCATCTATACCAATCACAACCAGACAATCGAGGAGCTGGACGCCAATACCTGAGGCGCCCGGAATTAGCTGCATGTCCATGACCCCCCGCGAAATTGTTCACGAACTTGACCGGCATATCATCGGTCAGCAAGACGCCAAGCGCGCCGTAGCCATCGCGCTGCGCAACCGTTGGCGGCGCCAGCAATTACCTGATGCGCTGCGCAGTGAAGTAACACCGAAGAATATTCTGATGATCGGCCCTACGGGCGTAGGCAAGACTGAAATCGCCAGACGCCTGGCCAAACTGGCGCAAGCACCTTTCATAAAGGTGGAAGCGACCAAGTTTACCGAGGTCGGCTACGTCGGCCGTGATGTCGAATCCATCATCCGTGATCTGATTGACGCAGCGCTGAAAATGCTCCGCGAGCAGGAAATTGCCAAGATGGGTCACCGTGCCGAAGATGCAGCGGAAGAGCGCATTCTCGACGCGCTCTTGCCCCCGGCTCGGCAGGGAACCAGCGACCTGCCAGCGCGGGAAGACAACAGCACGCGCCAGCTGTTT
Source organism: Halopseudomonas xinjiangensis (assembly GCA_011050525.1). GTDB lineage: Bacteria > Pseudomonadota > Gammaproteobacteria > Pseudomonadales > Pseudomonadaceae > Halopseudomonas > Halopseudomonas xinjiangensis_A. The sequence goes on from DRFO01000023.1 coordinate 10,467, forward strand.
CGCAAGCGCCTGCGTGAAGGCCAACTGGACGACAAGGAGATCGAGATCGAAGTAGCTGAAGCGCCGGTTGGTGTCGACATCATGGCTCCACCCGGCATGGAAGAGATGACCAACCAGCTGCAAAGCATGTTTTCCAGCTTTGGTAAAGGCAAACGCAAGAGCCGTACGCTGAAGGTCAAGGACGCTTTCAAGCTTATCCGTGATGAGGAAGCGGCAAGGCTGGTCAATGAAGATGAGCTCAAGGCTCGCGCCATCGAAGCGGTGGAACAGAATGGCATAGTGTTTCTGGATGAAATCGACAAAGTCAGCAAGCGCGCCGATAGCGGCAGCGGCGCAGATGTATCGCGCGAAGGGGTCCAACGTGATCTGTTGCCGTTGATCGAAGGCTGCACGGTAAACACCAAGTTCGGCATGGTCAAGACCGACCACATCCTGTTCATCGCATCAGGCGCCTTCCACCTGACCAAACCGTCAGACCTGATTCCAGAACTTCAGGGGCGTCTGCCGATTCGAGTTGAGCTGCAATCACTGACGCCTGATGACTTCAAGCGTATTCTGACTGAGCCTGACGCTTCCCTGACCGAGCAGTATCGAGCACTGATGCAAACCGAGGGCCTGGGTATCGAATTTACCGACGATGCTATTGCCCGTTTGGCCGAGATAGCCTGGCAGGTTAATGAAAAGACCGAGAACATCGGTGCGCGGCGTCTGCATACGGTGCTTGAGCGCCTGCTTGAAGAAATTTCTTTCAGCGCCGGCGATCTGGCTTCGTCGCAGGATGGCAAGGTGATGACTATCGATGCAACTTACGTCGATGCGCATCTTGGCGAACTGGCCGTGAACGAAGACCTGTCGCGGTATATTCTCTAAACAAAACCCCAGCGAACGTCGGGACTGGACCGATTGCGGCCAGTCCCAGCCGCTGCACTCGAGGCTAGGTTACATGTCTGCCCCCATTCCGACCGACATCAAGCTGCACAAAACCTCGCGCACCCTAACTCTCAGCTATGTCGATGGCCGTAGCTATACACTCTCCGCAGAATATCTGCGCGTCCATTCCCCTTCGGCGGAAGTACGTGGGCACGGCACGCCGGTGTTGCAGACCGGCAAGCTGCACGTAGCGCTTACCGACGTGGAACCGACCGGCAATTATGCGCTCAAGCTAGTGTTCGATGATGGTCACGACACGGGCCTGTACAGCTGGGATTATCTTTACGAGCTGGCCACTGAACAGGAAATACGCTGGGAATCTTACCTGGACCAGTTGGCTGCTGCGGGGGCGAGTCGCGACCCCGATACCTCAGCAGTCCGCTTCGTTCCCTGAAACCATACTGTAACGTCACTGTAACCTCGCTCCAGTTGAATACAAATCGGCCTTTGGCGGCGAAATGCTGTTAACAGCTTCGTCCGCCCATGCTAACTTGTCTCAAAGTTAGTCATTTTCCCCAACTCCTCCAAGTTGGGCCAGGGTTGTAGCGCGGCATCCGCTGCGCCAAGGTAATAATGACAGTAATTTCTCACCGCTGCGGAGCGTTAAATGGCCAACAAAAATAGCGATGACATCAGCCACAAGGCCGCCGAAAGCATTCTTGGCCCTAACCCGGTGGTGGGGATCCCGGCCCGCGACTTGATGAGCACCGCTCGAATGGTGATGCGCCAGACAATCAAACAGCCAGTACACAGCCTGAAACACCTGGGCCGGCTTGGCCTGGCCATTACTGACGTGGTGGTAGGGCGGTCCGATATCGCGCCCACTCCCGAGGATAAGCGCTTTACTGATCCAACCTGGAATCAGAACCCGCTATATCGTCGTTACATGCAGGGCTATCTGGCGTGGCGCAAGGAACTCAACACATGGATTACCTCTGCTGACCTGGCGCCGCAGGACGTCAGCCGCGCGCAGTTTGTCATTGCCCTGATGACCGAGGCCATGGCACCGACCAACACAGCGCTGAATCCCGCCGCGCTCAAGCGGTTTTTCGAAACAGGCGGCAAAAGCCTGTTCGACGGCATGACCCATCTGGTGCAGGACATTGCCAATAACGGCGGCATGCCCAGCCAAGTCAACATGACCGCCTTCGAGGTCGGCAAAAATCTCGCCACCACCAAGGGTTCGGTCGTTTTTCGCAACGAAGTGCTTGAGCTAATCCAGTACAAGCCGTTGACCGAAGAGGTCTATGAGCGTCCCGTACTGGTTGTGCCGCCGCAGATCAACAAGTTCTACGTCTTTGACCTGTCCCAGGAAAAAAGTCTGGCCCGCTACCTCGCCGTGAATCATATGCAGACCTTTGTGGTCAGTTGGCGCAATCCGACCAAGGCGCAGCGCGAGTGGGGGCTATCGACCTATATCGAGGCACTAAAGGAAGCTGTCGACGTTATCCTGAGAATAACCGGCAGCAAGGATATCAGCATGCTTGGCGCCTGCTCTGGCGGTATAACCACCGTATCGCTCCTTGGTCATTACGCCGCACTGAAGGAGAAGAAGGTGCACTCGTTCACCATGTTGGTGAGCGTGCTGGATACGGACGTCAAAACGCAGGTTGCGCTGTTTGCCGATGAGAAATCCATTGAAGCGGCGCGGCGCATGTCCTACCAGAGCGGTGTGCTGGAAGGGCGGGATATGGCCAAGGTCTTCGCCTGGATGCGGCCGAATGATCTGATCTGGAATTACTGGGTCAACAACTATCTGCTGGGAAATGAGCCGCCGGTGTTCGATATTCTATTCTGGAACAACGACACCACACGCTTGCCGGCTGCCTTGCATGGCGAATTTCTGGAACTGTTCAAGACCAATCCGCTGACCCGAGCCGGCGCGCTGGAGGTCTGCGGAACACCGATTGACCTGAAGCAGATCAAGTGCGATTTCTTCTGCATCGCGGGTCTCAACGATCACATTACGCCATGGGAAGCCTGTTACAAATCAGCCAAGCTGTTAGGCGGCAAATGTGAATTTGTGTTGTCGTCCAGCGGGCATATCCAGAGTATCCTCAACCCACCCGGCAACCCCAAGTCGCGCTTTTTCGTCAATAGCGAAATGCCCGCCGATCCGAAGAAGTGGCTCGAGTCCGCGTCCAAGGAGTCCGACTCCTGGTGGCAGCACTGGCGTGGCTGGCTACACGCGCGGGGAGGCAAGCTCAAAGCCGCTCCTGCGGAGCTCGGCCATGCGGATTACCCTCCCATGGAAGCAGCGCCAGGCACCTATGTTCACGAACGCTAAGATGCGTCATCAAGAGATCAATACATGTCGCAGGGCTTCGTATTCCGTACCATCGAGCTGAATGGCCAGTTTTTGCGAACGGCCGTTCGCCCCGGCAAAAGCAATTTGCCGCCGCTGCTGGTTTTCAATGGCATCGGGGCGAATCTCGAGCTGATTTTCTCGTTCGTCAATGCACTGGATCCGGATCTGGAGGTCATCGCCTTCGATGTACCGGGTGTTGGCGGCTCCTCTACGCCTATGCTGCCCTCGCGGTTCTCCGGCCTGGCAACGCTGGCATCGCGGATGCTCGATTATCTTGATTATGGCCAGGTGAACGTCATCGGCGTGTCATGGGGCGGCGCGCTGGCCCAGCAGTTTGCCCGGGATTACCCTGAACGCTGCAAGAAACTCATCCTGGCCGCCACCTCCGCCGGTGCGGTCATGGTTCCTGGCCGACCCAAAGTACTGTTGAAAATGGCCAGCCCCAGGCGCTACGTTCAGCCCTCCTATGGTGTAGAGATAGCCCCTGACATCTATGGCGGGGCATTCCGCAGGGATCCAGATCTGGCCCAGGCGCACGCTTCGAAGGTGCGTTCCTCCGGCAAGCTTGGGTACTACTGGCAGCTGTTCGCCGGCATTGGCTGGACCAGTGTTCACTGGCTGCACAAGATCAAGCAGCCTACCCTGATCCTTGCCGGTGACGACGACCCTATCATCCCGCTGATAAACATGCGTCTGCTTGCCTGGAGAATCCCCAACGCCGAGTTGCACGTCATCGATGATGGTCATCTGTTTCTGATCACCCGGGCCGACGCCGTCGCGCCGCTCATCATGCGTTTTCTGATGGAAGAAAAACAGCCAGCTGTGATCAGGCCGTCCCTGGGGAACACACTGGCAAAGCGCTGACCTAGGCTACGCTGCCTGCACCTCCTACCGTATCTGGACAAGGATAGCTGGATGCCGCCAAGCTCCAAGACTGAACAGAGCCCGCTGGACGAAGGACTTTCCCACAGCCTGCTGGCTGTGCTCCAGACAATTCGCTCCCAGCCGTGCCACCATGCGCAGCAGGGCGTCCGAGCGGTCCGGCAGTTACTGAACGCCGTGGCCGACCGTGGGGACCTCGCCGAACTGCTTGGCGATCCCCGATTTGCACATGCTGCCTGGAACGACCCGCTGCGTCGGCGCCTGCTGAAGCTGTGGCAGGGAGGGAGTACACAAAGCAATGAATGGCTCGAGGGCCTACACATTGCCGATAGCGACAAAGCCAGACTGCGTCTTTTTATCAGACACCTTTCCGATGCCCTTGCCCCCTCCAACAGTCCGCTCAACCCGCTTTTTACCGAGCAGGTAGTCAGCACACGTGGGCGAAATATTCGTGACGGGTTGCTGCACCTTGTTGGCGATCTGGCACTGAAACGGCCGCTCCCCGCACAGAATTCCGACGGCGGATTTGTTGTAGGCAGGGATGTCGCAACCGCAGCTGGAAGTGTTGTGTTGCGCGAGCCGCTGTTTGAGCTGATTCAGTACCAACCCACCACAGCTACCGTGCACGCCGCGCCGCTGGTGATCATACCGCCGCCGTTAAACCGGTTTTATCTATTGGACATGACGCCTGGCACCAGCCTGGTGCAGCATGCGCTTGATCAGGGTCTTCAGGTTTTCCTTATCAGCTGGCGAAATCCCAATCCAAGCCAGTGCGGATGGGGATTCGAACGCTACGTCCAGGGCGCAGAAGCGGCAGTACGCGCCGCCAGCAAGGTGTCCGGCAACCCCGCCACCTTGCTGGGCGTCTGTGCCGGTGGACTGATCGGCCTGATGCTTCAGGGTCGGCTTCAGGCGCAGAACCAATCTTCGCTGGTCAGCGCAGCAACCTATCTGGTCACGCCAATCGACGCCAGGATCAACGCAGACTGGACACTCATGGCCGGACCCGGTGCTCGGCAACAGCTGCGCAACCAGGTCTGGCGCCAAGGCTGTATGGGTCCGCGCCAGCTGGCCGCCGGATTCGCCTGGCTACGTCCTGACCAGTTGATCTGGCCGCAGATTCTGCAACGGTATGCGCTAGGGCAGGAAGCGGCGCCTCATCCAGTCAAATTCTGGAACCAGGACAGCACCCGACTACCTGCACAACTGGTCGACGATCTGATGACTCTGTTCGAACGCGACCCGCTGGGCAAACCTGACGGCTTGTCGCTGGGCGGGGTCGATATAGATTTGAGCAAGGTAACGACGCCTAGCTGGCACCTAGGCGCCGAACGTGATCATATCGTGCCGTGGGTGAACAGCTTCCCTGCCGCGAGACTGGGAGGCGATAAAACCTTCTTGCTTTGCCAGGGTGGCCATATTCAGAGTCTGATCAATCCGCCAGGCACCCCTCGCGCCTGGTATCAGAGCGGCGCGGTGAAGAATGCCTCACCAGAGGCCTGGTTGCAGGAAAGTGCGCGGCAGGAAGGTAGCTGGTGGCCCGCATGGTCTGATTGGCTTAAGGCTCGTAGCGGGCCGGCAATCCAGGCGCCGTTAGCGGCGGGAGATGCGCAGCACCAACCGCTAGGGCCAGCACCGGGACGTTATGTAAATCAGTTATAAAAGGACTGCATGAAAACCCGCGATCGCATTCTGTTGTGCACTCTCGAACTGTTCAACGAGGTGGGCGAACCCAACGTCACCACCTTGGACATAGCCAACGAACTGAATATCAGCCCAGGCAATCTCTATTACCATTTCAAGGGAAAAGAGGCGCTGCTAGAAGCCTTGCTGGAGCATTTTCTGGACCATACCCGCCCTTTGCTCACTATGGAGACTCACACCCAGCAGCTTGAGCCTGAGGATTACTGGCTGTTCATGCACCTGCTTTTCGAAGCCATCATTGCCTATCGATTTCTGTTTCAGGATCTATCGAATCTGATGGGCCGGCATGGCTTCGTGAAACGGGACATGCAGCTCTGGCTGCAATCCTTGCGCACCAACCTGAAAATAATGCTACAGGCCTTGCGCGAGCAGGAGCATCTGCTCTGTGACGATCCTGGTCTGGAGACGCTACTGGACGCGCTTTGCCAGACCTTTCTTTTCTGGCTGGATTATCAACGTATCGCCCGCCGGGACGACGACGGTCCCTCGCTGGCCGTCCAGCAGGTATTGGGGCTTATGCTGCCTTATCTGGATCAAAGCACCCGTCAGTGGATGCAAAGCCTGATCAATCGCTACCAATAAACGGATGATAAAAAACCCGACGGGTCGGAACCGGTCGGGTTTGGTCGAACAGTTACAGGTTATTCAGGCGCAGACACTTTATCCGCAGCGCTGCCTGGCTGGGCTGTTACCTCTGCCGCTTTGCTGGCACTGGCATCAGCGCCGGCATCTACCTTGGGCGCTGCCGGAGCAGCTTTTGGGGCGGCTGGCGCCTTAGGTTTAGCCGCAGATCTGGGCTTGGTAGCGGCCCTGGGCTTGGCTGGTGCCTTGGGCTTCGCCGGGGTTGCAGGCTTGGCTGAGGTCTGGCTAGCCGCAGGTTTGCCTGCCGCAGGATCGCCTGCCGCAGGTTTTGCCGCAGTCTTGCTTGCGGCTTTTGCCGTGGCTGGTTTAGCGACCGCAGGCTTGGCTGGGCTGGGTTTGGCGGTACCTCTGGGAGCAGCCTTGGCAGCCGAAGTCTGGCCTGCCGCCATCTGCGTCATCAGCTTGGTCAGCTCATCAACCTTTGCATTCAGTGCCTTTACTTCGTCACGTGAAGGAACACCCAGACGGGAGACAGCGTTGTTAAGGCGCTTGTCGAAGGCATCTTCCAGCTCTGCCCAACGGTCGGTAACTTTGCCCTTGGCCTTGTCCACCTTGGACCGGGTAGCCTCGACAGAATCCTTTTTACCTTTACCGGCCTTGCCTTTAACGGAATCAACCTGCTTGTCGATTTCTGCCTTGGCGGTTTTTTCAGCCGCCTCGCCATCCTTGATCAGATTTTCGAAGAGCTTGACGCCCTCCTTGCCAACCTTGGCATAAGCGCCCAAACCAGCAAGCCAGATCTGACGAGAATAGCCTTCTATGTCAGCGATCCAACCGTCCTTATTCTGCTTCTTCTTACCCGCCATGGAGACAGCTCCTGTATGACCTTACTTGTTTTGCATCGACTTCAGGGATGCACTCAGCAAATCCAGCTTAGCAGACAACTGATCAATGTCCTTCTTGCTGGGAATACCCATGCGGCTCAGCGCTGAAGCAACACGCTCATCAAACACCTGCTCGACCTTGTTGAAACGGCCACCGGCACGCGCCTGAACGCGTTCTTTGAAACTTTCAACCTTGCTGCTGACGGCCTCGACACGCTCCGACACCAGCTCCTTGCCCTGCTTTTCCAGCTCTTCGCCTTCGCTCACCAGGCTTTTGAAATATTCGGCGCCATCCTTGCCAGCCTTGGCATATGCGCCCAGACCAGCCAACCAGATCTGGTGGGCGTAGTTGCGTACATCAGACGCAAAGGACAGTGCATTTTCTTCAGCTTTAACGGCGTCAACTTTAGCCATGGTAGTAACTCCTGATTAAGTTTGTGATACGTCTTCGGGCTGTAAACCAGCCATTGACGGTCACGCTACGCCGCAAAATTAGAAAAAACATACTAAAAGCGCGCGGGCTCTCTCAGGCGAGGTATTTATCCAGCGCCTTTTCGACTTCACCCTTAACCATTCCCGCCATTGGCGTGAGCATCAATCCCAGCTTGACCACCACGCGCACCTGATCCTCGGATACCTGGATGCTGCCATCCGCTCCGCTGCGCTTGAACGTGAGCTCGTCACCTTGCCATTCACATTTGGCATCCAGTTTCTGGGCGAGCTTGTCTGCCATTTTCTGGGCTCGCTCTTTCGCGGTTTCCTTGCCCAGGCTGTGTTCGCGGGTCACGTCTACTGTCGCCATATCGGTCTCTCCAATGGATTCAATTTGCTAGCATGCCGCAAAGCACACCCGGCGTCATCCGAGCACACCGGCTGGTATAGAGGTTGAGCGCGCGCCTGACCCTGAATTGCGGTTAGAATGATCGCTTATTTGCCAAGGCAGATGGACCTATGACTGACAAGCATGACCCAGACCGTACTACCCATTTCGGTTTCCAGGATGTTCCCGAGTCGCAAAAAGCCGCCAAGGTAGCTGACGTGTTCCATTCCGTTGCGGCTAAATATGACCTCATGAACGATCTGATGTCGGCCGGCATCCACCGTCTCTGGAAACGCTTCACCATAGAACTGTCAGGCGTGCGCAAGGGCAACCGGGTGCTGGACATTGCCGGCGGCACGGGCGATCTGGCGCGCAAGTTTTCTGCTCTGGTGGGGCCGGAAGGCGAAGTGGTTCTGGCTGATATCAACGCCTCCATGTTGCAGGTAGGACGTGATCGCCTGCTCGACAAGGGCGTTTCCGGCAATGTCCGCTTCGTCCAGGCCGACGCCGAGGCGCTGCCTTTCCCCGACAATCATTTCGATTGCATCACCATCGCCTTTGGTTTGCGTAACGTCACCCACAAGGACAAGGCCATCGCCTCCATGTTGCGTGTGCTCAAGCCAGGCGGGCGCCTGTTGGTTCTCGAGTTCTCCAAACCGGGAAACAAAATGCTGTCCACCGCGTATGATCAGTACTCGTTCAAGTTGCTGCCGCTGATGGGCAAACTGGTTACCAACGATTCGGAAAGTTATCGCTATCTTGCCGAATCAATTCGCATGCATCCGGACCAGGAAACCCTCAAGGCGATGATGGAAGAGGCCGGGTTCGCCCGCGTCACTTACCACAACATGACCGGTGGCATCGTCGCACTGCACCGGGGAATCAAACCCTGATGATCGCCCAGGCCATGCTTGCAGGTATCGAGCGCAGCCTGGCGCTGGCAATAGCGCGCGACCCCTTGACCGCCAAGCGCCTGAGCGCCTTGCACGGCAAAGTCATCCTGATCAGCGCCAGCTCTCCAGCCTGGCAAGTCTATGCCCTGCCGGGTAGCGAAGGCGCGATCCAGCTCACGGCGCAGACCGACCTGGAAGCTGACTGCACACTGGCAGCGCCCAGCACCCTGCTGGCGCGCCTGGCCATCAGCGACCAGCGCAAGAGCCTGTTGCAGGACCCCTCCATTGTTCTGAGCGGCGACAGCCAGGTGCTCATCGATCTGCAGAATATTCTGGGCGACCTGAAACTCGACGGCGAGGCAGAACTGGCCCGCTGGTTCGGTCCCGTTGCTGGTTACGCCATCAGCAATGTGTTGCGCAGTGGTCACGAATGGGGCGAGCAGGCACACCAGAGCCTGTCGCAAAGCCTCGGCGACTACCTGACCGAAGAGGCCCGGCATCTGGTGGGCAAATCAGAGGCCGAGATGGCTGCCGCACAGGTTCATGACCTGCGCCTGCGTCTCGATCGCCTTGATGCACGTGTACTACGCCTTGAAACTCCAGCTTCGGAAGCTTCTGACAAATGAACCTGACGGCTCTTTTGCGGCTTTTTAGAATACTGCGTGTATTCACCCGCTACCGGTTAGACGAACTGGTTCTGCAACTGCCCTCGCCCTGGCTGGCGCGACTGATTCTGCGCGTCGGCCCGTGGCGCCTGCGTCCCGCTCCAAAAGAACTCAGCCGTGGCGCGCGCCTTCGCCGCGCCTGTGAAGATCTGGGGCCGGTATTCATCAAATTTGGCCAGATACTGTCGACCCGACGCGACTTGATGCCAGACGACATTGCCCTGGAGCTTGCGCGACTTCAGGACAGAGTGCCGCCCTTTCCGTCTGACCTCGCCCGCAAACGCATTGAGGAACAGCTCGGGCAAAGCATTGAAGACGTTTTCGCCAGCTTTTCCAACGAGCCGTTAGCCTCTGCCTCTGTAGCACAGGTGCATGCGGCCCGCCTGAAGGACGGTACCGATGTGGTAGTCAAGGTGACTCGCCCAGGCATTGGCCAGACAATCCATCAGGACATGCAGTGGCTGTTTCTGGCAGCCCGTACGCTGGAGCGTTTCTCCAGTGAAGCCAGGCGTCTCAGGCCGCTCGAGGTGGTGGGCGATTATGAGAAAACCATTTTCGACGAGTTGGACCTATATCGCGAAGCCGCCAACGCTTCACAGTTACGGCGCAATTTCGAAGGCTCGCCGCTGCTATACATCCCCAAGATCTACTGGGACTGGTGCCGCCACAAAGTATTGGTCATGGAGCGCATCAGCGGTGTACCTGTGACCGACCTGGAAGCTCTTTACGATCAGCGAACCGACATGAAAAAGCTTGCCGAAGCGGGCGTGGAGCTCTTTTTCACTCAGGTTTTTCGGGACAGCTTCTTCCATGCCGACATGCACCCCGGCAACATCTTCGTCTCGCGGAACCATCCTTGGCAGCCGCAATACATAGCCGTTGATTTCGGGATTGTCGGCAGCCTGAACGCCGAGGACCAGGACTATCTGGCGCGCAATCTGCTGGCCTTTTTCAAGCGCGACTACCGGCGCGTAGCGCAATTGCATATCGACTCTGGCTGGATCCCTGCCGACACCCGCATCAACGAGTTTGAGGCCGCCATTCGCAGTGTCTGCGAACCCATTTTCGAGCGGCCGCTGAAGGACATCTCCTTCGGCCAGTTGCTACTGCGCCTGTTCCAGACCGCACGCCGTTTCAATATGGAAATTCAGCCTCAACTGGTGCTATTACAGAAAACGCTGCTGAATATCGAAGGGCTGGGTCGCCAGCTGTATCCAGACCTGGATTTGTGGAGTACCGCCCAGCCCTACCTGGAACGGTGGATGCGCGAAAGGCTGATGCCGCAGCAGCAACTGCGTAACTGGCAGCATCAACTGGAGCAGGTTCCGGCATTGCTGCATTCTACTCAACGGGCAATGGACAGACTGGCGCAGCCGGAAGAACAGCCGCAGCCACCCCGCAAAACCGACCGAGCGCTCCGTGTGGCAGGTCTGGTTCTGGCGGTTCTCGGCGCCAGCGGTCTGGGCACCGACATGGCCCTCTGGCATGAAACCGAACCGATGCAATGGATTCTGATCGCCGCCGGAGGCTGGCTGGTGGTTCGAAAGAGCTGAGGTTTCACTGCCCGATATGGCGCACTCAACCCCTTAACTGGCACACTTGTACGCATGACTGACACTACCTTGAATACAGACTGGCTGGACAGCATCAAGTGGGATGCCGACGGCCTCATACCCGCCATCGCCCAGGACGCACAGACCCAGCGCGTGCTGATGGTCGCCTGGATGAATCGCGAAGCCTTGATGCTGACCGCCCAGGAAGGCCGTGGCATTTACTGGTCGCGCTCTCGGCAGAAATTGTGGCGCAAGGGCGAGGAATCGGGCCATGTTCAGGTGTTGCATGAATTGCGCCTGGACTGCGATAGTGACGTTATTGTCATGATGGTTACGCAGCTTGGTGGCATTGCTTGTCACACTGGCAGGCAAAGCTGCTTCTACCGGGTTCTGAAAGACGGCAAATGGACAGTGGTTGACCCCGTCATCAAGGACCCGTCCGCTATTTACGAGCATAAACATGAATGACACCCTGACCCGTCTGGCAGAAGTCCTGGAACAGCGCAAGGCAGCGGCCGACGACAATTCCTATGTGGCAAGTCTGCACGCCAAGGGCCTGAACAAGATTCTCGAGAAGGTCGGCGAAGAATGCACCGAAACGCTCCTTGCCGCGAAGGATTGTCATCATAGTGATGACAAATCGGAGTTAATCTATGAAACAGCGGATCTGTGGTTTCACAGCCTGGTGATGCTGAGCCACCTCGGACTTGGTCCCGACGATGTATTGAAAGAACTTGAACGGCGTTTCGACTTGTCCGGCCTGGCCGAAAAGGCGTCTCGCCAACATAAATAGGGCGTTGCCCTGGAGGTTTGCAATGGGTTTTGGCGGCATTAGCATATGGCAGTTACTGATCGTGCTGGTCATCGTCATTCTGCTGTTCGGCACGAAACGTCTTAAAGGCATTGGTGGGGACCTGGGAGAGGCGATAAAAGGCTTTCGCAAGTCGGTCAACGATGACGAAAAACCCACGGTTCAGAACAAGACCAGCGAAACCCTGGACGTCCAGGCCGAAAAAAAGACGGAACACCACCCCAAGGACTGATCGTCCATGTTTGACGTCGGCTTTATTGAAATGCTGGTGGTGGCGATTATCGCCCTGCTGGTTCTGGGCCCCGAGCGCTTGCCCGGGGCCATACGTACTGTTGGCCTGACCATAGGCCGCATCAAACGCGGCTTTGCGGACGTGCGCTCCCAGGTCGAGAAAGAAATCGGCGCGGACGAACTGCGCCAGCAGCTGCATAACGAAAAAATCATGGCCAATCTGGACAAACAGAACAAACAGCTCGATGAAGACAAAAGCACAGCCGCTGCGTCCAACGTGAAACGTCCCGCCAAGCCAACGGCCGCGCCCGAGGTCACGCCTCCTGCGGCAGAACCTGCTGCGGTGGAAGAGCCTGCGCTGCCCACCTCGCCCGCTCCGGCCGATATATCCGTAGAAAAGCCCGTCGATGGTTCCCATGAGCGATAAGCGAACCCAGGCGCAGTTGGCTGAAGACATGCCACTGGTAGCCCACCTAACCGAACTCCGCTCCAGACTACTGCGCATTGTGGTTATCTGGATGCTGATCTTTGCTGGCCTGTTCTACTTCGCCAACGATCTCTACACCTTTATCTCAGAGCCTTTGCGCGCCTACATGCCTGAAGGCACCAGCATGATCGCCACAGACGTGGCTTCACCGTTTCTTACACCGTTCAAGCTGGCGCTGGTGAGCGCGCTGTTTCTGGCAATGCCCTTTGTTCTGCACCAGCTCTGGAGCTTTATCGCACCGGGTCTGTACAAGCACGAGAAGCGCCTTGCCGTGCCTTTGCTGGCATCAAGCATCATTCTTTTCTACTCCGGCATGGCCTTCGCCTACTACGTCGTCTTTCCGCTGGTATTCGGCTTCTTTACCAGTACTGCGCCTGCGGGCGTCGCAGTGATGACCGACATCAATAAATACCTGGACTTCGTCCTGACGCTGTTCATGGCTTTCGGTCTGTCGTTCGAGATTCCGGTAGCGACGGTTCTGCTGGTATTGTCCGGCGCGGTGGATGTGGCCAAGCTCAGGAGCGCACGCCCTTACGTCGTAGTGGGCTGCTTCGTGATCGGCATGGTTCTGACGCCACCTGATGTCATTTCTCAGGCGCTGCTGGCCATCCCCATGTGGATGCTTTATGAAGTGGGCATCTTCTTCAGCTCCATGCTCAAGCCACTCAAGGCCAGAGAACCGGAAGCGGAAGACAACCCACCTGCATGAATCTGTTGCTGCTTGATGAGTTAGATTTCATTACACCGGACCGGGTACGCCTGAGCGGCCGTCGTCTTCAGCATATGCTGGAGATTCAGCAGATCAGCGAAGGTGATTCTTTGAAGGTCGGGCGTATCGGTGGGCTGATGGGGCGCGGCCAGGTACTGACCTTGTCGGATAGCCACGCCGATCTGGCGGTTGAACTCGACCAACCAGCGCCCGCCAAGCTGCCGCTAACTCTGCTGCTGGCGATGCCTCGCCCAAAAATGTTCCGCCGCATCATGCAGCACTGCGCCACGCTCGGCGTGCCGCGCATCGTCCTGCTCAACAGCTACCGGGTAGAAAAGAGCTTCTGGCAAACGCCCTTTCTCGAACCCGCCGCCCTGCGCGAAAATCTGCTCCTGGGCCTGGAGCAAGCCCGCGACACCGTGCTGCCCGACGTCATTATCGAGAAGCGCTTCAAGCCCTTTGTAGAAGACCGCTTGCCTGACCTGATCACCAACACCCAGGCCCTTGTCGCTCACCCCGGCGATTTTCCACCTTGCCCACGTGCCGTAACCAGCCCCGTCACCCTCGCCATCGGTCCGGAAGGGGGGTGGATTCCCTATGAGGTCGACAAGCTAATGGAAGCTGGGTTTAGCCCGGTGCAGCTGGGGCCACGGATCCTGCGGGTGGAGACGGCGGTGACGGCACTGATTGGTAGGTTGTTCTGAAAGCCTGGTGTAGCCGATAGCACTAGGGCGCTCACCCGTTATCGCCGCCGCCGGTTAGCTTTTGCCTTTGCGGCAGTACGCCTTGTTCCCCCCAGCCCGCTCCGACCTCGACCTGCACATCCCGCGCACCAACCGGCTCGCCACACTCCGAACAAACGGTAACGGGCCGCATCGGGTGGCCGCAGGTCTTGTGGATGTGCACGATTGGCGCGCCGCGCTCGTCAGCCATATGCCGGTCGCCCCAGCTCACCAGCGCCAGGATCGCCGGGTGCAGCTCGATGCCTTTCTCTGTCAGCCGGTATTCCTCGCGCAGCGGTCGGTCTTGATAGGCAACCTTGGCCAGCACGCCATGCTCCACCAGTTTTTTCAGGCGGTCGGCCAGCACATGCCGGGTGACCCCCAGGCGTTTTTCGAATGCATCGAAGCGCCGAACACCCAGAAAACAATCGCGCAGCACCAGCAGAGTCCAGCGGTCACCGACCACGGCCAACGTTCGGGCCAGCGAGCAGGGTTCTTGATCCAGATTTTCCCAGCGCATGTCCTATCCTCATCGAACGATGCGTACAGAGTAGCTTGACAAGTTCCAAAAAGAAACTGACTATCACCACAGTTCTAAAAAAGAACCTACAGCGGAGAATGCCCATGTCAAGACAACCTGTTGCAGTGGTAATCGGTGCCGGAGATGCCACCGGTGGCGCCATCGCCAAACGTTTTGCCCGCGAAGGGTTTGCCCTTTGTGTCACACGACGCCAGGTCGATGCCCTGTCACCACTGGTGGACGAGATAGCTGCGGCGGGCGGCATTGCTCATCCCTTCGGCTGCGACGCCCGTAGCGAAGAACAGATGACGGCCTTGTTCGCGCAGATAGAACAGGAGATCGGCGATATTGAAGTCGTGGTGTTCAACATCGGCGCGAACGTTCGGTTTTCCATCACTGAAACCACTGAGCGCGTTTATCGCAAGGTATGGGAAATGGCGGCGCTGGCGGGCTTTCTTACCGGGCGGGAGGCGGCCAAGGCCATGCTGCCCCGCCAACGCGGCACCATCATTTTTACCGGTGCCACGGCCTCGCTGCGAGGCGGAGTCGGTTTTGCGGCCTTTGCCAGCGCCAAGTTCGCCCTCCGAGCCTTGGCGCAAAGCATGGCGCGCGAACTGGGGCCCAAGGGCATTCATGTGGCTCATCCAATTATCGACGGGGCAATCGACACCGCTTTTATCCGCGACAATTTTCCCGAGCGCTATGCGCTGAAGGACCAGGATGGCATCCTCAATCCTGACCATATTGCTGAACAGTACTGGCAGTTGCATCGCCAGCCCCGGGATAGCTGGACCCACGAGCTGGATCTGCGCCCCTGGGCGGAAACTTTCTGACACCGAAGCGGACATCCCGACCATGAGCAAGAAAATCGAATTCTTTTTTGACGTAGGCAGCCCGGCCACCTACCTCGCCTGGACCCAGTTGCCTGCCATCGCCGAGCGACATCACGCGGAGCTGGTATGGAAACCCATGCTGCTGGGCGGCGTATTCCAGGCCACCGGCAACAGCTCGCCTGCAACAATCGAAGCCAAGGGGCGCTATACGCGGGTGGATTTTCAGCGCTACGCCAACCGCTATGGCGTACCGTTGAATCACAACCCGCACTTCCCGATCAACACGCTGCAGCTGATGCGCGGCGCCACGGCCTTTCACGGCACCGAGAAATTCCAACCCTATCTGACCGCGATTTTCAAAGCGATCTGGCAGGATGAGCGAGACATGAACCAGCCCGAGGTAGTAGGCGAGGTGCTGGCCAACGCCGGTTTCGATCCGACTGAAGTCATGGCGTTGATCAGCAATCCGGCCGTCAAGGAGCAGCTCAAAGCGGTGACTGAAGAGGCGGTTGAGCGCGGCGTATTCGGCGCACCGACGATATTTGTCGAGGGTGAGATGTTCTTCGGGCAGGACCGGTTGGAATTCGTGGAACAGGCACTCGCCTAGACTTCAAGGACAAAGGTAACAGGTCCATCGTTTACCAGATGGACCTGCATATCTGTGCCAAAACGCCCTGACGCCACCTGCGGATGAGACCGGGCAGCCTGCTCAAGCAGATAGTCGAACAGCTCCTCGGCCAAGGCCGGGGTAGCCGCCGTGGAAAATCCTGGGCGCAACCCCTTGCTGGTTTCGGCTGCGAGGGTGAATTGCGATACCAGTAACAAACCGCCCGCCACATCCTGCAGCGAGGCGTTCATGCGGTCTTCTGCATCGTTGAATACCCGATACCGCAGTAACCGATGCAATAGCTTGTCTGCCCGGGCACGGTCGTCGTTCGGTTCGACGCCGACAAACACCAGCAGACCCTGCTCTATCGCTCCCACGGTCTCTCCCGAGACCTCGACATGGGCATTGCGTACCCGTTGCAACAGGGCCTTCATATCACTCGGCCTGTGGCGCCAGGTCCAACAGTTGCTGAGACATGGCCTGGGTCGCCCGTACCAGCGCATCGGCAATGCCTGGCTCGGAAGCGGCGTGTCCGGCATCGCGGATGATCTGCAATTCGCTGCCAGGCCAGCGCTGGTGCAGCGCATAGGCATTATCCAGCGGGCACACCATATCGTAACGGCCATGCACGATTATCCCTGGAATATGCTCGATGCGGGGCATATTGGCCAGCAGCTGATCGGGCCGGAGGAACGACTGATGCGCGAAATAGTGGCATTCAATCCGAGCAATGGCGTAAGCACGGCGCGCTTCGCTGAAGCGATCTATCACCTTCGAGCTGGGCCGCAAGGTTGCACAGCGGCCCTCCCACACAGCCCAGCTCTTGGCTGCATGCATTCTGCAAATTTCATCGTCTCCGGTGAGGCGCCGGTAATAGGCTGCGACCATATCGCCACGTTCCTCTTCAGGAATCAACGACACGTAGTCTTCCCAATAATCAGGGAAAATGTGGCTGGCGCCCTCCTGGTAGAACCAACGAATATCCTGATCGCGGCACAGAAACACACCGCGTAGAATCATGCCCATCACCCGGTCTGGATGCGCCTGGGCGTAGGCCAGCGCCAACGTAGAGCCCCAGGAGCCACCGAATAGCACCCATTTCTCAATACCGAGGTGCTTGCGCAGGGCTTCCAGATCCTGGATGAGGTGATCAATAGTGTTGTTTTCAAGGCTGGCATGCGGCGTGGAACGCCCGGCACCGCGTTGATCGAAGGTAATGATGCAGTAGATGGAAGGGTCG
Source organism: Halopseudomonas xinjiangensis (assembly GCA_011050525.1). Lineage (GTDB taxonomy): Bacteria > Pseudomonadota > Gammaproteobacteria > Pseudomonadales > Pseudomonadaceae > Halopseudomonas > Halopseudomonas xinjiangensis_A. Next base: position 27,848 of record DRFO01000023.1, read on the forward strand.
AAGAAACGCCGGCTCAGGCTATCGCAACCGGCACCTGGGCCGCCATGGAGAAACACGACAGGCAACCCGTCATGCTGGCCACTTTCGTCTGCGTAAAGTACATGGGGGTGGTCCACTGCCAGTTCATGTCGAGCGAAGGGTTTTATCTCCGGGTACAACAGCTGCATGGTAGGGCTCCTGGCTGTGCGACAACCTGTTCGGCTATCGGCTTTATGTGCTCATGATCCAACATTACTTATCGCAGGGCGCTATGTCACCTGCGCCCGATCAAATGTCGGCACACTCAACCGCCGAAAGGTCTGACGCCTATCAACAGGCCATGCAACCACATGGCAAATACCACCCACGCTATCAGGCCGACGACCACAACCAACGCGTCTCTGCTGGCCCTGCCAGGCGCTCTGATAACCCCAGCGCGTCGGTCCCGACGGCGCAGTACCACGAAAAGTGCTATGGCCCAGGCCAGGAAGCTGCCAAACAGCAACACATCGGCGACCGTGCCGTTTGCCAGCAGATGCGCGATGGCCCAGAACTTCACCCCCAACAACATGGGATGACCAACCCGCGCCTTGATCTTCGACCCAGGCAGATAAGTAGCGACCAGCAAAATAAAGGCGAGAATAGTCAGCAAAGCTGCGAGATGGCGGGTCCATTCCGGCGGAATCCATAGCCAGATGGGAGACAGGCGGGCCTGGCCGTAGCCCCAGACAATCAGCGCCAGCCCGACCAGCGCAACCAGCGCATAAATGCCTTTCCAGGCGCCGACTCCCAGACGGTCGATCTTTTCAGCACGCCAACCCGTCGCAAACAATCCGATGGAATGGATCCCCAGAAACACCAACAAACCAATTACCAGTACCAACATTAGGCAAATCCTTTCGTTATTGTTTTACCAATCCGCCGTTCACAGCGCGGATGTTCCTTACTATCGGCAGCGTCACTGCATACGTGCGGTCAGAATTTCATTGTCGCCGGTCATCAGTATCAACGCACCCTCCGCGTCGAACCTGAAGCTGTCAACCCGACGCAGAATCTCGAGAAAACGTTGCTCCTGTTCCATCAATGCTGGCGCGCACGCCTTGAGCGTGACCTCTGTCTCGGGAATGCTGAACGCCTGACCCTCGAACAGATATTCCCCGCTGAGATTGTTGCAGGATGCTTGCCCCGCAATGCGATCATTTTGTAGAAACGCCAGCACAACCCTGGAATTGTCGATGATGCCACCACCATTGATATCTTCGACGATCCACTGCGCGCCCCGCAGCAGGCGGGCCGGATCGCCCCCGCAACCTTGCCGCGTCTCGCCCTGGAACGTCAGGGTAACGGTATGCGGATGCGGCATCCTGCTCGCCGTCTCGTAACATACCTCACGCGTGACCTGCACGGTTGCCCCCGAAGCCTGGAGGGTAGGGCCGTCCGAGTTGTCTTCGCTGATGGCATAGGGCTCCTCAAGCACTACCATCTCGTCAGCTATCATCACGGACAGCTCACCTTGATTGATCATGATCTCCCAGGAAGGCTCGCTACCCGCCGCCCGGAACGGTTCAAGCAATGCTCCAGGAGGGATGCATTCCGGATACGCCTTGCCCTTCAAGGTGAGCAGGGCGTTGTCGCCTTTACTCCAGAAGCGGGTCGAGGGATCGCCCTGTGCCTCGAACAGGGCTCCTGATGCGCTTTCGGCTGGAAGCAAAACGTACTTGTCGCCTGCGGCATCAAGGATCATGTCATCCTCTTCATAGCCCGCACTGACCTGCAGGCGTCCGCAATGGAGGATGCTGGCAAACGCGGCTGCCCGGTGGGGAAGCAGCACCAGCTCTCCCAACTCAAGATCGGATTCAAGGGACTCGATTGCTACCGGATCAGCCACCCACGAAGGGCGATCACTTTCGACAATCCGGGCCCGGAATTCATAAGCCTCTGCCTGTTTCAGAGCATTGGCGTCCACCTCCAGAACAAACTCGACCGGCACTTCACGGCCGAGCAAGTCGATCCGCCGACTGGCCAGCACTTCTTCAGCTTCGCGCTCGCCGGCCTTGGGATAGCGCAATTCGACGATAACGTGACTGTCCGGCTGAAGAGCGATGCGCGCCTGATAGGTGAGACTGCCACTTATCCGTATCTGATCTTGCTCGTCACCGGACGAAACGCTGTTCGTCTCTGGGGAAGCCTGGGTGGGCCGAGGAATCTCCTCTTCGGAACAACCGGCCAGATAACCGGCCGATAACAGGCACAGAAGAACGGCAAGAAATGGGCGCTGCATTCAGCCTCCTCAGGCAAATTCATTAGGCACATGCCGCCAGTATGCCAGACCGGCTCAGTCTGGCAGCTGGATAATTCCCTGCAGGAACAGAACCGCATCGCCACTGACCAGAACGTGCTTCGGCATGACCTGGCAATACACTATTCCGCTTCGCGCAGAAGCCTGTTGCGCGACCAGGTCCGACTTGCCAAGCCGCACCGCCCATAGCGGAGCCAGGCCCGCATGGATGGAGCCGGTGACCGGATCTTCAAGACCTCCATTAGCAGGCCAGAAGTATCGCGAGACGAAGTCGTGGTCGAGCCCCGGAGCCGTTACCACAACGTCGAGCGGACCCAGAGTAGCCAATAATTCCGGTACCGGCACCACCTCGCGCACCGATTGCTCATTTTCATACAGAGCAAACCAGGCCTGGTCACTCACCAGAACCTCAGACGGGGCAATGGATAATCCTTTCAGCAGTGCAGGGGGAATGCGCTCGGCCGGTTCTGGCGCACGGAGCGGGAAACGCATGGTTATGCGCCCATCAGCGCGCTGGGCGACGTCGATGGAACCGACAGCCGGTGCAGTGAATGTCACCTTTTTAACAGCACTGTCCTGGCGGAATAACACAAAGGCACTGGCGAGGGTGGCGTGGCCGCAAAACGCTATCTCGCTGAGGGGCGAGAACCAGCGAATCGCATAGGTACCGTCAGGCTGACGTACAAAGAACGCCGTTTCCGACAGATTATTTTCCACCGCAATCGATTGCATAAGCGCATCCGGCAACCAGGTCTGCAGCGGCACCACGGCTGCTGAGTTGCCGCCAAACAAGCGGTCAGTGAAAGCATCGATTTGAAACATTTCAAGCTGCATGGTCGGCCTCCGGCTTAACATCCAAAACCCCTAATGTAGGTCATCAAAGCGATGGAGGAGCATTACAGTCCGCACTTATCCAGGCAGAACAGCGGTCAGAAGCTTGAGCCAGGCTCGCGTAGAAAAGCCACCTCTTCGCTGGTCGATACCCGGCCCAGCGCTGCATTGCGATGGGGGTAGCGACCAAAGCGCTGCAGAATGTCCAGATGACGCTGCTCGAAACGAAGGTTGTCTTCCAGGCCCTGGGTAGCGAACAAGCGCATTGCCTGCTCATGAATAACCAGCGACTCGCTATGCATGAAGGGCATGTATAAAAAGCTGCGCTGTTCGAGCGGCAAGGCTTTGTCAGCGCCCGCCGCAATGGCTTCCTGGGCCAGTATCAGAGCCATCCCGTCATAGACAAAGGCACGGGCCGAGTCGCGGTGGATATTCCGCGAAAACTGGTCAAGAACAATAATCTCGGCCAGACGCCCGCCGGGAGAAGTGCGCCACCCATACAGCTCACCACATACTGCCCGCTGATGTACTTCGCCGAACCGCTCCAGGATAAGCTGGTCGAAAGCTTTGTCCTTCTTCCACCACATGGAGGGTTTTATTTCATCGAACCAGAAACTCAGTACGTGTTGATTCTCGTGCATGGGCTCGCTCTTCATCGCATTGTGAGTTCAGACCGGCATTCCGATCAGGAGTATTGATGCATCCTAGCCCACGCTGGCCCGTACTGGGGCTATTCGGATTCCTGGCCTTGCTGCTTATCGGCTGGCTGCTTCCAGTCAGTGCGGCTGATCTGCTGCACTGGGGCGCAGGCCTTTCCAGCAGCAGGGCAATGCTGACCGGGCTGGTCATCGCCATGGCTCTGCTGATGAGCTTCGGCCTGCCGGGCAGCTTGATCTTCTGGTTTATAGCGCCCTTCCATGCCCCCTGGATCAGCGTTCTGCTCCTGTTGACAGGTAGCACAGGCGGCGCGCTCGGCGCCTATGTATTGGGACGTCGGCTGGGCGAGAGGTGGCGACCCAAGGGCTACGCCCGGCAGCTCCTCGCCCTGCTGAGTGCTCGTAGCGATTTCATGACGCAATGCGCACTGCGCATTCTGCCGGGATTTCCCCACGCGTTTATCAATTTGTCTGGCGGGATTCTGCGCTTGCCTTTGGGGCCATTCCTGTCTGCCGCAGTAATCGGTCTGGCGATAAAATGGGGCGTTTACGCTCAGGCCGCGCATGGAATGGTCAACGCCGCCCAGGCTGACGAGGTGCTGAACATCCAAACCCTCTGGCCGCTGGTTCTGATCGCAGTGTTGATGATAGCGGGGGCCCTGGCACGTCGATTCTGGTTCAAAGCGGACAAACGAAAAACCTGAAGACCAGGGCAGCTGACCTGCCCCGGACCATCCAGTCTCAACCTTCTATTACGCCGCAAGCCACACGCTTGCCACCGCCACCAAGTGCTTCAGGCTGGTCGGAGTAGTTATCGCCACCGGCATGGATCATCAATGCGCGCCCTTCTATCTCGGATACCTTCATCAAACGCGGAGCCAGCACGGGCGTCATCGCGGTCCCGTCATCCTTCACATATAGAGCCGGTAGGTCGCCCAGGTGGCCATCGCTGTAAGGCCCTTCGTGACTGCCGGTATCCTCTGGATCGAAATGCCCGCCCGCAGCCTTCGCAGCGACTTTTTCACCGTTCTCGGTAGCCGGTTCACAACTGGCCTGCGCATGCACGTGAAAACCGTGAATTCCGCTTGCAGGAAAGGACTTCAGATCAGGCGTGAAGAGCAATCCATGCTCGGTTTCACTGATGCTGATCGTACCTGCAGACTGACCTATACCCTCTGCACTGACCATATTCATTGTTACGTCTTTATCTGCCGCTTGCGCGACACTCACCGACATTACGCTCGCTAGCGCCAACCAGTAACGAGATTTCATTGTGACCTCCTGAACCTTAGGGGTGTATTAGTGCTTACGGCTGGTTACCATGCCGTAAATCACCAGCAGAATAATTGCGCCCACGACCGCGCCGATGAATCCGGCACCTTCTCCGGCTTCGTACAGACCCAGCGCCTGACCACCATAGGTAGCGAGCAACGAACCGCCGATGCCCAGCAGAATCGTCATGATCCAGCCCATGCTGTCATTCCCGGGCTTCAGAAAGCGTGCTATCAGACCTACGATCAGGCCGATGATGATTGTTCCGATAATGCCCATTGGCAGTCTCCTCAGGTGTAGAGCGCTTATTCGCTACTAGGTCTGACCGGTGAGGGACGCGACAGTTCGCCTTCTGCGGCGCGATGACCAACGGAGCCCGGGAATGACAGTACCGACCGGCATGGATACAATGCGCGTCTCGGTCGACCTGCTTGCCCAGTCGAGCGCATCCGTTATCACCTCTGCCGGAGTCACCGGCCAGGAACCAGCATGATTCGCATCAATGAACTGCAACTGCCTCTGGACCATTCGGCTGAATCGCTGCGCCAGGCCATAGTGGCGCGTCTGAAAATCACCGACGCCGACCTGCTCGACTACAGCGTATTCAAACGCAGTTATGACGCGCGCAAGAAGAACAGCGAGATCACCTTCGTTTACATCATTGACCTGAACCTGGCCAACGAAGCGCAGGCGCTCAGACGCTTCGCGGATGATCGCAACGTACGTGTCTCGCCGGATACGCGCTATCATCCGGTAGCTCAGGCGCCGACCGGTATGACAGAGCGCCCGCTGGTTATTGGCTTCGGCCCTTGTGGGCTGTTTGCTGCACTGAGCCTGGCTCAGATGGGCTTCAATCCCATCGTGCTGGAGCGCGGCAAGGATGTGCGCAGCCGCACTAAAGACACCTGGGCGCTGTGGCGCAACAAGGTGCTCACCCCCGAATCCAACGTGCAGTTCGGCGAAGGCGGCGCGGGGCTGTTTTCCGATGGAAAACTCTATAGCCAGATCAAGGACCCGAAATTCTACGGTCGTAAGGTCATGCATGAATTCGTGCGGGCCGGCGCGCCGGACGAGATCATGTTCGTCAGCAAGCCGCATATCGGCACCTTCCGCCTGACCGGCGTGGTCTCCAGTATGCGTGAAGAGATAAAAGCCCTGGGTGGCGAAGTGCGATTCGACAGCAGGGTGACCGACTTCCTCATTGAGAACGGCCGGATCACAGGAGTAACCCTCGCCAACGGCGAAACGCTGCATAGCCGCTACGTGGTGCTTGCGCTTGGTCATAGCTCGCGCGACACCTTCCGCATGCTGCATGCGCGCAATGTGTACATAGAAGCAAAACCCTTTGCCGTGGGCTTTCGTATCGAACATCCGCAGTCGCTGGTCGATAACGCCCGGTTGGGCAAGTATGCCGGCCACCCGGAACTGGGCGCTGCGGACTACAAACTGGTGCACCACGCTAAAAATGGGCGCGCCGTCTACAGCTTTTGTATGTGTCCCGGTGGGACAGTGGTTGCGGCCACCTCTGAGCCCAATCGCGTGGTAACCAATGGGATGAGCCAGTACTCGCGCAACGAGCGCAATGCCAACGCGGGCATCGTGGTGGGTATAAATCCGCAGGAGGATTTTCCGGGCGGACCCCTGGCAGGTATCGAGCTGCAAGAGCAACTGGAGTCCCACGCCTTTGATCTAGGCGGCAGCGACTACTGCGCGCCAGGACAGCTGGTCGGTGACTTTATCCGCGGCAAGGCCTCACGCGAATTCGGCGAAGTAGAGCCTTCCTACAAACCCGGCGTACTGTTGGGCGATCTTGCCTCCTCCCTGCCAGGCTACGTAATCGACGCCATCCGCGAGGCTCTGCCGGCCTTTGGCAAGCAGATCCGCGGCTTTGATCGTCACGACGCCGTGCTGACCGGCATTGAAACCCGCACCTCGTCCCCCATCCGGATCAAACGTGATAACGAGTCCCTGCAGAGCATCAATACTCGCGGGCTATATCCCGCCGGCGAAGGCGCGGGGTATGCGGGCGGCATCCTGTCTGCTGGAGTTGACGGGATAAAGGTGGCGGAAGCGGTCGCGACCGCCATGCTGGCAGATTTGCCTGGTTGACCTGCCGGCCAGCGGAAAGACTGAACGCCATAGGCTTAATCAAGTCCATTTCAGGACATCTTCCTGAATCCTGATGGAGAAGCCCATGGCCCAGCCCCTGCCGATCCGCCCGCTCCCCTTCGAACCCCGATTCGAAGAAGTTGCCGATGATGAAGCCGACACCAGCCGCGCAATCGTTGAGGCACTTCGCTATATCATCGAAACCACCTACGAGGACGGCGGCCATGCCATACGCAGCGTCCATGCCAAGAGCCATGGGCTGCTGGAAGGTCATCTGACCGTGTTGGAAGGGCTGGCGCCTGAGCTCGCTCAGGGAGCCTTTGCCACGCCAGGTACTCGGCCCGTGGTCATGCGTTTTTCCACTAATCCTGGCGACATCCTGGACGACAATGTGTCTACCCCTCGGGGTCTGGCGATCAAGATAATGGAGGTCGAAGGTTCGCGCCTGCCAGGCAGCGAAGACGACGCAACGCAGGATTTCGTCATGGTCAACGCGCCCGTGTTCATTGCTCCAGATCCAAAGGCCTTTCTCAAGTCGCTGAAACTGCTCGCCAAGACCACCGATAAGGCACCTAGCGCCAAACAGGCACTATCCGCCGTACTGCGCGGCGCCGAGTCAGCCATAGAAGCGGTTGGTGGTGAAAGTGCGATGCTCAAATCAATGGGTGGTCACCCCGAAACCAATATTTTGGGCGAAACCTTTTACAGCGTCGTACCGGTTCTTTACGGGCCGTATTTTGCAAAGATCAACGTTGTCCCGGTCTCGGCCGAGCTAAAGGAGCTAACCGACCAGAAAGTTGACCTGAAGGACAAGCCCAACGGCCTGCGTGAGGCAGTCAACCAACACTTTGCTCGCCACGGCGGCACCTGGGAGGTGCGCGTCCAATTGGCTACTGACCTCAAGGAAATGCCCATTGAAGACGCTACGGTGGAGTGGCCCGAAGACCAGAGCCCGTACCTGACCGTGGCCCGTATCGAGGTTACGCCGCAGTCTGCCTGGACCGACGAGCGTTCCACGAAAATCGACGACGGCATGTCGTTCAGCCCTTGGCACGGCCTGGCCGCGCACCGACCACTCGGTGGCATCATGCGCTCGCGCAAGCCCGCCTATGAGATGTCTGCCGGCTTTCGCGCCGAACATAATGGCTGTCCGATTCGTGAGCCCCGTTAACAGGGTCGAAGCCCTTTAGCCGTGCCAATACCACATTTTTGCGACAGCAGGTGGCTACTATGCAGTTGCCCCTGCCGGTTGACGTGATATCACTCCAGCCCTTACCGTGATATCAAATCAACCATTTTTGAAGAGCGCAACGATGAATATCGGCATTCTCACTTTCCAGAGAGCTCATAATTACGGTGCTCAGTTCCAGGCTTATGCCCTCCAGACCTTTCTTGGTGATCATCAGCACAACGCAGAATTTATCGACTACTGGCCCGCGTATCGAAAAGGCATGTACGACATGCTTGATCTGAGTGCGATGGGCTCGAACCTCAGTCCGTTCCAAAAACTGAAAAAGACTACCAAGTCCCTTCTGAAACTGGCGCTCACATACCCCCGGAAAAAGACAAGGCATGAGCGGTTCGAGCGCTTCATGGCCCAGCACCTGAATTTTTCCGCTGCCCCTACAATCCTGGCAGGAAAAGACATTCCCCGGCACTACGATGCGTATGTGTTTGGAAGTGACCAGATTTGGCGCTACAACCAGTTCAATAAACATCTTGGTTATGACAGTGTCTACTGGGGAAAGTACCCGGCTGATATCTCCGCCAGGAAGGTCAGCTATGCTGCAAGCATGGGGGTGCTGGACCAGGCAGATACTGAACTCGATTTCATTTCTGGCAAGCTTGAGCACTTTGACGCGCTTTCCGTAAGAGAAAACTCCCTTAAAGATCTGCTTCAGCCGCTCACCCGCAAGCCCATCAGCAAAGTATTGGATCCCGCTTTCTTGTTGGACAAAACCCGCTGGGCCGCCCTCGCGGCCAAAAACATGGCCCTTCCCGAACAATACGTACTGCTCTACAACCTCAACAAGTCCAGCCGGGCGACGAGTCTGGCTGATGATTTAGCCAATAAACTTGGCTGCGCTGTATTTGAGCTGAGCAGCGAGGTGGTACCTTTCGATATCTCCCGGCGCTACCAGAACACCGCTGGACCAGCTGAATTTTTGGCCTTGTTCGAGAACGCTACGCACGTTATATCGACGTCCTTCCACGGCGTGGTTTTTTCTCTGATCTTTGAAAAGCAGTTTCAGGCACTTGGCCTGGGACAAAACGCATCCCGAGTCACCAATCTACTGACCGACCTGGGGATTCCCGAGCGATATTCAGCGTCTGGAGCGGCCACTCCAGCGCCCGGTTTTCATGATCTGATAGATTACAAGGCGGTGAATGAACTGCTGAGCAGGCTGCGCGAGGATTCCGTCCAATTTCTTATGGATAACGTCGTCAACGGCGAAAAGGATCCTGTTGAGAAGCCGAAGTCAGCCTCCGTCGGGCTAGCTGAAACCTATTAGAGCCAGGAATATGGCGCGCTGGCCGCTTCTCGCTCGTATCAGCTAAGTTCAGATAGACGAATCGCGATCCAATATCCAGCAACGCTCCTTGCGATACCGACCAAGGTTTCTCCGTTCCACGCGCTCACCGTTAGGTATGGTCGCCTTTAGCCGCATCTACCTTGGCCTGGGTTTTGGTCTCGAAATCAGTCGCGTCGTGTCGTTCGGGCAGTTGCTCTTCTGGCTCGCCCCAGGTTCTATTGACCATTCGCCCACGCTGCACCGCTGGTCTCTGCGCAATCTGCTCGGTCCAACGGATTACATTCTTATAGGTGTGGGCCTCCAGAAACTCTGCCGCCTGATAGGCCTGGTTGGTAACCAAAGCGCCATACCAGGGCCAGATGGCCATATCAGCGATGGTGTAATCGTCGCCCGAGATGTATTGATGACTGGCTAACTGACGATCAAGCACGTCGAGTTGGCGCTTGACCTCCATGGTGTAGCGATTGATCGGATATTCGAATTTCTCTGGCGCATACGCATAGAAATGACCGAAGCCTCCGCCAAGCATTGGCGCACTGCCCATCTGCCAGAATAGCCAGGAAAGACACTCGGTACGCATGGCGTTATCGGAGGGAAGAAACGCCCCAAATTTTTCTGCCAGATAAAGCAGTATCGAGCCCGACTCGAAAATGCGAATGGCCGGGGTTACGCTCCGGTCTACTAGGGCTGGAATTTTCGAGTTGGGATTGACCTCGACGAAGCCGCTACCGAACTGGTCGCCATCGGAAATCCTGATGAGATGTGCATCGTACTCCGCTCCGTCAACGCCCTGCGCCAACAGCTCCTCAAGCATGATGGTGACCTTTACGCCGTTGGGCGTTGCCAGCGAATAGAGCTGCAGCGGATGCTTGCCCACTGGCAGCGCTTTTTCATGGGTAGGTCCGGCGACAGGTCGATTGATTTTAGCGAAGGCGCCTCCGTTTTCGGCGTCCCAGGTCCAGACCTTGGGTGGCATGTAGGTTCCGTCTGTCATAACGATTCTCTCGTGCGAGGTGTAGGAAAGGACCCAGGACGCCGCTTAACATTCAAAGCGAATGCCAAGGGGGCCAATACAATAATTGGTGACTTTTGCTGCTGATGCAATTCGGAATGCGAAGAAACTGTGCGGCCGCATTGAATAGCAGCCTGGAATCCAGGGACAGATCAGTTTCGTCAGATGCTCGAAGTCCGATCTGCCCCCTTCTTGTTACCAGAAATCGACAACGGCACGGAGCTGATCCTGGCCCATAACTGACGCGCCCTGATCAGCAAATAATCAATCCCGCGCTTCTTCCTGAATGGCCTCACCGCCGCTTTCTAGATCCTCACCCGCGCCTTCCATAGTGTTGCAGCCAATCAGGCCAAACATCAGGGTCATGCTAAGCAAAAGAGATTTGATCGCCAGGCTCATAATTAACTCCTAATCGAACGCTTCGAAAAAATGAAGCAAAAGAATCACAACGGCGAAATAGTGCCAATAGTTGGCTGAAGCCGCTGCGACACATTCTGGGACAAGCCTCCAACTCCAACAGGAGAGGCGGCAGATTTTCCGGCCCCAGCTCAAGCTTAGGCCTGTCGAAAGCGAAACGGTTCAATTGATGGTCAGAGTTGAGTTTAAATCGTTGATTCATCCATACATTGCTCGCCTATTCGTAGAGCCACTGCGCTCGCCGAGTCGTTATAAGCTCCCTAAAGATTTTTTCCCTTTCGCCGATATCTTGAAAAGGCACCTGTGCCATCAACAATAAAATACCAAAGCATTCGCTGTTGCTGAAGGTACTGGACTACCCGAGAAGGGAGAAATTTCATGCTACGTTCAAGGTTCAACAGCGTCGTCCGCGCTGTGGCGATTACCGTTCTCATCGCTCCCATTACCGCTTTTGCCGGTCCGAAGGAAGACGCCGTCGATATGGTCGACCGAGCGTATGACTTCTGGCACACCCACGGCCGCGAGGCCGCGATACAGGCCTTCCACGATCCCAACGGCGAATTCATCAAGGGTGATCTCTATATCTGGGTCAGCACGGGAGACGGAGTGATCATCGCCCATGGCGGCACCCCCGCGCTGGCGGGCAAAAATCTCGGCGGCATGAAACTGCCCGACGGCAGGAAGTTTGTTGAAGAAGTCCAGAAGGCGACCAGCACAGACGGCCAAGGCTGGGTGAGCTACACCTGGACCCACCCTGTGACCAGAAAGCCCGGCATGAAAATGACCTACGTCCGCGACCTGAGCCCGGACCGCACCGCAGTCGGCGTTGGAATCTACGTCGAGGAGTAACGAAGGATGCCTAGACCGGTCCCCAGACCGGTCATTTAGCGGACAAACCTCATGAAGCTGAAAATCAAAGGGAAGCTGCTCGCAGCGCCATTGGTCGCCGTAGCGATGATGACTGCAATGGGCGGGGTGAACTACTACACCGCGACCGTCCAGAAAGACAATACTATCGAAAGCTTTGAGCACAACTTTCAGCGCGTGCAGATTATTTCCGCCCTGCTGAGCAAGCTAGGTTCGTTACACGCCGCCGGCTGGCGCGTCATAAGCTTCTCGGGCTGGGACCAGGCCGGTGACAGCGCAGGAGCCTTCTCTGCGATCATAGAGGCGACGAAGCAGGAACAGGCCAGGCTCATCAGTCTCGCTCAAGACGAGCGTATTCATCCAAGTACCCGCGAACTGCTGGCAAAGGCCTTGGCACTACTCAACGAGTACGTCGCGGCGCTGGAAAACACGTCCACGGTTGTCGGTATCGAGGTCAGCGCGGCGAGCATGATCATGGAGCAGGCCGACAACCAGCTCAAGCTACTGGTAGAAGGTCTGGAAGCGGAGGCCAGCAGCGATAACCACGGCATGATTGAGCGTTCCCGAGTGCAGGCCAATACCGCCATCATGATTTCGCTGGCCCTTGCACTGACGGGGATCATTCTATCGCTGCTGGTGTCACTGAATATCGCGCGCAAGCTGACCGAGCAAATCAAGACTAGCCGCAAAGCCATCAAAATTGCATCGGCGGGCGACCTGACCTGCCGAATCAAGGTTACATCCGATGACGAGCTAGGCGATCTCGCCATCAATTTCAATGAGTTGATCGAGAAGCTTCAGACCGATGTGATCGGTACGCTGGTCACGACCTCAAGCAAGCTGACCGAAGCTGCCGATGCCGTTGACGGCGCCAGCCGCAGCACGGTCGGCGGCGCTCAGCATCAGCGCGTCGAAATGGAGCAAGTCGCCGCTGCGATCCATCAAATGGTGTTTACTTTCCACGAACTGGCCAAGCTCGCCACGCAAACCGCCGATGCCGCCAATGCGGCAGACAACGCTATCGTTCGCAACAACGAGGCCATGCACGATACGGTCGATTCAGTAGCCAGCCTGGCAAGCAAGCTTGAGAAGGGTACCGAAACAGTCAAACATCTGCTGGAAGAAAGCGAGCAGGTAGGCAAGGTGCTCGGCGTCATCCGTCAGGTAGCAGAGCAGACCAACCTGTTGGCTCTCAACGCAGCCATCGAGGCCGCTCGTGCCGGCGAGCAAGGACGCGGCTTTGCGGTGGTGGCCGACGAGGTGCGCGTACTGGCGCAGCGCACGCAGACATCAGCCGAAGAAATTCAGACGATCATCGCCTCTTTGCAGGCCAGGGTCGACCAGGTAGCCGCCGTGATGAGCAGCGGCCATGAGCTCGTAGGCATGAGCGTCCGCAGCGCATCCGGCGCAGAGGAAGCTCTGAAAACGATGGATGAGGCGGTCACGACTATCATGGGCATGACCACCCAGACCGCAACCGCCGTGGAAGAGCAGAATCAGGTTTCCAAAAATATTGACGCAGGGATACAGAGAATCACCGAAGTGACGGCGCAAACCGAAAAGCTGGCGAACGACACCCAAACCGCCAGTGATTCTCTTAAGCGTTCCTCCGCCGATATGCGCAAGCTGATCGGCGCCTACAGAATTTAATGTGCTCGAGCCACCGCGGCTTGCCTCCGTGTCTGCCGGCGTCGGAGATCCAGAGCTTGAGAACAGTCCCAGAATTCTGAGCTCAGCTATGCCAATTCATCAACTTCAAGACAGGGGCGCCATACAGTGGCTGCACCTGCTGCTCCAAGGATGATGAAAACCGCCAGGCTCATCGGGGTCCGGAACGATAAGCGCCTTGCGCCCGCACACCTTGCAGATCACCAGATTTGATAAAGCCAGGGCAGCAAAGAGTCCCACGAGCCCTGCCACCACAACCGAGAAGAACGGCAAGGACGGCATGTCCAGCAGCGCTTCCATATCTATTGTGGCCAAGACAAAGCCTGCACCCACCGGCGCAAACATAGCGAGAAGCGAGCCATACCAAAGCCACCGAACCAGGAAATACATGAACGAACGCTTCTCCGCGGGTTTAACAATGCCGTGTGCCAAAAGAGTGACGATTTAACCATCACTATGGCTGCAATGGTTAAACTCTTTCCAGCGCGAGCTCGACCGCCTGATTCACGTGGATTTCTGTCGTGTCGTAGAGCTTCACTTTTGTATCTGAACCTTGAACCAGGAGCCCTATTTCAGTACATCCCAAAATCACTGCCCTAGCCCCGTCACCCGCCAGGGTTGAGATCACATCAAGGTAGGCCGCCTTTGAATCAGGATTGATTACTCCCAGACATAGCTCGTCATAGATTACCGCATGAACAACTTTCCGCTGCGCATCGCTCGGCACGATGACTTTTATCCCATGCCCTTGAAGCCGATCACGATAAAAAGCTTGCTCCATAGTGAACCTGGTACCGAGCAATCCTACGCAATCTATCCCGTCCCGTAGCAATACGTTGGCTGTTGCATCTGCGATGTGCAGCAGCGGCAAGCTCACTGCTTGCTCTATTTGAGGCGCAACCTTATGCATGGTATTGGTACAAATGAGCAGAAAATCTGCGCCAGCAGCCTGAACCGACCGGGCTGCTGACGTCAGTATCTGGGCAGCTGCGTCCCAGTCACCTCGCTGCTGAAGTGCTTCAATCTCGGAAAAATCGACGCTGTAGAGAACGAGCTTTGCTGAGTGGAGCCCACCCAGTTGCTCTCGCACCTTCTGGTTCAACAAGCGGTAATACGTTTGGGTTGATTCCCAACTCATACCGCCAATCAATCCCATCGTTTTCATATGGCATCTCCGTGTCCCAACATTTCATCCACCATAAGGCGGGCAAGTTTTCACCTCAACACAGGCCCATTGACGCAAAGTCTCCAAGTTAGCTCTACGATAATACCCAGCCGCGCGCTTTTGGCTAGGCGCTGCCTACAATGAATGAAAGACCTGGGTCGTTTCAGATGTTCGGCTTTGTGACGCAGTGCAAGAAGATATGACCAGCCTTGTTTATCATTCATTTCTTTTAAAGGATATGGAGAAGGCATGCGTTGCCCCACCATTTATGGACTGAAATTCGGCAAATCGGATCTTGATGCGCTTCGGCGTATCAGAGAACTTCCAAGAAACCGCAAGTTGTTGGAAGTTTCGCTACCCGCAGGTGTGCTGGCCAACATATTCCTGGGAAACAACCCGGCGCAAATCATGTACAACGTCAGCGGAACAGATTGGACGCATCTCGCCCAGGCGATGATTGCGGCTTCAGCTATCGAACGAAATGTTTTTATCCAGACGGCAAGGTTGCAACAGTTACGCGCCGGTTCTACTCCGAACCAACGGCAATTCTGGAAAGCGGTTGAAAGTGGATGTCAGGGGGTACTGAATGAAAACGGTGTGTATGTTACTGGCCCTGCTATTCTGGGCGTCGGCAGTCAGGTCCGAGCAAATCGGTGGGGCGGAGTATTTGCAGGACACCTTGCGGCGATATGAGAGTAAGCTGCAGAAATGCATGGACATTCAACGGGAGGCTGTGCCGGCGGGTCCTGCAGTCATGTCAGCTTTGCAGAAATATCCGGTAGAGCAGGCGAATACGTTTCTGATGACGCGTGCAGCTGAAATGGAAGATGCCTGTGTAGGATCTGAACTGGCGGAGCTGGCATCTGCTTTACACCTGTTGGCTGAAGGTGCAGATCCCGGCGAAGAATTACAGTCAATCATGGATCAGACGCGCTCAGCGATTTTCTCCCATGCGCGCTGGGGTTTGAAGCAACGATATCTTGACCTGCCGACAGATCTGAAAAGTGATCTCGAAAAATATGATATTTTTCAACGGCCTTTCAATTCATTGCTGATCAGAGAAAGTCTTGAATCCGGGACCGCCGATTTGGTTCCGTAGCTAGTCATGGGCATCGGTTACATGGAATCGGCGATATCACCGATGCGAGAGGCAATCAGATTATTCAGCGGCACCTCATCCGGACTGTCCCGTTGCCCAGCATCCTTCGCTTGCTAGGATTGCTACTGAAATAGCGCTTTTGTCGTTAAGCCTTAACGAGCGCAGAAAGCAGAACACACAAAAAACCCACCTCGAGGGTGGGTTTTTCAAAACGCTAGCAGCAATCAGTTCTTGCCGGAGCGCTTGCGTTCGTTCTCACTGAGCAACTTCTTGCGCAGACGGATCGACTTCGGCGTTATTTCGGCCAGTTCGTCATCTTCGATGAATTCCAGAGCCTGCTCCAGCGTGTAGCGGATCGGCGGAACCAGGGCGATGGTTTCGTCCTTGCCGGAAGCGCGCATGTTGTCGAGCTTCTTGCCTTTGGTAGGGTTGACGCCCATGTCGTTGTCACGGCTGTTGATACCGACCAGCATGCCTTCGTATACCTCGTCACCGTGACCCAGGAACAGCTTGCCACGTGCCTGCAGTGTTTCCAGGGAATAGGTCAGCGCCTTGCCGGTGGCGACAGATACCAGCACACCATTCTGACGGCCAGACATGTCACCTGATTTCATCGCGCCATAGTGGCTGAAGATACTGGTGATGATGCCGGAACCGGACGTCATGGTCAGGAACTGGTTGCGAAAGCCGATCAGGCCACGCGCCGGGATGGTGTATTCCAGGCGTACACGGCCCTTGCCATCCGGAACCATGTTGGTCAGATCGCCTTTACGCAGGCCCATCTGTTCCATCATCGCGCCCTGATGCTGCTCTTCCAGGTCGATGGTGACGTTTTCGAAGGGTTCCTGCTTCACGCCGTCGACAACCTTGATGATGACTTCCGGACGGCCTACAGCCATCTCGAAGCCTTCACGGCGCATGGTTTCGATCAAAACGGACAAGTGCAGCTCGCCACGACCGGACACCTTGAACTTGTCGGCGCTGTCGCCTTCTTCAACGCGCAGGGCCACGTTATACAGCAGCTCCTTGTCCAGACGTTCCTTGATGTTACGGCTGGTGACGAACTTGCCTTCCTTGCCGCAGAACGGCGAGTCGTTAACCTGGAAGGTCATGCTTACAGTGGGCTCGTCAACCGACAGGGGCGTCATGGCCTCTACATTCTGCGGATCGCACAATGTGTCGGAGATGAACAGTTCGTCAAAACCACTGACACAAACGATGTCACCCGCGGCGGCTTCGTCCACGTCTATGCGGTGCAGGCCGTGGTGACCCATAAGCTTGAGGATACGACCGTTACGGCGCTTGCCGTTGACGTCGATCGCTACCACAGGAGTGTTGGCCTTGACGCGGCCGCGGGCGATGCGGCCTACGCCGATTACGCCGAGGAAACTGTTGTAGTCCAGTGCGGAGATCTGCATCTGGAACGGACCTTCACGATCAACCTGCGGAGCCGGGACGTTTTCGACGATGGCCTGGAACAGGGGAGTCAGGTCTTCAGCCAGGTCATCATGCGCCAGACCGGCCAGACCGTTGATGGCAGAAGCGAATACGATCGGGAAATCCAGCTGCTCTTCGGTAGCGCCCAGGTTGTCGAACAGATCGAACATCTGGTCAACGACCCAATCCGGACGCGCACCAGGACGGTCAACCTTGTTCACCACAACGATCGGACGCAGGCCAGCCTGGAAGGCTTTCTGGGTAACGAAACGCGTCTGGGGCATCGGGCCGTCTACCGCATCAACCAGCAGCAGCACGGAATCGACCATCGACATGACTCGCTCAACCTCGCCACCGAAATCGGCGTGGCCGGGGGTGTCTACGATGTTGATGTGATGGCCGTTCCAGTTAATGGCGGTATTCTTCGCCAGAATGGTAATGCCGCGCTCTTTTTCCTGGTCGTTGGAGTCCATCAGGCGCTCGGTGTCGAGCTCGTTCCGCTCAAGCGTGCCAGACTGGCGCAGGAGCTTGTCAACCAGCGTGGTTTTACCGTGGTCAACGTGGGCGATGATGGCGATGTTGCGGAGGTTCTCGATCACAATGGACGTCCTGGAATGGCGCGGCAAACGGCCGGCTAACAAAAAATGAGGGAGGCATTATACAGAGACAGCCGTGACAGTGTATGTTTTTTGTACGGCTTGCCGTGCTCAAAACCCGTTTGCGAGACTAATCAGCGCTTTCGCAGGCGCAGCACCCTGATATTGTCGTGCCCTGCATCAAGTAGATACTGCGCGTGGAGCTGGCTCATTATTCCTTTCTCACAGTAAAGAAGGTACGCGCGGGCGGGGTCAAGCGCGGCAAAACGACTTCCGAGCGTATAGAAAGGCATGGATACGACCTCGATTCCCGACAAGTGCAAGGGGCGAGCGTCTTGCTCATCGGAGGCGCGAATGTCCAGCACCACCTGGCCGACCAGGGCTTCCTCCACCAATTCCACCACACTGCCTTCTTCCAGATCATTTTCCAGATCACAGCAGTCAGCATAGTGAGCGGCCTGAATCGCTGCCTCGAGCACGCTGAAATCGAACGTGGCTTCTGCCTCGGCGACCTGCGCAGGTCTGGAGCGGATCGAAGGATTGACCGAAATCACGCCACAATATTCAGGCATAGTGCTGGAGAATGCATCGGTTCCGATCCGCCGCGCCGTGTCGATGATGTCGGTCTTGCTGGTGGTGATAAGAGGCCGGAGTACCAGCAGGTCACTCACCTGATCGATCACCGCCAGATTAGGCAACGTCTGGCTGGCAACCTGTGCGATAGCTTCGCCGGTGACCAGTGCGTCGAGATCAAGCCGCTCGGCAATCCGGTTGGCCGCGCGCAGCATCATCCGCTTCAGCACCACGCCCATCTGGCTGTTCTCGACATTCTCCAGCAACTGCGCAACGACGCCCTCGAACGGCACACTGATAAACCGCAGTCTGTGACTTGCCGCGTACCGCTCCCACAGATAATGGGCAACCTGGCGCACGCCCAACTCATGGGCGCGCCCGCCAAGGTTGAAAAAAATGAAATGGGGCAACAGGCCCCGCTGAAGCATCTGGTAACTGGCGACGGTGGAATCGAAGCCGCCCGAGAGCAGGCTCAGCACAGGCTCCATCGTGCCCAGTGGAAAGCCGCCCATACCCTCGTGCCGTGCCTGGATCAACCACACCCGCTGATCGCGAATTTCCAGCTTGATCCACACATCGGGATCCTTGAGCGACACCCCAGCGGCGTGGCAACGTTGCATCAGTATCTGGCCAATATGGGCAGACACCTCCTGCGAGCTGAACGGATGGTTGCCCACGCGCTTGCAGCGTATGCCAAAGCGACGGCCGGTCAATTGCTGCCCAACGTTCTGAATACAAAGCTCGGCCAGCTCATCGAGCGTGCCCAGCGGGTAATCATGCACCTCAAGGAAATGCGCAATACCAGGCGTGTTGCACAACCTTTCTATAGCTCTAGCCTGCAGCTCTGGGTCTGGACCTAGCACCACCTGCAAACTGTCCCACGAGCCGTTTACCTTGGCTTGCGAGTCTATCGCTGCCATTAGCAGACGCAAATTGCTCTTGAGCTGACTGACAAAGCGCTTACGCACCTGGCGGGTCTTTATGGTTATTTCAGGAAAAAATTTTATGATCAGTTTCATATGACTGGTGTAAGGTGCGCAAAAGCAGAGCATTATACGCGCGCTGGCTATCGAGAGGGAAAGCTTACCCTATCGAATCGTGCACCTTTTTTGTGCGAACTCGGCTTACGGCGCACCTAATGAGTGCGCAGAACTGGTGCATGAACACCCTGCAAGGGGCTAATGCCTTGTGTAGCGTGGGTTTACACGCAGTGCTCCGAAATGGCACACCTTTTGCTCTATTCTAAGCCAGCGGATGCGGATGCTATTCCGCTCAAAATTCAAGGTGCCGGGCCAGATGCCTGGCAAATGATTCCTTCTGGAGGAAACCATGTCGAAAACGATTCAACTGATCAAAGAATTTGACGTGAAGTGGGTAGATCTGCGCTTCACCGATACCAAAGGCAAGCAGCACCACGTCACCATGCCCGCTCGCGACGTCAAAGACGACTTCTTCGAAGAAGGCAAGATGTTTGACGGCTCCTCGATTGCCGGCTGGAAGGGTATCGAAGCGTCCGACATGATTTTGATGCCAGACGATAGCACTGCCGTTATCGACCCGTTCACTGAAGAGCCCACCGTGATCCTGGTGTGCGACATCATTGAGCCTTCGACCATGCAGGGTTACGAGCGCGATCCGCGCAGCATCGCTCGCCGCGCCGAAGAATATCTGAAGTCCACCGGCATTGGTGACACCGTCTTTGTTGGTCCAGAGCCTGAATTTTTCGTCTTCGACGAAGTCAAGTTCAAGTCCGACATCTCCGGATCCATGTTCAAGATCTTCTCTGAACAGGCTTCCTGGAATACCGATGCAGACATCGAGACTGGCAACAAGGGTCACCGTCCAGCCGTCAAGGGTGGCTATTTCCCCGTGCCTCCGGTTGATCATGATCATGAAATTCGTACTGCCATGTGCAATGCCATGGAAGAGATGGGCCTGACCATCGAAGTGCACCACCACGAAGTGGCGACAGCCGGCCAGAACGAAATTGGCGTGCTGTTCAACACACTGGTAGCCAAGGCTGACGAAGTTCAAACCCTGAAGTACTGCGTACACAACGTGGCCGATGCCTTCGGCAAGACGGCTACCTTCATGCCCAAGCCACTGTATGGTGACAACGGCTCCGGTATGCACGTGCATATTTCTATCTCCAAGGATGGCAAGAACACCTTTGCTGGCGAGGGCTATTCCGGTCTGTCCGATACCGCGCTGTTCTTCATTGGCGGCATCATCAAGCACGGCAAGTCATTGAACGCTTTCACCAACCCGGCTACCAACTCGTACAAGCGTCTGGTTCCAGGTTTTGAAGCGCCAGTGATGCTGGCTTACTCCGCCCGCAACCGGTCGGCCTCGATTCGTATTCCTTACGTTTCCAGCCCGAAGGCGCGCCGTATCGAGGCTCGCTTCCCTGATCCGGCTGCCAACCCCTACCTGTGCTTTGCCGCCCTGTTGATGGCTGGCCTGGACGGCATCCAGAACAAGATTCACCCCGGCGATGCAGCGGACAAGAACCTGTATGACCTGCCGCCTGAAGAGGCGAGCCAGATTCCACAGGTGTGTGGCAGCCTGAAAGAGGCTCTCGAGTCTCTGAGCGTTGATCGCGAATATCTGACCAAGGGTGGCGTGTTCACTGACGAACTGATCGATGCCTACATCGAGCTGAAAGCCGCTGAAGAAATCAAGGTTCGCACTTTTGTTCACCCGCTTGAGTATGACCTGTACTACAGCGTCTGAACCTGGTCGCAACACCAGTGTCGAAGGAAGGGTGCCGTTCAGGCGCCCTTTTTTTTCGTCCGTCTTGCCGGGAAGTCAGGCGACTTGCCAGGTGACCAATTGAATGCAACGCTACGATTCGTTATCAAAGGAGTGAAGCACCATGTTCCGGATATCCCGTACGCTCGGCCTGTGTGCCTTGCTGGCTCTGGCAAGCAGCCCGCTGTGGGGCCAGGTTTATACCTGGAAGGACGCGCAGGGTAATCGCGTCTACTCCGATCAACCCCACCCTGATGCGGAAAGCGTAGAACTGGAGCCGGTAAATACCATTGAGCCCCCACCCCCCTCCGTTATGCGGGCACAGCGCGAAAGCGAAGCATCGGATGCCGGTCAGGCTCAATCTCAAGACATCTATCAGCGCCTGGCAATTACCGCCCCCGACAACGACCAGGCCATACGGGCGAACGACGGCAATGTAACGCTGACCGTTGCAGTCGAGCCGGCATTGGGCCGCAATCACCTGCTTCGCGCCGAAATAGACGGTGAAGCGTCTTCGTCAGCCGTTCCTGGCAGCGGGCAAAACGTCGTGAAGCTTACCCTCGGCAATATTGATCGGGGCACTCATTCAGTGAGTGCCGTAGTGGTGAACGCCCAGGGGGACACAGTTCAGCGCAGCAGCCCGATCAAGTTGCATGTGCAACGCACCTCGTTGAACCAGCCAGCCCGCGGAGGCGCCAATCAGGCGCCGCAAGCTCCCGCCGCGCCCCGGGCACCCAACGTGCCTGCACCCTGATAGGCAATGTCTGCCCGATGCGCTCGCGTCGGGCTTCTTCGCTGCACCAATTTAGCGCACAATTCTGTCTTCAGCCGCCATTGAGGTGCACTCTCTGAGTTAGTGCCCCGGTTACGGGCACCTGAAAAGGCGCCATTTTTGTTGGTCTGGACGTTGCCGCCGCAGAGATCATGAGGCTATGCCCGCCGCGTCCCGGATTGGTTCGCTTCTTGCAGAAGTCGTCTACACCATGGATATGAATATGCTGCCCGATCGTTTTTTACGACAGATTCTGGATAACCTGACCACGGCAGTAATGCTGCTGGATACGCAGCTGTGCGTGAGCTATCTGAATCCCGCTGCGGAAATGCTGCTGGCTGTCAGCGGACAGCGGGTATTGCAACAGCCGATCGGCGAGTTGTTCAACGACACCGCCGAAACCCTGCAATCGCTCCGTAACGCTGTCTCCAACGCCCATCCTTTTACCAAGCGTGAAGCACAGCTAAACCTGAATAACGGTCACTGCCTGATGGTGGATTATTCAGTAACGCCCATTACAGCCTCGGAACGCAGCTGGATTCTGATGGAACTACACCCCCGTGACCGCCTTTTGCGTATCACCAAAGAAGAAGCGCAACTGTCAAAGCAGGAAGTAACTAAAGTGCTGGTCAGGGGCCTGGCGCATGAAATCAAGAACCCGCTAGGCGGGATCAGGGGCGCCGCACAGCTACTGGCCCGGGAACTACCGGAAGACTCCCTGCGCGATTACACCGACGTTATCATCGAAGAAGCTGACCGGTTGCGCAATCTGGTTGACCGGATGCTGGGCCCCTATCGCCCGCCGAACTTGCAGCCGCTCAACATCCATGAAATTACCGAGCGAGTGTGCAGCCTGATTCAGGCAGAAACTCAGGGTCGCCTGGAACTGCAACGTGACTATGACCCGAGCATCCCGGACATCATGGCAGACCAAGAACAACTGATTCAGGCGGTCCTCAACATCGTCCGCAATGCCATGCAGGCCATAGAAGCACACAAACAGCTGGAAGAGGGTCAGATAACCCTGCAGACCCGAACCCTGCGCCAGTTCACCATCGGCCAGAAACGTCACCGTCTGGTATGCCGCCTGCAAATCATCGACAACGGCCCCGGCATTCCGAATGACATAGTTGAAAGCATTTTTTATCCGATGGTCAGTGGCCGGCCCGAAGGCACCGGCCTGGGCTTGTCGATTACCCAGAACATCATCAGCCAGCATCAGGGGCTGATCGAGTGCGAGAGCTTGCCTGGCCGAACCCTGTTCACCCTGTTCCTGCCACTGGAACACAGTCTGGAGAATGATTCATGAGCCGAGCCGAAAACGTCTGGATTGTCGATGATGACCGCTCGATACGCTGGGTACTGGACAAGGCACTGCAGCAAGAGGGGATGGAACCGGTCTGCTTCGACAGTGCTGACGGTGCCCTGGCGAGACTTCAGCGTGAGCTGCCGGACGTGTTGATCAGCGATATCAGAATGCCCGGCACCAGCGGGCTTGAGCTGCTGGCCAGAATCCGCGAGCAGCACCCGAAATTGCCGGTCATCATCATGACCGCCCATTCCGATCTGGACAGCGCCGTCGCCTCCTACCAGGGCGGCGCCTTTGAATATCTGCCCAAGCCGTTCGACGTAGATGAAGCCGTCGCCCTGGTTCGGCGGGCCCTGGCGCATAGCCGGGAACAGGACGGCCAGGGCCTCGAAACAGCCCTGGCCCGCACCCCTGAGATCATCGGCGAAGCGCCCGCCATGCAGGAAGTATTTCGCGCCATCGGACGCCTGTCCCATTCCAACATCACCGTGCTGATCAACGGCGAGTCAGGGACCGGCAAGGAGCTGGTAGCGCACGCCCTGCATCGCCACAGCCCCCGGGCTCGCAACCCGTTCATTGCGCTGAACATGGCAGCGATACCCAAAGACCTCATGGAATCGGAATTGTTCGGCCATGAAAAAGGCGCTTTCACCGGGGCGGCCGTGCAACGTCGGGGTCGCTTTGAACAATCCGATGGTGGCACGCTTTTTCTGGACGAAATCGGAGACATGCCAGCGGAAACCCAGACACGCCTGCTGCGCGTGCTCGCCGATGGCGAGTTCTATCGCGTAGGGGGGCATACGCCGATCAAGGTTGATGTGCGTATCATCGCGGCAACCCACCAGAACCTCGAAGGCCTGGTGCAGGCCGGCAAGTTTCGGGAGGATCTGTTTCACCGGCTTAACGTCATACGGATTCACATTCCCAAGCTGTCCGAGCGCAGGGAGGACATTCCCGCGCTAGCGCAGCATTTCCTGTCCCGCGCAGCCCAGGAGCTGACGGTAGAGCCCAAGGTGCTCAAACCACAGACGCAGGACTACCTGCGCAACCTGCCCTGGCCCGGCAACGTCAGGCAGCTGGAAAACACCTGCCGCTGGATCACGGTGATGGCAGCCAGCCGCGAAGTGTTAGTCGAGGATCTGCCCCCGGAAATGCTCACCCAGCACCACGACGGTGCGTCTGATGGGTATTGGGAGCACAGCTTGCGTGTGTGGGCCGATCAGGAACTGGCCCGCGGAGTAACCAATTTGCTTGACGTAGCGGTGCCGGGCTTTGAACGAATCATGATAGAAACCGCCCTCAAGCACACCGCCGGACGCCGCCGGGATGCCGCGCAGCTTCTAGGCTGGGGGCGCAATACCCTGACCCGCAAGATCAAGGAACTGGGTATGAATATCAATGGGAATGAGGACGACGAGGCTGAGTAGAGGCAGCTCGCCTGCGTGATTGGCACGCTTGCTGCTTTGGATAATTTCGGGTGTATTTAGGTGGCTCTGGTTCAGGCAGGCTGGAGCCACCTTTTTTATTCCTCGTCTCAACTGCCCCCGGGAAATCCGTTCTGGCGCCAGGCCTCGTAACATACCACCGCAACGGTATTGGCAAGATTCAGGCTTCTGGACCCCTCCTGCATTGGCAATCGCAAACGGTGCTCGGTTGGAAAGGCCTCACGGATATCGTCCGGCAGACCGGTGGTTTCCGAACCAAACAGCAGCACATCGTCTGGCAGGAATTTGACTTTGTGATAAGGCGTGGCGCCCTTGGTGGTAAATGCCAACAGCCTGCGATTGCCCATGGCGGCCAGAAAGGCGGAATAGTCGGGATAGCGGCTTACCCGCGCCAGGTCATGGTAGTCGAGACCCGCCCGGCGCAACTTCTTCTCCTCGAAATCGAACCCGGTCGGCTCGACAATGTGCAAATGGCACCCCGTATTGGCCGCCAGTCTGATGATATTTCCGGTGTTGGGTGCGATCTGAGGTTGGTACAGGGCGATATGAAACATGGAAGGTTCTGCCAAGCGAATAAGGCCTGCAATCTACTACAAAAGCCCGCGGCAACTGAAGCTCGGGCGAGCTGGCAGCTACCATCTGGCGTCAGCATTGCTGACGCCAGAGTCATAGTTTAGCAGACCTTGACGACGACCTTGCCAACCGCCTTGCGGGAGCTGAGGATTTCCAGGGCGTCTTCATACTCACCGAGCGCGTAGGTCTTGGAGACCAGCGGCTTGAGCTTGCCTTCGGTGTGCCAGGCGAACAGTTGCTTGAAGTTTTCCAGATTGACCTGCGGCTCACGGGCAGCAAACGAACCCCAGAACACGCCCACGATGGACGAGCCCTTGAGCAACGCCAGATTCACCGGGAACTCCGGAATACGGCCACTGGCGAAGCCGATGACCAGCAAACGGCCCTTCCAGTTGATCGAGCGCACCGCCTGATCAAACAGATCGCCGCCTACCGGATCATAGATCACGTCGGCGCCCTTGCCGTTGGTGAGTTCCTTCACGGCGTCTTTCAAGCTGACTTCGCTGTAGTTGATCAGCTCATCGGCGCCAGCCGCCTTGGCTACTTCCAACTTCTCTGCGCTGGAGGCTGCGGCGATAACGCGTGCGCCCATGGCCTTGCCAATCTCAACGGCAGCCAGGCCGACGCCACCCGAGGCACCCAGCACCAGCAGTGTTTCGCCGGCCTTCAGCTCGCCGCGCTGCTTCAGAGCATGCATGGACGTGCCATAGGTCATGCTGAAACCTGCCGCAGTAACGAAATCCATGTCCTCCGGCATTGGCAGCACACGCATACCGTCCACGGCAATTTTCTCGGCAAAGCTGCCAAAACCGGTCAAGGCCATTACCCGGTCGCCCGGCTTGAGATGCTTCACGCTCTCACCCACACTGGACACCACGCCCGCCGCCTCGCCACCTGGCGAAAAGGGGAACGGGGGCTTTAGCTGATACTTGCCTTCGATGATCAGCGTATCGGGAAAATTCACCCCGGCGGCATGGATGTCGATTACCACTTCGCTTTTCTTCGCCACCGGATCGGTGGTTTCTTCCAGTACCAGGCTACTCGCCGGGCCGAACTCTTTACACAATACGGCTTTCATTAGTGGCTCCCTTGTTGAGTTTTCCCCAGTCTAGTCGCAACCCCGGCAAAGGGGTCAATCAACATGCCTTGGGTTGATTGCCCTACATAACATTTGCGACGTTGCCATTTGGTTTACGCAAGGCGCTCGGCTATCCTGTGCCAAACCCCAGGAGTAACCGCTGTGACCGTCTTGAAATCTGCCTTGTTCGCCCTGCTGCTCGTACCGGCCATGCTCTTCGCCGCCGAAGATGAAGCCCCTGCTCCCGCAGCGCAGTACATCAATCTGAAGCCGGCTTTCGTGGGCACCATCGGACCGGGCCCGAAGATTCAGTATCTCAAGGTGGACGTCGCCCTGCGTGCCAATGATCCGGCTGCAGCGCCGCGCATCGAGTACCACGACCCGCTCATACGCAATACGCTGGTGGCACTGTTCGCGCGCCAGACACCGGAAAGTCTGGCTGGGCTCGAAGGCAAGGAGCAGCTGAGAGCCGACGCCCTCGCGGCAGTAAGAGGAGTGCTTGAAGAAGAGGAAGGGCAACCCCTGGTGGACGACCTGCTGTTTACCAATCTGGTTACCCAGTAGCGGGGCTGTTGCCAGCCCCTGACTACGCGCTACTGACTGAGGTAGTTGGCCACGAAGGTGTCAAAATCCATCTCGTCGGATGCCTCCAGGGTGGCCTGTTCCACCAGCGACGCTTCCACCTGGGTACGAAACGCATTCAGGCTTTCGCTATCCAGCGGGCGGGACCTGAAGTAATCATTGTGCAACTCGGATTGCGCCAGGGCGAAGCGGAAAAAGCTGTTGCCCTGTTGCTCCACCGCGCTGAGGACCTTGGCTGACGGGGTCAATGCCGGATCGTTCAGCTTGTTGCGCTGCAAAGAAAGGCTGTCGCTGTACGCTGTGGTCTGGTGCGTCTCGTCCAGTAATCTGGAACAGGCGCCGATATCGTTCAGCAACTCAAGCCCCCACTCGCGCAGTTGCACCGGCTCAGCGCCGCGCCCCAACTCCAGACCCGGCTCACGCCCGCGCTTGACCGCCAGCGCAAAATTGGCTGCTGCCTCATCGCAATCAGCCACGGTCAGGTCCGGGCTGTCTTCCAGGGCGCAGAACATCAGAAAGCTGTCGAGAAAGGTCGCCGTAGCCGGCTCGATCCCCAGCGGCGCGAAGGGATCGATGTCCATGCACCGCACTTCGATGTATTCAACGCCACGTTCGGCCAGCGCGTGCACCGGCTTAACGCCGCTGCGAGTGACCCGTTTGGGGCGAATCGGGCTGTAAAACTCGTTCTCAATTTGCAGCAGGTTGGTATTCAATTGCTGCCACTGTCCGTTCCCATCGTGGGTGCCCATTGCGGCGTAGGGCGCATAGGGCATGCTGATGGCTTCCTGCATGCTCGCCAGATAGTTATCCAGATGGTTATAGCAGACGTTAAGGCCGGACTGGGCGTTGTTGTTATAGCCTAGATCGCTCATGCGCAAACTGGTGGCGTACGGCAGGTACAGGGTTTTGTCGCCGAGACGCTCGAGCTTGTGATCGCGACCCTGCAAAAAGCTTGCGCACACGACAGGCGAGGCGCCGAATAGATACATCAACAACCAGGCATAGCGACGGAAGTTGCGAATCAACGACATGTATCGCTCGGACTGGTAATCCTGAGCTGTCTGGCGATCCCCTGCATGTTCCTGTAGCACCGCCCAAAGCTGCGGAGGCAGCGAGAAATTGTAATGAATACCGGCAATGCACTGCATGGCTTTGCCGTAGCGGATAGCCAAGCCCCGGCGATAGATATGCTTGAGCATGCCGATGTTCGAGGTGCCGTACCAGCCGATAGGGATGTCGACATCCTTTGCTGGCAGCAGACAGGGCATGGACTCGGTCCACAACCTTTCGTCGCCCAGTTGGCTGTAGGTAAACCGGTGAATCCGGTCAAGGCTATCGAACAACCCCTCAAGACTGGCGCTGACCGGAGTGATCAACTCGATCAACGCCTCGGAATAGTCAGTAGTGATGGTCGGATGGGTGAGTGCAGAACCCAATGCCAGGGGATGCGGAGTGCTGGCAAGAGCGCCGCTGGCGTTGATCCGCAGGCTCTCCTTTTCAATGCCGTGCATGCAGCCGAGCAGGCGCTCGCGATGTGCGGACTGGTCAAGCAGCTGGAGGTGTTCACTTAGCTTAGGTGACAAGGCTGTCACTCCTTAGGGCATTGGAGCCGGGCCACACGCGCCGGACATGATCATTATAGAAGCCATCAGATTCGTGCAAAGGTGCCCAGGCTTTTGGCTACCAGAGCACCGTCCTGCCACACCTCGCCATCCACCACAACGGTGCGGGTTCCGGCATGTACGACCTTGCCAGTACATTCCAGTTCGCCTCCGGTTACCGCGCGAGTGTAGTTGATCTTGCACTCGATCGTGGCGGTGCTCTCGTGGGGCAACAACACGCTGAACGCGGCTGCGCCCATTGCCGAATCCAGCAATGAGAAAATCACGCCCCCATGCACCCGGTCGGTGGAATTGAAATGATCTGCGCGGATGGCAAGACGCAAAACGCAGACGCCCGCCTCAAGGGTGTGGAACTGAAGTCCCAACAACTGTGTAAAAGGGCTCAGGCGATTCTTTATCGCGTCTATCAGTGCGGGATGTTGGCTCATGATCAGCGCTTCTTCAGATTCTTGGCGTTCGCAAACAGGTTGGCAAAGGTACCACCGGCTTCAGGCTGAGCACTACCTTTGGCCGGCTGGGGACGGCTCTGAGACCTGGATTTGGCTCGATCAGCCTGAGTCGGTGCCGCGCGGGATGCGTCCGCCGCAGGGACCTCCTCATCCATGCGCATCGTGAGGCTGATGCGCTGCCGCGCAGCGTCCACCTCCAGCACCTTGACCTTGACGATATCACCGGCCTTGACCACCTCACGTGGATCTTTGACGAACTGGTGCGACAGCATGGAAATATGTACCAATCCATCCTGATGCACGCCTATATCAATGAAGGCGCCAAAGTTTGCCACGTTGCTCACCACGCCTTCCAACACCATCCCCGGCACCAGGTCGCTGAGCTTCTCAACCCCCTCCTGGAACGCCGCCGCCTTGAATTCTGGACGCGGATCACGGCCGGGCTTATCCAGCTCCTTGAGAATATCGGTGATGGTGGGAACACCGAAGTGCTCGTCGGTAAACTTGGCCGGATCGACCTTGCGCAGGAAACTGGAGTCGCCGATCAGACTGCGTATATCCCGACCGGTTTCAGACGCGATACGTTCGACCAGAGGGTAGGCCTCGGGATGTACTCCGGAGGCGTCCAGGGGATTATCGCCGACCATTACCCGCAGAAACCCGGCGGCCTGCTCGAAGGTCTTGTCACCGAGCCTGGATACCTTCATCAGCTCCTTGCGGCTTTTGAACGCGCCATGTGCGTCCCGATAATCAACGATATTCTGCGCAATAGCTGGATTCAGGCCCGATATCCGGGTCAGCAGAGGCATCGATGCGGTATTCAGATCCACACCCACTGCGTTCACACAATCCTCCACTACGGCATTGAGGCTACGCGCCAGTTTTACCTGTGAAACGTCATGCTGATACTGACCCACACCAATGGATTTGGGCTCGATCTTGACCAGCTCGGCCAACGGATCCTGTAGCCGACGTGCGATAGACACCGCGCCACGATAGGTCACGTCGAGATCCGGAAACTCCTTGGCTGCCAGCTCCGATGCGGAGTATACAGAGGCCCCGGCTTCGGAGACGGTAATCTTCTGCATAGCCAGTTGTGGGCACTGTTTCAGCAGGTCGGCGGCCAGCCTGTCGCTCTCCCGCGACGCGGTGCCGTTGCCGATGGCTATCAGGTTGACCTGGTGCTTGTTACACAAAGCTGCGAGTACCGCGAGCGACGAGTCCCACTGGTTGCGTGGCGCGTGTGGGAAAATGGTAGCCGTATCTACCAATTTGCCGGTGGCGTCCACTACCGCCAGTTTGACGCCGGTGCGCAGACCTGGATCCATTGCCAACGTCACGCGCGGGCCAGCCGGCGCAGAGAGCAGCAGGTCTTTGAGATTGCTGGCAAAAACCCGGATCGCCTCGTCTTCTGCCGCCTCTCGCAAGTCCCCCAGCAACTCGGTTTCAAGATGCCCCAGCAACTTGACTCGCCAGGTCCAGCGCACCACTTCGGCCAACCACTTATCCGCCGGCTGGCCGGTCTCTTTAATGCCTACCGCCTCGGCGATCATCCCTTCGCAAGGGTGCGTCGCGCTGGCCGGAGCGTCTGGATCGCCAAGTTGCAGGGCAATGCTCAAAATGCCTTCGTTACGCCCGCGCAGAATGGCCAGCGCCCGGTGGGACGGCA
The DNA here is from genome assembly GCA_011050525.1 of Halopseudomonas xinjiangensis. Classification (GTDB taxonomy): domain Bacteria; phylum Pseudomonadota; class Gammaproteobacteria; order Pseudomonadales; family Pseudomonadaceae; genus Halopseudomonas; species Halopseudomonas xinjiangensis_A. The sequence continues at coordinate 58,612 of DRFO01000023.1, forward strand.
CGTTGCGCAACGCTTCGTCATAATCGAAATAATCGCGGAATTTGGCGCCGTCCTGCTCCTTTCCGGCAACCAGGCGCGATACAACGCGCCCATCCTGGCGCAGCGCCTGACGCAGACGCTCCAGCAGATCGGCATCCTCGCTGAAACGCTCCATGAGGATGTACTTGGCACCATCCAGCGCGGCTTTGCTATCAGCTATTCCCTTGTCAGGATCGACAAAACCGGCCGCCAGTTGCTCCGGCATCAGACTCGGGTCGCTGTATAACTCGTCCGCCAGGGGACCCAGGCCGGCTTCCAGCGCGATCTGGCCTTTGGTTCTGCGTTTTTGCTTGTAGGGCAGATAAAGATCTTCCAGCCGGGTCTTGGTATCGGCGCCGCGAATATCGCGCTCCAGTTCCGGCGTCATCTTGCCCTGCTCGTTGATACTGGCGAGGATACTCATCCGCCGATCCTCCAGTTCGCGCAGATAGCGCAAACGCTCTTCCAGATAGCGTAACTGGGTATCATCAAGGCTGCCGGTGACTTCCTTACGGTAGCGGGCGATAAAGGGCACGCTGGCGCCTTCATCCAGAAGACTGACGGTAGCCGTGACCTGCTCAGGGCGAACCGCCAGTTCGCGGGCTATACGGGAGGCAATACTTTCCATGGTCAGAAATCCAGGTCGGCTTCAACAAGCCGCGAAGTATAACCGAGTACTCAAACAAGTTAACCAACACGACGACTTGACCGACGCCGATCTGTCGAGGAAATTACCGGTACAAAAGAAACCTCTTGTAACAATGGCCAAACTACAAAACTACCCGCATCGGCCACAATGTCGTCACACGGCAAAAGGTGAAAACGCATGAGCAGCGAAGGCGAAAAAATTCTGATTGTCGATGACGATGTCAGACTACGACGACTGTTGGAGCGCTTCCTGACCGAGCAGGGTTACCGCGTCAGGGCGGTTGAGAATACCGAACAGATGGACCGGTTACTCGCCCGTGAGCTCTATTCCCTCATTGTCCTGGATCTGATGCTGCCGGGCGAAGACGGCATGACCGCCTGCAAACGCCTGCGTGATCAGGAAAACCGCACACCCATTATCATGCTCACCGCCAAAGGCGACGAGACCAGCCGCATTCAGGGTCTGGAAATGGGGGCAGATGATTATCTGCCCAAACCGTTCAATCCGCGTGAACTGGTAGCCCGCATCAAGGCCGTGCTGCGGCGCCAGACCCCGCAGGTTCCGGGCGCTCCGAGTTCCGAAGACGATCAGGTGACCTTCGGCGATTTCATATTGAGCCTGGCCACCCGTGAGCTAAAGCGCGGCGACGAAGTGCATATGCTGACAACGGGGGAGTTCGCGGTACTCAAGGCCCTGGTGCAACATCCACGCGAGCCGCTGACCCGTGACAAGCTGATGCAGCTGGCGCGCGGACGGGAATGGGACGCGCTCGAGCGTTCAATCGATGTGCAGATTTCCAGACTCCGGCGGATGCTCGAACCCGATCCGTCCAAGCCTCGTTATATTCAGACTGTCTGGGGTGTCGGCTACGTGTTCGTGCCGGACGGAAAGTGAAAGGTGGGCCGGGCTGGCACCCTTTACTGCCCAGAAGCTTTTTTGCCCGGACCATTTTACTGGTACTTGTAGTCACGCTTTTTTCCAAGCTGTTGACCATGCTCTATCTGCTGAGCAACGAAGACTTGCTGGTGGACCGGCAATACAGCCATGGTACGGCGATGCTGGTCAGGTCCTACTGGACCAGCGATCCGATAACCCGCGCCGATATCGAAGAAATGACCGGCATGGTGATGGTTCCCCACGAAGACGTGCCTCGCGGTGAAGTGCATTGGCCCTATTCCGGGGTCTTTACCAGCCAACTTCGGGACGAACTGGGCGATCGTACCCAGGTTAGAGTGCGCATCCAGGGCCAGCCCTCGATCTGGATCCACCAGCCCAGTTATGGCGATGAATGGCTTCAGGTTCCGCTGCACGCTCACCCGCTACGCGGGCAGCGCGTCTGGATGGTTGTCACCTGGCTGGTGCTCATCGGCATGTTGTCGACAGCTGCTGCCTGGATCTTCGTGCGCCAGTTGAATCGCCCGTTGAAAATTCTGGAACTGGCCGCCCGACGGGTCGGACAGGGTCAAAGCATTCGCTTGCTCGACACAGGCGGACCAGCCGAGATTGCCGAGGTGTACCGCGCTTTCAACCAGATGGCTCAGGATGTCGAGCAGGCAAACCGTGACCGCTCGCTACTGCTCGCAGGGGTCTCCCATGATCTGCGAACTCCGCTCACGCGGATGCGTCTGTCTACGGAGCTGTTGTCCAGCGCCGAGCCTGAACTCACTGACGGCATGATCCGCGATATCGAAGACATGGACGCGATTCTCGACCAGTTCATGGCCTTCATTCGGGACGGCAGCGCCGAACTCTGCGAGCCCGAAGACATTAACGAACTGATCCGTGAGGTAATCGCGCCACTGAATACTGGCGAGGAAAAGGTACGCCTGTGTCTCGAGCCGGTACCGGCGTTGCCATTGCGGCGGCTGTCGATCAAGCGCGTCATGACCAACCTGATAGAAAACGCGCTCAATCACGGCGGTTCAGGCGTCGAGATATGCACTTATGTGAGCCGAACTGCTGCGCAATCCTATCTGGTGGTCGCGGTGCTGGACAGGGGGCCAGGCATAGATCCGACAGAATGCGAGGCGCTGTTTACGCCGTTCACCCGGGGAGACCGGGCGCGCTCGACCAAGGGAACCGGGCTTGGCCTGGCCATCGTGAAGCGGATTGCTGATAGCCACGGCGCTACCGTACAACTGTTGAATCGCAGCGGTGGCGGAACCGAAGCCCGACTGAGCTTTCCCGTCCCCAGCTAGGCGGTCTGGTCCTTTGCGTCTAGTCTAACCGCGCAGGACGCCCGCCTCGCTTAGAGCCTTTTCCATAGCGAGGAGATCGGGAATGAGCAGGACTTCCGACCCACCAGCCAATGTTACGGGCTGGGTGATAAAGAGGCTGGCCTCACCGGCTGGTTCGATCTCGCCGCGGATAACCTTGCGGGAACGCGGTATGCTCCAGACGCGCAAGCCGATGAAATTGAGACCGGGGCGTCCACCCAGGGCATTTAGCACCAATGTGCGGGGCTGAATGGTCGCACTCAGGGTTGGCGTTTGCCCCAGCAGTCGCTCTGGGTCGATCAGCGGCACCTTCTGGTCACGCCATGTAGCCCAACCGAGAAACCAGTCCGGTCCCTGGGTGGCCGGCTGGCTGAGTCGATAGCCAACCAGCTCTGCAACGGCCACGTTAGGCAATAACAACGGCTGCCCGGCCAGAGGGACGATGAGGCCATTCAAGCTTTCCAGTGCATCTGACATACCACTACGTCCTCTCGTGTAGACCCGGAAGCGCTAGAGCGCCACCGGCCATTCCTGTTCCAACCAATGCCGCATGGCACCGGCCAGCTCCACAGGGGATCCCTGGCGACTGCTGTGTCCGGCCAATTGCACGGCCTGGGGCATGACCGCACAGGCCGCGCTATGTGCGCTCTGTGTCCAGACTTCCATGCCCTGGCGGCGCATGCGTCCGCAGGCTTGCACACCATCTTCTCCCATCCCGCTGAATATGATCGCGCCACACGCCGGGCCAAAAGCGTTCGAAGCTTCATCAAGCATCACTTCGATCGCCGGCTGATAAGGGCCAGGCCAGGGCGTGGCGGACAATTGCAAACTGCCATCCGTACCGAAACCCAGGCTCTGACTGATGGGGGCCACCAGAACCTCGCCCTCGTGCAGATTCGCTCCCTGTCGGCAGTTGATTATTCGCCACCCGTTATGGCGACCCAGAATCTGCGGCAGCTGCTCTTCAAACCGAGCGTCGATGTGCTGTGCATAGATAAATGCCACCGGCAGGTCTGCAGGCAAATGATCAAGGAAATTCTTTACTGCGGCAGGCCCACCGAGCGACGCGGCAAGCACCCAGACACAACGGGCGTTATGCTGCCTAACCGCTGCTGGCGCATGCAATAGCGTCGTAGGCGCCCGTCCTGCAGCGGGGCGGCCAAGCAACGGTAGCAGCTTGTTATAAAGCCTCAGCTTCCACCGCGGATATTCGTCGCTGTTGTTCTCAGGGATCTCACCCGCCCCGAGCAGCACCGGCACGGGGCAGTATTCCAACAACCATTCAGCCAAGTCTGATTCATCGGCCAGCTCAAGTAACCAGGCCTCCGTATCGACTGCCGCCAATTGCTCGCAATCCAGCCCGTCCGGCTCACCAGCAAACACCACGCGATATCCAAACTCTTCCAGTACCTCTGCCAGCAGCTGTCGCTTTGCAGGCTGGCTGGCCAGCAAAGCGATGGAGCCAGCACGCCGATCACTCACGAATGGTGACCAGTTTGCCGATGACTTCAAGCAGCTGGGATTCCTGGTATGGCTTGCCAAGATACTCGTTCACTCCGATGCTGCGCGCCCGCTCGCGGTGTTTCTCACCGGTCCGCGAGGTAATCATGATGATCGGCAGGTCATGCAATTTATCGTCGTGACGCACTAGCGTGGCAACTTCGAAACCGTCCATGCGCGGCATCTCAATGTCCAGCAGCATGATATCCGGCTGGATGTCCTGTAGCTTGGCGATGGCTTCTACACCATCCTTGGCGGTTATGACCTCCATCCCGTGTCTTTCCAACAGACGGGTGGTGACCTTGCGCACTGTGATGGAATCGTCCACTACCATCACCAGCGTTGAGCGCTCCACCGGCTGGACGTTGGCTTGTGCCCTTTCGGCCGCCAGACGCTGCATGGAATGCAAGGCTTGTTGAGCGCGAATTACGGCGAGCAGGTCGAGAATGACCACTACACGCCCGTCACCCAGGATAGTCGCTCCGGAAATGCCTGGGACCACTGCAAACTGCTTGCCCAGACTCTTCACCACAATTTCCCGCGAACCAGCCAAGGCGTCGACCTGAACGGCCATGCTGTGTTCGGTCCCGCGGACCAGAATGACCGGCAAGGGCAAACTGTGGCCTGTCAGCCTGGGCTGCTGGCCGGTAACCAGCAGCTCGCCAAGATAACGCAGGTCATAGGTTTTGCCGGCATACTCGAATGGGGGCGCGTCAGGAGCATAGTAAGCCTCCAGCTCATAACCCGAGACCCGCACGATGCCCTCGATCGTATTCAGCGGAATAGCGAACAGATCATCCCCCGAGTAGACCATCAGTGCCCGGTTTACCGATACCGTAAAAGGCAGGCGAATCGTAAAAGCGGAGCCCTTACCAGGCTCCGTGGCCAGGCCCATGCTCCCGCCCAGTTGCTTCACTTCGGCGTTAACCACGTCCATGCCCACACCGCGACCGGAAATCTGGGTCACCTTTTCGGCAGTGGAAAACCCGGCCTCAAGAATGAACTCGAGTATTTCCTGGTCGCTCAGCTCGGCGTCGGCGTCCATCAACCCACGTTCGATCGCCTTGCGGCGCACCGCTTGGAGATTGATACCGCCGCCATCGTCCGCCAGGGTGAGAACAATTTCCCCACCCTCTCGACGCAAATCAAGGGTGATCCGCCCCTCTTCATTCTTGCCCTGTTCCGCCCGTTGCGCTGGCGTTTCTATGCCATGGTCCACGGCGTTGCGCAGCATGTGTTCGAGCGGGCCTATCATGCGTTCGAGGACGCTGCGGTCCATCTCCCCTTCGGCATTTCCCACAACCAGATCGACCTGCTTGCCCACCTCGCCAGCAACCTGCCTGACCACCCGCCGCATCCGTGGCAGCAAACGGTCGAAGGGCACCATGCGGGTCCGCATCAGGCCTTCCTGCAGCTCTGTGTTTACCCGCGCCTGCTGCAGCAACAGCGTCTCGGCATCACGGCTCTTGGTTGCCAGTGTTTCCTTCAAATCGAGCAAGTCGGATGCGGATTCGAACAGCGAGCGCGACAGTTGCTGCAACTGCGAATAGCGGTCCATTTCAAGCGGGTCGAAGTCTTCATAACCCTGTTCTATATCGTCCTGATGCCGCGAGAGAATCTGCGACTGTGTTTCCATATCAAGACGGCGCAACTGATCGCGTACCCTCTCGATGGTACTTTCCACATCCGCAAGGGTGTGGCTGAGATCGAAGACCTGCTGTTCGATTCGACCTCGGAAAATGGACGTCTCGCCAGCCAGATTGACCAACTCTTCCAGCAAGCTGGCTGGAACCTTGACCGTTTCCTGGCCGTTGGCACGGGCTCTTGTGGGTTCGCCGCCCGCTTCCATGGCCTGCTGCAACAGCGCTTTGACACTGGCAAGCGTCTGACCAGGCATGGCGGAGGGTGACTGCACGGGTGCCAAGGATTCAATGGGCTCGATATCCGCGGGCCTGGTGAGCGCGGGAAGGGTCCAATCAGCGGGAGATATCGCCTGCCCGCCTGCCAATAACTCCAATGCGCCCTGCAAATCATCCAAGGCTTCGCTCAGACTATTGGGCTGGTCTGGCGTAATGTCGTGCAGCGCGGCTTCCAATGCCTTGGCCTGCTCGGCCAGGGCATGCTGGCTCGCCAGCCGGGCACTGCCTTTGAGCGTCTGGATACGGTGCACAAGATCGCGGCCTGCCGCGGGATCAGCTCCCCGCTGCTCCAGCAGAGCAGCACAGGGCTCAAGCAACTCGCGAGCCTCTTCCAGGAACATATTGAGCATGCCCAACAGCGGCTGATTGATCGGCTTTTCTGCAACCGAAACGGTTCCAGGCTGCCGGGCCTCCGATGGGGTCGCTTCCTGACCGGGTAACTGTACCGCCGTCCCGGGTTTTGCCCGGTAAGCGCGTATCGCTCCGACCAGTCCCATCCCATCGTTGATCGCCCTCCCCGCGACGACCCCCTCGACCATTTCGGCGAGGCTGTCGTGACAGGCATGCAGCAGGGCGAACAGGTGTTCGTTGGGCTGGTAACGTAGGTCGCAAATCCCTTCGTATAAATATTCGAGTTCGTGCGCGAGGTCCCCTACCGGCCGGATCTCGGCCATCCGGGCCCCGCCTTTCAGCGTATGCAGATCACGTTGAAGGGCTTCCACGGCAATGCTGTTGCCGGTGTCGCCCAGCCACCGCTGCAGACTTGCGGCAGAACTATCGATGATTTCCTGGGCTTCCTCGAGGAATATATCCACCAACTCGGCGTCGGTAACCGCTTCGGAGGGGCTCCAGGTGCCGCCTGCTGGTGCCGACTGGGGAGGCCGTTCGAGCTCAATATGAATTGGCGCTTCAACTACAGTTTCAGTCGGCAGCGATTGCTTAAACTGACCCTTGATCGGGAACAAACCGCTCAGCGCAGCCCTCTCTGCTACTGCAGGAATAACGTGCTGATGCGCCGCTACCTGATCCATCATGGCAATCAGGCGCTCGTGGCCAGTAGCCAGAGCTGCCGCCGCCGCGTCATCAAAAACCAGATGCTCTGACAGCACAGCCTGATGAACTTCTTCCAGTGACTGGCAGAGCTCTTCAATGGATTGCAACTCAACATCGCCAGCGACCTCGGCGAGCTCACGCAGGCTGCCAACCAGGCCCTGCCCATCTATGTGCTCGCTGTCTCCACGACGCCAAGCCTCGAGACTGTCCGCGGCATCGAGTAGCAGTTCGACTCCATCAGTCAGGAAGATCGACAGCAGACTAGCCTCTCCAGCCTGATTATTATTGTCAACATCCGCCCGGGCTCTCTGACGCGCCAGAAGGCCTTCCTGGTGCAGTTGGCTCACGCGTTTAAGGAAATCCTCGGTGCCATCAACCAGGCGCTCGGGATCGCTTTCCAGCTGCAACAAGCCGGTTTCAATCATGTCTATGGCTTCGCGCAGCAGGTCAGCCAATGCTTGCTCAGCGGGTATCAGGTTGGCCTTGAAATCCTTCGCCAGTTTTTCCAGCGGAGTAGCCAGCACGGCAATCGGCTGTATGCCCGCCATATGGGCGCTACCCTTCAAAGTATGCAAGGCCCGTTGCAGTGCATCGCTGATAGTGCGCGGTAACGTCTCGGCGCAGCGAACAAGGAACTCCCTGACCTGCTCGATATGCACCTGGGTTTCGTTGCGGAATATGTCCAGCAGAACTGGATCCATTCCGGACCCAACGGCATCAATATCGTCAGGCTCGAGGGGTGCAGCCGGTATCGGGTCGTCATACCCGGCCGCTGTCTCGACGTTCGCTGGGACCTGCTCGGATTGCGCATCGTCCGGCTGGGCGTGACTGTCATCCGGATCTATTTGCGCCACCACCGGCGCATCAGGCTGATCGCTCGGCTCGATGACTTTCTCGTCCGCGATCACTGACTCGAATTCTATCTCCGCAGGGGCTGCGTCGAGCTGGTCAGGCATGTCAGAGGCATTGTCCAGCTCATACGCCTCCGCTGGTTCCTCGTGTTCTGCCAGATCATCCGGTTCCACAGCATCAGCAATGAACTCCGCAGCGATGCCTGTAGAAACGTCATCCTGGTCCTGCATCGGCTGGACATCATGCTCGGCGATCTCGGGAGTCTCACCAGTGTCCTCAGGCAGAGCCAGCCCCTTGGATAGCGCCTCTGCGTGATTTGCGAGACGGGTCACCTCAGGATGTTGCTGCTGGGTATTGGCGGCAAAATCGTCAACCAGACGCGGTATCAGGTCGCGTACGGCATTCAGCACGGTGAAAACCGCCGGCGTCAGCTGGACATTTCCGTCAATTACCCGGTTCAGCAAGCTTTCCACTGACCAGGCAAGCTCGGCAAGCACGCCAGCCCGAACCATTCGGCCGCTGCCCTTGAGCGTATGGAATGAACGCCGCACCTCAGCCCGAGCCTTGTGGTTATCCGGGTCGCTTTGCCACAGCGGGGCAAATTCGTCCAAAGTTTCCAGTACTTCGCCAGCTTCCTCGATAAAGATTTCTACCAGCTCCTCGTCGAGCTCTTCGACCTCCACTTCCGGCTCTAGAGAAACGGTAGTTTCGCCAACGGGTGTCTCCGCTGCCGAGGTCGCGCCACTTGCAGCCGTCGCCATACGGGCAGATATACTCGCCTCGTCGTACTGGAGCAGAGCGAGGCGCTCCTCGGCAACCGACAGGATGTTGTCGCCTCGGTCGCTATCGTCTTCGGCCAAACGCTCCAGGTAATAATCGATGCTGGTAATCACGTCCGCCAGGGCATCCAGAGCTTCCCAGTCGGGTACTGAGCGGTGAGAAATCAGCTGCTCGATAAGGTACAGCCGACACGCCCCAACTCCGCTTGCAGCCCGCCGCAAACCGAGCATTTCGAGGCCGCCGCGGACACTGTTGAGAAGGTCGTCGACCGGCTCCAGCTCCTCGTGATCCCATTGTTTGGCAATAAAGGCATTGATCGATTCGCGGGTCTGTTCCAAGGCGTTTCGCGCTTCGTGAACGACCTGCTGCTGGACCAGGCTCATATCTTGAGCCGCGGCCAACCGCTGCATATCGCCGTCCTGGGCAACTTCCTTGGGATCTTCACGGTCCTGACCAGAGATACCCTGGAGGCTGGCTTCGACATAAAGCAATCCGCCAGCCACATCCATCAGGGCGCCGTCGCTAATTTCCGATTCTGACCCTGCCAGGCGGCCAACCTGTTCGATCTGCTCCTGCAGCACCCGTCGCGGCTGCCCAAGACCCAGCATGGCCAGCGTATCGGCTATCTGTTTCAAGGTGGGCAACAGTTCAGACAGGCTGTCTGGATTGCGGCGATCGCTACGAACGAAGAGGTCCAGCCGCTCCTTGACCTGGAGCAATTCCTCACCCAGTGCAACGACCACCGATTGCATCGCGCTGCGATCCGGGCCTACCAGACGATTGCCGGAAGCCTGGGCCTGGCGGTCAGCCTGAGTCCAGAGCGAGCGCAACTGGTAACGTTCTTTGAGAGCATCGAGACGAGGGCTGGCACCGGAACTCTTGGCGACATAAAAAAGCAGATTGCGTGAGAGCTCAGGGGCTGGGGTTTCCGTCAGGGCATCATTGCCCTTGTCCATAAGGGTACGCAGCTCCCGGTCGCCCTGGCGCAAAAGGTTACGTACGGCAGCGCCACTTTCGATGCTTCCCGCGGCCAAACCCTCGGCAATCCCGGCGAATATTGTCCAAAGATCTCCGTAGGGCGACCCTTTGAACAGTGATTCCAGGCGAGCAAAGACTTTGCCCAACTGCAGGCTGTTGGCGGCAACGTCCTGCTCGCGAATAATGCCGGCCTGGGCCATTTGCATGACCTGACGCAGCTTGCGCAGTTGCTTGACAGTATTATCGTCCGAAAAATCGACATGCTGCGTTGACGGAGCGCCCGGCACCGCAGCGGACGGCTCGCCTAACTCGGGACTGAACAAGGCATTTTCGGAGAGCAGTTTCTCGCCCCGCGCCGTTCGCATATCGTTGAGCAATGGCAACAGGACCAGCGGCAGGTCTCGTCGGCCGCTCTGTACCCGGTCGAGGTAGGCAGGCATCTGCAGAATTGACTGCATCAAGACTTCCAGCGCCTCTCCCTCACGGCTGGCGTTGCCGTGCATGAGCGCCTGGGCGAGTTTTTCCATCTCTTCGGCCAGCAGTGCCGCGCCGTAAAACTCGACCATCTGCAACGTGCCGTGAACCTGATGAATATACGTCAGGCAAAAACGAAGACGAGTCGAATCCTCGGGGTTTTCTACAAAGGCTTCCAGGGCCTGTCGCGCTTGACCCAATGTTTCGGAAATTTCGCCTTTGACCCAATCGAGGGCGACATAATCATGCCGATCACCCATATTCACTCCAGACTTCCGGTGCTTTCCCGACGCACGTAAGCCTGCACCCGATCATCGGGTACACGCTCCAGCAAGGGATTTTTCCAGTCCACTATCTCACCCAGGCCGATGATCAGCATGCCGCCGGGAGCCAATCGCTTTGCAAGCAGATTCAGCAGATCACGGCGACGCCAGCGTCGGAAATAGATAAGAAGGTTCTGGCAGAAAATGATATCCAGATCCCGAATTGGGGCCTGGGCCAGTTCAAGAATATTCAGTCGGGTGAAGCAAACCCTGTCGCGCACAGCCGGCAGGATTTCATGGCGCCCATCCGGAGACGGACGTAACCAGGTCGCACGCTCCGACTCGGTCAGCCCTCCCAGGCGAGTGCCCGAATACAATGCCGAGCGGCCTTGTTCAAGAGCCTTGAGACTTATGTCGGTAGCCCACACCCCATGGCCGGGCGACTTGACGCCGGTGGACTTCAGGCATTGTTCGACGATAATCGCCAGGGAGTATGCTTCTTCACCACTGGCGCAGCCTACACTCCATAGCTGGATGGCCTGCTTGCGCTGGGGATCTCGTAGAAGACCGGAAAGATGCCGGGCGACGCAATCAAAGGAAGGACGGTGGCGCATGAAACTGGTCTCACGCACCGTCAGATTGTCCATCAGCGCTGACCACTCGATAGCGCCCAGCGGGCCATTGGTCACGTGTTCATAATAAGCCTGATAATCGACCACCTGCTTTTCACGCATGCGCGCGCAGAGGCTGGTCTGCAGGAACAACTTGCGCTGCTCGCCGACGCAGACACCTGTCCGCGACTCAAGCAGCGTTTGCCACTGACGGAACTGTTGGTCGTCCATCTCCGGCAGTTGCTGCAGTGACCAGTTTGGCGCTTTGTGCAAAATGTGCCCCTTGCTCATGCCGGAATCGGGGCGCCCGCAGGGCACCCTCCACGAAGCGGATTAGCTGCCCTGCTGAGGCAGGGTAAAGCCATCGACGGACTGGCGCATGCTTTCCGCCAGCTTGGCCAACTCACCGATACTCTGTGCAGTGGTGGTTGTACCGGCAGAGGTCTGCGAAGTGATTTCCTGGATCACGTTCATGGTATTGGAAATGTGGCCAGCGGAAGATGCCTGCTGGCGGGCAGCGTTGGAGATGTTCTGGATCAACGCCGCCAGGCTGGTGGAAACCTTTTCGATTTCTTCAAGTGCCACGCCCGCGTCCTGCGCCAATCTTGCTCCACGAACCACCTCCGAGGTGGTCTGTTCCATCGAAATTACCGCTTCGTTGGTGTCGGTCTGAATGGTCTTGACCAGCGCTTCGATCTGCTTGGTCGCGCCGGAAGACCGTTCCGCGAGACGCTGCACTTCGTCCGCAACTACCGCGAAACCGCGGCCAGCATCACCAGCCATGGACGCCTGGATGGCTGCGTTCAGGGCGAGGATGTTGGTCTGGTCGGCAATATCGTTAATCAAACTCACGATGTCCCCGATTTCCTGGGACGATTCGCCCAATCGCTTGATCCGCTTGGACGTATCCTGGATCTGCTCACGAATGGTATCCATGCCGACGATGGTGTTCTGCACCACCTCGTTACCTTTGTTGGCAATGGCTACCGAGCGCTCTGCCACCGCAGAGGACTCGGCAGCGTTGGCCGATACCTGGTCAATCGACACGGCCATTTCGTTCACCGCGGCCGAGGCACCGGCGATTTCCTGAGCCTGGTGCTCGGACGCTTCGGCCAGATGCATCGCAGTACTTTGCGTACCCTGTGCAGCAGCGGCTACCTGCAATGCGGTGTGGTTGATGGTCTGCACCAGAGCGCGCAGTTGATCGATGGAGAAGTTGATAGAGTCGGCGATGGCGCCGGTAAAATCCTCGGTAACCGTTGCCTCGGCGGTAAGGTCGCCGTCTGCCAGGTCAGCGATTTCGTCAAGAAGACGCAAGATAGCAGCCTGGTTACGTTCGTTCTTGTCTGCGGTTTCGGCCAAGCGGACGCGAGTTTCGCGGGTCATCTGCATGCCGATCAGCAGAATACAGGCCAGCGCCACCAGACCGAGAACGTAACCGACTACGGTATTGATCCACCGAGCGTCGGCGCGCGCCTCGAAGCCTTCGGACAACTCCGATACGTTAGCCAGTAGTAGCTGTGAGTCGGTGAAAATATCGTTGGCTGCCAGGCGAACCTGATACAGCTCAGGGGAAGTAAGCAGGATTTCATCCACTGAGTCCGAAACGAAGCGGAACAGAGCGGCGGCTTCGTTCAAGCGCACGATGGCGCCAGGATCCGTTACTGGCGTTATACCCATGCTGTCGTTGCCTTCCAACATGGCTTCCAACACCCGGCCAAACAGGCTGGCGTCACGGCCAAAGCTATCTGCAGCCAAAACCGAGTCGGCATCACCGCTCAATACCCGGTTTACCGAACCGAGGATTCGCTCGGCGAGCAGCGATTGGCGCTGGGCGATGGAGACCTGGTTAGCCGATGCACCGCTGGAAATCAGCACGTCCACGATGTCTTCGTATTCGACCTGCAGCTGAGGGACGGTATCGGACAGGGTCGCGGCTACTTCGTGCAGGGATAGAACGGTGCTTTCGCTGGCCAGAATGGCGTCGGCGTTACGACGTACGCGGTCCCAGTTCTCCTGCACCTGTTTCATTTCGGCATCCAGACCAGCCGGAGCGGGTGGCAAACCGGTTTCTTCGCGACCATCCTTCAGAAAATTCCAGCGTTGCTGAAAACCGTTCCGCTCGGCCAGTAGCAATACGAAGGCTTGAGGAGTACCGGTGGCCGCTTCCGATGCCGATTTTGAAATCTGCTGGGACAGCACTCGCAGCTCACCGGAGTGACCGATGTATTCAGTGTCGTAACCGCTCTGAATGTTGAGGTACAGGAAGTTGACGAACAGCAGCAGCAACGACACGATCAACGCGGCAAAAAGGCCGGTAATGGTGCGGTTGCTGCGCATGGTTGAGAAAATCTGCGTATCAAGCTTTTTCATCATTTGGCCCCTACCTGGCCCACAGCATCATTCGTATTACCCTGAAATCTTCGCCACCGGCATCACCGGTTGCCCCTTGATCAGATCGCCACATCCAGAAACGACTGATCTCGTGCCAATGCCCTGAAGTTGAACACCAGCGAAACCTGTTCACGAACATAGGCTCCCGCCACATACGGCTTGAAAGCGTCCACCGTGTCGGGCGCTTCAATGCTGAATGTGTTTACCGGAAAATGCTGCATTCCCAGCACCTCATCTACCAGCAAGCCAACGAACAGTTCGTCCCGATCAAGTACCAAAACCCTGCGTTGCTTGCGCGGCGTGCTGACCGTCGCGCCAAAAAATCGACTCAGGTCGATTATCGGTAGAAGTCGTCCGCGCACATTGGCTACCCCTCGCACCCAGGATTTCACTCTTGGAAGCGCGGTATATCGCGGCTCATGAAGAATTTCGCTGACCTCTCCCATGGCGGCAACCATGGACTGCCCGGCGAGCCTGAACCCGACGCCACTCCAGGTTTCGCTTACCACTTCCTGAGCAGGCAAACCAATAGCCTGTTCGCGGCATCGCGCGACCAGTTGCTGAAGGAGATCAAAAGGATGAGTAGTGTCTTTCATGCCGTCCCTGTTCTGATTGTTATTGCGGCATCAATGATTCCTGCGCTTCAGCTGCCGAGCACCGCTTTCAGGGTCTCGATCAGCGTAGCTTCCTGTACCGGCTTGGTCAGGTAATCCTTGGCGCCCTGGCGCTTGCCCCAGACCTTGTCGGTCTCCTGATCCTTGGTGGTAACAATGATCACGGGTATATGCGCGGTCTCAGCATCCTTCGTCAACTGACGGGTGGCTTGAAAACCGTTCAGGCCTGGCATCACGATGTCCATCAGGACGGCGTCGGGCTTTTCCTGGCGGGCAAGCGCGACACCATCTGCGCCGTTTTCTGCCTTCAGTACTTCAAAGCCGTGCTTTTCCAGCATGCCTGTGAGCTTGTATAACTCGGTCGGCGAATCGTCTACTACTAAAATTCGAGCCATTGAACTTCCCCGTTCTGTCTTCTAGAGCACCCCAGGCGTCAAGCGCCGGTAGCGCCAGCCATTTTATTGTCGGAATGCGGAACGTGAGCGCGTATGGCACCCAGCAACTCTTCCTTGCTGAAAGGCTTGGTCAAATACTGATCGGAACCCACTATCCGTCCCTTTGCCTTGTCGAACAAGCCGTCCTTGCTGGACAGCATGATCACTGGTGTCGAGCGGAAAGCACTGTTGTTCTTGATCAGCGCGCACGTTTGATAACCGTCCAGGCGAGGCATCATTATGTCAACGAAAATGATATCCGGATGGTGGTCAGCAATCTTGGCGAGAGCATCAAAACCATCCACCGCGGTGATGACGGTACATCCGACTTTTTTCAGCAGCGTTTCGGCGGTGCGTCGGATGGTCTTGCTGTCGTCGATGACCATGACTTTCAGGCTTTCGAAATTTTCTTCCATAAGACCAGCCCTTGTTATTAATGGGTCGTATTCAGGCGGCGTGGCGCCAACCCAGAGCAGCCATTCCCTTTTTCGCGTACTTTTATCATAGATTTAGCAGGCAATCTATAAAGCCGTCTCAGGTATGCGGCATGCAGCGTATTTAGTCAACCTTTCGCCCGATACAGGCCTGGGGTTACACTCCCAAGCCTCTAGTTCACCACACCGGGCACCTCAAAAAAATGCGTATTCGTCTTGGCGTCGTCATGGATCCGATCAACGCGATCTACTACAAGAAAGACAGCTCCCTGGCCATGCTTCTGGCCGCCCGCGCCCGTGGCTGGGAACTCCATTACCTGGAGCCCCAGGACCTGTATCTGCAGGACGGCCAGGCAATGGGCCATATGCGTCCCCTGGACGTACACGCCAACCCGGATCATTGGTACGACCTTGGCGAACCCGCTCACCGAGCGCTGTCCGAACTCGACGTGGTGCTGATGCGCAAGGATCCGCCCTTCGACAACGAATTTCTCTACGCAACACACATTCTCGAAGCTGCCGAGAAGAGCGGCGTCATGGTGGTCAATCGCCCCGCGAGTCTGCGTGACTGCAACGAAAAGCTCTTTGCCACCCAATTCCCTCAGTGCACGCCAGCCAACGTGGTGTCCCGCAGGGCAGATATTTTGCGCGCATTCGCCCATACGCACCGTGACGTTATTCTCAAACCGCTGGACGGCATGGGCGGATCAATGATTTTCCGCGTGCGCGAAGACGACCCCAACCTCAGTGTCATCATCGAAACCCTTACCCAGCATGGCCAGCAGCAGATCATGGCGCAGCGCTATCTGCCTGAAATCGTCGACGGCGACAAGCGCATCCTGATGATCAACGGCGAGCCCGTACCGTATTGCCTGGCGCGTATTCCCCAGAAAGGCGAGACCCGCGGCAATCTGGCTGCCGGTGGCAGGGGCGAAGCCCGCCCGCTTACCGATCGCGACCGCTGGATTGCTGAACAGGTCGGTCCCACTCTGCGCGAACGCGGCCTATTGTTCGTCGGACTTGACGTGATTGGCGACTACCTCACCGAGATCAATGTCACCAGCCCCACCTGCATTCGGGAAATCGACGCCGCCTACCAGACTGATATCGGCGGACAACTGATGGACTTGATAGCCAGCCAGCTAAAAGCGAGACCTGGTGCATAGACTTTTTTTTCAATGAGGGGCAGACTGCCCAGCAAAATGGCCGTCGCCTCTTTCCCTTACGGACAGCATGAACACAGCAGCAACCAAAGTCCCTGCAGTTGAGCAGACCGTTACCGCTCGGGACCGCCTGGGGTTTACCCTGTTTCTGGCGGCGGTGCTGCATGCGCTGGTCATTCTCGGCGTCACCTTTGATCTTCCCACTCCCAGCGAGCTATCCAAAGCCCTGGAGATCACGCTCGCCACTCAGCCCACCGACGAGACCCCGGAGCAGGCCGACTATCTGGCCCAGGTCAACCAGCAGGGGAGCGGCACGCTGGACGAAAAAGCTGCACCCAGCACCACCGAAGAGGCGCAGTTTCAGGACAGCGAGATCAATCAGGTCACCCCGGCGCAGGAAATAAGCGCGCCTCCGCCGGAGCCTGTGCAACCGAAGCAGGTAGTAACCACTACTGCCAACCGAATCGACAGGGTCAACAAGGCCGTCGAAACGCCAGAGACCGTCGAGTCCCCTCGGACGATGCAGCGTTTCGACATGTCGCGTCTGTCGGAAGAAATTGCCAGCCTGGAAGCCCAACTGGCGGAAGAACGCCAGCAATATGCCAAGCGCCCACGTGTGCACCGGCTCAATGCTGCCTCGACGATGCAGGACAAGGGTGCCTATTACAAAGATGCCTGGCGGCGCAAGGTCGAGCGCATCGGTAATCAGAATTACCCCGCCGAAGCCAGGGACCAGAGCATCTATGGGAGCCTGCGGATGCTGGTAGCTATCAATCGCGACGGCACCCTGCGCGAAGTGCGAATACTCGAGACCTCGGGCCAACGCGTCCTGGACAACGCCGCGCTGCGCATTGTTCGCCTGGCTGCGCCCTACGCACCATTTACCGGCGATCTGATGGATGTGGACGTCCTTGAGATCGTTCGTACCTGGCGTTTTGAGCCTGGCGACAGGGTGTCCAGTTTCTAGCCACAGCCGCTGCTGCAACAGCTCGTATCAACCTTGCCGCTTGCAGCTCCCTGCCGTTCCCTCAATACTATGGGCATGACCCAGACCACACCGACCTACCTGACTCATCACTTTCTGATCGCCATGCCCCATATCGCCGATCCGCGATTCGTGCATAGCCTTATCTATCTGTGCGACCACACCGATCAGGGCGCCATGGGTCTGGTAGTGAACCAGCTCAGCGGGCTTAGCATGAGCGATATTCTCGAGCAGACATCGCCCGAACTGGATGTGCCAGCGGATATCGCCGAGCGCCCCGTATACAACGGCGGCCCTATGCAGACTGAGCGCGGATTCGTTCTGCACTGCGGCCAGCACCAGTGGGAAGCCAGCCTTGACCTTGGCCCGCTCCAGTTGACCACATCCAGGGACATCCTGTTCGACATGGCCAGAGGGCTCGGACCCGAGGAGTCACTGGTTGCCCTTGGCTATGCCAGTTGGGACCCAGGCCAACTGGACCAGGAACTGACGGATAATGTCTGGTTGAGCTGCCCAGCCGATCACAACATACTTTTCAATCTCCCCAGTGATCAGCGTCTTGGCGCTGCAGCCAAGAGCCTCGGCATTGACCTGAACCTGCTGACCAGTCAGGCAGGACACGCCTGATGCCGCCAGCGTTGCGCGTTCTGGGGTTCGATTACGGGACCCGGCAGATAGGCGTAGCCGTAGGCCAGAGCCTGACCGGAACCGCCGAGCCGCTAATGGTGCTCAAGGCGCGAGACGGCATCCCGGACTGGGATCAGATCGCGCGACTGATTGCCGAGTGGAAACCTGATGCAGTGGTGGTCGGGCTCCCATTGAATATGGACGGCACCTCCAGCGACATGAGCAGCCGGGCCGAGAAGTTTGCCCGGCGTCTGGAGGGCCGCTTCCATCTGAAGGCTTATTGTGTAGACGAGCGGCTCTCGACCTTCGAGGCAAAGCAGTCGCTCAAGGACCAACGCCGCACCCCTACAAGCTACAAGGACAACCCAGTCGACAGCCTGGCAGCCGCCTTGCTGCTGCAAACCTGGCTAAGCGACCTGCCCAAGGAGAGTTCATGACTGAATTGCCCGAGATAGGGCCTTTACTCGATAACATGGCCGGGGAACTGGTCGCGTATCTTGCGCGGCACCGCCGCGAAGAGCCGATTGTCGTGGGCATTCACACCGGCGGCGTCTGGATAGCAGAACAACTACGCAACAGATGTTTGCCCGACGCCCCGCTGGGTACTCTGGATATTGCCTTTTATCGCGATGACTTCGAACAGCATGGCCTGCCACAGCGGGTACGGGCCTCGGAGTTACCCTTTGACATCGATGGCCGTCATCTGATTCTGGTCGATGATGTCCTGATGACCGGACGCACCATACGCGCCGCCCTGAACGAGCTGTTCGACTACGGTCGCCCCGCTTCGGTGACGCTGGTAACACTTCTGGATATCGAGGCGCGGCAGCTTCCCATACGGGCCGACATTCTCGGTGCGAGCCTGGCCCTCCCGGCAGGACACCGGGTAAAATTGACTGGCCCCTCCCCACTGCAGCTGACTCTGAATCCAGTAGACTGAGAGCCCTATGAGCGCTAAATCCAGCCATCTTCAACTGAACCATCAGGGCCAGCTTCGGCATTTTCTGTCCATCGAAGGCCTCTCTCGAGAGCTTTTGACAGAGCTGCTGGATACCGCCGATTCATTCCTCGAGGTCGGTGAGCGCGCTGTCAAGAAGGTGCCCTTGCTGCGCGGCAAGACGGTTTGTAACGTGTTCTTCGAAAATTCCACCCGCACTCGCACTACCTTCGAGCTCGCCGCCAAACGCCTCTCGGCCGATGTGCTCAACCTGAACATTGCCACCTCATCGACCAGCAAGGGTGAAACCCTGTATGACACCCTGCGCAACCTGGAAGCGATGGCAGCAGACATGTTCGTGGTTCGCCATGGCGATTCTGGCGCGGCGCATTTCATTGCCGAGAAGGTCTGCCCCGAGGTAGCCATAATCAATGCCGGGGACGGCAACCATGCGCATCCCACCCAGGCCATGCTCGACATGCTGACGATCCGCCGCCACCGTGGCAGCTTCGACAATCTGTCTGTCGCGATTGTGGGGGACATTCTGCATTCGCGCGTAGCCCGGTCGAACATGCAGGCTCTGCAGACCCTGGGCTGCCCTGATATCCGTGTGATCGCTCCGCGCACACTCCTGCCCGCTGGCATTGAGCAATATGGCGTAAGAGTGTTCAACGATCTGCGCGTCGGGCTGCGTGACGTCGATGTGGTGATCATGTTGCGCCTGCAGAAAGAGCGCATGCAAAGCGGCTTGCTCCCCAGCGAAGGCGAATTCTACAGGCTCTACGGCCTGACCCAGGAAACCCTGGCGCTGGCAAAACCCGATGCGCTGGTCATGCACCCCGGTCCCATCAACCGCGGCGTCGAAATCGAATCGGCGGTGGCCGACGGCGCGCAGTCGGTGATTCTCAATCAGGTCACGTATGGCATCGCCGTGCGCATGGCCGTCATGTCCATGGCCATGGCCGGACAAAATACCCAGCGTCAGCTTAATCAGGAAGGCCAGTAACGATGCGACTGACTATAGAAGGTGCGCGGGTTATCGACCCAGCCAGCCAGCTGGATGAAATTACCGACCTGCATGTCTCCGGGGGCCGTATCCTGGCGATAGGCGCGGCGCCGCAGGGCTTTGTTGCCAGCCAGACCATAGACGCCCGCGGGCTGATAGCCTGCCCAGGCCTGGTTGATCTGAGCGTCAGCCTGCGCGAGCCTGGGCATTCCCATAAGGGCACCATTGCCAGCGAAACGCGAGCCGCCGCAGCCGGCGGCGTCACCAGTCTGTGCTGCCTGCCGGAAACACGTCCGGTGCTGGACACCCCGGCAGTAGCGGAACTCATCCTCGACCGCAGCGAAAAAGCCGGACAGGCGCGTGTCTTCCCTCTGGGGGCACTGACCAAAGGTCTGGATGGCGAGCACCTAAGTGAACTGGTTGCCCTGCATGATGCGGGCTGCGTCGCCTTTACCCAGGGTCTGGCGCCGATGAAAAGCAACCGCATCCTGCGCCGGGCACTGGAGTACGCAGCGGGCTTCGATTTGCCGGTTATCTTCACGTCACAGGATCCGGATCTCGCCGAAGGCGGAACGGCCCATGAAGGACCAACCGCCTCGCGCCTAGGCCTGATAGGCATCCCTGAAACAGCCGAAACCGTCGCGCTGGCCCGTGATCTGCTGATCGTCGAGCAGACCGGAGTACGCGCACATTTCAGCGGCCTGAGCAGCGCCCGCGCGATGGAGATGCTGGCCGATGCGCAGGCCCGCGGCTTGCCGGTCACGGCGGATGTGGCAATGTATCAGCTGATGCTGTGCGATGAGGATCTGGAAGGATTTTCCAGTCTGCTGCATGTGCAGCCGCCGCTGCGCAGCAAAAGCGATCGTGAAGCCCTGCGGCAGGCGGTACAAAGCGGCGTGGTGCAAGCAATCGCTTCCCACCACCAGCCCCACGAGTCGGAAGCCAAGCGGGTGCCCTTTGCCGCATCCGCCCCGGGAATCAGCAGTATCGAAGTATTGCTGCCTTTGGCGTTGACCCTGGTAGCGGATGGACTGCTCGAGCTGCCGGCCGTCCTTGCTCGCCTGACCTGCGGACCGGCGAACGCGCTAAACCTGCCAGCGGGACGCATAACCGCAGGAGAACGCGCCGATATCACCCTGTTCAATCCCGCCGCTTCCAGCGAGATAGGCCACAACTGGCTGTCCAAAGGCGCGAATTGTCCCTTTATCGGCCTCGGAGTACCCGGCGCAGTGACCCATACCTTCAATAACGGCAGACTGGTCTACCAGGCGTAACCTAACGTCTGCGACCGTCTTCTTCTGCTTCCAGAGAAAAGCCGGCGCCGCTTCCCATCAGATGTTTGCCATCGGTTTCAGAGCCCAACTTGATCAACAGACGCAGGTCGTTGGCCGAGTCTGCATGGGCTAACGCGTCTTCGTAGGTGATCTCACCCTGGCTATAGAGCTTGTAGAGCGCCTGATCGAAGGTCTGCATGCCCAGCTCGGTCGAACGCGCCATGAGCGGCTTGAGCTCGTGGACGTCGCCCTTGCGAATCAGATCGGCGGCCAATGGCGTATTGATCAGCACTTCGATGGCCGCGCGCCGCCCTTTGCCATCGGGGGTCGGTATGAGCTGTTGGGCCACGATTGCCTTGAGGTTGAGCGACAGGTCCATCCAGACCTGCTGGTGCATCGCCGTGGGGAAAAAATGGATAATCCGGTCCAGCGCCTGGTTCGCATTGTTGGCGTGCAGAGTGGCCAGACACAGATGCCCGGTCTCGGCGAAGGCCACAGCGTGATCCATGGTTTCCTTGGTGCGCACCTCGCCGATGAGGATCACGTCTGGCGCCTGCCGCAAGGTGTTTTTCAGGGCCACTTCAAAGGAGTCGGTATCGATGCCCACTTCTCGCTGGGTAACTATGCAGTTCTGATGCTGGTGAATAAATTCGATCGGATCTTCGATAGTGATGATGTGACCGCTTGAGTTCTTGTTGCGGTAGCCAATCATCGAGGCCAGAGAAGTTGATTTACCTGTGCCCGTGGCACCAACAAAGATCACCAGCCCGCGCTTGGTCATCGACAGTTTCTTGAGGATTTCCGGCAGGCGAAGATCTTCCATGCTGGGAATGTTCACTTCGATCCGACGCAGAACCATGCCTACCAGGTTGCGCTGATAGAACGCGCTGACCCGAAAGCGGCCGATGCCACGGGCGCTGATCGCAAAGTTGCATTCACGCGCTTCGGCAAATTCGCGGCGCTGGGCTTCGGTCATCACGCCCAGCACGGTTTCACGGGTCTGCTCAGGCGAGAGCGGGGTTTTGGTCACAGGCAGTATCTTGCCGTTCACCTTCATGCTGGGAGCAACACCGGCGGTGATGAACAGATCGGACGCACCCTTCTCGACCATCAGTCGCAACAGCTTTTCAAACTCCATATTATTCCTCATTCCCTACCGGGTTGACGCGATCAGACGACAAACTCATGTGGTTATTCAATCGTTGCTGTTGCGGGAAAACGCCTGCGCAGCCAACTAGAAGCCGTCAGCCACCTTGGCTTTCTCACGCGCTGATTCCCTGGATACGATGCCCTTGGCAACCAATCCTTTCAAACACATATCAAGCGTCTGCATACCCAGATTACCCCCGGTCTGGATGGCCGAATACATCTGCGCCACCTTGTCTTCACGAATCAGGTTTCGGATCGCAGGCGTACCCATCATGATTTCATGCGCGGCCACCCGGCCTCCGCCGATCTTCTTCAGCAGGGTCTGCGAAACCACCGCCTGCAGCGATTCGGACAGCATGGAGCGCACCATGGCCTTTTCCTCCCCCGGAAATACGTCCACTACCCGGTCGATGGTCTTGGCGGCTGACGTAGTGTGCAGCGTCCCGAACACCAGGTGACCCGTTTCAGCAGCGGTCAAGGCCAGACGGATGGTTTCGAGGTCGCGCATCTCGCCCACCAGAATAATGTCGGGATCTTCACGCAGTGCCGAGCGCAGCGCTTCGGCAAAGCCGAGCGTATCGCGATGGACTTCGCGCTGGTTGACCAGGCATTTCTTGGATTCGTGGACGAATTCGATTGGATCTTCGATGGTCAGGATGTGCTGGTACTTGGTGCTGTTCACATAGTCGAGCATGGCGGCCAGCGTGGTGGATTTGCCCGAACCGGTCGGGCCGGTAACCAGCACCAGGCCCCGCGGCACATCGGATATTTTCTTGAACACGTCGCCCATGCCCAGATCTTCCATCGATAGCACTTTGGACGGAATGGTCCGGAACACAGCGCCAGCGCCACGGTTCTGGTTGAACGCATTTACCCGGAAACGGGCTACGCCAGGGACTTCGAAGGAAAAGTCGGTTTCCAGAAACTCCTCAAAATCCTTGCGCTGCTTATCGTTCATGATGTCATAGATCAGCGCGTGCACCTGCTTGTGCTCCATGGCAGGCACATTGATCCGACGCACATCACCATCCACGCGAATCATGGGCGGCAATCCGGCCGAAAGATGCAAGTCCGACGCGCCCTGCTTGGCGCTGAAGGCTAACAGCTCAGTAATATCCATAGGGTTCCCCATAGCTACCTGCAAGCATGTAGAATGCTGGCAGGCAAAATCCGATTGGCAAGGTGTCTAAGACTGTAATGTCCACGATAGCAGACAATATTGCAAACGTTCGTGAGCGCATCCACCGCGCTGCTGTCTCGGCGCATAGAAATCCCGACCTGGTCACACTTATGGCGGTCAGCAAGACGCGTCCGGCCAGTGCCATACGGGATATCTGGGCCTGCGGAGTCCGGGATATCGGCGAGAACTACCTGCAGGAAGCGCTGGACAAGATCCACGCTCTGGACGATCTGCCGCTCACCTGGCACTTCATTGGTCCCATCCAGTCGAACAAGACCAAAGCCATCGCGGAAAACTTCGCCTGGGTGCACAGCGTCGACCGCTTGAAGATAGCCCAGCGGCTGTCGGACCAGCGTCCCGAACATCTGCCCCCCCTGAACATCTGTCTGCAGGTCAACATCAGCCATGAAGCGAGCAAGTCCGGCGTTCTGCCGGAGGAGCTTGGCGCGCTGGCATTGGCCGTCGCGAAATTGCCGCACCTGAACCTGCGTGGCCTGATGGCCATCCCGGCACCGGCAGATGATGAAGCCGGTAGACGCGCGCCGCTCCAGGCGCTTCGAGAGGCCATGGCTGCGCTGCCGCTGCCACTGGATAGCCTGTCCATGGGCATGAGCGACGATCTCACCGAGGCGGTTCAGGAAGGCTCGACCATAGTGCGCATCGGGACGGCTTTATTCGGCCAGCGTGACTACCCACCATCCAATGCATAGCAAGGACATACCATGAGTGCTCCGACTATCGGCTTTATCGGCGCTGGCAATATGGCGACCAGCTTGATTGGCGGCATGCTGCAACAGAACATCAAACCCGGACGCATAATGGCAAGCGATCACAACGCCGAGCAGTGCGAAAAGCTGGGCCGGCAGTTCGGCATCCGCACCAGCGCTGATAACGCCGTGCTAGCGGCCGAATGTGATGTGCTGGTACTGGCCGTCAAGCCCCAGGTAATGCAGGCGGTCTGTCGTGCATTGCCGGCGCAGCGCCGGACCGGTCAGGTGATTATCTCCATTGCCGCCGGCGTAAGCTGCGCCAGCCTCGCGGCATGGCTGGGTGACGACACTGCGCTAGTACGCTGCATGCCCAATACGCCGGCTTTGCGTCGCCAGGGTGTGAGCGGTTTATACGCCACTCCCGCGGTGAGCGATGTGCAGAAACAATGGACGGAAGATATCGTGAACGCCGTAGGCATCAGCTTGTGGCTGGACGAAGAATCGCAGATCGATGCGGTAACCGCCGTCTCCGGAAGCGGGCCGGCCTACTTCTTCTATATGATGGAGGCCATGACAGCGGCCGGGGAACAACTGGGTCTGCCGCGTGATACTGCCGAGCGCCTGACGCTTTTCACTGCGCTTGGAGCAGCCGACATGGCTGTTCACAGTGACGTGGATGCAGCAGAGCTGCGCCGCAGGGTAAGCTCGCCTGGCGGGACTACCGAGCAAGCAATCAACAGCTTCGCCCGCGACGATCTGCCAGCCATTGTTGCGCGGGCCATGCAGGCCGCCGCAGCGCGCGCTGCCGAATTATCCAAAGAACTCGCCTGAGGAAATACAATGAACGGTTTGAACATGGCAGCCATCTATCTGGTCCAGACGCTCGGCAGCCTCTATCTCCTCATCGTGCTGCTGCGCTTTATTCTGCAACTGGTCAGGGCTGACTTCTACAATCCGCTGTCCCAGTTCATCGTGCGCGCCACGCAGCCGTTACTAACGCCCTTGCGCAAGGTGATACCAGGTTTCGCTGGAATAGACTTTGCCTCGCTGGTGTTGGCTCTACTGGTACAGCTGATTCTCGTGGCGATCATCATCAAACTCATGGGATATGCACTACCGGGCGTGCTGCAAATGATCGTATGGTCGCTGATTGGCGTGACCGCTTTGTTTTTGAAGATCTTTTTCTTCGCCCTGATCATCAGCGTCATCCTTTCGTGGGTAGCGCCTCGCAGCAGCAATCCCGCTGCAATGCTGGTCCATCAACTGTGCGAACCGATACTGGCTCCCATCCGCAAGATATTACCTTCGCTGGGCGGCCTGGATCTTTCGCCGATCTTCGCCTTTATCGCCCTGCGTCTATTGGACATGCTGTTGATAGCCAATCTTGCTGCTGCTACCGGCATGCCTGCGGGGCTGACCCTGGCGCTCTAGAGCGACCCTGGGCATCGGTTTGCCGGGCTACATGGTGACAGGCTGAATATTGCGTACACCAGTCACGCTCTTTAGACTGGCGCCTCGATTGCTGGCCATGCGCGCCCTTGATGACCGCAGCAGCTTACTAAGGAACAGGTTCCCATGCCCACATTCCCAGCTGATTCCGTCGGCCTGGTGACTCCACAGTACCAGGCCTTCCCAGATCCCTTGCGGCTGGCTTGCGGCAAGTCTCTGGCTCAGTTTGAACTGGTCTATGAAACCTACGGCACGCTGAATGCAAATCACAGCAATGCCGTGCTGGTCTGCCACGCATTGTCAGGCCATCACCATGCAGCTGGCTACCACAGCGAAGACGACCGCAAGCCCGGCTGGTGGGACTCCTGTATTGGCCCCGGCAAAGCGATCGATACCAACCGCTTTTTCGTCGTCAGCCTGAATAATCTGGGCGGCTGTCATGGCTCTACCGGTCCTTGCAGCATCAATCCGGAAACCGGCAAGAGCTACGGTGCCAGCTTCCCGGTGCTGTCGGTGGAGGACTGGGTCAACAGTCAAGCGCAATTGGCCGACGTGCTAGACATACAGTGCTGGGCAGCGGTGGTGGGAGGCAGTCTGGGCGGCATGCAAGCCATCCAGTGGGCGCTGAGCTATCCCGAGCGAATACGCCACTGCGTGGCGATTGCCACGGCGCCCAAGCTGTCTGCGCAGAACATTGCTTTTAACGAGGTGGCACGGCAGGCGATCATCACCGATCCGGATTTTCATAACGGCGACTATGCGGCCTTTGGTGTCATCCCCAAGCGCGGCCTGATGCTGGCTCGCATGGTCGGCCATATCACTTACCTGTCGGACGATTCGATGGGTGAGAAGTTTGGCCGGGAGCTGCGTACTGACCGGCTCAATTACGATTTCACCAGCGTCGAGTTTCAGGTAGAGAGCTATCTGCGCTATCAGGGCCAGGAATTTTCCGCGCGCTTCGATGCCAATACCTACCTGCTGA
Organism: Halopseudomonas xinjiangensis; assembly: GCA_011050525.1. Lineage (GTDB taxonomy): Bacteria > Pseudomonadota > Gammaproteobacteria > Pseudomonadales > Pseudomonadaceae > Halopseudomonas > Halopseudomonas xinjiangensis_A. The sequence continues at coordinate 85,263 of DRFO01000023.1, forward strand.
TGACCAAGGCGCTGGATTATTTCGACCCTGCCGAGACCCAGGGCGGTGACCTGGCAAAAACACTGGAAAAGGTCACTGCCGACTTCCTGGTTATGTCGTTTACCACCGACTGGCGTTTCTCGCCGGCTCGTTCACGGGAGCTGGTGAATGCCTTGATGGCTGCGCGCAAGCCAGTAAGTTACCTGGAAATTGAAGCAGCCCAGGGCCATGACGCTTTTCTTTTACCCATCCCGCGTTATGTCGAAGCCCTGCAAGGCTACATGAATCGCATAGAGGTCGACTGATGAGCCTGCGCGCCGATTTGCAAATTATCCAGGAATGGATCAAACCGAACAGCCATGTGCTTGATCTGGGTTGTGGTGACGGTGAGCTGTTGCGTTATCTGCGCGATCACAAGCAGGTGCATGGCTACGGGCTGGAAATTGATCCGGACAAGATAACCAGCTGTGTGCGCAACGGCATCAATGTGATAGAGCAGGACCTGGACAAGGAGCTGAACAACTTCGGCGACAAGAGCTTCGATACCGTGGTGATGACCCAATCGCTCCAGGCCATGCATTTTCCCGATCGGGTGCTGGAGGACATGCTGCGAATCGGCAAGGAAGGCATCCTCACCTTTCCCAACTTCGCCCACTGGCGTTGCCGACTGTACCTCAGCGGCAAGGGCCGCATGCCGGTATCGGAATTCATGCCCTATACTTGGTACAACACGCCCAACATCCATTTTTGCACGTTCCAGGACTTTGAAGATCTCTGCCGCAGCCGCTCGATCCAGATTCTCGACCGGCTAGTAGTGGATCAGACTCACCAGAGCAGTTGGCTCAGTGCGCTATGGCCGAACCTTTTGGGTGAAATTGCGATCTATCGGATAACACGTTGATAAAGAGGCTACCCATGCTACGGACACTACTTTGCGCCATTTTGCTTGCCACCAGCCCCCTTACCCTGGCCCAGGCCGTTGCCGAACCCCAACGCTTCGGCGATTTACTGGTTTACCGCACGCTGTTCAACAGCAGCTTTCTGCTTCCGGAAGTCGCCGCCAATACCGGACTGGAGCGGGGCCCCAATATCGGCGTGCTGAATATTCTGGTCAAACGTGACACGCCCGATGGCCCGGTGCCGGTAGATGCCCTCATCGGAGGCAGCGTCAAAAACATATTCGAACAGGTTCAACCGTTGAACTTCATACGCATCGAGGAGGGGGAAGCGGTCTATTTCGTCGCCAACTACACCTCGACCCAGCGCGAGGTATTGCGCTTCGTTGTGACGGTGCAAGCTGAAGAAGGTGCGCCCGTGCATACCCTGAATTTCCAGCAAGAATTCCATCCCGATGAGTGAACACGCATTACCGTTCCGCCAGTTGGTCCTGGCTAGTGGAAACCAGGGCAAGCTGGCCGAATTGCAGGCCATGCTGGGGGAGCATGTAGAAGTGCTGCCGCAGAGCCGCTTTGTCGCCGAGGAAGCCGAAGAGGTGGGCCTGAGTTTCGTGGAAAACGCCATTCTCAAGGCGCGCCATGCGTCACGGGCTTCGGGTCTGCCAGCCTTGGCTGATGATTCCGGCCTGGCCGTGGACGCGCTGGCCGGTGCGCCTGGTATCTATTCCGCCCGCTATGCGGGCGACGGTGGTGACAACGCCAATAATGCCAAGCTGCTCGAAGCGCTCAGAGACCTGCCCAGCGAAGAGCGTAGCGCGCGCTTTATTTGCGTGCTGGTACTAATGCAGCACGCCGATGACCCCACCCCGATCATCTGCGAAGGCGTGTGGCATGGCTGCATCCTCGCGGAACCAAGCGGCAGTAACGGCTTTGGCTACGACCCGCTGTTCTGGGTCCCGGAAACCAAATGCGCTAGTGCGGAATTATCCGCGGCCGAAAAGAACCGACTGAGCCATCGCGGCCGAGCGATGACTCAACTGCGCCAGCGCCTGGGTATTGCTTGAGTCTTATCGCTACTACCGCCCCCGCCACGTTCCTGACCACGCTACCCCCGCTAGCCGTCTACGTACATATACCGTGGTGCGTGCGCAAATGTCCTTACTGCGATTTCAACTCGCATACCAGCGATAGCGGATTGCCTGAAGAGGACTATATAGATGCGCTGATCGCCGATCTTGATCAGGATATGGCCGGCGTCCAGCAACGCGAAGTGGCCTCCATCTTCTTTGGCGGAGGCACGCCAAGTCTGTTTTCTGCACGCAGCCTGGGGCGTTTGCTCGACGCCATGGAGCAGCGTCTACGGTTTGCCGCTGATGCCGAGATAACCCTGGAAGCCAACCCGGGAACCTTTGAACAGGAAAAATTTGCTGAATACCGTCGCGCCGGGATCAATCGGCTCTCCATCGGTATCCAGAGCTTTAATCCTGCCCACCTCAAGGCGCTGGGACGAATTCATGGCGACCGCGAAGCATTAGGCGCTGTCGACATGGCCCGGCGGGCAGGCTTCGACAATCTCAATCTGGACCTGATGCATGGGCTGCCCGGCCAGACCCTGGAACAGGCCTTGGCCGATATCAATCAGGGAATCGAACTGGGTCCTGAACACCTGTCCTGGTATCAGCTGACCCTGGAACCCAACACCGTCTTCTATTCCAGGCCGCCCAAGCTCCCTGAGGATGAAATTCTTTGGGACATCCAGGAAGCCGGTCAGGCGAGACTGGCTGAAGCTGCCTATGTTCAATATGAAGTCTCCGCTTACGCACGGGCTGGCCGTCAGGCGCGGCATAACCTCAATTACTGGCAGTACGGTGATTTTCTCGGTATCGGTGCCGGCGCCCACGGAAAAATCACCCATCCGAATGGCCAGATCGAGCGCTACTGGAAAACACGGTTACCGAAGGATTATCTGGACCCAGCGAAGCCTTATTGCTCTGGCCGGAAGACGCTGGGGGCACAAGACTTGCCCTTCGATTTTCTAATGAACGGGCTGCGCCTGGTCGACGGCGTACCCACTGCGCTCTACGAAAGTCGCACGGGTCGCTCCGTGAACGAGATCGCCGCGCTCCTGCAGCAGGCTACTCACAGGGGCCTATTGGAATCCTGGCAAACCCAGCTGCGCCCTACTGAGCGAGGGCGCCTGTTTCTCAATGACCTGCTGGAAATATTTCTCTAGCCGAGCATGTGGCTATTTTCCAGCCTTGGCAGCGGCAACGAACGCCGCCATCTCCGCCTTCTTGTCGGCGTCGATCTTCTGCACGTGGGGGTTCCTGCTCAGCAGGTCCAGCAGTTGCTGCGCCTCGGGGAAATCGCCCAGCAGATCCACGGCGAACAGTTTTTTGGCGACGATCGAAGCCAGGTCGATGCTGTAGAGAAACATCAGATCCGCGATGGTCATCTGGTCGCCAGCGACATAGGGCGAGAATTTGCCGTGACGCTTCAATGCCGCCACACCGGCCAGGAGCTCAGCCTTGGCTTTGTCCTTGATGGCCTGGTCTACCTTGCCGCCGAAAAACACCTCGGCATAGCAGGAGCGCGCCGGCAATTCGATATATAGCTCGATTTCCTTGGTCAGCGCACGCACTTCGGCCCGCTTGAATGGGTCGCTGGGAAGCAGCGGCTTGCCGCCCTGGGTTTCTTCAAGATATTCGAGAATGACGTTGGTTTCGCTGAAGCAGCCATGTTCCGTTTCGAGACAAGGCACCTTGCCGCGGGGACTGATGGCCAGAAAGGATTCATCCTGGCTGGGATGCACCGTGTTGATCTTGAAATCCAGGCCTTTCTCGAGCAGGGCCAGCTTGACCATATTGAAATAGTTGCTGACGTTGAAACCGTGAAGGGTAAGCATGGTACATCTCCATTTTTGTAGTGGTGGCTGCCACTCCCTTGTATCGTTCTACAGACCAAAGGTCCATAGACATAAGAACAGTGAATAAGCACGCTGGAGCAACACGATTGAGCACCACCTGAGCCGATTTTGCAGCTAGACTGCCATTACCAAGCGGCTCATAACCCAAAAAGGTATTGCCAATGCTGACTCCCGAAGAAATTGCCGAAATCAACCTGCTCGCCCAGTTCAATCTCGCCAACAACCTGGAAGGCCTGAAAATCCACGCGCACGAAGCCTCAGGGGATACCGTAGCTGCTGCGGGCCGTCTGCACCAGAAAGGGTTGATCACGCAGCGTGACGGAGGCTATCTCACCAGCCTCGGTCATGACGCCTCCGGACACAGCCAGAGCCTGTTGACCATCCTGCGTTCTGACTGAGCAGCAATAAATGGAACTACAGGGGGGAATACGTGGGGAAATACGCCCGCAGATTACCGAGGGAATTGATCGCAAGGCTCTGAGCACCCTGCACAAACGGTTCATGGGGGTCAATCAGAGCCGGCTGCAGCGAGTATGTCAGGCATTGCCGCCGCGCCAGTACAACGTACTGCGCCTGATACCCCTGTTGTTCGACGTCAATCATCCGCTCCTTCCCGGTTACGTTTCCCGTCAGACTCCCCATGGCCTGAGCCATTACACACCAGAATCGGAGGTGTTGCTCAGCGCACAGACGCTTACCCGCAGCTTCACCTATCGCCGCCATCCGGCCGGTTTTACCGCGCAGATTGAGGCGCTGTATCTGATGGGCAGCGGCGGCACCATAGCCCAGTCGGATCAGAGCGATCTGGACATCTGGGTCTGCCATGCCCCTGATCTGTCGACCCCTGCGGTAGCCGAGCTTGCCAGCAAGTGCCAGCTGATTACCGACTGGGCAGCGACCCAGGGCTGCGAAGCCCACTTTCACCTGGTCAATCCCGCCAGCTTCAGCCGCGGAGACCGCAGCAATGCGCTGAGCACCGAGGATTGCGGCAGTACCCAGCATTATCTGCTTCTCGATGAGTTCTACCGCACCGCCATTCTACTCGGAGGCCGTTACCCGCTTTGGTGGCTGGTGCCGGACTACGAGGAAAGCCGCTATCCAACATTTACCGCGCAGCTGATAGACAAACGCTTCATTCGCCAGCAGGAAAGCCTGGATCTGGGTCACCTGGCGCATATTCCGGCGGGCGAGTACGTTGGAGCCGGGCTGTGGCAGCTGTTCAAGGGCATCGACTCACCCTACAAGTCGGTTCTCAAGCTTCTGCTGACTGAGGTCTACGCCAGCGAACATCCGAATGTGCAGTGCCTGAGCCTGGACTTCAAGCGGGCCGTTTATGCCAGCCGGCTGGATGTGGACGAACTGGACCCGTATGTCATGCTTTACCGCCGCCTGGAAAATTATCTGTCTGAGCGTGGCGAAACCGAGCGCCTGGAACTGGTGCGCAGGTGCTTGTACATCAAAGCTGACGTTCACCTGAGCCGACGCACCGGAAGCTTCGGCTGGAAACGCAGCCTGATGGAAAAGTTGGTCAGAGAATGGCAATGGAGCCCGCGGCAGCTACAGCAGATGGACGCCCGACAGCAATGGCGAGTCAAGGAGGTAGCCCAGGAGCGACGGCAACTGGTCAACGAGCTGACCCATAGCTATCGCTTCCTGTCCCGGTTTGGCCGTAGTCAGGGTGCAATCAACCAGGTCAATAGCCGCGATCTGTCCTTGCTTGGGCGCAGGCTTTATGCCGCGTTTGAACGCAAGGCCGGCAAGGTGGAAGTAGTGAATCCCGGCATTTCTCCGGACCTGAGCGAACCGCTGCTGACCCTGGCGCAGCGGACCTCAGGGCAGGACTCACAACCGACCTGGAATCTGTACGCCGGAACCCTTGCGCAGAATGAAGTCGGCGACCACTCGCCAATGAAACGCACACCGCACTTGACTGAATTACTGGCCTGGGCGCATCGAAACGGGCTGGTTGACGGCGCCACTCGCTTCGCAGTGCATCCGGGCAACACCGATCTGACCGAACATGAGCTGAACAGCCTGACCAGCAGCCTTCAGCAGCAGTTCCCATTGCCGTTACCTGCACTCACGGAGGCAGCCTTATCGCGTGCCAGCGAGCCCTGCCAGGTATTGCTTCTGGTAAACGTGGGCCTGGACCCGCTACCCGGCTCCAGCCAGAAAAACCTGCATCTGATCAGCAGCCATACCGATGCCCTGGGCTATTCAGGCCTGCGCGATAATCTGATACTGAGCATTGATCAGATCACGCTCAACAGCTGGAATGAGCTGCTGGTCAGTCGGTACGAGGGAGAGCAGGCCTGCATGCAGGCTCTTAGCGAGTTCCTCAACAAGGGCACGGAAAATCAAAGACTGCCCGACCTGCAGGTCAGATGTTTCTGCCGCAACCGCTCCACAGCCATTGCCGAACGGGTAGAAACTCTCTTTCACACCGCCGCAGAACAGCTTCTGCCACGCGCGCCTGCGCGCTTTCTGATTCAGGTGCAGAACAGTTTCAGACTGCTAGAGCGCCGGGCGGACCAGATAGACATCATCGAACTGTCGGGCCAGGACAAGCTGATAAAGCACCTCGGCAACCGTTGCCCGGATTATAGCCCGTTGCGGCTGGACTCCTATGCACTGCAAGGCCATGATCTGGCCAGGATTCTGCAGCATGGCCGTCCCGGCTGCATTCAGATTTTCTATCGCCTGCTGGCCAATTTCGAGGCAGAGATCAGCCTTCTGGATGAACGCGGTGCCCTGTGGCGTAGCCGCCAGAACTATCGCGATGAAAACACCCTACTGGTGCCCCTGCTGCGTTTCCTGCATAGCATTCGGGTTCGCAAGCAGTCGACCATGAGCCTGGAGCATAGTATTTCTCAGAGTGAAATACTGATCTATCACATCCAACCAGCACTTGAGGGGAACCCGTTGCGGCTGGAGCAGATAGCGATGCCTAATGAAGGTATCGAAACGGAATTTTTTCCGGTCCAGGCGATAGCGGAGCCCGCCGGAAGCCAGAAGCTCAAGGTAACGATATTCTGTGACCATCGGGAGTTTTCGCAACTGGAATATGGCGAGGAGCTTTTCGCCGTGGTCGCGGCCCATATTCTGAGTCGGCGCCGCAGCCTGGATATTTACCCTTGCTACATCACCGACCTGGACCTGTCAGCAGTGGATCCGACCGGTTCCATGCAAACCGTGCAGTATTTGCGTTATCGACAACAACTGGAGGACGCGCTCAACGCAGAAGTCGATGCGCAACGTAGCGGCTAGTCAGGCCAGATTTCCAGCGTCTCGCTGGGCCCTGCGTTCAGCTGCAGCCAGAATGATTTCAAGCTGACGCGTGTTGCTGGCGGCAGCCCACTCGAGAATTTCCGGCATCAGGCGCCCACAACCCAGGCACTGATCGCCGTCCAGGCAGCACTGGCGTACACAGGGGGATGGCTGATTGCCGCGGGTTTGCATGCTATTGCTCGTCAATATCCAGCTCGACCTGGTCGCCGACCAACTCTCCCAGCACACCACCGAGCACATCACCCAGCAATTCGCCGTCGCTATCGCAGGTCCAGCCCTCGCCTGGCTGATAGCCAAAATGCAAGGTAGCACCCGGGGTAGCCAGCCATATCTCTCGGGAGGCCGGTTGCCGACCAATGACAACGCGAGATCCGTCGCCGAGTCTTAGAATAAGCGATCCCTCAACCTGCTCCATGTCCAGGTCAAGATCACAGGCATCCACGGCGTGTTCGATGAGATCCTGTACGTGATCCACCCGCTGGTTAAAGTCGTCTTCACTCAGTTCATGCATGCAGGGTTCTCTATGTGTCGTCGGATACCTCACCCGGTTCGGGTGCGTCGAGCCAGGCGGCTGGGTATACTGCCGGATATTGTCTTATTTTCAACAAGGATTTCACCATGAAGCCATTGATTGCCGCCTTATTCGGTCTGTTGGTACTTGCAGGCTGTGGTCAGAAAGGCCCCCTGTTTCTTCCTCAACAGACCCCGGGCGAAACAGTTGAGCCTGCGGAAGAACCACTCAACCAGCAACCTACGGACGAATGACGCGCCACATGACAGCCTTTGATTACCAGAACGGCGAGCTATACGCTGAAGCCGTGCCCTTGTCCGCCATTGCCGCCCAGTATGGCACACCCTGCTTTGTCTACTCACGCAGCGCCATCGAGCTTGCTTACGGAGCCTGGGACTCCGCGCTGGAGGGCCTGCCCCACCTTGTATGCTTTGCGGTAAAAGCCAATTCCAACCTGGGCGTTCTGAATCTTCTGGCCCGTCTCGGTGCCGGATTTGATATTGTCTCCGGTGGCGAACTGGAACGAGTCCTGGCCGCTGGCGGCAACCCTTCACGTATCGTCTTTTCCGGCCTGGGCAAGACCGCTGCCGAGATGCGTCGGGCGCTGGAGCTGGGCATTCATTGCTTCAATGTGGAGTCGACTGCCGAACTGGAGCGCTTGCAGGAGGTGGCTGCAGACATGGGCGTGCAAGCGCCCGTTTCACTGCGAGTCAACCCTGACGTGGATGCCAAGACCCATCCGTATATCTCCACGGGTCTCAAGGAAAACAAGTTTGGTATCGATATAGCCAGCGCGCCGGCGGTGTATCGCCGAGCTGCCGCCTTGCCAAATATCGACGTATGCGGAGTCGATTGTCACATCGGCTCTCAGTTGACCGATGACACACCCTTTATCGACGCGTTGCAGCGGCTGCTCGGCCTGATCGACGCGCTCGCCAATGACGGCATTCGCATCCGCCACCTGGACCTCGGCGGCGGGCTTGGCGTGACCTATCGCAACGAGCAGCCGCCAGCACCGGGCGATTATCTAAGCAAGGTCCGTGAGCATCTGGCAGGCCGGGATCTTGCGCTCATGTTCGAGCCAGGTCGCTCGATAGTTGCCAACGCAGGCGTGTTGCTGACCGAGGTCAATCTGCTCAAACCGACCGAGCATAGGAATTTTGCCATCATCGACGCAGCCATGAACGACCTGATCCGCCCAGCGCTATACAGCGCATGGATGGGGATCGACGCAGTCAGGCCGCGCGATGACGTACCAACCGCTACCTGGGATATCGTTGGTCCGGTCTGCGAGACGGGCGACTTTCTGGGCAAGGATCGGGAACTGGCACTGGCCCCGGGTGATTTGCTCGCTGTCCGTTCCGCCGGAGCCTATGGCTTCGTGATGAGCTCTAACTACAACACTCGCCCCCGTGCCGCTGAGGTGATGGTGGATGGTGATCAGATCCATCTGATACGCCGCCGTGAGACCGTGAGCGAACTGTTCGCTGGCGAATCCCTGTTACCCGAGGCCTGACATGTTGTTGCGATTTACCAAGATGCACGGCTTGGGTAACGACTTCATGGTCATCGACATGGTGACTCAGCATGCCCAGCTGTCCCCGCGGCTCGTCCGGCAATGGAGCGACCGCCATACCGGCATCGGTTTTGACCAGTTGTTGGTAGTCGAGCCTCCAGGCAGCCCGGACGTCGACTTTCGCTACCGTATTTTCAACGCCGACGGCAGCGAAGTTGAACAGTGCGGCAACGGCGCGCGGTGTTTTGCCCGGTTTGTGCAGGACAAGCGTTTGACGGCGAAATCCGAGATTCATGTCGAAACCGCCGGCGGACCTATTACCCTAAGCGTGCGCGACGACGGACAGGTTACGGTTGATATGGGCGCACCTCGGTTCGCACCCTCAGAGGTGCCCTTCGAGGCCGAGGCGGAATCCATCTCGTATCGCTTGGAAGTAGAGGATCAGAAATTGGACGTTTCAGTCGTCTCCATGGGTAACCCGCATTGCGTCACGCTGGTAGACGACCTGGACCGCTTTCCGGTGGAGCGGCTCGGCCCTGCGATTGAGCAGCACCCACGCTTTCCCAGACGAGTGAATGCCGGATTTATGCAGATAGTTGACCAGCACAGTGCCCGCTTAAGGGTGTACGAGAGGGGTGCTGGAGAAACCCAGGCCTGTGGCACCGGCGCCTGCGCGGCAGTGGTGGCGGGCATTCAGCTCGGCCAATTGAGTTCGCCTGTAGACATTCAACTGCTCGGCGGCACGCTGCACATAAGCTGGGCAGGCCCCGGTCGGCCGGTGATGATGACCGGACCGGCGACCCGTGTTTACGAAGGACAGATACGCGTATGAGTGACAAGCCCCAACAAGCCGGACCCACAGTGGATGCCGCTCAGGTTGCCGATTACCTGCGCGAGCATCCGGCTTTCTTCGCCGAACACGACGAACTGCTCCCTGAACTGATCATCCCCCACCAGCGTGGCCAGTCGGTATCGCTGGTGGAGCGGCAAGTGAAGTTGCTACGCGAGCGCAACATTGATGTTCGGCACCGGCTGAACCAACTGATGGAAGTAGCGCGGGAGAATGACCGCCTGTTTGAAAAAAGCCGGCGTCTGGTGCTTGGCCTGCTGGAATCCCAAAGCATTGATCAGGTCATTGCCAGTATCGAAGACAGTCTGCGCGACGATTTTCAGGTGCCCTTTGTCAGTCTCATTCTGTTCAGCGAAGCCAGTCGCTTCAGCAACGCTCGTTGTGTCACCCACAAGGAAGCCCGCGAGGCGATCGGCCACCTGCTGGATAGCGGCAAGACACTAAGCGGCGTGCTGCGTCCTGATGAGCTCACCTTTCTGTTCGGTGACAATGCCAGCGATATCGCCTCTACCGCCCTGGCGCCGATTCAGCACCAGGGTTTGCATGGTGTGCTGGCGCTCGGCAGCCCGGACCAGCACCATTACAAAAGCGCTACCGGCACGCTATTTCTGGGCTTCGTTGCCGATGCCCTGGCGCGAGTACTGTTGCGCCAGCGGCCGATGACGGACGAACCAAGGAGCTGAATGAGCACCGATAGCTTACTCCAGGCTTCCCTCGACGAATTCATCCGGCATCTGCTTAACGAGCGCCAGCTATCGCCCCGCACCCTGGAAGCCTATCGCCATGACCTGAGCGGTCTGCGCGATTTCCTGCACGATCAGGGCGTAAGCGACTGGGCCATGGTCGACACCCAATACCTGCGCCGATTCATTGCTTCTCGCCATCAGGCGGGGCTCTCCGGACGCAGCCTGCAACGCGCGCTCAGCTCGGTGCGCGGGCTGTATCAGTACCTTATTCGCGAACGTCGCTGTCGACATAACCCGGCGGTCGATCTGCGCGCGCCCAAATCGCCCCGCAAGCTGCCAAGAGCGCTGGACACGGATTTGACGTCGCGGCTATTGAATACCAACGCAGATGATAACTGGCTGGCCATTCGTGACCACGCCATGCTCGAACTATTCTATTCGTCCGGGCTGCGACTTGCCGAGCTGGCCGGTCTGGACATGCATGAAGTCGATCTGGCGGAAGGAGAGGTGCGGGTTCTCGGCAAGGGCAGCAAGACCCGATTGGTCCCGGTTGGCCGTCAGGCCCGCGAAGCACTGCGCCAGTGGATCAAAGTCCGACCTGTCATCCCGGGCAGCGCTCAGCCGCTATTCGTGGGCAAGCAGGGCCGCCGGCTGACGCCTCGGGCGATCCAGCTGCGCGTTCGCCACTGGGGCGTTCAACAAATCGGTCAGCATTTACACCCGCACATGCTGCGGCACTCCTTCGCCAGCCATATACTGGAGTCGTCTGGCGACCTGCGGGCGGTCCAGGAACTGCTTGGCCATGCGGATATCAGCACCACCCAGATTTATACCCATCTGGACTTCCAGCATCTGGCCCAGGTCTATGACCAGGCCCACCCACGGGCGAAGAAAAAGGAGTGAGCCCCATGATTCGCCTGCTGACCTTTGATCTGGACAATACGCTGTGGGAAACCGAATCGGTGGTCGTCGCGGCTGAACTGGCTCTGCTTGAATGGTTCAAGGAGCACGCTCCCCAGTTCGTACAGCGTCTGGATGCTGATGCACGGCGGGCCCTACGCCATGAAGTACTGGCCAAGGATCCTGAGCTGCGACACCGTGTGACCGCGCTGCGGCTGGCGATCATGGAGCTTGGGCTAAGAAAGGCGGGTTACAGCGAAGAACAGGTGCTTGAGCTGGCCCGACAAGGATTCGAGGTATTTCTCGAAGCACGTCATGCGCTGACCTTTTTCCCTCACGCTGAGATGTTGTTACAGCAGCTTTCCAAACAGTACCAACTGGCAACAATCTCCAATGGCAATGCGGACGTGCGGCGCCTGGGTCTGGAGCAATATTTCACGATCATCGTTTCAGCGGACGAAGTGGGGCTCAGCAAGCCGGACCCAGCACCCTTTTTGCTCGCACTAGAGCGCGCCGGAGCCGAACCCCACGAGACGGTGCATATCGGTGACCATCCCGTGGATGATATTCAGGGCGCGCAGGCGGTGGGGCTGCATACGCTGTGGTTCAATCGGTTAGGCATTGAATGGCCGAACCAGCCCAGGCCGCACGGAGAAGTGCGCTGCCTGAGCGAAATTCCGGCCTGGCTGGCGGTTTACAAGGGTTAAGGCTACGTCTACCCAGCCTCAAGGCATCCCCTCCCGTTCTGCCGACTGGCTCACAGCCTTCTGTTCTCCAATCGCGGATAATGCCCCCGCCGTACTCGCCGCAAAGCTCCATGACGGCCATCGCCCTTTCGTTACCAAGCACAAGGAACATTGGATGTTCGTCCCGGCTAATACTGCGCATTTCTCCGTCGCCATCCCCGGTTTACCCCATGATTTCAAGGTTCTTGCTTTCAATGGGTTAGAGAGTATCAACAAGCCTTATCGTTTCGAATTGGAACTGGTCAGCGAATACCCCGATCTGGATATCGAGACCTTTCTGCACCAACCCGCTTTCCTGGCCTTTGCCGTAGGCGGCAAGGGCGTACATGGGCTGATCCACAGCATCGCTCAATCCGAAGCCGGCAAGCGCCTGACCCGTTACCGGATCACCCTGGCGCCGCACCTTGCCTATCTGGCGCACCGCACCAACCAGCGGATCTTTCAGCATCTCTCGGTTCCGCAGATCATCGCGCAGGTGTTGCAAGAGCACGGCATCTTGGGCGATACCCACCGCTTCCAGCTCGGCACTACCTATCCCGAACGCGACTACTGCACCCAGTACGCTGAAACCGATCTGCACTTCATTCAACGCCTGTGTGAAGAAGAAGGCATTCACTACCACTTCGAACATACCGCCGACAGCCATGTGCTGGTATTTGGTGATGACCAGACCGGTTTTCCCAAACTGGCCCCGATCCCTTTTCAGCAAGGCAACGGCATGGTCGCCGACGAGCCGGTCATCAAGCGCTTCGCCCTGCGCCTTGAGACAAGACCCAGCCGCGTCACCCGCCGCGATTATGATTTCGAAAAGCCGCACCTGCTGCTGGAAGCCGAGTACAAGGCTGAACAGCCAGTCGAAGGCGATCAACCGCTACCACTGCCCGACCTGGAAGACTACGACTACCCCGGCCGCTTTATCGACCGCAAGCGCGGCAAGCAACTGGCCCAGCGCAGCCTGGAGCGTCACCGCA
>DRFO01000024.1 GCA_011050525.1 Halopseudomonas xinjiangensis
GGCCTCCAGGGCGTTGCTAGACTGTCTCATGCGCTATCCGCAACGGTCATAAGCTTGATCAGGCTCTAAGCCCGAGAAAGGTCCGATATAGACGCTGACGGAAATCCGTCCTGGCGTTTTTACACACTCTGGGCCAAAAGCAGCCATTCATCAACGCTCTCTCCGACCACCTGAAAAGCCCTTAGATAGGGGCGTAAACCTACTAATCAGTCGCTTCCACCATTGTTGGAATACCTGCCGATTGCAGGCGGCGAGCGCATATCCAGCCGACCGCCGCAACGCTGGCGCCGGCGATTCCTAGCATCTGTAGCGATGCCAAGTGGGTGACCTGCGCGCCAATGGCTGCGCCTGCGCCCTGGCCCAGAAACATCATCGAGCCGTTCAGCGCCATGACGACTTGCCGACCATTTGGCGCTGCTTCCACCAGTTGCGCCTGAATCAGCGGCGACAGGGTGAACAGCGCTGCTGCTCCCAGGGTGACTGCCACGCCCAGCCCGATCCAACTGAGCAGGCCCTGGCCGGGCAGCCAGATCATACTTGCCGAATAGAGTAATTGCGTGGCACCAATCGCGATAAAGATTCGCATCAGAATCCGGCCGGGATTGGGTAACTGGCCCAAGCGACTGGCAATGATCACTCCGCACAAAGCTCCGACGCCAACCAGCATCTGTGCCAGAGCCACCTTGTGCGTGTCGCCGATGACGCGTTCAACTACCCGAGCGATATAGGGGACCACGCAAAAGGTGGCGCCAAACGCGGTCAATGTCATCAGCAACAGGCGACGCACTTGTGGTTGCCAGCCTAGCCGCAGCAGATGCCATTCCGTGCTGTCCGGGCTGGCAACGGCGGGCAGAGCCAGCCGCACGCTTATGGCGGCAATTAGACAAAGCGCCGTGGCCACCAGGAACGTTGAACGCCAGCCGAATACGCTACCAACCAGACTACCCAGGGGCATACCGAACAGGAACGCCAGGACCATACCGCCCATGACCAGGGCCAGCACCTGCGCGCGGCGCTCAGGCGGAAACAGTAACGCGACAGTTGAAGGCACAACGGGAATGACCAGTGTCGCCGCGAGCCCTGCCACCATTCTTAACGCCAGCAATTCGGTAAAGCTTGAAGCCCATGCTGCGGCCAGGTTAATCAGTGCCAGGCTGAGCAATGCCATCCAGAGCAGCCGGCGGCGTTCGATATGACCGGTGCGCAAGGCGATAAACGGGGCGGTGATCGCATAGGCGAGCGCAAACGCCGTTGCCAGGTACCCTCCGGTGGCGGTCGACACGCCAAGCTCGGCTGCCAGCTCGATCAGCAGGCCGGCAAATACGAATGTCTGTGTGCCCACCGCGGCCGTGGCGGCGGTCAGGGCAAGTATTCTGATCAGCATGGGACTCCGCCTTCGTTCGTTTCAGAATAGGGTTCCTGCATCCGCCCGGCGGGCGCCGACAACTCCGGATGGTCGCGTAATGTAGCTGGGATCCGGCTTGTGCGGTTGGGAGCTCGAAGAAACCGGCCGATGTCATCGATTACCTGCGCGTCCCCCAAAGGCCGGTTGTGGCCACCACGCTTAAGCCAGAGTGTCTTCGCCTGGCATGCAAAGGCATTGTTGTACGCCGCATCAATGGGCACGACTGCATCGTCTTCTGCATGTACCAGCATCACCGCTGTGGTTAGCCGCGACAGACCATGGTCGGTGCGAAAACGCTCCAGCGGCGCACCCAGTGCCTGATGGATCTGGCGAGCCATGCTTTGCAGGGCTCGCTCGGACAGGCCCTGCGCTCGGCCTTGAGCAAGTGCCTGGTAGCGGGCGCCTTGGGGCGCACCAATCAATACCAGGCAGGAGGCCTGCAAGCCGTATTCTTCCATCGCCAGTACCGTAGTCGCACCGCCCACCGAATGAGCGATGATCGAGTGGAGCGAGCCGGCCTCGCTGCCTGCAGCGGCAATGGCTCTCGCTATCAGGGGAAGAGGCGCGCGCCGGCCAGAGGCCAGGCCATGGGCAGGTAGGTCCAGCGCGGCGATGCTGTAGCCCTGGGCGAGTAATGGTTCGACAAATCCGCCCATAGCGTAATGATCCGCCTCCCAACCGTGTACCAGCAGGACGCGGGGGCCCTCGCCTCGTAGCCAGAGCGGTATCTTCTCGCCGTCAACCTCGAGCGTGCGACGCTCGAAGCCGTCGAATGCGTGGGGCCAGGCCGGCGCGCGGACTCCAGCTCGTGGCTCGACAAACCGCCTCGCGCCAATCTGACCGAAGCGGTCCGGGAAGAGGCTCGAGAGTAGCTTTATCGTGCCAAGGCGGGCGTTGCGGTGAATCACATTAGTTTGCATGACTCTGCTCCTTGCTACCTACCGATAGGTAGTCTCTTGTGCCTTAAAAATCATATGAGCGCAGGCGAAGAAAACGTACCTTCACTCGCCAATCTTTCGCGCAGCCTGGTCACTGCTCGCTCCAGCGGCAGCGGTGAATGGCGCACCCGGGAAAGCACCAACGCACCCTGAACAATCATCAGTAGGTCCTCCGCCCATTCCTGGGCTGCATTGGCGTCGTGCACGTACTTGCCCGAGAGTGCTATTTCTTCCAGCCAATGCTGCTGCAGGTCCAGCAACCGCTGTGCTCGCTGTTGCAAATCCGGAGCCAGATGGTCCCAGTCGCCAAGAATGCCGCCAACCGGGCAGAGCTTGCTGCCCGCTCCGATATTACTTACGTACACCGACAGCCATGTTTCCAATCTGCGTGCTGGTGGCTGATCCTGCATCGCTTCCATACGCTTGCGAAAGGCTTGAATGCTGCTCTCGATGACGTCAGCTACCAGCGCATCCTTGTTACGATAGTGATGGAATAGGCTGGGCTTGCGGATGCCCACCCGATCGGCCACGTCCTGCAGGCTAAAACCGTTCATTGACTGCTTCTGGAGCAGGTCGGCGGCGATGCTGAGTATCTGAGTTTTGGTATCCATTTGCCTACCATATGGTAGGTAGTCGGTTTGGTCAACTTTTATTTTGGATAGCCGATGAGAACTGGCTGACCCTCCCGATTACCGAGTCTCGCCTGAGAATGCGGCGAGAATCACAAGCAGTCCGCCTGGCCGTAACGCCGCTGTAATCTGAATGACATCTTTGTGTCGCACCCTGGCCGACCCAATATCTGATCGTCCTTTTTGATGAGGCTACCGATGCAATCAGTTTGCCGCCGACGACTGCGCCACCTATGGCTCACTCTGGTTTTTATACCCTGCCTGGTATCCGCCCACGATCTGGAAATCCATGGATCCAACACCATCGGGGCCACCCTCGCCCCCATGTTGGTGACCGGTTTTCTGGAGCAACTTACCGGAGAGCCTGTCACCGCTACCGCCACCGGGACTGAAAACGAGACCGTGCTCAGTACCACGCGGGACGGTAAGCCATTGACCGTGCTGGTAGCCGCCCACGGCACCAGCACCGGCTTCGCCTCGATGATGGCCCACGGAGCCGATATCTGGGCGGCCTCACGACGCGTCAAGGATAATGAAGTCGACGCTATGGCAGGACGGGCCGACATGATCAATGCCAATAGCGAACACGTTATTGCCATTGACGGCCTGGCGATTCTGGTTCATCCATCCAACCCGGTCGATCAGCTCAGCATAGAGACCCTGGCGAAGATTTTCGCCGGAGAGATTATCAACTGGTCAGCCGTTGGCGGTCCTGACCGGGCGATTCAGGTGTACGCCCGCGACGACCAGTCCGGGACCTGGGACACGTTCAAGGAACTGGTTCTCGCCGGCAAATTCACGCTGACTGGCGACGCCCTGCGCTACGAGTCCAATGACCAGCTTTCGGAGGATGTCAGCCGTGATCCGGCGGGCATCGGCTTTGCCGGTTTCGCCTCGGCGGGGAACAGCAAACTGCTGGCTATCGCCGACGACAGTGCACCGGCCCTCAAACCCAGCCAGCTGTCGGTGGCTACTGAAGACTATCCGCTCTCCCGCCGGCTTTATCTTTACACTCCTGGAACGACCGGCAAGCCTCTGGCTCAGGCCTTTATCGATTACGCCCAGAGCCAGACAGGGCAGAATCTTGTGGCGAAATCCGGGTTCTTCTCCCAGAGCCCATTTGCGGTGGATCCGGTATACGACAGCAGCGTCCCGGACACCTTCAAGCGCCTGACCCAGCGTTATCAGCGCCTGTCCGTGAACATTCGTTTCGCTGAAGGTCGCACCAGACTAGACAATAAAGCCAACCGGGACTTGCTGCGCATTCAGCAGTACCTCGAAGAAACCGGTAAAACCGGGAGCGACCTGATGCTGATTGGTTTTTCGAACCAGCAAAATGACGAGCTCCATGCCCAGATGATCTCCGAGCTGCGTGCCCTGTCAGCCAGCAAGGCACTGCGGGAGCTTGGCACCGAGGTGCGCGGGCATACCGGATATGGGCATTACATGCCCGTGGGCTCGGCGGGCGGAGAAACCGGCGCCCAGCGCAATGGCCGGGTCGAGGTCTGGGTCCGGCGCTAACTTGCCTTGGCTTTCTTCGACAAGTCAGCGGACAGCCGCTCAAGAAACATCGCCAACGCTACTTCCTCGGCTTTCAGGCCCTTGCGTACCCGCGGCTTGGGCAGCTTCGATAACTCACCCAGGCTGAAATGCTCCAGCACGGCCGGGTGGATATAACATTTGCGGCACACCGCAGGGGTATTGCCCAGTTGCTTGGCGACGTCCTTGACCATGGCTACCACATGCCGCTTCGCGTCCGATTCCGGCTGCCATTCCAGCTCCCGCAGCACCGCCAACGCCATCGCGGTGCCGGCCCAGGTGCGGTAATCCTTGGCGGTGAAGTCGGCCCCGGTATGGCTGTGCAGGTAGGCGTTGACGTCGGAGGAACTGACGGTATGGCGCTCACCGTCTTCATCCAGGTATTGAAATAGATTCTGCCCCGGCAATTCCTGGCAGCGTTTGATCACCCTGGCCAGGCGCCGGTCCTTCACACTGACTTGATGTTCGATGCCACTCTTGCCGCGAAACTGGAACTTGATCTCGCCGCCCTTGATATCAACATGGCGGGTGCGCAGGGTGGTTAATCCGTAGGACTTGTTGTCCCGGGCGTACTGGGTATTGCCGACGCGAATGAGCGTGGCATCCAGCAGCATCAGCACCGTGGCCACGACCTTTTCGCGTGTAAATCCTGGTTCGGCGATTTGCGCTTCCAGCTGCTTGCGCAGTTTTGGCAAGGCCTTGCCGAACTCTTGCAGGCGGGAATACTTGTCGGTATCGCGCACCTCGCGCCAGCGCGGGTGATAGCGGTACTGCTTGCGTCCACGGGCGTCGCGGCCGGTGGCTTGCAGATGGCCGCGCGGGTCGGCGCAGATCCACACATCAGTGTAGGCAGGCGGCACCGCCAGCGAGTCGAGGCGCTTGATTTCATCGGTGTCGGTGATGCGCTCACCCTTGGCATCGAAATACCTGAACTTGCCCCGCCATTTTTTGCGGCTGATGCCGGGCTGGGTGTCGTCAACGTAATGTAGGTCGCGAGGCAGGTCTGCAAGCAACGCGGAATCAGGCATGGAGCAATTTCCTTGGCAACAAATAGGCGGATATATCTGATTGACCGCAGCGTTGTGCGGTCGTGCCAACAGGTATTGGAGCAAAGGGTCAGTTCAGTTATATTTTTCCTTGTCTGGCCCTAGCTGGTTGGCCCATCGTCCTCTTGGATCTCCTTTTTGGCGGCTTTGCGCGACTTGCCAGCTGCAGGTCTGCTCCCAGCTGTCCCTTTAGGCTTCGCCCCCCTTGAGATGACGTAGGTGACAGGTACGCCGTCGCGTTTACCAGCAATAACGCGCCTTCTGTTTGAATGCATCGCAGCCATGAGCCCCATCCGTAGGCCAAACTTACGCAATATCGAATCGACGGTACTCAAGGTCGGATTACCTTTGTCCGTTTCCAACTGATACAGCGCTCTGGTGGACATACCGCACATTTGAGCAAAGGTTTCCTGATCGAAACCAGTAACCTCCAAACGAAGCCTACGAATAGCCATGCCGAGGGTTAGTTCACCATCAGTGTGCAGCCGAATGATTTCTTCGATCAGTTGCTTACGCAGTTCTCCGGTCATGGTTTTCATAGCAGCTCCCATAACTCATAGTTCGAGTCCAAATTATTTACTGGAATAGCCTTTGATTGGCGAATATTCAGAGGCATATCTACGAGCAAATCCGGCAGCGCTCTGAACTCATTGGCGGCGCCACGGATACGCTCATACAGATAATCTGGGGCATACCATTGCGGGAAGCAGGCACAAATCTCACGCCACTTTGGACTCCCTTTCTTTTCGGCTTCCCATTTCGTTGCCCTGGTTACCCCCTCTGCATCCAAAACCATCGGGGCTAGGTCATAGATCGGGATCAGATCAAACCTCTCGCTGTACCGGAATATCGCTTGAACAGCAGGAATGATGTCGAGAATGAAGGCTGGGAAATATTTGGTATCCTCAGGACTCCAGTTGGCAGGCAAGTTAACGCTGACGGCATGCTCGAAAATGCTATCTATCACATCAAAGAAGTCATGCAGATATGTGGTCTTGTACGAAGTCGTAACGCGCGTACCCGCAACAGCTTGCGTATCCGAGATACTCAGTCCAGGGCATCGTGCCATTGGCCGTTTACATAGGTTTGTATGGCTAGCGCTTCGTACATTGCGGCAAACTCAATCGGCATTAAGATGCTGACAAATCTAGAGCATGACGGCTTAATCGGCAATATAAATCTTGCGATCAGCTTTATTCTGTTTTAATTCGGCAATTTAATGCCGACGACGGCTTATACCGGGACATACTTCGCATCCAGCAGTGTCGCAAGGAAATTGGTAAAACCGGGAGCGACCTGATGCTGATTGGCTTTTCGAACCAGCAAAACGACGAGCTCCATGCCTAAATGATCCCCGAGCTGCGTGCCCTATCAGCCAGCAAGGCGCTGCGAGAACTTGGCTTTCTTCGATAGGTCGCGAGACAGGTCTGCAAGCAATGCGGAATCGGGCATGGAGCAATTTCCTTGGCAGCAGTGTTAATGGCCAATTAAACTGACCCACTTGAGGGCTGCTGGCGCTTAATCAAACACGTCGTAAAGAATATCGGCGATCACTCCGGTCACCACAGACACCAATATCAGTTCGGTGCCCGCAGTGCGCCATTCATAGCCCGGATGGCGAGGCAGACGGTCAAGAAACGCACCAGACTGCACTTTCTTCGCAATACCCGGAGGCAAGGGTTTGCCCCGCTTCAGATTCTTCCGAATGCCTGGCGGCAACTCAGCGTACCCATTAAAATTGGCTGTGCGTGCGTACTCACGAGCACGCGTTGCAGTAATGCCCGCATCCAATAGCGAATCTAGAAGATCCCGGTCGCGATGGTGATCCTCGCGATCCTGACTCGCCTGCCCTTTGTCCGGGTTACCCTTACCGGACTGACCTGCATGCTTTGCCAAATGCTTATGATTCGGACCCTTGCCCTCCGGCGGAGCGGCATGCGCGGCGATGGCAAACAAGCTACCAGCGATCAATAGGGTTATAACGGTTTTACGTCGTTGCATATTCAAGTCCTTATTCGAGCTAATGTTCATCTGATTCCAATCTCCTTGCAAAACCGTCGAACGAAATTCGTCCTTCTTCCTTGTCTAAGAACGCCGCCCACTTGCGCCAAGAGAAAAAGCGCTAGGATGCCGGAAGAAGATAATCTTTCCTTGGTGTCCGTCAAGTTCAATCTTGATTGCTCTCGGTGTCCCCGAGTGTCAGGGTAGTTGTCGCCTGATCGGTTTTATTCAACATCCAATCCCTGGGAGGGTGAGTCGTGCAATGCCACGTTATGCACCAGAACGAAGAGAAACCCTTCTGAGAAAGCTATTACCGCCACCCAACGATCCCATACATTCACATGCTTCCAGCCACGTTGAAAATAGCAGGCCCACATGCCCCACATCGATTGGCTTTCCAACCATATGCAGCACAGCGACACCTTCGCCCAATGGATCTACCACCAGTTCAGTTACGAATTTTCAGATCAACCCTTAGCCGATTGGCAGCGCGAATTTGCGGAGGGTCAGGTTAATGGCGACTGGCGCTGCTTGATTGCTATGGATACTGAGGGGCTGTTAGGGGGTGCGGTGTTGGCGAAGGATGATCTGCCCGAGCGGCCGGCTCTGGGGCCTTGGCTTGCCTGTGTTTTCACCAAACCGCAGGCAAGAGGACAAGGCTTGGCGGAGCGTTTGATTGAGGCTATTTGCACCCACGCCAAAAGCAACGGCATCGCCCGGCTTTACCTTCACACCCAGGATCGCCGCGATTACTACGCGAAAAGAGGCTGGGAGGATGTGGAGACATTCCCCTACTGGGGCAAAGAGCAGCGGCTGATGAAACGCGAGCTCCGATAGCTGGCGCAAAAACGCCAGGCCGATGGCATAGCGGCGGCATCAGAAGCTCTTTGCTCAGGCTTCGGATTCCAGATCAAGCAATGCCCGCTTGCGCTCGACGCCCCAGCGGTAGCCGGACAGACCGCCATCGATGCGAACCACGCGATGACAGGGTATGGCGACAGCCAGCGGATTGGCTGCACAGGCTCCGGCGACAGCCCGCACGGATTTGGGCGAGCCGATGCGCTGAGCCAAATCGCTATAGCTTACCGTCGTCCCCACCGGAACGTCTCTGAGCGCTTGCCAGACGCGCTGCTGAAAAGCAGTACCCTGGACATCAAGAGGCAGCTCGAGACCCAGCTTTGGCGCTTCTACAAATCCCACTACCGCCGCTACAAACTGCTCGAACTCGGCGTCGCCACTGAGCAGTTCCGCCTTGGGAAAACGGTACTGAAGATCACCAATCAACAGCTCGGGATCGTCGCCCAGAAGGATGGCGCAGACACCGCGTTCAGTTGCGGCCACGAGAATGGCGCCCAGAGCGGATTGGCCCAGTGCGAAACGGATAACGGTGCCAGCACCGCCTGCGCGGTAGCGTTTGGGGGTCATGCCTAGCACTTGCTCTGCCTCTGAATAAAAGCGGCTGTTTGCGTTGTAGCCAGCGGCATAAATGGCCTCGGTGACGCTACTGCCGCGTCCGAGCTCGTCGCGCATCTTACCGGCGCGGTGCGCTGTGGCATAGGCTTTGGGGGTTAATCCCGTTATCGACTTGAACAGTCGGCGCAGATGGAAAGCGCTCATCTGCGCGCCCTGGGCCAGTGCTTCGAGCGTTGGCGCCGTTTCGGCCGTTTCGATCTGCCGGCACAGGTCAGCGACAAGGGTAGCCTGCCGTTCGGCCAGTGGCGGTTGGTTGGGCAGGCAGCGCAGACAAGGGCGATAGCCCGCTTGCTCCGCTTCGGTGGACGTCAAAAAGAAGCTGACATTTTCCGGCTTGGGCGCGCGCGCCCCACAGGAAGGTCGGCAATATATCTTGGTGGACGAGACCGCATAAAAGAACTGCCCGTCGGCCTTGGCGTCCCGTGCCACGACCGCAGCCCAGCGGAAGTCGTGGCTTGCCTGTAGAACATCTGATTGCTGGGGCATCTGTCGATCCTCTAGCTTGATTAGCTCGCCCGCAGTTTAAGCATAGCTAGAGAACCAGACACTCCGAAACCTGCTTTGGAACTCAGAATGTATTATTTCGCCTCTCGAAAGGCAGCACCGATAGTCGCCTTTCTACGAGAGTTACTGGAAGCCCTGCCAAGCCATAAACACACGACGGGCGCGGAACCCAGCGCCAGGGTCGACATAAAATCCCACCAGCCATCGCCAATCAAGGCAGCGATCAGCCCTACCCCACTCAGCACACCCAGAATAATCGGCCATAGCCAGACTTTGACGAACCGCGAGCTAAGCCCCATCACGACAACCGCCCCTCAGCGGCTACGCGCGACGCTTGATCCTGCACCAGGTCGTCGTATCCTTCGCTCTTCCTTCTGCGCTTGGCAAACCAGAGGTATAGGCCGCTGCCAAGCAGCACGATGGTGATGATGTCGAGAACGGCCCAGAGTATCTGAACGCCTCGCCCACCGTAATCGCCGAAATGCAGCGGCTGGGAAACCTGCAGCATGGTGAAATACCAAGGCAGTTCACGGCTGTCTGTCACCTGCGCAGTGGCTGCATCAACCAGCACGGGCTTGGACAGCCGCGAGGTCAGCGGTTCGTTGCCGCGCATGAATACGCCGTAGTGATGCGGGCTGGAAAAGCTGGTGCCCGGAAAGGCAACGAACAGCACCTCCATGTCAGGCTCGTGTTTACGGGCTGTCTGCACGGCGGCCTCCAGGGAGCCTATCTCTTCCGGCACAGGCTTGCCTTCATACGGCGCGACCATGTCGCTGAGCTGATCGTCTTGCCATATTTCCACCAGAACGTCGGCCCAGGCATTTATCACGCCGGTGGCTCCTACCACGAAAAACCAGACCAGCGTGACGATGCCCAGCAGGTTGTGCAAGTCGAGCCATTTGATGCGCTTGGTACGCTCCCGTCTCACCTCGCCGAACCGCAACTTGCGCATAAAAGGGGCATAGAGAACAGTGCCGGAGACCAGCGATATGAGCAGAAAAACGCCCATCAAACCCAGAAACAGCATGCCTGGCAAGCCGGCAAACAGATCGATGTGCAGGCTATAGATGATATACATGAAGCCGCTCTCAAGCTGCGGCTCGGCCAGTATCTCACCGGTACGGGCATCCACGGCGACCTGCTTCAGGCCGTCATGGGAGGTGGGCGTTTCGGACATGGTCAGATACCAGATCCGGTCTTCATCCTGCTCCTGCGACAAGAACATCCCGCCCAGCCCCGGATGCCGTTCTTTGGCTACCTCGACTACGCGATCAAGACTCACCCGCGGGGTGTCGCTCGGCATCTCGACCGGCTCGGCTTCAGTGCCGAGCAAGTGACCTATTTCATGATGAAAGATCAGTGGTAGACCGGTCAGGCATAGCAGCAGCATGAAAACTGTGCAGACCAGACTGGTCCAGGTATGCAACCAGGACCAGACTTTCAGGGAACCCGCGCTCAACATAATACCTACCGTTACGATTGATTCAGAAATCCAAGGTGGTGGACAGTACAAGAGTACGCGGTGCGCCCACGGTCAGGTAACCAGAACCCGGAAACCCGCCAACAGACGCCCAGTAATCGCGGTCGGCGACGTTCTCCACGCGAGCGCGCACTGTCAGTTGCTGCTCGTCGTTGACCAAGGCGGTATAGCGCGCGCCCAGATCGAAGCGCGTCCAGGATGGGACTTCCTGGGTATTGGCCAGGTCCGCATACTGAGAGCTGGTGTATATCGCCCGACCGTCAAGCGACAGCCCTTGCATGCCAGGAACCATCCAGTCCACCCCGAGGTTCGCCTGGGTAGTCGGCGCGCCTATGGCTTCATTCCCGTCTACTTCTGCGTCCAGCAGGCTGATGCCACCCAGTACTGAGAGACCTTGCACAGGCTGTCCGAATACCGACAGCTCGAGACCACGATTGCGCTGGTGGTCAACTACCTGATACTCACCATTTTCAGTTCCGGCAATTGGCTTGCGGCTTTGATAGACGCTGAGGTTACCGCCGATACGACCGCCATCATATTTGAGGCCGACTTCAGTCTGTTCGGTCTGATAGGGTTCAAGCGCCTCGCCAGCGTTGATTACGGGGCGACTTCCCGCTTCAGCGGGAGCTACGTCACCTTTTACCAGCCCTTCGATGTAATTGGCATAGGTCGAAATGCTTGGGGTAATGCGATACAACACACCGGCAACAGGCGTTACAGCGCTTTCGGAGTAGTCGGCGCTCTGCTCGCCGGTGGTAGCGTCGTAGCTGCGCGTCTCGATTTTTTGATGGCGCGCGCCCACGGTGACCTGCAGCCGATCCTCCATAAAGGACAGCACGTCGGCTAACGCGACGCTTGAGGTTTCGATTTCCTCGGTTACCAGCGGATCGTCAAAGGTGCCTCCGAGGAAAGCGTTAGCTGGCGGGGCGGTGACATCAGTGGGTGCGTACAGATTGTTGGCGAAGCCGCCGAAATCCGAAAAGGCAAAAGCATTGCGTGACTCAGATTCGAAGACGGACGCCGACAGGCTCAAGCTATGGCCTACGCTACCGGTGGCGAAACTGCCTCTTACGCCCACATCGCCTGTTTTGACCTGGTCTTCGCGCACGTTATCGAATCGTGTAGCGTTGGTATCACCGCTTGCATTGATGACGGTTGGGTTGGAAAAGGAGCCTGACTCATCGCCCTCACGCATGCCGCCAGCAATCCAGCCGGTAATGTTCTCATTGAAATCATACTCAGCGCGCAGCGTGCCGAAGGTGTCGCGTGCGCTGGAGTAGGTCCAGGGCTGCGCAACGCTTTCAGAGGCATCTGGCGCGGAAGGAATATCCAGCCCGGGCCCAATAGTGATATTGGGCTGCGCCCCATCCAGACGATGCTCCTGATGCCCCAGATCCGCCGAGATACGCAGCCCCTCATGGCGATAATCTGCACCCAGCGATATCAGGCTCAGCTCGCTGGATGCGCCATCCACCGCCGTTTCTCCGTCACGATTGGCCAGATTGAGCCGCAAGCCAAAACGGTCGTCAGCGAAGCGCTGGGCGAAGTCCCCCGCCGCATAGGTCTGGCCGCCGGATTGTATCCCAGCGGTAATCTGTTTGAGCGGGTAGTTGGGTGCGCGCTTGGGTACCACATTGATCGCCCCACCTAGCCCGCTGCCGCCCGGCGCCGCCCCGTTGAGAAAGGCGTTGGCGCCACGCAGCACCTCGACACGCTCGACCAGTTCGGCTGCCACATACTGGCGAGGCAACAGCCCGTAAAGCCCGTTGTACGACATATCATCAGAGAAAATCGGCAAGCCGCGCACCAGATACACCTGCTGAAAATTGCCAAACCCCCGAGCCACGCGCACCGCCGGGTCGTTCAGCAGCACCTCGCCTACGCTGGCCGCCTGCTGATCCTGGATCAGCGTCTGCGTATAGCTGGTGAGGCTGAACGGCGTTTCCATGTTGTCCTGATTACCCAGAATCCCTAGCCGGCCGCCAGTGGCTACCTGACCGCCGGCATAGGCCGGCTTCAATCCTTCCGCCGAGGCGTCTGCGCTGGCTTTGACGACGACTGATGGCAAAGTGAGCGTCGTCTCGTCAGACTCCGATTGCGCATGCGCTGCGACGGGAATCAGGGAAGCCAGGGTGAGCGACAGAACGGAGCGCTTGAAATGGGTAGCGGGCATGGGGTCGATGTTCTCTGCGATTAACGTAGGAGTCGCCACCGGCAAGGTACGACCACTGGGAAATATGACAAGTTATAAGCAAGCTTAATGCAAACTGTTCGCATTATACTTATCTATAAAGCCCTTTGCCACCAATCGTCCCGATTATTTCCCCGCGGCTGGCGGCAGACTTGCCAGATGGCCTCAGATCGGCATACTTCAGCTGGGCATGGGTATAACCGGAGGGAGGCACTATGAGAGCGGTCCTGTTATTTTTGCTGGGCGTTTTCGCCTGGCCAGTTCAGGCGATCGATATTGGCGACAGCCTGGGCGCCTGGACGTTGCCGGACCAGTTCGATAAACCCTTCAATTTCGATGAGCAAGTAGACGTGTTGCTGGTCGCCAGCAGCATGGATGCCGCCAAACTGGTTGACGCGGCCATCAAGGACCAGCCCAAAGGGTATCTGGAAGAGCGCAATATTGCTTATGTCGCGAATATTCAACACCTACCCCGGCTTGTGGCAAAGATGGTGCTGGTGCCCTCAATGCGCTCGGCCAACTACCGCATCCTGCTGGATCGCGAAGGCGAGGTCGCGCCGCGCTATGCCGACAACTCTGACGGGGTTCTATGGCTGGGGCTGGACAATGGAGCGCTGCGCGACAGGCGACGGTTCAGCTCGATAGAATCCCTGCAGCGCGCCCTGGGTGAGGTGCCGGATGACAGCACGGCAGCCGCCTTGCCCCAGGCCGACCCGGAGACCGCTCGCTAGCGACTTTGTAACAAGCTCTTCACGGATCTGACAAAGGTCCGTCGCTGCGATTAACATGGTTCCAACCCATTCAGCGAACCCAAGACTCTGCGATGACCATAGCCATTAACACTGCTGTTTTTCTAGCGACTCTGGCCGGCATGGAGGTTTTCGCCTGGTTTGCTCACAAATACGTGATGCACGGCTGGGGCTGGGGCTGGCACCGCTCTCACCATGAGCCGCGCGAGGGCTGGTTCGAAAAGAACGATCTATATGCCGTGGTGTTTGCCGCGCTGGCCATCGTTCTGATCGCCCTGGGCAATGCCGGCTGGCATCCCCTGGAATGGATAGGCGCAGGCATGACCGCCTATGGTTTTCTGTATTTCCTGGCCCATGATGGCCTGGTGCACCGGCGCTGGCCGTTTCGCTACGTTCCGCGTAACGGCTACCTCAAGCGCCTCTATCAAGCGCATCTGATGCATCACGCGGTGCGTGGCAAGGAGGGCTGCGTGTCATTTGGATTTCTCCGAGCGCCTTCAGTAGAAGCGCTGAAGAAACAGCTACGCGAGTTGCACGACGGACCGCTGCAGAGCGCCGCTAGTTCGGCCGCTGCCAAAGAGGGTGGCGGGGATCCGTCGATTGACCGCGGGACTTGAGCGCGAGGGCGCCACCCAGAATGACCAGCCGCGCCTTGTCCAGCTTGCTGGTCGACACTCGCTGATCCCAGGCTGCATGACCGAGCGCCTTCACCTTCACGCCTATCTCGCGATACACCCCATGCGCCGTGGCAATCGCCCATGCCGAGCGCAACGGCAGCGCCGGCAAGCCCTGCAGGGCGGATTCGTAGTAAGGTTCAGCCAGGTCGACGAGTCGCTGCGCCACGCCCGCCAGGGCAACACGGTGTTGCGGCTCTGCCAGTTCAGTTTCGGGAATCTGTGCGTCGCGCAGCCATTGAGCCGGCACATAACAACGTCCTATAGCGGCGTCTTCCACAATATCCCGAGCGATGTTGGTGAGCTGAAAAGCCAGGCCCAGATCGCAGGCCCGATCCAGCGTTGCTGCGTCCCGTGCGCCCATGATCATCGCCATCATCAGCCCTACTACCCCGGCGACGTGGTAGCAATATTCCAGGGTATCGCTGATCACTTCATAGCGGCGTCCCTCGACATCCATGGCAAAACCGCGCAGATGATCCAGCGGATAACGCTGGGGAATCTGGTGGTGCTGGATAACCTCCTGAAAGGCGGCAAACGCTGGGTTGACCATCATCTCGCCGGCATAAGCGCTTAGGGTGGCATTCTCCAATTCGGCAAGGCGCGCCTGGCTGGCGCCGCCGCTGCCATTGGTCTGGCCAAAACCCAGATGCTGCCCATCGACTACGTCATCACAATATCGGCACCAGGCATAAAGCATGACGGCGCTGCGACGAGTCTGCGGATCGAACAGCTTTGCCGCCGCCGCGAAGCTTTTCGACCCGACTTCAATGGTCTGCGTTGCATGATCGAGAAGAGCTTGATTCATCGCGACAGCTGCTCCAGCATCAGGCCAGCGGTCGCTTTTGCCGAGCCGACCACGCCCGGCACACCCGCTCCGGGATGCGTTCCCGCGCCGACCAGATACAGATTGGCCAGCTCGGCATCACGATTATGCGGCCTGAACCAGGCGCTTTGCCTGAGGATGGGCTCCAACGAAAAGGCCGAACCAAGGTGGGCATTCAGCTCGTCCCGAAAGTCCAGGGGCGTGAAGAAGCGACTGGTGACCAGATTCGCTCGTAGCCCAGGAATATAATGCTGCTCCAGATACTCGAATATCCGGTCGCGGTAGCGCGGCCCCTCCACTTCCCAGTCGATGGGTGCGTTGCCCAGATGGGGAACGGGCGCCAACACGTAATGGGCGCTACAGCCTGGCGGTGCCAGCGACGGGTCGGTAACGCAGGGTGCGTGCAGGTAAAGTGAAAAGTCATCGGCCAATGTCGGGGCCTTGAATATCTCGTTGATCAGCTCCCGGTAGCGAGGGCCAAAGCACACCGTATGGTGTTGCAGGTTCTCGGGGATCTTGTTGAGGCCAAAATAGATCACGAACAACGACATGCTGAAGCGCTTGCGGCGCAGACTCCGGGCCTTGCTTGCGCCCCTTGGGTGATGCCCAAGCAACTGACCATAGGTATGCACGACATCGGCGTTGGATGCCAGAGCGTCAAGCTTGAAGCGTCTGCCGTCTGCCACTTCCACCTCGTTCACTCGTCCGTTACTGACCTCGATTCGGGACACTGATGCATTCAGTTCGAGCTTCCCGCCCAGATCCTCGAACAGTTTCACCATGCCCTGGACCAACGCACCGGTTCCGCCGCGCGGGAACCACACGCCCCACTGTCTTTCAAGCGCGTGAATCAGAGTATAGATAGAGGACGTTTCAAAGGGATTACCACCAACCAGCAATGAATGAAATGAAAACGCCTGGCGCAGATGCTCGTCCTGGATAAATTTTGAAACCATGCTGTAAACGCTGCGCCAGGCTTGCAGTTTTGCCAGCTGCGGCCCGGCCTGGACCATGTCACGGAAGGAAAGAAACGGCACAGCGCCAAGCTTGACGTAACCTTCTTCGAATACGGCCCTGGAATAAGCCAGGAATTGCTGGTACCCCTCCACATCGGCCAGATTACGGGCCTGGATCTGCCGGTCGAGCATTTCCTGGTCGTTCACATAGTCGAAGGCCGGCGCGTCTTCCCAACACAAACGGTAGAACGGAGCCACCGGCAGAAGTTCGACATAATCCTGCATGCGCTTGCCACCCAGGGTAAACAGCTCTTCGAGTGCCGAGGGATCGGTAATTACCGTCGGCCCCGCATCAAAAACGAAGCCCTGATCCTCATACACATAAGCCCGCCCGCCAGGCTTGTCGCGTTTTTCCAGCAGCGTTGTCTGATAACCACCTGCTTGCAGGCGTATGGCCAACGCCAGGCCGCCAAAGCCCGCGCCAATTACCACGGCATGCTTGGGTCGAATCATCATGTCTACCTGATCAGGTTCGGGTCGAAGAGCCGGGCGGCTTTGAAAGCCTGGCCCAGGGGAACGGGCGGTTTACCCGTGAGAATGCGGATCTTGTCGATGGGTTTAAGTCGCCCCGCATAGAATCGACCGATCAACCCCTCCGGCAAGCCGTAGAAACGCTGCATTACCGTCCAGCGCCGATCCGGTCTCCCGGCCAGGAACAGCATGCGATTGAGCAGCCGGAAGAATCCCTGGTGTCGCCATTCGCGCTGCGCTTCCGTATGAATTAGCGTGAACAGCCCCTCGGCATCCAGGCTATCCATGGCGCTGATCTGGTCGGCCAGACGAACCGCGTGGGGTACCGAATAGCCTGTCGTGGGATGGAACAATCCTGCCCGCAAACCGCTGATTGGCTGATGGCTGGCGGCGTCCCAAAACGAGGAGAAATCGCCGGCCAGGGTTATCGGCAGCACTCCCTCCTCCTCCCTCAGCACCGCACTGATCTGCCAGCCCTGTGCTTGAGCGTAGGCGCCGATGTTGTCGCGCAACCGGCTGGAGTCATGCGTTGGAAGACTTACATAGTGGGTATCTTCAATAAGTAGCGTATCCGCGCTGAACGGCAGCACATAAACGAAGCGGTAACCTTCGCCCTGTTCCACGCTGGCATCCATCAGAATCGGCGCTTCAAGGCCGTGCGGGGCGGCCAGGCGCACCTCTTGGCCGAGAAACGCCTGATAACCGAGCGCCAGATGGGGACTTGGCCGTGCACCCCGGCCATCAATCACCGCCCGAGCCTGGAGCGTCTCGCCCGTGGCGAGCGTCACCGTTGTCGGCGTAACCATCTCCACGCTAGCGCCCAAGCGCATTTGGTCAGCCAGTGTCGCCCCTATCACCCGAGCAAAATCCCGTGAAAAAATGCTGGCATAGCCGCTATGGAGAATGCGTTTGCGCCCTGGAAAAATGACTCGGTAGTGGTCCCAATGCTTGCCCACCAGAGGCGCCACCCAACGATGCTCGGCTGGGCTCAGGTCGCCGTCATGGAACGACCAGGTATGATTGCCGCCCAGCGCGTCCCCTTGCTCAAGCAGCAATAACCGCAAGTGCGGTTTCAAGGTCTTCAGCCGCCAGGCGATCAAGCCGTTGGCCAGCCCGCCGCCAACCAGGATCAGGTCGTAGTCAAAGGTCATGTGCCGTATTCCATGCCAGGCTGACCCGTCAGCATTACAGCCTCTACCACATCAGCGGCGGCGCTGGCGCCTCCCGCCTGCTCGACTTCGCGCCCCAGCTGATTCAGTTTGTCTGCATAACCGGGCCGCTCCAGAAGCTGACGCAGCAGTCCGCTCAAGGTCCGGCTGTTGACGAACTGGGCAGAGGCTTTAAGACCCACGCCGGCATGGCAGACCCGGCTGGCCACACCCGCTTGATCAAAGGCAATGGGCAGCGCCAGGATCGGCGTCCGGGCAACCAGCGCATCCATCACCGTATTGAGCCCGGCATGCGAAACAACCGCATTGGCCCTCGCCAGTACCGCCTGCTGCGGCGCGAAATCGGTAACCCAGGTAGCGCCTGTTTTCTCCAGCACCTTCGCCTGATCGGCGTCCAGGCCCCCGCAATGCGCCACAAGCAACTGCACATCAAGCGCCCGGCACGCCTTGGCGATACGCTTGAACAGGCCAAATCGCTGGCCCTGCAAGGTGCCCAGCGAGGCGAATATCAATTCCCTGTGCGGATCCACCGGAAAATTCAGTTCCTGCGCCGCATGTCCAGCGGACCGCAATGGCCCCACGTGATAAAAATGTGGCGGCAAATCGAAGCGGGGGAAGTCGAACCCGGCAACCGTCTGACTGATCTGGGCGTAGGGTGACAAACATTCATGCAGACCATCACGCGCCGACAACCCGAAGGCCTTGGCATGTTGAGCAATGACCCGGCGGTGCGGCCCCATCATCCAGTCATATACCTGGGTGCTGCCCTGGTAGATACGGGCGGAACGCTCGTCCCGGCGGTAAGCCATCGGCATTACCGGCAACGGAATGCCCGGCTCACGATTCACCGGCAAGGCGCAGGCGACTGAAACATAGGGCAGACCGGCGGCCTCGGCAACCAAGCCGCCAGCCGCTTCCATCTGGTCGCACAGCAAGGCGTCGATGCTCAGATCTGACAGTAGCGCGGGTAGTTCGCGGCACAACATGTCGGTGGTCCTGGCCATATCCATTATCAACCGTCGCAAACCCAAAGGACCGCCGGGATTGGCGGCGAGCCTCAACGTGCGGGCCAGCGAGCCGGGTGGATGGCTGTGCAGGCCTACCGCATGGAAGCCGATTTCGGGACTGCGCAGCCAGGCGGCCGCGTCCAGCCGATGGATAAAGGTAACGCTGTGCCCGCGCTCCAGCAGTTCTATGGAGAGCGATTCCAGCGCGCTGAAGTGACTGGGAAAGGCCGGAGCGATAACCGCGAAATGACTCATTCAACGGGGTCCGCGAGTAGCCCGCCGAAGTAGATCGGCGCGTGGCGTAAAGCAGCCAGATCAGCGCTGCCAGTACAAAAACAGGCCACCCTGAGCTGCCGTATCATGACGTCAAAATGTTCTACAACGGCTTCGGTAGACAGGGTGGCACTGTGCAAAACGGCAGCGGCCTGCCCCACCAGATCGGCGCCCAAACGTATCGCCTTGGCTACATCCACCCCACTTCGCACGCCACCGGACGCGATCAAAGGAGTGTTTGGAAGAGCGCGGCGAACTTCAACAATTGCCCCGGCGGTGGGAATCCCCCAATCGGCAAAGGCCAGCGCAACCTGTTTGTCCGCAGCGTTAGCGGCCCGCTCTGCCTCCACCGCTGCCCAACTGGTGCCGCCAGCACCCGCCACGTCAATGACCGCCACACCGGCCTCGACCAGCGCAAGCGCCACCTGCGCGGAAATCCCGGCACCCACTTCCTTGATGACTACCGGGACATCGAGCCTTGCGGTGAGCTCTCCAATGGCCTGAAGCACCTTGCGCCAGTCGCGATCGCCCCCTGACTGCACGGCTTCCTGCAGCGGATTCAAATGCACGATCAGCGCGTCGGCGCCAATCATGTCGACCGCCCGGCGCGCCCAGTCGGTGCCCGAACCATCTGCCAGTTGCGCAGCGCCAATGTTCGACAACAGCGGCACGTCCGGTGCCAGATCACGCAGTTCACGCGTCAGACCGTGGTCAACGCCGGATTCTACCGCTACCCGTTGGGAACCTATCGCCAAAGCAATACCCAAAGTTTGAGCAGCCTCGGCCAGATGCCGGTTAATGGTCTGCGCCCGCTGGGCGCCACCGGTCATGGAGCTGATCAAAAAGGGTGCACGTAGCGTCATCCCAAGAAAAGACGCGCTAAGATCAATGTTATCCATATGCAGCTGGGGCAAGGCGCAGTGAGCAAACCGATACCGCGCGAAGCCACTCTCAGCCAATGGAGCAGCGCACCGGGCCCCCAATACGATGTCCAGATGGTCATTTTTGCGGCTTACCAGATCTCCATCGGCCATTACCACAGCTCCTGACTTGGGATTTTTTCTCGATGAACGCGCTCATTCTTATGCAAAGACTGTACATGTACAACTTTTATAGACCAGAATTGCACTCTACAGCGAAGAGTCAGCTTGATCTCTGAACAGTTTTCCGCATCACAGTTCAGCTATACAGCGACTCCCGCATAAGCCTGACGAGTGGAGATCTCATCACTTATGGACCAAGTATCAGCAGCTTACGACGATGCCGGGTTATATGGGTTAGCGGCGGTTAGAGCCGAAATCGACCGTCGTCTTGCTGAAGTACTGCCGCCTGATAGCCAGGGAAAGAACCGGATTGGCGACGCTATGCGCGAAGGCACGCTGGCGGCGGGCAAGCGTGTGCGCCCTACTCTGCTGATACTGGCGGCACGCGGTCTCGGCTGTGAATCCCCGGCGCTGATAGATCTGGGCTGCGCTGTTGAGATGATTCACGCTGGCTCGCTCATAGTGGATGACATGCCCTGCATGGATAACGCCAATGTACGCCGAGGCCAACCGACCATTCACCGCCGCTTCGGCGAAGATGTCGCCGTGCTGACAGCGGTCGCTCTGCTGACCAAGGCCTTCAGCCTGGTGTCCTCCCTGGCAGAGGTGCCGCCTGACCTTCGCGCGCAACTGGTCAGCAAGCTGGCTGACGCGGTCGGCATGCAAGGGCTGGTCAAGGGCCAATACGAAGACCTGCACGATGGCGCACATCCGCGCAGCGCGGAGGAAATCGCCGCAACCAACGAGCTGAAAACCGGCGTGCTATTCGGCGCTACCCTGCACATGGCCGCGCTTATAGCCGAGGCGACCGAAGCCCAGCGCGAACTTCTAGAAGGATTCGCCTTCGAGCTTGGCCATGCCTTTCAACTACTCGATGACCTGATGGACGGAACCCAGTTGCAAGACAAGGACTGCGGCAAGGACGAAGGGAAATCCACGCTGGTTGCCCTGCTTGGCCCCGATGCGGTGAAGAAGCAGTTGGCGACCCATCTTGAAAAGGCTGACCTCTATCTGGCGGAGCTATATGGCCCGGAACAGCTTATTAGCCGCTTTATGCACAGGTTGTTTGACGATGCGCTGAAGCGTCGCTAACGGAACGGCTAGTAACCTGTCATCTCCAGGTAGCCGCTGCCGGTGTGGCTGCCGCTGAACTGAATAGGCCCCTCCCAATAGGGTATGGCGGTACCCATCCAGGCTTGCTCATTCAGCGCCTGGGTAGTGATTTCAAATTGTTCGGACGGTATCGCCAGGCGCCACCGGGTAGGCACATGACGGCCAGCCACCTTTATGCTGTCGAGCGGCTCGAACTTGATCGCCTCAGTGGGCAGTGATCTGGAAACGCCATCAGGATCAATCCAGCTACCCGACTGGTAATGCTGCTGATCGCCACGCAGCCGAAACAGCATCAGTTTGGCGCCACTGTCCAAGTGCAGGGAGAACCAGTCCCAACCCTGCTGATCAGCCGCCAGTGGCTGGCTGCTCCATTCCCGATCAAGCCAGGCCTGACCCTGGACCTTATATGACTCACCCTGCCACTCAACTTGCCCAGACACCTCAAAGAACGGCTGACTGTAATAGTACGAAGCCTGCTCGCCTGTGGATTTTCGGCTAAAACCCTGTTCGCCATGCTGCACCAGCGGCCGGCTGCTTGTCAGCTCAAGTTGATAGCGGTAGCCCTCCCCTGCGGCTGAAACAGCCAGTCGATCCAGGTTGCCGCTGGCGTCTGCCCGCAGGGACCAGTCATCGATCCAGGCTTCGAACGGTTCGACCTTGACTCCCGCCTGCCCGATACCACCGCGGGCCAGGCGATCGGCGTGGCGATGCCCCTGCGCGTGGGTGACGGCCGAATGGCCCAGCCAGACCTGCGCGCTGGCCCAGCCATCGGCCGCAGCCTCGGCCGTCTGGGGGCTCAGCGCCTGCCGAAACAAGGTCCACTGCACCCCCCACTGCTTGCCGGTCTGATCGGTGAGATTGGCCGTGACGTACCACCATTCGATGCGATAGTCCGGGTGGGCGCCATGGTCCTGCGGGAAAACCAGCTCGCGCCCCGGCGTAACCTTGGCAAATCCAGCTGCCTCGCCACCCAGCCCGGCGAAGCCAGACTGGCCAGGCGGCGCGTTATCACAGGCCGTTACGGCCAGAACCAGCATTGCCAGAATCACTCTAGGCATCATGGGCAAAGCGCCTCAACAGTGTTGGGGGACCGACGCGAACAATGCGCCACAGCGGAGCGGCGCTGGCCAACAGCACAGCCAGCAGTGCCAGGGCGATCAGCGTCAGCCATTGCGCAGGGAACCAGTGCCAGGGCAGACGCCAGCCAAACGCCTGAACATTCACCACATCCACCAGACCCCAGGCCAGAAGCAAGCCAACCGGGATAGCCAGAACGCAGGTAAACAGGGCCAGCATCAACATTTGCGCCAGGCTCAGCCAGGCCAGTTGGACGGGCCGCAATCCCATCGCCCAAAGGGGAGCCAGCTGACCCAGGCGGCTGTCAGCCAGACTGAGCAGACTGGTGAACAGGGCTACGGCGGCGACCCCGAGCGTCAGGGTATTCAAGGCACCCGTAGCGGCGAAGGTCTGCTCGAAGACCTGACGCGAATAAGCCTTCAACGCGCTCTGATCGATCACCCGCGAACGGCTTAGATCAAAATGCTGCCTGAGCGAATCGGCCAGATCGACAATCGCCGCCGATTCAACCAGAACGCCGAGGCTGCCCACCTCAAGGCCGGGCCAAAGTTCGTTGAGCCGGGCAGCGGACACAAGCAACTGGCCCTTGGGATTGCCGTAGTCTGCATAGCGACCCGCCACCTCCAATGACCATGCACCACTCGGTGTTTGCAACAGCAGCCTGTCGCCGGTGACCAGCCCCAGCCGGTAGCCTAGCTGTTCGCTGATCAGAGCACCTTTACCTGCCGCCAGAGCGGCCCATGCGTTGGGTGTTGCGTCCAGCATGGGCCAGGTTTCAGCGTAAAGCGGATGATCGATTACCCCACTGATTTCCGTTGGCCAACCGCCCACCTGGGTCTGTACCTGCCAGCTTGGCAACTGGCTGAGCACCGACGGCTGCGTGTCCAGCCAAGCGCTGATGGCAATCGCCTGGGCCGGTGTTTCCGGTCGGATGTAAAGGTCGGCGGCCAGCCGCTGATCCAGCCAACCGGTGAACGTCAGCCGAAAACCCTCCGTCATGCTGCCAACGCCGATATTCGCCGCCAGCGCCAGCAACAGGGCCATCAGCGCAAGACTGAGCCCGGACAGTTGCTGCTGGCTGTCGGCCCAGAACCACTGCGCCAATGGGCGCCTGGCAAGCATCTGACCAAGGCGCAGCAGGGTCTGTAGTACCAGCGGCAGCAACCATGCCGAGCCGAGAAGCATGGCCGCCAGCAGGGCAAATCCGGCCGGCAATCCGCTGCCCCAGACTACCAGGCCCGCAGCACTAACTAGCAGTACCAGCGCCAGTAAAGCAAGCCGCCGCGTACTACGCTTCTGCGCGTCGCGCCAGGCCTGCGGCCGCGCCCATGCCAATACCGGAAGACGCATGGCCTTTACCACACTGCTACCCCCGGCAATTAGCGTCCCACCCAGACTCATTACCAGTCCGGCCACCCACCAACCAGCATCCAGCGATAGGTGCCCCGCCACCTGCGCGCCGTAGAGCCCGCGCAGGCTGGCGGCCAGATCACCAATAAGCAGCGAAGCCAGAGCAAAACCACTCAGCACGCCGAGGCTGCCGCCGATCAAGGCCAGCATCAGCAACTCAAGCAGCAAGGCCGCGACCAGGAGCGACAGGCTGGTGCCGCAGGCGCGCAGGGTTTGCATCAAGCCACGCCGCTGTTCCATCGCCAGCCCCGCGGCGGCGTGCACGATAAACAGTCCCACGACAAACGCGAGCAATCCCAGAGCGGTCAGATTGAGATGAAAGCTGTCCGTCAGACGTTGCAGATCGTCTTCGCTACGGGCATCCCAGACCAACTTCACCCCATCAGGTAGCTGGGGCCGGTCGGCGGCAAAATCATGGTCCACCAACAACTGGCTGAGGCGCCCTGGCTGATCGAGCAGGTTCTGTGCGATGCCGATATCGACCAGCAGCATACCGGGCGGCAACCCCGGCCGCGCCTCTATTGGCGGCAGGGTTCTGCCATCGGCCAGCTGCAACGCATCACCCGCACTCAGTTCCAGTTCGATGAAGGTCTCGGTCGCCACCCAGGTTCGCCCGGGCGAAAGCAGAAAACGAACAAGCGATTCGCTCGCGGCCATGCTGCTGGATAGATTTCCCTGCTTCGGAAGGCTCAGTGGCTCGACGCCCATCAAGCCCATCCGCCGCTCCCCGTCCGCCAGAGCAATCGCGACCTGCCCCTCAAGCAACGGCGAAACCGGCCAGCCCTGGCGACGCAAAGAGATATAAAGCTGCTGCTCAAACAGTTGGCCGCCCGGACTGACGAGAACGCCCTGGGCGCTGCCCCCGAATAACTGGGCGGCGCGGTCATAACTGTCCCTGGCCTGGCTGTTCAGCGCCTGCACTCCGGTCCAAAGCGCCGTCGCCAACCACAGGCCCACCACCAGACACATCCCCTGCAGAGGATGACGCCGCCAATGGCTGAACAACGCCCGCAGGACCCAGCCCAGCTGACCCGTCATGGCGATGGCCTGGTGACGATGCGCCCGTTCGAGAGCGTCACCTGTCGATCCAGCCGGTCCGCAAGCCTGGCGCTGTGCGTCACCATCAACAGGCTGGAGCCTGCTTCTCTGACCAGCTCCAGCAGCAGCGCCATGACCTCGTCCGCAGTATGTTCGTCAAGATTGCCGGTCGGCTCATCGGCCAGAATAAGCGGCGGGCGGACTGCCAGCGCGCGGCCGACTGCCACTCGCTGTTGCTGCCCGCCGGAAAGCTGTTCAGGGTATCGATCCAGCAGATCGGCCAAACCGAGCCTGGCGGCCAGCAAGGCCAGCCATGCCGGATCGCACCTGCCAGCCAGACGAGCCTGGAAAGCCAGATTGTCCGCAACGACCAGAGAAGGAATCAGATTGAACTGCTGGAAGATGACCGCCACCCGGTCTCGCCGATACGCCGCCCTCGCCGACTCGTTAAGACTATTCAAACTCAGCCCGTTCAATGAAATGACGCCCGAATCGGCGTGATCCAGGCCCGCAACCAGGTGCAGCAAGGTGCTTTTGCCGCTACCGGACTCTCCCATTAGCGCCAGGGTCTGCCCAGGCGCCAGCTCCAGACTGACGCCATCAAGCACCTGCAATACCCCTTGAGGCCCCTGGTAGCCCTTACTCAAGCCCTGGATCTCAAGCATGTTCGACTACCTTTTGCCTGACGGCAGTGAGGGCATCGACTAGCGGATCGACTTCTCTGAAAGCTCTTTGATGCCGCCATAGCTTGGGTGACAGGCCCGTCCAGCGCTTGAAAGCGCGGGAAAAACTCGCCGCCTCGGCATAGCCCAGTTGTAGCGCAATGCTTTCCAGGCCAAGCGCGCTGTTGCCGAGAAGCTGCTCAGCCAGATCGCGCCGAACGCGCTCATCGAGGGATCGGAACGGAAATCCTTCTTCCGCCAGGCGGCGATGCAGGGTGCGCTCGGACAGGTTCAGCCAGCCAGCGATTTGCCGCGCCCCGCTGTGCTGGCCGGACTGCCCCATGAGCATCTGCAAGACCTGCCTGGCCAGCGGGGTACGCACATCATCAAGGCTTTCGCATAGCCTCTGACAAAGATTGGCGCAGGTTTGCTGGGTGGTGGTGTTGGCCAGGGGTAACGCGCTATTCAGATCGTTCCAGGAGATGAGCATGCTGTTACTGGAGGCTCCCAGGACGACCGGGCAGCCAAAATGGTTACG
This sequence comes from Halopseudomonas xinjiangensis, assembly GCA_011050525.1. Classification (GTDB taxonomy): domain Bacteria; phylum Pseudomonadota; class Gammaproteobacteria; order Pseudomonadales; family Pseudomonadaceae; genus Halopseudomonas; species Halopseudomonas xinjiangensis_A. Next base: position 26,273 of record DRFO01000024.1, read on the forward strand.
GTAAAGCTCCTCATCGGTTGCTTCCGGCACTTTCAGGTCAATGCGCAGGGGCAAGTATCTGCGCTGCAACAGCTCGCCGAACAGGTTTGTCCAGGCTGCAAGACCACGCTCGACCACCAGGCAACGGGCGTCTGGCGGCAAAACCGAGTCGTCAAGGTGCATCAACAAGCCGGACGTTTCCTTTTCCAGAATTACCGGGCATATGGACAACGATAGCGGGCGAAACTGGTCGCACACCTTGATCGCCTCCCCCAGCGTGCGGCTGGAGAGCATCGCATAACCCAGCAGCCCCAGGCTGGTCAGGTGATAGCACAGTCCCAGTCGCAAACCGGTGCCCGGATGGGGATGATGAGCGACCACATTGCGAATGACTGCCAATTCCTGCCACAACTCCAGGGTAGTGCAGTTTTCCAGGTCACCCTCCGGCAAGCCGGTGTTTTCCAGGCACTCGGCGGGTGCCAGCCCATACTCGCTAGCCACTTTCAGCAAGTAGCGGACATTGGTCCCATCCCGTTTCTGTCGCCAGTTCATAGGGGCTTCCTTGGCAATAAATGTCATGTCCTGGCAGTGTAGATCATGGTTGCGGTATAGACCCTAGGGCATGCTGAAGAAGTCGAAAATGTGAAGGGAGATGACCACATGCCTGAATTTTTCTATACCACAGCCAAGAACAACCCAAAGCGCGCAAGTGACCATTTCACCGTCACGCCGGTAGCCGGCTCGCTGGGGGCAGACGTTCGGGACATCGATCTGAACACCCTGAGCGAGGCGGGGCAGCAGGCGCTACGCCAGGCACTGCTGGACCATCAGGTGCTGTTCATCCGCGATCAGGCATTGTCGGTCGAGCAGTTGGAGAAGGTCACGCAGCGCTTCGGCGAATTCGGGGTGGAGCCCTACGTACAGCCCATGCCGGATCACCCCCATGTGGTTCACGTGGTGAAGGAAGCAACCGAAGGCTCCCCATTCATCTTCGGCGGCGCCTGGCACTCGGACTGGTCTTTCCAGGAACGACCACCGGCCTTCACCTTGCTCTATGGCCATGATGTTCCCGAGACCGGCGGTGACACCCTGTTCAACAATATGTATCTGGCGTGCGAATGGTTGTCCCCGACGTTGCGCAATCTGCTGCTTGGACTGAATGGCATTAACAGCCCGGAATTCGGTTATGGTCCGAATTCCAGACACAACGCCGCGCTGGAGAGCATGAATATCCGCTTCGGGGAAAATGTCGACCACGATGTACGCGCCCACCCATTGATCACCCGGCACCCCGAAACCGGTCGCAACGTGCTGTTCGCCAATCCAGCCTACACGCTGGGTATCGAAGGCATGAAGCCGGAAGAGGCTCGGCCATTGCTCGATTATCTGTTCACCGTGGCCTCGGCTCCGGCGTTCACGTGCCGGATGCGCTGGGCCCCCGGCACACTGGCTATCTGGGACAACCGGTGCGTTTGGCACCAGCCTGTCTCAGACTACTTCGGACAGCGCCGTGAAATGTTCCGCACCACCGTCAAGGGCACGCAACCAGTCAGAGGCTCGGCCGCATGAACAGTATTGAATTCGATGCAGACAGCGCGGCGAAGGTGCTGTTCAAGGCCAGACAGACTCGGCAGCCATGCGAGTCCATCGCCGGTCCTTATGGTATGGACAGCCTGGAAAAGGCCCAGCTCGCCCAGCAGGCGCTATTGAACATGTACCGCCGCGCCGGCCAGGAGCAGATTGGTTTCAAGCTGGGCCTGACCGACTTCAAAGCTCAAAAGGCGATGGGGCTGGAGCAGCCGCTGGTAGGTGTTCTGCTGCAGAACTGGCAATACTGGGATGGCGACGAGGTTCCGTTCGGGCAACTCAATGCGCCACGGGTCGAAGCCGAGGTGGCGTTCATCTTCGGGCAGACTCTCGATGATCCTGAATTGGACGAACAGGGGTTGCTGAAAGGACTGGCAGGTGTGCTTCCCGCTCTGGAAATTTGCGATTCTGCTTTCCAGGGCTGGCCAAGACATCTATTCGATGCGGTAGCAGACAATCTTTCCTCGGGGCTGTTCGTATTAGGCGCCAATCCGATAGACCCTGCCAGGGTTGATTTTGCCGGCCTGAAGATGAGCCTGTATATCAATAATGCCATCGCCTGCGAGGGCAGCGGTACGCAGTGCATGGGCAGTCCGCTAGCCGCTTGCCTCTGGCTGACCAGACATCTGGCCGCCCAGGGAACCCCCGTTCAGGCTGGGGATATATTGCTTTCCGGCGCCCTTGGTCCGATGCAGCCGGCGAGTCTCGGCGACAGCGTGCGTATGGATTGCGGGGAGCTGGGAGAGGTCAGCTGCAGGTTCGCGTAAGGCAGGGAGCCCTAAAAAGAAAAACCCCGCCGAAGCGAGGTTTTGCAGAACTTGGTTCCTGATCATTATCCTTAATGATCATGCCTTATCGGCGTACCGCAGCTCATCGTCCCTAATGAAAGCCATCCTGGCGCTATCCCTGGATCAATCCTTGATAAGTATCATCCTGACACGTCCTTGATCATCCTCCTGATGATCTGCCGTCCTGGCACTGCTCCCTATGCTATCGTCCCTGTTCCCGCTCCTGGTCCCTGTTGATGTGTTGCGCTTCCGTGCTCGCTCCTAGCAAGACCGATACTACGCCGGCGCCCGGGAGCTGCACATAGTCCTTTGCCACCGCCGCACGTAAGCCAATGCTTACATTTGGTCACATTTTGCTACTCTTCCGCGTGCGGCATTCAGAACTGCGCGGCGTCCAGCTCGAACAGTGGCTCACTGCCGCCTCGCACCGATTCGCTCAGCGAATGAATTTTCGGCAATAACCGCTTGATAAAGAAGCGCCCGGTGCTCAGCTTCGCACCGTAGAAACCATCAGCATCCTGGTCCAGACGGGCATTTGCCGACTTCGCCATTTTCGCCCACATGTAGGCGTAGGCGGTATAACCAAAAACCTGCAGATACTCGACCGACGCCGCGCCGATCTCGTTCGGGTTGGTTTTGCTGCGGTCAATCACCAGGAAGGTCAGCTCCTCAAGATTGGCAAGAGCGCTGGATAAGGGCTGAACGAATTCAGCCATGGCTTCGTCCGAATTGGCCGCGACAAAATCCTTCACTTCCGCAGCGAACACCTTGAAGAAGGCGCCTCCATTTGCGACGGTTTTGCGGCCCATCAAATCGAGGGCTTGAATGCCATTGGTGCCTTCATATATCTGCCCGATACGCGCGTCACGCACCAACTGTTCCTGGCCCCACTCGCGAACGTAACCGTGGCCGCCCAGCACCTGTTGCCCATGCACGCAGCTTTCAAAGCCGATATCAGTAAAGAACGCCTTGGCCACCGGTGTCAGCAGCGCTACCAGATCTTCACCCTTTTTCTTGATCTCGGCATCGTCCGCGTACTTGCTGATATCCAGTTGCGACCCGACGTAGGTCGAGAATGCGCGGCTTCCTTCGGTCATGGCTTTCATGGTCAACAGCATGCGGCGCACATCCGGGTGCACGATGATGGGATCGGCGGCCTTGTCTGGCTGCACCGCGCCGGTGGGCGCGCGGCTCTGAATCCGCTCCCGGGCGTAGGCCACGGCAGTCTGGTAAGAGGCTTCGCCACAGCCGATGCCCTGGATTCCGATCGATAACCGCTCATAGTTCATCATGGTGAACATGGCGTTCAGACCCTTGTTTACCTCGCCGATCAGATATCCCTTGGCACCGTCGAAATTCATCACACAGGTAGCCGAAGCCTTGATGCCCATCTTGTGCTCGATCGACCCGCAACTGACCGGGTTGTGCTCACCCAGGCTGCCGTCTGCGTTAACCAGAAACTTGGGTACCAGAAACAGCGATATCCCCTTGGGACCCGCCGGTGCATCGGGCAACTTGGCCAGCACCAGGTGAATGATGTTGTCGGTCAGGTCGTGTTCGCCACCGGTGATGAAAATCTTGGTACCGGACACAGCGTAGCTTCCATCCGCCTGGGGTACCGCCTTGGTCCGGATAATGCCCAGATCGGTGCCGCAATGCGGTTCGGTCAAGCACATGGTGCCCGCCCACGTCCCGGCATACAGATTCGGCAGGTACGTCTGCTTCAGCTCGTCACTACCGTGGGCGTCCAGGGCCAGGCAACAGCCGGCGGTCAAGGCTGGATACAGGGCAAAGCTGTTGTTTGCACCATAAACCATTTCCTCAACCTGCACGCCCAGTGTCTTGGGCATGCCCAGGCCACCGAACTCAGGATTTCCGCCCAGACCCACCCAGCCGCCTTCCGCATAGGTCGCATAAGCCTGCTTGAAGCCGGCCGGCGTAGTGACCACACCCGCCTCCCACTTCGCGCCCTCTTCATCGCCACTGCGATTCAGCGGAGCGATGATCTGCGAGGTAATCTTGCCGGCCTCCTCCAGCATCGCGTCGGCCGTTTCGGCATCGATGGCGCCGTTCAGTCCGGGCAGGCTTTGCCAAAGTTGGTCAGCCTCGAACACTTCGTTCAGGACAAAACGGATATCACGCAGGGGGGCTTTATAGTCAGCCATGGAATACTCCTCTAGCAGTCAGGGCGCCCGGACCATACCGGAACATGAAGCGGATTGTAGCGCGACAACAAATGTATCGATAGCGTCTGTTTATGACTTTTTAATTATTATGGTCATATTTAGGCTTTTCCTGAACAGCCGATGAGCGAGCGGACCGCTGCATAAAACTCCAGCCCCGCTACAGCCTGCTCCGCGTCAGAAAGGCAAAAGCCTCGAACAGGTCGAGGCTTTTGCCATACCGCATCGGCTAGCGATAGCCGGTTAGAACTGCTCGGCAGTCATCTGCATCAACGTATCGGCACCCGCTTCCAGCGCATCGAGGTGAGCCTGAGCGCGAGGCAGAAGACGCTTGAAATAGAACTCCTGGGTCGCCAGTTTGCCCTGATAGAAGTCTTTCTCAGTGGTACCGGCGTCCAGTTCTTTCTGGGCCGCGACCGCCATTTTCAGCCAGAAAAACGCAAGAGTGACGTAGCCAGAGTACATCAGGAAATCCATGGCCGACGCGCCGACTTCTTCACGATTCTGCATCGATTTCATGGCGATCTTCTGGGTCACTTCGCCCCACTGAACGTTCAGACTGCTCAGTTTGCTGGCGTATTCCCCTAGCGTCGCATTGCCTTCGTTAGCCTTGCAGAAGGTATGCACTTCCTTGGTAAATGCGCGCAGCAGCTTGCCCTGGCTCATCAACACCTTGCGGCCCAGCAGATCGAGCGCCTGGATGCCGTTGGTGCCTTCGTAGATAGGCGCAATGCGGCAATCACGAACCTGCTGCTCCTGGCCCCATTCGCGAATGTAACCATGCCCGCCGAAGACCTGCATGCCGTGGTTGGTAGCTTCCAGACCCGTCTCGGTCATGAATGCCTTGCAGATAGGCGTCAGGAAAGCCAGTTGATCTTCAGCATTGGACTTGACCGACTCATCCTTCGAGTAGTGGGCCTTGTCGAGTAACTGGGCGGTGTAATAGGCCAGCGCCCGGTTACCTTCGTTGAAGGCCTTCATGGTCAGCAACATGCGACGCACATCAGGGTGGACGATGATCGGATCGGCGGGCTTGTCCGGCGCAGCCGGGCCAGACAACGAGCGCATCTGCAGGCGATCCTTGGCGTAGGCCAGGGCGCTCTGATAAGAAGCTTCCCCGTGGCAAAGACCCTGCATCCCGGTACCCAGGCGTGCATGGTTCATCATGGTGAACATGCAGTTCAGGCCGCGGTTTACCTCGCCAATCAGAAAGCCCCTGGCGCCATCGAAATTCATTACACAGGTAGCTGAGGCTTTGATGCCCATCTTGTGTTCGATAGATCCGCATTTGAGCGCGTTACGCTCGCCTTTTTCACCATTGGCGTCGGGGAGAAACTTGGGCACGATGAACAGAGAGATACCCTTGGTCCCGGCAGGCGCGTCGGGCAATTTGGCCAACACCAGGTGAACAATGTTTTCCGCCATGTCGTGCTCGCCGCACGAGATGAAGATCTTGGTGCCGGTGACCAGATAACTCCCGTCGGCCTGAGGCACGGCGCGAGTCTTGGTCAGCCCGAGATCGGTGCCGCAATGGGGTTCGGTCAGGCACATGGTCCCGGTCCAGTGGCCGGGGGTCAGCTTGTTCAGATAAACATCTTTCTGCTCCTGGGTGCCGTGGGCCCGAATGGCCGCGCCACACCCAGAGGACAGACCAGGATACATGTTCCAGGCATAATTGGCCGAAGCGATCATTTCGTTCACGACGAAACCCAGGGAGGCCGGCAGGCCTTGCCCGCCATATTCGACCGGGCCGGTCATTGCAGCCCAGCCATTGTCGACGTATTGCTGGTAAGCCTCTTTGAAACCGGCAGGCGTGGTGACTACGCCGTCATCGATCTTGCAGCCTTCTTCATCACCGGTACGGTTGAGCGGGGCCAACACTTCGCCAGCAAATTTTGCGGCCTCTTCCAGCACAGCGCTGACCAGGTCTGGCGATGCATCAACCAGTCCGTGGGTTTCGTAACCGGACGCAAAATCGAACACCTCATCCATAAGGAAGCGCATATCGCGCAGTGGGGCTTTGTAATCGGGCATCGGAAATCTCTCCTGGTGGGGCCAGATAGATACCAGCCGCCGTTATTCATACGTTTGTTTGAACAGTACGACTCGCAGGTTCCATGGTCAAGAACCGGAGCGAGCCATTACATCGCTTGATACACAGCCATAAGGCATTCAGTGCGAGTTTGAGACACTCGCTGGCAGGTGGCTCAAACGCTCCCATATATTTCTAAAAGGCATAACAAAATCGTTTATTGGCCTTGGACAACCTAAGCAATCCCTCTTACTGTGGCGACCTGAAGCTCCTACGCTCTTGGAGCAATCGTCCACCAAGCACATTCAGGTCACTATGAACTGGGACTCCTTGCCAATGATTGGCGTCGCCGCCCTGCTCTGCTGGGTTTTCTACGCGTTCGCCCGAGAAAAGTTCAGCCCGGACGTGGTGGTGGGGATTGCCGTGGCGGTACTGCTGGTCAGCACCCTCCTGACCGCAGGCGATGTGCTCAGCGTACTGTCAAATAGCGCGCCCATCACTATCGCGTGCATGTTCGTGCTGTCCGCTGCACTTGAGCGCACGGGCTGTGTGGAAGCGCTGGGTAAGTGGCTTTCCCGCCTGGGCGGTGGAAGCCCTATGCGCACCCTGTTCAGCCTGATGATCACCGCGCTGGTACTGTCCACCTTTATCAACAACACGCCGGTGGTGGCGATTCTCACTCCGGTTGCGGTCACCCTCGCTGCACAGGTTGGCAGCAAGGCATCCAAGCTGTTGATACCCCTGTCGTACGCCACGATTCTTGGCGGCACCATGACCATGATCGGCACCTCGACCAACATTCTGGTCGATGGCGTGGCCCGACAGAATGGCCTGGAACCCTTCGGCATGTTTGAAATATTTCTGCCCGGAATGGTCATGGCCGGTATTGGTCTGACCTTTATCATGCTGGTCGGCCACCGTCTCCTGCCAGACCGCGAGAGCCTGTCAAAACAGTTGCGCCCAGACCAAAGCCGCCCGTTCATGACCGAGCTGCTGGTACCCCATGATTCGCCAGTGATCAGCCAGACCATTTCCCAGGCCAATCTCAACGGAAACAGCGGCATCCAGGTATTGAAAATCTTCCGTGGGGATGAGGAACTGTCGACTCCGGTGAACAGCACCGTGCTGAGCGCCGGCGACCGTCTGGTGCTGCATGCCAACATGCGTGATTTCATGGAGCTGCGACAGAACGGCTTGCTTGCCTTCAACCGTGAGCAGGCTGCCGACTTCGAAACCATTTCCACACGCGACGTCGTGCTTGCCGAAGCCATCGTCGGGCGCAATTCGCGCTACAGTCACCGGCCCATGCGCGACCTCAATCTAACCGCTCGGTACGGCATTCATGTGCTGGCGATACATCGTCACAACGAAAACATTCAGGACAATCTGGATGAGTTTCAGCTGCAATTCGGAGATGTGATGCTGGTGGAAGGCACGCCAGCGCAAATCCGAAAGTTCGCAGACAATGGCGATCTGATCAGCCTGAACACCGTGCACGAGCGCGCGTATCGCCGCGACAAGGCACCTATTGCCATACTGGCAGTGCTCAGCGTCATGCTCCTGGCAGCGTTTCAGGTAATGCCTATCGAGGGGTTGGCGATGGTCGCTGCCGCAGTGGTCATCGCGACCGGCTGTCTGGACATTGAGGATGCCTACAAAGCCATAGATTGGCGGATTTTGACCATTATATTCGGCATGCTGGCGATCAGTATCGCCATGAACAAGGTAGGCCTGGTGACCACCGTAGTCGACCAGGTCATGGGATTATCTCCCATCCTCGGGCCGCTGTTCATGTTGTCATTCATTTACTTTCTTACGTCCGTCCTGACGGAGATCGTGAGCAACAATGCCGTGGCGGTACTGCTTACGCCGATTGCCATTGGCGTAGCTCAACAGCTGGGGGCAGATCCGCGGCCGTTCGTGGTTGCCGTGATGTTTGCAGCCAGTGCCAGCTTTGCGACCCCGATTGGCTACCAGACCAATACCTTCGTATACAGTGCAGGAGGCTATCGGTTCAGCGATTTCATGCGCATTGGCGTGCCCATGAACGTGATCATGTGGGCCACGGCGACGTTCCTGATACCGCTGTTCTGGCCACTGTTTCCGCAATAAAGGCCGGGGTTGCCGGCCTTTCGAAATGATCATGCGTCGAGGGCACTGACCTGATGCGATCCCACCTGCCAGCTGCAGCTGGCAGGTGGTTCAAACCCGATCAGCCAATGGCAGATGGATCATGATAGATCGCTGACAACTCATGCACGGCTTCGATAAACGCCCCGGCATGTGCAGGGTCCACCTCAGGGGTGATGCCATGACCCAGGTTGAAAACGTGCCCGTTGCCCTTGCCATAACTGGCCAGGATGCGCGCTACTTCCGCCCGGATGGCCTCAGGTTTTGCGTAAAGTACGGTGGGATCCATGTTGCCCTGGAGCGCCACCTTAGAGCCTACCCGCGAGCGCGCAACACCCATGTCCATGGTCCAGTCCAGTCCAAGCGCGTCGGCTCCGGTATCGGCAATGCTCTCCAGCCACAGTCCGCCGTTCTTGGTGAACAGGATCACCGGCACCTTGCGCCCGTCGTTTTCGCGGATCAGACCTGAAACGATTTTGCGCATATAGGCCAGGGAAAATTTCTGATAGGCGTCAGCCGACAGGTTGCCCCCCCAGGTGTCGAAAATCTGTACAGCCTGGGCCCCGGCCATGATTTGACCGTTCAGATAGGAGATGACCGAGTCCGCCAGTTTATCGAGCAGCAAATGCATGGCTTCCGGCTGGTCGTAGAGCATGGCTTTGGTCTTGCGAAAATCCTTCGAGGAACCGCCTTCGACCATGTAGGTCGCAAGCGTCCAGGGGCTGCCGGAAAAGCCTATCAGCGGAACGCGGCCATTGAGTTCGCGACGTATCGTGCGGACCGCATTCATTACGTAACCCAGGTCCTGTTCAGGATCCGGGACATTCAACGCTTCGATGTCGGCTGCAGTGTCTATGCGCTTGCGAAAGCGTGGGCCTTCACCCGCCTCGAAATACAGCCCCAGACCCATGGCGTCTGGAATCGTGAGGATATCCGAGAACAGGATAGCCGCGTCCAGTGGAAAACGTTCCAGCGGCTGCAAGGTTACTTCACAGGCCATCTCCGGATTGGTACACAGCCCCATGAAATCACCCGCCCGGGTGCGCGCCTCACGGTATTCCGGCAGGTAACGCCCGGCCTGTCGCATCATCCAGACCGGAGTGACATCGACGGGTTGGCGCATCAGCGCACGCAGGAAGCGGTCGTTTTTCAGTTCTGACATAGGATTGGCATCCAATAGCGGGATCAGCGGCCATTGTACCGATAAAACCGGCCGAAGATCAGGCTTGGATCACTGGCTCCACAGCACCATGAAGAAAGGCGCCACTCGGGCGCCTTCTTTCGTTGCAGGTCAGCTTACAGGTCGAGATACTCGAGGATGCCTTCTGCAGCCTGACGGCCTTCCCAAACAGCCGTCACTACCAGATCCGAGCCACGCACCATGTCACCACCGGCGAAGATCTTCGGATTGCTGGTCTGGAACTTGTAACGTGCCTGCTCGGGCGCCATGACGCGTCCCTGGCTATCCATCTCGATCTGGAAGTCGCCGAACCACGAGGCCGGGCTGGGGCGGAAACCAAAAGCAATGATCACTGCGTCAGCCGGCAACACTTCTTCGGAGCCGGGTATTGGCTCCGGGCTGCGACGTCCACGAGCATCGGGCTCGCCCAGACGCGTCTCCACTACCTTGACGCCCTCGACGCGATCTTCACCCACGATGGCAATCGGCTGGCGATTGAACAGGAACTTCACGCCTTCATCCTTGGCGTTCTTCACTTCCTTGCGCGAGCCGGGCATGTTCACTTCGTCACGGCGATATGCACAGGATACCGACTTGGCGCCCTGGCGAATCGACGTACGGTTGCAGTCCATGGCGGTATCACCGCCGCCCAGCACCACAACCTTCTTGCCCTTCATATCAATGAAGTCGTGTGCGGACTTTTCAAAGCCGAGGTTGCGATTGACGTTGGCGATCAGGAAATCCAGCGCGTCATGCACGCCCGGCAGGTCTTCGCCAGGAAAGCCGCCTTTCATATAGGTGTAGGTGCCCATGCCCATGAAAACGGCATCGAACTCCTCAATCAGCTGATCCATGGTAACGTCTTTGCCGACCTCGGTATTCAGCCGGAATTCGATGCCCATGGCCGTGAAGATTTCACGACGGCGGGACATGACCATTTTTTCCAGCTTGAACTCCGGTATGCCGAAGGTCAGCAAGCCACCGATCTCGGGATTGCGGTCGAACACAACAGGGCTCACCCCCGCCCGTGCCAATACGTCGGCACAACCCAGACCTGCCGGACCCGCACCAATGATCGCGACACGCTTGCCCGTCGGGACCACCTGCGACATGTCAGGACGCCAGCCCATGGCGAACGCGGTATCTGCTATGTATTTCTCGACGGAGCCGATGGTGACGGCGCCGAAGCCATCATTCAGCGTACAGGCCCCTTCGCACAGACGATCCTGAGGACATACCCGCCCGCATACCTCCGGCAGGGTGTTGGTACGGTGAACCAGCTCGGCAGCCTCGAGAATATTTCCCTCGGTGACCAGCTTCAACCAGTTCGGGATGTAGTTGTGCACCGGGCACTTCCATTCGCAATACGGATTGCCGCATTCCAGACAACGGTGCGACTGATCGGCCGCCTCGTCTGGCTTGAACTGTTCGTTGATCTCGACGAACTGCGTCTTGCGCTGGCGCAACGGCCGCTTGCGCGGATCCTTGCGGCCTACATCGATAAACTGAAAATCGTTATTCAAACGGTCAGACATATCTAAACCTCTTAACCGCAGCCGTCAGCCCAGGGCCAGCGCTGCCGAATTTCTGTCGCAGGCGATTACTGCGGGTTTGCCAAGGTGGTGGTCAGCAAGGCGCGCAAACTTGCCGCCTTGGGTTTGACCAGCCAGAAACGACGAATGTAATTGTCGAGGTTGTCCAGCACCTCAGCACCCCACGCGCTATCGGTCTCACTGACATATTCTGTCAACACTTGAGTCAGGTGACTGCGATAGGCTTCCATCGACTCGCTGCTGATCCGGTGCAACTCGACCAGTTCATGGTTCAGCCTGTCGAAAAAGCCATTATCCTGATCCAGTACATAGGCGAAACCACCGGTCATGCCCGCGCCAAAATTGTGGCCGGTCGGGCCCAGCACGCATACCATCCCGCCAGTCATATACTCGCAGCAGTGGTCACCCGCGCCTTCTATAACGGCGTGGCAACCGGAGTTGCGCACGGCAAAGCGTTCGCCAGCGATACCCGCTGCGAACAGCTTGCCGCCCGTTGCACCATACAGACAGGTGTTGCCGATGATCGAGGTGTCCTCCGAGCGGAACGGGCTGCCTTTAGGCGACACGATCACCAGCTTGCCCGCAGTCATCCCCTTGCCCACGTAATCGTTGGCGTCCCCTTCCAGGTACATGTGCAGTCCACCAGCGTTCCAGACGCCGAAGCTCTGGCCAGCGGTACCCTTGAAGCGGAACGTAACAGGCGCCTTGATCATCCCCAGGTTGCCGTGAACCTTGGCGATTTCGCCCGAGACACGCGCGCCGATCGATCGGTCGCAGTTGGTCAGTCTCATTTCGAACTCGCCACCGGTCAGCCCGTCGATACAGGGCCGGGCCATACTGACCATCTTCTCGGCGGTAAGGCCTTTGTCGAATGGCGCGTTGCGCGGCGTTTCACAATACTGCGGCTTATCGGCTGGCACATCGTCGCTGTACAACAGCGGACGGAGGTCCAGGTTCTGCTGTTTGCTGGTGTTGCCTGGCAGTATTTCCAAAAGGTCAGTGCGACCAATCAGATCCTGAAGGCGGCTTACGCCCAGCCTTGCCATCCACTCGCGGGTTTCGGTAGCGACATAGGTGAAGAAATTCATCACCATCTCTACGGTCCCGATGTAATGGTTGTCACGCAGATGCTTGTTCTGCGTGGCCACGCCCGTCGCACAGTTGTTCAGGTGACAGATGCGCAGGTATTTACAGCCCAGTGCGATCATCGGCGCGGTTCCGAAACCGAAGCTTTCGGCGCCGAGAATCGCTGCCTTGATCACGTCCAGCCCAGTCTTCAAGCCACCGTCGGTCTGTACCCTGACCTTGCCGCGCAGGTCATTGCCGCGCAGCGTCTGGTGCGCTTCGGACAGGCCAAGCTCCCAGGGAGAGCCGGCATAACGGATAGAGGTAAGCGGCGAAGCGCCCGTACCGCCATCGTAGCCCGAGATGGTAATAAGGTCGGCGTAGGCCTTGGCTACACCCGCGGCAATGGTCCCCACACCCGGTTCGGACACCAGCTTGACTGATACCAGCGCCGCCGGATTGACCTGTTTAAGGTCGAAAATCAGCTGCGCGAGATCTTCAATCGAATAGATATCGTGGTGTGGGGGCGGCGAAATCAAGGTTACGCCTGGCACTGCATAGCGCAGCCGGGCAATCAGTTCATTGACCTTGCCCCCAGGCAACTGCCCACCTTCGCCAGGCTTGGCGCCCTGGGCAACCTTGATCTGCAACACTTCAGCATTGACCAGATACTCAGGCGTCACACCGAAGCGACCCGAAGCGATCTGCTTGATTTTCGAACTGCGTTCGGTCCTGTACCGAGCAGGATCCTCGCCACCTTCACCCGAGTTGGAGCGCGCGCCCAGGCGATTCATCGCCTCGGCAATCGCTTCGTGCGCCTCGGGCGACAGGGCTCCAAGGGAGATGCCAGCCGAATCGAATCGCTTGAACAGCATTTCCAGGGGCTCGACCTGATCCAGAGGAATCGGCGTCTGGTCTTCCCTGAGTTTGAGCAGATCCCGCAGCGACGCCACCGGACGGTTGTTTACCAGCGCAGCGTATTCCAGGTACTTATCGTAACTGTCACCCTGCACCGCATCCTGCAACGAACGCACTACGTCCGGATTGTATGCATGGTACTCGCCACCAAAAACGAACTTCAGCAAGCCACCTTGCTGAATCGACTTGCGTGGATTCCAGGCTTCCTTGGCGAGCAATGCCTGCTCTGCCTGCAGATCACTGAAGCGCGCGCCTTGAATCCGGCTTGCTACGCCCTTGAAGCAGACATCAACTATTTCATCAGCCAGACCCACCGCTTCGAACAGCTGAGCGCCGCGGTATGACACCACCGTCGAGATCCCCATTTTCGAGAGAATCTTCATCAGGCCCTTGGAAATGCCTTTGCGGTAGCTTTTGAAGACCTCGAACAGGTCACCAATAACCTCTCCAGTGCGGATAAGGTCACCCAACACTTCATAGGCGAGGTAAGGATAAACCGCGCTGGCACCAAAACCGATCAATACAGCGTAGTGATGCGGGTCACGGGCGGTTGCCGTTTCGACCAGAATGTTGCAGTCACAGCGCAAACCCTGGGCAATCAGGTGATGATGCACCGCACCTACTGCCAAGGCAGCGTGTACCGGCAACATGCCTTCGCGGACATTGCGGTCGCTCAATACCAGCAGCGTTTTGCCTTCCCTGACGGCCGCTTCAGCCTGACGCGCAATCGCGGCAACGGCTTCGCTCAAAGGAACGGACTCGGCAGCGTTCAGATCAATGAACTGATGCGCAAAACCGGGGCGATCCATCGTCATCAGGGTGCGCCATTTGGCCGGCGAGACGATAGGGGTACTCAGTATCGCGCGGTTGGCATGGTCAGCGGTTTCCTCAAATACGTTACGCTCGGCACCCAGGCAGGTTTCCAGAGACATCACGATGGATTCGCGCAACGGATCAATTGCCGGGTTGGTTACCTGGGCAAACTGCTGACGGAAATAGTCATAGACCGAACGAACGCGCCCGGACAGCACTGCCATGGGGGTATCGTCACCCATTGAGCCCACCGCTTCCTGGCCATTTTCCGCCAGCGGGCGCAGCACCTGATCACGCTCTTCAAAGGTCACCTGGAACATCTTCATATACTGCTTGAGACGTTCCGGCTCCATGAATTCCGAGCCGTGATCACGGTCATCCAGTGTTGCCTGAATGCGCAGTGCCTTTTCCTTCAGCCACTTACGGTAAGGATGGCGGGATTTCAGGCGACCCTCGACGTCTGCGGTGTGCAGGACCTCGCCGGTTTGTGTATCGACGGCAAGAATTTGTCCAGGACCCACGCGCCCTTTGCTTATCACATCTTCTGGCTGGTAATCCCAAACGCCTATTTCCGACGCGAGGGTGATATAGCCATTCTTGGTGACAACGTAGCGCGCCGGACGCAGGCCGTTACGGTCGAGCAGACAGACCGCGTAACGCCCTTCGGTGAGAACGATGCCCGCAGGACCGTCCCATGCTTCCATGTGCATGGAATTGAACTCATAAAAGGCGCGCAGGTCTGCATCGATGGTTTCAACATTTTGCCAGGCAGGCGGCACGACCATACGAATGGCGCGAAACAGATCCATACCACCGGTAATCAACAACTCCAGCATGTTGTCCATGCTGGAAGAGTCTGAGCCGGTCACGTTTACCAATGGTGCCAGACTGTCGAGGTCAGGTAGCAGATCATTGGTGAACTTGTTGCGACGTGCGTGCGCCCAGTTTCGATTGGCTGTGATCGTGTTGATTTCGCCATTATGGGCGATCAGCCGGAAGGGTTGCGCAAGCGGCCACTTAGGCAGCGTATTGGTGGAAAACCGCTGATGAAAAACGCTGATGGCAGTTTCCATCCGGCTGTCGCTCAGCTCGGGATAAAATCTGTCCAGGTCCGCCGGCATCATCAGGCCTTTATAGGATATGACCTTGTGCGACAGGCTGCAGACGTAGAAATCCGAATCACCGTGCATGGCGATTTCTGCCTTGCGGCGGGCATAGAACAGTTTGGTTCCAAACTGCTGATCATCCAGACCCTCACCAGAAATGAACACCTGTTCAATGCGCGGCATCGAACTCAGCGCGAGCGGACCGAGGACGCTTTCATCCACCGGCACCGGCCGCCAGCCCAGGGCATTGAGACCTTGATCTGCAAAGGCGTCGGCAAAGGCCTGCTTTGCCGCATTGGTGGCGGCGTCAGTAGCGCCCATGAAAACCATGCCAACGGCATACTGTTCCGGAAGACTGACCGAAAGCGCTTCCTGTGCCACCGCGCGCAAAAACTGGTCCGGCTTTTGAATAAGCAAACCACAGCCGTCACCCGTTTTGCCATCCGCATTGATGCCGCCACGGTGCGTCATGCAGGTTAGCGCTTCGATGGCCGTCTTTAGCAGGTGATGACTGGGTTGGCCCTCCATATGGGCGATCAAGCCAAAGCCGCAGTTATCCTTGAACTGATCAGGCTGATATAGACCTGCTTTCATAGGCATACTCTCAAAAAGCTATTGAATTCAGACGCTTACAAGAATCAAACAAGAATTGATCTGGCTCGGCGCCGGACAAAAGGGGAGTAATTGTACACAGCGGCTTGCGCCGCCACAATTTATTTTCGGGCGAACGTGCCGCAAAAGCATATCCAAATGTCGTAAATCAGAAAGCTTTTGTGGGCAGTAGTTAGTGAGGCTGGCTTGATTTGCCTAAGCCAGCCTTGCAAGTCCGCTATTATGGCAAAGACTGCTGGATGCTGGCCATAGTTCTGGGCCAGGGGTTTTGATTACGCAGCGCATCGGGCAGTCGCGTTACACCCGCCTGTGCCTGCTCTCGACTTGAATAGGCGCCTTGAGTTACCACGAACCAGGGCTTGCCTTCGTGGCGAGTCTCGAAATATCCCAGCTCGGCAATCCCCGATTGCCTACTGATAAAATCCAGCGCCGCCTGTCTGGATCGGGTACCCAGCAGCTGTAATGCATATTCATCTGCCGGACGCTGTCGATACCAGTCGGTAGCGTGAAAACCTTGTTGCGTATCGATTGCCGGCGGGCTGGGGCGAACAGGAGCAGGCTCTTGAGTCGCCGAAGCGCTGGCCTGCGCCGGGACTACAACAGGCTCGGGAGCTGGCGGGGCCTCCTCAGCCGCCGGAACCGTTGTCGCTACAGGTGCAGGAATCTGCTCTACCGGTAACGGGTTATCCTGGGGAAGCTCAATATCCTCCGGAACCTCAGACCCTGCCTCCACGATATTCAGACCATCAGGGGCCGCGGAAGGAGCGTCGGAGCTTGCGTCCAGTCGCTCGGTGACATCAATCTCCACCACGGGGTCAGGTAACTGCAAAACCGTACGGGCAGGCTCGTCAGGTCGGTCGCCCATCATCCAGGCAGCCCCAACACCGATCGCCACCAGCACCACAGCCACAACCGATCGCAAGGGGAAAGACGAGCCGCTGCGCGTCGACACTGGCGCCTGCTCATCCATATCGGCAAGCATGGTTTCTTTGCCTTCCTCATTGATAAGCCCCGGCCAGCCGCCGCTACGCTGGTGGATATGGAAGACCTGCGCGTCACTTAACAGCTCGATCCCCTGGCCAGCGGCTTCCAGACGCTGCGCCAGATAATCGCGTGTCTCTTCCAGAGTATAGGGTTGCAACTCGATCAGATGCAGCCATTCTGCGTGGTCCGGGACAATGATTGCGTCAAGTGCAGGACGTATCGACTCTTCGGCAAAGAGGAAGATCTTCGGCGAAGACTTACCCCCCGCGAGACTCAGCTCCGCCAGATTCTTTACCGATTGCGGGGCCAACAGCTGCGCGTCGTCAATGACTATATAGACCTGCATACCGGTCTGATGCAGCTGTTCGGCGCGTTCCACAATGCCTTCGTCCGTACGGGCCGCACCTATCGCCTGGGCAACAAAACTGGTAAGCGCTGCTGGCGAACCCACCTCCCTGGCAGAGGTTACGATACATTGCACGCTGTCCTTGTTGGTACTGGCTACCAGCGCCTGACGGAGAAGGCTCTTGCCGCTTCCCAGCGGACCCAGCACTACCGCCAGCTGAGTTGAGAAGCGCGCCAGATGATGCAACTGAGCCAGGACTGTCTTGCGTTGGGGCGTAAAAAACTTGAAGCCGGGGGTACGTGGCAAAAACGGATCATGGCTCAACTGGTAGTAATCGAGCAGTTCATTTTCGCTATCGTCGGCAGCCGTCATGTTCAAGTCCCGTTCTGCTTTCATGAATATTCTTTCCGTAACGTTGCATCCAATGCGGCGGCGGTGAAATCTGCCGTAACCGTTGCTTCTCCCAACTGACGGAGCAGCACCAACCGCAATTGGCCGTCCAGCACTTTCTTGTCAACCGCCATCAGCCGGATAAAATCCTCTGAGGTCATATCGGTTGGAGGCCTGGTTGGCAGGCCTGCCGACTCGACTATAGCCACACCTCGCTGGCAATCCGAATCGGATAGCCAGCCCAGATGCCGGGACATTTCCAGCGCCATCACCATACCTGCACCCACCGCTTCGCCATGCAGCCACTGACCATAACCCTGGTGCGCCTCAATGGCGTGCCCGAAGGTGTGGCCCAGATTGAGAATCGCCCTGAGGCCTCCCTCCCGCTCATCCACCGCAACCACTTCAGCCTTGATTGCACAGGACCGAGCGATCGCTTCGGTAATCGCTCCGGGCTCCAGGGCCCGCAGTGCCGGCATATTGAGTTCCAGCCAATCCAGAAAAGCTATGTCGCGGATCAGCCCATACTTGATGATCTCGGCCAGACCTGCGCTTATTTCCCGATCAGGCAATGTTCCAAGGCTCTGGGTGTCAATCAGCACGGCCTTGGGCTGATAGAACGCCCCGATCATATTTTTCCCTGCCGGGTGATTTATCCCCGTCTTGCCTCCGACCGAGGAGTCAACCTGGGAAAGCAACGTTGTGGGTATCTGGATAAAGTCGACCCCACGTTGATAGCAAGCCGCAGCAAATCCGGTCATATCGCCTATCACACCACCGCCGAGGGCAATAAGCGTGGTTCCTCGGTCATGCCGGCGTGCCAGCAACGCATCGAAAATCTGTTGCAGGGTCGCCCAATTCTTGTATGCCTCACCTGTTGGAAGGACCACATGGTCGACCTTGTAGCCATCCAGCGTATGGCGCAGCCGCTCCAGATAAAGTGGGGCGACTGTATCGTCAGTTACAACACACACCTGCTTGCCCGTTATGTAAGGAACCAGCAAGTCAGAACGGCCCAGAAGACCCTGGCCAATGAAAATCGGATAGCTGCGATCAGCGAGTTCAACTGTCAGTCGATGCATGGAACCTCTCCCCTGTAACCTCGCAAGGATACATCAGACATGTATTCGCTGCGCGGATGCAAAGGCTTCTTGGCTGGAGTAACGTTTATTCGGAACCTTGCTGGAGGCGCGCCACGATTGTGTTCACCACAATCTTGGGGCCCCGCTGGTCCGTATCGATAACCAGGTCGGCAATGTCTTTGTAAAGCGGATCACGCCTGGCCATCAAGTCGCGCAATACTTTTTCGGGATCAGGCGTTTGCAGCAGGGGACGCTGCCGGTCCTTGGCGGTACGTTGCAGTTGCTGCTCGACACTGGTACGCAGATACACTACCAGGCCACCGCTGGCCAGTGCTTTGCGATTAGGTTCGCGAATAACCACGCCGCCCCCGGTCGCCAAAACGATGCCCTGCTCCTGTACCAGCTCAGCGATCATTGCTTGTTCACGCTCGCGAAATCCTTCCTCACCTTCGACATCAAAGATCCAGGGAATATCAGCCCCGGTTCTCGCTTCGATCTCCCGGTCCGAGTCCTTGAAAGGGTATCTCAGCTCTTTGGCGAGCATTCGCCCGATGGTGCTCTTACCAGCTCCCATCGGGCCTATCAGAAAGACGTTACGCAATTAAATTACCTGGCAACGGTAATGGCTCCGTTATTGATAATCCTTGGAGTAAGGAAGACCAGCAGTTCAGTCTTGCTCTCGGAGGTGATGTCCCGACGGAAAGCGCGACCGAGGATCGGCAGGTCACCGAGGAATGGTACTTTTTCCTGGGCCTGCTGTGTCTCGCTGGAGAACACGCCACCGATAACAATGGTTTCACCATCAGCCACCAGGATCTTGGCATTCACTTCATTCTTGCGAATGGTGGGCACACCGTTGACCTCGTTGGTGAAGTCCGGCTCATCCTTGGTCACGATGACTTCCATGATCACCTGGTTGTCAGGTGTGATCTGGGGAGTAACCTCCAGGGACAATACCGCCTCGGCGAACGCAGTGGTTGTCGCGCCGCTGGAACTGGCTTCCTGATAAGGAATTTCCGAACCCTTGAGGATCTTCGCGGTTTCCTTGTCAGAGGTGACAACCTTGGGCTGGGAAATAATTTCACCATTACCAGTGCTTTCCATCGCCGACAACTGCAGATCAAGCAGGGCATTGTTGGTGATAAAGCCAATGCCGATTCCCGATGTTGCACCCAGAACGCCCATGTCAACGAAAGGCGTATTCAAGGGGCGCTCAGGTATACCGATGAAACCCGCGGTGGTGCGTGAAGGTATGAAGTCTTCATCGCCCAGTTGGCCCCGCGCGCTTGGATCTTCCGCCACGCCAGTCTGACCGTCCTTGCCGAACGCGCTGAAGCGATTGCCCAGCCTCAGGTTGCCGCCCCAGCGAACACCCAGGGCCTTGTCGAAGCCCACACTCGCCTCGACGATCCGCGCCTCGATCATGACCTGACGAACAGGAATATCAAGCTGGGTAACGATGCGCCGCAGCTCATCGATCTTGTCCTGGGTTTCAAGCGCGATAATGCTGTTGGTGCGCTCATCTACCGTAATGGAACCCCGCTCCTGTCCACTCTCACCGGCGGTGACCGAGGCGAACAAGGCGGCAATGTCCGACGCCTTGGCATAGTTCACCTGGATCAGCTCGCGACGCAACGGGGCCAGTTCGGCTATCTGCTTCTGCGATTCCAGCTCCTGACGCTCACGAGCCGCAATCTCGTCGGCGGGCGCGACCAGCAGCACATTGCCAATCTTGCGCTTGTCCAGGCCTTTGGTTTTCAGCACCAGATCCAGCGCCTGATCCCAGGGCACATTCTGTAGCCGCAACGTAATGCTGCCTTCCACAGTGTCACTTGCCACCAGATTGAGGTCAGTGAAATCGGCGATCAATTGCAGCACCGACCGCACTTCAATGTCCTGGAAATTCAAGGAAAGTTTTTCCCCGGTATAGGCGAACGCATCAGCGCGGCGCTTTTCTGCCTCGGTGCGGCTCAACGGTTTGAAGCTGACTATCAGCCGATTGTCGGTCTGATAAACCAGATGCTCATAAAATCCCGTTGGCTCGATGTTCACGGTGGTGTCGCCACCGCTTGTGGTTGCATTGACAAAGTTTACTGGCGTGGCGAAATCCTTCACGTCCAGACGAACGCGCAACTCATCAGGCAGACGTGTACCCGGAAAAGTCAGGCGAATTTTACCTGCCTGCTCCTGCACATCCACCGGGATGTTGGGATCGGAGAGGTCAACTATCACATTCCCTTCACCCTGCTCTCCGCGCTGGAAATCCAGGCCGCGGATCGAGCTGCCGGATGACGCGATGGACGTCGCGGCAACAGCAGGTTCGTCTGATGATCTCCAGCTCGCGCCTGATGCAGCCGTGGCGGCAGGGGCCGGTGTCGCGGAAGCCTGAGCACTGTATCCGGGCGCATTTTCGCTACCCACCATGACGTAAAGGTCATTTCCATCGATACGGGTACTGTAGGGGGTCAGGCTGGTCAGATTGATGATCAGACGGGTCCGGTCCTTGGCTTCGACAACGGTCAGGCTGCGAGCGTTACCCAGCCCAAGTTCGCGAGTCCGTTCACCCAGCTTGTTCTTGACACCCGGCAGATCCAGCGCGATACGCGCTGGCTGATCAATGGTGTAACCTTTTGGTGCTGCCGTGACCGGCTCGTCAAAGGTCAATTTTAACTCGACACGTTCTCCTGGGAGGGACGCAACGTCAAGGTTTTGTAGGTCGGCCGCGAGGGCCAGCGGGCTGAGCAGCATAACGAAGGCTGCGAGCGAAAACTTCCTGGTTAGAGGCATTTGATTGCGTTCCACGCGTGACTGTTTGCAGTTCATAGTATCTCTCCCTGGTTGACCTATCCGCGCTCAGGCAAGCTGAGGGTACGCGGGCGCTCCAACCAACCCCCTTCACCGTCCGGCACAATTTCCACCACATCGAGACGACCTTCCTCGATACTGACAATACGGCCATGATTCCGGCCCAGATAATCCCCAATCTCGACTCGGTGCACACCGTCAGCGCCGCGAATCAGCGCCTGCATGCCGTCCTGGTTGCTCAATATGCCGACCATTTCGAACCCTTCGATATTGAAGCCTTCAAGAAACTGCCGGACCCTGTCTTCGTCTGGCTTGATATCCTGAGAGCCCTTCTGACGCTGAGTCAGATCGATCCGAACGGGCGGCTGGAAAGGACTGCGCAACGACGTCGCGCTGTATGTAAATGCCTCATATGGCTTGAAACGAGGTAAAGGCTCGATAGTTCCAACCGGCCTTGCACGCGTCTCTTCAGTGAAGACTCTCAAGTCGTCGAAATCACCACCACAGCCTGTCAATAACGCCGAACCGACCAACACAAGCCCGGCAATCCCTTTATGCATTTTCATCATTGGGCTCCTGCTTCGTTGTAACGGTAGGTCTTGGCCAGAATGTTCATCTTCAACAGGTCAGGGTTGTCCTCACTGACCGGTGCGATGGTGAAGTCATGCAACGTCACGATTCGTGGCAAGCCTGCCACGCTGCTGACGAAGGTACCTATATCGTGATAGCTACCCTGGACCACGATGCTGATGGGCAACTCGACATAGAACTGGCTGGCGACTTCCGGCTGCAGCGTGATGGACTCGAATTCCAACCCGCTGTTCAGCCCCATCTGGGTGATATCTTCCAGCAAGCCAGGGACTTCAGTGTCGCTCGGCAATTGACGGATAAGGGTCCCGAATCGCTCTTCGATCTCAGCCAGCTGCTGCTTATAAGCGTCAAGATTTGCTGCACGAAAGGACTTGTCAGAAAACTCGCTGCGCAGGGTAACTTCCTGGGCCTCGCTTGCTGCGAGGGTGGTTTGCAGGTCCTTCAGGTGAAACTGATATCCAAGAAACATCAGGATTACGAAGAGCAGGACGCCAAATATGACCTTTAGTGCACCCGGCCATGCGCCTATGTTATTGAAATCAATATCGTTGATATCAATCTTTTTCAAACTTTCCATGGATTGAGCAAGACTCATGGCTGCTGCTCTCCTTCAGCGGCGGGGGCATTAGGTTCGGTCTGACGTACCGACAGTTCAAATACGTTCGCCTGATCCAGCGCACCCTGAGTCACCGCTTTCACCGCAGTCAGATTGGGTGACTTCAGCCATTCTGACGCGTCCATCTGGCGCATCAGGTTGGAAACCCGACTGTTCGATTCAGCACCACCTTCAATATTGACCACGGCCTCTTTTTTCTCCACCGAAGTGAAGTAAACGCCATCTGGCAAGGTTCGCGCCATTTCGTCGAACACTCGAACGATTATTGGGCGATTACCCTGCAGGTCCTGGATGATCTTCATGCGATCCAGCAGCTGGGTACGCCGCGCCTGAAGCTCTTCGATTTCCTTGATACGCGTCTCGAGAACCGCGATTTCCTTGCGCAAGAACTCGTTGCGGGCATTCTGATGATCGATCTTGCCGTTCAGGTGCCGATCACCCAGGAAAATCAGACCTACCGCAAACACCACAATGAGGACCAGAATGGTCAGAAATTCCTTTTTCCGCTCTTCCCTGAGCTGCTCGCGCCAGGGCAATAGGTTAATGCGCGCCATTAGTCGAAACTCCTCATTGCGAGCCCACAGGCGATCATCAGCGCCGGCGCATCATTACTCAGCGCCACCGCATTCACCTTGTTCGATAGGGTCATGTTTGCAAAGGGGTTGGCCACAAGCGTCGTGGTGCCGATCTTCTGCTGAACCAATTGATCGAGACCAGGAATGGACGCCGTGCCTCCTGCCAGAAGGATGTAATCGACGTCGTTGTATTGTCCGCCAGCGAAGAAAAACTGCAACGAACGGGACACCTGCTGAACTACCGCATCCTTGAAAGGACCCAGCACCTCGGCTTCGTAATCGTCCGGCAGACCACCCTGTTTTTTGGCCAGACCCGCCTCTTCCTGAGACAGGCCGTACCGGCGCTGAATCTCATCGGTCAGCTGCTTGCCGCCGAATAATTGTTCACG
Source organism: Halopseudomonas xinjiangensis (assembly GCA_011050525.1). Lineage (GTDB taxonomy): Bacteria > Pseudomonadota > Gammaproteobacteria > Pseudomonadales > Pseudomonadaceae > Halopseudomonas > Halopseudomonas xinjiangensis_A. The sequence goes on from DRFO01000024.1 coordinate 49,997, forward strand.
GGTATAGATGGTTCTGCCTTTGCTCAAGACGCTGAGGGTCATCATGGTGGCGCCGATATCGATTACGGCGATAGTCAGATCGTCAGTGCCGCCATCCAGCTGATCGATGACCAACTCGCAAGCTCGTTCCATGGCGTAGGCTTCGATCTCCACTACCTTGACATCGAGCCCGGCCAAGGCGAGAGCCGCCTCGCGAATATCCACATTCTCGCGGCGACAGGCAGCGAGCAGCACCTCAACGCGATCAGGATTACGTGGGGACGGGCCCTGAGCCTCGAAATCAATGGCGACTTCATCGAGTGGGTATGGAATATACTGATCAGCCTCAAGCTTGATCTGTTCTTCCATCTCGTCAGCATCAAGTCCGGCGTCCATCTCGATGACCTTGGTGATCACCGCGGACCCGGCCACAGCGACGGCCGCCTGCTTGAGTGATGTGCGCGAGCGAGCCATGACTTTTTCCAAAGCCTGCCCCACGCCTTCCAGCTCGACGATGTTTTTCTCCACCACCGCGCTGGGCGGCAGAGGCTCCACCGCGTAGGCCTCGACCTTATAGCGGTTTCCGGAACGACTGAGTTCTAGCAGCTTCACAGTGGTGGAGCTGATATCTATACCCAGCAGCGTATTTGATTTTTTCTTTATGAGCCCTAGCACAGCCAATTTCCTATCAGCATCCGCCACTTACGGGCGGTTTATGTTTTACTACATTAAATAACAGTACTTGCACAAGCGCAAATGGCTAATTCGAAAAAAATACGCTTATAATGCAGACTGCTAACCAGTTCTCACTCAAGCCCAGAGCTAACCAATTCATTTCTCAGGGAATTCAATCTATCCCTATGCGCTTCCTTAAATTCCTGTTCTGGTCCCTGATTGCTCTCATAAGCGCTCCGCTACTGGGCTTGAGCGGCGTTGCTCTGTATCTCAGTCCCGCTTTACCGGATGTTGACACACTTCGCAACGTTCAACTGCAGACTCCGCTGCGGATATATAGCACAGATCACAAATTGATAGCTGAATTCGGTGAAATGCGCCGCTTCCCTATCAGTTTCGACCAAGTCCCAGAGAACTTTATACTGGCCATGCTGGCCGCCGAAGACGATAACTTCCTGAATCACCACGGCGTGGACCCAAAGAGCCTGATTCGGGCGCTCAGCGAGCTGATACAGACTGGGCAGATCCAGACGGGCGGTAGCACTATTACCATGCAAGTCGCAAAAAACTACTTCCTCACCAGCGAGCGGGTGTTTTCTCGCAAGATCAACGAAATCCTGCTGGCTCTCCAGATAGAGCGCAATCTGAGCAAGGAGGAAATATTCGAATTGTATGTAAACAAGATCTATTTGGGTAACCGGGCCTACGGTATCGAAGCCGCTGCGCACGTCTATTATGGCAAGCCCATTGCAGAGCTGCCGCTGGCTGACCTGGCGATGATTGCCGGCTTGCCCAAGGCCCCCTCGGCGTTCAACCCGATTGCCAATCCGCAGCGCGCCATAAGCAGACGAGACTGGATTCTTCAACGCATGCTCAGCCTGCGCTATATCGACCAGGCCGCCTTCGACGAAGCCATCGCCATGCCTAACACCGCACGCAACCACGGAGCCAATCCCGAGTTGGAGGCACCTTACGTTGCCGAAATGGCGCGCCTGGAAATGATTGAGCGGTATGGTGAGGCGGCCTATACGGACGGCTTTCATGTCTTTACCACGGTGGACAGCAAACTGCAGAAGCTTGCCAACCGAGCGCTGCGCAGGGGATTGATAGAATACGATCAGCGCCATGGCTACAGGGGCCCGCTAGCCAGCCACCCTGACGTGGGTCCGGATACCTGGCAGTCGCTACTTGCACCTTATCCGAGTATAGGAGGACTGCTCCCTGCCCTGGTCACGGAAGTGAACGCCGAGGGCGCCGAGATACAGCTTCACGGAGGCGCTACAGGCGAGATCGACTGGGAAGCCATGCGCTGGGCCCGGCCTTTTATCAATACCAACAGCATGGGTCCGGCCCCCGCCAACCCTGCAGAGGTACTGGCCCGTGGCGACATTGTTCGGGTAATTCGCCTGAAAGAAGGGCAGTACCGGTTGTCCCAGGAGCCGCAAGCCCAGGCCGCGCTCGCGGTGCTGTCGCCGCAGGATGGCAGCATCCAGGCCCTGACCGGTGGCTTTTCGTTCCGCCAGAGCAAGTACAACAGAGTTACACAGGCCCGACGTCAACCGGGCTCCAGCTTCAAACCGTTTCTGTACAGTGCGGCGCTCGACAACGGCTACACGCCGGCGAGCCTGGTGAACGATGCTCCAATCGTTTTTGTAGATGAATATCTTGATTCGGAATGGCGACCCCGCAACTCGGGCGGCGACTTCCTCGGCCCGATTCGGCTGCGCGAAGCGCTGTATCGGTCGCGCAACCTCGTTTCGATTCGCCTGATGCAGGATCTGGGGGTAGACAACGCGCTGACTTACATTGAGCGCTTTGGCTTCAGCCGTGACGACTTGCCACGCAATCTTTCCGCATCCCTTGGTACCACTGAGCTGACGCCGCTGCAAATTGCCCAGGGGTACAGCGTGATAGCCAATGGAGGTTACGCGGTAAAGCCATTTCTTATTGAATACATAAAAGACCGGAACTGGCAGTTGATCGATTTCGCGCAACCCAGGGTGGCACCGACGGTGGTGGAGGCGAGGCAGGAACTGATTCAGTCCTATCGGGCTGAAGCGGTGCGCGACATACCCCAACAGGAGATTCGTGCAGAGCAGGTAATAGATTCACGCACCACCTATCAACTGACCAGCATGCTCAAGGATGTAATTTCGCGCGGTACGGCAGTAAAAGCGCGTGCCCTGGAGCGCGACGACCTGGCAGGCAAGACCGGCACGACCAATGACCAGAAGGATGGCTGGTTTTCCGGATACAACGCCGATTTTGTCGCCACTGTCTGGGTAGGCTTCGACCAGCCTGACACGCTGGGCCGACGTGAATTCGGCGGAACAACTGCGCTGCCGATATGGATGAAATTCATGGAGGGCGCGCTGGAGGGCCGATCCGAGAGCAGCCAGCCCGTACCCGACGGGCTGCTGAACGTACGGATCGACCCGGTTACTGGCCGCAGCGCCCGCCCTGGTAGTCCAAATGGTTTTTTTGAAGTATTCAAGGAAGAAGACGCACCGCCATCCTTCAGTGAACTGGACTCAAACGGTTACAACGAAGAAGATGCCGTCACGCCCCTGGAGCTGTTTTAAACAGCTCCATAAGCAATGATGCTGTTCACATATTCGGGCCAGTAAAGATCGCTGCTTTATGCCGGTCATACAACCTAAGCTACACCTGCATCCACGATAACAAGCAGGAGGTCCGACCATGCAAGAGCGTGACTATCTCGAGCAGCTCAGGAAGATCCAGACCGCCTCCTGGCCCGCCGGCAAGCCCACCGAACCGCAATACCCGCTGGGCGAGCGCCCCCTCACCGAGTACCTCGCACACTGGGCCGCAATCTCTCCCGACAAGCCAGCGATAGAATTTTACGGCCATACCCTTACCTACGCAGAATTGAACGAGCGAAGCGACCGCTGCGCAGCGCTGCTCATCAAGCTCGGCGTGCATCCTGGCGATCGCGTTGCGGTATTCATGCCCAACTGCCCGCAGCTGCATATCGCCTTCTACGGAATCCTCAAGGCCGGCGCCGTGCATGCGCCGGTCAGCCCGATGGCCAAGGGGATGGAATTGAGTTACCAGCTCAAGGATAGCGGCGCCAGCGTGATTATCTGCTTTGATCAACTGCTGCCGGTGGTCCGTGAAGTGCGCGAACAAACCGACCTGCGAGAGGTCATCAGCACCAGTCTTTATGAAGTTCGCTCCGACAACCCGCCGATTCCAGTGCCGGATCTCATTCAGGCGCCCAAACTGCCCGTTACCGACAGCATGGATCTGATGAGCGCGCTGGACGATACCCCACCCGTCGACCTGCCGAAGCTCGAACTGGATGATATCGCCGCGCTCAACTATACCGGCGGCACCACCGGCCTGCCCAAGGGCTGCGTCCATACCCACCGGGACATGCTATATACCTGCGCCAGTTTTCTCCCGGTCGCGCTGGGTCTGGACGCAAACCGCATCAGCCTGAACTTCATGCCCGAATTCTGGATCGCCGGAGAAAATGCCGGCCTGCTGTTTCCGGTATTCAGCGGCACAACCCTGGTGTTGCTGGCTCGCTGGGACGCGCTGACATTCATGGCCGCCGTGCAGCATTACCGAGTCAGCCATACCGGTCTGCTGGTCGATAGCGCCGCGGAGGTCCTTGACCATCCGCAGGTCGGAGACTTCGATCTAGGCTCGTTGCAGATCACCAGCTGCGTCTCTTTTATCAAGAAACTGACTAAGGAGTATCGCCGTCGCTGGCGCGAGCTCACAGGCTGCACGCTGTTCGAAACCAGCTTCGGCATGACCGAAACACATACCTGCGACACCTTCACGGCGGGCTTGCAGACCAACGACTTTGACCTTGAGTCTGCCCCCACCTTCGTCGGCCTGCCAGTGCCGGGCACCTTGTTCAAGGTCTGCGATTTTGCGACAGGCCAATTGCTTGCGCTGGGTGAAGAGGGCGAGCTGTGCGTAAGCTCTCCGTCATTGCTGAAGGGGTACTGGGGCAAACCCGACGCCAGCGCCGAAGCCTTGCGCGACGGCTGGCTGCACACCGGAGACAGCGGGGTTATCACTGAAAAGGGCCACATACGCTACCTCGGACGGCGCAAGGAGATGCTCAAGGTCAATGGTATGAGCGTGTTTCCCAGCGAGCTGGAAGCGATGCTCGGGCAACACCCCGACATCCTCGCCTCGGCGGTCATCGGCCGCCCTGACGAGCAGCGCGGCCAGAGCCCCGTAGCCTTCGTGATCGCCAAGCCCCAGAGCGGGCTCAGCAGTGAAAGTCTGCGTGAGTGGTGCAAGGGCGCGATGGCCATTTATAAAGTGCCGGAAGTAAGGCTGGTCGACACCTTGCCAATGACAGCAACGGGGAAAGTCAAAAAACAAGAACTGGAGGACTGGATCTGAACATGTTCAAGAGCCTGTTGATCGCGAACCGCGGTGAAATCGCGATTCGCCTGGCGCGCGCCGCCGCCGAACTGGATATTCAAACGGTTGCGGTCTATGCCGAAGACGACGTCCAGTCTCTGCATAATCGCAAGGCTGACACCGCGATCGCCCTGCGCGGCCGGGGCGCAGCGGCCTACCTCGACGCAGCACAGCTGATAGAGGTAGCGCTACAGCAAGGCTGCGATGCAATTCATCCCGGCTACGGTTTTCTCAGCGAGAACGCAGATTTCGCCAGGCACTGCCAGGCTGCCGGCATCACCTTCGTTGGCCCCGATCCCTCAGTGCTCGACACCTTCGGCGACAAGGCCAGCGCCCGGCGCCTGGCTGAGCGCCAGGGCATTCCGCTGGTGCAGGGCAGCAATCAGGCGACCAGCCTGGAGCAGGCCCGTGAGTTCTTTCAGCAGTTGGGCGCTGGCGCTGCGGTGATGCTAAAAGCGCTGGCCGGTGGTGGCGGACGCGGCATGCGCGCCGTCCATAGCCTGGATGATCTGAACGAGGCCTATGCCCGTTGCGCCTCGGAAGCCAAGGCTGCGTTTGGTAATGGCGATCTTTATGTGGAACGTCTGATTCGCCGCGCCCGGCATATCGAAGTTCAGGTGATTGGTGATGGCGAGCACGTCAGCCATCTGTGGGAACGTGAATGCACCTTGCAACGACGCAATCAGAAGCTGGTGGAGATCGCCCCAAGCCCAACGCTGGATCAGAAGATGCGCGAACGACTACTCGCTGCGGCGACCAATCTCGCCGCAGCGGTGGGCTACTGCGGACTCGGCACCTTCGAATTTCTGGTTGACGAAGACGCTGGCGATTTCGTGTTCATGGAAGCCAACCCGCGCATCCAGGTCGAACACACAGTCACCGAAGCGGTCACCGGCGTGGATCTGGCCCAGATCCAGTTGCGTCTGGCGGCTGGCGCCAGTCTTGCCGAGCTGAATCTGGAGCAAAGAAGCATACCGGCTCCCCGCGGTTTTGCCGTTCAGCTGAGGGTCAATCTGGAGAGCATGGCTGCAGACGGGAGCGCTCGACCGGCGGGCGGCACCCTCACTGCATACGAGCCACCGAGCGGGCCGGGCATTCGAGTAGACGGCTACGGTTACGGCGGCTACACCACCTGCCCCAGCTTCGACTCGCTGCTGGCGAAACTGATTGTGCATGCCGACGCGGATTACCCCTCTGTGCTGCGGCGCGCCTACCGGGCCTTGTGCGAGTTCCGCCTGGAAGGTGTCAGCAATAACCTGGCCTTTCTGCAGAACCTGCTGCGCCACCCAGCGGTTCAAGCCAATAGCGTAACCACCGGTTTTATCGAAAGCTGCGCCGCTGAACTGGTCGACGCGCCGGCACAGACCCATCCGCTTCTCTACTTTCAAAATAGCCCGAATCAGGCTGCGCTGAAAAATCACAGCATGGAGACGCCGGCAGGGACCGTAGCGCTCAACGCACCGGTGCAGGGTGTGCTCGTCAGTTTCGACGTTCAGGCTGGAGACAGCATCGCCGTCGGGCAACAGATCGCGGTGATGGAATCCATGAAGATGGAGTTCGTGGTCAAGGCGGAGCATAGCGGCATAGTGCGGGCTGTTGCGGTCGAAATGGGCGCCATATTGTTCGAAGGCAGCGCGCTGCTGTTTGTCGAGCCATCCGAGGTCAGCGCCAGCCATGCCACCAACGAAGAGCAGGTAGATATTGCACATATACGCGCCGATCTTGGCGAAGTGCTTGAACGCCACGCCAACCTGACCGACGAACGCCGTCCAGCTGCCGTCGCCAAGCGGCGCAAGACCGGCCAGCGCACCACCCGGGAAAACCTGGCCGACCTGCTGGATGAAGGCAGCTTCATGGAATACGGGGCGATGGCGCTAGCGGCGCAGCGGGGCCGCAGGAGCCATGAAGAGCTGCTGAGCATGAGCCCTGCCGATGGACTTATTGCCGGGATCGGCACTATCAACGCGGCGCAGTTCGGCCCCCAGGCCGCCCGCTGTATGGCCATGGCCTACGACTACACCGTATTCGCCGGCACCCAGGGCGTAATGAATCACAAGAAAACTGATCGCATGCTCGAACTGGCTGAGCAATGGCAGTTGCCGCTGGTGTTCTACACCGAGGGCGGCGGCGGGCGGCCTGGGGATATCGACAAGGTCGGCGTAGCCGGGCTCGACTGCACGACCTTCATGCGCATGGCTCGTTTGAGTGGCCAGGTACCGCTAGTAGGTGTCGTGTCAGGGCGCTGCTTCGCCGGTAACGCCGCGCTGTTGGGTTGCTGTGATGTGATCATCGCCACCGAGAACGCCACCGTCGGCATGGCCGGGCCTGCGATGATCGAAGGCGGCGGCCTCGGTCGCTTCACCCCGGAAGAAGTCGGCCCGACCAGCGTACAAGGGCCAAACGGGGTGGTTGATGTGGTGGTCAAGGATGAAGCCGAGGCCACACGGATTGCCAAACAGTACCTGTCGTATTTCCAGGGCGATCTGGCCGAGTGGCAGTGCGCAGACCAGCGTCGTCTGCGCCACCTGATTCCGGAAAACCGGCTACGTGTCTATGACATTCGTCAGGGTATCGACACGCTGGCGGACGAAGGGTCGGTGCTGGAGCTGCGGCAACAGTTCGCCCCCGGCTTGATCACCGCGCTGATCCGCATCGAAGGCAAGCCCTTCGGCCTGATTGCCAACAATCCCATGCACCTGGGCGGTGCACTGGACGCAGTAGCCGGCGACAAGGCCGCACGTTTCATGCAGCTCTGCCAGGCTCATGGCCTGCCCATGGTCTCGCTGTGCGACACGCCCGGTTTCATGGTCGGGCCGGACGCCGAAAAGCAGGCAACCGTACGCCATGTGTCCCGCATGTTCGTCACCGCCGCCAGCCTGAGCATTCCGTTTTTCACCGTGGTGCTGCGCAAGGGTTATGGTCTCGGCGCGCAGGCGATGGCAGCCGGCAGCTTTCATGCGCCGCTATTTACCATCGCCTGGCCCAGCGGTGAATTCGGTGCCATGGGTCTGGAGGGTGCGATTCGTCTGGGCTATTCGAAGGAACTGGCGGCGGTCGAGGACGAGCAGGAGCGCAAGCAGCTGTTCGACAAAATGGTCGCGCAGGCCTATCAACATGGCAAGGGCCTGAATATGGCCAGCTTTCTGGAGATCGATGCGGTGATTGACCCGCTTGAGACACGCGCCTGGCTGCTGCGCGGGTTGAACTCTGCGCCTGTAGAGTCGCTGCGCAAGGGCACCCGTCCCTTTGTCGATACCTGGTAGAGCCTTAAAGGGCGAGCACCTGATCCCAGCTCAGCACCCGGTCGGCACCGGGCAATGCGTTGGGGTCATGTCCCAGCATCAGCACGCTGCGTCCGGCTAGCCAGGGATCAAGGTTGGCCTGGATACGCCGGCGGGTCGGCTCATCCAGGCCGCTGAACGGCTCATCCAGAATCACTAGCGGAGGGTTTTTCAGTACTACCCTTGCCAGGGCGAGACGGCGGGCCTGCCCGCCGGATAACTGCCGCCCGGACTCGCCAACCCAGGTCGCCAGCTTGGCGGGGAACGACTCTACGGTGTCGGCCAGTTCAACCAGCTCCAGAGCTTCCCACAGCTCGGCACCGCTAGCATCAGGCCGCGCCAGCAGCAGGTTCGCCGCGACACTGTCGTGCAGCAATTCGGTCTGCTGGGTGAGATAGCCAAACTGGGTGCGCCACTCGTCCAGCTGAAACTGGCGAAGCGTTACGCCGCCGGCCAGCACGTCACCCGCGTCTGGATCAATCAGACGCGCGGCGAGCGCTGCCAGGGTCGACTTGCCGCAACCGGAGGGTCCGATAATGGCCAGGCGCTCACCCGCTGCAAGATGCAGATTTATCGGTGGGAGCCTCGTGTAGCCGACCTGAACCCCACGCCATTCAAGCGTGTGCAACGCGGGAACCGGCAGCGCTTCAATCGATTCCGCCAATCGGCTGCGCAATACCGTCTGCTGATTCAGCCGCCCGGCCGCCGCTCGCGTTGCTCCAGTCTGAGCAAACGCCGCGGGCAGGCTCGCCATGCCTTCGGACATGGCCATCAGCGCCAGTACGATCAGCACCACTGCCGGGCCGGAGAGCAGCTCCTGCTGGTAAGCCTGCATGCCGCCGTACAGGCCCGCCAGCATGATGCCCGATACACCCAGCGTGGCCAGCCCCTGACCCAGAGCGACCCGCCACTGCAACGCCTGCTGTTCATTCAGCATCGCCCTGCTTGCAGCCAGCAGTCGCTGCTGATGCCAGGTCAGTGATCCGGCAGCGCTCAGTTCGGCCAGACCCTGCAATAACTCGACGCTCTGGCTGCGCAATTTATCGAGGCGCTCGACGCGCCGGGCACTGAGTCGCTGACACCACACTGCCATCCCGACGGTCAACGTAAACAGCAAAGCCAGGAGCAAGGTCACCAATATTGCGGCAAGCGATGCGTGAAAGACCGCGATCAACAGGCCCACCAGCAAAATGCCAAGCAAGGCGACAACAGGCGGAGCCATCAGACGCAGGTAAAGCGTATCCAGCGTATCGATGTCAGCGGTCAGTCGATTGAGCCATTGCGACGCGCGCCAGCGGGCCAGCGTAGCGCCGTCGAGCCTGGTCAATGCGGAGAAGTGGCTGCCGCGCAGGTCGGCAAGCAGGCGCAGCACCGTGTCGTGGTTGTAAACCCTTTCCAGGTAGCGCGTTACCGTGCGCGCCAGGGCGAAAAAACGAATCCCTCCGCCCGGTACATACACGTCGAATACAAAGCGCGTGCCGGTTGCCCAGATCAGGCCGGTAATTGCCGTAGCGGTGATGAACCAGCCGGACAACGACAACAGACCCACGGCGCTGGCCAGGGTAAGAAACATGAGCAATGCACCGATCATCAGGCGCTTGCGCCTGTGCATCAACAACGCTATCCAGGGGCGCAATTCACGCATCAGCCAGCCTCCCTTCATGTAACCCAACGCGTCGCGTGGCCATGGCCATCAAGGCGGGATGATGGGTGGCGATGATCAGCGTCCGCCCGCTGGTAGCAAGTACCCGCAAAGCCCGTATTACCTCCGCCTCGCTGTGGGCGTCCAGGCTCGCGGTTGGCTCGTCCAGCAGCACCAGGCTGGCTTCGCTGAGCCACACCCGAGCCAGCGCCAGGCGCTGGGCCTGGCCACCAGAAAGTCCGCGCCCGCCCTCACCCAGCAGAGTGTTGAGCCCATCAGGCTGCCTATCCAGCACCTCACCAAGGCCAACCGCCCGAACCGCTTCAAGCAGGTCGGTGGCAGCCGCTTGCGGAGCGGTCAAGCGCAGGTTTTCCGCCCAGCTACCCTTGATCAGAAAGGGCTGTTGACCCAGCCAGGCGATGGGCGAGGCCCCGGGAGGATTACCAAACAGCCTGATGCTTCCGGCGTCAGGGCTGACAAAGCCAGCCAGACAATGCAACAGACTGGATTTGCCTGAGCCCGAGCCGCCTACCAGCGCCACCACTTCGCCCCTGGCTACCCGCAGGTCGATTCCAGCCAGCGCCAGGCCACGGCCGGGGTAGCTCAGGCTCAAGCCGGCTACGCTGATGAATTCAGGGTCGGAATCAGGTTTCCCGGGGGGCGGTTTGCGCGCGCCCAGGGCGTCTTGCTCCAATGCAGCCAAGGCGTCCGCTGCGGCCAGGGCAGCGGCGCGGTCATGGTAGTGCTGCGCCAGCACGCGCAGCGGCTGAAAGAATTCCGGTGCCAACAGCAAAATGAACAGGCCACTGAACAGCGTCAGCTCCTGAGAGGGGCCGTAGTCGATGTAACCCAGCAGTCCGAAGCCGATATAAATAGCCACCACCGCGATGGCGACCGACGCGAAGAATTCAAGCACCGCCGAAGACAGGAACGCGACCCGCAAGGTGCGCATGGTCACCTCTCGATAGCGGTCGGCAGCGACTTGTACCGACGCAATCGAAGCTGGAACCTGACCGAACAGCTGCAAGCTGGTCAGGTTGCGCACACGGTCGAGAAAATGCCCTGAGAGCCGTCCAGCTTCCAGCACGTGCTGCTGGCTGAGCTTCTCTGCGCTGATGCCCACCAATGCCATGAACAGGGGAATAAGCGGAGCGCAGAGGAACAGGAAGATTGCCGCCAGCCAGTCAAGCCAGACAACCACGCCACCAATTGTCAATGGCACCAGCAAGGCCAGCCACTGCTGAGGGAGGTAGCGCGCGTAGTAGCCATCCAGCGCTTCCACCTGCTCCACCCATTGGTTGGTCAGGGTTGCGCTGGAGCGGCCAGCCATTTTCACCGGGCCAAGTGCGGTCCACTGTTCAAGCACCCGCAGGCGGACTCGCTGGCGCACCAGGGCGCTGGACCTTTGTCCGAGAATGTCCTGTAACGCCTGCCCAAGCGCTCGCAGTACCAGGGTAAGCGCCAGTAATGCGAGGGGAAGCAACAACGTCTCGAGCGGAGCCCTGGTGACAATCAGTGCGTGCACCAGCCAGGCCATCAGCCCCATCTGAGCAATTACCGCGAATGCGCCGACCAACCCGGCCAGAATCGCTGCTATCAACAGGAAGCGGGCCGGCTGTCCCTGCGCTTTCAGCCACAGACGGCTGCGCCCGGCCCGACCCCTCTCAGTGGTGATAGCCTTCACCTACCCGGACCTTGCCGCGGAACACCCAATACGCCCAGGCCGTGTAGACCAGAATAAAGGGTATGACGAAGAGTATGCCGAGCAGCAGAAACAGCTGGGACTCCGGCGCGGACGCCGCATCCCACAAGGTAAAATTCGGTGGAATCACATAGGGCCAGCGCGTCCATAACAGGCTGAAATAGGTCGCAGCAAACATCAGCATGGTGAACAGGAACGGCTGCACCTGCTTGCGTTTGTAAACGGTGCGGAATATCTGAATGGCGCTGAATGCTGCCAGCAACGGGAAGATCCAGATCCATCGCACGTCGCCAAACCAGCGTTCGTAGGCGGCCGGATCGACCGAGGGGGTCCAGATGCTGATCACCACGAATACCAGCAACACTGCACCCAGCAGCCAAGGCGCCAGGTTGTGCGCCCACTCCTGAATATAGCCTTCGCTCTTCATGATCAGCCAGGTACAGCCCAGCAGCGCGTAACCCGCGAGCAGGCCGAGCCCGGTCACGACGGTGAAGGGGGTAAACCAGTCGAACGGCCCGCCGGCATAGACCAGCCCTTCGGTGTGGTAACCCTGAATGTACGAGCCCACGACCACGCCCTGGGTAAAAGAGGCTAGAATCGAGCCGCCGGCAAAGGCCCAGTTCCATAAGTAGCGCGATGATTTGGCCTTGAACCGGAATTCGAATGCCACGCCTCGAAAAATAAGACCCGCCAGCATCAGAAACACGCCAATATAAAGCGCCGGCAGGAGCACCGTATACACCAGCGGAAAGGCCGCCAGCAGCCCCACCCCGCCCAGCACCAGCCAGGTTTCGTTGCCGTCCCAGATGGGCGCCACGGAATTCATCATCACGTCGCGGGCGTCCTCGTCCGGAGCAAAGGGAAACAGTATCCCCACGCCCAGATCGAAGCCGTCCATCAGCACATACATGATCACCGCGAAGGCGATAATGACCGCCCAGATCATCGACAAGTCGAAATGTTCCATTTCAGGTCTCCTCATGCTCAAAGCGGACATGGGTTGCCGACAGGGGCCGTTTTGGCCGCTCTGCCTGGTCTGCGTGATCTGACAGCCTCTCGTCCTGCACATGAATTCCGTTCTGTAGCACACCGAACAGGTAGTAAAGGCCAGCGCTGAAGATAGCCAGATAGACCAGGACGTAGCCAATCAGGGTGAATAGCGCCATACCTCCAGTGAGCGAAGGGGTCACCCCGTCCTCATGTCGCAAAATCTCGTAGACCAGCCAGGGCGCGCGACCAACCTCGGTAACCACCCAGCCAGCCAGCACGGCAATGAAGGGGGTGATGCTCATGAAACGCAGCCCGTGCAGAAACCAGGGTGTGCGCCAGTACCGTCCTCCGCGGCGCAACCACAGCCCCGTCAGGGCAAATCCAATCATCAGCAGGCCCATGGCGACCATGATGCGAAAGGCAAAAAACACGATCCATACCGGCGGCTGGTCTTCCACGTCGATCTCCCGCAGCCCTGGCACTTCACCGTCCCAGGTATGGGTCAGCAACATGCTGCCCAGTCGCGGGATGCCGATCTCGAACCGGTTCGCCTGCAGCTCGCGGTCCGGCAAAGCGAACAGCAACAGCGGAACGCCGACATCAGTGTCCCAGTTGCCCTCCATGGCGGCCACCTTCATGGGCTGATGCTTGAATGTATTCAGCCCATGAAGATCACCAACTACCGCCTGGGTGGGCGCCAGAAACAGGATCATCCACAGGCACATCGACAGCGCCTTGCGGTTCGCCTCGACATTACGGTCCTTGAGCAGATACCAGGCGCTCACCCCCGCCACCACGAAGGCGCCAGTCAGGAACGAGGCGATGGCCATGTGGGTGAAACGATAGGGAAATGAAGGGTTGAAAATGGCTTCGCGCCAGGAGGTGACGAAGAACACGCCATCGCGCAACTCGGTGCCCGCCGGCGTATGCAGCCAGCTGTTGGTGGCCAGGATCCAGAAGGCCGAGATGAGCGTACCAACGGCGACCATGCACGCGGCGAACAGGTGCACCCCAGGCGGGACACGGCTGCGCCCGAACAGCAACACACCGAGAAAACCCGCTTCCAGAAAAAACGCAGTGACCACTTCATAACTTAGGGTCGGCCCGATGAAGTTTGCCGCGGCATAGGAGAAGTTGCTCCAGTTGGTGCCGAACTGGAAGGCCATGACGATGCCCGATACCACGCCCATCGCGAATACCACAGCGAAAACCTGGGTCCAGAATATTGACAACTGCTCCCACTGGGGATTGCTGGTCTTGAACGACAACGCCTGGAGAAAGGCGATGAAAGACGCCAGGCCGATGGTAAAGACCGGAAAGATAGCGTGAAACGACACCACAAAAGCAAACTGGAAGCGTGATAGCAATAACGGATCCAATTCCATGTGCACTACTCCTGTCAGGAAAACGGGCAAAGCCAACATTTTTGCTGACCAGCGGCCGTTCAAGCGATCAAGGTCAACCCCTGAGTGTGACAGCCTCAAGCTTGGAGGCGTTCCATTCCAGACAGTGTGCCCTTAGCGAGCAATTAATGGGATGAGGTGCATTGACGCAGACCCAGTCTGCAAGGAGTGATCAGAACAAATACCAGAGCGTGACCCCGACTGGCAGCAACAACGCCGTAGCTGTGCCCATCATGCTCATTGCCAACGCAGCAAAGGCGCCCGCTTCTTTGCCTTCTTCCAGGGCGCGCGAGGTGCCGACAGCATGGGCAGTCAGACCCATGGCCATGCCCCACGCTGCCGGGTGAGTAACACGGAACAACCGCAGCAGAGGGGGTCCGAAGATTGGCCCGAGAACCCCGGTAAACATCACGAAGACAGCCGCGAGCGCAGCCACCCCACCGATCTGCTCGGCAACCAGCATGGCGATAGGGGAGGTAACAGATTTAGGCACCATCGTCATGAGGATCATATGGTCTGCGCCAAGCAACCAGCCTATGGCAATGGTCGAGAGCGTCGCGAAAGCGCCACCAAGCAGCAGGGTAATGATCACCGGCCAGAAGAACTGGCGGATGCGCCGCAGGTTAAGATACAGCGGCACGGCGAGCGCCACGGTCGCCGGCCCAAGCAGAATGACCAGCGGTAGCACTGCTTCGCGGTATTCAGGGTAATCGAGCCCCAGCAGCCACAGCACCAGAACGACTATCGGAACGGACACCAGAACCGGATGAAAAACCGCCAGCCGGGTGCGCTCGTACAGGGCCAGACCCAGTTGATATGCTCCCAGCGTGACCCCTATCAGAAACAGCGGGTGGGCGACCACGGCTGCCCAGGCGGTAACCAGTGGCTCCATCAGTTATCCCCTTCAGAGGACTGTTGCCGGCGTATCAGCCTTTGCATCAACCACCCACAGAAAGGAACCGACAAGACGAAGGACACCGTCAGGGTGATCAGGATAGCCGCCGCATCGGCGACGATTTCCGCGCCATAGGCCATGATACCCACTGCCGGCGGTACCAGAATCAGGGGCAGGTACTTCAGCAGACCCGTCGCCGCAAGATCCAGTGATTCGCTGACGCCCTGGCGCAGACAAAGGGTAACGACGAGCAAAACCATGCCGATGATGGGGCCTGGCAGGAACGGCAAAAACAGCACATTGAGACCGGTGCCCACCAGTTGAAAGAAGATCAGCCAGGTCAATCCGCGAAGTAGCATAAAAGAGCAGTGTCCAAAGGGTGGATATCATCCGAAGGGATTCGCTGGCATTATGAATGCAACTGACCGGCGGTTGCCATCTCCAAAGGTCGTATGAACCGCATACCACGCTGGCGGGGATCGCCGGAAACTTGTCTCTCAGCCGTCATAAAGGTCAAAATCACAAAAAGCCTCTACCATAGGAAGGTCTGTCAGCAATGCTAAACAGTTTCCGTCTGAATGCGCTCGTCAGCAGCCGTCACCCTACCCATCAGGGTGTATTGGCGACGGCGCTTGGGCTGCTGGCCGTCATGGCCCTGACTGTTTTGCTGGTGCGATTTTTTCCTGTTCAATGGCTGGGCGGCCCCCCGGAAGTGATGAGCGTTTCCCTGCACACGACGCTGGAGATAATTGCCGTCGTGATTGCCAGTCTGGTTTTTGCCATCGGCTGGGCCAGCCACCAGAGGCAGTCGTCACGCAGCCTTCTGGTATTTGCTTGCCTGTTTCTGGGCGTGGCCCTGCTGGATTTCACCCATACGATGTCCTACGCGGGGATGCCGCATTTCATCACGCCATCCGGGCCGGAAAAAGCTATCATTTTCTGGCTGAGCGCGCGGCTGCTAGCCACTCTGGCGCTTTTCTGGGTCACGTTCTCTCCCTGGAACGTGCCTCACACCGGAGCCAACCGATTTACCGTTCTGCTATTGGTGCTGCTCGTCGTAGCGGTGGTTCATCTCATCGTTCTGCGTTTTCCTGACTTAGCCCCCCGCACCTTTTCACCAGAAACGGGCCTCACTGCATTCAAGATCTGGTTCGAGTATGCGCTCATAGGAACGCATGTCTTCATCGCCATAGGCTTATGGCGCGCTATGCAGAGACCGTTACCCTTCAACGCGGCCGCGCTGTTCGGTGCAGTCGGAGCAATGGCACTCAGCGAGCTGTGCTTCACCTTTTATGAGTCGGTGACGGACCACCTGAACCTGCTCGGCCATTTGATCAAGATTGCTTCCTATCTGTTCCTGTTCAAGGCCATTTTCGTTGACACGGTCGAACAGCCATACACCGAGATGGAAGCTTCCGGCAAGCGTCTGAAAGCGGTGTTTGATGCCCTGCCGGATATCGTCCTGGAACTCGATTCCAAGGGTCGGGTAATCCAGTTTCATGCGCCCCGTGCCAAGCGCTTGCCGCTCAGCGACAAACCCATGGTCGGCCGCGACCTTGCGCCGCTGCTGCCAGAGGCGGCGCGCGCTCTGTGTGAACGCACCTTCGCCCGGGCCAGGCTGAACGGACATGCCCAGAGCGAGCCATTCAAGTTAATCATCAAGGATCACCTTTTCTGGTTCCAGATCTCGGCAGCGCCCAAGGCCAGCGTTGGCGTGGAGGATGATGGTCACTTCGTGGTCATCGCGCGGGACGTCACCAAAAGCAAGGAACAGGAATCCGAGATTCTGCGGCTGGGCCAGTACGACAGCCTCACCGGGCTACCCAATCGCAAGCTGTTTCATCAACGGGTTGACCTGGCGTTAGGCCTGATGGAGCGCAGCGGGGGCAGCCTGGCGTTGCTGTTTATCGATCTGGATCATTTCAAGAACATCAATGACACGCTCGGCCATGAGATTGGCGACCTGATGCTCAAGGCACTGGCCGACCGGCTACGCACCAACCTGCGCGAGGAAGACACCCTGTCTCGCCAGGGCGGCGACGAGTTCATCATGGCGCTTCCCGGCCTGGACGGGGTTGCGGCAGTGCACGTGGCGGAAAGGATTCTTGCCTCCATTGTGCGCCCGGTCAGTTTCGGCGAGCACATCAGCACCACATCTGCGTCGATTGGCATAGCGGTCTATCCGGAGGATGGCACAAACTTCGATGAGCTTTCGCGCCATGCAGATGCTGCGATGTATCAGGCCAAGCAAGATGGGCGCAACACCTATCGCTTTTTCACCCATGAGCTGCAAACGCGCATGTCCCGAATGCTGGCGCTGGAGAATTCGCTCCGCTCAGCCAATGACAACCTTGAGTTGTCGCTGCGCTACCAGCCCCAGTGGGACCTATCCACCCAACAGGTGACCGGTATGGAGGCGCTGCTGCGCTGGAATCATCCGGAACTGGGGGAAGTCGATGCCAACGAATTCATACCAGCCGCAGAATCGAGCGGCCAGATTCTGGCTCTCAACGACTGGGTACTGAACCAGGCCCTGGCGCAACTCAAACGCTGGCTCGATGAGGGAGTGGCGGCCGCACCCGTCGCGGTAAACCTGTCCCTGACCGAGTTTCGTCGGGGGGATCTGGCCAAGCACATCTCCAAATGCCTGCAAACCTGGAACGTGAGCCCCGCCTACCTGCAACTGGAGGTCACCGAAGCAATGCTGATGGTCGACCCCGACAGCGCGGTAGTCCAATTGCAGCAACTGAGCGCTCTGGGCGTTCATATAGTGATTGACGACTTTGGCACCTGCTATTCGTCGTTATTGCAGGTCAAGCGCTTTCAGGCTCATACCATCAAGATTGATCGGTCCTTTATCGAAGGTCTTGAATCAAACCCGGACAAGCTGACCATCGTCAGCAGTATGATCTCGCTAGCCCATGAACTCGGGCTGGATACACTTGCCGAAGGCGTCGAAACAGAGGAGCAACTGACGCTATTGCGCCAGCACGGTTGCCGTTTCGCCCAGGGCTTTTATCTGGGACGCCCACTGGACCCTGCCAGCATGACCACTCTGCTGCGTGGAAGTGCCGCGCCAGCGGCACCGCAACCCGACAAGCCAGGACTGGGAGCCTGACTTGCCTGCCCTCCCTCAGTAACCGCGCAATCTGGCGAAACGGTCAGCATGAAAACGATAATCGCCCAGCAACTGCTGCACGACACGGGCACGCTTGATAAACAAGCCGACATCAAACTCGTCGGTCATGCCCATCCCACCGTGCATCTGAATGGCTTCGTTGGTTACCAGCTCAGCGACTTCACACGCCTTGGCCTTGGACAGACTGACCAAAGCCGAAGCCTCCTGGTCACCTTCGTCCAACGCAACCAACGCCTTGAGCACCACGGACTTGACCAGTTCGATCTCGCTGAACATGTGCGCCGCCCGGTGCTGAAGGCCCTGGAAGGAGCCGATCACCACGCCGAACTGCTTGCGCTCCTGCATATAGGCGACGGTGCGCTCGAAGGCTTCCTGGGCGATACCCAGTAATTCGGCAGCCAGTTGCGCATTGGCAATATCCAATACTTTTTCCAGCACGTCGAAGTCCTGGTCGAACTGTCCGAGCAAGGCAGCCTCGCTGACCTTGACGTGATCAAGATGCACAATCGCAGCATTTCTGCTGTCTGCCATGATGGTGCGCTCGATTTTCACCCCAACCGCGTCAGGTTCGACCAGGAACAGGCTGATGCCATCAGCATCCTTATCGCCGACGCCAGTACGCGCCGAGACGATCAGTAGATTCGCAACGTGACCATCGACAACAAAGGTCTTGCGTCCGTTCAGCACAAAACCGCCGTCTCTGCTTTGCGCCGTGGTGTGCACATGGGCAGGCGCGTGACGAGGTTTTTCGTCCAGCGCCAGAGCCACCAGTAGACTGCCATCGGCGATGGATGGAAGCACCTGCTGCTTCTGTTCATCGGTGCCGGCCAGCAGAATCGTCGATACGCCTAGCACACCGCTGGAAAACAGCGGTGAGGCGCTCAGATTGCGTCCGGCCTGTTCGAATATCTGCCCCATGCCGACGTTACCAAACTCAGATCCGCCGAAGGCCTCCGGAATCAGGGTGCCCGCAAAGCCCATCTCTACCATGCTGTTCCACAGCTCGCGGGAAAAACCGGTTTCGTCGCGATTGTCGCGTAGCGCGCGCAGCTGACTGACCGGCGCGCTCTCGCTCATGAACCGCTTGGCCGCGTCCTTGAGCATCTGTTGTTCATCATTAAGTACCAAAGCTGCCATCGTTCGTCCCTCGAATCCGTTACTGAAGCCCGAGAATGTTGCGGGCGATCACGTTGAGCTGAACCTCGGAAGTGCCGCCCTCAATGGAGTTGCCCTTGGAGCGCAGCCACATGCGCGGCAGCATGCCTTCCTTCGAGGCTGCGCCTTCCCATACCACGCCATCGCTGCCGCGCATGGCGATCATCAGCTCCTGCCTGCGCTTGTTCAGTTCGGTACCGTAGTACTTGAGCATCGCCGAGGTATTGCCTACGCCGTGCCCAGCCTTGGCCTCATCCAGCACGCGTTCGGCAGTCAGTTCAAAGGCCCTGGCATCCAGGTCCCAGCGCGAAATCTCGCTGCGCAGGAAGCCATCGGCAAGCTTCCCGTTTTCCAGGCCGATCGATTCCACGGCAAACTGCGCCAGTGTTTTCTGCCCCGCCGCGGTACGCCCCATACCGCCGATCATCTCGCGCTCGTGGGTCAGCAGGTATTTGGCAATCGTCCAGCCCTGATTGATCTCACCGACAACCTGATTCTTCTCTACCCGGACATCGTCGAGAAAGCTTTCGCAGAACGGCGAGCTGCCCGAGATCAGCCTGATCGGGCGAGTACTCACACCCGGCGTAGCCATATCGAATAGCACCAGGGTAATCCCCAGCTGTTTTTTCGCGTCGGGATCCGTGCGTACCAGACAGAACATCCAGTCGGCCTTGTCGGCGTAGGACGTCCAGATCTTCTGGCCATTTACGATAAAATGATCTCCGTGATCCTCGGCCCTGGTCTGCAGTCCGGCCAGATCCGAACCGGCGCCTGGCTCGCTGTAACCCTGACACCAGCGGATCTCTCCGCGAACTATCAATGGCAAGTGCTGCCGCTTGAGTTCTTCGGAGCCGAATTTGAGAATCGCCGGTCCGATCATCCATACGCCGAAGCTGGACAAAGGTGGCCGCGCGCTGATCCGTGCCATTTCCTCCCGCAGGATCTTGTGCTCCTGGCGGTCCAGACCGCCGCCGCCATATTCCCGCGGCCAGTCCGGAGCGGTCCAACCTTTTTCAGCCATGCGTTCCAGCCACACCCGCTGATCTTCACTCTTGAACTTGAAACCGCGGCCGCCCCAGCACTGATCATCGTCAGCTGCAAATGGTGTGCGCATGCTCTGCGGGCAGTTTTCCTCAAGCCAGGTGCGGGTTTCCTGCCGGAATGCTTCCAGATCGGTCACGATTAGCTCTCCTCATAGATCAGCGAAATCAAGCAAGCGTCTAAGATACCCTGCGGCCCCGCCTCGCGGCGCTCTGCTTGAGCGTCGGAATGGTGACTCATCAGTCATAGCAATAGTCTGCCAAACCATTGATCCAAATAAATTTAAATGGACTTTTCGCTCCCCTGCGCAGCGCCTCGCAAGGCGCACCACCAGGCGGTGACTGAAATCCCGCCGATAGTGGCTATCTTGCCCCCGTCGATTTCCCGTCAGCGGTCTAAGATAAGGCTAGCCCATCGACGGGGCATATGGAGAAAGCAATGAAGAATAATAATCCGCCACAGGCACCTTTGAGTGCGCTGATAATCGGAGCGGGATTTGCCGGCATCGGGCTGGCGATAAGGCTCGACAAGGCTGGTATCAGTGATTTTCTGATTCTCGAAAAGGCCGGTGATGTAGGAGGCACCTGGCGCGACAATAGTTATCCCGGCGCCGCCTGCGATGTGCCGTCCCACCTGTACTCCTTTTCCTTCGAACCCAAGGCGGACTGGACAAGCAAGTATGCTCCGCAGGCGGAAATTCTCGCCTACATCCGCCACTGCGCGAAGAAATATCACCTTGGGCCCCGTACGCGCTTCAGCTGTGAGGTGAGCCAGGCCGAGTTCGATGAGACGCTGGGTCTCTGGCAGGTGGCTACCACCGAGGGCGAGGTCCTGGTCGCTCGATCACTGATCAGCGCTTGCGGCCAGCTTAACCGGCCTCTGTATCCAGCCATCCCGGGGGTGGAGGATTTCGGCGGCGAAGCGTTTCATTCAGCGCACTGGCGGCATGATCTCGATCTCGCCAACAAGCGTGTCGCGGTGATCGGCACCGGCGCGTCAGCCATTCAGTTTGTCCCGCAGATAGCGCCCCGTGTCGGCCATCTGACGCTATTTCAACGCAGCGCGGCCTATGTCATCCCCAAGGCCGACCGCCCCTACAGTGCGCGTGAACACGCGCTGCTGCAGCGCTTTCCCGCAATGCAAAAACTCAGCCGAGCCTGGCAATACCTGTCGCACGAATCACGGGCTCTGGCTTTCATCAGTTTTCCCTCGCTGATGAAGACCCTGGAAGGCAATTTCCACAAGCATCTGGAGAGCGGCCTTTCGGACGCGGTCAAGCGCAGGCAACTTGTGCCTGACTACCCTATGGGTTGCAAGCGTATGCTCATCAGCAACGACTTCTTTCCGTCGTTGGACCGCGACAATGTCGATCTCGTCACCCAAGGGATCGAAGCCGTCACAGCGCATGGCGTCAGAACGGTGGATGGCGTGCTGCACGAAGCGGATGTACTGATATACGGTACCGGTTTCGCCGCCACGGATTTTCTGGCGCCCATGTCGATAAAGGGCCGCAACGGGCAGGAGCTCAATCACGCCTGGCAAAGCGGAGCGCAAGCCTACAAAGGCATCAGCGTGAGCGGATTTCCCAATCTGTTTCTGCTGTATGGCCCTAATACCAATCTGGGCCACAACTCGATCATCTATATGCTGGAAAGCCAGTTCAACTATGTCGTCAGCTGTCTGCACAGCCTGCGCCAGCGCGGGTGGCGTTATATCGATGTAAAGGCCGATGTGCAGACACGCTTCAATACCCGCATTCAGCAAGCGGTCAGCACCACCGTCTGGAGCAAAGGCTGCACCAGCTGGTACCAGACTGCGGAGGGCAAACACACCAACAACTGGCCCGGCTATACGTTCAGCTATCGCCGACTCACCCGCACCCCGGAGTTTGAAGACTATGAATGTGCACGCTGATTTTACTGCCGAGCCCTCCACACAGCCGCTGTTGCGTGGAGCCCTTCGTGGCTCGATGAAGGGACTGTTCCGAGGGCTGATCCGACCGGCCATGCCGGTGGCCGGCCAGCGTGTCACCTTGCGCATGCTGACTGCGGCCATGCCCGTCACCGCTGGGGTCAGCCGAAGCAAGGAGCTCATTGCCGGGCGGCCCTGCGAATGGCACCGACCCGAGCAGAGCGACGGCAAGGTCATGCTGTACCTGCATGGAGGCGCTTTTCTGATAGGGTCACCCGCGACCCACCGCGGCCTTTGCGCCAGTATCGCCAGGCGCAGCCAACTAAGCGTCTGCGTGCTGGATTACCGGCTCGCCCCTGAACACCCGTTTCCGGCTGCACGTGATGATGCGGTCGAGGCTTACAAGGAGCTGCTGGCACGCGGCTATCTGCCGCAGAACATTGCTCTTGGCGGCGATTCGGCCGGCGGCAACCTGGGGCTGATCACCGCGCTGCGATTGGCGGAACTGGCCTTGCCGGTGCCGGGCGCGCTGGTCTGCTTTTCTCCGGTTGTCGATTTCTCGGGTGATCAGTTGCACAACCCTGCGGCGGGGGATCCGCTACTGAACGTCAGCTGGATCGAGCAGGCCGCCGATCTGTATTGCCCACCGGGAATGAATCGACGCGACCCGGCACTTTCGCCAATCTTTGCCGACCTGGCGGGCCTGCCCCCGCTGCTGATTCAGGTAGGCGAAGAGGAAGTGCTGCTCAACGATAGCCTGCGCCTGGCTGAGCGCGCACGGGCTGCAGGCGTAACAGTGCGACTGGAGCGTTACCCTGGCCTCTGGCACGTTTTCCAGGCGCATACCGGCCTGTTGCGGTCAGCCGATGAGGCGCTTGACCGGGTCGCCGTTTTTTTGAGCTCATTGCAGGGTTGACGTCAAAGGGCCCCCTTCCGCAGCCATGCGCACATAGGTTGGATCAAACCTCAGCTGCACGTTGCTTTCCTCGCCCAGCATGGAGCCGTCCGCAAACTCCATGCCGATCACATCGGCACTAGGCGCGCCGTTGCCCAGCAGGCCCTTGTCGAAGGAGAACAGGCGTACCTTGTCCATGGTGTCGCGCAACGTGTCGTTGGTAGCAAAGGCAAGAGCATCCGCCGGTGTGTAGAACAGCATGGTTTCAGCAAGCTGCGAGTCGAAACCCGCCAGATCGGTACCGGCACGCTCGGCCATATAACGACGGGCGGCCCTGGCTTCTTCGCCATCGCCGGACATCAGTTCCAGCGTCTCGAACCAAGCCCCGACCAGTGCCTTGCCCAGTTCCGGGTTGGCCTCAAGCACCTCGGTGTTGACCGCCATCATGTCGATGATCTCGCCAGGAATCTGAGTGGAATCGAATACCTCGACGGCATCGGGGTTCTGGTTCTTGATCAGGCTCAGCTGCGGGTTCCACACCGCGGTTGCGGTGACATCCGGCGTGACGAAAGACGCGACCGCGTCGGCATCAGAAGTGTTCATGACGGTAATGTCGCGCTCTGACATGCCGCTCATCTCCAGCGCGCGCGCCAGCAGATAATGCGATACGGACAACTCGACCAGATTGACCTGACGGCCACGGATATCTTCCATGCTGGTGTCATCCTTCAACAGAATGCCGTCGTTGCCGTTGGAGTAGTCTCCGAGGATCAGGCCCGTGGTGTCGACTCCGCTGGCCGCTGGAATGGTCAGCGCGTCCATATTGGTCATACCGCAGGCATCGAAGGCGCCGGTGGTGTACTGGTTGATCGACTCGATATAGTCGTTGAACTGGACGATTTCTATATCGATCCCGTACTTGTCCGCCCATTTATCGACGATGCCGTAGTCAGCTGCATAGGCCCAGGGCATCCACCCGGCATAGATCGACCAGGCGACCTTGAAGCTGTCCTTTTTCTCGGCGCCAATGGCTCCGGTGGCGAAACACAGGCTGGTTGCCGCAACCACCAGTAATTTTCTGAATGAAGGTTTGAATACGTTCATGAACACCTCGTGGGATTGTAATAACAGTACCGCACCGGCTCAGTATTGAGGCTCGGTGTAACGGGTCAGGGTTTGTGATTCCTTGCTGTACCAATTTGCAGCCTCAGCGGTGAAGCCGGTCTGCTGGTCGAACGAAATCTGGGATTCCAGCGTATCGATGCTAAAGCGCCGCTCGCAGGGCGCCCCATCAATTGCCAGTCGCTGAATCAGCAGCTGCTGGTCCACCAGACACTCGAAACCATCGAGCGGGAACAGCATTTGACCGTTGCGTCCAGGACGGGTCGACAGGGCGGCTTCAAAGCCATTGTGCAACGATCCGTGCGCCACGGAGGTCTCGAAACCGAACAGGGCAGCCAAGCGCTGCGCGTCGCCAACTGCCTTGGCAGCCTCATCGCACAGTGACTGCCCCGCTGCTTCCACCCCGCCGCGCCCCAACACCAGCGCCGCATGCTCACCGCAGACAATAAGGCCACCGCCGCGATGGCGAACCACTCCGGAACTCAGATCGCGCTCTTCGAGCAGCCGCAGACCGATCAACGGGCCGGGTGCGGACGGTTGCAGGCGCCAGTCCTCGACATAAGCCCCGCTCGGCGCAAATTCGATCATGCAGTTGCCGATGCGCTGCAAAAGCGCTGGTTCCGGCCAACGATTATGCAGCTGCAATGACGTGTCCGCGTGCCAGCTCAGACTGTGCCCGTCCCACTCTGACGAGGCTTCCCAGCCTTCGTAGTTCGCCAGAACCTGGAGCTCCACGCCGGAGTATTGCGCCCAGTCCCGGGCTGGAGTTTGCTCGGAGTCAAGCGGCAGCCGCAGATCGATGGTGAAGTGGCGGCTCTGGAACCAGCAGACGTGGGTCTGGCTGTCTGTTTCGCCATTGGCAAAGCTGATCGACCGGCGCTTGAAAAATCCCAGCATCCAGTCCGGCACACCGCCGACGCTACGTTGCGGATAGCGTTCAAGCACCTCTTCCAGTGTCATGCGCGCTCTCCTGTAGTCGCGGCCTGATGTCCAAACGAGGACAGCCCGCGTGCTCCTTCTGGCAGCGCCACGTCGCCCGCCTCGATCCGCTTCTTCAGATAACCGAAGGTCTGGGCCGTCTGGGCAAAAAGGTGATCGCCGCAACGGATAGGTTGATAACGGGGTGGATTGGCTTCGCTCAACAACGACTTGATCGGCTCGATCAGCGTGTCGTAATCACAGGTGCAGAACAGCGGAAACGAATAGCGTTCCTCTGCCACTTTGCGTACGCGATGCGAGGTTGCCACATAGGTACCGTTGCTCAGCACTTCGAGCATGTCACCAATATTGATGACGAAGGCGCCCTCAAGAACAGGAACGTCAATCCATTCCCCGGCACCGTTGAGCACCTCAAGACCGGGCGCGGTCGGCAGCAGGATGGTGAAACATTCGTAGTCCGTGTGCGCGCCGACGCCGGGCCGGTCAGCCGTCACATTCGAACTCAACGGGTAATGGATCAGCCGCAACTGACTGGGCGGCGTGGTCAGGTGCCGACTGAAGGCGTCTTCAGGCAGCCCCAACGCGAGTGCAAAGCCCCTGAACAAACGGTTTCCCAGCGCCAGCGCCGCCTCGTAGTAGGCTTTGATATCCTCCTGAAATCCAGGCATATCGGCCCACTGGTTCGGCCCTAGCATGGGCCGCCTGCCTTCAGCCGAGCGATAGTCATAGCCTATGTCATAGGCTTCCTTGTGGTCGATTACACCGGGGTAGAACTGTTCTTCCCCCTCGGGAACGTAACCACTGTGATTGGTTGAATTGCCGATATAGTCCCGCATCTTCTGTTCAAGCGGCTGGGCAAAGTATTGCCGGGTACGGGCGATAAGGCGCTCGATCAAGCGCGGCTCGATTCCATGGCCGGTGACATACAGGAAACCTGCCTGCCTGGCCGCCTCACCAAGCACGCGGGCCGCGGCCTGACGCTCGGCCGCCGCGCTGGAGGCCAGCCCGGATACGTCGACCACCGGTAGCCTCTTGAACGCCGTATGGGGAGTTGCAGCACTGGGTTGCCTTGACGCCATAGTAACCTCCAGATTGGATAATCAAGATGTCACCTGGTCGTCCAGATCCTTCTAACAATCTTTAGGCTGGCTGGCATCTGCCCGAAGCGCATGCTCTGTTGCCTAATGACTGCCCGGGCCGTCCCGGAAAAAACGTGGCGCCACCTGGCACAACAACCTTGGGTGGCAAGACGTACAGCTCACAAAGCAATACTCGTACCACCCTCCCGAGAACCGCGCATATCACCCGTCATATCGGACTCGGGCCCGGTTGGCGGGTTAGTTTTCACCGCCGATTTCAGTCGCATCGCGCCCCGATCCGGGGCGCGACCGCCCTGTAATGGTGCAATTTTTACCGAATTTTCTTTGCGCCGTTGCTGTCAGCAGATCGCTGAACAGGCTGACGCCCCGTAGCGAGGGGGCTAGCGCCAACTCACCGTGACCTGGCATAGCTATTGCTGTAACCCAGGTGCAGGAAGCTGCGATTCAAGGATGAAATACATTGCTGAAAAATAGCTGACTAGGGTTCCGGCTCGCCAAGGCGAGTGGCTGGTCCGAGAGTTGGCGACCTCCAAAGAGGTTACACGGCGGGATAAAAGCCCGGGAGAATCGCGTCATGAACGCGCAGCTCTCTGCCGTCTGCCTAATTTGGAGGGTTTTACATGTCCCACTCTGCAACCGGGTCTTTACTTGCCCCGCTTTTCAGAACGCGCACGGACACTCGCGCCCTCAGCGGCACGTGGAGACTTGTCCCATGCGCCTGATCAACATCAAACCCGGCAAGCCCGGGCGGCTACTGCTACTGCTACTGCCGCTCGCACTGCTGGTGCTGGTTTATCTGTCCTATTCGGCCCAGCGCCTGGAAGCCAATCCCAGCGACAAATTGCTACCCAGCGCCACACAGATGGTTGATGCGATCGACCGTCTGGCCTTCGAACCGGACCGGCGTAGCGGTGACTACCTGTTCTGGCAAGACACCGCGTCCAGCCTCCAGCGCATCGCCATCGGGCTGGGTATCAGTGCGTTGATCGGCCTGTGCCTGGGCGTGGCGGCCGGCACCATCCCGCTGTTCAGCGCACCGCTATCGCCACTGCTTACCGTGCTGTCGATGATCCCACCGCTGGCTCTGTTGCCGATTCTGTTCATCGTGTTCGGCCTCGGCGAACTGTCCAAGGTGGTGCTCATCGTCATTGGCATCACCCCGATAATCGCCCGTGACCTTGAGCAGCGGGCCCGTGAAATCCCACCCGAACTGCTGGTCAAGGCACAAACCCTCGGCGCCAACACCTGGACGCTGATACTGCGCGTGGTGCTGCCACAGCTGCTGCCACGCCTGCTGATCAGTCTGCGTCTGGTGCTCGGCTCGGCCTGGCTGTTCCTGATAGCCGCCGAAGCCATCGCCTCTACCGACGGTCTGGGCTATCGCATCTTTCTGGTGCGCCGCTACATGTCCATGGATGTGATCCTGCCCTATGTCGCCTGGATCACCCTGCTCGCCTGGGCAATGGATTACGGTCTGCGCCGCCTGACCCAGTTCGCGTTCCCCTGGTATGAAGGAGCCAAATCATGATCGACTCCACCCAGCCCTCGGCGGCAAATCGCGTCACGCCGTTTATCAAGGTAAAGAACGTCTGGCAGGAATACGGTGACCAGGTGGTGCTCGAGCGGCTTAATCTGAACATCGCCGAAGGCGAGTTCTGCACCCTGGTCGGCACGTCCGGCTGCGGCAAATCAACCTTCCTGCGCCTGTTGCTCGGCCAGGAACGCCCGAGCCGTGGTGAAATCCTGCTCAATGGCCAGCCGCTGCCGCACGAGCCCGATGCCAGCCGCGGTGTGGTGTTCCAGCGTTACTCGGTATTCCCGCACCTGACTGTGCTGAACAACGTCGCACTGGGACTGGCCCTGCCGCGCGCCCCGGTATTCGGTCGGCTGATTGGCCGTGCCCGCCGGGAAGCCAACGAGGAAGCTGCGGCCATTTTGCACAAGGTCGGACTCGGCCAGTCTCTGGACAAATACCCCGCGCAGCTATCCGGCGGCATGCAACAGCGGCTGGCCATCGCCCAGGCGCTCGTTATGAAGCCCCGTGTCCTCTTGCTGGACGAGCCCTTTGGTGCACTGGACCCCGGCATTCGCAAGGACATGCACGCATTGCTGCTGGAGTTGTGGCAAGAGATCCGGCTGACCGTGTTCATGGTTACCCACGATCTGTCCGAGGGCTTCACCCTGGGCACCCGTCTGATGGTGTTCGACAAACCGCGAATTGACCCCGGCGCGCCAAATGCCTACGGCGCTTGCATTACCTACGACATACCGCTCAACAGCGACCGCCGTCTGGCCCGTGCCGCTGTCGAGGCCCTACCCAAACACATCGCCAGCGGCCTGAACTCTGCCGCGTAAGGAGCTGACAATGACTGTCGATCTGACCCTGCGCCCCACCCTGTATGAAGAAACCGTCCCCGGTGGCGGGCACAGCTCTTTTGTGCTCAAGCGCGGCCAACTACTACGCATCACCGATATCGAGGGCGGGGCCAATGTCAGCCTGATGCTGCTCAACGCCAACGAGAAAAGCGAACGTCTGAATCTGCCCGATACGCTCAAAGGCCAGCACACTGCCAAGCTGACCACCGGCCACTGCCTGTATTCGGACATGGGCCGCGTGCTGGCGGCCATCACGGCCGATACCTGCGGCTGGCATGACAGCTTCGGCGGCGTGCTCAACGCAAAGGAAGTCGCCGACAAATATGGCCAGGGCCGTTATCAGGAACTGCGCAACGGTTTCTACCGCAACGGTCACGACAATCTGCTGGTGGAAATGGGCAAGTGGAATTTGAATCAGCAGGATCTGCTGATGACTATCAACCTGTTCAGCCAGGTACGCGTCGATGCCGAGGGGGGCTTTGATTTCGAACCGGGCAATTCCAGCGCCGGGAATTACATTGAACTCTACGCGCCGATGGACACGCTGGTCATCCTCACCGCCCTGCAACACCCGATGGATCCGAACCCGCACTACGCGCCGAAACCAGTGCGCCTGAGCTGGCAGCAGATCGACAGCGACGGCATTACCGTCTTCTGCCGCACATCGCGACCCGAAAACGGCCGCGCTTTTCATAACACCGAACGACTGTACGTCTGAGGGCTGCCGACATGACCCTGACTCAAAGCCAGAAACAGCCGGAAGCCGCCAGCTTTCGCGCAAGCATACCCGCCGGCGAGCCCTACCTGTTCGAGATCAAGGCCGGGCAGACCCTGCGCCTGCTGGACCTGGAAGGCAACCAGGCCGTAGACACGCTGTTCTTCAGCGCAGCCAACCCGCGTGAACGCTTCGACCCGCAGCGCACCCTGCGCAAGCAGAACCGGGTTTATCTGAGCACCGGCACGGTCCTGTATTCCAATCAGGGCAACCCGCTGCTGACTATCGTGGCTGACACCTGCGGACGGCATGACACGCTGGGCGGTGCCTGCGCCCAGGAAAGCAACACGGTGCGCTATGCGCTGGACAAGCGCTACATGCACAGCTGCCGGGACAACTTTCTACGAGCCAGCCTCATCGATGGCCGCCTGGACAAGCGCGACATCGGCGCCAATATCAATTTTTTCATGAACGTTCCGGTGACGCCGGAGGGCGGGCTGACCTTCGAGGACGGGATTTCCGCCGCGGGCAAATATGTCGAGCTGGTCGCGCACATGGACATCATCGTACTGATTTCGAACTGCCCGCAGCTGAACAATCCATGCAACGCCTACAACCCGACCCCGGCCGAAGTGCTGGTCTGGGACTGAGCAAGACCAGCTCCATTTTGAACCACCAACCACGGACGACCGTGGTGCAGACGAAAAAAGCGGGACGGCCCGCCTACCCTTTCGAGGGAACTGCAATGTTCGACAAACTGCTGATTGCCAACCGCGGCGCCATCGCCTGCCGTATTCTGCGGACGCTACGTACACTCGACGTCAAGGGCGTCGCCGTCTACTCCGAAGCTGATGCCGCCAGCCTGCATATCCAGCAGGCCGACGAGGCGCACAGCCTCGGTGAAGGCTCGGCGACCAACACCTACCTGGTGGTCGACAAAATCCTCGACATTGCCCGACAGGCGGGTGCCAAAGCCATTCACCCAGGTTATGGATTTCTTTCCGAAAACGCCGCCTTTGCCGAGGCCTGCGAAGCCGCGGGCATCGCCTTCGTCGGCCCGACGCCGGAACAATTGCGCGTCTTTGGGCTGAAGCACACCGCCCGCGCGCTGGCCAAACACCACGGCGTGCCGATGCTCGAAGGCACCGAGTTGCTGGAAAATATAGACGCCGCACTGGTAGCTGGCGAGCAGGTCGGCTACCCGGTGATGCTCAAGAGCACCGCCGGCGGCGGCGGGATTGGCATGCGGGTATGCAACAGCGCGCAGGAGCTGATCGATGCGTTCGAGGCGGTCAAGCGGCTGGGGCAGAACAACTTCAGCGATTCAGGCGTGTTCATCGAAAAATATATTCAGCGCGCCCGCCATCTTGAAGTCCAGGTATTTGGCGACGGTAACGGAGAAGTGCTGGCGCTGGGCGTGCGCGACTGCTCGGTGCAGCGGCGCAATCAGAAAGTGCTGGAAGAGACGCCCGCGCCGAACCTGCCTGCCGGCATGGCGGAGGAACTCTGCGAAGCAGCAATCAAGCTTGCCAAGGCAGTGCAGTACCGCAGCGCCGGGACCGTGGAATTTGTCTACGACAGCGAGGCCGAGCGGTTTTACTTCCTCGAAGTAAACACCCGCCTACAGGTAGAGCACGGCGTGACCGAACAGGTCTGGGGCGTCGATCTGGTGCGCTGGATGATCAAGCTCGCTGCCGGTGATCTGCCGCCCCTGGCCGAACTGGCCGCAACACTCGCACCCAGCGGGCACGCCATTCAGGCACGACTCTATGCCGAAGACCCGGGCCGCGACTTTCAGCCCAGCCCCGGCCTGCTGACCGCTGTCGCGTTTCCCGAAGCGGATGGGAAGCACCTGCGTATCGATACCTGGGTCGAAGCCGGCTGCGAGATACCGTCCTACTTCGACCCGATGATCGCCAAGATGATCACCTGGGCGCCTGATCGCGAAGCCGCCAGCAAGGCTCTGGACACAGCGCTGGATGAGACGGTGCTGTATGGCGTGGAGTGCAACCGTGACTACCTGCGTCAGATTCTCTGCGATGCACCGTTTGCCAGCGGTGAACCCTGGACACGTTGCCTGGAGGGCCTGGTGTACCAGGCAAACACGTTTGAAGTACTGAGCGCAGGTACCCAGAGCACGGTACAGGATTTTCCTGGCCGTCTGGGCTACTGGGCGGTCGGCGTGCCGCCTTCCGGGCCAATGGACAGCCGAGCGCTGCGCCTGGGTAACCGCCTGCTTGGCAATGAGGAAGGCGCAGCGGGTCTGGAAATCACCATGAGTGGGCCGGTCCTGCGCTTCAACACCGATGCAGTGGTTGCGGTAACCGGCGCAGTCATTCCTGTCAAACTCGACGATATCGAGCAGCCGATGTGCACCGCCATTCTGGTCAAGGCCGGCAGCACGCTGAGCTTCGCAACCATTGCCGGTGCCGGAGCCCGCAGCTATCTGTGCCTGCGTGGCGGTCTGCAAGTGCCGGACTACCTCGGTAGCAAAAGCACCTTCACCCTCGGCCAGTTCGGTGGCCACGGTGGCCGTGCGCTGCGCGCCGGGGACGTGCTACATCTGCCCCGGCTGGAGGACGCCTCCACCGGTGCCAGCCTGCCGCCTGCGCAGTGCAGCGACCTGAGCGACGTGCGTGAGATCCGCGTGATCTATGGGCCGCACGGCGCGCCGGAATATTTCACCGAAGCGTATATCGCAACCTTTTTAGCCACCGAATGGGAAGTGCACTTCAACTCCAGCCGTACGGGCGTACGGCTGATCGGACCAAAACCCGAATGGGTACGCGACAGCGGCGGCGAGGCCGGTCTGCATCCGTCCAATATTCACGACAACCCCTACGCCATCGGCGCGGTGGACTTCACCGGTGACATGCCGGTGATTCTTGGCCCGGACGGCCCAAGCCTGGGCGGCTTCGTCTGCCCGGTCACCATTATCGAAGCCGACCTCTGGCAGCTCGGCCAGCTCAAGGCAGGTGACAAGGTACGCTTCGTTGCGGTCGAGATTGATACGGCGCGTCAACTGGCGCAGGCGCTCAACAGCGAATGTGCCACCCTCGCCTCAGTTGCCGCACCGGCTGCAGAAAACATCGCATCGCCAACCTTGACTACGCCGATCGTGCTCGACCTTGGCGAGGCCGACAAACGCCTGGTTGGGCGCCTGTCCGGCGACACCCATTTGCTGCTCGAGATTGGCGCAGCGGAGCTTGATCTGGTGTTGCGGTTCCGGGCTCACGCGCTGATGCAAGCGTTGGAAGCGAAGAGCCTCGACGGCGTTATCGACCTCACACCGGGCATCCGTTCGCTGCAGGTGCACTATCAGCCGGAGACGCTGCCGCTGGCAACGCTGTTGAACACGGTCGCAGGTCTGTGGGACCAGGTGTGCGCCAGCAATGAACTCACAGTGCCGTCACGCATCGTCCATCTGCCTTTGTCATGGGACGACCCGGCCTGTCAGCTGGCAATCGAGAAATACATGACCACGGTGCGCAAGAACGCGCCCTGGTGCCCGAGCAACCTGGAGTTCATCCGTCGCATCAATGACCTGCCGAATCTGGACGAGGTGCATCGCACGGTATTTGATGCCAGCTATCTGGTGATGGGGCTGGGCGATGTGTATCTCGGCGCGCCGGTGGCGACACCACTGGACCCACGCCATCGTCTGGTCACCACCAAATACAATCCGGCCCGCACCTGGACGGCGGAAAACTCCGTTGGCATCGGCGGCGCCTACATGTGTGTGTACGGCATGGAAGGTCCTGGGGGTTATCAGTTCGTCGGCCGCACATTGCAGATGTGGAACCGCTACCGCGAAGTCGCGGCCTTTGAAGGCAAGCCCTGGCTGCTGCGTTTCTTCGACCAGATTCGGTTTTACCCGGTATCGGCTGATGAGCTGCTGCGCATCAGGCGCGACTTTCCGCTGGGCCGGTTTGAGCTGGGTATCGAAGAAAGCCAGCTGTGTCTGGCTGACTATCAGGCCTTCCTTGAACGCGAGGCCGACGGTATCGCCAGCTTTCGCAGCCAGCAACGCGCTGCCTTTGACGCCGAGCGCCAACGCTGGATCGAATCCGGACAGGCAAATTACGAAAGCGAGGAAGCCGCACCTGAACAGGGTGACGACGCGCCCCTGGCGGCCGGGCAGTACAGCCTCGAAAGCCACATCGCCGGGAATCTCTGGCAGGTCCAGGTGGAAGCTGGCGCGACGGTCAAGGCCGGCGATGTGCTGGTCATTCTCGAGTCGATGAAGATGGAAATTCCACTGACGGCACCGCGCGACGGTGTAGTGCGTGAGATCCGCGTGCAACCCGGCTCGCCCGTACGAGCGGGACAACGTGTGGTGGTACTGGAAGAAGCCTGTGAGGAAGGAATATGACCCCTGCATTTGATTTACGTCTGGATAGTCTGCGCGTCGCCTACAGCGAAGGCACGACCATTCCCCGTCAGTTGATCGGCGAACTGCGCGACAAGGCCGCTGCGCTCAATCCTGATTTCAATCTGTTCATCCATCTGCTCAGCCCCACCGAGCTTGAGCCCTACCTGGCCGCGCTGGACGGCAAAACGCCGGCTGAACTGCCACTGTTTGGCGTGCCCTTTTCCATTAAGGACAATATCGACCTGGCCGGCATTTCCACTACCGCCGCGTGCCCGGCCTTCGCTTACCTCGCCGAGCGCAGCGCGACGATCGTCGAGCAACTGATCGCGCTGGGCGCGGTGCCGATGGGCAAAACCAATCTCGACCAATTCGCTACCGGTCTGAACGGCACACGTTCGCCCTACGGCGAATGCCGCAACAGCGTCCATCCGGATTACCCATCGGGCGGCTCAAGTGCAGGCTCTTCTCTGGCGGTAGCGCTGGGGGTATCGAGTTTTGCGCTGGGTACCGACACCGCCGGGTCCGGCCGCGTCCCTGCGTCGTTGAACAACCTGGTTGGCCTCAAAGCGAGCAAAGGCCTGATTTCCACGGCCGGGGTGGTGCCCGCCTGCCGCACACTCGACTGCGTCACTTTTTTCACCGCTACCGCAAAGGAAGCCAGCCAGTTGCTGGGGCTGACAGCCAGGGTCGATCCGCGTGACGAATACAGCCGCGCCAACCCCTCATGGAATGACATCTCGGCCTTCGGCACCGTGCAGTCCTTTCGTTTCGGTGTGCCCAGCCAACTGGAATTTCTCGGCTGCCCTGAAAGCCCGGCGCTGTACGAGAACACCATCAGGCAACTGGAGGCCATGGGTGGCGAGGCCGTGCCAGTCGATCTTGCACCTTTTCTGGAAGCTGCCCGGCTGCTTTACGAAGGTCCCTGGGTCGCTGAACGCTATAGCGTGGCGGGCGACTTGATTGAGCAAAACGCCGATGCCGTGCTGCCCGTGATTCGCGCCGTGCTCGAACAGGCACCGGGAACCACTGCCGTGCAACTGTTTCGCGCCGAGTACCGCCTGCAGCAGCTCAAGGCCGTGTGCGACCGGATCATGGCCGAAGTGGACTGCATCCTCACGCCGGCCTATCCGCGCCCGGTGACGCTAAACGAGCTGCATGCCGAGCCGGTGAAGCGCAACTCGGACCTGGGCTACTACACCAACTTCATGAACATGCTGGACTA
Organism: Halopseudomonas xinjiangensis; assembly: GCA_011050525.1. Taxonomy (GTDB): domain Bacteria; phylum Pseudomonadota; class Gammaproteobacteria; order Pseudomonadales; family Pseudomonadaceae; genus Halopseudomonas; species Halopseudomonas xinjiangensis_A. Next base: position 84,961 of record DRFO01000024.1, read on the forward strand.
TGCCGCGGTCGCCGTACCCGCAGACTTCATGCAGAACGGTCTGCCATGGGGCGTCACCCTGTTCGGGCGTGTGTTTACGGACCAGTATCTGCTCAGCCTGGCCGGCAGCCTGCAGCGCCAGCATAGCCTGCCCCTCGTTGGCGGCAATGCATCAAGCTCGCCCGCCCCGCTGAATCCGGCGCGCAACGACCGCGCCCGTGTGGTGGTGTGTGGTGCGCACCTGGACGGCCTGCCGCTGAACTGGCAGCTCAAACAGCGCGGCGGCACACTGCTTGAGACCACTCGCAGCTCACCGGATTACAAACTCTACGCGTTGGCTGGTGGTCCGCCCTTCCGTCCGGGAATGGTGCGCGTAACCGAGCAGGGCAGCGCGATTGAGATCGAGATCTGGGAAGTGCCGGGCAGCGAGCTGGGATCCTTCCTGACCGGCATCCCTGCGCCACTCGGCCTGGGCAAGGTTCAGTTGGCCAATGGTCGCTGGGAAACCGGTTTCATTTGCGAGGCTTACGGCCTGGAGGGCGCACGCGAGATAACCGAATTTGGCGGCTGGCGGGGCTATCTGGACGCGAGTCTGGACGCGAGCAAGCCAGCATGAAAACACTCGGACCGCAGCTACTGTTGGTATTCGGAGCCTCCCTGTGGGGGCTCGGCTGGATACCCCTGCATTATTTCGCCAGCGTCGGCTGGATAGGTATGCCTCTGGTATTGCTGACCTATGGTCTGCTGGCGGTCGTCGCCATACCGGTGCTCTGGTGGCAACGACGGGAGTGGTGGGCACAAAGCAACGCGCTGCTGGTGATCACTATCTGTGGCGGCTGGGCTGCGGCCGCACTGGTGACCGCCCTGGCCGTGGGCGAGGTGGTTCGTGTCATGCTGCTGTTCTACCTCGCGCCCGTCTGGGGCATGCTGGGAGCGCGCTTGCTACTGGGGGAGCGGCTCACGCCGCTGCGGATTCTCGCCCTCCTGCTGGCGATGTCCGGTATCGCTCTGACACTGGGCGTGGACAGCGACACGCTTCGATCGCTGAGCGGTGCCGACTGGCTGGCCCTCAGCGCAGGGTTCGGCTTCGCCTTGAACAATCTCGCCACCCGAGCCGCCGACAAGGTTCCGTTGGCGAGCAAAACCCTGGCCTGTTTTATTGGTAGCGCCGTTCTGGCCGGGCTTGTATGCCTGATTCTGGCACAGCCGATCCCACCTGTGACCTTTACCATAAGCTGGCAGATCGTCCTGCTTGCCCTGGGCTGGTTGCTGGCGCTGACGAGCGTCCAGTACGGACTGACGCATATCGAGGCGGGACGGGCGGCGGTGCTGATCGTGTTCGAGCTGATCGCAGCTGTGCTTTCGTCGGCCTGGCTGACCGAACGCGTGATCACCACGCCGGAATGGATCGGCGCCATGCTGATAGGTATCGCTGCTCTGATAGCCGGCTGGCCGGAAAAGACTGCTCGGGCAGTTCCAGAGCCGCTGTCGCCTGACGTCCCGCCATTCCGTCTTGCGGAGCCGGCAGCCAAGGATGCAGAGCGCTGACATTGCGGCACCATCATTACAGCCCGGATCCGCCGGGCTGTCCGCTCCCCCTGTTGTCCATGCCTACGATCATTAGCCGTTAATGCCGTAAACTTGTACAAATCAGCTTCACGCCTACAGCGCTCGCCTTGTTGCCAATTTAGTAAATCCATGCGCTGACCGATGCGAGGTGCCGCTACGCCGCACCCCGCTGTAGAGCGCTAAAACCGCGTAACTACACCTTGCTCGCTCCGCTGTACCGACTGAAAACCCTGCCGTCTTCCGTTTTGCACAGTTTCATACCGCGGCCAATAGATGTCACAATGATACTAATTTATTGTACATTCCAACTTATCTGTATAATATTTTCCTTGCTGATACTGGCGGCTTTTCCCGCCGCAACCACTCACTGAAAAGGAACCCTTTCATGCGCGCGCCACTCACTATTGCCCAACGCCTGGGGATGGGCTTCGGCTTGATCCTGTCGCTGATGGTTCTTATCACGCTGATCGGCCTGAACAGGGTAGGCGTGATCGACCGCACCCTGACCGAGGTCAGCGACGGGGCAACCGTCAAGCAACGCTATGCGATCAACTTTCGCGGCAGTGTGCATGACCGGGCCATAGCAATACGTGATGCGGTATTGGTGCGTGAAAACCAGGCGTTAGCCACCCACACCGGCGAAATCGAGCGGCTCAAGGCGTTTTATCAGGAATCAGCCGTCGCCATGGACAGGCTGTTTGCCGAGGTCAAACCAACCGCGCAGGAGCAGCGACTGTTAAGCAGCATCAAGGATATTGAACGCACCACGTTGACATTAAGCGATGAGTTGCTGCGTTTGCGTCGTTCGGGCGACGTCGATGCCGCTCGGGCCTTGTTGCTGTCCGACGTTTCGGGTGCGTATAGCGAATGGCTGGCGCGTATCAACGCCTTCATTGATCATCAGGAAGCAGCCATCAGCGCCGACATCGGCCTAGTTCGGGAAGTGGCAGGTGGATTCCAGGTGCTGATCCTGCTGGTCACCGGCATCGCCGTCCTGCTCAGTGTTGCGGTTTCTGCGATGATTATTCGTCAGTTGCGCTCGATCCTGGGTGCGGAGCCCCATGAAGTGGCTCAGGTGATCCGCAACCTGGCCGATGGCAAACTCAATCAGCGTATCCAGACGGCCTATCCCGGCAGCGTCATGGGTGCGGCCAGGGATATGATTGCACACCTGTCGGACACCATTGCCCAGGTGCGTTCCGCCGCTGACGAATTATCTGATTCCTCCGCGCAGCTGATGACCACGGGCGAAAGCAACAATCGCCAGATCCGGTTGCAGGCCGCGGAAGCCGAGCAAATGGCGACGGCGATCAACCAGATGGCGGCCACGGTCAGCGAAGTTGCCAGCTATGCCGCCAGCGCCGCATCGGCCACCCGCAATGCGGACAGCGAAGTCGAAAATGGCAACCGCATGGTTCAGGAAACGGCAAGCGCGATCAGCAATCTGGCAGCAACGCTGGAAAACGCTACAGCGACGGTCCAGCAGGTCTCGCGTGACAGCAGCAATATCGAAAAAATTACCGAGGTCATCAACGCGATTGCCGAACAGACCAACCTTCTTGCGCTTAACGCCGCGATCGAAGCAGCCAGGGCAGGCGAGCAGGGCCGAGGCTTCGCCGTGGTCGCCGACGAGGTAAGAGCACTGGCTGCCCGCACCCAGGATTCCACCCGTGAGATCCGCGACATGATCGCCCAACTACAGGAGGGGGCTGGAAAAGCGGCCGCTGTCATGCAGACCAGCCGCGATCTGGCCAAACACACCGTCGAGCAGACCAGCCGCGCCGAGTCGGCATTGGTCAAGATCCGCCATGAGGTAGGTGAGATAAACGACATGAACGCACAGATTGCCAGCGCCTCGGAGCAACAGAGCGCGGTTGCCGAAGAAGTGAATCAGAACATCACGCGCATCCACGACGCTACGCTGCAAACCGCTGCCGGGTCAGACCAGGTGGTAGCGTCCAGCCATGAATTGGCGCTGCTGGCTGAAAAGCTGGACAGCAAGGTCAGCTTCTTCAAGCTTGCGGGCAGTTGATCGAGGCCGTGCCACCCAGGACGCCGCCAGGCATCGTGGGTGGCACAACCCGCCGGGAAGCCCGGCAGGTTGCGTCAGGGAAGTTATTGCGCGGGAAGCACAGCGATGTCGATAACGTTGCCAGCCAATCCTTCGACATCACCCAGCGTCTTTGGCACGCCGCTGTCCAGATCGATGACATGCAGGGTCATGCCCGTTAGCAGGTAAGCGGTATTGCCACCCTTGCCGTCGCTGGCGATATCCATTGCGGCAGCATCCAGACCTTCGGTAATTTCACCGACCGGCTGTTGAACACCATCATTCGGCGGGTTCTGCAGCATCAGGCTGCTGGTGGCGGCATCGACGGTATACAGCGACGTTTTCTCCGTACCGGCGTAGGAATCGGTATAGGCTCCGGCAATGATTTCCGGGGTCTTCCCAGCGTGCGCACCATCCTCGGCATACGCCGCGGTGCCATCGGTAACCACTTCACCGGTATCCACGTTGACCCGGAAATTGGTGCCATCGGCTGCCAGCAAGCGCAGCCTGTCCGCCACTGGGTTGAAATCGACAACCGCTGTTCCATCCCCGGGCAAGGCCATACTCAGCTGGGCCACCGGATAGGTAGCGCCAGTTGCGGCATCCAGAGTCAACAGCTGGCCGTCCTGACCGAGAGCGTAAATTTTGCCATTGGCCGGGCGCACATCGATTCCCCGCAGTGCACCCTCGCTGTTGGCCTGCATGGTGCCGGTCACCTTGAGGGTCTCGCTGTCGATCTTGAAAAGCTTTCCGTCTTCTCCCAGCGCCAACAGATCCGCCGCGCTTGCCGCAGTAGCGGACATTCCGATAGTGGCCGCAATGAGTAGCTTGCTAAAACGTTCCATAAGTAACCCCTCTTGAGCATGAAATGATGAGTCGCCCCATCTGAACAGGTGGTCAAATGAGCACCTTCCATCAATACCCACCAGCGGCCACTCTGGATGTCCCGCTTACACAATTGCTTACATCTCAGCTACCCACAGTCATAACCGCACGACCGATATACAGCACCTCGCCCGTGGGACGATCCAGCGGCGACCCGCCTGCCGGCTCCAGCGTCAGCTCGAACAGCTGGCCGGCCTGAACCACGCCTATCTGATCGGCGCTCAGGGTGACGCTACCGCCCGGCTGGATCAGGCCCAGTGACCGAGGGCCTTGCTCAGGGTCTGCCAGCGTCCAGAACTGCAGCGACCGGTCTTCCGGTATCGGCTGGTCTACCAATGCCTCCAGCCGCAGGGTTCCATTCATGTCGACCTGCACCACCCAGCCGGGGCTGGCCGCCTCACGAGGGGGCTGCAGCACTGCGGTAAAGGACTCATTCGCAAGCGCCGGGTCCTGTTCCAGCGAAGTCGACAACCAGGAAAGCAGCACAACCAGCGCCAGCGCACCACTGGTGAGTCGCCACAGCCCGGCGCTGTCCCACCAGTGCCGCCAAACGGCCATCTGCTCGATCGGAACATGCCCCAGGCTGCGCTGGATACGCAGCCACAGCGCCCTTGACGGTGTCTGTTCGGAAAGCTCATCGCTCAGCTCCAGCAGATGCTGTTCCCATTCCAGCGCCATCCTGGCGGCTTCCTGATTCGACTCGATCAGCTCGCGTACTTCAGCTGCATCGCTGCTTTCCAGCAAGCCCAGGACATATTCGCCGATCAGCGCGCGGCGTTCTTCAGGTTGCTCGGGAATCATACTTTTAGACACTCCTGCAAAGCCCGCAATCCAGCGCGGATGCGCCCTTTGATGGTGCCAAGCGGCGTGACCAGCCGGGCAGCGATCTGATCGTGGGTCATGCCACGATAGAAGGCCAACAGAATGGGATGGCGCCGCGCGCGCTCAAGATTCCCCAGACAACGGCGCAAATGCCGTCCTTCTCGCTGCTGATGCAACTGGTCCGTCGCGTCCGGGCCCTCGTCGGCAAGACGGTCGATAAAGCTGTCGTCCTGGTCAAGATGCCGTCCGCGGGTACGCAAACGGTTCAATGCGCGATAGCGCAGGATGCTGTAGATCCATGCGCGACCGCTGCCCAGGGAGCGCTGAAAGTTGTCGGCGTTTCGCCATATCTGCACAAATGCGTCGTGCAAACAGTCCTCCGCTTCTTCGCGCTGCCCCAGCAACGTCAGCGCCAGCCCCAGCATCTTGGCCGACTCCTGACGATAGAGTCGTTGAAACGCGCCTTCGTCGCCCCGTGCACAGGACTCGAGCTGGCCTTCGTAATCGAACATCTGGTCCGCCATGCGGTCTTCCTTCTTGACTATGGATGCGGCAGTAGAAATTGCGACGCCGGCTATTTGAGTCCAAGCCGAGGTTTTCCTAGTATGTAACCACTATTCACCGCAGGAGCTTGAATGCCTGGGTCCAGGGCAAACCTTATTATGCACAGCTTTTTCTGGCTGGCTATTTACACTGCTTTCTGGTTGCTTCTGGCCGGGACCGAGGGCTGGTATATCGGCATCCCTGCGGTGCTGGCAGCAACCTGGCTGTCACGCCAACTGCACCTGCGGCCATGGCTGTTTCGACTCCAGCATCTGCCGACCTTTCTCTGGTTGTTTTTCGCCGAGTTGTGTACTGGCGGCTGGGACGTTGCGCGGCGCGCGCTGCATCCACGCCTGCCTCTGGACCCGGCCTGGGTTCATTACCCGCTCACATGCAAACAACCGCGCGTGCGCCTGATGCTGTCGGCAACCGTCGGCATGATGCCAGGAACCCTTGCAACCGTTATTGAAGGTGATTGTCTGACCTTGCACGTACTCGACCAGCATCAGCCGTGGCATACCAACATTGCTCGTCTTGAGCGTGAACTCGACAACCTGATGGGGGACGGAACGACTTGATAATTTTTGCCGGGATACTGCTTCTCAGCATCCTTATCGGCCTGTGGCGGGTCGTTCGCGGTCCTACCCGGGTTGATCGTCTGCTGGCTGTCCAGCTGTTCGGCACAGGCGGTACGGCGCTCCTGCTGGTGCTAGGCCACTGGCAGCAGCAACCCGCCCTGCGTGACGCCGCGGTGGTGCTAGCCCTGCTGGCAGCGGTGGTTTCCGCAGCACTGGTGCAGTATCTGCGGAGGACCACGTGAGCGAAATTCTTTTCTGGCTGAGCCTGATCGCCATGGGCGCCGGCACCTTTTTCTTCGTCGCCGGTACGCTGGGGCTGCTGCGCTTTCCCGACGCTTATTGTCGCCTGCACGCCGTGACCAAGGCGGATACGCTGGGACTTGGTCTCATCGTGGTGGGGCTGAGTCTGGACAGTTCGGGATGGCGTCCGATTCTGCTGATGGTTCTGGTCTGGGTTCTGGTCATGGCCTCGAGCGCAACGTCCTGCCAGATACTGGCGCGCTATCAGCGCGAGGAAGACGCGCGCAGCGACGTGGAGGCTGACGATGCCCGGCGCTGAACTGGCGTTCGACCTGCTCCTTGGCACACTTCTGGTGACCCTTGCCGTAGCGGCGCTGCATGCTCCACGGCTCTATACCTGCGTCGTGCTGTTCATTGCCTTTGGATTGCTGCTGGCCATAACGTGGGCCCGGCTTGGCGCGCCTGACCTGGCGCTGGCCGAGGCGGCGATCGGTGCCGGCCTGACCGGCGTGCTCTTTCTGACCGCCCTGTCACACAGCGGACCGGAGCCGGCCCCACCCACACGGCCCCTGCAAATGCTCGGCGCAGCGCTGCTCGCTGGCATGCTGCTGAGCACCCTGTGGCTGGCCTTGTGGCCTCTGCAACATGGCGCTTCCGCTGTGCCCGATCTGGTTGCGCAGCACCTGGCAGATAGCGGCGCTGATCATCCGGTCACCGCCGTACTGCTCAACTTCCGCGCCTGGGACACGCTACTCGAACTTGTCGTCCTGCTTCTAGCGCTGCTCGGCGTACGTCAACTGCGGCCGGAGCCCCGGGCATTACCTCCATCCTGGCCCATCCTCATCGCATGGATGCGCTTTCTGGCGCCACTTTCCGTGGTCATGGCGGGTTATCTGTTGTGGCGCGGCAGCCACGCGCCGGGCGGTGCGTTTCAGGCTGGCGCACTGCTGGCAGCCGGCGCCATAGCGCTCCGCCTCTCCGAACTGCTGCCACCCCTGCGCTGGGAGCAACCGCTCATGCGCGGCCTGGTCGTTGTCGGCGTGCTGGTATTTCTGGCGGTAGCCATCGCTGGCGTCTGGCTGGGCGACGGCTGGCTGGTCTATCCCAGAGAGTGGAATAGCGCCCTGATGATACTGATTGAAGTGGCCGCCACCCTGTCCATAGCGACCAGCCTGACCCTGCTTGTGGTAGGCGATAAACGGGAACTGGGCAATTGACTCCCAGCCTGTTTTACCTGGGTCTGGGAGCGCTTCTCTGGGTGATCGGACTGCATGGTCTGTTGCGCCAACACCATGCGCTGCGCCGAATCGTTGCGATAAATATCATGGGTAGCGGGGTATTCATGATCATGGTCGCGCTGGCCCGGCGTACCGCCACGACAGACCCGGTTCTGCACGCACTGGTAGTGACCGGGCTGGTGGTCGCCGTCAGCGCCACTGCCTTTGCGTTGCGCCTGGCCTTCCAGGAGCCGGGCAAATGAACTTCGCCCTGGCTAGCCTGGCCATCCCGTTACTGACCGCTCTCTGGCTGCTGCTGATTCGCTCCCGCTCCGGCTTCTGGGTCATTGGCAGCAGCCTGCTGAGCCTGCTGGCGGCGTCGGCCGCACTGTACGAGGTTACCGAAACCGGGAGCCAGGCGTTTGCCATCGGCGGCTGGGACGCGCCGCTGGGCATCCGTCTGGAACTCGGAAAACTCAGCGCCCTGCTGTTGACCTTCACCGCGCTGATCCATCTGCTGGTGGCGACTTACGCCGAGCGCAGCCGGCATAGCCAGACCCGCAATACCGACTACTGGCCGCTTTCCTGTCTGCTGCACACCAGCCTGGCGGCGCTCTGGCTGTCACGCGATCTGTTCAACTGGTATGTGACGCTTGAGTTGCTGGCGCTGGTAGCCGTCGCGATGATCATCCTGTCCGGTCCGAAATCGCATAAGCCGGCTTTGCGCTATCTGCTGCTCTCGCTCGCCGGCTCGCTTTGCTACCTGCTTGGCGTCGCACTACTTTACGGTCGCTACGGCGTGCTCGATATCGGCCAGCTTGCAGGGGTCACGGAATCGGACCCTACCACTCGCACGGCCTTGCTGATCATGAGCCTGGGGCTGATGGTGAAGGGCGCGCTGTGGCCGTTACACCTGTGGCTGCCCGCAGCACATGCCAGCGCGCCGACGGCGGTCAGTGCGCTGATGTCGTCGCTGGTGGTCAAGGGCCCGCTGTTCATTCTGTGGATGCTCTGGAGCGAAGCCGCGCCCGTCGAGCTGAGCCGTGAGACGGGCGTACTGTTTGCCCTGGCGGGCATCTTCGCCTTGATATTCGGCGGCTGGTCGGCGCTGCGCACGCCCTATATCAAAACACTGGTAGCCTACTCGACGGTTGCCCAGCTGGGTTACGCCCTCCTGGCGCTGGGTCTGCTGCTGCACTGGCAACAAACGGATATGTCCGCCGCCCTGTGGCTGTTCGTTCTGGCGCACGGCCTGGCCAAGGTCTCGATGTTTCTCGCAGCGGGTGAAATCCAGGGCACGCTGGGTACCAAACGGGTAGCCGCGCTGAACGGCGCCACCCAGACCATGCCCCTGGCGATGTTCGCCTTCGCTGTCGCAGGCGGAAGCCTGATAGGGTTGCCGCCCAGTGGCGGTTTCGTGGCCAAATGGGTGCTGCTGCAACCACTGATGGCAGAACCGGCGCACTGGCCCTGGGCGGTGGGCGTACTGCTGGGCACCGTGGTCAGCGCGGCCTATGTATTCCGGGTGGTAGCCATCAGCTTCAACCGTGCCGATACCAACCAGCCGGATTATCACCCTGATCCCTTTGCCCAGTGGCTGGCAATGCTGCCGGCGCTGCTGGTCTGGGGGCTGGCGTTGATGAGCGAGCCTTTGATTCTCTGGTTAACGGAGGTGACCAGATGAGTTACAGCTGGAGCAGCCTGCTGCCGCTACTGATCGTGCTCAGCTCGCTGATACCCGGCATGATCATCTTTACCCTGCGTGAAGATCAGACCACTTTGCGCGTTGCCCTTAACCTGTCCGCCGTAAGCGCTAAAGTGATATTGGTTGGACTGATGCTGTTCGGGGTGAGTCAGGGGCAGGAATTCCGCTTCGTCATGCCCTTTCTGCCCGCCGGTAATCTGATCCTGCACGGCGATGCGCTGTCCCTGCAGTTCGTCTGTCTGTCGACAATCCTCTGGCTCGCCACGACCATCTATGCCATTGGCTATCTGGAAAGCTCACCCCTGCGTTCCCGCTTCTTTGGTTACTTCAGCCTGTGTGTGGGGGCCACCGTAGGGGTGGCGCTAGCCGGCAACCTGGTGACCTTCCTGCTGTTCTATGAACTGCTGACCCTGGCCACCTTTCCGTTGGTGGTGCACCGAGGCACGCCCGAAGCACTGCGGGCCGGGCGCGTATACCTGGCCTATACGCTAAGCGGCGGTGTGCTACTGCTGATGGGCGTGTCGTTGTTGCACACCCTGGCTGGCAGCCCCGACTTCACCCCGGGGGGTTATCTGCAGTCATTCACTGGGGAGCAGAGTCCCAGCCTGATACTGGCCTTTGCGCTATTGATTGCAGGCCTGGGGGTGAAGGCAGCGCTCATTCCCCTGCATGGCTGGCTGCCCCAGGCCATGGTTGCGCCGGCGCCGGTCAGCGCTCTGCTGCACGCGGTCGCGGTAGTCAAGGCCGGGGCCTTCGGCATCATCCGGGTGGTCTACGATGTTTATGGCATCGAAACCGTCGGGGCGCTGGGAGTACACCTGCCTTTGATGGCCCTGGCTGCTTCGACCATTCTTTACGGGTCGGTGATGGCGCTGCGGCAACAGGAAATCAAAAAGCGCCTCGCCTACTCAACGATCAGCCAGGTTTCATATATCACCCTTGGCGTGGCATTGATGGGCCCCATCGCGGCGGTGGGCGCGCTGGTACATCTGGTGCACCAGGGCCTGATGAAAGTCACGTTGTTCTACTGCGCTGGTAATTTTGCCGAAACCCTCGGCGTGCACAATGTTCATGAAATGGATGGGATCGGCCGCCGCATGCCACTGACCATGGCAGCGTTCACCGTCGGGGCGCTGGGCATGATTGGCGTCCCGCCGATTGCCGGGTTCATCAGCAAATGGTATCTCGGGCTGGGCGCGCTGGAAGTGGGTGCAGGCTGGGTAGTCGCTGTGCTGACAATATCCGGACTGCTGAACGCTGCCTATTTCCTGCCGCTTGTCTACCGGGGCTGGTTCAGCCAGCCGCCCAGCCAGTGGCCCGATGAAAAGCCGCTGGGCAAAGGCAACCCCGGCCCAGGCGAAACCCACTGGATGTTACTGATGCCAGCGCTCTTTACCGCACTGCTGGCCTTGCTTGCGGGCCTGCTGGCGGGCTCAACCTTCAGCCCCCTGGCCTGGACACAGCTGATCATCAACCGGGAGTTCGGGCTATGAGCGGCCTATGGTGGCTGGTGGTTCTATCGGCCCCCTTGCTGGCCAGCCTGGCGTTATGGTGGCGGCCCACGGGTACCATGCCCTGGCTCTGGCTGACCTGCGTACCCGCCCTGCTGGCGAGCATCTGGCCACCAGCGGAGTTGGCCCTGGGGCCTTTATGGCCTGGCGCGGCATGGGGGATCGAGGACAATGTCGGGCAGGTCTGGCTCGCATTTACCGCCGTACTGTGGGGCTGTGCCAGCTGTTTTGCGGTAAAAGACCTCGCCGATGATACGCGGCGTCTGCGCTTCTGGACCTTCTGGTTGCTCTCACTGGCCGGCAATCTGTTATTGATCCTGGCGCTGGATCTGGCGAGCTTCTATGTCGGATTCAGCGTGATGAGTCTGGCGGCCTACGGGCTGATCGTGCATTTGCGCGGCCCCGGTCCTCGGCAGGCTGGTCGGCTGTATCTGCAACTGGCGATTCTTGGCGAGATGCTCGTCTATGCAGGAATAATGCTGCGCATACACGAAGCTGGCGGCACGCTCATGCTTGCGGACCTGCAGGAATTGCCGATCAGCCAGCTGACCGCCGCCCTGCTGATTGTCGGCTTTGGTTTAAAGGCAGGATTCTGGCCCTTGCACGTCTGGCTACCCCTGGCGCACCCTGCGGCACCTGCGGCAGCCAGCGCCGTGCTGTCCGGCGCGATGATCAAGGCTGGCTTGCTGGGTATCTGGCGCTTTCTTCCGGTGGACGGCCCGGTTATCCAGAGCTGGGCGGTACCGATCCTGACTATCGGCTTCATCAGCATGTTCTACGGGGTGGTGATCGGGCTCCTTCAGACCAAAGCGAAATCCGTGCTGGCCTTCTCCTCGATCAGCCAGATGGGCTACTTGCTGGTGATCCTGGGTCTGGCCTGGCAGCACCCGGACAATCGCCTGCTATTGGCGGGGGTGCTGGCAATGTATGCCGCTCACCACGCCCTGGCGAAAGGTGCGTTGTTCATGGGGGCGGGCCTGAGCAGCCATTACCGATTGTCGCCCTGGTACTGGGCGGCCATGCTGATTCCCGCCGTAGCCCTGAGCGGCATGCCGTTCACCAGTGGCGCAGCGGTCAAGACGGCCCTGAAAAAGGCGATGGAAGAGGGAAACCACGCGCTCTTCATATCCCTTCTGACCATCGGCTCGCTCGGGACAGCGCTGCTGGTCTTCAGAGCCGTCTGGCTCATGCGCGAGCAGAATGCGCATCCTGTGAACACAGCCGTGCATCCCAGCCAGGCGGTGCCCTGGACGGCCCTATGCATCGCTCCGCTGGCTCTGCCCTGGATATGGCCCGAGCTGCGCGATGTGCTGGTCTACAGTCTGGATCTGCACAGTAGCTGGTCACTGTTCTGGCCCGTGGTATTGGCCTTGGGAATAGCCCTTCTGGCAGTCCGCCTCGGCATCGATAGTCGCCCCGTGAGCAGGTTCCTGCCAGAACCGGCGCGCTGGCTCTCGTTGCGCCTGAAAAAACTGCTGCGCCCGCGCCAGGCTCGGAAAAGAGCGCCCAGGGGGACAAGCTGGCGCAAGCACGAGCGCCATCTGAACCGTCTTTTTACCGCCAGTTCAGTTTCTTCCAGCGCCTGGATTATCGGCGCTTTACTGCTCGTCGGATGGATGATGGCCATTTGAACTTTGTGGAACCACACTGCACTAAGCGTATAAGCAGCATTTAGCGTTCGGCAACTGCATGAAAGCCGCAAAAGCAGTTGTTTTGAACTAAAAAGGCTGCATGAATCAAATGGTGTCAGCGACACCGTTTAACCCCGTTAACAGATTCGAGAAGTGCAATGAACGCCCTGGTGATGTGGCGCTAAACCAGGAAACGTAGACGGAACTAACCTATTCATTCAGCGTCAAGGTTATGGCTTTCTCAGCCGCGCTCGGTTGTTGAGATGAACACGGAAGGCATAACCAGCGATCATACTAGGAAGACAGTATGCAAAAAATATTTGCGGTAGTTCTCACTTACAATCGGAAAAACCTGCTCGAAAAATGTCTGGAGGCGATTTACCAACAGACGAGGCCTTGCGACGGTGTCATCGTCGTGGACAACGGCAGCTCGGACGGTACCGAGCAAATGCTCCTGGACTTGGAGCATACCAATCTCGAAATTCATGTTTTATCGGAAAATATTGGTGCCTCCGGAGGCTTCAACGCCGGATTTCGCCTGGCATTCCAGGGCGGTGCGGATTTCGTGTGGATGATGGATGATGATGTCATCGCCGATCCGGATGCCTTGCAACGCCTGCTGGAAGCTGACGACGTTCTGGATCGAAAAGCCATTGAGCGCGCATTCCTGCTGTCAACCGCCTTCACCGAAAATGGTCTGATAACCAACGCACCCAGCATGGACGTGAGACTGAACAGAATCAGGTATGAGAATTGGCCGCTGACTCTTGAGCATGGCTTGGCGCCTGTCAGGCGGGCGACATTTGTTTCGATCCTGGTACCTCGTCAAACGCTCGAGACATATGGCCTGCCAATCGCCTCCATGTTCATCTGGGGCGAAGATACCGAATACACCCTGCGCATCACTGAGAAAGTGCCTGGCTACATAGTGGGCAATAGCAAGGTCTTGCACCTGCGCCAGGAAAGCGGGGCGATCAGTATCCTGGCCGAGACCAATACCGCCCGGCTGAAATATCATCGTCACTATGTGCGTAACGAAGTGTTTGTTGCGCGCAAATATTATCGCCAGCGCCGGTCAATCATGACCGTGGCACATCAATTTTCGCTAATGTTCCAGTTGGCGCTCCGCGGGGATTTCCGCAAAGCCTGCATTGTGCTGCAGGGTGTGCTTGAAAGCAGCCGGTTTTTCCCGGCGACCGAGGCGGCAGATACACCTATCGAATCGCTTGGGATCACGGTACGGTCGTTGACGTCGTCGAGAAGGGGGGCCCAGAACCAGATGTACCCCCCGCGCAAAGCTGTCGAGCCACCCGAGGATGACCGGATGATGTCAGAACAGTCGATCCGTGCGTTCTGCAATTAAAGGCCAGGCAGCATCCTTGTCGGAGATCGTGGTGACGGTCTCCGGCCAGTCTATTCCCAATTGCTCATCGTTATAGCGCAAGCCCCTTTCAGCCTGAGGCGTATACGCCGCCGAGACCAGATAGCTGACCTCGACATTGTCACTCAGGGTCTGGAATGAATGGGCAAACCCAGGTGGAACATAAAGCTGTTGCCTGTTTGTATCGGTAAGCTCGAATGCCTGGTGCTTCAGGTAGGTAGGCGACTCTTCCCGTATGTCGACGATCACATCGAGAATCGCGCCCCTCAAACACCGTATCAGCTTGGCTTCGGCATAGGGCTTCACCTGATAATGCAGACCGCGCAAAGTGCCGCGCTGCGCGGAAACGGACATGTTCTGCTGAACGAAATCACTGAGCAAGCCGTGCTTTTCGAATTCTTCCCGGCACATGGTGCGGGCGAAGAAACCACGCTCGTCGCCACGTAACTCCAACTCGATCAGCCAGGCATCTTTCAAGGTTGTTTGGTGAAAAATCATATGCTGCTGCTCCCTATTAAAACCGCGCCGTAGCGCGGTATCAGGCAAACATCTGTTCTTGTTCGGCGTAGAGCCGGTCAACCAGCCGCCCGTCGGGCATGCTCACATCGTCGAAGGTCAGCGGCGCTTCCTTCTGCACGGCGCGAACGACCGTACAGCCCAGCGCAAGACCCACCGGCAGCAGCTTCTCGTGGCGCACGGCCTCGATGTTCTCGGCTACGCCATACACTTCGTAGCCCCCGAAATCGTCAATCACGTCGCCTGGTGCCAGATCTTTCTTGGCTACCGCAATCACACCGACTTTTGGCCCGCCCTGTGGCGTCAGGACCGGATCGTTGAACAGCACCGCACGGGCTACCGAGTTGGGTACTTCGAAGTGACACAGATGGTATGGCGTGTAAAAGCAGTAATACGGCCCCTTGCCCATCTTGTAGAGCTCCAGATAATGCTTCTGGCGAGGGTTGTCCAGCGTACCGAGAACGAAGACGCCGGGACCCGGGCGGGCGCCCACGACATAGTCGACCAGTCCGGGGCCGGATGGGTCCAGGTGCGGTTCGAATGCCGAGACAGTTTGCTCAATCGGCACCAGCGGCGCGCCGGGATCACCACCGGAGAAATCCGGCCCGAGCATGCCGCGCCGGGCTACCTGCATCCCGGTGCCGTTAGCGACAATGGCCTGTTCGAAGGAAATCTTCGTGCCGTCGGCAAAGGACGCCACCATTGCCGGCTTCTGGCCCCAGCGCTTGGCGAAACTCTCCTGGGTGGTCGGATTGCGGTAGGGATCATGCAGACCCTTGATGTTTCCACACAACACCGGCTTCACGCCCAAACCAGCGACGAAGCGGTAAAGGTTCATCTGCACGCCGGGCTGGTCGCCGTCGGAAAAGGTATAGATCACCCCCGCTGCATCGGCCCGCGCCTTGAGTATCGGCCCAATGGTGCCATCGAGCTCGGCGTTCATCTGAACCACATGCTTGCCGCTTTCCAGTGCAGCCAGAACGGCATGCGCGGCGAATTCGATGGAACCGGTCACTTCGATGATTGCATCCAGGCCATCGGCGCGCGCGAGGGCTTGCGCATCCTCGGTCACCGCCGGACGACCCGAAGCGATGGCTTTCTCCAGCTCAGCCTGCGTATCGCAACGCGCCGGTTGCACACCGACCTGATCAAACAGGGCCACGGCGGCAGCGATGTTACGGTTGGCGACTGCGCACAGGGTCATTCCCTGCGTTGCTGTCATGATTTGCAGGGCAATTCCGCTGGCCTGAAATCCCGCCCCCACCATGCCCACGCGGATGGGTCGGCCTTCAGCCTGGCGCCGGGCCAGCGCACTATCAACAATAATCATATTCAATCTCCGATGGTGGGATCAGCTCAGTCTTTCCAGAGTTTCCAGGGCGCACCTTTGGCCCAGGCTTCTTCCAGCACCACCTTGTCGCGCAACGAATCCATGCTTTGCCAGTAGCCCTCGTGGGCAAAACTGGCGAGCTTGCCGCGCTCGACCATTCTCTCCATGGGCTCGTTCTCCCATACGGTCTGGTCGTCATCGATAAGATCGAAAACCTCTGGCTCGCAGACGAAAAAGCCACCATTGATCAACCCGCCGTCCTTAGCACCTTTTTCCCGGAAACCCTCAACCTGGCTAAGGCTGGCATTCAGACGCAACGCCCCATACCGGCCCGGCTGGGTGACCGCGGTCAGGGTGCACCAGGCCCTGGACTGACGATGCGCCTCGACCAGCGCGGTGATATCGACATCACTGACGCCATCGCCATAGGTCAGACAGAAAGGGCCATCAGACAAATGCTTCTGGGCGCGCTTCAGGCGGCCGCCGGTCATGGTATCGCCGCCGGTATCCAGAACGGTGATTTTCCAGTTTTCCTTCGCCTCGTCATGCCACTCCACTGCCCCGGTACCGAGATCAATGGTGTAGTCGGAGCGCTTGCCCCGGTAGTTGAGGAAGTAGTCCCGGATGTAGTCGACCTTGTAACCGCCGAGCACCACGAACTCGCTGAAACCGTGATGGGCATACATTTTCATGATGTGCCAGATGATGGGCTTGCCGGCCACCTCAACCATTGGCTTGGGACGTATCGCAGTTTCTTCACTCAGCCGAGTACCAAAACCGCCTGCAAAAATTGCCACTTTCATGACTTCACCTCTCCTTAGGTCTATGACCAGCTTTAGATTGGTCCGTTGGACGATGGTTGACTTGGCAGCCAGTCCAGATTTTCCGACAGCCGCCCTTCCGCTATGTGCCCCTGCAACACATGCAGGCGCATCAGCGGCGAGGTTCTGAAATCCGAGTCGTTGAACTTCATGCGCTTGAGGCCCTGAACGAGATTGCTGATGGAGCTATCCAGCGTCATCACCGGCTGGTGGTCCGGCGCCAGCTTCCTGAACAGACTGAAATCGACTTTGTAGGACCGGCTATCAACCGGCGCATCGGTATTGATACTTACGCTGGTGCCGGGAATGGCTTCAGCAACCGCATGGGCCAGATCCCTGACCTGGTGGTTGCGCTCGTCGGAACCAGCGTTGATACGCAGGAAGCGACCGCCGTTATCAGCGGACCGCTGTATCGCCCAATCGATGGCCCGCGCCATATCGACCACGTCGATCAGCGGCCGCCAGGGTGAGCCATCGCTGAGTACGGTGATCTTGCCTTCGCTGAGTGCGCAGGCGACGAAGTCGTTAAGCACCAGATCCAGACGCAGCCGATCAGACATGCCGCATGCGGTAGCGAAGCGCAGACAGGTAATCACCATGTCGCCGCCAATGTCCGCCAACTCTTCTTCCGCGCCAATCTTGGATTTTGCGTAGGCGGTCATCGGGGCGACCGGATCGGTCTCACAGCGGGGTGCGCCATGCGCCACGCCATAGACGCTGCAGCTCGAAGCGAACACGAAGTTACGCACTCCAGCGGCCGCAGCCATCTTCGCGATGGACACCGTGGCGTTCTGATTGATGTTTTCGGTGACCGCAGCAAAGCGGTTGCCCATTGGGTCGTTGGACACGGCTGCCAGTTCGACCACCGCGTCATAACCCTCCAGCATCTGCGCCGAGACGGAGCGTACGTCGCCGTAGAATTGCTGATGTAAATGCCGTTCGGGGAAAGAAGGAGCACCGGTCAGACAATGCGCAAAATAGGCATTATCAAGGCCGTGCAAGATGGCGTCAGGATGGCGTTCTGCCAATTCTTTGACCACTGCCGGGCCGACGTAACCAAGATTACCGAGTACCAGAATTTTCATAAGGCCTTCCTTGCGCCAATCGCAGGATAAATAGGGGGTTAGAGCCGCGTCAGACAAATGAATGAGTGACCACCAATTGGTCACAATCGGTGACAAAAAGTTCATCGGGGGTCGACGAAATGTGCCATCAATGCGGAATCAGAACGACCCGCGGACAGAACGACCTCCTACCGAAGGAGCTCGCACCATGAGTGGCGGGCCGCCGAGGCAGTTCAGAGCTCAGCCAGCCCCTTGATAAGCGCCTCGTGAAAAAGCTCCGGCGACTGGATCTGCGGCGAATGACCAAGCTGCGGAAACTCGACCAGCGAGGCCTTGGGGATAATACGTGCTACCTCTTTGCCGAGCAGGTCGTAGCGTCCGAGTGTATCCCGTATTTCGGCGGGCGCCTGGGCCTTGCCGATTGCAGTGTTGTCTTTCCCACCTATCAATAGCAGTGTGGGCATTGCCAACTCGTCAAATTCGTAGACCACTGGCTGGGTAAACACCATGTCCGTGGTGAGCGCCTGGTTCCAGGCCACCAGCTGCTTGTCATCGCCCAGATACATGCCCGCCAGCATGTTCACCCAGCGGTCATATTCCGGCTCCCATTCCCCCACGTAGTAAGTGGATTTCTGGTAGGCCTTGATGCCTTCTGCGGTCTTGCCCAGTTCAGACTGATAGTTCTCTTCGATGGTCTGATACGGCACACCCTTGGCTTTCCAGTCCTCCAGACCAATGGGGTTGACCAACACCAGCTGCTCGACCTGATCGGGATACATCAGCGCGTAGCGTGTGGCGAGCATGCCGCCCATCGAATGCCCCATCACCGTCACCTTTTCCTGCTCAAGGCTCTGGAGCAGCGCATGCGTATTCGCCGCGAGCTGGTGCAGGCTGAACTGATAATGTTCCGGCTTGGACGCCTTGCAAAAGCCGATCTGATCGGGCGCGATAACCCGGTAGCCAGCCTCCATCAGCTCCGCAATGGTTCGCTCCCAGGTGCCGGCGCAGAAATTCTTGCCATGCATGAGCACCACGGTGCGCCCGTTAGGCTCCTCAGGCGTTACATCTATATAGGCAATCTCCAGGCTCTGGCGTTGCGATTCCAACTCGAAACGCTGCACCGGATAGGCGTAGTCGAAACCTGACAATTGCGCATCGTAGGGCTGCAGTTCCTCAGCGCTGACGGAGACCGTCCCGCTGAAGACAGTGGCAAGCAATAGCGTCCTGGAAAAGTGCATTCAAACTCCGATTGGTGATTCCCGCCGCACTAGACCTGGGCAGGTAGGCGGCTGGGCTTTCCGTAAAGCCGCGATGCAATCAGAAAATCAGCATCAGCAGGCCAATGACAACTATAAGACCGATGAGAAAAATGATACCTGCAGTGCTGGCGAGAAACTTCAGCATTAGGTGCTCCAAATTGCCGTGAGTGTGAGCATTTCGACTGACAACCAGCCTCTTGGTTCATCCTGCCGATTTTCCCTTTTTAGCCTTTGGCGCTTTGATGCCAAGTCGCTCTCGCATGTCGGCTGTAATAGTTTGTTCTACATCGGCGTACCCGGCCCAAGGGTCATCATCCAGCTCGGCCAGGCGTTCGTGCAGGTTGTGAATGGTCCAGCTGTTGGCATTCTTGAGGTCTTGCACCTCGTCGCGATAGATCGGCACGGAGACGGGCATTCCCTCGCGAGTCCGGGCCGCGTAGGCGCAGATGGTAGTGGCCCCCTGACTGTTGCGCAGATAGTCGATAAAAATGCGCCCTATGCGGTTCTTTGGCCCTGATATGGCGGAGAAGCGGTCGGGCATCAGTTTGGCCATGTACTTGACGATGCCCTGGCTGAACGCCTTTACCTGGGCCCAATCAGCGTCAGGCGTAAGCGGTACCACCAAATGTATGCCCTTGCCGCCGCTGGTTTTCAGAAACGAGGTCAGGCCCAGTTCGTCCAGCACCGTCAGGGTCAATTGGGTAGCCTCCAGCATCGCCTTCCAGGGCAGGGCTGGGTCAGGGTCCAGGTCCAGGACAAAGCGATCAGGCCGCTCCAGATCCGCAGAGGTGGCGTTCCAGGTGTGGAATTCAATGGTGCTCATCTGCACCGAGCCGACCAATGCTTCGGGGTTATTGACCATCATCACCGGCTGGCCGGAATACTCCTTGCCCATGGTTTCGATGCCAGGAATCGATAAACGGTCAGGGTTCTTCTGAAAAAACAGCTCGCCCGCCAAACCCTCCGGCGCTCGCACCAGCGCTAGGGGGCGATCCTTTAAATGCGGCAGAATCCACTCGGCGGTCGATGCGTAGTACTCAGCCAGTTGGCCCTTGGTTGCGCCACTTGTTGCGTCGATCACCCGGCTCGCATGGGTGATTCGGTAATTACCGCTGGCCTTGCCGGCCGTGCTTTTCCTGCTCGCCGACGTGTTGGTCTCGGAGGTGGGCTTGGCTTTGGTCGCAGAGGCGGCTTTAGCGGTGGTCTTGCGCTTGGCTGTCGGCTCTTTCGCCGCCTTCGCGGGTCGCTCCTCGGTAATGTCCTTGGCGGGTTTGTCGGTCCTGAGACCGTGAAAAACCGCATGCCTTACACTGCCATCCGAGGTCATCTCGGCGAAGGCGATTTCCGCGAGCAGCTCGGGTTTGAGCCAGTGTACCCCTTTGGCCTCATAACCTTTGGGCGGGTTGCTGACGGCCGATTTTTTGACCTCACGCGGCTCAAGCTGTTTGAACAGGGTGCGCAGCGTGGCTTCGTTGAAGCCGGTGCCCACCTTGCCGGCGTAGCGCAGTTCACCGCTGTCGTCATCATGCAAGCCAAGAAGCAGCGCGCCAAAGGCCTTGCGACTACCCTTGGGGTCGGTGTAGCCGACTATCACGAATTCCTGGCGATGCGAGCACTTGAGTTTGATCCAGTCGCTACTGCGACGCGAGACGTAGCTGCTACCGGCACGCTTACCGATCAGGCCCTCCATCTTCATCTGACAGGCACTGTTGAGCATCGCCTCGGGCGTCTCATCAAAGTCTTCAGAGAAGCGCAGAATCTCATCCTCGCTACGCTCCAGCACGTTTACCAATGCGCCGCGCCGCTCTTCGACCGGTACCTCACGCAGATCCATTCCATCCAGATAGGGCATGTCGAAGAGGTAATAAACGATCGACCCACTCTTGTTGGTTTCGAAGGCATTTTGCAGGGCCTGAAAGTCAGGCAGCCCCTCCTCGTCCGCCACCACCATTTCCCCGTCCAGCCACGCCGATTCCAACCCGAGGCTTGCCAGTGCTTCGGCCTGGCGGGGTAGTTTTGCGGTCCAGTCATGACCGTTGCGCGTGAACAGTTTTACCTCACCGTCTTCAATGCGGGCCAGCACGCGGTAGCCGTCAAACTTGATTTCATAACGCCAGTCGCCTTCGGGCACCGATTCAACCAGCGTAGCCAGCTCTGGCTTGAGGGCTTCGGGCAATGGCGCTTTGGTCGCGCCGTTCAGCTTGGCCCGCTTGCTGGATGCCGTAGCACGCTTTTTAGCTGGGGTCTTTTCTACCGGCTTGGCTTCGGCAGCCTTGCCCGCCCCCGTTGCGGTGCGCTGGGCGCCGCGCTTTTTCGGCACGATGGTTCGATCACTCAATACGCTGTCGGGTAGTTCTTTGGTTACATCGTAGTCCGCAGCAGGTTTGGCAGCGCTGTCATTGGACTTGATCAGAAACCACTGCTCTTTCTTGCCGTCCATGTTGGTGCGCACCAAATTCCAGCTGCCGCTGAGCTTCTCGCCCTGTAACTCAAACTTGAGCTTGCCCTTTTCATAGCCCTGCTGCGCGTCGTCCTGCGGCACCCATACGCCTCGATCCCACACAATCACATCACCCGCACCGTAGTGTCCTTCCGGGATATTGCCTTCGAAGGTGGCGTAATCAAGTGGATGGTCTTCAACATGCACAGCCAGCCGCCGGGCTTTGGGGTCAAGACTCGGACCCTTCGGCACTGCCCAGCTCTTCAGCGTTCCGTTCAGTTCCAGACGAAAGTCATAGTGCAGCCGGGTGGCGTCGTGCTTCTGGATGCAATATTGCAACGCATGCTCGGATTTCTTCTTCGAACGCCTAGCCCGGGACGCCCCGGACGGCTCCGGCGTCGCGCCGAAATCACGCTTGCGGTTGTACTCATCGAGTGACTGGCTCATTGCCCGTGCCCCTGCTGGCCCTTTGTATAAGAGAGCGGAGACAGCGATGAAGGTTCCTCGGCACTCATACCCAGAGGACAGACCCCGTACCGCATATGGATGTATTTGCCACATCTATTGGAGCCGGATTGGGTTGCGGGACGCCTTCGATAGCCACATGCTTGCAGGCTGAACAGGCGGAGCATTCAAGGATTACTGGCGTCATGACTGACAGCAAAACCAGCGACAAAAGCATCTTCCGGTGCGTAATCACTCCTCGCTACACCGATCTGGATACCTGGCGGCACGTCAACAATTCGCGGATATACCAGCTTCATCAGGAGGCTCGTTTGCAGGCCCACCTGGATCGTTTTGGTCCGGATAGCTGGTTCTCCGATGGCGTGCGGCTGCGGCCATTGCGCACCATTACCGATTACCGGCTGGTTACCTGGTATGGCAGCAATGTCGAGGCACAGGTGCAAGTGCTGGCATGCGCCACGGACAGCTATCGCGTGCGCAGTGAGCTGTATCAGAACGGCGATCACGTGGGTACCCAGGAGTGCGTAATGGGCGCCTTCGAACAGGGCCAGCGGGTCGATGTGCCTGCGGATATCCGGTCCAGCCTGGCAGCAGCCGTTAACGGGGAATGCGATCAATTGCCCGCTCCCGACTATCGGAACCACCTGACTGGCGCACGGGATTTTGCCGTCATTCAGCAGCTTACGCCCCGTTACGCGGATATGGATGCGGATAGTCAGCGTAGCGAAGCGGCGCTTGCCCGCTATATGGAACAGGCTCGCTTCGGCGCCATCCGACATCTGGATCTGGGCGGGCTGGGCATCCTCATTGCCTCCGCGGATATCAGCTATGAGCACTATCGCCCCGGCTGGGAGCCCGTCACCCTGGCGGCGGGAATCAGCCGCATCGGCAATTCGTCCTTCGTGTTTACCGGCTGTGCCCTGGGGGATGATGGTGTGCAAGCCTCGGCCAATAGCGTGATGGTCGTCATTGATCGAGCCACGGACCGCCCGACGCCGTTGCCGGACGCAGTTCGTGAGCAACTTGCAGGGTTGCGCATTCAGCCGTCAGGCGGCGCTGAACTCTGATTGACGGCACCCTCTAATCTTTATGCCAGGCGCCAAGTCTGAACAGACCCGTTAGAGGGGCGACTTATGTAACGCGGGATCGAAGCGACACGCATCAGGAGTGGCTTTATCGCTGAATAATTCTTTGCTCGCTTAAAACTCAAAAATAAATATATTTGAGTTTTAACTGTCTTATGCTGTATCTATATCTCAAATTCGACTGCGATTGAGATAACAGCATGGTCAAGCGCCCTCCCGCCCTGATTGAAAACCCTTTTGCGCAGCTCAGCGTGCAGCAGTCCAATCTTATTGGTGAGTACCTCGAGCTGTTTACACCTCTCGACGACAAGGGTCGCTATCAGCACTTCGATGAGCTTCGCTTCAGGATACCCAAGGAGCTTGATCACAGCTTGGCCTGGTCGGTGGTCAAGCAAGCTCGTCAACGTCAGCTCAATCCTATTATCCCGCTAGGTGAACCCGAGCAGCTTGGCAAGCTTTTACTGACGCCCGCCATGCAGATGGCCATGGCAGAAGCAGACCGGCACACCTCACGCGCTGCGCTGGAGTGGATAAGCGGCAATATCGGCGAGCTGCAGCATGTGCAGTACTTGCTCAAAGACTTGGTAGAAGACGAAGCCATCAGCAGCAGCCAGTTGGAGGGCGCGGCTACCACGACCAAGGTGGCCAAAGCACTCCTTAAGCGTCAGCTCGGCCCGAGAAGTCCTGATGAAAAGATGATTGTGGGCAATTTCAGGCTTATGCAGTTCGCCTGGAATCAGCGGCACAAGCCATTGAGCACTGAGCTAATTACAGAAATGCATAGGGTCGGGGTGGAAGGTATCGACGATGACAAATATCAACCTGGCGCTTTACGTGCGGACGATGAAGTCGTGGTCGTGGATGCCGAAGGCAATATCGTGCATACGCCGCCACCCGCCAAAGGCTTGGAACGGCGCTTAACCAAGCTGGCCAAATGGGCCAACGGCAATCACCACGATGTGGAAAGCAGCCAATACCTGCATCCCCTGCTCAAGGCCATTGTGCTGCACTTCGCCATAGGCTTCGAGCACCCGTTTCGTGATGGTAATGGCCGAGTCGCCCGTTCGCTGTTCTATTGGTATCTGTTTAAGCAGGACTTCGCTGCGTTCCGCTATATAGCCATCAGCACCCTGCTCAAAGCCGCGCCGGTCCAGTATGGCAAAAGCTATCTATTCACGGAGACGGATGAGATGGATCTAACTTATTTCATTGACTACCAGTGCCGTGTGATTACCCGTGCCATTGCCGAGTTCAAAAGTGCCTGCCAGCGGGCCATGGATAATATTCAGACATTTAATACCTTCCTGTACGAATCCGGCTTGTACCGGGAGTTGAGCGACAAGCAGAAAACGGTACTCCAAGTCGCCAAGAATGGTATTGCTAGCCAATTTACCGCTGCCAATGTGAAAGAGAATCTGGGGTGCTCCTACAACACTGCGGCATCGGTTTTGAACGGGCTGGTGCAAAAAAAGTTGTTCAAGAAAGAGAAATCCGGGCGTGAGTGGATTTATTCGATGGTAGATGTAGACCGGATCGTCCAAGACTGGAAAAGTTGAAAAAATTTGCAGTCCGCCGCAGACCTGAGCACGGTTGGCGACTCTACATCGCTACCGAAGAATGAGCCGCCCGCTTCAGCGAGCCGCTAATAGCCGCGCTTGAGAGTCCTCCGCCATCTCGCGCAGGTAGTCCCAGGTGACCCGCATCCGCGCGATGTCCTTCAATTCGATGGGCATCAGCATCCAGAAGGTGCGGATAAAGCGGATCTGTTCGGGCAGGACCAGGCTCAGGCGGGAATCTGTATCTGCGGAAAAGGCCGGCAGGATGCCGATCCCGGCACCCGCGGCGATAGCTTCCTGCTGCGCCAGCACGCTGGTGCTGCGCAGGCTGACCTCATCCGAGCCGGCGATTTCGTCGAGAAACAGCAACTCCTTACTGAAGACCAAGTCATCTATGTAGCTGACGAACCGGTGCTTGGCCAGGTCCTCTCGCCTGCGGATCGGGCTGTGCTGTTCCAGATAGTCTTTGCTGGCATAGAGGCGCAGCACGTAGTCGGTCAGCTTGGTAATAATGAAAGGCCCCCGTTCGGGACGCTCCAGGGTGATCACGATATCTGCTTCATGACGCGACAATCTCACCGCCCGCGGAAGCGCCAGCAGGTCCAGATGCAAATGAGGGTATCGTTGACTAAGGCCGCTGAGTTGCCCCGCCAGCATGATGGTGCCGTAGCCCTCGGTGGCGCCTATGCGCACCCGGCCTGATAGCTGCTCTTCGGAGTTCGGAAGCGCCTGCTCGATCCGGACGCTGGCTCCCTCCATCAGCTCCACCTGTGGCAACAAGCTGCGGCCGGCTTCGGTCAGGGTATAACCGGTTGTCTGCCGGATAAACAGCGTCACACCGAGGCTTTTTTCGAGCGCCTGAATACGCCTCGACACAGTAGTGTGGTCGACACCCAGCCGCCGCGCCGCAGTGGTCAAACGCCCTGCCCGGCTGAGCTCAAGAAAATACCGCAGATTATCCCAATCCATCCAATCGCCTTGCTCTGTGCATAAATGCAGACCTGTGTTGCGGATCTGCCAATTGTAGCCAGTAAAAATGCACTTGTACTATCTATCTACTTTATTAAACAACCGAGGCTTGCGCTGAGCCCAGAGGCCGTTCCCATGAGCAGCAATAATGTCCCTACTGTCAAACTACTGATCAACGGCGAATTCGTCGAATCCCAAACCGAGCAGTGGCGCGACGTCATCAACCCAGCCACTCAGGAAGTGCTGGCGCGGGTACCCTTCGCTACGCAAGATGAAATCAATGCCGCCGTCGCCAGCGCCAAGCAAGCATTCAAGACCTGGCGCAAAACGCCTATCGGCGCCCGAGCCCGTGTATTTCTGAGGTACCAGCAGCTGATCCGCGACAACATCAAGGAACTGGCTGCGATTCTGACCGCCGAGCAGGGCAAGACTCTAGCTGATGCCGAGGGCGACGTGTTTCGCGGTCTGGAAGTGGTCGAACATGCCTCTGCTGTCGGCAACCTACAGCTGGGCGAGCTGGCCAACAACGTGGCCGGTGGGGTGGACACCTATACACTGATGCAGCCGCTCGGCGTATGCGCCGGCATCACTCCGTTCAATTTCCCGGCCATGATTCCACTGTGGATGTTTCCAATGGCGATCGCCACCGGCAATACCTTCGTGTTGAAGCCCTCCGAACAGGACCCGATGGTTACCATGCGCCTGGTGGAGCTAGCTTTGGAAGCGGGTATTCCGCCCGGCGTGCTGAACGTGATACACGGCGGCGTGGATGCGGTGAATGCGATCTGTGATCACGCCGACATCAAGGCAGTCTCTTTCGTCGGATCCACCCACGTCGGCACCCATGTTTACAATCGGGCCATCCAGTCCGGCAAACGTGCCCAGTGCATGATGGGCGCGAAAAACCACGCCATCGTCATGCCCGACGCCAACAAGCAGCAGACGCTGAACAATCTGCTGGGCGCGGCTTTCGGGGCGGCGGGCCAGCGCTGCATGGCCTTGCCTGTGGTGGTGCTGGTTGGCGAGGCACGCAACTGGCTGCCGGAACTGGCCCGCCTTGCGCAAACGCTGAAAATCAATGGTGGGGTAGAGCCAGGCACGGATATCGGTCCAGTGGTGTCCTGTTCAGCGCTGGAACGCATCCACGGATTGATTCAGAAAGGTATCGATGAAGGGGCCGAACTGGTGCTGGACGGACGCAACCCGACGGTTAGCGGTTACGAGAAAGGCAGCTTTATCGGTCCGACCATCTTTGCTGGCGTCAAGCCGGAGATGACCGTCTATCATCAGGAAATTTTCGGGCCGGTGCTTTGCGTGATGCAAGCCGACAAACTGGATGAAGCGATCGAGCTTATCAACGCCAATCCGAACGGAAACGGCACTGCCATATTTACCCGCTCAGGCGCCGCAGCCCGACGTTTTCAGGAAGATATCGACGTGGGCCAGGTAGGCATCAACGTGCCAATTCCCGTACCTGTGCCGCTGTTCTCCTTTAGCGGCTCACGGGGCTCCAAGCTGGGCGATCTGGGCCCCTACGGCAAGCAGGCCATCATGTTCTACACCCAAACCAAGACCGTGACCGCTCGCTGGTTCGATGAGGATGAAGTGGCTGGCGCGGTAAATACCACCATTGCTCTTAAATGAACCAGGCAGAGCGACGCTATTCCACTCGATCTTTGCCACCGCCGACCAGCGCGAAGGCATGCTGGCCTTTACTGAAAAGCGCAAGCCGGTGTTTACCCACAGCTAGAACAATAACGAGGCAACTGTCATGAAAATTGGATTCCTTGGTCTTGGCAACATGGGCGGCCCGATGGCCCTTAACCTGGTCAAAGCCGGCCATCAGCTCACCGTCTTCGATTTGTCCAAGCCTGCGGTGGACCAGCTGGTTGAAGCCGGTGCCACAGCCGCCGATACCATCGCGGCACTGGCGAAGAGCGACGTCGAGCTGATCATCACCATGTTGCCAGCCGCCCAGCACGTCAAAAGCGTGTACCTGGGTGACGAGGGTCTGCTGGCGCACGTCAGCCCCAAGGTAAGACTCATCGACAGCTCAACCATCGATCCGATGAGCGCTCGGGAAGTAGAGGCCGCCGCCAGCAAGCACGGCAACCTGATGCTCGACGCGCCAGTATCCGGCGGTACCGGTGGCGCTGCAGCCGGCACGCTGACCTTCATGGTCGGCGGCGAGCAGGCGGACTTTGACGCTGCACTGCCGGTACTTCAGGCCATGGGCAAGAACATCGTCCATTGCGGCCCGGCGGGTAACGGCCAGGTGGCCAAGGTCGCCAATAACATGCTGCTGGCGATTTCCATGATAGGCACAGCCGAAGCGATGAATCTTGGCGTATCGCTCGGTATGGACCCGAAGGTACTCGCAGGCATCATCAATACCTCCAGCGGACGTTGCTGGAGCTCGGATACGTACAACCCCTACCCTGGCGTAATGGACAGCGCCCCCGCGTCACGGGGCTATTCAGGTGGTTTTGGTACTGACCTCATGCTCAAGGATTTGGGGCTGGCTACCGACGCCGCCAAACAAGCCCGCCAGCCGGTGATACTCGGCGCTCTTGCCCAGCAGCTGTATCAGACCTTCAGCGGCCAGGGAAATGGCGCACTGGATTTCTCCGCAATCATCAAGCTTTATGCCGGAGGCAAGGATGAGTGATTCACAGCTCCCGGTTCTGGTGGAGGAGCGCAACCAGATCGGGCATCTCACTCTCAACCGCCGCGAAGGCTTAAACGCCCTGACGCTGGACATGATCAGGATGCTGCGCGATCAGCTTGACCGCTGGAGTAAGAACGACGACATAGTGGCCGTGGTGCTGCGCGGACGTGGCGAAAAGGCGTTCTGCGCCGGTGGTGACATCCGGGCGCTGTACGACAGCTTCAAGGCAGGCGACAGCATGCATATCACTTTCTTCGAGGAAGAATATGCGCTGGATCAAGCCATCCACAACTACCCAAAACCAGTTCTCGCGTTGATGGATGGCTTTGTGCTTGGCGGCGGCATGGGGCTGGTGCAGGGCGCGTCGCACCGGGTAATCACTGAGCGGGTGCGGATGGGCATGCCGGAAACCGGCATTGGCTATTTTCCGGATGTGGGCGGCAGCTACTTTCTGTCGCGGCTGCCCGGAGAGATCGGAGTGTACCTGGGCCTCACCGGCACACAAATACGCGCCGCAGATGCTCTCTACACCGGCCTGGCCGACCACTGTCTGGCGAGTGACATGCTGGCGGAGCTGGATCGTGAACTGAACAGCATGACCTGGTCCGACAATGCAGGTGGGGATCTGGATGGCCTGTTGGCGAGAATGTGTTCCAGCAAGATGCCCGGCTCTGAAATCAAGGCCATACGCTCGGCTATAGATCGGCACTTCGGTCATGACGATCTGCTCGGCATACGCCGCTCGCTGGAAACCGAGCATTGCGTGTCCTACCAGGACTGGGCAGAAAAAACCGTATCACTGCTCAATAGCCGCTCCCCCTTGTCCATGAGCGTTACCCTGGAACTGGTCCGCCGCGGTCGCGAGCTGAGCCTGGCGGATTGCTTTGCACTGGAGCTGCACCTCGACCGGCAGTGGTTCAGCAAGGGCGATATCATGGAAGGCGTGCGAGCCTTGCTCATCGACAAGGACAAGTCACCACGCTGGAATCCGGCAACGCTTGAAGAAGTCGCCCCGCGACAAGTAAATGAATTCTTCCACGGCTTCGCCACGGGTGCCGGCGGCATCCAGCGCCAAGCCTGACAGCAGCGATCAGAGAGACAACCTATGCACGACATTGAACTCAACGAAGACCAGCGCATGATCCGGGATATGGCCCGCCAGTTCGCCCAGACTGAACTCGCGCCACGCGCCGCCGAGTGGGACCAGGCCGGCTGGATCGATGACGCAGTGGTCCGCCAGATGGGCGAACTCGGCCTGCTGGGCATGGTCGTGCCGGAAGAATGGGGCGGCAGCTATCTGGATTATGTCGCTTACGCCCTGGCGGTAGAGGAAATTTCGGCAGGCTGCAGTGCAACAGGCGCGCTGATGAGCATTCACAATTCCGTAGGCTGCGGTCCGATACTCAAATTCGGCACCGAGGCGCAACAGCAAGAGTGGCTGCCGTCCCTGGCTGCCGGCCAGGCCATTGGCTGTTTTTGCCTGACCGAGCCACACGCCGGCTCCGAAGCGCATAACCTGCGAACCCGTGCAGTACTCGACAATGGCGAGTGGGTGATCAATGGGGCGAAGCAATTTGTCAGCAACGGCAAACGCGCCAGCCTTGCCATCGTGTTCGCCGTCACCGACCCGGAACTGGGTAAAAAAGGCCTGTCGGCTTTTCTGGTACCCACCGACAACCCGGGCTTCAAGGTGGAACGCATGGAGCACAAGATGGGCATCCGCGCCTCCGACACCTGCGCCATCAGTTTCGACAATTGCCGGATTCCCGAAGCCAACATGCTAGGGCCGCGCGGGAAGGGACTGGCGATTGCGCTGTCCAATCTCGAAGGGGGACGCATCGGCATCGCGGCGCAGGCGTTAGGGATCGCCCGAGCAGCATTCGAAGCTGCCCTTGGCTACGCCCGTGACCGTACACAGTTCGGCGTCGCACTCACCGAGCACCAGAGCATTGCCAATATGCTGGCCGATATGCACACCAGACTGAACGCCACCCGTCTGCTGGTCCTCCACGCAGCGCGCCTGCGCACCGCCGGCCTACCATGCCTGTCAGAAGCTTCTCAAGCCAAGTTGTTTGCCAGTGAAATGGCCGAGAAAGTCTGCTCCCAGGCCATTCAGATCCATGCGGCTACGGCTATCTGGAGGATTATCCAGTTGAGCGGTTATACCGCGATGCGCGTATCACGCAGATATATGAAGGCACTAGCGAGATTCAGCGGTTAGTAATAGCGCGGGAGCTGAGCCGCTATCCGTTATAGCGCAAGAGAGGCGAAGCTCACCAGTTGAGTGGTGGGCTACTATTTCGCGTTGGATCTCCTGCCTGCCTGCCTGCCTGCCTGCCTGCCTGCCTGCCAGAGAATGCAGCCTACGCCGGCACGCTCATGCGTGTTTCGCCACGCAATTTGACCACATCCGCGCGCGGCGGTGCGCCAAACATGCGGCTGTATTCACGGCTGAAGTGCGAGGGGCTCTCATAGCCGACCCTGTAGCTGGCCGTAGCGGCTTCCAGGCCCTCGCTGAGCATCAGCCGTCGCGCCTCGTGCAGGCGCAATTTTTTTTGAAACTGCAGCGGCGACATGCGCGTGACCTGCTTGAAACTGTGGTACAGCGTCGACTCGCTCATATTCACGTCTTCCGCCAGTTCACGCACTCGCAGCGGCTCAGCAAACCGATCCTTGAGCACCGAAATCACCCGCGAAATACGATTCGACTGACTGTCGGCGGACACGAACTCGCGCATGCGCGAACCCATCTCACCGACCAGCGCGCGATAAATGATTTCACGCTGAATCAAGGGTGCCAGCACGCGCGCGTCGGTCGGAGAATCAAGTAATCCCACCAGCCGGGTCATCGCATTGAGTATGCCCAGATCGACCTGGGCAACGCAGAGGCCGCAGGCTGAATAGGGACAATCAACGGCCCCTCGATACGCGGCGGCGTCGCCTAATTGCAACACCAGTTCGGCTACCTCGGCGGGGTCGATATTAATTTTCACTGCCAGAAACGGGTTTTCCGGAGAGGCATCCACCACGCGCCCGTTCACCGGCAGGTCGACGCTGGACACCATATAGCTGAGAGCGCCATAGACGATCTCCCGATCACCCAGCTGTACCACCTTGCGACCCTGGGCGATCACACACAGCGACGGCTCATAGACGGTGGACATACAGCTAGTAGGGGCATCGACCCGAAACAGGTCCAGCCCCGGAATGTCGGTTTCATAGACGCCTTCCTGGGTCATTCTGGCCGAAACCAGCTCGGCGAGCTCACGGCACATAGGTGCATCGGGCAGTGGCGCCGGGGTGAGAGCCGGGGTGAGAACGGTATCGAGTGCAGGAGCTGAATGGACGACGGGATGCATGATTACCTCCAAAAGCGTGCAAGCAGTATATACAGGATTGGGTAAGGCATATGACGGTTATGTGACTATTGCAGGAATAGGCAACAAACCGGCAGGATCGCGCAAACAACCGCCAGTACGGCCCTTAAGAAGGGCAGATGTTCAGTCTTAATGGCATTTTTCGGACCTGATGATATTGCTGCTTGTTTCTGTATAAATAGAATCAGGCAATCATGCGGCAGTAATGCGCTACCTGTGATAACGGCACTGGCCGTATGGTTCAACACTACCAAGGCGCCCTGCGTCTTCCTGCGAACGATTCAGATCAGTAGCCCCGACGGGAAGTGAGAACCACATGCAAACTATCACCTTTAAGGAAGCCAAAATGACATTGCTCGGCGCCTTGCTGTTGGCCGTCATGGCCGGCTGCGACGCCCGAGGACAGGAAAGCGCAACGCCACTACCACCCCCGGAGGTTGAGGTGGCCGTCGTAAAGCCCGAGTCAGTAACCCTGTGGGGAGCCTTCAGCGGCCGGGTCGAGGCGCCGCAAACAGTGGAGCTGCGTCCGCGAGTCAGCGGCTATATCGATCAGGTCGGCTTTGAAGAAGGCGAACTGGTCAGCGAGGGAGACGTGCTCTTCGTTATAGACCCACGCCCCTACGAAGCCCGTGAGCAGTTGGCGCAGGCCGAGCTGGCGCGCATGCGCAGCCAGTTGACTCTAGCGAGCAGCGAGGCGGCCCGGTCCGAACAGCTATGGGAGCGCCGGGCCATCTCCCGCGAGGAGTTCGAGCAGCGCAATGCGGCGAAGACCATGGCTCAGGCTGGAGTGAATGCCGCGGCCGCAGCGCTGGAAAGCGCGCAGCTGAATTTGGAGTACACCCGGGTCAAGGCGCCGGTCAGCGGGCGCATAGGCCGCGCCCAGGTAACACGTGGAAATCTCGCCACGGCAGATACTACTTTGCTCTCGACGCTGGTGTCGGTCGACCCGCTTTACGTCTACTTCGAAAGCGACCAGCAGACCGTGCAGGATAATCCGCACGGCCAGAGCGTGCCGGTGCGTATCGGGCTAGCGGGTGGGGACGACTTTCCCTATCAGGGCCAGTTGGACTTTATCGATAACCAGTACAACCCCCGGACCGGCACCCTGCAATATCGCGCCCAGGTTGCCAATCCGGACGGAGCGCTGCGTCCCGGTCAATTTGCCCGGGTAGAAATGCCGGTGGCGGCAGCCAGTGCCGCGCTGCTGGTTGATCAGAAAGCGGTGATGACCGACCAGGATCGCCGATACCTGTATGTGCTGGATGACGACAACCGAGCCGAGCGGCGCATTGTCGAAACCGGCCGCCGAGTGAATGGTTTGCTGATCATCACCGAAGGTCTGGGCGCCGGTGAGCGGGTGGTAGTCAACGGTCTGCAGAAGATCGCCTTCCCCGGTATCGAGGTGGCACCGGAGCTGGTCGATATGCGCCGCGCGCCATCACCTGTGGTCGTCGCGACAGCCCGTTGAGGCATTAGCGTTCCTCACAAACCTTTTTTGATTTCCAACTGATACGGGCGCGCCTCCGGACGCGTTCCGGGAGGCTGTTGCCGTGAATTTTTCGCGCTTCTTCGTAGACCGTCCGATTTTCGCTTCGGTGCTGTCGATCATCATTTTCGTGGTCGGGTTGATCAGCATTCCGTTGCTGCCGGTCAGCGAGTATCCCGAGGTGGTGCCGCCCAGCGTGCTGGTCAGCGCCAGCTACCCGGGCGCCAACCCCAAGACCATTTCCGAGACCGTGGCCACCCCGCTGGAAGAGGCCATCAATGGCGTCGAGGACATGATCTACATGAAGTCGGTCGCCGGCAGTGACGGCAGCCTGGCACTGACGGTCACCTTTGCCTTGGGCACCGATCCCGATCAGGCCCAGGTGCAGGTGCAAAATCGAGTAGCCCAGGCGCTCCCGCGTCTACCCGAGGATGTACGCCAACTCGGCGTGACCACACAGAAGCAGTCGCCGAACTTGATGATGGCGGTGCATCTGATCTCGCCGGACAACAGTCTGGACTCCACCTATATACGCAACTACGCGGTGCTGCATATTCGCGACGAACTGGCGCGTATTCCCGGCGTAGGTCAGGCAGGTCTGTTTGGTTCGGGCGATTACGCCATGCGGCTGTGGATCGATCCGCAGCGCGCGGCTTCGCTGGGGGTGACCGCCGGCGATATCAGCGCTGCGGTGCGCGAGCAGAACATTCAGGTCTCGGCCGGTCAGATTGGCGCGCCACCGATGCCGGATGGGTCCGATATGCTGATTTCGATCAACGCCCAGGGTCGCCTGGAAACGGTCGAAGAGTTTGGCAACATCGTATTGAAGACCGGTGCACAAGGCGAAGTCACGTTATTGAAGGACGTAGCACGCATCGAACTGGCGGCCTCGCAGGACGCGCTACGGGCGCTGCTCAATAATCGTCAGGCGGTCGCGCTGCCAATTTTTCAGGCGCCGGGCTCCAATTCGCTGGACGTGTCGGCAGCGGTGCGCGAGAAGATGGCCGAGCTGGAAGCGGATTTCCCTGAAGGGCTCGGCTGGGAAGTCGCCTACGACCCGACGGTATTCGTCAGCACCTCGATCAAGGCGGTGATCATTACCCTGCTCGAAGCGGTCGCGCTGGTGGTGCTGGTGGTCATCCTGTTCTTGCAGACCTGGCGCGCTTCGCTGATTCCGCTACTGGCGGTACCGGTGTCGATTGTTGGTACGTTTGCGGTGCTGCTGATGATGGGTTTTTCCATCAATACGCTGACGCTGTTCGCCATGGTACTGGCCATCGGAATCGTGGTGGATGATGCCATCGTGGTAGTGGAAAACGTCGAACGCAATATCGAGGCCGGCCTGGCACCACTGGCCGCCGCGCATCAGGCGATGCGTGAAGTGAGCGGTCCGATCGTCGCGATCAGCCTGGTGCTTTGCGCGGTATTTGTGCCCATGGCGTTTCTGGACGGCATCACCGGTCAGTTCTACCGCCAGTTCGCAATGACCATCGCGATTGCCACGGTGATCTCCGCGATCAACTCACTGACCCTGTCGCCCGCGCTGGCTGCAGCGTTGCTCAAGCCGCACGGTGCGCCGCCGGATTTGCCGGCGCGCATCATCAACTCCCTGTTTGGCTGGATATTCCGCCCGTTCAACCGGTTCTTCCTGCGTAACGCACAGCGCTACGAGTCACTGGTCGGCCGCAGTTTGAGCCGCCGGGGACTGGTGTTCGGGCTGTATGTGTTGCTGCTGGGCGGCACCGCGTTGATGTTCGGTCAGGTACCCGGCGGCTTTATTCCGACCCAGGACAAGACCTACCTGATCGGCAGTATCCGGTTGCCTGAAGGGGCGTCGCTGGACCGCACCGAAGCGGTCGCCCAACGAGTCAGTGAGCTCGCGCTGAGCACCGAAGGCGTTTCGGACGCAGCGGCCTTCGTCGGGTTCAATGCCTTGCAGGGGACCAACACGCCCAATGTGGGCACGGTGTTTATCCTGTTCGATGATTTCGAAGTGCGCGACCGCACTGCCCAGGCCATCTCGGATGACATCAACGCGCAGTTGGGGGGAATCAACGAAGGCTTCGCGATTACTTTTATGCCGCCACCGGTATTTGGTCTGGGCGCGGGCTCAGGGTATTCGCTGTATATTCAGGATCGGCGCGGCGCTGGCTACGGTGAGCTGCAAACCGCCACTAACGACCTGGCCCTGGCCTTGAGCGAAACGCCGGGCATGTTCTACCCATTCAGCTCCTATCAGGCCAACGTGCCACAGTTGGATGCCGACGTGGATCGCATGCAAGCCAAGGCGCAGGGCGTGCGGTTGAATGATCTGTTCGGCAGCCTCCAGTTGTATTTCGGCTCGCAATATATCAACGACTTCAATTTGTTCGGCCGGACCTACCGGGTCATGGCCCAGGCCGATGCGCAGTTCCGCGACGAACCCAGTGACATCGACCACCTTTACACGCGCAACGCCAATAACGAGATGGTGCCGCTCAATACCATGGTCACCTTGCGCGAAAGCTTCGGGCCGGACCCAGTGATCCGCTACAACGGCTACCCGGCAGCGGACCTGATCGGCCAGTCCGACCCGTCCCTGCTCTCCTCTGCGCAAACGCTGGCGACTGTGATGGAGGTGGCCGATAGGGTATTGCCAGCGGGGATGACATTGGAATGGACCGATCTGAGCTTCCAGCAGGTGACCCAGGGCAATGCGGCCATGGTGGTATTCCCGCTGGCATTGCTGCTGGTGTTTCTGGTGCTAGCCGCGCTGTATGAAAGCTGGGTAATGCCGCTGGCGGTGATCCTGATCGTACCGATGTGTCTGCTCGCCGCGCTGTTTGGCGTCTGGCTGGCCGGTGGCGACAACAACATTTTCGTACAGGTCGGACTGGTGGTGTTGATGGGACTGGCCTGCAAGAACGCGATCCTGATCGTCGAATTTGCCCGCGAACTGGAAATCCAGGGGCGTGACACCGTAAGTGCTGCACTGGAAGCCAGCCGTCTGCGTTTGCGCCCAATCATCATGACGTCGGTAGCCTTTATTGCTGGTGTGGTCCCGCTGGTCGTCGCCTCCGGCGCCGGCGCAGAGGTACGTAACGCGATGGGCATCACGGTGTTCACCGGCATGATTGGCGTGACGCTGTTCGGGCTGCTGCTGACACCGGTGTTTTACGTGGCCCTGAGGACCTTGGCCAAACGCGGCGAGCAAAAAACGGGAGAGTCCCATGAATAAGGTTGCAAGCATGGTATCCATGGCAGTACTGCTAAGTGCCTGCGCGGTGGGGCCGGACTATCAGGCGCCGGCTCCGGTGCCAATGGCGCACTTTACCCACGACCAGACCACCGCGCTGACTGCGGATCAACCTGGCCTGAATAATGAGCAGCTGTTCTGGCAGGGTTTTGACGATCCGTTGCTAGCTCAACTGATCGAGCAGACCCTGGTGGACAATCAGAGCTTGCAGGCAGCATTGGCGCGCTACCAGGAGGCTGCAGCATTATTGCGTGGTACCCGCCGCGATCAACTACCGAGTGTCACAGCAGGCGCTGGTGGGTCGGGCCAACGTCTGGCGGAGGTGGAACGAAATCAGCCTGATCAGGAGCGGTTGGAGTTGTATCAGGCAGGAGTGGCGCTAAGTTGGGAACTGGACCTGTTCGGAAGGCTGCGGCGTGCCACAGAAGCCAGCGAAGCCGAACTACAGGCTGCCGGCGCGGATCGGCAGACCTTGCAGGTGGCCCTGGCAGGTCAATTGGCCAGCAGCTACTTCCAGCTGCGCGGCCTGCAACAACAACTGCGCGTGGCCGAAGAGAACGTCAGTCTGCAACAGGCTTCGCTGGATATTGTCGGTGCTCGCCTGGAGGCGGGTCGCGGCACCCTGTTTGACCAGGTACGGGCACGCGCCCAGCTGGATTCCACCCGGGCGGTCATCCCGCAACTGGAAGCAGCTATTGGAGCTGGCATCCACCGCATTGGCGTACTGACCGGCCAGACGCCTACGGCGCTGACGACCTTGCTCGCGGTGCATGGTGATCTGCCCAGCTGCAGCCCATCGATTGCCGCCGGCAGCCCTGGCGACGTGTTACGCCGGCGGCCGGATATTCAAGCAGCCGAACGGCGTCTGGCGGCAGCCAGCGCACGCCTCGGCGTTGCCAGTGCCGACCTGTTCCCACGCTTTACTCTGGACGGATTGCTGGGCTCATTGGCCGGGAATGGCACGGATCTGTTTACCGGTGGTGCGCGCACCGGACGCGTAGCCTTGGGTGTCGACTGGACGTTTCTTGATCGAGCACACGTCCAGGCGCGCATCGATGCTGCCGACGCCCAATCGGCCAGGTTGCTGGCTGACTACCGGCAGGCTGTACTGCTTGCGCTGGAAGAGACCGAAACCTGGCTGTTGCGCTATCAGCACTCCCAAGACCGAGTGGCATTGCTGCAAAGCGCAACGGACGCCGCTACCCAGGCCGTAGAGCAAGCGCGTGATCGATATGAACAGGGTTTTATCGGCTACTTCGAGCTGCTCGCTGCGGAGCAGGAATTGGCGGGTATGCGTGACAGCCTAGTGCAGAGCCAGACCGAGAAGGTGCTGGCGATGGTCAATGTTTATCGGTCGCTGGCCGGAGCGCCTGATGCCGGCTAAGTGACAGAACAGCCGGGGCCCAGATTCGTTTTTGCTTCTTTGGGTGACGCCCCGCCTGTCACGCTCGGCGTTTAAGGAGAGAAGTGGTACCCAGGGGGTACTCAAAAGCCAGAAACAAAAAAGGCCCGCTTTTGAAGCGAGCCTAATTCGTTGTTTTACCTGGTGCCGGCACCAAGAGTCGAACTCGGGACCTACTGATTACAAGTCAGTGTTATAACTACGGAATCAGAGGCTCTTAGAGACTACAATCCAAGCCAGACATAACCCATCCATATGTTTCTAAAAGATTTATATGCCATATCGCCCAAAACAGGCAATGTATAACCACGAAAGAAAAATGGTCAAACTCCTACCCCAACCCTACCCGAAACGCTAAACTCCTACCCGAAACCTACCCCAAAAAGGATCGGCCATGAGCAGCAATCGCTCTGCATTGAAAGAACATTTTCTGAAGCGGCTGAAGTACGACCCGAAGAAACCCCGCCAAGAATTCCTCGACCCTCCTGTTTATGGCCAGGGGACTTTTGGCGTACGGGTTAACAAAAAATCCATAGCGTACATCCTGCTATACAGCTTCCATGGCAAACCAAGGCGGCTGACTTTAGGCTCCTATCCAAAGATGTCACTGGCGGATGCCCGAGCTAGGTCAACTCATGCTGCCCAATTAGTAGAGCAAGGCATCGATCCGGGTAAGAAAAAAACGCTAGAGCTTTTCGAGTACCGAACAAGCCCCTCCGTAGCTGATGCCGTGGAGACTTACCTCGAATGGGCCAAAGCCAACAAAAAATCCTGGAAAGAAGACCAGCGGATGCTCGAGAACGAGCTTGTAAAATCCATCGGGGACATGAAGCTCCAAGACGTCAAGCGCAGGCAAATTTTGGCTCTACTGGATGACAAGGCCAAAACCGCCCCAGTCGCAGCCAATCGCCTACAAGCAGTCGTACGGAAGCTGTTCAATTTTTGCGTCGAGCGCGACATTATCGAAGCCACACCACTGGTGAAGATGAAAAAAATAGCGAAAGAAACACCTAGAGAGCGAGCTCTCAATCAGCATGAAATTGTGTGGTTTTTAAAACAGTTAGCGAGTCCTACAATTACCGTAGCCACTCGTTTCGCGTTACTGCTTTCCTTGATGCTTGCGCAACGCTCGGGAACTATCGCTGCCATGCGCTGGGTAGACCTGGATTTTGACCAAGGGATCTGGGACAGATCTGGCCTTTTCGAGAAAAACAATAATCCTGTCGCGATCCCCCTATCCACCCCCGTGATCAAGATTCTGGAGCACCTTAAACATCTTCAAGCAGTAAAACTTGAAAAAAGCGGCAATAACGAAAAACCGAGCCCCTGGGTTCTGCCTGGCCGAGGTACGACACTCCACCAATCACAGCCTTCGTTAAACCGAGCAATGCGCAGGCTCTATGACACTTACGTCGCCAACACAGAATTAGTGATGTCTGAAGGCTTGCTTCGGATCGCTGAAGGATACCCTAGGCCCACTGCTCACGACTTGCGCAGAACCGCTACGACTCATATGTCCAGCCGAGGACTAGGCAAAAATGTACGCAGCAGGATCTTGAATCACGCCAATCTGAGCGTTGACGCAATTTACGACAGGTATGCCTATTTCGACGAAAAAGCGGCCGCATTGAAAGACTGGCACGAACATTTGCTCGGTTTGTTCAAAGAGACCTATAACCATAGAGATTGGCTAAAGGTCTATGGCCGAGATGCACCTCAGGCGAGCAAAAGCAAAACCAAGCCGACAGAGATCGATTCCAACACCCCAAGTACTATCTTGATAGGGGGAAAAGAGATCTCATTATCAGAGCCTCGAGTCGATTGAAAATGGTGCTAAAGCAGGATCGAAACTCCTTTCGAACCCTTTGCTACCCACTGAATTGTGCAACATGCTGCACTTTCCGTTCACTTCATCGAAAAAAGTGCAGCATCCTGCACCTGCAAGACGCCGCTACCCTCAATGACGATTATAGTGAGTGGGCTTAGCGGGCTGCACACATAACGGCATCGTGAACCTACTCTCGGCAAGGAGCGTGATTTCGAACAGGTCACGGCAGGCGGCTGCTAGCCGCTTAACGCGCAAACTCATAGCAGGACTACCAAGCCAGAAATTTAGGCTGTAACGTTTTCTCAGATGGACGTCAGAAACTGGGAGTTAGCAGCAATGAAATTCGAAAAAATACCAGCCGGTTTTGAGGCAGGATGTCGCATCAAGGCTGAAAACCGAGCTCGAAAAATCAATCTCTTGGCATCAATGACTGCAGAAGAAAAAGCACGTTTCAATCGGGACAACGCCGATTGGTTTGAAAAGATAGCTGCGGATTTTGGCGGCCATACGTCAAAGCGATGAATGAATGTGTTTTCCAGGTCACCCCCTTCATCCAATAGCTCGCCCACCCGAGCCATATGCATTTAGGGCCTATTATGAACAATGCGCTGTGGCTAATGGTCTTTGCTATATGTCCTACTCCTTTCCCTTACGAGTCCTTCGGTACAGGCTGCTATCGGCCCAGAGTGTGTAAAAACGCTGTCTCAAAACCTTGCTATGATTTCCCAGGATTTCATCGCAAGGATCGTTCATGAAGCGCTTCATTCAAGGTGAGCATCGAGGCCAAAGCACCTTACTGCCCGAGAGCCTCGACGAC
>DRFO01000025.1 GCA_011050525.1 Halopseudomonas xinjiangensis
CTGCCCATTCGGATGGGTAGTCCTTCAGGTTCTCCAGAACCATGCGTACGGCGCGTTCACGGACTTCGGGGGAATAGCTATTGGATTTCTTCATGCCTCATTCTCTCAAGAGTTGAGGCCTCCACGAAACCCGGTGTGATTCAGTTCGTTGCTCTATGACAGATGGATACGATTGTTACCAAAACGCTCTAGCGGAGCGTGTGAATGGGATACTGAAAACCGAGCTACTGTTGGTTCGGCCAAAGAATTTGATGGAGGCATCTCGAATGGTAGACGAGTCAGTTCGGCTCTATAACACCAAGCGGCCCCATCTCTCGTTGCAATATGAAACGCCCGATGCGGTGCATCGGGCGTTTTGAGAGAATCAGGTGTAAACCTATTTCAGGACTAGACACTATCGTTTCACGTGGCAGGGGGATCCGCATGACCGACCGTTATTTTGACCAAATGGGGGCGCACTTTGCCCGCAAGATATACGCGAGCCCCAAGGGAGCAATCCGTCTGGCCGTGCTGACCCGGGATCTGACCGAATGGCTGCCGGAAATCGCCGAGCCCGACCAATCCCTGCAGATTCTGGATGTGGGCGCCGGGCTTGGGCATATCAGTGAATGGCTGATCGACCAGGGGCACCGCGTCACCGTCTGTGATCCTTCCAGCGATATGATCGAGGCCGCCAGAGAACGGCTCGACAGCCTGCCTTCAGCCTACCCGGTTGAGTATCTGCAAGCCCCACTGCAAGATTTGCCCGCGCGTGGTCAGACTTTCGACCTGGTGGTCTGCCATGCGGTGCTTGAGTGGTTGGCCGATCCTGAAGCTGCAATGGTTTGTTTGCGCCGCCTGGTGGGACCCCAAGGGGCGATTTCCCTGGCGGTGTATAACCGCGACGCTCTTATCTACAAAAATCTGATCAAGGGCCAGTTCCGCAAACTCAAACGCAACCAACTGGCGGGCGAAGGTGGCCGAAGCCTCACACCGCAGCAACCGCTGGACCCGCGCGAAGCGCTTGAGTGGGCAGAGGCCTGCGGCTTGAGCCGCCATTACCAGACAGGCATACGGGTTTTCCATGATTACATGCCCGAACCTTTCAAATCCCAGGCAGAGCTGGCCGATGTGCTAGATCAGGAACTGCTTTACAGCCAGCATCCCGCTTACCGACATCTGGGACGTTACCTGCACTGGTGGCTCCGGCCTGTCAGTAACTGATGCCGAGCAACCGACTAGCCGCCGGATCGCTTGGCCTTGAAGCCTTCATCGATCAACCACTGGCACAAAAGCTCGACCTGATCCCCCTGAATCTCAATTACGCCATCCTTGATTCCACCACCGCACCCACATCGGGTTTTCATGCGTTTGGCCAGGGCTTTGAGATTTTCGGGCAATAGGGGCAAGCCGCTGACAGTAGTCACCGTTTTACCACCTCGGCCTTTGGTCTCCCTGCGCACGCGGGCTACCCCATCCCCTTGCGCCGCTTGCGGCTGTCCGCAAACACAGCTGCCAGAAGGTTGCCGGCAGTCGGGGCACATGCGGCCTGCCTCAGTCGAATATACCAGTCCACCAAGGGCCTGGAGTCCTTTCTGCTTGTTGCTCATGGGATCAATCCGGAATAACGGGAGACATCAGGAGTTCCAGCGCCAGCAGGGAATCGGGGGAATAAAACTCTTTACTCTGTTGCCAGGGCGAGCGCGGATCAACCCATCTCACCGCCATCACTTCCTCAGGCTGCATCTGTATCGGACCATCCCATACACAGCTGAAGACCCCACCCCACAGCCTGCTTTCGCGCGCATTGTAGTAGAAGCGGAAGTGCTCACGCAGTGGCACTCCCTTGACCCCCAGCTCTTCTTCAAGCTCCCGGGTCGCGCCTTCCAGGTAGCTTTCTCCGGCGCCAACCAGGCCTCCCGCGGCAACATCCCAATAACCGGGATACAAGCGCTTGTGAAATGTCCGCTGATGCACACAAAGTCTGCCCTCGGTATCGAAGACAAACACGTAGGTACAGCGGGTGATCAGGCGTTCCCGCCTCACCTGCTCTCTCGAGACGGTACCTAGCGGGTGGTTCGAGTCATCGACACTGAACACCCGCTCGGCGGCCGACGCGGCTAGATAATCTGTTATGGCTTGATGGTCCACATTTAACCCTGTTCCAGCAATTTGCGCAGGTCTATGAGGGCAGCATTGGCTCGGGACAGATAGTTGGCCATGACCAGCGAATGGTTTGCCAGCACGCCGAATCCGCTGCCGTTGAATACCATAGGACTATGCATCGGTCGCTGGGTTGCCTCAAGATCGCGGATTATCTGCTGCAGACTGACCAGCGCGTTCTTGCGCTCCAGGACGTCGGCATAATCATGCTCGACTGCCCTCAACAAATGCACAAGCGCCCAGGCAGACCCGCGGGCCTCGTAAAAGACATCATCGATTTCCAGCCATGGCGTACGCTTGTAGGCACGGCCCTGCTCAGTCACTTCAGCACGCCCTACGCTGGCCGACAGCCTTTGCGAGAACGAGCCCAGGCGTGTACTGACGTCACCGATCCAACTGGCGAGATTATCCGCCCGGGCGTAGAACTCCGCATCGCCCCGTTCGAGGCGCCTGATGTAATCCGCCAGCGCTTCCATCCCGCCTCGGTATTCGCTTTCACTGGCTGGCAGTGCCCAGCTCGTGTTGTCAAAGTTGAAACGTGGTTCGGCCACGGCCAGGCTGGGATCTTCAGAGGATTGTGATTGTGAACGCGCCATATCCCGCCGCATCGCACGTGTCATGTCCCGTATCTGCACCAGCACGCCAAATTCCCAGTTCGGCATGTTATCCAGCCACACTCCTGGCGGCAGGATATCGTTACTGAGAAAGCCACCCGGTTTGTTCAGCAGCGTGCTCATCAACTGATGCACTGTGCGCGAGGTGGTACTGCCCTCGATCAGCGACGTTTCCGCTGAAGGTTCGGGCACCAGCCGCACCAGATCCGGCTCCCGGCTCCAGTACCAGCCAAGAATAAGGCACACGACCAGAACGCCAATGACCACCGCAGCCACCACCCAACCGACCAGGGCGCGCTTCTCCGAGGCAGGGCCAGCGCCCAGGCCGCCTCCAAATCCACCGCCGGGCTCATCAGATGACTTTCTACTGAATCTCATTGCCTACTCCTGTCATTTACCAAGACGTTCAGCATATCACCGGTATCGGGTAACCACACGATCAAGAGGTTACCAAACCGGGCGCCAAGGAAGCATCGATTGGCGCTCGGCAAGCCGGCCGTGAAGCTTTATGATGTGGCCTCGAACCCCCTGGCCGGAATGACCATGTTGTTGCTTCGTACTTTCCTACTGTTTTGCCTGATCGCCAGCGCCGCCGCGCAGGCGCAGGCGCAATCCAGCTCAGCGGCAAACCCAGGCTTTGCCGGACTGCTTGAAGGCAGCAGTGGCCAGGCCGACTTTCTGCCTGTCGATCAGGCGTTCCGTGTCGGCATAGTTGAATCCGACCAGCAACGCATCAGCATTCAGTTCGATATAGCGCCTGAGTACTACCTCTATCGCCATCGCCTTGGATTTGATCTGATTGGCGGCGACTTTTCCATTGACCAGGTCAGATTGCCTGACGGCGTGAAAAAGACCGACGAGTTTTTTGGTGACGTGGAGGTGTATTACAACACCCTCGGCGTACTCCTTGAACTGGGCCCCGGCTCCAGCCCGCCGAGCCAGGTTCGCCTTGAATTCCAGGGCTGCGCTGATGCCGGACTATGTTATCCCCCCGAGAGCGTAGTGCTGGACCTGCCGGGATTCACCGCGCCTGCTGCGACCCCAGAGGCTACCGGGGGCATGCAGGATCTGCTGACTGGCGAGCGTTTCGGTTTGGCATTGGCGCTGTTTTTCCTGGCAGGTCTGGGTCTCACCTTTACCCCCTGCGTGCTCCCCATGCTGCCCATTCTATCCAGCCTGGTTTTGGGTCGCGAAAATATGGACCGCACGCGGGCCGCCCTTCTCGCATCGAGCTACGTGCTGGGTATGGCGATTACGTTTGCCCTGGTCGGTGCGCTGATCGGACTCTTCGGTGCAGCCCTGAACATCCAGGCGAGATTGCAGTCGCCCTGGGTACTGATTACCTTCGCCATTTTCTTCGTGCTGTTTGCCCTTGCGATGTTC
The DNA here is from genome assembly GCA_011050525.1 of Halopseudomonas xinjiangensis. Lineage (GTDB taxonomy): Bacteria > Pseudomonadota > Gammaproteobacteria > Pseudomonadales > Pseudomonadaceae > Halopseudomonas > Halopseudomonas xinjiangensis_A. The sequence goes on from DRFO01000025.1 coordinate 4,140, forward strand.
GGCGCTTACGAACTACGTCTCCCTGCATCAATCAGAGAGCCCTTTGAACGGCTCGGAAGTCGGACACGGGGTGGGTCGATTGGCGGGGCGGCGATGATGGGTGCGCTGTCCACGCTGGTCGTTTCGCCCTGTATTTCGGCTCCGCTGGCCGGCGCTCTGGTGTATATAAGCACAACCGGAGACGCCGCTGGCGGGGCACTGAGCTTGTTCGTCCTTGCCCTGGGCATGGGCGCACCGCTGCTGATAGTAGCCCTGTTTGGCAGCGCCCTGCTGCCGCGCTCCGGACCGTGGCTCGATACCGTGAAGCAGCTGTTCGGCTTCGGTTTGCTAGGCGTAGCGATCTGGCTGCTTGAGCGGATAGTGCCGGGCCCGGTCAGCCTGGGACTATGGGCAGCGTTGACCGCAGGGCTGGCAGTCCAGCTCGGCCTGCTCGAACGTAGTCCGAGAAATGGTCCCGGGCGTCTGGCCCAGACCCTTGCCCTGTTGCTCGCCTTTTACTCCGCCGCGGCACTCACGGGAGCACTTTCCGGCGGCACTGATCCGTTACGCCCTCTCGCACCGCTTAACAGCGGAGCAGAACCTGCGGTTGTAAATGGCGGTTTTTTTACCACCGTCAATGATCAGGCGGGCATTCAGCGCGAGCTGGAACAGGCGAAGCGCCTCGGCAAGCCAGCCATCATCGAGCTTTATGCAGACTGGTGCATCAGTTGCAAAGTCATCGAACGCAAAGTTATCAATACACCACAGGTGCGGCAGGGCCTTGAGCAGTTCGTCCGAATCAAACTGGACCTCACCGAAAATACCCCCGACCAACGGGCCTGGCTGACAGCCAATGGGCTGTTCGGCCCTCCGGCTTTTCTTTTCTTCGATAGTCAGGGCGACGAGCTACGCAACCTGCGTATCCAGGGCGAAGTGGACCGGGAGGACTTTCAGGATCGACTGAGGCAAGTGACGCCGGGATGATTGTCGGCGTTTCTGCTGCCATCATGCAGACATCTGATGTTAATCTACATAATCTAGACAGCTATCTCTTTATCCGGCAAACTCTGGGTCCTTGATAGACTGTACGGTCAAAAACCCAAGCACTGGTGAACAATAACATGGCCAGCATCCTGGTCCTGCACGGACCCAATCTCAACCTGCTCGGAACCCGCGAGCCCGGCGTTTATGGCGCCACCACGCTGGATCAGATCGATCAGCGGCTACGTGAGCGCGCCACGGGTGCCGGCCACCATTTACTGACCTTGCAAAGCAATGCCGAACATGAACTGATCGAGCGAATTCACGCAGCGCGGGATGAGGCTATCGATTTCATCGTCATCAATCCTGCGGCATTTACCCACACCAGCGTCGCAATACGTGACGCATTGCTGGCTGTGAGCATCCCATTCATCGAAGTGCATTTATCCAACGTGTACAAACGCGAGCCGTTTCGCCACCACTCCTATTTTTCGGACGTAGCCGAAGGGGTGATCTGCGGACTGGGCGCCAAAGGATACGAGCTGGCCCTGGAAGCGGCCGTACACCATATCGAACAATCTCAACACGATTAATCTGCTCTGGAGCGCAAATATCAATGGATATCCGCAAGGTAAAAAAGCTCATCGAACTTCTTGAAGAGTCCGGCATTGACGAGCTGGAAATACATGAAGGCGAAGAATCTGTTCGGATCAGCCGACACAGCAAGCAACCTGCCGGCCCCCAGCATTACTTCTCGGCCCCAGCGCCCGCTCCGGCACAGGCAGCCGCTGCTCCGGCAGCTCCCGTTCCGCTGGTAGATGCACCCGCCCCAGAGCCGGCCGGACACTTGGTCCGGTCACCCATGGTTGGCACCTTTTATCGCTCGCCTACCCCTACTGCCGCATCGTTTGTGGAAGTGGGCCAGTCGGTCAAGGCTGGCGACGTTCTATGTATCGTTGAAGCCATGAAAATGATGAACCACATTGAGGCCGACAAGAGCGGCGTGGTACTGGCAGTCCTGGTAGACAATGGACAGCCGGTAGAATTCGACCAACCCCTGTTCAGCATCGCCTGAGCCCGGCCCGGAGGCTGCGATGCAAAAAGTACTGATAGCCAACCGCGGTGAAATTGCCCTGCGCGTGATTCGCGCGTGCAAGGAACTGGGGTTGAAGACCGTAGCCGTGCATTCAACGGCTGACCGCGAACTCATGCACCTGGCGCTGGCAGACGAATCCGTCTGTATCGGGCCGGCCAATGCGACCGAGTCGTATCTGAGTATTCCCGCAATCATCAGCGCCGCAGAAGTAACCGGGGCTGACGGAATCCATCCAGGCTATGGGTTTCTGGCAGAAAATGCCGATTTTGCCGAGCAGATCGAGCGCTCCGGCTTTACCTTCATAGGCCCCAGCGCCGAAGTGATTCGCTTGATGGGCGACAAGGTCTCCGCCATCGCCGCGATGAAGAAAGCCGGCGTGCCGACGGTACCTGGCTCCGATGGCCCACTGCCTGAAGATGAAGAAGAATGCCTGCGCATTGGCCAGCGAGTCGGCTACCCCGTCATCATCAAGGCGGCCGGTGGCGGCGGTGGACGCGGCATGCGAGTAGTGCATGAAGAATCCGAACTGATAAAGTCGATCGGCATGACCCGCAGCGAAGCCGGTGCTGCTTTCGGCAATCCGATGGTATACCTGGAAAAATTCCTGACTAATCCGCGGCATGTGGAAGTGCAGGTATTATCCGATGGTCAAGGGCACGCCGTTCATCTGGGTGACCGTGACTGCTCACTCCAGCGCCGTCATCAGAAGATCATCGAAGAAGCACCCGCCCCTGGCATCGACGAAAAAGCCCGCGCTGAAGTGCAGGCACGCTGCGTTCAGGCCTGTATCGAGCTTGGCTACCTGGGCGCGGGAACTTTCGAGTTCCTCTACGAAAACGGCCAGTTCTTTTTCATCGAAATGAACACGCGTGTACAGGTGGAGCATCCCGTTTCGGAGATGGTGACCGGTATCGACATCGTCAAGGAACAGATTCTGGTAGCCTCCGGCAAACCGTTGAGCATAACGCAGGATGACGTGGTCATTCGCGGGCATGCCATCGAATGCCGGATCAATGCCGAGGATCCCAAGACCTTTATGCCCAGCCCAGGTACCGTGACCTTCTTCCACGCCCCAGGCGGAAACGGCGTGCGCGTCGATTCGCATCTGTACAGCGGCTACAAAGTACCGCCGAATTACGACTCCCTGGTTGGCAAGCTGATCACCCACGGCGCTACTCGGGATGAGGCGTTGGCTCGAATGCGTAACGCGTTGGACGAACTGGTGGTAGACGGTATCAAAACCAATACCATGCTGCATCGGGAGCTGGTGCGTGATGCGGAATTCTGCAAAGGCGGTGTGAACATTCACTATCTTGAGCATAAACTGGGCATCAAATAGCCACGCACGTTAGCGACAAGACTTGAAGGGAGCGTGATACGCTCCCTTTTTGTTGCCCTTGAAGATGCCAAAGGAACACCTAATGTCCTGGTTACAGTTGCGTCTGGCCATTCAACCAGAACAAGCCGATCCTCTGGAAGATATCCTGCTGGGCATGGGTGCCGTCTCGGTTACCTTTATGGATGCCGAGGACCAGCCTATTTTCGAGCCCGATCTGGGCACCACCCCATTGTGGACCAATACTCACCTGCTTGCTCTCTTTGAGGCCACCGTCAACCCGGATACGCTGATCGCCCAGATGGGCGCTCTATGGCAGGGTGCTCTGCCCCAGCTTGAAATCGAAGAGATAGCCGATGAAGATTGGGAACGCAGCTGGATGGACAATTTCAAACCCATGCGCTTCGGCGACCGCCTCTGGATCGTCCCCAGCTGGCACGAAGCTCCTGAGCCAGCTGCGGTGAATCTCCTGCTTGACCCCGGCCTGGCCTTTGGTACCGGCACCCATCCAACCACTGCACTTTGTCTGGAGTGGCTGGACGGAACCTGTTTGCAGAATAAACAGGTAATCGATTTTGGCTGCGGATCGGGCATCCTTGCCATCGCCTCGCTGCTGCTCGGGGCTCGCCATGCGCGAGGTACCGACATAGATCCTCAAGCCATTGAAGCATCCCGAGACAATGCCCGGCGCAACCAACTGGCAGATGAGCTGTTCAGTCTGTATCTGCCCGACGCCATGCCACGGGAACCAGCTGACGTGTTGATTGCAAATATTCTTGCCGGTCCGCTGGTCAGCCTGGCGCCGCAGCTTGCCACCCTGGTGAAGCCAGGCGGCAGGATTGCGTTGTCGGGCATCCTGGCCGAGCAGGCTGAAGATATCATTGCCGCCTATCAGACCCGCTTCGACCTCGACCCGCTGGCAGAACGAGATGGCTGGATCCGTGTAAGCGGGACTCGCCGGACCGTGACAGGCTGACCGCCATGCGGGCACAATACTCACTTCTGCGCCTGCGGTCCTCGGGCAGCCATTCATTGCGACTGAAAAGGAAAAACGGTCAAACATGAGCGAACTGCTGGTCACACAATGTCCCTATTGTCAGACCCGCTTCCGTCTGTCCCAGGAACAGCTGAATGCGGCCGCGGGCAATGTCCGTTGTGGGGCATGCCTGAAGGTATTCAATGCCGTGTCTTCCGGGAATCTGCAGCCTGTCGCAGGACCAGCCTCGGGTGCCGCACCAGATCATCTCGATACGTCGGCTCCACCGATCCGCCAGGGCTCTCTGCTTATCCACGACGATCTGGAATTCGATGACCTCGATCTGCAGGCGCTTGGCCTCGATGAGTCTCTAGTCGATGAAGTCAATCCGCCACAGATGATCCAGGAATTTTCGCTTGATCTTGATCCTGTCGAATCAGAATCCTCTACCGATGATCCTGAAATTGAGCCGGAAAACGAAGCCGAGAATTACCCCAACCCGCCATCCGATGAGCCTGAGGCCGCTCAGACAGATCCCTATCTGGATCTGCATGACAACTTCATTGCCACGGCAATCCAGGATTTCGGACCCAGACCTGAAGTCTCCTCAGGCTTGGATAAGGAACAGTCGACCGACCAATCAGCGCCCCGATTTGCCGTTCCCGCACAAGGCAGGCCATTGCGGCCATTATCCGATGAGCGAAACCGCCCTGGCGATGACAGTATTTTCCTGCGCGACAAGCCGGATTACGTAACCCCCAAGCTGGCCTGGCACGAACCGGAGGAACCCGTAGCAGAGAGTTCTTCGCAACCGGAAAGGATCATTATTCAGCCGAGACCGGAACCGGAACCGGAACCGGAGCTCGATCTGGGCGAGCTGGATATTCCCGAATTGCATGACGAACCCATCATGCTGGACGAGATCCCGCAATCACGCCGGCGCCCCCGCAGAACCTGGCTCTGGGGCACGCTGTGCGGATTGGCGGGAGTGGCTTTGATAGCGCAGTTCTTCGTTTATAACCATGCGTCCTTATCACGCAATCAGCAATTCAGGCCCGTGATGGAGACTGTTTGCCTGCTGGCTGGTTGCGAGCTACCCGCCAGAGTTGATATCGACCTGATGCGCAGCAGCAATCTGGTGGTACGCAAGCACCCGGAATTTCCCAATGCCCTGGCAATCGATGTGATTCTTTACAACCGCGCGGATTTTGCCCAGCCTTTCCCGCTCCTGCGGATGATTTTTACCGACCCGCAGGGACGTGAAATTGCCAGCCGACGGTTCCGTCCCGAGGAGTACCTTTCCGGTGAACTGGCCGGAGCAAACCTCATGCCACAGCAGACGCCTATCCACGTCGCATTGAGCATGCTCGACCCAGGCCAGCGAGCCACTAGCTATACGCTGGAGTTCGCCAATCCCTGAGCTGGGCCGGAAGCCACATACCGTTGCGTCTCTCCTTGACGCCGCGCTACCGCAAATCCGAAACTGCCCAAATATCATCCAGCCAGTCTTTATATGGCCATGTATAGCAGGTATGATTAGCGCCCTTTTCATGCTTCTACCCTGACTGCCATCGTGCCAAATGGCTTACATTGACGGCTCGCAGGGCGTGCATAAACGACTGGACAGTACAGGGATGGACCATGCAGTGATCAGTATCGGACCTTACCAACTAGCCAATCGTGTGATTCTCGCGCCTATGGCGGGAGTAACGGACCGCCCGTTTCGGCAGTTATGTCGTCGGCTGGGTGCCGGGTTGGTAGTTTCCGAAATGGTCACCAGCGATACCAGCCTCTGGAATACCCGTAAATCCCGCCAGCGTCTTGATCACTCCGGTGAAGTAGAGCCCAAGTCCATACAAATCGCCGGCGGTGACCCGCAAATGATGGCAGAAGCTGCCAGGATGAATGAAGATCTGGGCGCCCAGATTATCGACATCAACATGGGGTGCCCTGCCAAGAAGGTTTGCAACAAGGCGGCAGGCTCTGCTTTGTTGCGTGATGAAATCCTGGTAGCAGAAATTCTTGAAGCAGTGGTTAGCGCGGTCAGCCTGCCCGTCACCCTGAAGATTCGTACAGGATGGCACCCCGATAACCGCAACGGTCTGCAGATTGCCCGCATCGCCGAGCAAAGCGGCATCCAGGCGCTAGCGGTGCATGGTCGCACCCGAGCAGATCTCTATAAAGGCGAAGCGGAATACGACACCATAGCGGCCATCAAGCAGGCGATAAGCATTCCGGTCTTTGCCAATGGCGATATAGACTCTCCGACCAAGGCACGCCAGGTGCTCGAGCACACCGGTGCCGATGCAGTGATGATTGGTCGGGCAGCGCAGGGTCGGCCTTGGATTTTCCGGGAGATCGACTATTATTTGCGCCATGGAGTTGCTCTGCCAGAGCCTGAACTGGCCTGGCAGCAGGAAATAATCCTCGAACATCTTGATGGGCTGCATGCATTCTATGGCAGCGACCACGGGGTACGAATTGCCCGCAAGCACGTGGGTTGGTATCTGCAAACCATGCCAGGCGCGGAAGACTTCCGTCGCACCTTCAACCGGATTGATTGCGCCCAGCAGCAACGGCGAGGCATACAACTGTTTTTCACCCGCTTGCTGGAAGGAGACCTGGCGGCATGAACCTTGTGAACACATCCCCGATCAACGGAACCCTTGCCGTGGACGAGACAACCGAACCTGCCATGGATTACGTCTCGGATGACGCTATGCAGCGAGACAAAACCCTGCGAGACAGTGTCGAACAGGCTCTGCAGAATTATTTCAAGCATCTGGATGGCCAGGATGTGACGGACGTCTACAACATGGTGCTGGCCGAAGTGGAAGCCCCCCTGCTGGAAAGCGTGATGGACTACGTCAAGGGTAACCAGACGCGTGCGTCGGAAGTGCTGGGGCTCAATCGCGGCACATTGCGCAAGAAATTGAAACAATACGGACTTCTTTGAAGCGTGCCGAAAGGGCGCGCTCCGAATCCGCGCTTTGCAGGCTTATCTGATATGTAAAGCCTACCCTCCCCTCTGAACAGCAATTGGAATAGCAATGACCGACCAAACGACCCGCCTGCCCGTACGCCGCGCATTGATCAGCGTATCTGACAAAACCGGCATCGTAGACTTTGCCCGGGAACTTGACGCCATGGGCGTAGAGATCCTTTCCACAGGCGGCACCTTCAAGCTGCTTCGTGAGCAGGGCATCGCAGCGGTCGAAGTGGCCGATTACACCGGCTTTCCAGAAATGATGGACGGGCGGGTCAAGACCTTGCACCCGCGAATCCACGGCGGCATCCTCGGACGCCGTAACACCGACGATGCAGTCATGCATGAGCACGGCATCAAGCCCATCGATCTGGTAGCGGTCAATTTATATCCCTTCGCGGCCACTGTAGCCAAACCAGGCTGCACCCTGCCCGAGGCCATCGAAAACATCGATATTGGCGGTCCGACCATGGTGCGCTCGGCAGCCAAGAACCATAAAGACGTGGCCATCGTGGTCAACGCCAGCGATTACGCCAAGGTGCTCGGGGATCTGAAAGCCGGCGGATTGACGTACGCCCAGCGCTTTGATCTGGCGCTGAAAGCTTTCGAGCATACCTGCGCCTACGACGGCATGATCGCCAACTATCTGGGCACGATAGATCAGCAGCGAAACGTACTGAGCACCGAAGAGCGCGCCGACTTTCCCCGGACGTTCAATAGTCAGTTCGTCAAGGTTCAGGATATGCGCTACGGTGAAAACCCACATCAATCCGCGGCCTTCTATCGTGAAGCCCAGCCTGCCGAGGCCTGCATTGCCACCGCTGTTCAGTTGCAGGGCAAGGAGCTGTCCTACAACAACGTGGCCGATACTGACGCTGCGCTGGAGTGCGTCAAGGGCTTTACCAAGCCAGCCTGCGTCATCGTCAAGCATGCCAATCCCTGCGGCGTCGCGGTTGTGCCCGACAGCGAGGGCGGCATCCGTCAGGCCTATGAACTGGCTTACGCAACCGACAGCGAATCGGCGTTCGGCGGCATCATCGCGTTCAACCGCGAACTGGACGGCGAGACGGCCAAAGCAATCGTGGACCGTCAGTTCGTGGAGGTCATCATAGCGCCGCGTATCAGCTCCGCTGCGCGCCAGGTCGTCAGCGCCAAAGCCAATGTCCGCCTGCTTGAATGTGGCGAGCTGACATCCGAGCGGATAGCCGATTGGGACTTCAAGCGGGTGAATGGCGGACTGCTGGTTCAGAGCCGGGACGTGGGGATGATCACCGAGGCCGACCTGAAAGTCGTGACGCAACGGGCGCCGACCGAACAGGAGATACACGACCTGGTATTCGCCTGGAAAGTCGCCAAGTACGTGAAATCCAACGCCATCGTCTACGCCAGCAAGCGCCAGACGGTCGGCATCGGCGCGGGGCAGATGAGCCGGGTCAATTCTGCCCGTATCGCCGGCATCAAGGCCGAACAAGCCGGCCTTCAGGTACGCGGCGCGGTCATGGCCTCCGACGCCTTCTTCCCGTTCCGCGATGGCATCGACAACGCGGCAAAAGCCGGCATCTGCGCCGTGATACAGCCAGGCGGTTCCATGCGAGATGCAGAAGTCATTGCCGCGGCAGACGAGGCGAACATCGCCATGGTATTTACCGGTATGCGCCACTTCCGGCATTGAGAAAGGCAGGCAAGCATGAATATTCTGATTATTGGTAGTGGTGGTCGCGAACATGCTCTGGCCTGGAAGGCAGCGCAGGATCCACGCGTGGAGACGGTCTATGTAGCCCCCGGCAATGCCGGCACCGCTATAGAAGACAAATGCGAAAATGTCGCCATAGACGTGCTTGACCTCGAGAAGCTGGCCAACTTCGCCGCGCAAAACGTAGCGCTTACCATCGTCGGGCCTGAAGCCCCTCTGGTTGCAGGTGTGGTTGACTTGTTCCGTCAGCGCGGTTTGAAGTGCTTCGGACCCACCGCCGCCGCTGCACAATTGGAAGGCTCCAAGGCGTTTACCAAGGATTTCCTTGCTCGCCACGCCATTCCGACCGCCAACTACCAGAACTTCACCGAGGTCGAGCCAGCATTGGCTTATTTGCGCGAACAGGGTGCGCCTATCGTCATAAAGGCTGACGGCTTGGCCGCCGGCAAGGGTGTAATCGTTGCCATGTCGCTGGATGAAGCAGAGGCCGCTGTCAGGGACATGCTGGCAGGCAATGCGTTTGGCGAAGCTGGATCGCGCGTAGTCATCGAGGAGTTTCTTGACGGAGAAGAAGCCAGCTTTATCGTCATGGTGGATGGTGAGCACGTATTGGCCATGGCCACCAGCCAGGATCACAAGCGCGTGGGCGATGGCGACACGGGCCCTAACACCGGTGGCATGGGTGCCTATTCCCCGGCTCCGGTGGTTACCGAGACTGTACACAAGCGGGTTATGGACGAGGTGATCTGGCCGACTGTCAAAGGTATGGCTGCCGAAGGAAACGTCTACACCGGGTTTTTGTACGCAGGCTTGATGATCGACCAGCAGGGAAACTCCAAGGTCATAGAATTCAACTGCCGCTTCGGCGACCCCGAGACCCAGCCCATCATGCTGCGCCTTAAATCCAGCCTGGTGCAGTTGATCGAGGCCGCACTGGATGGCGATCTTGATCAGGTTCAGGCTGAGTGGGATTCGCGCCCAAGCCTGGGTATCGTGCTCGCGGCCGGCGGCTACCCAGGGAGCTATACCAAAGGTGCAACAATTGACGGCCTGAGCGACGCACTGGATGCTGACGGCAAGGTATTTCACGCTGGCACCGCTCTGCAAGGCGAGTCGGTGGTCACCCAGGGCGGCAGAGTGCTATGCGCGACTGCATTGGGTGACAGCGTCGAGACCGCTCAACGCCGAGCCGCGGAACTGGCGGGGAAAATCAGCTGGGAAGGTTGTTTCTATCGCACGGATATCGGTTACCGAGCCATTGCCAGAGAAAGTGCTGCCAAAGACTGATCAGGTTCAGCCTTTAGTCCGTCCATTTCCGGGCCCGCTGGCTGGCTGAGACACTACACCGGCCGGCCAGTCCATACTCGCCACGTTAGGCAATGGACTATACTTTGCCGCAGAGACACCGATGATCCCTATGCCCATGGACAGGACGCAAACATAGTGAAGCAAGCAAGATGGCTTGTCCTTGGCAGTCTGCTGAGCCTCCTCCTGATACTCTCCTGTTGGGCAGCTGAGAACTACGCCGCGCCACAATACCGAACCTTTGTGGATACAACTGGCCAGCTGGATCTGCCCGATATACTGTCTAACCGCTATGCCAACCGCTTCGTACCTGGACCCGAGGGGCAGATTACGCTGCCCACCAACAACGGGGCGATATGGGTACGTCAGCCTCTGCCACCGCGCACGTCCGTTTTGCTCCAGCTGGACAATCCAGCGATTTCGACTATCGAAGTCTTCGTTCTGGCAGACGAGGTTCCGTATATCACCTATCGGCAAGGCGACGACCTTCCGGAAACCAGAAGCCCCCTGCCCTACCCCGGGTTTGTTCTGCCGGTTGAAACCTACGGCTTGCACGAACCGGTAATGTATGTGCGGTTGAAGCATGAGCACTCGATCAGCACCCAATTCGCGGTCAAGGAATACCGCGAGGCGATAATCATTCACGGCAATGCCCAGGCGTTTCATGGCATTCTCGGCGGATTGCTTCTGGCATTGGTATTGCACGGCTTGATGCAAGGTTTGCTGGGGCGGGACCCGCCGCACCTGTTTCTGGCTCTGGCCAGTCTTTTTCCGGGCTTGAGCAGCCTGGTAAATACCAGTTGGGCCATCAGTCTTCTTCCTGCGATGCATAATCAGACCCAGGAGCTGTTGCATCTGGCGACCTACCCCAGTCTGGCATTGCTGTTTCTAAGCGTCAGCCCCGCCTCCCGCCGTTTTCCCTGGTGGATGCCGGTGACCGGGATCCTTTCGGCGTGTGGGCTAGCGGTCCTGATTTTGATCGTCTGGCCATCATTCCATCCACTGCTGTCCCTTGCATTGCATCTTGGCTTGCCGATCATCGCCCTCGGGACAAGTTGCTACCTTTGGTTTGACGAACGCAGGACCAACCGTCCAATGATTTTCGGTCACCTGCTGCTTTTGGCCGGCTGGCTGGCTAATGAGCATCCTTCTTCTTATGCATTGGGCCACGGCTTGTCCGATCTGCTTCTCTGGACAGCCTTGATCTGTTACGCCTGGGCGTTGTATATACGCCAGCAGAAGAAGGTGGCCGTCCGTCTCAGCCAGCGAAATATTGAAGTGACGCGACACGCGGAGCGGCGTACCAAGGCAGAATTCCTGGCACGTATCAGCCATGAAATCCGCACGCCCATGAACGGCGTGCTAGGCATGACCGAGCTGCTACTCGACACCGCGCTGTCGGCCAAACAACGGGACTTTGCGCAGACCATTCATAGCTCAGGAAACGATCTCCTTAATCTCATCAATGAAATTTTGGACATGTCGCGCCTGGAATCAGGCCAGATGGTTTTGGAAAAGGTGCAGTTTGACCTGCATGCGCTGATAAATGATTGCTTGAACATCTTCTGCGGGCGTGCAGACAATCAAGCCATAGAACTGATCGGTTTCGTCCACCCTGAAGTGCCACGGACCATGCAGGGCGACCCGACCCGACTGCGGCAAGTATTGATGTCGCTGCTGGCGAACTCGCTACGGTTCACCGAGCAAGGGGAAATACTGCTGGTAGTCGGGGCAGAACGTGACCCTGCTGGCGATCAAACGCTGCGCTTTGCCATTCAGGACACTGGCAGCGGCCTGAGCCAGGAGGCCCGCGACAGTCTGCTTAAGGATGATTTCAACAGCGCCCGTCTGCTTGACCAGGCTGACGGCACCGGTCATCTGGCGTTGATCATCGCCCGGCAGCTGGTTCGCATGATGCACGGCGACATTGGAATCAAGTATTCGTCCGACCAGGGCACCACCGTCTGGGTCACCGTACCAGCGGATACTGCGGCATCCGCCAGCGAGCCCGATCCGGAGGGTCAGTGCCTGGTAGACCGTACCGTGTTGATCGTGGACGACAACGCCACCTGCAGAAAAGTGCTTCAACAACAGACCAATGCCTGGGGCATGCGTTCTCAGGCTGCCTCCAGTGGCAAGGAAGCGCTGGCAATGCTGCGCTCCCAGGCAAGTCTGGTTGCTCCCTTCGAAATCCTGTTGGTCGATCAGTCGATGCCAGGCATGAGCGGTCTTGAGCTGGCTAGCAGAATAAAACAGGACCCGGCAATAGGCAGCGACCTGGTCATCATCATGCTAACCGGAATAAACCAGGTTCCGAGTCGGATTGTCTCCCGCAACGCTGGCATAAGGCGCATCCTCAGCAAGCCAGTCGCTGGCTACACGCTCCGAACAACACTTATCGACGAGTGGATACAGCAAAGCAGCAATATCGTCTCGGAGCCGCCATCAATGCCGGTACCGATACCCGCGTTGCGTGAGTCCTTCAAGGTCCTGGTAGCTGAAGATAATGCCATTTCCACCAAGGTCATCCGGGGCATGTTGACCAAGCTGAAAGTCGACAGTGAAGCGGTGCAAAATGGCCAGCAAGCCGTGGAAGCGGTGAAATCAGGGGATTTTGATCTGGTGCTTATGGACTGTGAAATGCCCGAAATGGATGGCTTCGTGGCAGCGGATAGTATTCGGCAATGGGAGAAGGCCACGGGCCGTCATGTGGTGCCCATTATCGCTCTCACCGCTCACATACTTCCGGAACACCGTGAGCGGGCTCGTAAAGTCGGCATGAACGGGCACATGGCCAAACCCGTAGACCTCGTGCAGCTACGTGAGCAAATCAGTTTCTGGATGGAGCGCAAGGAATCCGACGTCAATGCCCATTGACACGCGGCGGTAGCGCCTGTGTGACGGTACTGTCAAACAACACACCGGCCGAGGCCGCCGCATAGGCAGCCCAGATGCCGTTCATTACTTTGAGTACCGATGCCATGGCAGATTCCTCTGATGAACCTGCCTTAAGCCTAGTCGCTGCTAACCAGAACCGCCATTAGGCGATTCTTATCACGGCCATAGTGACCTAGCCGGCAGGCCTGCCCGCCCCCTTGGCTCGACCCTTGGCCCCCTTTTTTGCCGCACCCGTTTCACGAGGAGGCAAACCGGTGTGCTGGGTAAGCACTCGGCCGATCTTCTTGCTCCCCTCGGGAGTCGAGTTCTTGCGACGGGCGCTTTTGTAGCCCTCAACCGCTGGCTGATAGGCGGGTATCAGCTGCTGCTTGCTATTACCAATCAGGTCGGCTCGCCCCATTTCCTTCAGCGCGTCACGCAGCAACGGCCAGTTCTTTGGATCATGGTAGCGCAGGAAGGCCTTGTGCAAGCGGCGCTGACGCTCGCCTTTGACGATCGTTACCGCATCGCTCTTGTAAGTGACCTTGCGCAGCGGGTTCTTGCCCGAATGATACATGGCCGTCGCCGTCGCCATGGGCGAAGGATAAAACGCCTGCACCTGATCGGCGCGAAAGCCATTGCGCTTCAGCCACAGCGCCAGATTCATCATGTCTTCATCGGTCGTGCCAGGGTGGGCCGCGATAAAGTAAGGGATCAGGTATTGTTCCTTCCCCGCTTCCTTGGTGTATTTCTCGAACATCTGCTTGAAGCGATCATAGGAACCGATGCCAGGCTTCATCATCTGATTCAGCGGGCCCGCTTCGGTATGCTCCGGTGCAATCTTCAGATAGCCGCCCACGTGGTGCGTTACCAATTCCTTGACGTATTCGGGAGATTCCACGGCTAGGTCGTAGCGTAGCCCCGACGCAATCAGTACCTTCTTCACGCCAGGCAGCTCACGCGCCTTGCGGTACAAGCCTATCAATGAAGAATGGTCAGTATTCAGATTCTCGCAAATACCCGGGAACACGCACGAAGGCTTGCGGCAGGCAGCCTCGATTTCAGGGCTCTTGCACGCAATACGGTACATGTTGGCAGTGGGACCACCCAGGTCGGAAATCACCCCGGTGAAGCCTGGAACCTTGTCACGGATCTCTTCGATTTCCCGAATGATCGAATCATGCGAGCGGTTCTGGATGATGCGGCCCTCATGCTCGGTGATCGAGCAGAAGGTGCAGCCACCAAAACAGCCACGCATGATGTTCACCGAAAAACGGATCATGTCGTAGGCCGGGATTTTTTCATCACCATAGGCCGGATGCGGCACCCGGGCGTAAGGCAGACCAAACACGTAGTCCATTTCTTCCATGGTCAGCGGAATGGGCGGCGGATTGAACCACACGTCCTTTTCCGCATGCCGCTGCACCAGCGCACGGGCGTTGCCCGGATTGGTCTCCAGATGCAGCACGCGATTGGCATGCGCGTAGAGAATCGAATCACCCTTGACCTTTTCAAAGGACGGCAGACGGATAACGGTCTTGTCTCTTTCCAGCCGCGGGTGCGACAGCAATTGCACTACCTGCACATCGTCCTCCGCCGCTGGGCCCTTGGCCTGCTCAACCGCGCAGGCGCTGGTGTCCTGGGTATTGACGTAGGGATTGATGATCTTGTCGACCTTGCCCGGGCGATCGATGCGCGTCGAATCCAGCTCGAACCAGCCCTGCGGCGTGTCCCTGCGCACGAAAGCCGTGCCGCGGATGTCAGTCATATCCTTGATACTTTCGCCGCGGCTTATGCGCTGCGCGATTTCAACTACGGCCCGCTCGGCATTGCCATACAGCAAAATGTCGGCCTTGGTATCCAGCAACAGCGACTGGCGAACCTTGTCCTGCCAGTAGTCATAATGAGCGATGCGACGCAGGGAAGCTTCGATGCCGCCGAGGACAATCGGCACGCCCTTGAACGCCTCACGGCAGCGCTGGCTATAAACCGTGCTGGCGCGGTCAGGGCGCTTCCCGGCCTTGCCGCCGGGAGTATAGGCATCATCCGAACGGATCTTGCGGTCCGCTGTGTAGCGGTTGATCATCGAGTCCATATTGCCGGCAGCCACCCCGAAGAACAGGTTTGGCTTGCCCAGCTTCATGAAATCCTTTTTGCTGGTCCAGTCCGGCTGACTGATGATGCCCACCCGAAAGCCCTGTGCTTCCAGCAGACGGCCGATGATCGCCATGCCGAAGGATGGATGGTCAACATAGGCGTCACCGGTGACGATGATGATATCGCAGCTGTCCCAACCAAGCAGGTCCATTTCGTCCTGACTCATCGGCAGGAAAGGCGCAGGACCGAAGCACTCGGCCCAATACTTGGAATAATCAAACAGTGGCCTGGCGGCCGGCATGCTGATCGACATCTTTACTCCATATCCCCGTAGCCTGAGTAGGAACCAGGCGCCAGGTTTTCGAAACGGGTGTATTTGCCCAGAAAGGCCAGGCGCGATGAACCAATCGGACCATTACGCTGCTTGCCGATAATGATCTCGGCGATGCCCTTGTCCTGGGTATCCGGGTGATAAACCTCATCCCGGTAAACAAACATGATGACGTCCGCGTCCTGCTCGATGGCGCCCGATTCGCGAAGGTCGGAGTTGATTGGGCGCTTGTTTGGACGCTGCTCCAGGGAGCGGTTCAGCTGCGACAGCGCAACGACCGGGACGTTGAACTCCTTGGCCAGCGCCTTGAGGGAGCGGGAAATCTCCGAGATTTCGTTGGTACGGTTCTCGGAGGCGGTGCCGCCTACGCGCATCAACTGGAGATAATCGATCATGATCAACGCCAGATCGCCGTGCTCCCGCACCACTCGGCGCGCGCGGGCACGCATTTCCATTGGCGACAGGCCGGCGGTATCGTCGATAAACAGTTTGCGATCATTCAGCAGATTCACGGCTGAAGTAAGCCGCGGCCAATCTTCATCATCCAGGCGGCCGGACCGCACCTTGGTCTGATCGATGCGACCCAGGGAGGACAGCATACGCATGATCAGTGAGTCGCCTGGCATCTCCAGCGAAAATACCAGAACCGCCTTTTCACTGCGCAGCACCGCGTTTTCGACCAGGTTCATGGCGAAGGTAGTCTTGCCCATCGAGGGTCGTCCCGCCACGATCACCAGGTCGGAGGGCTGCAATCCCGAGGTCATTTCATCCAGATCGGTAAAACCGGTAGACAGACCGGTAATGGCACCATCGCTGTTGAACAGCGTATCGATTCGATCAATGGCCTTGGTAAGCAGCGTATTGACCGACTCGGGGCCGCCGGTTTTCGGGCGGCTTTCGGCGATGGCAAAAATCTTGCGCTCGGCGTCGTCCAGCACCTCGCCAGCCTGCATTCCCTTCGGGTTGAAGGCTGTGTCCGCAATTTCCGAGCTGATGCTGATCAGTAGGCGCAACGTAGCGCGCTCTCGAATGATCTGCGCATAGGCGCTGATATTGGCGGCAGAAGGTGTGTTCTTGGCCAACTGGCCGAGATAGGCCAGACCGCCAACCTGGTCGATCAGGCCTTCACGGTCCAGATCCTCGGCCAGGGTAACCACATCGAAGGGCTGGTTGCGCGAGGCAAGCCGTACCAGCGCCTTGAAAATAAGCCGATGATCATGGCGATAAAAATCCGTTTCGCTGACCAGTTCCGAAATGCGCTCCCAGGCCGTGTTTTCCAGCATGACGCCACCCAGTACTGCCTGCTCTGCCTCAATGGAATGAGGCGGAATCTTCAGAGCAGTGGTCTGCAGGTCAAGTTCCGGTCTATCGGTATACAACGACTCGTTCATGGGCTCGGGCTCGAAACAGCGGCGGCAGAAAAGACAACACGGCGCATGTCAGAGACAAGCGCCGTGCTGATAAGTCTAACTGTAAAGCTCCCCCAGTTCATCAGCTCGTATGTCACGCGCTGTAAATCGAACCAGACAGAGCCTTGCAGCCCGGGATATTCCCGTTAACCGGCAACAACCACCAGCTTGACGGTAGCTTCAACATCGGTATGCAGGTGCAGGTCGATGTCGAACTCGCCGACGTTACGCAGAGGGCCTTCCGGCAAGCGAACTTCGCTCTTCTCGATTTCAACACCAGCGGCAGTTACCGCGTCGGCGATATCGCGAGTGCCGATAGAACCGAACAGCTTGCCCTCTTCACCGGCATTGGCCGTGATGGTCACGGTCAGGTCGGCCAGCTTGGCAGCGCGTGCTTCGGCTTCAGACTTCTTCTCAGCCTGGATCTTTTCCAATTCAGCGCGACGCGCTTCAAAGGCTTCGACATTGGCTGCGTTGGCCGGAGTTGCCTTACCGAAAGGCAACAGGAAATTGCGAGCGTAACCAGCTTTCACGGCGACCTTGTCGCCCAGATTGCCCAGATTCGCGATCTTTTCGAGCAGGATAACTTCCATTGCGATGACCTCTTAAAATTCAACCTTGGCTGCTCGAGTCGCCATCCCCAGAAGATCCTGTACCAGGCTTCATGCGGGCGCGAAAATCGAACATGCTATCTACAAATGCCAAAAACATAATCAGGGGATAAACGAACTGGGCCATGAATACGAACACTACATACATCGCTACCAGCCAGACCGTACCCATATTCTTTATACCGATAACACCGTGCATCAATGCCAGCCCAGCGATAAGCAGCGGTACGCTGGCTACCGGCGATACCAGAGCCAGTTGCGACCATTGCGGACCAAGCACCGTCACGAGCAACAGCGAAATGGCTACCAGTGGTGACAGCCGCACCTGATGGAACTCCTGGCGAAAACCGCCCGGATTATACAACCGGGCCTGCCATGACCGACCAATCATCAGACTGACCAGCGCCATCGTTACATGCACCGCCCCCATCAAGCCAGCCAGCACCGGCACCAGCAAGGTCTCGAGACGAGCCATGCCCACCTCATCGACCGCGCCATTCATGCCAGACAGCATTTCCGGCAGCATCTCGCGAATCTGCCCGGCCAGTGCATGCAGCGGCTCACTCAGAACCGCCAAGAGCACCAGGGCAAAGACGACTCCGAGTGGCACTGCTGCCAGTAACACTGCCGACCATTCACCGCGTTGACGCAGCAGGGTGGCCAGGCCAG
The DNA here is from genome assembly GCA_011050525.1 of Halopseudomonas xinjiangensis. GTDB lineage: Bacteria > Pseudomonadota > Gammaproteobacteria > Pseudomonadales > Pseudomonadaceae > Halopseudomonas > Halopseudomonas xinjiangensis_A. Next base: position 22,486 of record DRFO01000025.1, read on the forward strand.
CGCTCCCAAGGATAACCAACAGGGGAGTCAAATCCCCGATCAGAGCCCAGGCCAGCGCTGGAAGCGTACCCCATACCAGTACAGATAAAGCATCCCTGAGCCCCCGCCGCAAAATAACCAGTGCGAGGGCTGCGGCGCTAAACCAGAACAATAGCGGAATGGCGGCTGTAACAGCTACCACCAAAGTGGCCTGCTTGCTACCACGCATGATGTATTCAGCCAGACCGCGCATGCCGGTTCAGTACCCCTGATTACAGATTTTCAGCTACTGATCAACGACCATGACTGTCGGTGAACGGTAGCAGGGCCAGGTAGCGTGCGCGCTTGATAGCGACAGCCAGCTGACGCTGGTATTTGGCCTTGGTACCTGTGATACGGCTAGGTACGATCTTGCCGGTTTCAGTGACGTAGGCCTTCAGGGTGTTGAGATCTTTGTAATCGATCTCTTTTACATTTTCTGCGGTAAAACGGCAGAACTTTCTGCGACGGAAAAAACGTGCCATGGCAGCGTCTCCTTGGATACTGGAAAATGGGACCGAAAGAACTTACTCGTCGTCACCGTCATCGGTGTCGTTGCTGTTATCAGCATCATTGTCAGAGTCGTTCTCATCATTGCGATCACGACGCTCACGACGCTCACCACGACCGGTGTCTTCAGGCTTGAGCATATCGGACTGTTCGGTAACGGCTTCGTCACGACGGATGACCATATTGCGGATCACGGCATCGTTATAACGGAAGTTTTCGGTCAGCTCTTCCAGAGCCTTGGCGCTGCACTCAACGTTCAGCATGATGTAGTGCGCTTTGTGGATCTTGTCGATAGGGTAAGCCAGTTGACGGCGGCCCCAGTCTTCCAGACGGTGAATCTTGCCGCCGTCTTCTTCGATAAGCTTGGTGTAGCGCTCGACCATCGCGCCGACCTGCTCGCTCTGATCCGGGTGAACCAGAAATACGATTTCGTAATGACGCATAAGTGCTCCTTACGGGTTATAGCCAGCCACCCAACATGGTCTGGCAAGGAGTAGAACTCTAGTTTGGGGCGGCTATTCTAGTGAAGGCGCCTGTGACAGGCAAGGGAAATGGTGGATTATTGTTCAATCGGCAAATGCCAAGCTACCTGGTTGCCTGCCGTTGGCGTACTGCCTCGAACAGGCATACCCCGGCCGCAACTGAAACGTTCAGACTGCTTACACCGCCAGCCATGGGCAGTTTGGCAAGGTAATCGCAATGCTCTCGGGTCAGCCGGCGCATCCCGCTGCCTTCGGCGCCCATGACGATGACGCTCGGAACCTTCAGATCAACCTGATAGATGAGCTGCTCGGCCTCTCCAGCCGTACCAACCACCCAGAGCCCGCGCTGCTGCAACTGCTTGAGCGTCCGGGCAAGATTCGTTACTGCAACCAAAGGTACTGTTTCGGCTGCGCCGCATGCCACCTTGCGGACCGTAGGCGAAAGAGTGGCGGCCCGATCCCTCGGTATGATCACAGCCTGGGCACCGGCTGCATCAGCGCTGCGCAGACAGGCTCCAAGATTATGCGGGTCGGTTACTCCATCCAGCACCAACAGCAAAGGGGGCGTGTCCAGACCGTCGAGCAAATGCGTCAACATGTCCTCTGACCACAGCTGACTAGGCGTAACCATCGCTACTACGCCCTGGTGAACCCCACCTTCCGCCAACTTGTCGATATCTTCAGGCGCAACGCGCTCCACTGCGATATCCTGCTGCTGGGCTGTTGCAACCACCGCCTCGGCGCGTCCATCGATGCGACCGCGTAGCAGATACAATCGCTTTACCCGCTTGGGCGCCCGATCAAGCAGCGCCTGCACGGCATGCAATCCAAACACGTATTCCTTGTCACTCATACTTTACTCATTACTGAGGTTTTGCCTTGCGCTTGCGCGGTGGACGCAGGTCACTTGGGGCGGAGGGCGTTTTTTTGGCGGAGGGCTTGCGGGTTGCACCCTGCTTGCCGTCGGCGGGCTTGGCGGCCCTCTGGCCAGGCGAGCGGGATGGCTTGCCTCGGCCGCCCCGACCCTTATTCTTGCCATCGCCTGTTGCCGCCGTGCGTGCCTCGCCCATCAACTTCTCACGGGCGGCCCGACTTGCACTGACATCAGGCCGACCAGCAGGAACAGGCTGATCCTTGGCCATTTCGAAGTCTATCTTGCGGTCATCCAGGTCTACTCTGGCTACCTGAACACGAACCTGATCCCCCAGCCGGAAGCTTCTGCCTGATCGCTCGCCGGTAAGACGATGATGCACCGCATCAAAATTGTAATAGTCTGCCGGCAGCGCCGTGATATGGACCAGACCTTCAACATAGATATCGGTCAGTTCAACAAACAGACCAAATCCGGTGACAGCAGTCACCAGGCCATCAAAGCTTTCGCCGACCCTATCCTGCATGAACTCGCATTTCAGCCAGCTCACCACATCCCGCGTCGCCTCATCGGCCCGGCGCTCGTTCTGCGAACATTGCTCTCCGAGTTGCTCCAGCGCCTTGTGATCATAAGGGTAGATCGCCGCTTTCGGAATGACCCCTGCAGCGCTGCGTTGTACGCGGTCAGTCTTCTTGCGCGAGCGCACCACGCTTCGAATCGCCCGATGCACCAGCAAATCCGGATAGCGTCGAATAGGCGAGGTAAAGTGGGTATACGCCTCATAGTTCAAACCAAAATGGCCGGCATTGTTCGGGCTATACACGGCTTGACTGAGCGAGCGCAGCATCACTGTCTGAATTAACTGTGTATCCGGCCGCCCCTGAACCTTCTGCAACACCGCACTATAATCTTCAGGCGTTGGATCGCCTTTCTTGCGCGTAAGCGACATACCCATGGCAGCCAGAAACTGGCGCAGGCGTTCGACTTTCTCAGGCTGCGGGCCATCGTGCACGCGGTAGAGCGACGGCACTTCCAGCTCCTGCATGAACTTCGCCGTAGCGACGTTGGCACACAGCATGCACTCTTCGACGATCTTGTGTGCGTCGTTGCGACTGGTCGGACGTATCTCGGCGATCTTGCGATTATCACCAAAGATGATGCGCGTCTCGGTGGTTTCGAAATCGATGGCTCCGCGCCCCTGCCTGGCCTTGGCCAGGGCCTTGTAGAGCTCATAGAGGTTCTTGAGGTGCGGCAGTAGCTCCGCATGTTCCTCGGTAAGCGCCTTGCCTTCCTTGCTGCGCGGGTGCTCAAGCATGCTGGACACCTTGTTGTAGGTCAGCCGCGCATGGGAGTGGATTACCGCTTCGTAGAACTGAAAATCGGTTAGCTCGCCGCTTTTGGACACCGTCATCTCGCAGACCATGGCCAGGCGATCCACCTTCGGCATCAAAGAACAAAGGCCGTTGGAGATAGCCTCTGGCAGCATGGGAATCACTTCACTCGGAAAATATACCGAGGTGCCGCGCAGTTCCGCTTCCTTGTCCAGGGCGGAGCCCAGTGGAACGTAATGGGAAACGTCGGCGATGGCCACGTAGAGTTTCCAGCCGCCCGAGAACAGCCTCCAGCCGCTGGCCTTGTAAGGTTCGCAATAGAGCGCGTCATCGAAATCCCGCGCATCCTCACCATCAATGGTTACCAGCGGCAGATGACGCAGATCGACGCGCTTCAGCTTGTCTTTCTCTTCTACCTGATCTTTCAACTGCGCCGCTTCATCCAGCACCGCCTGCGGCCAGACGCTGGGAATATCATAGCTGCGTAGTGCAACCTCAATTTCTACGCCGGGCGCCATGTAGTCGCCGACCACTTCAATGATCTCGCCCTGGGCCTGGCGATGCATCGCTGGCCACTGGGTAATCTTCACCTCGGTGTACTGACCGTGCTTGGCGCCTCCATCAGCGCCCGGCTGGATCAGCACCTCATGATTGATCTTGGCGTTGTCAGCCACGACAAATCCTATGCCGTTTTCCACATAGTAACGTCCGACCAGCACTTCGTGTGCGCGCTCGATAACTTCCACGATGGTCCCTTCACTGCGACCCCGCCGATCAACCCCGGTTACTCGTCCCAGAGCCCGGTCACCATCAAATACCAGGCGCATCTGCGCGGGGCTCAGAAAGAGATCATCGCCACCGTCATCGGGGACCAGAAAACCAAACCCATCGCGATGGCCCTGCACTCTGCCACGGATAAGGTCGAGTTTGTCCACCGGAGCATAGGCTCCACGGCGTGTATAGATCAGTTGCCCGTCACGCTCCATCGCTCGCAGGCGACGCCGCAGGGCTTCGATGGCATCTTCGTCCGCCAGGCCAAATTCATTCTGCAGCTCTGACCGTGTCGCCGGTGCGCCACGCTCCTCGAGCAACTGAAGAATCAGTTCACGGCTGGGTATGGGATTATCGTATTTCTCTGCTTCACGCTGTGCGGCGGGATCCTGGTTGATCCAGTCGGTAGGTCCGGCAGAGCTCGGACGTGCTGCGTTGCTCGACGGGGACGCCGAGTCTTGAGTTTTGGTCTTTTTAGTCATAGACGCCTATTGAACCGCGAATCTGCTTGGCATGCACCTGTTTCCGCTCATATCGATATTTTTTTGCAAACAGGGGTTTACAAGGTATAGGGGCCTACGTATTATTCGCGCCGTCAACACCTCAACAGTTGGCGATGGCGAACCCCTTGGTTCATCATAGCATCCGTTGAGAATGATATGCCCAGGTGGTGAAATTGGTAGACACGCCAGCTTCAGGTGCTGGTGGCCTAACGGCCGTGGAAGTTCGAGTCTTCTCCTGGGCACCATTTCTTTCGGCTAATGCCGCTTTCTTTTTTACGGTCTTCCCCATCAGAACCATCTCTTCGTTTCAGCAAGCGTTGCTGCAAATCCTTGCGCTTTTTACAATCAGCCAACCCTTGACGCCCATACAAAAAAGGCGCCTCGAAGGGCGCCGTTTCTGCTTAGAACACCTTTCTCAGGATCACCGTTTCGTGCCGATCCGGACCCGTGGAGATCATGTCGATCGGCGCCCCGGTTAGCTCTTCGATCTTCGCGATATATGCCTGGGCGTTAGCAGGGAGGCCCTCAAGAGTCTTGACACCCAACGTGGATTCGCTCCAGCCAGGAACTTCCTCATATACCGGCTCCAGGCCGATATAGCTGTCCGCGTCCGTTGGTGCCTCTATTACCGCCCCATCATTGTTGCGATAACCAACGCAGATCTTGATCACGTCCAGGCCATCAAGCACATCGAGCTTGGTCAGACACAGGCCGCTGATACTGTTGATCTCGATCGCTCGACGCAAAATTATCGCATCGAACCAACCACAACGACGGGCACGACCGGTGGTGGACCCGAACTCATGACCCCGCTCAGCCAGACGCGCGCCGACCGAATCGAACAGCTCAGTCGGGAACGGGCCCGACCCCACTCTCGTGGTATAAGCCTTGGTAATACCCAGCACGTAATCCAGATAGAGCGGACCGAAACCTGATCCGGTTGCCGTGCCACCAGCCGTGGTATTGGAACTGGTCACGAAGGGGTAGGTGCCATGATCAATGTCCAACAGCGAACCCTGCGCGCCCTCAAACATGATGTTGACGCCTTCGCGACGCATTTCGTGCAGGCGAGCCGTGACATCGGTCATCAGTGGCTTCAGCCACTCGGCATATTCCATGGCGTCTTCCAGGGTCTTCTGAAAGTCGACAGGCTCTACCTTGTAATAATGCTGCAACGCGAAATTATGGTAATCCAGCACCTCGCCCAGCTTGGCAGCAAACCGCTCGCGGTGAAACAGGTCCGCTACGCGCAATCCTCGACGGGAAACCTTGTCTTCGTAGGCTGGCCCGATTCCACGCCCTGTGGTGCCTATCTTGGCTTCGCCACGTGCTTTTTCACGCGCCTGATCCAGGGCAACGTGATAGGGCAGGATCAGCGGGCAAGCCGGGCTTATGCGCAAACGGTCGCGCACCGGGACACCTTTGGCTTCCAGCTCCGTAAGCTCCTTCAACAAAGCCTCGGGCGATAGCACCACACCGTTGCCGATGAAACAGGTTACATTTTCGCGAAGGATACCTGACGGGATCAAATGCAGTACCGTCTTCTCGCCGTCAATGACCAGGGTATGACCGGCGTTGTGTCCACCTTGATAGCGCACAACAGCGGCCACCTGGTCGGTCAGCAGGTCTACTATCTTGCCTTTACCCTCATCACCCCATTGGGTGCCCAGGATGACAACATTCTTACCCATGTTCAGCTCTAGCCTCGCTTGTTAAGTGGTGGCCCTCAGGACCATCAAGTCAGAAATTCAATTTGCTAATCTGCCAACTGCCGCGCTCATAGCGCAGCACGCGATCACAGCCGTACTCTGTGGCATCGCTATCCAGCTGCCCAGGGAGAGCCATGATTACCCGCTCACCCTTTTCACGCAACGCCATGATCTGCTCGTGCAAACCTGCCTCGGCGGCATACGGTGCCCAGATTCCGGCAGGACAGACCGTTTTAACCTGTCCGCGCTCGACCAGAAACCGGAGATCCGTCGAAAACCCGGTAGCGGGCCGCGATCGCCCGAAATCCTTGCCAATATCGTCGTATCGCCCACCCTGGGCGATACTTTGTCCTACTCCCGGCACATAGGCTGCAAAGGCGACACCCGTGTGATAGTGGTAGCCGCGTAATTCACCGAGATCAAAATAAAGCGGCACAGACGGATAGCGGCGGGACAGCGTCTGGGCGATCTCCGCGAGATCGTCAAGAGCAGCCATTACCGATTCTGGCGCGCCGTCCAGAAGTGCATGGGCCTGTTCAAGCACCTCGATGCTGCCTGAGAGCCCAGCGAGGCTGGACAGCATGCTCGCAATGGAAGACTCCCCAATCGTCGAGGTGAGTGCTCTGACCTCGTCCACTGCTTTTCGCTGTAGCGCATCGAACAGCAACTTTTCGGTTATCTCGTCCAGGCCAGCGGCTTGAACCAGCCCACGGTAAATGCCGACATGACCAATATCCAGATGCACCCCATCGACCTGACAGGCCGACAGCGTTTCAAGCATAAGCGACATTATTTCTATGTCGCTGGCACAAGAGGCGTTGCCATATAACTCGGCCCCTAGCTGAATCAGACTTCGAGCAGTAGACAGCGGGCGTGGGCGGGTATGGAGAACGCTGCCGCAATAACATAGCCTGCTCGGACCGACAGCACCCAGTGTATGGGCATCTATACGAGCGACTTGAGGCGTGATATCGGCGCGCAGACCCAGCATTCGGCCAGACAACTGGTCTGTCATCTTGAATGTCTGAAGCTCCAGATCATGCCCGGCCCCAGTCAACAGCGATTCCAGATATTCGATATGAGGAGTAATGACCAGGTCGTATCCCCAACAGGCAAATAGATCCAGCAGTGTCCGGCGGGCCGTTTCGATCCGTGCCGCTTCGTCTGGCAGCACTTCTTCTATCCCGTCAGGCAACAGCCAGCGATCAACAGTAGGCATCTTCAAAACCTTCTTACTTTCGCGATGAATTCCAGTACCAGCGTGCAGTACAGGCAATTGAGTCATCCAACCCGGCCAGGCAGTTCAACCACAGCTGCCGGCCAGCCGAAGCGACAATGGCAGCAAAAATCATAGGGCATCGGTCACAAAAAAGCCGGGAAATCCCGGCTGCGCGATTGTAACACGTTTTTTACCGACCACACCCGCTACGCATAACGGGTGGGTCAATCCTCCATCAGCGCGATCCGCCACCCTGCAGGTATCGGAAAAACTCGCTATCAGGATCCAGCACCAGAATGTCTGACTTGTCACCAAAGCTCTCGCGATAGGCCTGCAAACTCCGGTAAAAGGAATAAAACTCAGCATCCTTATTATAGGCGTCCGCATAGATGGAAGCGGCCTGCGCATCCCCTTCACCGCGAATCTGTTCCGCCTCCCTGAACGCTTCAGCGAGAATCACGCGCTGCTGGCGATCCGCGTCAGCGCGGATGCCTTCGGCAAGCTCCCGGCCCTTGGCTCGATGCTCCCTCGCCTCACGCTCACGCTCTGAACTCATGCGCTCATATACGCTGCGATTGACTTCACTTGGCAGATCGATTGCCTTGACCCGCACATCAAGCACTTCAATACCCAGCTCGCGCTGGACACTCGCGTTCAACGACTCGGTGATATCGGCCATGAGCTGGTCACGCTCGCCGGAAACCACCTCATGCAGGGTGCGGCGCGCCACCTCATTACGCAGACCCGACTCAAGTTGCCGTGAAAGCCGTTCCTCCGCGAGGGACCTCAAACCGGACGTGGCCGTGTAGAAACGCTGGACATTGTCGACACGCCACTTGGCATAAGAGTCCACCATCAAAGCTTTCTTTTCCAGCGTAAGAAAGCGCTGTGTAGGCGTATCCAGGGTCAGTAACCGACCGTCGAATTTTTTCACATCCTGCACAAACGGTAATTTGAAATGCACGCCTGGCGGCACGTCAGCCTCTACTACCCGACCAAACTGCAGCACGATGGCGCGCTCGATTTGAGTCACCACAAAAAAGCTGTTCCACGCCACCACAACCAGTATCAGCGCCGCGATCAGACCGAAAATTGACTTGTTACTCATCAACGAGTCTCCCTTGAGCGCGGATCGCGCTGCGGTAGCTGAACCGGTACGCGAGGTGATACTTCATTGCTGCCCGATGACAGGCCGGACCCAGATGAAGAATTGGAACCGCTACCGCCACCCTGTTGCATCAATTTATCCAGTGGCAAATAGAGCAGATTGTTACTTCCCTCACCTCCGGACACCAGCACCTTGCTCGTGCTGCTCAGAACACCCTGCATGGTCTCGAGATACATCCGCTCACGCAATACCTCAGGTGAAAGGTTATATTGCTCAACCAGCAGATTGAAACGATCAGCCTCACCCATTGCCCTGGCAATAACCTCATCCCTATAACCGTTGGCTTCTTCCATCAAGCGTTGAGCCTGACCGCGCGCTTCCGGAATCACACCATTGGCATAAGACTCTGCTTCATTGCGCAGCCGGACTTCATCCTCACGAGCCCGAATTACGTCATCGAAGGCATTCTGAACCTCGTCCGGAGCCTGCGCACTCTCGATATTGACCTGCACGACAGTAATGCCCGTATTGTAAAGATCAAGGTAGCCCTGCAAGCGCTGGGTAGTTTGAATACCCATTTGCTCCCGACCTTCGGTCAGAACCTGGTGCATTGAGGTAGAGCCGACCACGTGACGCAGCGCACTTTCGGTGGCGTGACGCAAACTGGTTTCCGGATCTTCGTTCTCGAGAATGAAGTTTTCCAGATCGGAGATTCGGTATTGAATAGCCACCGGCACCTCCACAATGTTTTCGTCCTGCGTGAGCATCTGGCCTTGCTGCCTGTACGAGCGAACTTGCGTAACGTTACGCTGAAACTTCTTCTCAACAGGGGGGAAATAAAGATGCAGACCTGGACCGACCGTGCGGTGATATTCGCCGAAACGCAGGACGATTGCCTGCTCCTGCTCGTCTACCATATAGACTGCGTTGAACAACCAGACCGCAAAAATAACGACGCCGGCTAAGACCCAAAAAGCCTTGGGTATGCCGCCACCGCCGCTACCGACCCGACCATTGCCTTTGTCACCACCCCGCTTGTTACCACCAAACATCTTGTTGAGGCTGTCCTGCAATTTTTTCAGTGCCTCATCAAGATCCGGCGGGCCTTGTTTGCCGCCGCGATTACCACCACGATTACCGCCGCTTCCCCAGGGATCCTGGTTATTTGAATTATTTCCACCACCAGGCTCATTCCAGGCCATAGCGCTCTCCGTTGTTCGAAACCGTAACACCGCAAAGCCGGGCTGTAGACCCGGCACGGTAATTTAAGCAATGGTACCGCAAAAGCCCGTAACTGCGCGAACGGCAGCCAAGGGCATTATTGCAAGGTATGTTGCGTGAGGAAGTTATCCATCTGCCAGCCTTCGCGTTTGACCAGGCGATTGAAATCACTGCGCGGCAGGCGAACCTCCAATTGCTGACGACCATCGTCGGCAATACGTTCTCCAAGGACAGCACCGGCGGCATAGAACTGAGCGCGCAGCCGGGCTTCAGCGTGCTCCAGCAATAGCCATTCCTGAATAACATCTTCACCGAGTCTCTCGGCAACCGCCTGCGCCAGAAGATCCAGACCCAAACCGTCCCGCGCCGATAACCAGACTCTAACCGGAACCCCCTGCTCGTCCCGCTGAATTTGCGGCTCAACGTTATCCAGCAGGTCAATCTTGTTGTAAACCTCCAGGATGGGCAAAGCCATCGCACCGATTTCCTCAAGCACCAGATGCACCTGCTCGACATGGGAAATCCGATCGTCATCCGCCGCATCAATAACGTGCAACAACAGATCAGCCTGAGCCGATTCTTCCAGGGTAGCGCGGAAGGCCTCGACAAGCTTGTGCGGTAGATGACGAATAAACCCTACCGTATCGGCAACAATCACCGGACCGATCTCGGCCAGGTCAATGCGGCGCAAGGTGGGATCAAGCGTAGCGAATAACTGATCGGCAGCGTATACCGTCGACTCGGTAAGATGATTGAACAGCGTCGACTTGCCGGCATTGGTATAGCCAACCACTGAAACCACCGGAATTTCGGCGCGCTGGCGGGATCGTCGAGCCTGGTCCCGCTGACTACGGACTTTTTCCAGGCGCTTGGAGATTTGCTTGATACGTACTCGCAGCAGCCTTCGGTCTGTCTCGAGCTGGGTCTCCCCGGGGCCGCGCAGACCAATACCGCCCTTCTGCCTTTCCAGGTGGGTCCAGCCGCGAACCAGGCGTGTGCTCAAATGGTCCAACTGCGCGAGCTCGACTTGCAGCTTCCCTTCATGGGTTCGGGCACGCTGGGCGAAGATATCGAGAATCAAACCGGTACGGTCGATAACGCGACACTGCAACTCTCGCTCAAGGTTTCGTTCCTGGCTAGGCGTCAGTGTGTGATTGAAAATTACCAGATCACCTTCATTAACCTTTACAAGGTCGCCCAACTCTTCGACCTTACCCGCACCAATAAGAAAACGCGGGCTCGGCTGATAGCGGCTGATCGTCATGAAAGCGACGATCTCCGCACCAGCCGAACCAACCAACTCCAGGAATTCCTGCGGATCTTCGCGGTTTTTCTCATCCATGCCTTCGAGATGAACAAGCACTGCTCGCTCACCTCCTTCATGGCGCTCAAAAAACAATCAAGCCTCCGCAATTATCAAGGATTGACAGCTTCTGCCTCGTCACCCGTACCCTGTACCGGCAACCGCACCGGACGACCAGGTACTACGGTAGAAATGGCGTGTTTGTAGACCATTTGGCTAACAGTATTCTTAAGCAGAATGACAAACTGATCGAAGGATTCGATCTGCCCCTGCAGCTTGATACCATTAACAAGATAGATGGATACCGGAACACGTTCCTTGCGCAGAACGTTCAGGTAAGGGTCTTGTAGTGAATGCCCTTTTGACATTGCCTAACTCCTTATGGGAACCGTATTTTTAAGCATTTAATAATGCGTTTTCGCCGGCCTGTCCATTATCCATAAGACGAGCAGGCAGTATCCTTATGACTGCAGAAACAAGGTTAGCAGAACATTACAGAACTATATTGTGATCTGCCGCAGCCGTTTCAAGGCCCCATCGAATCTTTTTGGATCCAGGCTATCAAACCACTCGATATCTGCATCCCAACCCCGTAACCAGGTGAACTGTCGCTTGGCCAGCTGCCTCGTAGCAATCACCCCACGTTCGACCATCTCATCGCGCGAGAGTTTCCCTTCGAGGTAATCCCAGGCTTGCCGGTAGCCGACCGCCCGGATCGAAGGCATGGAAACGTCCAGATCCTTTCTCGCATGCAGCGCTTCTACTTCCTGAATAAAACCCTGCAGCAGCATTTGCAAGAAGCGCGCCGCGATGCGGTCATGAAGAACCGACCGCTCAGCAGGCGCTACCGCCAAGTGGTGCGTAGTATAGGGCAAATTCGCTCCGCAGGAGCTGCCATTCAAGGCTTTTTCTTGTAGCTGCCGCGCGTGCCAGTCGCTCAGGGAAACACCTGAGAGTAGATAGACTTCGTAGGCGCGCTGAATTCGCTGGGGATCGTTAGGGTGAATTCGTTCAGCGGCAGCCCAGTCAACCTTGGCCAGTTCCGCATGCACTCCCTTCCAGCCCACCTGCTCAGCCATCGCCGAGATACGCTGGCGCACCTCGTGATTTGCCGAGGGCATGTGGGCCAGCCCACCCTCCAACGCTTTGAAATAAAGCATGGTCCCACCCACCAGTAGCGGAATCCTGCCCCGGGCCGTGATGTCGGCGATGAGCCCGAGCGCGTCATCCCTGAATCGCGCAGCAGAATAACTTTGCGCAGGATCCAGAATATCAACCAGGTGATGGGGGTAGGCGGCGAGCGTGGCGGCATCTGGCTTTGCCGTTCCGATATCCATTCCCTGGTAAACCAGAGCTGAATCGACACTTACCAGCTCGCAGGGCAGATGGTCGGCCAGATGCAACGCCAGCTCGGTCTTGCCGGCCGCCGTAGGTCCCATCAGGCAGATCACTGGCGGCGGTGAAGCTAAAGGCTCGGCGGGCCTCGGCTCAGGCGGTGCCATTAGCGACCACGCAGGAACAGCTTGTCCAGCTCATGCATATTCATCTGGGTCCACGTCGGGCGGCCGTGATTGCATTGCCCACTTCGCTCGGTCTGCTCCATATCCCGGAGCAGACCGTTCATCTCGGCGAGGGTCAGCCGCCGGTTCGCGCGGACCGCCCCATGGCAGGCCATGGTTCCCAGCAGCTCGTTGAGGTGCGCCTGAATACGGTCGCTGGTACCGTATTCCATAAGATCCGCCACCACGTCACGAACCAGCTGTATCGCATCTGCCTGGCGGAGAAGCGACGGGATCTCCCGTATCGCCAGACTTTCCGGTCCCATGCGCTGTAATGAGAAGCCCAGCCGTGCAAACCATCCAGCATGTTCCTCAGCACAGTCCGCTTCCCGCTCGCTTACCGCGACTGACTCCGGTACCAGCAAGGGCTGGCTGCGCAGACCCTCCTGATCCATCGCCAGCTTGAGTCGTTCATAGGTGATGCGTTCATGGGCAGCATGCATGTCGACTACAACCAGGCCTGCCGCATTCTCCGCCAGAATAAAAACCCCATGCAGCTGCGCCAGCGCGTATCCCATAGGGGGAATGTCCTGCTGCGGTTCGGCACCCGTGCCTGACAGAGAGTCCAGCGCCTTGCCATATAAGCCGCTGTACCCTGCCACCGCTCCAGCGAGAACTGCCGGGGTCGGACGTTCGACCATCTGATGCTGACTGGATGGCGACCAGACCGGGGCCGGCTCGGCCAGTGACAGGTAGGTTTGCCCGGAAAAAACGCCAGCGTCAGCACCACCCGGCGTCAGACCGCCTTCCAGCGGGGCTTGGTCCGTAGCGGTTGGCGGTTGCTGCTCCCCAGGGCGGTGTTCGGCGAGGGTCCGATAGAGCGAGCTGAACAAAAAGTCATGGACCATGCGCCCATCTCTGAAGCGCACCTCATGCTTAGTAGGGTGCACATTGACATCCACCACTGCCGGGTCCACCTCCAGATAGAGCACAAAGGTAGGATGCCTGCCGTTGAACAAGACGTCGCGGTAAGCCTGACGGACCGCATGCGCCACCAGCTTGTCGCGGATCATTCGGCCATTGACGAAAAAGTACTGCAGATCCGCCTGGCTGCGGGAAAAAGTGGGCAGGCCAACCCAGCCCCACAACCGGAGCCCGTCGCGTTCATTGTCGATCACAACCGACTGCTCGACGAAGGCAGGACCGCAAACGGTCGCCACTCTCCGGCGCGCCTCCTGCTCGGTATGGGCAGGACGCAACCCGAATACAGGACGACCATTGTGGCGCAGGTTGAACGCCACATCGAAGCGTGACAGCGCGAGGCGTTTGACCACCTCTTCCAGATGTGAAAATTCGGTTTTCTCAGTTCTCAGAAACTTGCGTCGGGCGGGGGTATTGAAAAACAGGTCACGGACCTCAACGGTAGTGCCCTGGGGATGCGCCGCGGGTTGAAGCCGTGGCGCCATATCGCGGCCTTCGGTTTCTACCTGCCAGGCCTGATCAGCCCCGGTAGCACAGGAGATCATGGTCAGCCGGGAAACGGAGCTCACCGAGGCCAGTGCTTCACCGCGAAAGCCCAGGGTGGCGACTCGCTCCAGATCGTCCAGGTCCCGGATCTTGCTGGTCGCATGCCTCGAAAGCGCCAGCGACAGGTCTGCCTCGACAATTCCTGCGCCGTCGTCCCTCACCCTCAAGAGCTTGATTCCAGCCTGTTCAACATCGATATCGACCCTGGTCGCACCAGCATCGAGACTGTTTTCAAGCAGCTCCTTGATCACCGAGGCGGGACGCTCCACCACCTCGCCGGCAGCAATCTGGTTAGCCAGACGCGGGCTCAGCAATTCTATGCGCGACATGTCAGGATTCGTTCTGAACGAGCAGGTTACCGGCCGGCACCTTCAATACCTGGCCGACGCGGATCTGGTCATTGCCACCGAGGCTATTGGCTTGGCGCAAACTGGCCAGGGTTACGTTATACCGCGTCGCGATCATGGAGAGCGTATCTCCACGTCTCACCGTGTGTTCGCGAGCCCCCTGGGCAATCTTGCCACTCGCTTTGAGCGCAGCAACCCGAGTTCCGGGGGGCGGATTGCGATGGAAATAGTCGCGGATACCGCTATGCATAGCCCTGGCCAGCGCCTGTTGATGGCTGCGCGTTACCAGCTTACTGGCTTCTCCTGGATTGGATATGAAGCCGGTCTCCACCAGAATCGAGGGAATATCAGGCGACTTGAGCACCATGAACCCGGCCTGCTCCACACGACGCTTGTGCAGGGGTGTAATTCGCCCGATAGAGGTCAGCACCTGATGCCCCAGGTCGAGGCTGGCAGACAGCGTGGCGGTCATGGAAAGGTCCAGCAACACACTTGCCAGCACCCGGTCCTTGTTTTCAAGACTTACGCCGCCTACTCCGCCGATCAGATCTGAGCGGTTTTCTCGATCAGCCAATAGCCGCGCGGTTTCTGAGGTTGCGCCCCCATCGGACAAGGCGAACACCGAGGCACCGAAGGCACCCGCTCGAGTAAAGGCATCCGCATGAATCGAGACGAACAGGTCGGCATTGTGCTTGCGAGCAATGTCGGTACGACCACGAAGCGGGATGAAATAGTCTCCGGTACGGACGAGAACCCCTTTAAAGCCAGGCTCAGCGTCGATCAACGCTTTTAAGTCACGGGCGATGGCCAATACCACTTCCTTTTCGCGGGCACCCTTGAATCCGATGGCACCGGGGTCCTCACCCCCGTGCCCGGCGTCCAGCGCCACGATGATATCCCGCTGCCCGATTTCCGGAGCGGACCTCGGCGGGTTCTGCGGCAAAGGCAATGCATCAGGTTCGGGGGGTGTCTGGCCGACCAGTTTCCCTGGAGGCTGCTTCTGATCAAACAGATCCAGCACCAGACGATGGCCATACTGCTGATTAGGGGGCAGAGCAAAGCTTTTCGGGTCGACCGCCTGTGATAGATCAATGACAACACGCAGATCCGTGCCGTTACGCTGGGCAGAGCGCATCCCCGTAAGCGGCGTGTTATCCAGAGGGAGGGAATCGGTTGCCGCACTGAGTCTGGCATTGGTAATGTCGATCACGATGCGTTCGGGACTGGAAAGTGTGAAGACGCTGTGCTCGGCCGGCCCCGTGAGATCGAATACCAGGCGCGTGTTATCAGGGGCACGCCAGATCCGAACGTTCTGGATTTCGGCTGCGTGCAGTACTCCCGACAACAAGACGCAGAGCAAACTCACCAGCCATTTGCTCGCTGCCTTGCCTTTCCCCCCCGTATTTCCGATCACGACGTCGCGCCACTCCTGTTGTTGTAAAACTTCTGGCAGGCGGCCACGCCATGAGCACTCTGCCCTTCAATCGACAGATAACGGCCTGCTCCCTGTGTTGCAATGGTAATCGTCAGGTCGGGACTTGGCAAAACCCCTTTGCCTTTTTCCGGCCATTCTATAAGACACAGGCTGTCCGGGGTGAAATAGTCTCGGATTCCGAGAAATTCGAGCTCCTCCGGATCAAGCAATCGATACAGGTCAAAATGATAGATAGCCCCGCCGGGGAATTCGTAGGGTTCGACCAAGGTAAAAGTCGGACTTTTGACGGCGCCCTGATGCCCTTTCGCGCGGATAAGCCCCCTGCTCAGGGTGGTTTTTCCCGCCCCGAGATCGCCGTCGAGGTAGACAATTCCCTTCCATTCCAGCGCAGCACCTATACGCGCGCCTGCCGCTTCCATGGCCTTCTCGCCTTCTGCATAAAATTGTTCAAACATCGGAGTGTCCACGGTTGATGACATTGCGGATATGGGTGATAAGGTCGCTGGCGAGGATACCGCACTGGCCCCCGTCGCGCTCTGCCATATCCCCTGCCAAAGCATGCACAAGCGCCGCATAACGGGCCGCTTTACCCGATTCAATTCGCTGCGCCAATAGCGCTCCGGCCAGCCCGGATAGCACATCGCCCATCCCGGCGGTCGCCATGCCAGGATTTCCATCGCTGCACAGGCCAACCAGACCAGGGTAGCCAACAGGCCCGGCGATGAGGCTGCCAACCCCTTTGAGCACCACGGCGCAGCCGAACCGCTCAACGAGGGCATTGACGGAGCGCAGTCGGTCGTTCTGCACCTCGGCTGTGGTCCATCCCAACAAGCGGGCCGCTTCCGCAGGATGGGGTGTGATCACGCTGTCCGGACCGAGAGGGAGGCCGAAAGGATTGCGCTCGGCAATGCTGTTCAGGGCGTCGGCGTCCAGAACGCAGGGCAACTCCATGGCCAATACCTTGTCCAGCATCCGCTGTCCCCAACTACCGCGACCCAGACCAGGGCCAACTACCACGGCCGTAGCCTTTTTCAGGAGCTGGTCAATGGCGTCGGGCTCGTCAGATCCCTGAACCATAACCTCGGGGCATCGGGTCAGCAAAGCGGCTACGTGCTCTGGCCGGGTTACCACGCTTACCCGGCCAGAGCCGCTGCGCAAGGCAGCTTCTGCAGCCAGCATAATAGCTCCGCCCATGCCGTGATCACCACCAATTACCACCAGGTGTCCAAACAAGCCTTTATGCGCGGCCTTTGGCCGCTGCGGCAATGTTCTTCCCCAGTTATCCAGCGTCAACCTCTCAGCCAGAATCGGCAGATCAATAGCGGGTATGTTCGCCAACGCAGCGAATCGAAGATGTCCTGTCTGATCTGGCCCTTGGGCAGTAAAGAGCCCGAGCTTCAAAGCAATAAAGGTTACCGTCACATCGGCCTTGATTGCGTCGCCCAGAATTCTTCCACTGTCGGCCTTGAGTCCGCTGGGAATATCCACCGAAACGACCGGCAGGCCCGAGGCGTTGATACGCTTGATAATCTCTGAAAACGGCTCTCGAACATCGCCCTTCAGGCCTGTCCCCAGCAGCGCATCGACGACGACTCCGTCTAATTCTACAAAGGGAGCCCAAGGCTCCACATCCACCCCGGCGCTAGTCGCCGCCTGCCAAGCCAGTGCTGCATCGCCGCTCAAGCGTTCCGGCGGCGACACGGCAATTATCCGCACCGACCAGCCAGCCCTGAGCGCCAGCGTGGCTACAAGATAACCATCCCCGGCATTATTGCCCGCACCACACAGAACGGTAAGTTTCCCGGTCGCAGGCCAGCGGCGCAGCACCTCGTCCCAGAGAGACTGTGCCGCTCGCTTCATCAGCTCTAGACCAGACGTTCCGCTGGCAACGATGCGCGCGTCCAAATCGCGGATATCCGCAACGCTATAGATGCACGACGGTATATTTGGACGCATGGGCATGCTACCTGTCTCAATGTCTGGCAAAATTGTACCTCCAGCCTGACACAGACCCCAACCCCATGCCCATTCCCTCCATCGATTACGCTGAGTTAGCCGTTCAGGTTCACAGCCTGGTCGCCGAACTGGGATTTCAGCAGGCAGGGATCAGCGAACCGGATGTCGGTCAGCATGAGGAGTGGCTGAACGCCTGGTTACGCGCGGGCTATCACGGTGAGATGGAATGGATGGCCAGCCATGGCACCAAGCGCACCCAGCCTGCGGAGCTGGTGCCCGGGACGCAGCGCGTAATTTCGGTGCGCATGGACTACCTGCCAACCGATCCGGACATGGTTAAACGACTGGGTAACCGCGACACCGCGTACATTTCCCGCTACGCACTTGGCCGCGATTACCACAAGCTGATCCGCCGCCGGCTGCAACAGCTGGCTGAACGCATCCAGGCGTTGATCGGGCCCTTCGGCTTTCGCGCCTTTGTCGACAGCGCCCCGGTTATGGAGCGCGCCCTGGCGAATCGTTCCGGCCTGGGCTGGATCGGCAAGAACACCATGCTGCTCAATCGCCAGGCGGGTAGCTTCTTTTTCCTGGGGGAGCTGTATACCGACCTTCCGCTGCCGATAGATCCACCCTACGAAGAGGAGCATTGCGGTCGATGCACGGCCTGTCTCGACAAATGCCCGACCAATGCCTTTGTCGGCCCTCAGGTTCTCGACGCAAGACGTTGCATTTCTTACCTGACAATCGAGCTTAAAGGAGCCATTCCGGAAGATCTCCGTCCGATGATGGGCAACCGAGTGTTCGGCTGCGACGATTGCCAGCTGGTTTGCCCCTGGAACCGCTTTGCGAAAGAAACGCAGGAAGCCGATTTCAGCCCGCGCCATCTGCTTGATCAGGCTGACCTGGTAACGCTCTTCCGCTGGAGTGAGCAAGAGTTTCTGAAAAATACCGAGGGTTCGCCCATTCGGCGTATTGGCTATGACCGCTGGCTGCGCAATCTCGCGGTTGGCCTGGGTAATGCCAATAACAGCATTCCGGTGGTCGAGGCTCTGAAGTCGAGACTCGACCATTCCTCGGCGCTGGTCAGAGACCATGTCAGATGGGCACTGCAACAGCACGGAGCAAAATGAGATCGAATCACCGTCAGTGACCACCTCCCTTCCGCCGCTCCCTGTCAGGTTGCTGGCACCCGAGCCGCGCTCAATAGCGGATAAAATGCTTGCGATAATGCTGAAGCTCGGCAATGGAGTCGCGAATATCATCCATCGCCAGATGGCTGCTTTGTTTGCGAAAACCATTCTTTACTTCGGGAGCCCAGCGCGCAGCCAGCTCCTTGAGCGTAGAGACGTCGAGATTGCGGTAATGAAAGAATCGCTCCAGGTCCGGCATGCCTCGGTACAAAAAACGCCGATCCTGACAGATGCTGTTGCCACACATGGGTGAACGACCCTCGGGCACCCATTGGCGCAGAAATTCCAGGGTCTTCTGCTCGGCCTCGGCAGGACTGATCACGCTGTCTTTGACCCGCTGAGTCAGGCCCGACTGGCCGTGCTGACGGGTGTTCCATTCGTCCATTCCGTCCAGCATCGCATCAGGTTGCTTGACCGCCATTTCCGGACCTTCCGCCAGAATATTAAGCTGCGCATCGGTGACAATTGTGGCGATCTCGATGATTACATCATTATCACAATCCAGACCGGTCATCTCCAGGTCGATCCAGATCAGGTTGTCGGGGTTCTGCATGCTGATTCCTGTGTTGGGTCAATGTGACTACAGTATACGACGCCATGCTACACTGCGGCTGATTCTCAAGACTCAAGATAAATGGCCAAGCGACACCTTACCCGGCGCCAGAACTGGCGCATCCAGAAGATCCAGGATGAACGCACTGTACGCGCTGGCAAGCGCGCGGATCTGGCGGAAGAAAGCTTGTTGGGCGGGGATCTGGGACCCGAGCAGGAAGGGCTAGTTATAGCCCACTTCGGCATTCAGGTTGATGTGGAGGCGTCAAGCGGTCCGCAGGCGGGGCTGATCAGACGCTGCCATATGCGCGCCAATCTCCCGGCTCTGGTCACCGGCGACAAAGTGGTGTGGCGCGCCGATAACCAGACGGGTGGGGTAATCGTTGCGCAACTGCCCCGCCGGACCGAGCTGTTTCGCCCCGATCATCGAGGCCAGCTGAAACCGGTGGCAGCCAATGTTGATCGGCTGGTTATTGTGTTTGCTCCCCTGCCTACGCCACACGCCAATCTTATCGATCGTTATCTCGTCGCCGCTGAACAGGCTGATCTGGAGCCCCTTCTGGTCCTAAACAAAGCGGATCTGCTGGATCAAGGAGACTTCCAAACTATTCGCGACTGGCTGGACGACTACGCGCACCTGGGATATCGGACGCTGTGCTTGTCTGCCGGATCGGGAGACGGCCTGGACAGTCTTCGCGAATCGCTGCAAGGTCATATCAATGTGTTTGTCGGGCAATCCGGGGTAGGCAAATCTTCTCTGATCAACGCTCTGTTGCCAGGCGTGGACCTCAGGGTCGGGGCTTTATCCGACGTGACTGGCAAAGGTACGCATACCACCACCACCGCCCGACTGTTCCACTTTCCAGCAGGTGGCGACCTGATAGATTCGCCAGGCATACGTGAATTCGGCCTGACCCACATTACCCACGACGAACTGCTTGAAGGCTTTATCGAGTTCAGACCGTTTCTGGGTCTCTGCCGCTTTCGTGACTGCCAGCATCTGCATGAGCCTGGTTGCGCGCTGCTTGGTGCAGTCGCAGAGGGGAACATTTCAGCTACCCGCATGAGCAGTTATCGACACATTCTTTCAGGCATCGTGAAGCCCTAATAATCAGCGGGCCTGAAGTTGCTGAAGCGGATTGTCGTCTTCAAAGAGATTCAGGGGACGTGGCGCGTCTTGCTCTTCAGGCACAACTGAAGTGTCCGGTTCCGGCGAGAGGGTATCGGGCATTTCAGCCGGTTGATCCGCTTCCGGCTGCGGCGTCTCAAGTGCCTCAGGCACCTCCGGTATCGGGGCATCGGCTGGCAACTCTGGCACCACAGCGGCATTGGTAGTTTCCAGCAACTGGTCCACTGCACGCTTGTTCAGAACCACAATATCGATGCGCCGATTTATAGGATTGAATGAATCGGTCCGGTCAAACAGGGCAGAGTCCGCGTAACCGACCACTCTGGCCACCTGCGTTTCCGGATAACCTGCCACCAGCAAGGTCCGGCGCGCCGCATTGGCCCGTTCTGTGGACAGCTCCCAGTTTCCATATTCCCTTTTGACACTGAACGGCTGGGCATCCGTATGCCCGCCGATGCTGATCTTTTTCGGCACCTTACTGATGACATCGCTGAGCGCCAGCAGAATTTCCTCAAAGTAAGGTTGGAGCTGGGGACTGCCGCTGGCAAACATTGGCCTATTCTCGGCATCGACGATCTGTATCCGCAGGCCGTCCTGGGTTATCTCCAGCAAAATCTGATCCTTGAAGCGCTGCAGCACGGGTTCCGTGTCGATCTTGTTCTGCAGCTCCTGCAAGACAAGATCCAATTCCTCCTGCTCGGCCTGTTCGGCGAGCGTTTTGATCTGTTCGGAATTCAACGGCACCGGCACTGTTTCCTCAGCCGCATCGTTCAGTGTGCGGTCAGGAGCAACGGTTGGGGATCCCCCCAGATCTATTGCGAAGGGACTCCCCCCCTCGGAGAAACCCACTGGGTCATTGAAGTACCCTGAAACCATCTTTAACTGTTCCGGAGTGGCTGTGGTTAGCAGCCACATGACCAGAAAGAACGCCATCATCGCCACCGCAAAATCGGCAAATGCGATTTTCCATGACCCACCGTGATGTCCGGCGGCCTTGCGCGTGATCCGTTTGACAATGATAGGTTGACTGTTATCCACCGGTTAGCGTCCTTTTACCGACTCTTCCAGCTCGGTGAAACTGGGCCGATGTTCCGGCAGCAAAGCCTTGCGTCCAAACTCCACTGCGAGGGCGGGGGGCAAGCCCTGCGCGCTCGCCACCAGACACATCTTCACCGACTCGTAGATATTGGCCTCTTCGTTCGCCTCATGCTCCATAGCCGCAGCGAATGGCCCGACAAAACCATAGGCCGCCAGAATGCCCAGAAAGGTACCGACCAACGCGGTAGCAACCTTTTCGCCTATCTCGGCGTTGTCGGCCTCGCCCAAAACTCCCATGGTGATGACGATACCGAGCACTGCCGCGACAATACCAAAGCCAGGCAACGCATCGGAGACCCGGGTAACCGCATGCGAAGGTCCCTGAAGCTCCTCGGTCAGACTGGATATTTCTACGTCGAACAAGGCTTCAAGCTCATGGGGAGCCATATTCCCGGTGGACATTATTCGCAGATAATCGCAAATGAACGCTGTCATATGCTTGTCTTTGAGAACGGCGGGATACTTGCTGAAGATGGGGCTTTCCAAAGGTTCTTCAATATCCGACTCGATGGACATCATGCCTTCGCGACGGCTCTTGTTCAGCACTTCGTAAAGCAGGCCAAGCACATCCAGATAAAAGGGCTTGCCAAAACGATGGCCGAACAGAATGACTGGTACCTTGGCGAATACTTTCTTGACGGTGGCCATGCTGTTGGCTACCAAAAACGCACCCAGGGCAGCGCCGCCGATGATCAATATCTCCAGCGGGTGCCAAAGGGCTGCCAGCTTTCCTTCGGACAAGAGAAATCCACCCAATACGCTGCCAATAACAACCAAAAAGCCGGCAATCTTCAGCATAAACCCGCCAAATCCTAGAGAAAAAATGAAAACGCCCGCAGGACATCCGTGCCGGCAGCAAAACCAATTGGTTCGGGTTATAGTCTGCTGACATAACCCGTTTAGTATAAGGCCGCGGACACCTATGAGCCCAGACCGGAAGATGCCTGGCACTGAAGACACTATCGGCAGCCTGCGCCAAACCCTGAGTGCAATAGTCTTGCCGGTGGAGCAAACTCAGCGTGATCGGCTCGTGGAGATCATGGATAGCGAGCTCCTGAGTTTGACAGATCTTGCTCGCGAACTGATACGTGTGCCTGTGGCAGCGCTGCATATCTGCCGCGCCGCCGGCGAAACGTCCAAAGCCCGTGACATCGACATTCTCACCCTGGAGCAGGCCTGCGGCCTGCTTGGCACCCAACGCCTTGGAAACATTCTGAAAAACATGCCTACCTCCGACGTTGCGGATACGCCCCTGCCCTATCGGCAGTTGCTCAGCATCAGCGAGCACGCTTATCAACAGGCGCAGGGGTTTTTCTCGCACCGCATGGCCAGACTCTGGCATGAAATGTCCCTGGCCAGTTTGCTGTTCCTCTCCCCTTGCTGGGTGCTGATTTATCACCGTCCGCAATTGTTCGAGCAATGGGACGCCCGTCATTTAGGGAATAAAACCCATGACGATGCTCAAGATGACAGCGACGGCATGTTCGACAGCAATTTTCTGCTGGCGCTGGCACAGCAGTTGGCACAGGACTGGTGGCTGCCCCCTTGGATTTTGCAGGGCTATCGCTCGCTTGGCAGTAGCCGCCGGGTGATGGTCAAGGCCCTGCATATTGCTCGGGATGCAAGCCATCCCCGGGACCAGCAGGCCGCTCTTGACCAGGACAAGACACTCTCTCGATGGCTGACCCAACCGGCCAACAGCCCGCTATTGGCCAATGGTATCGCCCTGGGTGCCCATCACGACTGGGAAGCCAGACATACCAGGAGATGGCAGCAGCTAACGGCGCTGTATCTCGGGTCGAGTGTTGTCGAGATACAACTCACCAGTCACATGAATGCAGTGGAGATTGCCAGATTTGCGGCCCATGCCCCGGGAAATATTGATCTGTGGCAACCAGCGGAGGCTCTGGTCTGGCCAGAAGGCAGCCGACGCATTCGCCCTGCAACAGACGTACGGGCAGTGGCCCAGGCAAATGATGTTCGAGGCAGCCGTCAATCGACCTTAACCGCCAATGCCGCCGCATGGCGTCAGGAGTGCCGCCAGCTATTGGCTACTCCTAGTCCTTTCAAAAGCGTACTGGCCATTCTTAATAGCGCTCTGCAAGCGCTGAATGAAGGTCTGGGTGCGCGGCAATGCTGGATTGCGCTATACAATGGCAAGGAACAGCAGCTTATCCTCAGCGCCAGCGCGGGGTTCGAAAGGCAGATGGTTGGAATGATGCTCGGTCCGTGCCGAGGCAACGCATGGGGCAACTGGCTCATGAAGCGTCGTTGCCACACAATTCTGGGGCATGCTGCCTCTGCCCCGCTGCCCGTACCTCAGAAAATAAGGGAGCTGACTGACAACCAGGCGTATCATTTACTCCCGCTTGCACCAAAGGGCGTCCTCATGGGAGCGGTCTATGTCAGCTTTGAGCAGGGTAATCCACTGCCAGAAGACCGCCGCGAACCGGCGCTGACGAAAACCATTGACTGCTTGAACAGAGCGCTTGTCATCTTCAGTGCGAAACACTGAACGCCCCTGTTGATCAAGGATAAAACCGTGACTCCATCGTCTTTACCTATTCTGCTCGAGCCACAGCAGTTACCCGACAACCTGGATTCTGCCGCCTATCGACTCGTCGATCTGAGCAAAACCGAGCAGTACGCTACCGGTCACATCCCCGGCGCGGTCCATTTGCCGCCAGGGAGTATCACCTCGTCTCCGCCGATACCCGGCCTGATGCCTTCCGAAGAAAGCTTACGACAGGTGTTTGCCTCGCTGGGCCATCACGCCGACCTGCATTACATTGTCTACGACGACGAAGGCGGAGGCTGGGCCGGACGCTTCATCTGGATACTCGATTCGATCGGGCACTCCCGCTACAGTTATCTGAACGGAGGATTGAAAGCGTGGCTGGCAGAGGAACGGGAGCTTGAAACACAGCCCAATACTGCCGAGCCGACCCAGCCAGCTCTGGTACTGAACGCTGATTTCACCGTTGAGCTCGACAACCTGGCCAACGCTCTGAACGGCCCCGACACCGTGATCTGGGACGCTCGTTCTCCGGAGGAATATCGTGGCGAAAAAGTATTGGCAACGAGAGGCGGCCACATTCCCGGTGCTATCAACCTTGAATGGACAGCTGCCATGGACCCCCAACGAGGCAGCAGAATCCGTGAAGATCTGCTCGACATCCTGAAACAGCTGGGAATCACGCCTGACAAAGAAGTAATCACCCATTGCCAGACCCATCATCGCTCCGGCTTTACTTACCTGGCCGCACGGATACTCGGATTCCCGCGAATCAAGGCCTACGCCGGTTCCTGGTCAGAATGGGGTAACCGCCCCGATACCCCCACAGAAATCTGAGGACCCTTCATGCAAGATCGTCTGTTTATCATGTTGCAGTACATACTCCCACAGCACCTGCTATCGCGGCTTGCCGGAGGATTGGCAAACTGCACCCAGCCCTGGGTAAAAAATACGTTTATCACCTGGTTCGTCAAGCGGTATCAGGTCGACATGAGCCAGGCGGTAGAGCCCGACCCTATGACCCATGCTTGCTTCAATGACTTTTTCACCCGCGCACTGAAGCCCGACGCTCGGCCACTGGATCCCGACCCGAAGGTGGTTCTCAGTCCTGCTGACGGCGTCATCAGTCAGTTGGGCAGCATAGAACATGGACGCATTTTTCAGGCCAAGGGACACAGTTACAGCGTTCTGGAACTGGTGGGCGGGGACCCTCGGCTTGCCTCTCTGTTTCAGGGCGGCCAGTTCGCCACCGTGTATTTATCCCCTCGGGATTACCACCGGGTTCACATGCCTTACGGTGGTACCTTGCGGCAAATGATCTATGTTCCGGGGCAGCTTTTCTCGGTCAACCGTGTCACAGCGGAAAACGTTCCCCGTTTGTTTTCCCGCAATGAACGGGTGGTTTGCCTGTTTGATACACCAGCCGGCCCTATGGGGCTGGTGCTGGTGGGGGCAATGATCGTCGCCTCGGTCGAGACTGTCTGGGCGGGACTAGTAGCGCCGCATCGCCGGCAGCTACAGCAAAAGGACTACAGCGAAGCGGCGCCGCAACTGGATCGCGGTGCCGAAATGGGACGCTTCAAACTGGGGTCTACTGCGATAGTCCTCTTCGGACCGGGCAAGGTAGGCTGGGACAGCGGCCTCAGCGCAGGCGATTTCGTCCGCATGGGTCAGAAAATGGGCGTGCATCTGGAATAAGCCTGCCCTTTCAGGCCCGGGCAAATGGAAAGGCAATAACCTCATCAATGCTGGCCGCGCCCAGGGCCAGCATTATCAGTCGATCAATCCCCAGGGCCACACCGGCGCAGTCGGGCAGCCCTTGCTGCAGCGCATCCACCAACCTCGAATCGATAGGCAGCGGGCTCCGGCCAAGCGCACGGCGCTGCATCTGATCCTTTTCAAAGCGTCGCAACTGTTCGGCCGGGTCGGTCAGTTCGAAATAACCGTTGGCCAACTCCATGCCTTCAATGAACATTTCGAAACGCGCTGCACTGGGCACGCTGTCGTCATCTGGTACTACCCTGGCCAGTGCCGCCTGGGACGCCGGGAAGGCGAATACCATGGTGGGCTGTTGCAACTGAGGTTCAATGCAATGGGAAAACAGTAGATTCAGCCAGCCGTCCCGATCCAGCTCACCCTGGAAGCCACAGTGTCGCCGCCCCAGACTGGCCAGATCATCGGTGCTGCACTGATGCATATCGACCCTAAGATGCTCGGCAAACAACTGCGCATAGGTCACTTTCCGCGCTGGCCCACAGCCAAGAACCAACTGGACCAACTCATCCACTTCCTGCATCAGGCGGTGATGGTCGAAGCCTGGACGGTACCATTCCAGCATGCTGAACTCGGGATTGTGGCGCCGGCCCGTCTCGCCATTTCGGTATACCTTGCAGATCTGCCAGATAGCCCCGCTACCGGCCGCCAGCAACCGCTTCATGGGATACTCTGGCGACGTGTGTAAATAAAAGGTTTGGGCCTGGCCGCCACCCTCCGGTACAAAATCAGTCGCAAAGGGAAAAAGATGCGGATCGCTGACAGCCGCGCATGAGAGGCTGGGCGTATCTACCTCCAGTATGCCCTGCGCGGCAAAAAAACTACGGACGCTGTCTATGACCTGTGCGCGCCTACGCAGATTCTGCATGGACGCTGTCGGTTGCCATTCGCGCACAACGATTTACTCCTTTTGCGGGCACAAAAAACCGGGGCCAGGGCCCCGGTTTTTCAGCACAGTTCACATCACGCGCGACCGACGTAATCAGCGCTGCGGGTGTCCACTTTCAGTACATCACCCACATTGATAAACAGCGGGACCTTGACTACCGCACCGGTGACCAGCTTGGCCGGCTTGGTGCCGCCGCCAGAGGTATCACCGCGCACGCCAGGGTCGGTCTCGACCACTTCAAGTTCCACGAAATTGGGCGGAGTGACGGCAATCGGGGCGCCATTGAACAAGGTGACCTGGTAAACCACCTGCTCCTTGAGCCAGTTCATTGCATCGCTGACCGCTTTCTCATCGGCGCCGACCTGCTCAAAGGAGCCATCGGTGGCCATGAAATGCCAGAACTCGCTGTCGGTATACAGAAACTCCATTTCCCGATCCATCACGTCCGCGCCTTCGAGACTATCGCCTGACTTGAAGGTACGCTCATTGACGCGGCCAGTCTTGAGATTGCGAACCTTGACCCGATTGAAAGCCTGGCCCTTGCCCGGTTTGACATACTCGTTTTCCAGGATCGCGCAGGGATCACCGTCGAGCATCACCTTAAGACCCGGCTTGAATTCATTGGTAGAATAGTTGGCCATACATTTCCCACTAACAGTTTGAACGGAAACATCCGATAACGCGCTGACCGATGGTTTCAGCCTGACGTTGCACAACAACGACCGACGGATGCCCTGCCACCCATGCGCGGAAAAACGCAATGATACATGGATCTTTAGCCTCTGTTGAGTCCGTAAGTTGGCAAAACCTTCTGGCCGGGAGCATCACTGACCCCGCCGTACTGCTGCGCCGACTAGAACTGGACCCAACTCTTCTCGCGCCAGCCCGCGCCGCGGCAGCCGATTTTTCGCTACGGGTGCCGGAGCCTTATATAGCTCGAATGAAACGCGGCGACCCCAACGACCCCCTGCTGCGCCAGGTATTACCGGTAGGCGAAGAGTTGTTTGACCAGCCAGGATACGTCATCGACCCATTGGGAGAGCAGCACGCCAATGCGCAGCCCGGCATCATCCACAAGTATGCAGGCCGTCTGCTGTTGATTGTCAGCGCTGGCTGCGCCGTGAACTGCCGGTATTGCTTTCGGCGCCATTTTCCCTACGACGACAACGCGCTGAGCACCGCCGAGTGGCAACAGGCCCTGGATTACATACGTCAGGACAGCAGTCTGAGCGAAGTCATTTACAGTGGCGGTGACCCGCTCGCGGCAAACGACCGCCGCCTTGCCTGGTTGACCAGGGAAATAGCCGACATCCCCCACATACGGCGGCTACGGGTGCATACCCGCCTTCCCGTGGTCATACCGCAACGTGTCACCAGCAGCCTGATCGAAGCCCTGTGTTCTACCCGCTTGCCGGTTACCATGGTATTGCACTGCAATCACGCCAATGAACTGGATGCAGACCTGGCTAAGGCCATTCAGACGCTGCGCAACGCCGGCGTCACCCTACTCAATCAGGCAGTATTGCTGCGTGGCGTCAACGACAGACTTGAAGATCAACTGGCGTTAAGCGAAGGCCTAGGCGACCACGGGGTTTTGCCTTACTATCTTCACGTTCTGGACCATGTCAAAGGGGCCCAGCACTTCCACGTCAACGATGAGCAAGCGGCAAGGCTGGTCGGACGCATGCTTACCAGACTTCCAGGTTATCTGGTGCCTCGCCTGGTACGCGAGGTTGCAGGCGAGGCAAGCAAAGTGCCCCTGGCAATAAGTCCGCTCAATGGCTAGTCACGCACGGACTCGCGTGATCATAAGCCGACCATTGCCCTGTCGGACCGGCAACCTATTGACCCAGCCGGTTTGCTGCTAGAGTGAGGACAATGGTTGTAACCGTCCTGGTCAAGCCCGACGCTCTGATTTCAATGTTTGGACTGACCTGAACCGCTTGTATTGGATACCCAGTTATGGATAGCAAACCGCAAAAACTGAGCCTGCGAATACCGCCGCAAACGCTTAACGTTCTCAGCTTTGCCGAAGGGACGGAAAAAGGTATTGCGCAGTGGCTGGACAATCTGCCCAAGGCGAACATTGGCGAAACCGCCAGGCAACTTTATCAGGGCATCATCGAGCTCAATCAGTTGATAATACCGGCCGACAGACGGCTAGCGATGCTCGAAAAAGTACGGCCTGAGGTTCACTACGTCTGTGCTGCCCTATCCAGATACTATCTGGGGCAGTCGATCGTGCTGGAGGACAAGCCCCGTAAAGTCGCAAACCTGTCCCAGGCATTGCAGAACCATCTGGCCAACGGCTACAAGATCGTCGTGTCGCAGGAAAGAACCATCAAGGCCCGCGATCAGGCCGGTCTGATGGCGCTGGCGATTCAGCGCGCCATGCGCGGCCTGTGCGGGCCGCTGGTGCGGGCGTATCAGCTCTACTGTCCGGTTGCCGATGGCATCTGGCTGGAACTCCACCAGCTCTACCAGTTGGCCCGCACGCGAGACCTGCACCTGCAACCGGTAAAGGATGATGAAAGTGCCTCCGGACAGCCCCTGAGTATTGAACAGTGCTATGTCGTCGCGTTGCTGATGGGCGCCGCCCGGCCTAATCAGATGCGACAAAGCGCAATGGGTAAGTTGTTCGCGACCCTGGAAGAGTGGAGCAAGCTTGCCCAGTTGTTACCCCCGGAAGACCCGGAGGCGTTGTTTATCATTAACCCTGACATGGATTGCCCACCGCGCTATCGGTCATTGATACGGAACGAGGATTTAAGCGTCAGCCTGGGGCTGGAAACCAGAAAACTGGTCGACGGCATAAAGGAGCACATGCTCAACGGCGGCGACAGCCATGACTCATTGCGTGTACCTGAGGGTTTTGGAATAGAGCTGCTGCAACATGTCAGTCAGTCATGGGGGGATTTGGCGGAGCGTACCTTCAATCGGGTACCCGGGCGTGGCCAGGTGAGCCTGAGCATTGGCATGAGCGCCACCCATTTTCGCATTTCCAGAATCAGCTTTGCCCAGTTCATCGACGCGGACGAGCATGAGATCAACCCGTTTTCTGACGCCGCCCAAAGATCCCGACAGAAAGGCTGGAGCAACGCATTCGACGGGGACCGGGCAGTGGACTGGACCCCTTCCGGGGTCGAGCAGATCAATTACAACGCCTTGCCCGGAGAGACAGCTGAGACGGAAGAGGATGAAGACACTTACCCGATTCACACGTTACCCATTGTCAACCATAGTCCCGGCGGGTTTTGCCTGACCTGGGCAAAGGACGTCCCCAGGCAATTGCAAGCCGGCGAGCTGCTCGGCATTCAGGAAGACGCTGATCAGGGCTGGAGTCTGGCTGTCGTGCGCTGGATCAGGCAGGTCCGCGGCGGTGGAACGCAGATGGGTATCGAACTGATCGCCCCCCACTGTACGCCTTGTGCGGTCAAGCTGATCCGCAAAGCCGAACAGCCCAGTCAGTATTTACGGGCATTGATGCTTCCGGAAGTAGCCGCCATCGACCGCCCGCCGACGCTGATTACCCCTCGCCTGCCGTTCCAGGTAAACAGCAAAGTGATGATTCAACTGGGAGGACGCGAACTGCGCGGCCAGTTGGTGGATCGTATCGCGGCGACTGGCAGTTTCAGCCAGTTCGAACACCGCATACTTGCCTCACCAGCAGATGACAATACGCCACCCGCCAAGGGGAGCGCATCTTTCACCACCAGTAGCGAAGATGATTTTGACTCTCTCTGGAAGTCTCTGT
Source organism: Halopseudomonas xinjiangensis (assembly GCA_011050525.1). Lineage (GTDB taxonomy): Bacteria > Pseudomonadota > Gammaproteobacteria > Pseudomonadales > Pseudomonadaceae > Halopseudomonas > Halopseudomonas xinjiangensis_A. Next base: position 53,196 of record DRFO01000025.1, read on the forward strand.
AAATTCAACTACCTATACAACCCCAGAGGCCGGCTCGACCGGCGCTTCAGCATGGAAGACCATGGGCACTGACACAAATGCTATCAGGCTGTTGATTCTCGAAGACTCTCAGAACAATGCTGAGCGCCTGGTCAGTTTATTACGCAACGCGGGGCACGCCACACGGGCTCATAGAATCACCTCCGCCGAAGATCTGCATGAGTCCCTTCAGCAAACCTGGGACCTTTGTCTGGCGATACCTGCCACCAGCTTCATGACAGCCAGGGACGCTTGCAACATGATGGGCCAGGGCCGTGACATACCCTTTATCCTGTTGATGCCTGAAGCGAATACCGAGGCGCTGACCGAAGCGTTGCGGGCGGGCATGCAGGATGCCATTCCGGCCGGCTCCGACCATTTGTTGACATTGGTAGTAAAGCGGGAACTGGGAAACCTGGAGGCCCGACGCCAGCGGCGGATTGCCGAGCAGTCTCTGAGGGAAACAGAAAAGCGCTGCCAGTTGTTGCTTGATAGCTCCGTAGAGGCGATTGCCTACGTGCACGATGGCATGCATATCTATGCCAACCGATCCTATATTCGGCTTTTTGGCTATGAAGATCCGGATGACCTGGCAGCCGAGCCCATGGTGGGACTGATCGCGGCAAAGGACCAGGCTGCTTTCAAGGATTTCCTCAAACATTACAGTGATCGTGGCGACCAGAACGAAATGCGCTGCAACGGCGTGGATGTCGAAGGCAAGGAATTCCCCATCATGCTGACCTTTTCGCCGGCCAGCTATGACAACGAGCCCTGTACCCAAGTGGTCATACGCGCCGAAACCGCCAGTGCCGAGTTCGAAGAGAAGCTCAAGACCATGGCCCGTCAGGATCTGGTTACAGGGCTGTTCAACCGCTCCTATTTTCAGGAACAACTGGAAAGCGTCAGCGAGCAGGCCGTCCGCCAGGGTCAGCCGAGTACCCTGGTCTATCTATGTATCGACAATTTTAACGGTCTGCAGGGGGACGTCGGTATCGGTGGCGCTGATCTGGTACTGGCCGATATCGCCCATATCCTTCGCCAGTCGTTTACAGAAGAAACGCTCATGGCGCGGTTCAGCGATGACGCCTGTACGGTCCTGCTGGCCGGCAAAGAGCCGGAATCAGTCAGCCCTGCGCTGGAAGCACTGCGCAAGCAGATCGAAGGCAACCTCTTCGAGGCCAGTGGCCGGACCGTGCAGATTACGGTAAGCCTGGGCGTAGCAACCATCAGTGAAACGAACCCGGACCCAGTGCAGGCCATTGATCGAGCACATCGTCTTTCCGATCAGGTTAGTCAGGCCGGCGGCAATGCCATCCGCATATTCAACCCTCTGGAAGAACTGGCGCATCAGGCCAATCGCGGCAATTTGATCGCGCTTATCCGCCATAGCATCGAAACGAATGCGTTCAAGCTGGAGTTTCAGCCTGTTATCAGTCTTCGCGGTGACAATTCAGAGCAGTACGAGGTGTTCCTGCGCCTTCACAACAGCCAGGGAGAGGACGTTCCGGCTGGAGATTATCTCCAGGCAGCGCTCGAATCCGGGCTGGGCGGCGACCTTGATAAGTGGATGATCTCCCAGTCTGTGAGACTGCTGACTGAGCATCGAAGCAAGGGCACCAATACCCGGCTGGTGCTAAATCTCAACAGTTCGAGCTTGCAGGATCTGGATCTCATTCCATGGATATCCAACGTCCTCAAGGAAGCCCGGTTGCCGATGGACGCCATTGTGTTCCAGTTCAACGATGCGGACGTCAACACCTACCTTAAACAGGCAAAGGCATTCACCGAGGCGCTCAACAAGATTCACTGCAAGGTCTCGTTGAATCACTTTGGCTGTGCGCTGAATCCCTATGCCGCCCTGAAACATCTGCACGTGGATTACGTAAAACTCGATGGCACGTTCAGCCGTGATCTGTCGTCACCGGAATCCATCGAGGCCTTGAAGACCATGGTCGCGACCTTGCACAGTCAAGGCAAACTCACCATTGTGCCGTTCGTAGACAGCGCAACGATGATGCCAACGCTTTGGCAGGCCGGCGTCAATTACATTCAGGGGTATTATCTACAAGCTCCGAGTGAAGCCATGAATTATGACTTCTCTGCGGAATGATGCCGGAACGGGTGAGGCTCAGTAGCCTTCCCGATCTCGAAACCCCAAGAGATACAGGATTCCATCCAGCCCCAAGGTCGAGATTGCCTGTTTGGCGGACTGCTTGACCAGCGGCTTGGCCCTGAACGCGACACCCAATCCAGCGATTGCCAGCATGGGGAGATCGTTGGCACCATCTCCCACCGCTATCGTTTGCTCAAGGCTGATACCCTCACGCTGCGCCAGTTCGCGCAGCAGATCGGCCTTGCGCTGGCCGTCTACGATCGGCTCCTGCACAGCTCCAGTGATCAACCCGTTTTCGACCGGCAGGGCATTGGCGTAAACGTAATCGATACCCAGCCGCTGTTGTAACTGCTCAGCAAAATAGCTGAAGCCGCCGGAAAGAATTGCCGTCTTGTAGCCCAACCGGCGCAGCTGGGCTATCAAGGTTTCGGCACCTTCAGTGAGCCGTAGAGACTGACCAATTTCTTCCAGAACGCTAACGGGCAGCCCTTGCAGCAGCGCCATCCGTTCCCTGAAACTGGACTTGAAATCCAGCTCGCCACGCATTGCCCGCTCGGTGATGGCTGCCACCTGGCTACCCACACCCGCCGCCTTCGCCAGCTCGTCGATCACCTCTGCATCAATCAGCGTGGAGTCCATATCAAACACCACCAGCCGCCGGTTACGCCTGAAAATACTGTCCTGCTGAAACGCAATGTCAACATTCAGCCCCTGGGCGATAGCCAGAAATTCAGCGCGAAGCGCGGCAGGATCAGCAGGCTCCCCCCGCACCGAAAACTCAATACAGCCCTTGCCCTGGTTCGCCGGAAGACCTTCTGGAATCCGGCCGGAAAGTCTGTCGATGTGATCAATATTCAAACCGTAACGGGCCGTAATGTCGCTTACCCTGGCAATGTGCTCAGCGGTAATTCGCCGGGCCAGCAACGTGACGATATGACGCGGCTTGCCCTGGCCAGTGACCCAACGGCTGTATTCCTCCGCGGTAACCGGCGTGAAGCGCACCTGCTGATCCAGTTCATAGCCGCGGAACAATACGTCCTTCAACACATCGGAAAGCCCCGTTTCGCTCGCCATTTCCACCAGAATGCCGAAGGACAAGGTGTCATGGATAACCGCCTGACCGATATCGAGAATCCTCACATTTTCCCTGGCAAGGATTCCCGTAATCGCTGCGGTCAAACCAGGCCGGTCGGGACCAGTGATGTTGATTAGGACGATTTCCTTCAATTGGGCCGCTCCAGTAAATGGCTGAAACAGCTATTCTACCCGCATTTGATCATCTGCTTGTAGATGCCCACTTTTTCCGCCGGGACGTAATGGATATACTCGGACGCCAACTGGTTGTCTTGCGTCATCATCAGCCCCTCACCAGCCATACTGAGTCATATTTTGAATCGCTCATCGTTCACGTCAGAGAACCTCTTCCTCCGCTGGTACGCTTCATGGCGTGGTCAAGGGGTAAAACTCCAGGGCACATTGGTGTTGTTATCCATCGTTCCTTTGCTCGTCGTACTGGCGGCACTGCTCTGGTTTGGCCAGTATCAGATGCAGCGTGATGTCGCCGCTCAAGCTGATGCGGTAGGAGCGGAACTGAGCCGGCAAGTTGCTGCTTCGGTCGCCGACCCCCTCGCGGCGAATGACAGCCTGAGTCTTAACATTCTTCTCGCCCAGTGGAACCAGAATCCGCTGATCGCCCATACCAGTTTGTATACGGCAGATAACCGTATTGTCGCCGAGGCCGGCGAGCGGCCGTCCCGCGATGATCTCGCTCCTGGCCAGGGCCGGTTTATTGCCTCGGTGCATTTCCAGGATGTATTGGCCGGTCAGCTGCAGATGAGCCTGGCGGCTGAGCCGTTTTCGGCCCCAGGCCAGCGAATGATTCAGCGGATGCTTGTTGCCCTTCTCGTACTGGTTTTGGTGGCATTGGTAGTCGCCTGGCGCCTGGCAGATGGAATGCGCCGGACGCTGGCGGAGCTGGGCGATTGGCACGGTGATTCGGGTGCCCCTGCGCCAGGAATGATACGCAAGGACGAGATTGGGAATCTGGCTCGCCGCCTGGCCGAACGGCGCATAGTAGACATGCCTCCGCCCCTGCTTGAGGAGCGGTTCGATGAGGCGGAAGAAGCGGAGATGGTGCCGGAGGAAGCGGCCCTCGAGAAGACGATCAATTCTTCTGATCTCGATGCCGGAGATCTTGAAGAAGCCGAGCAGGCGGAGCAGGAAAGCGCCGAGCTGGTTGCCAGCGTTCCGGTGCAGGATGACATCGAAATGTTAGACGAGACGGATCAGCAAAGCCCTCAGCAGACCGTTGCAACCGAACCAGACACGGTGATCTCTGCCCCCGCAGAAGAGTTGCCCGTGCAGACAAGCGCAGTGCTTGCGGTGCGCCTGGGCAATCAGGAAGCGCTGAGAAGGCTTCCTCGGCCGCGCCTGATGGTGTTGCTGGAGCGCTATCGCGAGCACATACAACGAGCCAGCCAGATCTATAACGGGCACCTGCATACGCTGCATGATGGCACCAGCCTGATAATCTTCGCGCAAGATACCGATGACGAGGAGCTGACCCATGCGCTCACCTGCGGCGAACTGCTGAGAGTGCTCGGCCACGATTTGCAGATAGAAATTGCTGACACCGGAATAGCCCTGCATTTACAGCTGGCAGTTTGTCACGCTACCAGCGTAGACGTCCTGGATCCGGAACTGTTCGCCCAGCAGCCCGAGTGCGCCCAGATGCTTGAACAGGTTCAATACAGTCGCAACCTGCTGCTACTGGACGCCTCCCTTGCTACCGCCGAGCGGATAAAAACACGTGCTGTCGTGCGTCGCCTGGCGAGCCAACCTGGAATCTATTGCATAGAGCGCCTGGTAGAACCCTATCAGGCACTGCTGGAACGCCAGCTTAATGCGCTTTACACGCATCGCCGGCTCTGACCTGTTCAGCCTTCTACCGTAACCTGGTCGACCTTCTGGAAGCCCCGCGGCAGCTTGTTGCCGCGGCGCCCGCGTTCTCCTTGATAATGCTCCAGATCAGAAGGCCGCAGGGTCAGAGTCCGCTTTCCCGCTGTCAGGATCAGATTTGCGCCTTGCGGTAGCAGCGTAATCGCGGCAAGAAACTCCTCGCGACTCCTCACCCGCGCGGACGGGATCGACAGTATCTTGTTGCCCTTGCCCTTTCCCAATTGCGGCAGCTCGGAGGCCGGAAAAACCAGCAGCCGGCCTTCGTTGGAGATAGCCACAACCTTGTCGCTCGCCTTGTTGCTCACCGCAATGGGCGCTATTACACGGCCTCCCTCTGGCACGCTGAGCAGCGCCTTGCCGTTCTTGTTCTTGGCCTGCAGGTCAGCTCCCTGAACGATAAAACCGTAGCCCGCATCCGATGCCAGCAGGTATAACGCCTCGTCATCGGGCAACAGCAGATTTACAAACCTGGCTCCAGGAGGCGGACTCAGGCGTCCGGTAAGCGGCTCACCCTGACCCCGCGCAGAAGGCAGCGTATGCGTCGTGACCGAATAGCTGCGTCCAGTCGAATCAATAAAAACGGCCTGCTGGTTGGAACGACCAATGGCCTGGGCAAGAAAACTGTCACCGGCCTTGTAGGACAGTCCCGGCCCGTCTACCTCATGCCCCTTGGCACAACGCACCCAGCCTTTCTCGGACAGCACCACCGTAACGGGTTCGGAAGGTACCAGCTCCGTTTCGGAAAGTGCCCGCGCCTCCTTGCGTTCCACCAACGGCGAGCGCCGCGCATCGCCATAGGTTTCAGCATCGGCGATCAACTCGTCGCGGACCTTGTTACGCAACAGCTTTTCGCTACCCAGGACCTTTTGAAGCGCATCACGCTCGACAGCCAGCGCATCCTGCTCGCCACGGATCTTCATTTCCTCAAGGCGCGCCAGTTGCCGCAGGCGAGTATCGAGAATGTAATCAGCCTGCAGCTCGCTCAACGCAAATCGGGCCATCAGCTCAGCTTTCGGGTGCTCCTCGGTACGGATGATATGGATAACCTCATCCAGATTGAGAAACGCGATCAGCAAACCTTCCAAAAGATGTAGCCGATTCAGTACCTTATCCAACCGGAACTGGAGGCGACGACGCACCGTAGAGACGCGAAAACCCAGCCACTCGCTGATCAGTCCGCGCAAATCCTTTACCGCCGGCTTGCCGTCGGTGCCGATCACATTCATGTTGACGCGGTAGCTGTGCTCCAAATCTGTCGTCGCGAAGAGATGCTGCATCAGCTCATCCAGATCGACCCGATTGGACCTGGGCACTATGACGATCCGCGTTGGATTTTCGTGATCCGATTCGTCTCGCAGGTCTGCTACCAGCGGCAGCTTCTTGGCCTGCATCTGTCCGGCTATCTGTTCGAGGATCTTGGCGCCGGAGACCTGATGTGGCAACGAGGTGACCACCACGTCACCGTCTTCCCGCGTCCACACCGCCCGCGCTCGTACCGAACCTCGCCCTGTGGCATAGAGTTTGATCAGTTCGCTACGGGGCGTGATGATTTCTGCTTCGGTAGGATAATCGGGTCCCTGGATATGCTCCATGAGCTCATCCAGACCAGCACCTGGGTCGTCCAGCAGGCGCACGCAAGCCGCAGCAACTTCGCGCAGGTTGTGCGGAGGAATATCCGTTGCCATGCCCACCGCAATACCTGTTGTACCGTTCAATAGCAGGTTGGGTAGTCGGGCAGGCAGAACCATTGGTTCGTCCATGGTGCCATCAAAATTGGGCTGCCAGTCGACGGTGCCTTGTCCCAGCTCGGTCAGCAATACCTCGCTGTAGCGGGCCAGACGGGCCTCGGTATAACGCATCGCGGCAAACGACTTGGGATCATCCGGGGCACCCCAGTTGCCCTGACCATCCACCAGCGGATAACGATAGGAAAACGGCTGCGCCATAAGCACCATTGCTTCGTAACAAGCCGAATCGCCGTGGGGATGATACTTACCCAGCACGTCACCAACGGTACGGGCGGACTTCTTGTGCTTGGACGTAGCGGAAAGGCCCAGCTCGCTCATTGCATAGATGATGCGTCGTTGCACCGGCTTGAGCCCGTCGCCGATATTTGGCAAGGCCCGGTCCATGATCACGTACATGGAGTAGTTGAGGTAGGCTTCCTCCGTAAAGGACGACAGTGAACGGCGCTCGACGCCTTCCATGCTCAGATCCAGACTGTCACTCATACTCACCCTCTATTGGCGGTTTTGGCGCAAAATCAATTCACCGCTCTGCTGGCTGAACTCCAGCCGCTGCAGCGCGCTCATACCTAGCAAAACATCGTTGCCTGCCATACCGGGAACAATTCCGGCGCTCACATCGTGCAGGCGTATTTCCCCCAGAGTCAAAACATCAATACGGGTATTGAAACTTTCAGCCGGACCATTGGCGGTGTGGACCATCATCGACCGCCCCCTTGATAGATCCAGCTTCTCGGCAAGACTTCCAGGAATGGCTACAAAGGTCGCTCCGGTATCCAGCAGGAATGTCACTTCGTGCCCGTTGATCTGGCCGTTTACCAGATAATGCCCGCTGCCATTGCGCTGCAGGCGTACCTCGGTGATAGCGCCTGACTGATGTGAAACAGGGGTCTGGTTGGGGTTGCGCTTGCTTTCTTCTATGCCCGCAAACCAGTTCGCGGCCAATGCCAGACCCACCACCCACGCCAATACCAGCATCACGGAACCAAATCGTCGGGTGGACGGAGGATTGCTCATGGCGTGTAGTCATGCTGCCAGTCGTCCGGCAGGGCAAACCGAAAGACCCAAGGCCTGGTATCACCATCCAGCCGAGCCCTGCCGTTGTTATCGAGACCAATCGTTATGCCCTGGTCGTTGATCACCAAGGCCTCTGCCAGGCCGAACGGCGCCTCAGGATAACGATAGGACTCATTCAACAAAGTTTCTGCGAATGACCAGCAGCGTTCCCGATGGCCCGATACAGGGTGGCGCCTGCATACTTGATGCTCGTTGCGCTCCAGTGTCCATAACCGACCGCCCCACAGGCTCAAGCCGGAAAAGTCCTGGGCCAGAATAGTTGAGTCCAGCACACCGGCACCAAAGGGCTCAGCCGGTAAAAACCGACGTTCAGCCAACAGTACGCAACCGGCCAGAGGGCAGCGCCAGCCGCCGTCGTATTGTTCCAGCTTGAGCAAGCCCCTGGATAACCGTTCAGCGGCTAGCCAAATGGCTTCCCCATCAGACGACACCGCAATGCCTTCGGCCAGCGCGTTTACCTGCTGCCACAACCCCTGCTTCTCGCCCTGCGCATACAGCGCCTGGTCGACTGACAGCCATTGCGCCCGGGCAAACCCGCCACCGCGCGGTCCAAGCTGCAAAATGCCGAGCAGGCCTTCACTGACCAGATAACGGTTGCCAGCCTCATCACAGCTAATTCCTTCGATATCCAGCCCTTGCCCCCCGAGGCCTCGCACCCAGGCACTGACAAGAAGTGGCAGCGGGAGATGTGACGCGTTCTCTTCAGGCAGGATGAAGGTTTCCTCTGTGGCTAACCAGGTCTGGTCGCCTGGCTCCAGGGTATAAATAATATTATCTTCCCGGTCGGACACCGCCTGTATCTGTTCACCGCAGGCTGCCAAACCGGACAGATTGCCGCTGAGCATTCCTTCAACGGGCCAGGCCTGCTGCAGCGTCAGCTCAGCAGAAGGCTGGAAGGCCTGGGCCTGGGTTGCAACCGACAGGACTAGCGCTGCGCCAGTTGCGAAAAAACCTTTGCCAATCACAGCAGGACCTCCGCCAGGTTCCCCTTGCTTTCCAACCATATCTTGCGGTCTGGCGACCGTTTTTTTGCCAGAAGCATGTCCATCAACGCCTCTGTGCCCGGCATATCGTCGATAGTCAGTTGCACCAATCGGCGCGTATCCGGTGCCATGGTGGTTTCACGCAGCTGCAAGGGGTTCATCTCGCCAAGCCCCTTGAAGCGGGTGACCTGGATCTTGCCGCGTTTTCCTTCCGCTTCGATGCGATCAAGAATGCCCTGCTTTTCAGCGTCATCCAACGCGTAGAACAACTCCTTGCCAACGTCAATGCGGTAAAGAGGAGGCATAGCCACGAACACATGACCGGCTTCCACCAACGGTTGGAAATGCTTGACGAACAGCGCGCACAGCAGGGTGGCGATGTGTAAGCCGTCAGAGTCGGCGTCAGCGAGAATGCAGATCTTGCCGTAGCGCAATTGCGTCAGATCGGGAGAGCCGGGGTCCACACCAATAGCGACCGCGATGTCATGAACCTCCTGGGATGCCAACACTTGGCCGGACTCCACCTCCCAAGTGTTGAGAATCTTGCCACGCAACGGCATCACAGCCTGGAATTCCTTGTCGCGGGCCTGCTTGGCGCTGCCCCCGGCAGAGTCACCTTCGACCAGAAACAACTCCGACCGACGGGTGTCCTGGCCAGCACAATCGGCCAGCTTTCCGGGAAGGGCCGGGCCTTGGGTAATCCGCTTGCGCTCAATCTTCTTGCCCGCCTTGAGCCGGCGGCTAGCATGATTTATCGCCATTTCCGCGAGTTGCTGACCAATGTCGGCGTGCTGGTTCAGCCACAAGCTGAAGGCATCCTTGATAACTCCTGAAACGAACGCCGCAGACTCGCGGGATGACAGGCGCTCCTTGGTCTGCCCCGAAAACTGCGCCTCGGCCATTTTCAGCGACAGAACGTAGCTGACGCGTTCCCAGACATCTTCGGGGGCCAGCTTGACGCCCCTAGGCAACAGGTTGCGAAATTCGCAGAACTCACGAATCGCTTCAAGCAGTCCCGAGCGAAGGCCGTTTACATGGGTGCCGCCCTGGGCGGTAGGGATAAGATTGACGTAACTTTCCTGGACCAGCTCTCCACCTTCGGGCAGCCAGAACAGCGCCCAATCCACGGCCTCCTGCCGCGAGGACAGCGCGCCGGTAAAGGGTTCTTCAGGTAACTTGGGCCAGTCCGAGCAGGCTTCGACCAGATAGTCGCGTAGCCCGTCTTCATAGTACCAGGTCGACTTTTCCACAGACTGGCGATCATCAAACTCCACCCTAAGGCCTGGGCACAGCACGGCCTTGGCTTTCAGGAGGTGCTTGAGCCGGTTGATACTGAACCGCGGCGTATCGAAATAACTCTGGTTCGGCCAGAACTTGACGGTAGTTCCACTGTTGCGTTTGCCCACCGTACCGATGACGTCGAGCTCGCTGACCTTCTCGCCGTGTTCGAAGGCGATGGCATATTCCTGACCGTCTCTCTTGACCCTGACTTCAACCCGCAGCGATAGCGCATTGACCACCGAAATACCGACACCATGCAGGCCGCCGGAGAACTGGTAATTCTTGTTGGAGAACTTACCTCCCGCGTGAAGGCGGGTGAGGATCAACTCGACCCCGGAAACACCTTCCTCCGCGTGGAGGTCAACGGGCATACCTCGACCGTCGTCACTGACCTCCAGGGCATTGTCCTCATGCAGGATCACGCTGATCGTGCGGGCGTGTCCGGCAAGCGCTTCATCCACACTGTTGTCTATAACTTCCTGGGCCAGATGGTTGGGCCGGGTTGTGTCGGTGTACATACCAGGTCGACGACGAACAGGGTCAAGGCCGCTCAATACTTCCAGGGCGTCGGCGTTATAAGTCGATTGGGACATAGGGTGTCTGGCTATCCTTGAAAATAGGGGACGCAGCGGCGGCTATCGCTTGGCGTTGGTTACGATCCGGCCGGCACAATACAGTGAAAAACAGCCTGCATAGTATCCGGCTCGCAGACGGGGTGCCAATGACGGATCATCTACTAATAGCCGGTGGCGCCAGGATCAGGCGTAAAGCGCCCGGCAGCCAGCCGTGAAATTCCCGTTTCCAGGCGGCCATCGTCGAACAGGCGCAGCCAGCGATACCCAGGCTGCTGCTCATCGGTGGCAAAATCCTCGGTGTGCGGGGCAAATTGTATGCACGTCGAAGGGGCCGCCAACATCCGCACGCCCTCACGCATCTGATCAACCTGCTGATGAATATGCCCCCACAGGACGCACCTGACTTGTTTGCAACCCTCTAAACGTTGCAGAAACTGGGGGGCGTTACGCAATCCGAGCGGCTCCATCCAGCCCACGTTTACATCCACAGGATGATGATGCAGACAGATCATTACATGCCGCGTCTGGGCCGTATCCAGAGCCTCGTCCAGCAGCCTGAGCTGTTCATCGCGCAGAAACCCTGGAACAGCCCCAGGGATGCTCGAATCAAGCATCACGATACGCCAGTTGCCGATATCTACCCAGGGCTCAGTCAGGCCTGACTCGCTGCCTAAATCGGCCATCAGTCCCGCATCATCATGATTGCCCGGAATCCACAGATAGCGGGACGACAGGCGTTCGAGCGCTTTCATGAAACGTCTGTAGGCCGCTTCGGAGCCGTCCTGGGTAATATCGCCGGTGGCCAGGACCAGATCCATAGCTGGCCTCTCGGCGATGATCTGGTCGACCACGGCGTTCAAACTCGCGAATGTATCCATCCCGAGCAGCCTGTCGGCGGGATCGGCAAACAGATGGCTATCCGTGAGCTGTATCAGGCTGACATAGTTGATAGTGGTTGCTGTTGGCGGCATCTACGGCCTGCTCCTAATCCCTTCCTGGGAAACATAATGGCAAGGACCAAAGCTGGATTCCAGTGAATGGTTCACAGTTGGGTCAAGATCAGACTAAAACACATACACGGATCTACCGATCCAGCGATCAGGGATTGATCACGACCGGCTGAGCACTCTGCCCATAACGCTGGCAGTAACCTAGCCACTCCCCCAGAAAGCTGTTGAGCTGGTATTTTTCATCCGGCTGCAGCATCTGCTCGTTAGGGTAAGGATACACTCCCTTGAAACGCCTGCGGTTATACGCTGCTACGACCTCAGCCATGCTGGCATCGTGATAGAGGCGAATTTCCATGCTTGGTGGCGTCAACCAGTCATGGCGGCGCTCATGCACGAGCTGCATCGTCGTTGTATAGCGACACCGCTCCAACACCCGCATTATCAGCATCTGATGCTGGCCATCGTCTGCATCGACCGCGATCCGTAGTTCATTCTGCACAGCCATAGCCGGCATCAACCTGCGCAAACGCAGATAGTTCGCCTCGCAGATTGCCTGCAGGTGGGAAAGATCTACCCGGTAGCGCGGCTTCTTGACAAGCATTATGGCTGGGTCCCCGCTTCGGTCATAAGACGTTCAGCATGCATCCCCAGCCACTGCAGTGCAATGATGCTGGCAGCGTTGTCTATTCGTCCATCCTCCACTGCGGCAAGTGCCTTGGCCCTGGGCCAGACGCTCACCCGGATATCTTCGCCTTCCTCTTCGAGGCCATGTATGCCACCTGCCCCGCGGCTGTCCACGGTGGCGCAGTAAAGATATACCAATTCGTCACTGCCGCCGGGCGAGGGAAAATAGCGGGTAATTGGCGTGAGATTCAATAACTCCACCCCCGCCTCTTCCTGCGCCTCGCGATGGGCGACTTCCTCGGGCGCCTCGTCCTTGTCGATCAGGCCGGCGACCAATTCAATCATCCACGGGCGCTCGCTCTTGTCCAGCGCACCGATTCGAACCTGCTCTATGAGCACCACCGAATCCAGCCAGGGATCATAGGGCAGTACGCAAACCGCGTCGTGCCGCACAAAGAGCTCCCGGCGCAGTTCCGGCCCCCAGCCGCCGTTGAACAGGCGATGGCGCAGGGTCAGGATATCAAGCCGATAGAAACCCCTGAACGCTGCTTCGCGGCTCACAATCTCGACGTCTTTACGGGTGAAGTTTTCCAAACAGGGTCCCCACAGGTTAATGCTGTCCAAGTACGCTAAATTCGCACACCTGCGGGGGCACGGCAAGGCTTCAGACTTTTTGATATAGCTGCGACCCGGTAGATCGGAACTCCTCGGATTTGGCTTTCATACCTTCGGCCGCGGTCGTGTCTACCGTCTCGATCCGTTGTCCTGCCGCGTAGTCGCGAACCTCCTGGGTAATTTTCATCGAACAGAACTTGGGTCCGCACATGGAGCAGAAATGGGCCACCTTGGCGGAGTCCTTGGGCAAGGTTTCGTCGTGATAGGAACGTGCAGTATCAGGGTCCAGGCCGAGGTTGAACTGATCCTCCCAGCGGAATTCGAAGCGCGCCTTGGACAGGGCATTGTCACGAATCTGCGCGCCTGGGTGCCCCTTGGCCAGATCCGCCGCATGGGCAGCGATCTTGTAGGTAATGATGCCGGTCTTGACGTCATCTCTGTTTGGCAGACCCAGGTGCTCCTTGGGCGTGACGTAGCAGAGCATGGCGCAGCCGAACCAGCCGATCATTGCTGCGCCGATGCCCGAGGTAATGTGGTCATATCCTGGTGCGATATCGGTGGTCAGCGGGCCAAGCGTGTAAAACGGCGCTTCGTCGCAACATTCCAGTTGCTTGTCCATGTTCTCCTTGATCAGTTGCATTGGCACATGGCCGGGCCCCTCGATCATTACCTGCACATCGTGCTTCCAGGCCAACTTGGTCAGCTCGCCCAGCGTCTCCAGTTCACCGAACTGCGCCTCGTCGTTGGCATCGGCAATAGAACCGGGACGCAGGCCGTCGCCCAATGAGAAGCTCACATCATAGGCTTTCATTATTTCGCAGATATCTTCGAAATGCGTATAAAGAAAGTTCTCCTGATGATGCGCCAAACACCACTTGGCCATGATCGAGCCGCCACGGGAAACGATACCCGTGACCCGTTTGGCCGTCATGGGCACATAACGCAGCAGCACCCCGGCATGAATGGTGAAGTAGTCGACGCCCTGCTCGGCCTGCTCTATCAGCGTATCGCGGAAGATTTCCCAGGTCAGGTTCTCGGCCACGCCATCCACCTTTTCGAGCGCCTGGTAGATTGGCACCGTACCTATCGGTACCGGGGAGTTACGGATGATCCATTCGCGCGTTTCGTGAATATTCTTGCCGGTGGAGAGGTCCATGACGGTATCTGAACCCCAGCGAATTCCCCACGTCATTTTCTCTACTTCTTCTTCAATAGACGAACCCAGCGCCGAGTTGCCTATATTGCCGTTGATCTTCACCAGGAAATTTCGGCCAATGATCATCGGCTCCACTTCCGGATGATTGATGTTGGCAGGAATGATTGCCCGGCCGCGGGCAACTTCTTCCCGGACAAACTCAGGGGTGATTTCCTTAGGGACCGAGGCGCCAAAACTATGCCCAGGGTGTTGATTCTGTAAAAGCCCGGCTTCCCTGGCCTCCTGCAACTTCATGTTTTCGCGGATCGCCACGTATTCCATTTCAGGGGTAATGATACCTTGGCGCGCATAGTGCATTTGCGACACGTTCCGGCCAAGTCTGGCTCGCCGAGGAGTTCGGACATGGGCGAAACGCATGTGATCTAGAGTGAGGTCGGCCAGTCGGGCGCTGCCGAACTCGGAACTCAGCCGTGGGAGAATTTCTGTGTCGCCTCGCTCTTCTATCCAGACGCTACGTAGCGCCGCCAGGCCTTCACGCAAATCGATGCTCACCGCAGGGTCGGTATAAGGTCCCGAGGTGTCATAGACGAGCACGGGTGCATTCTTTTCCCCTCCAAGTCCAGTAGGCGTATCAGCCAGGCTGATCTCGCGCATTGGCACGCGAATATCAGGCCTGGAGCCTGTGACATAAATCTTGCGCGAGTTGGGTAAAGGTCGTGTCGCAGCGCCATCGGCGCCGGAGGTTGCGATTGCGGTATCAGATAGTTTGCTGTTCATGACTGCTCCACTGCGTTGAGAAATTGCAGGGAACCGAAGCGGAGCGCCTTGCGGCAAAAAACAAAAACCAAGGCAGGACACTCGCATCTCGATTCCTACGCCGGTATTAACCGGTTCAGGTTCAACGGGTATTATCTCAGCCACCGCCATGCGGTTCGGCACCCCGTCAAGATGTACGCGAGCAGTCTAACAGCAGAAAACATCAAACCAAATGAACTTTTTGACGGCCAGCCAATACCAGGCAACACTTTGTTCCCGATGCAGCCCATGCATTTGCTTGACCGCCAGGCGACGGCTCTTTAGCCTTGGCGGATTATCCCATCCATGCGAAGGATCTCTGCATGTTGCGCCCCCTCTTTGTTGCTGTATTGCTAGCAGGCCTTTCCGGCCAGGCGTTGGCCAAAACCGATCTATTGACCGTATACCAGGAAGCGTTGCTCAACAGCGCTGATCTTGCCGCTGCGGCGGCTGACTCGCTGGCACGCCAGGAAGCTCTTCCCCAGGCCCGCGCGTTGCTGCTTCCCAGCATTGGACTGGGGGCTGGTGCAGCACGCGAACATTTCGAGATCGACGGAGTGGGCAGCGACGAATATACGACCCAGTATTATCAGGCCAGCCTGGTTCAGCCGCTGTTCCGTGCGGAAAGCTGGTTCAACTATCAGGCCGCGAAATCGCTCAGCGAACAGGCCAGGGTAGAATTCTCTGCCGCGCAGCAGGACCTGATACTGGAAGTGGCCCAGACGTACTTCAATGTGCTTCGCGCCTCAGACAATCTGGCGGCGGCGCGATCCGAAGAGCAGGCGTTTGAGCGGCAATTGGAGCAGGCCCGGGAGCGCTTTGAAGTGGGTTTGTCGGCGCGCACCGATGTGCTTGAAGCGTTGGCCGGGTTCGACACCGCTCGCGCGGCGCGTCTGACCGCCCAGACCAACCTGGATGTCAGCTATCAGGCTTTGACCCGGTTGACCAATCAGGAATATGCCGAGTTGATAGGCATAAGCCATGATTTGCCGGTGCTGCCACCAATACCTGCTGACCTGCAAGAATGGGTAACCACCGCCGCCGTGCAGAATCTCCAGCTGCAAGCCAGCCGTCTGGCCATCGATACCGCCCAGGAAACCCTGCATAGCAACAAGGCGGGCTATGCTCCGACGGTGGACGCTTTTGTTCGACATAACGCCAACTTTGGCGGTGCCGATGCACGACCCGGCAGCGGCGTCAGCTCAGCTGGCCGCATTGCTCTCGATACCGAACTGACCACGTTCGGTGTGGAAGTAAGCATGCCGTTGTTTACCGGCGGTGCAACCACCTCGCGAGTAAGGGAATCGGATTATCGGCTCACCCAGGCCGAGCAGCTCAGCGAAGCCCAGCTCCGCCGCGTAGTGGAGACTACCCGTAATCTCTACCGCACCGTGACCTCCAGCGTTGAGGAAGTTGAAGCTCGCCGCCAGGCAATCATCTCCGCCAATGCCGCACTCGATGCGACCCAAACGGGTTACGAGGTTGGCACTCGCAACGTAGTCGATGTGCTCCAGGCGCAGCGCAACCTGTACCGCTCCGTGCGCGATTACAACAACATCCGTTACAACTACATTATCGATAACCTGAGCCTGAAGCAGGCTGCGGGCACCCTTAGCCCTGAGGATCTGCAGGACCTGTCCCGCTGGCTGAATCCCGATTACGACCCGGATGAGGATTTCATCCCGCCTTTCAATGAAGAAGACGTGCGCCGCATGTCCATGGGGCGTCAGGAATCACTTTCCGCAGAACAGGCCCGGCTGCGTAAGAGTTTCTGATTAGCCCCTCCGGCGCGCCCGTTTCAAGCGGTGCGCCGGAGGCGCTCTATCTACGAATCAATATCCTGTTTATGCCTTCCAGCAACTTCCGCAACGCTCCCTGATTATCCTGCACCACTCGGTATCCAGAGGCGCCGGCCCGCTCCGCTGCCGCAGGAGCGTCCAGATACTTGATCACACCTTCCGCCAGCTCATCTGCGTCACGAACAATCTGAAGCGCACCGGCTCCCTGGAGCAGTTCGCTCACTTCGGTGAAGTTGAAACAGTGCGGGCCTGACAACAGCGGCAGGCCCAGCGCCGCCGGCTCCAGATAATTATGCCCGCCAGTGGCCACCAATGACCCGCCAACGAAGGCAATGTCGGCGCAGGCGTAGAACTGCATCAGCTCGCCCATGGTGTCGCCGAGCAGAACCTGTTCGCGCTGCGAAGGTGACGTCCCCTCGCTTCTGCGCACCAGCTGCATATCGGCATCACGCACCAGTCGCGCCACCGCATCGAATCGCTCGGGATGACGAGGCACCAGAACGAGCAGCGTTTCGGGGTGATCCACTAATATGCGCTGATGGGCTCGCAGTACCTGCTCATCTTCTCCGGCATGGGTACTGGCAGCGACCCACACCGGCCGAGGCCCCCAGACAGACCGCCATTCTGCGGCCCGAATCTTGAGCGCGGGGGCGGGCTGCAGATCGAATTTGATGCTACCTGTGATGGTCATGGCTTCCTGCCGAGCACCCAGGTTGGCAAAACGCAAGGCTTCGGCCTGGGTCTGGACCGCTATCCAGTCAAGGGCTGCAAACATGGGCCGAACCAACCCCCCGATCCGCTGGTAGCCTCGTGCAGAGCGCTCGGAGAGTCGAGCGTTTGCCAGTACCACCGGTATGGTTGCGGCTTTGCATTCGGCAACAAGATTGGGCCACAACTCGGTTTCCATGATGATGCAGATCGTCGGACGAAGTCTGCTCAGAAATCTGCGCTGCAACCAGGGCAAGTCGTATGGCAGATAGGCGTGGCCCACCTTATCGCCGAACATCTTACGGATCTGTTCCGAGCCGGTAGGGGTCATGCAGGTTACGTTCATCGGCAGGTCGGGATAGCGCTCCTGCAATTCGCGAATCATGGGCGCAGCAGCAATCGATTCACCGACCGAAACAGCATGCACCCAGATCCCGCCTGGGCGAAGGTCGCCACCCGTAGCGAAACGCTCATGCCAACGCCTGACATAGGCCGGGGCTCGCCAGGCACGGTAGAGCAAGCGCACCAGAACGAGCGGCATCAATAACGTGAAAACCAGGGTGTAAAGTGACCGGAGCATGCAAATATCCCTATGACTACCGCAAGCAGAAGGTGATTGCTGCGGCATAGATTAGCAGATGTGACCTGGGCCACCGGCAATGACTATACTAGGAGCCCTTTTGCCATCTTCTGCGGAGCCTATGAGCAACGTTCTTGAAACCGACATCTGTATTCTCGGCGGTGGTATCGCCGGGCTCTGGCTGAATGCCCGGCTGCGCGACCTGGGCTATAGCACCCTGCTGGTTGAACGCGGCGCCCTGGGTGGCGGCCAAAGCGGCAAATCCCAAGGCATTATTCACGGCGGTACCAAGTATGCGCTGCACGGCAAGCTGACCTCCGCCGCCGAGGCCATTGCCGGCATGCCGGACCGCTGGCGGTCATGCCTCGATGGGAAAGGAGAGCTGGACCTGCAGAATGTCAGGCTGCTCTCTGCGCACCACTATCTCTGGTCACCCGGCAGCCTGCTCACGAACATGGCAGGTTTTTTTGCCAGCAAGGCATTACGTGGTCGGGTCGATCTGGTCAAAGGCGCGGATCTGCCCAAGGTTTTCGATAATCCGCGTTTCAAAGGCAAGGTATACCGTCTCGCCGAGCTGGTGCTGGACGTACCCGATGTCATCCGACGCCTGGCGGAGCTCGCCGGAGACAGCCTTGTGGTGGGCAGCCTGCCTCAGGTCGAGCGTAGACCCGACGGCAGCATCGATAGCATCGGCATTGGCGAGCATCTGATCAAGGCCCAACGATACGTCATGACCGCCGGTGAAGGAAACGAAGGTCTGCTCCAGAGCTGGGGCGTTGAGCAGCCAGCGATGCAACGCCGACCCCTGCAAATGGTCCTGGTAAAAGGCGCTGATCTGCCACCTCTCTACGCGCATTGCCTGGGCAACAGCCCCAAACCCAGACTGACGGTCACTACGCACCCGTGCGCGGACGGGCAATGGTGCTGGTATCTGGGTGGCGAGCTCGCCGAACAAGGCGTGGGGCTCACTCCGGATGCGTTGATCGCCAGGGCCAGAAGCGAGCTGAGCGAGCTTTTGCCCTGGATCGACCTGTCCAGCTGCCAGTGGACCACCTTGCCGGTAAACCGAGCAGAACCCGCGCAGAGTGGCCTGGTGCGTCCCGATACGGCATACCTGCAGGCGGTACACAATGTACTGGTCAGTTGGCCAACGAAGCTGGCACTGGCACCTGATCTCAGTGACCAGGCGCTGGCCGAGCTGGAGCGCCAGAGCATCAAACCGATGCTCGATCAACCCGATGCGCAGCTACCCCGCCCGCGGCTTGCCACACCGGTCTGGGATATCTGCTTCCCATGAGCGGCTTCGAGCATCATATGCGAGCGCTGGGCAATACCGGACTAACCGTCTCGCCGCTTGGATTGGGAACCGTGAAATTCGGCCGGAATCAGGGCGTCAAATATCCCACTGCGTTCGATTTGCCCAGCGATCAGCAGGCGCTTGATCTTCTCGCCACGGCCAGGGAGTTAGGCATCAACCTGATCGATACGGCACCTGCCTACGGAACCAGCGAAACCCGACTGGGCACCCTGCTACAGCGCCAGCGCAAGGAATGGGTAATCTGCACCAAGGTCGGAGAGGAGTTTGAAAACGGCCTCTCCCACTTCGACTTTAGCGCAGCGCACACCCGTTTCTCAATCGAGCGCTCTCTTCGCCGCCTGAACACGGATTATCTCGATCTGGTGCTGGTTCACTCTGATGGAAACGACCTGCAAGTGCTGTCGCAGGAAACCTACAGCGTGCTGGAAGACTGCAAGCAAGCAGGACTGATCCGCGCTTTCGGTTTTTCCGGAAAGACGGTCGAAGGCGGCCTTCAGGCACTGGAACGCGGCGACTGTGCAATGGTTACTTACAACCTTGAGCATCAAGCCGAGAGAGCGGTGCTAGACTTCGCCCTGTCACAACGCAAGAGCATCCTGGTGAAAAAGGCTTTCGCCAGTGGCCACTTCTCTCAGGGAGGGGAAGACCAGGTAACAAAAAGCCTGGAACTCGTATTCAGTCATCCGGCCGTTTCCAGCGCCATAATAGGTACTATCAACCCTGAGCATCTCAGGCACAACGTGGCGTCAGCCCTGGCTGTGCTGGGTAACTAGCAACGCGACGGAGCAGGTCATGTCTCAAATAATTGCGCGCAAAAACCCGGTAGTGTTCAAGACCCAAGCGGTTAGGGTGCACGCCTGTCCTGACTCCCTGACCTACACCCCGGTCGGTTTGCCTCAGAATTTTGGCCAAATGCAGGCCCAGCGCATTCCCGTTTCGGTTGCCGACCCCGACACGTTCGAGCTCACCGTTGCCAACCTCGGAGTCTCGGCAAACATCAGTCTCGAGTGGCAGGGGCGCCACTTTCATCTGCTGGTGCGGCAAGACCGCCCGGATCAGGGCGACAATGTTTTGAAACTGCTATCGGGATACGTGCCCGCACATGAGTTGCGCGTGCCCTTGCTCACTGCCATGACCGAGATAGCCGAGGAGCTGTTACTGGAAGGATCAGATGGCTGGCTAGGCGGGCGTTACCACAACACCTGGCTACCGAGCCCTTATGCGGACTGTCTACCGGTCGACAAACGCTGCGCTTACAACCTGATGCCTTGCCAGCGGCAAACGAAGCCTGTCTTCTGTGGAGACCTGCCGCTGGTCGAGCAACCAAGGGCCTATGTGCACCTGCCGAGCAACTCATTGCAGATTGTCTACAACCTGAAACTGGAATTGCCGGAAGGCTGCTCGACGTTATCCGCGTTGCATGCGGACGAAGCATTGGACGCTGAGAGCGGCGAGCTGCTGGCACGCATGGATTATCAACAGCCGGAGTTGTTCCTCGCAGAAGTACGCAACGGGGCGCCCACCAACCAGCTGTACACCCTTGAGAAAGGCGTTCTGATCAAGCAACGGACCGACCACCTATGGCTCAGCGAGGCGCTGGCACCGCAGACCGGCTGGGTAGTGGCCGCGCCCCGGTGCGAATGGCCCGCCGGCTTGGTCCGTCTGTAGCGAGCTAGACGAAAGGGAAAGCCACCTCAGCCTTCCTCTCTCTCCCTGATCCTTTGCACGATGGCGGTAGTAGAACAACTTTCCAAAAAGTTGAGGACTTTTACCTCTCCACCGTAAGACTGAACTATTGGTGCTCCGACCACCTGGTCAACGCTGTAGTCACCACCCTTGACCAGTACGTCAGGCTTGATTTGCTCAAGCAGCGCTTCCGGCGTGTCGTCACCAAACGCAACGACCCAATCCACAGCGCCGAGCCCTGCCAATACAGCCATACGCCGCTCGACCGCGTTTATTGGTCGACCAGGCCCCTTTAGGCGGCTCACGGACGCATCATCGTTGATCGCCACAATGAGGCGGTCACCCAGCCCTCGAGCTTCTTCCAGATAACCCACATGGCCCGCATGGATGATGTCGAAGCAGCCGTTGGTGAAAACGATACGCTCACCATGCGCACGGGCATCCTCGACAGCCAGCAACAACTGCTCGATGCCCAATACGCCCCGCTCGCTGCCCTGCTCACGCTGCACCGACCTGCGCAGTTCCGGGGCGCTCACAGCAGCCGTGCCTAGCTTGCCAATCACGATACCCGCCGCAAGATTTGCCAGGCCAACGGCATGGGGCAAAGACTCCCCTGCCGCCAGCGCGGCGGCCAGAGTGGAAATAACCGTATCCCCGGCACCGGTCACGTCAAACACCTCGCGCGCCCTGGCAGGCAGGTGCAACGCAGGCTGATTCTTGCTGAGCAAGGTCATGCCCTGCTCGCTACGAGTGACCAGCATTGCCTCGAGCTGCAATTCCGCCAATAGCGCCATCCCTTTGTCGACCAGCATCTGCTCGCTTTCGCAAGAGCCCACCACAGCCTCGAATTCCGAAAGGTTTGGGGTAATCAACGTCGCGCCACGATAGATGGAAAAATCCTTGCCCTTGGGGTCGGCTAACACCGGAATACCGCGCTTTCGCGCCAGGGCGATCAACGCCTGATGATTGACCAGCGCACCCTTGCCGTAATCCGACAGAATCATTACCTTGACCTTGTCGATCAACCCGGCCACTGCGCCAAGCAGGGCCTGCGCATCAGTTCGGAACGGCTCTTCGAAATCCAGGCGGATCAGTTGCTGGTGCCTGCTCATGACCCTTAATTTGGTAATCGTCGGCTGCTCGGGGTGCGTCTGAAAATCGCAGAAAACGCCAGCAGCATTCAGCCTCTGGCGCAGACTCAAAGCCGCTTCGTCATCACCGGTCACCCCCACCAGCCACGCTGGCGCGCCCAAGGCGGCGATATTCAGCGCCACGTTCCCTGCTCCCCCAGGCCTGTCTTCGATCTGCTCAACCTTGACCACCGGCACCGGCGCCTCAGGTGAAATCCGGTGAGTAGGGCCGTGCCAATAGCGGTCCAGCATGACGTCACCCACTACCAGAACCGGTGCGGAATCAAAACGTGGCATGGTCAGCTTCATAATTCTCTAGTACCTGTTCTGGGGGCTCAGTGCCGTAAAGATCATTCTGACTTTGGTGTTTCATCGCGAAATTGCATGCTGTGCAAGCGCGCATAGTAGCCATCTTGAGCTAGTAGCTCAGCATGGCTGCCGCGTTCGACGATTCGTCCCTGATCCATAACCAGAATGGTATCCGCCTTCTCGATAGTAGACAGTCGATGGGCAATCACCAAAGTTGTCCGCCCTTCCATGACTCGATCCAGGGCCGACTGGATATGGCGCTCTGACTCGGTATCCAAGGCTGATGTAGCTTCATCGAGAATCAGCAACGGGGCATCCTTGAGCAACGCTCGAGCAATCGCCAGCCGCTGTCGTTGACCGCCGGAAAGCAACACACCATTTTCGCCTACCATGGTATCGAAGCCCTGGGGTAGCTTCTCGATGAACTCTTTGGCGTACGCCGCTTCAGCCGCTGCAATGATGGCTTCGCGTGGCGCGCCTGCAAGGTCTCCGTAGGCGATATTGTTTGCGACTGTGTCGTTGAACAGGGTGACATGCTGGGTTACCAAAGCAATATGTTTTCTCAGGTTGCGCAATTTATAATCGGACACTTCCACGCCATCAATCAGGATTTCTCCTCTGTCGTGCTGGTAAAAGCGGGGTATCAAACTCACCAAAGTAGACTTCCCACTGCCTGACCGCCCTACCAAAGCCACCATCTGGCCGGGCTCGATAACAAGATTTATATTTTGCAAAACCTCTTTTTCGGTGCCCGGATAGCTGAACTGCAGGTCCTTTATCACGATGTGGCCACTAGCTCTTTCCCTTTCCACTGAGCCGCTATCGGTTTCAGGCTCCTCATCCAGTTGCTCGAATATGTTCTCTGCCGCGGCGATGCCCTTTTGAATATTTGCGCTCACTTCGGACAGTTGGCGTACTGGCTTAGGTAACAGTCCTGCCGCCGTTATGTAGGACACCAGGTCGCCAACAGAAGCGTCGCCTCT
This sequence comes from Halopseudomonas xinjiangensis, assembly GCA_011050525.1. Taxonomy (GTDB): domain Bacteria; phylum Pseudomonadota; class Gammaproteobacteria; order Pseudomonadales; family Pseudomonadaceae; genus Halopseudomonas; species Halopseudomonas xinjiangensis_A. Next base: position 76,599 of record DRFO01000025.1, read on the forward strand.
AAGGAAAAGCACCAAGAACATCACGATCGCCATCGCACCGTAGGTAACCAGTTGCAAGCTCGGAGTGAAGATAGCCCCAGTCTGCGTCATTTTAAGACCACGCTGTCGATTTGCTTCGCTAGCGTTGTAGAAACGTTCAGTTTCGTATTGCTCGCCGCCGAAACTACGGACAACGCGGTAGCCTGAGATAGTTTCCGAAGTAACGTGAGTAACGTCGCCCATGGCCATCTGGATTTTTTTACTTTGCTTACGAAACTTTTTACTAGCGCTGGTTACCATCAGCCCTATGAATGGGAGGATAGCCATGAGCACAAGCGTTAACTGCCAATTCATCCACAGCAAGTAAGCAAAGAGAAAAACGACCGTGAGGCCTTCTCGGAAGATGACCTTTATCGCATCCGTAGCTGCCCCCGTCACCATGGTGGTGTTGTAGGTGATACGTGATACCAGATGTCCCGAGTTGTGTAGATCGAAATATCTGTTCGGTAACAAAAGGAGGCTGTTAAACAGGTCTGTGCGCAGATCGTGAACTACCCCAAGCGAGACCTTCGCTATAAAAAAATTCCCCAGGTACGAGCCAATACCCTGATAAACCGCCACTACCACGATAAAAAGAGGGAAACCCCAGATAAGCGGTACCCCCAGAAATTCTGCCGATTCGCCCTGGGCCAAACCATCAACGAAAAATTTAAGCATCCAGGCCATGGCTGGTTGACTGGAAGCAAAAATAACGAAACCAAGAATACTGATGACAAACGCCACCCAGTAAGGTTTAACGTAGCTCAGCAGACGTAGGTATATTCGTATGCTGGAACGAGCAAAGCTTTCATTTTTTGAGTCGGACATGTGCTCTACACAACGCTGGACAGGTCGCCGAGTTTAACACAGCAGCGCCGGGGGAACCCGGTGAACTAAAACTACGGTAGACTGGCGCTTTAACTCGGGGAAGCACGATGCATTGGATTAGCCGGGAGCAATACGAAAAGCTCCGAAAGGATGCCGAGGTTTTGGAGAAGGACAGCTATGGCGAGAAAGTACTCAAGCTAGTAGACGGGAATTTCCTAAAGCTATTCAGGAGAAAGTCATGGTTTTCGAAGAATACTTTTGTCACTCCCGCCCAGCGGTTCGCCAATAACGCACAAGCACTTGAAGACCTAGACATCCCATGCCCAAAGGTTATAGGCCTTTATCGGGTACCAAACCCTTTCAGATCCCTCGTCCATTATGTACCTTTGGAAGGCCACACACTTCGCGCCCTCCTGGCGGGCGATCCGAGTCGACGCGCCAAAGCTTTTGCCAAGCTTCCCGAGTTCGTGGAAACATTGCACGACACTGGCGTCTATTTTAGATCCCTGCATCTCGGCAATATTGTTCTCACCACGGATGACCGTCTGGGCTTGATTGACATTTCAGACCTTCGTATTTATTCCAAGCCGTTGTCAAAAAGCATGCGGACCAGGAATTATCAGCACCTCTTACGATATTCTGACGACTGGGAATCATTCGACGAATCGTTCATCAAACAAATCACCAAACCGTAATTCCTTGAGAGATCACACCTACGCGGAGCGTCGAACGTAACTCTTCTCTATCCCGCGGGCTCGTCAACTCTACTGCATCTCTTTTCCTCCTCAGGGTAGCGCTTACTCTGGACTAAGAGGCCGAGCGCAAATCCTACCGGCAACCAAGTCAAAAACCACTCAGGTCGGGGCGACCCCCACAAACTGGCACCATCAAACATTAGCGCAACTGAACTGAATACAAGCATCCCGAACAGCACTACGCCCAAGCTGGATTGCCGCAACCGCCATGCTGCGATGAAGCTCTGCGTCCAAACGGCCACCCATAGCAAGAGCCCCACCAAACCAAGTTCGATGCCTGTGTGTGTAAACAGGTTGTGGCTATGATCAAAGCTCAGTTGAATAGCGTCTGCTTTTACTGTGTAATCGCTTCCCAACCCTAAGCCAAGCCATGGTCGCTCGGAGATCATTTCCAGGCTCATCATGAAAATTTCCGGCCGGTAAGAAGATCCGCGCTCCAGGATGTAAGGCAGAAACAACCAAGATCCGACAACCGAGACAAGCCCCAATATCGTCACCGCGATCCAGGTATGTCTTCCTCCTTTGAGCAGGGCTAGTGAAACTGAAGTGGACGCTAGCGCCACCCACACCCCGCGGCTTTGCGTCAACGCTATCAGGAGGAGCATGGCGATTAGGCCAATGACCCAGATAAACTTAAATTTCACTGATCTTGGCGGCAGGCAAAACCAGCAAATCATTGCCAGTCCCACAACATAACCACCAATTATCGGGTGCCCCAAAGAACCTATAACCACGGCTCGCATGTTGAGTGGCTGCTGTCCCACCAGATATTGTATAACCATCGCAACAACAGCCGCGAGCGCAAGACCAAAACCGGAGAATTGCAGCCACCGGACAGACCGCAAAGGTGGTTGACTACAAAAGAACATAAGCGAGCATAAAAAAAACACAACGTAGCCCACTCTCTTGGCTTCTCGCAATGCTTCCGGGCTTTCGCTCCATGATGCGCTGACAGCCGCCCAGACAAGAAGAGCCCCGAGCGTAACTAGCAGGCAGCCTGCATGCTTCCAGAGAATTACCAGCCGATGCCGCAGCGGCCAAACCGCTAAAAGCGCAGGCAACCATAACAATAAAATCAAGCCTTGCTGGTAGATCTTGTTGGAAGGGGACCACGCTATCCCCAGAGTAAACCAGTAGAGACCTGCGGCAAGCCAAACGCCAACAATATTAATTCTATCCATTTCTATCGCCAATTGGATGGGGTTACGTATAGCAAAAACCAGACCACCCTTGGGTCCCTTACGAGCCGGCGCAAGCACCTGGCGCATTTAAGTTTGCAATATCTGTTTAAAACCATCCCTAAAGCTATTCCATGACAAGTCAGGATCCAAACTTTCATACTGAGATGTAGCCACCGAAGAAAGATTGTAATTAAAAACAGAGGTTATAGCTCTTGACCATGCTTCGGAGTCGCCCGTGGAGACATACAGGCCAGATGCTTTGAGCTGTTCTCGAAATACCGACAAATCGCTGCAAATAACCGGGATCCCGGATAGGATGGCTTCCTGGAGCACAAGCCCCAAGCCCTCCTGACGAGAAGGAATTAATAATGTATCGAAAGCTTTATAAAGCTGTTCGGCATCCGGACGATGCCCCGCGAAGGAAACATGGTCTTGAACGCCATACCGAACACAAAGAGCTTCGAGATTCACTCGTTCGGCGCCTTCACCAAGGATCAGAAGGTGCCAGGGAGGAGTGCTCACCGGCAGCTTCCCCAAGGCCGAAATCACTAAATCAAAGCCTTTTTCCGAGGCCAGCCGCCCTATTGCTCCGAAGAGAAACCGGTCATGAAAATGATAACCCAGGGCTTGGCGGGCCTCTTCTTTAACTAACAGGGAGGCGCGATACTGTTGCGGATTGTGCGCGAAACGTTGAGCGAGGACGGGGCGATTCAGCTCCTCTCTTAACCAAGTTGCAAGCGCTTCTGAAACCGCGACGATCTGAACGTGTCTGCTTGACAACAAAGTCACATCTGATGGCTTCAGTCTGCACCTTCCATGAAACATCACGACGGCTTGCGCACCGGGCAAGGTCTCCACTAGGGGGACTACGAGACGCGCCACCCCAATCCCGTCCAGTAACAGCAGGCTCGCCTGGATTTCAGCCAAGCGTCGACGAAGCTTATCTCGGACACTGGAACGTAACAGCGACCAGAAATTTCTACCGCGAATTTGTCTTGAACTGAAATTCCATCGCTTGATTTGGCCCCGCTCTTTACAACAGGGACTGGCTCCTTCGATGAGTATCCAGCTCTCGAACTCCGAACCGGCGCACCAGCTAAGTATTTGGTTATGTACTTTATGGACAGAAGCATAGGCCTCGCCGTCGCTCCACATTATATTGACTATCGTCATGATAGCCCCTGACTGCGTGGTGATCTTTCATTATCAAAGCAAAAAATACCCACTATAGACCCATCTTTGCATAAATGTTTTCAAACCAACCAAGTTCCTGCCGCGGCCTCAGAGGTTTTTCCAACGCCCTGACAATCTCTGCACCTATGCGATCAAAACCGTATCTATCGCAAGCCAAGTCACGGCCGCGCTCTGCGATCTGCGAAGCAGCAGACGGATCCGCACGAAGTACTGCTAGTTTCTGTCTGAGCTGAGCGACATCCTTGTAAAGCACCACGTTACCCATGTCTTCCAAACCAAGTGCGTCATTTTCGGCACTGCCCTGATCATAGGCAAGCAAGACGCAGCCACACGCCATAGCTTCAAAATTCTTGATCATGTACTCACCCATTCCGACATCAGCACTGACAAAAAAACGTATCCGATTTAATGTGGTCAAATAATCTTGCCCTGAATGCGTGCGGGTGACACTGAGATTTTCAACGCTCGCGAGTTCTTCCAGCAACTCCTTACGCTTGACATAAGCCTTATGTTTAGTACTTCCGACGAAGGCAAGCTCGATGTCTCTGACGTGACCCAAATCCTCGAGGATCCGCTGGTCGTATCCCTTGGGGACAAAGACGGCGTCGAAACCCTCTTCTCTCAGCTGGTGAGACACCGTATGACCAGAGCTTATTATACGGACCCAAGGCAATCGCCTATAATGACGGGAGAAGCGACCCTGATACTTCCCCGAAATGTAGTTTTGGTAAGCATCATGCTCAAGGATGACCAGGTTTGGGAGACTACGGATGAAAGCCACCTGCCTTATCTCTTTTTTGAATCTAAGAAACAAAACGATACGATCATAAGCACATACATCAACTTCCTCAGCGAAATAGGTCTGTAAATCTGCTTGTTGAGAGTCGGTAAGCCGACGGGTGTCACATTCACAATTTGCGGCTACGGCTTCGTAAAGCGCATCAAGAATCGCCCGTTGTTCTTTTTGCACAAGAAAAAGAACTTTCATCGCTTTCCCATTTCCCTATTTCCCCTATGCCCCGCAGGGCTCTCCACTGAGCGTCTCGGTAGTAATCCACACTTAAATTTATTAACCAACTTCCAGGTGAAGCGCCATGTCTGAGGTAAATCATCCAGGCTTTCTATGTTCTATTGACACCCATTTTTCAGAAATGACTTCAATCAGAAACAGTCCGACATCCTCTCCCATCTATTTCGATCACCTTATAATTCACTTGGTCCAGCGGATTGTCGGAAATAGCGCTTAGAAAGCTATCAGGGTCGTTCATTGGCAAGACGCTCAGCTGCCCCTGAGGAAGGGTCCACCATCGGCTGGAGAGCAGACCGGCAATCGTTTCTGGGTTGTGCCGAAAACGAACGACTCGTGCCGGAATTCCCGCCACTATTGCGTAGGGCGGCACATCTTTGGTTACCACTGCCCTGGCTGCGATGACAGCGCCTGTACCAATATTGATCCCATCGAAAATCAACGCTTCCCTACCAATCCAGACATCATGACCTACGATCACCGGTTCTTTCCCAGAGTCGTAAGACAAAGGCGTCGCCGTGTATTGAAACGGATGAGTGCTTACCCAATCGAGCGGATGCAGCGACGCTTCTTGTCCAATAACTACTCCAGAGCCTATCGAACAGAAACGCCCGATCGTTTGGACATTAATCAGCTCCGAACCACTACGTATGTATGTCATGGCGCCAATTTCGAGACTTTTAAACCCCACCCCTACGTTACCTATCGAAACCCCAGGCTCGATCCTGAGTGTCTGCGAGGGGGCGAATTTTTTGAGGCTCGTAGCGAGCTTTAAGTCACGCCTGCGTAGCCAGCGCTTCCAAAAACTAGCGCGCCAGCGGATCAACTTTCCATCCTGGGCGCCTGGTCTTTAATAGCTCGCCAGCCTTCGCTATTAATCAGCCACCCGGCGGTCCCGCTGATATCTGGGTGACGAAGCTGGCTGCGAACAGATGCTTTCTTCCATTGTGGATTATTTTTCCAAACCATGAAGTGCATATAGGGCAGCTCCTGTTCGCCCAAAACGCTGTTGGTAAGGTGTCCTTGCCGCCAAAACCATTGCTCCGGAATCACCTTCGATCCATCCGCTAACTGGGTGAAGGTGCTATGCGACTCCTCAAATTCGCTCAGTCGATTCCATTTATTGAAGCGCGCGGCGAAACGACGAAGCCATTCGGGCCAGTTTTTGTTTCGGATAAATATCCGGCTGAATGCTCCTTCATCCAAAGCATGGTGGGTCGTATCCTCGAACCGCTGCTGCCATCTCGGTATGAGCTTGAAAGCGCGTCGCATTGTTTCGTTGTTTCGAACGATACAAAGATGGCCGGACACGCGCCGATAATGCGTTGCTAGCAGATCCTTTTCAGCAAGTCGTTGAGCCGTGAAATAGCCCCGTAGACTGCCGTAAATTACATCAATATCTCCAAACGCCCAGAAATCGAATCCATTCAAATACTCTTGGTGAACGTAGCCTAACGCTGGCTTGATATCACATAGCTTGTACGGATCTTTTGGACAGAATTTTATTTTCAAACGCACTGAAACCAAGCTGCAATATTTATCGAATGATGTTTCGATAAAGTCCACGTTGGGAGGCGAGTCGGCTGGGACTCCACAGTCAGTGAAAAATAACCAACTGATGCTCGGATTGCGACGGCAACTCTCTAGATAATAGGGCATCCAGAAAGGCCACGTCCCAAAATAAGGAATCAGGAACCTGATACTCGGTGCCTTGCTATCGGCGCCGCCTGTTGCCATGCCGTTCATACGATTTTCCTTATAGGTTTAAGCCTTTGAGTGACGCTAACATCCAAAAGCGTTGTCTTGCAGCCTCATCAGAAAAGCTTTCTTCAAGCCTGGAGTTCATTGCCCGTTGCTGAAATGCTTTGGCTTCTACATTCATTTTCGAAACACGTATCAGACACTCGGCTAATTCTTCCTCAGCCCCGAGCGTGAATAATTGACCACACCCTTCCACCACTTCCGCGCCACCTCCGCAATCCGTGCAGATGGGCGATACGCCGGCCGCCATTGCTTCGAGCAAGACCATGCCAAAAGGCTCGTGATCCGAAGTCAAAGCGAATACATCGAACGCACGGAAATATTTCCGCGCATCCGGAACCTGGCCGAAAAAACGCACCTTATCTGAAATGCCGAGGTCGGTCGCCAACTTTTTCAGCTCTTTTTCCAAACGTCCTTTGCCCAAGATTGCCAGGGTAGACGTCTTAGGAAGCGAAGGAAGGGCGAGAGCGAAACCCCGCAATAACGTGGCTTGATCCTTATCAGGGTGTAACCGCCCGACGTTGCCCACTACCCAGGCTCCCTGTGACAACTCCAGTGATTTCCGAGCATCTCCGGTTGTTTCCTGAGCAGCCCGAACCGCCCTCACATTTATTCGATTGTAAAGTGTGTGCAACTGACCAGAGGGCCAGTTAACTAATGACTGCTGAATATCCTCCCTTACCGCATCAGAGACCGCGATAAGCTCCAGCCTTCTTTGAAAAAACCGAACGAACAGCTTCCGACCGAGGCGGTCAAAATCCCCGAACGCGTGATGCACGCTGTAAATAGGTAAATCGGTTGCAAGACAGGCTATGTAGGTAGGTTTGGACCTATGGGCAATACAGAACGAATAATTCCGGGCTCGAACGATTTGCTTTATTTGAGCTATCGCGCTGATTTTTAAACCCTTGATATGTTTCGATGTCATTTCTAAAAAAAAGACTTGCTCCGAGAGACAGGAAGAGGCTACTGCCGGATCAGCCCGCCCTGTAAGGAAAACAGTCACGACACGGTAGTCAGTCCCATCGAAAAGACTCGCGTACTGACGCGCACAATCTAAAAACGGGCCATCATATCCGTGACAAATCTGAAGGACACGCTTGACTTCTCGGATCATTTCTTCGCCTTCGCCTAGGTCAACAAGGCAAAGATATTACAGCGGGAAGATCGAAGAATCGATTGATTCTATCAGAAATGCAAATTCCGGAATCCTATTAGGGAGTTCCATGCGAAGCGACCTCGGCGCCTTTTTATTGCGAGTCTGCTGAGGCTGTCGAAGCAACACAACCTCAACTCTGCTCAGCTGTCCAGCACTGACATGGCCCAAAACTGGCTGCGCGCAGCGGAGTCCGAAAACTGCGTATTCAGCTTCAGCTGCATTGCTTCCCGCTGATCTTCGTACTCCTGTTCATTAAGCCCGGCTACCTTTACCAGGCACTCAGCCAAGGCCAAACCATCTCCTAATCTGAAAAGCAGGCCGGATCCATCCACCACTTCTCGGGCGCCTCCACAATCGCTGCAGATAAGAGGTACACCTGCTGCCATCGCCTCCAACAACACCATTCCGAATGGCTCGTGGTCGGAGCTGAGAACAAACACATCAAAGGCTCTAAAAAAACGTCTTGCGTCGGGGACTTCTCCTATGAAGAAAACCCTGTTCGATATATTCAGCTGCATTGCCAGCGCTTTAAGTTCATTCTCCAGCCTGCCTCTTCCCAGGATCGCCAGTTGAGCGTTTGCTGGAAGGTCGGGGATAGCCGCAGCGAATCCTTTTATCAAGGTTGTCTGGTCCTTGTCCGGGTGAAGCCTCCCGACGTTCCCGACAATCCAGGCGTCCTCAGGGAGCTTAAGCTGCCTACGGGCATCCTGACGATCAAACTGATTGGCCTGTACAGCAGGAATATCAATCCGATTGTAAAGAGTATGAATACGGTCATCCGGCCAGTTTCCAAGATGCTCGCGGATATCGTCACGAACCGCGTCAGACACCGCAATCAGACTTATGCGCTTCTGAAATGCCTGAGCAAAAAGTCTTCTAGCCAGGCGGTTAAAAGCCCCATATACGTGGTGTATCCAAAGCACCGGCAGTTTGGTAGCTATGCATCCGATGTAAGCTGGCTTGGACCGATGCGCGATACACAAACTGAAGTTCCGTTCCTGAGCGATTTTGCGCAGGTCACGAATGGCTCTCAATTTTAAACCACCAAGCTCGCTGGTTTTGTAATCGAGAAAAATGATTTCATCGGACTGGCATTTGGCAGCGACTTCGTCGCTCGACTCTCCGGTTAGAAAAACCGTCGTCACCTTGAAAGGGGTGCCCTCGAACAAGCTGGCATACTGACGTGCGTAATCAAGAAAAGGCCCATTGTAATGATGGCAGATCTGCAGGACTCGACGCTGGCCTGATTGGTTCTCCATTTATTTCTCCATGATCAGCTACGGCTTCCAGGTCATTGAGATTAACTATCAAATGACAATAAGCCGGAAATCCTAGAGTAGTTAGTCATAAATATGGCGCAATGGTTCAAAAAGAGATCAGGGTGACAATTTATTAACTCTGGAGAGGCAGATTATCATCCAGCCACTTAGCCAAAGGACTACCGTCCGGCCAGTTTCGAATGAAGCGCGCACGATCTTTTTCCCATGCGCTCCGCCACTTACGTTCGTTCCAGTGGACTTGCATGGCGTCAAGATCGATGAGAACGATCTCACCATCGCGCCAGATAAAATTGGTAGCCTTGCAATCGCCATGGCTGATCCGAGCCGAGACCAACTGATTGAAAACTCGCAACAGCGCCGTTGCGGTTGTTGAATCCGGGGGCTTTGTACCCTCCCCCAAATGGTTCAGTAGCGTTGGCCCGGGGCAGTATTCGGTCACCAACCAGGCAGTGTGGCGGAGCGGACCAAAGCGCCGCTCCATCATAGCCAGCGGTTTAGGGGTGGGAATTTCGAGAAACTGAAGACGGTGGGCAGCCAACCAGGAATGCCAAGCTCTGCTGGGCCGCCAGAAACGGGTCAACCAATGCCCTACATCCTTTATGTTGTAACGCTTTACCACTAAGCTTCGGTAGTCATTTTCCACCAGCGCAACGGTACTACTTCCGCCATCCTTGAGTAGTTTGCCGGGCTGAAACACGCCGTCAGGGTCGTTGATGATCGACGTCAGACTAACGGCTTCGCTGCGCAATACAGTTAGGAAACGCGACCAGTTCTGCTCGACCGAAAACTGGCTGCAATCACGTAGTGATTTACCGAGATAGTCGCTCAAACGTTTCCGTCTCACTTTCGCCACTCGCAGCGCGATGTTTTCGGGGCTGATGGCTTGATGGGGATTAGTTTGAAGGTACGATACCAGTAGGCAATCGCGGGCATCATCCCAACGGGTACCCAGCTGTGCGAAAAAGATGCCCAGATTGGCTTCGGCCTGGTCGGCGGACAGTGGCCCGCCCGCTCCCTGGTTCTCGACAGCATCACCATCAACGACGTACAACACGTCATCATGAAGCAGAAAATTGCCCAAATGCAGATCCTGCTGAGCCAGCCCCTTGGCATGCATCGCACCGATGCATGCCAAGGCTTTGGTTAGCAGAGATACGGCTGCCGCACTATCGGGCGAATTGTGCTCCAGACGATTCCACTCCTCACTCAGGCTTTGCGCGTCTCCCATGAACTCTGTCAGTAAATAGTAACCGCCACCAGGGACCCTGCCTCGTCCCACGATTGCTGGCGTACCGATCTGCGCAGCGATCAGAAGCTGAATACCTCGTATCTCCCGATCAAAATGGCGATCCGCTCCAGGCGCAACGAAGAGTTTGGCCAGTACCGCACATCCGTCTACCTCAGCCTGACCCACAAATCGCTTACCCGGCAATATGCGCAACCAGTGAGAAACGATCAGTTCGCTGTCGTTATCCAGCTTAACGGTTAACGGCAAAGGGGGCGTTCGACCCATTTGGCGCAGTTGCTGCGTCTCAATCAAAATGGTCGGCCTTGCTTTGTTGTTTGAGGATAAGCATTAGTAGTCTGCGCCCTTCCACATCCAACCGCGGTCGCCCAAGATAAGCCAGAAAAAAGCGTAACTTCTGGCTACGACTTGCCGCCTTGCTGCGCCGCAGTAAACTTTTAAGATCCCTTACACGGTCACGCTCTCCAAACCAGGCGCGGCGCGTTTCGACCAGGTCAATCAAACGCGCGCCTGCACCATCCCCGTCCAGCTTGAGAAAAATATGCTTTGGATACAGGCTGTTATGCATTCTACCTGCGTTATGGAGAGCCCGGATCAATGCCGCCGCGGCCAGAATGAGGTCGTTCCTTCCTGACCATCCTATCAATTGCCAGTGCTCGAACCAAAAAGTTAGCGGCTTGTAAACATCAAGGGCTCTGGTCAGCAGAATGGCCTGGCGATCGCCTTGCTGCGTCCTTTGAGCGAAGAATGCGGCTTCAAGCGCGGGAATGCCGAGACGGGCGAATCGTTGCACAGCCCGAAATTCCCGAGCATAGGTCGGCTCACCGAAAGGATGTGTCCGGCTTCTCGCCAACTGGTTTTGTTGGCGCTTCAAATAGAATGTCTGCACCTCGCCATTTGCGTCCTCTAGCTCCAGCCGGGCGACAGTGTTCCAGCCTCCGTCGCGGAATATCTGGTCCACATGCTCATCGAACCGCGACGACCATAATCGGTCAAAGCTATCCAGCCCGTGACGGGACAGCACGTCGTGGGCATTTACGGCGATAAAGGGTGCTTCGCTCATTCTCGTCCCTTGAAGAATTCGAGAACCGCCCTGATCTGTTTCTTGTTATCGGCAGACAGACGCTTGCTGCCTTTATAGTCACAATAAAAACGCAACCGCTGACTACGACTGAGGACGCGCTTGCCGAGTTTATCGAGGCAGGCCAGATCCTTGACGATGCGGTATCCCAACATAGGCCCTAGCCAGAAGCTCCCTCCAGGGCAGTCGATCAGATACACGTCGGGATAGGTTTTTTTATCCACCAGGATATTTCGCCACTTCAAATCATTGTGGGCAAATTTCTGGTCGTGCATCATCCGCGTCGCGTGGGCAATCTGGCGGGATACATGATCGACCCACTCCGGATTGCTGAATCTCGGGTCCCCCCCCTTAGCTATGTTCGCCATATCGGCGGTGCCTGCCAGATCTTCGGTAATCAACGCCCCACGATGAAAGATATTGCTATGGCGCTCCAGCCCAAAACCAACAACCTTTACCGAGGGAATCCCCCAGGCATGGAAATTAAGTAAGTTTTCCCACTCGGCCTGTACCCTCGGCCTGCCTATATAACGTCGTAGATTCTTGCCGGCGCCCGTGTAACGTTTGACGTAATAATACCGATTACCTACCCAGACCTTGTGCACGGTACTGATAGGATCGCTGGTAATGAGTTCGCCTTCGAGGGCGAAAACGGTATTCAAGTCAGCGAAAAGCCTGCCGCTGTCACCGGTAGCGTATTCTGGATTGAGCGTCCAGCCGGTCATGCATCGCTGCCTGGTGCATATTTGCGTTCAAAGCGCGTTTGCAGGCGAGCCGCCTTGCGTTCGAGCATGCTCAGCAGTACCGCTTCGCCTTGAAGTATCTGGCGCAGTGGCCGTTGGAAATAAGTGCGCAGAAAACGCATCTTGTCGCGTTCGGTCAGCCCGATGTTCAGGGCGGAGAAATATAGGCCGGCGAGATCCTTGTCACGCCAGCGCCTTGGTACCTGTGTCCGAACCTGTGCGCGGTGCAGATCAATCAACGACAGGCGCAAATTGTCAGCGGTAGGCTCTGTATCGGTGTGCAGCAAAAAATGACAGATATAACAGTCGCGGTGGTTTACTCCAGCGCGATGCATGATCCCGGTCATGCTGGCGACCTTTTCGATCAGTGCATATTTGAGCGCAGGCTCTGGCGGATAGCTGGGCCAGTTATGACTGAAATCTTCCAGACTGATCGTTGGCGCGAGCTCTTCGGTGACAATGAACGAATGCTGATCCGCCGGGTTAACTCCACGCTCGCCGAAGGCAACGGCGGTCATGGTGGGCACCCCGGCCTGCGTCAGGGCGGCAATCGCTTCCCACTCCTGTCCTGCGCCCAGCACCGGCGATTTCAAAGTAGTGAGGTTTTTGATGATCTCGCGCCAGCCCACGCCGCGGTGGATCTTTACGAAGTAGCCTTTGCCTGCCACGTCGGTACGCAGAGTACGCCGGGCCTCCAGTTCCCGAAAAACCTCACCCTCCAGCTTCTCTACTTCCGCGAAGGCATCGAGCCCGCTCCACAGGCTTTTGAAGGGCTCGTTCAGCACCAGTTTCACGAAGTCTCTCCAAGAATCACATCAGCGGCTTTTTCCGGGAGGCTGTACAGATCAGCCTGATCAGCAAAGGCCAGCCCCTGAGCTTTCCAGCGCGCGCGGGCCTTGCCATCTTCCAACATGCGTTTCAACATGTCGTTGAGGGCGTTCTGCTCAAATGGGCTCGGTGCCACCAGCCCGCAGTCAGCGTCCTCTATGTAGTGGGCGTAGCCGCACACTTCCGTTGTCAAAACCGGAAGGCCTGCCACCAGCGCCTCTAGCAGAACGGTGCCGGTATTCTCACTGTAAGCCGGATGAATCAGCAGGTCGGCGCCCAGCAGGAATCGGGGAACGTCGTCGCGTCCCTTCAGAAAACAGACCCGGTCACCGATGCCCAGCGCCTTGGCTTGCGACTGGAACGCTGCGGCGTCGTCCTGGCCGATCACCATCAGCTGCGTTCGGCTGCGTATCGACGCTGGCAACGCTGCGATTGCCTTGATGGAACGATCCAGACCTTTGGTCTTGAAGCCGGAGCCGATCTGCACCAGCAACAGGTCTTCATTGCTCAAGCCAAACTCGCGGCGAAACTCGGCGCGAATAGCATCTGCATCGGCGGGAGCCCTGCGATCAGCAGCAATGCCAGGCGGCAGCAGATGAAAACGCTCCGCCGGGGTGCGGTAATGCTTCATGAACAAGGGCTGCTGCACTTCTGAAATCATCAATATTTCGGTACGCGTGGCGGGAGAAAACACGGCCTGTTCATATTTGGCAAAATGCTTGTAGCGACCCCCGTAGCGATAGAGGGCATTGCGCAGCGTTTGCGCCTTGTGTTCATAACAGGGGTCAGCCGCGTAATACACATCAAGGCCGGGCATCTTGTTGAAACCAACCACCCGGTCAACCGGGCGACGCTCAAGATCTGCCTGTACCCAGGCGGTGAACTTCTCATTGCGGCGGTGGTTGGACAGTGCCTTCACCGGGACCAGCACCACTTCGAACTGCTGAGGCAGGGAGCCTTCCCAACGCAGCGTGTAAACGCGGACAACATGGCCTCGCTGCTGGCAGATCTGCGCGATACGCATGAAGTCGCGCTGCAAGCCGCCGTACGGAAAATACTTGTAAAGTACAAACGCCAGTTGCATCAGAGGACTCTCTTTTCCTGCAGCAAGGCTTCCAACTCGCGCTGCACCCTGCCGGGATTCAGTTGGGTAAAGCATAGCGGCTGTTCGTAACGCAGGTCGAACTCACGCGCATCCTCGGGCGTTGGCTGGTAGGTACAGCGCTTGTTCAAACAGGGCGCGCAGGACGGAAAATCACTGGCAAGATGAATTTGCGCAGAGCCATAAGCGCCGGTAAAGCCAGGGTTGGTCGGGCCGAAAAGCGAGATGGTAGGAATATCCAGCGCAGCTGCCAGATGGCCAAGGCCGGTATCTACCGCGACACAGGCTGATGCTCCGGCTAGAATTTTCGCCATGCCGGCCAGCGACATGCGCGGCAATACCTGAACATTATCCAGACCCCGGGCGATTTTATCAGCTCGAGCCTTCTCCGCGTCATTGCCCCAGGGCAACTGGACGGTGAGCCCGCGCGCAGCCGCCCATTCGGCCATTTCACGCCAGTACATCTCTGGCCAGTGCTTGCTTTCCCAGGTGGTGCCATGCAGAAACATGATATAGGGCGTGGTAGCCGCATTCCCCAGTAGGTAACGACTGTTGAGCCCGTATTCACCTGTTCCATCAGGGACGCTGTAACCCAGCGACTGGGCGAACAGCTGCCTCACACGTTCCACTGCATGCTGTCCCCACGGCACATTCAGACCTCGATCGTAGAATCTGCTAGCCAGCCCTTCACGCGCCGAGGACTGATCCAGGCCTACCACCGGCGCTTGGGCATAGCGGGTGAGCCAGGCACTTTTCAGCAGGCCCTGGGCGTCTATCACCAGATCGTAACGTCCGCTGCGCAGCCTGGATTTGAAGCGTCTCCACTCCCCGCTGCGCCAGGCCTCAAACAGGTTCTTGCGCCACCGGCGGATGGCCACCGGGATGACTTCCGCCACCGCCGGGTGCCACGCAGGGATCTCGGCAAAACCCTCCTCCACCACCCAGTCGAAGGTGATGCCCGCTATCGCCTTCTGAGCATCGGTCAGCGCCGGAAGAGTATGGATGACGTCTCCCATCGACGAGGTCTTGATCAATAGCACTCGCATGGATCAGTTATCCTGCGGATCAGCCAGGGGATCCCCGACAAGCCGGTCAAGCGCGTCAACCACCAGACTCGGCGCCAGATCCCGCAGGCAATTGTAATGGCCGAATCGACAGGTGCGATCAAAACAGGGACTGCAATCCAGCCCCAGCCGCACGGTTTCAACCTGCGAGGCAAGTGGCGGCGTGAAGCCCGGAGATGTGGAACCATACACCGCAACCATGGGCCGGTTCAGCGCTGCCGCAACGTGCATCAATCCCGAATCGTTACTGACCACCGCGCCCGCACACGAGAGCAGGTCGATCGCATCGGCGAGCGTTGTTTCGCCAGCAAGGTTAACTGCCTCCTCACGCAGACCCGGGATCAACCGCTGCCGGATTTCCTCACACACGGCGTGATCCTTCTTCGAACCGAACAGCCACACCTGCCAGCCTTGGCGAACCTTCCGATCCGCCACGCTGGCGTAATGCTCGACGGGCCAGCGCTTGGATTCGCCAAACTCGGCCCCTGGGCACAGAGCCAACACGGGGCGATCCAGTTCCAGACTGAATCTTTCCAGTGCAGCGTCCCGGCTGGCGTCGTCAATCTGAAGGGTGGGCCGAGGGTAAGGCCGGGCCAGTTGATGGTCGGGCTCGAAGGCTAACGCCATGAAGCGCTCGATCATCAGCGGATAACATTCCTTGTCGAGCCTGCGGATATCATTCAGCAAACCATAACGCATCTCGCCACGCCAGCCGGTGCGCTTCGGGATACTGGCGAAAAACGGCACCAAGGCGGACTTGAGCGAGTTAGGAAGCAGGATGGCCTGATCGTACTGCCCAGACAGACCCCTGCCTATCTTGCGGCGTCCCGCGATATCCAGCACACCATGTCCCATAGGGAAGCTCAGCGCACGGTTCACCTCGGGCATGCGCTCAAGAATCGGCCGGCTCCATTCAGGGGCCAGCACGTCGATCAGGCACTGCGCACCATGACGGAGTTTGAGACAGGCGAAAAGGGTCTGCGCCATGACCATGTCGCCAACCCAACTCGGCCCAACTATAAGTATCCTCATGACCCGCCGCCCATGCATATGGCGCGAAGTTCCTTGAACGAAGCCCAAACAATGCCAGCCGGCGAACGCTGGGGCTGCTCCCCATCATTCACCATTGCGCACGAGCCAGCAGCGACGATCAACGTACCAGCGTCCGCCACTCGGGGTGCGCACCGGTTTTGCCATTTACCAGATCGAAATAGGCTTTCTGCAGCTTCTCGGTAACCGGGCCGCGGCGTCCTGCGCCGATCAGGCGGTTATCCAATTCGCGAATCGGCGTCACTTCGGCTGCCGTTCCGGTAAAGAAAGCCTCGTCGGCGATATAGACCTCGTCACGGGTGATGCGCTTCTCGACGATTGGAATATTCAGTTCCTTCGCCAGAGTGAGCACCGTCTCGCGCGTGATGCCATTCAGGCATGCCGTCACTTCGGGCGTGTAGATAACGCCTTTCTTGATAATGAAGATATTTTCACCAGATCCTTCAGCCACGTAGCCTTCAGGGTCCAGCAACAGCGCTTCATCCGCCCCGCTGGCGATAGCTTCCTGCAATGCCAGCATTGAGTTCATGTAGGCACCGCTGGCCTTGGCACGGGTCATGGTGATGTTCACATGATGGCGAGTGAAGGAGCTTGTGCGAATTTTGATGCCCTGCTCCAGCGCTTCTTCACCCATGTAAGCGCCCCAGTGCCAGGCGGCAACCGTAACGTGCACTTTCAGATTATCTGCGCGAATACCCATGCCTTCGGATCCGTAAAAGGCCAGTGGTCGGACATAGGCAGTTTCGAGATTGTTCTCGCGCACCGCAGCCCGCACCGCTTCGTTGATTTCTTCCTTGGTATAGGGGATTTTCATGCCCATGATGTGGGCCGAGTCGAACAGACGGTCAGTGTGCGCGTCCATTCTGAAAATAGCCGTTCCATCGGGCGTGTTATACGCCCGGATCCCTTCAAAAACAGCCATACCATAGTGCAACGAGTGGGTCAGCACATGGATATTGGCGTCACGCCATGGAACCATTTCACCATCAAACCAGATAACACCATCACGATCGGCCATCGACATAGCAGCCAGCTCCATTCATTTATCTTTTGTCTTTACGTTCTTGGTTCTTTTCCGGCCTTCACGTGCCCGAGCAAACAAGGCTGCCGCCTTATTGGTTTTGATCGTCCGGCAACCACTGTTGCCAGAACCCAATGACCCTATGTCGGAAATCATGAAACTGGTCGCCACTTACTTTGCCTGGCTGTTTTTGCAAAGCCAGTCGGTGGGCTGCGGCACGGTAGGCCTTGTAAGCCTCCTGCAAATGCTGCACGCCCTCTGCGCCAATCAACCCGGCGTCGCGCAGCCCATCTAGAATTCTGATGTTATCCGTGTAGCGTAGTAATTCGGGATACCGGCACGACCAGGCCAGAACCGCATATTGCACCATAAATTCGATATCAACGATACCTCCGGCGTCCTGCTTTAGATCGAAGAGTGCAGTGTCCGTGAAAGCTGCCGGGTCGAAACCGGCTTTGGTCGACTGGGTTGCCAGGTTATCGCGCATTTTCTGGCGCATTCCCAGCACGTCCCTACGCAGCTCAGCTTCGTCTCGCGGCCGCCCCAGCACCTCGGCGCGCAGGTTTTGAAAGCGGTGATTGAGGCGCTTGCAGCCCGCCAGAACCCGGGCGCGCACCAGGGCCTGATGCTCCCACGTCCAGGCGCCTTCCCGTTGATAGCGGGCGAATGAGTCCAGCGAACTGACCAGCAGACCGGAATCACCCGAAGGCCTCAAGCGCATATCCACCTCGTAGAGCGCGCCAGAGGTCGTCTGGGCGTTCAGTATGTGAATGATGCGCTGGCCCAGGCGGGTGAAAAACTTGCTCCCCTCGATCGGCTTGGCACCATCGGTATCCGCATCGGGATCGCCGTCGTGGATAAACACCAGATCCAGGTCCGAGCCATGCCCAAGCTCAATGCCCCCTACCTTGCCGTAGCCAACTATGACGAAGTCCATGTCACAGGTGGACCCGTTCCTGCGCCGGGGAAAACCATGGCGCAACGTCATCTCCCGCCAAGCCAGCTGCAGGACCTGTTGCAGGATTGCCTCGGCGATCCAGGTCAGATAGTCGCTGACCTTCATCAGCGGCAGACTACCGGCGATTTCCGAAGCCGCAACGCGCAGTACATGCGCGCGCTTGAAATAACGCAGCACTTCCATCTGCTGCTCCAGATCGTCCTCCGGAATCCGCATCAGTTGCTGGCGCAGCTCGTCCACCAGTTCCTCGGTTTCCGGCGGGGTGTACAGACGGCCGGCATTGAGCAACTCATCCAGCACAACCGGGTATCGGGTTATCTGCTCGGCAATCCATGGACTGGCGCTGCATAGCACCAGCAGCTCACGCAGGGCTCCAGGGTTTTCGGTCAACAGCAGCAGATAAGCCGATCTTCGCGCAACCGCTTCAACAAGGGGGAGCACCCGCTCGAGCGCCAGGTCAGGATCATCCTGTTCGGATGCCAGACCGAGCAAACGCGGCATGAATACATCGAGACGCTCCCTGCCAGCCCGCTGCATCGATTTCACCCGTCCCGAGTTCAGCAGCCCCTGAAGCATGCGCCAACCTTCTTCCGGTCGCTGGAAGCCGCCCTCACGCAACTGCTCTATAGCTTGTGCGGACTCTATCGCCCCCTCCCAGAGGGGCAGCCACTCCTCGAATGGCGGGGTCTCTTCTTCGGTATCGTCATCAGGGTCGGCGATCACCCCGGCGAAATGCGTCGCTACCCGCTCCCTATGGGCTTGCAACGCCGCACGAAAGCTTTCCCAGTCGATAAATCCCAGCATGAAGGCAACCCGGGCCTGGGTTTGTGGATCAGTGGGTAACATCTGGGTCTGGCGATCATCGATCGCTTGCAGAGCATGCTCTGTATCGCGCAGAAAAAGATAGGCGCTCTTGAGCTCATCCACCGCAACGTCCGGGAGATAATCATTGTCAGCCAGGACTTCCAGGACGGGCAGGATAGGTCTTTGTTGCAGACTCCTGTCGCGCCCCCCGTGGATCAGCTGAAATGCCTGTCCGATGAATTCGATCTCACGGATGCCGCCGGAGCCCAGCTTGACGTTGTCCTGCAACCCCTTGCGCTGTACTTCCCGCTTGATCATCAATTTCAGACTTCGCAGCGCCTCGATCGCAGCGAAATCCAGATAGCGACGGAACACGAAGGGCTTGAGCATACCCAGCAATTCGGCGCCTTCAGCCTGGTCCCCAGCCACCACGCGCGCCTTGATCATGGCATATCGCTCCCAATCGCGACCCTGGCTCTGGTAATACTGCTCCAGCGCGTCAAAGCTGAATACCAGGGCGCCGCTGTCGCCATAGGGACGCAGGCGCATATCCACCCGGAATACGAAACCGTCGACAGTAATGGCGTCGAGCGCTTTGATCAGACGCTGACCCACCCGTATGAAAAATTCCTGATTGGAAAGACTGCGCCGCCCACCGGTCGTTTCGCCTGGCTCGGGATAGGCGAAGATCAGATCGATATCAGACGAAAGATTCAGCTCCTGGGCGCCGAGCTTGCCCATGCCCAATACGACCAGATGCTGCGGCTTGCCACTTTCACCAAGCGGCGTACCCAATGTTTCGCAAGCTTGAACGTAGAGCCACTGGTAGGCTTGTTCAATGCACACGTCCGCCATGTCGGACAGGTCTCTGGTTGTCTCCATGGTCGACGCCTGACGAGTGAGATCCCGCCAGACGATACGAACCTGCTGCTGCTGACGAAACTGGCGGAGCGCCCTGCCAAGCTCCTCTTCACTGGTGACGGATTCCAGCGCCTGCTGCAGCATCTCTGCCATTTCTCCGGGCCGCAGCGCACGGCCGAGCAGATCATCTTCGACCAGCCGCCAGGCCATATGCGGGTTACGCCTGAGTTGCTCGGCGACAAAGTCGCTACCTGCCAGCACCTGAGGGAGTGCTTGCAGGAACGAATCCCCCAGATCATCAACGCTTTGCCCGAGATCGTGGGTCTCGACGGCAGCCTGCCACTGGGCCAGATGATGGTTGACCAACGATTCAATCGACTTGGGCATCGCAACCGACGAAGAAAAAGGCATGGTCTATCCTTTAGAAAGATAAGGATGCAGCTTGCCATGCCGGACGCAGTCGGAAAAGCCTGGACACAAAGACTCAACAAGCCACCTTGTAGTAAAACTACATAATGTGTAGATTTCACCTATATTGTGCTGTTAATTTGTAGCTAAACTACAACCCTGCGTGAACATCGCCTCGAAACGCTGATAGCTGATTCGGCTCGGCAACTGATTTGGCCCACAAGGTCTGGAGATCATAATGAAGCACGAAGATATCGACCCGCTCGAAACTCAGGAATGGCTAGACTCCCTGGAATCTGTCCTGGACACCGGTGGCGAAGACCGCGCACATTATCTGATGACCCGTCTGGGCGAACTCGCCAGCCGCAGTGGAACCCCTCTCCCGTACGCCATTACCACGCCCTATCGCAACACCATCCCGGTTACCCACGAAGCGCGTATGCCCGGCGATCTGTTCATGGAGCGGCGTATCCGCTCAATGGTGCGCTGGAATGCGTTGGCCATGGTGATGCGCACCAACCAGCAAGACCCGGACCTGGGCGGTCATATTTCCACCTTTGCCTCCAGCGCCACGCTTTACGACATTGGCTTCAACTATTTTTTCAAAGCCCCGAGTGAGGAGCATGGTGGCGATCTTGTGTTTTTCCAAGGCCATGCTTCGCCCGGCATTTATGCCCGTGCCTATCTCGAAGGACGTATAAGCGAAGATCAGTTGAACAATTTCCGACAGGAAGTGGATGGCAAAGGGCTTTCTTCCTATCCGCATCCCTGGCTGATGCCGGATTTCTGGCAATTTCCGACGGTTTCCATGGGCCTCGGCCCGATCCAGGCCATTTACCAGGCGCGCTTCATGAAGTATCTGGAGCACCGCGGGTTCATAGAGCCGGGCAAGCAAAAGGTTTGGTGTTTCATAGGTGACGGGGAGACGGACGAGCCTGAGTCACTCGGCGCTATCTCCCTGGCCGGTCGCGAGAAACTCGACAACCTGATCTTCATCGTCAACTGCAACCTGCAGCGCCTCGATGGCCCGGTACGTGGCAACGGCAAAATCATTCAGGAACTGGAAGGCAGCTTTCGGGGTGCCGACTGGAACGTCATAAAAGTCATCTGGGGCCGCATGTGGGACCCGCTTTTTGCCAAAGACGATGACGGCTTGTTGCAACAGCGCATGGAAGAAGTTGTTGACGGGGACTACCAGAACTACAAGGCCAACAGCGGCGCCTACGTGCGCGAACATTTCTTCGGTGCCCGCCCCGAGCTGGAGGAGATGGTCAAAGATCTTTCGGATGCCGAAATATGGAAGCTGAACCGCGGCGGGCACGACCCCTACAAGGTCTACGCTGCCTATCACAGCGCCGTGCATCACACCGGACAACCGACGGTGATACTGGCCAAAACCATCAAGGGTTATGGAACCGGCTCAGGCGAAGGCCAGAATACCGCGCATAACACCAAGAAAGTCGATGTCGAAAGCCTGAAGAAATTCCGCGACCGTTTCGACATTCCGGTCAATGATGAAGACCTCGAAAAACTGCCCTTCTACAAGCCCGCCGAAGGCAGTGCCGAATATAAATACCTGCATTCGCGCCGCGACGCCCTGGGCGGTTACATGCCCCAGCGCCGGACGGAAAGTTTCAAGGTCCCGGTTCCTCCGCTGGATACTTTGAAAGCGATTCTGGACGGCAGCGGCGACCGGGAAATTTCCACCACCATGGCTTTCGTGCGCATTCTCTCGCAGATGGTCAAGGACAAGGAACTGGGCTCTCGTATCGTGCCCATAGTGCCCGACGAAGCGCGCACCTTCGGCATGGAAGGCATGTTCCGCCAACTCGGCATCTACTCCTCGGTCGGCCAGCTGTATGAGCCCGTCGACAAGAACCAGGTGATGTTCTACCGCGAGGACAAGAAAGGCCAGATTCTGGAGGAAGGCATCAATGAAGCAGGCGCCATGTCCAGCTGGATAGCCGCAGGCACGGCCTACAGCACCTACAACCAGCCGATGTTGCCTTTTTATATCTTCTATTCAATGTTCGGATTCCAGCGCATCGGCGACCTGGCCTGGGCCGCAGGCGACAGCAGGGCCAAGGGCTTTCTAATCGGCGGCACGGCGGGCCGCACCACGCTCAACGGCGAAGGACTCCAGCACGAGGATGGCCACAGCCATATTCTCGCCGCCACCATTCCCAACTGCCGCAGCTATGACCCGACCTATGGTTACGAGCTGGCAGTGATCATCCGGGAAGGCGCCAGACGAATGATGGAGGAGCAGGAAAACGTCTATTACTACCTGACCGTCATGAACGAAGCCTATGTGCAGCCGCCGCTGCCAGACGGCAAGGATGTAGAAGAGGAGATCATGCGCGGCATGTATCTGCTCGAAGAAAGCCAGAAACCCAATACCTTGCACGTCCAGTTGATGGGCAGCGGCACTATTCTGCGGGAGGTGCGGGAAGCAGCGAGCATACTGCTTGAGCAGTACCAGATCACCTCCGACATCTGGAGCGTTACCAGCTTCAACGAGTTACGCCGCGACGGCCTGGCAGTGGAGCGCTGGAATCGGCTACACCCTGAGGCAACGCCACAGCTCACCTTCGTTGAGCAGAATCTGGCCAAACGCAACGGCCCGGTGATAGCCGCCACGGATTACATGAAGCTCTTTGCCGACCAGATTCGCCAATGGGTGCCCGGCACTTACAAGGTATTGGGAACGGATGGTTTCGGCCGTAGCGATAGTCGACGAAAACTACGGCACTTCTTTGAAGTGGATCGTAACTGGGTTGCCTATAGTGCTCTGACCGCCCTGGTGGAATCCGGCTCGCTTGAGCCCAGGGTGTTGACCGACGCACTGAAGGCCTTCGGATTTGATCCCGACAAGACCAACCCGCTGGATTGCTGAGGAGAGATGCCATGAGTGAAGTAATCAAAGTACCCGGCATCGGCGAAGGTGAAGGCGAAGTCATCGAGATATTGGTCAAGGTTGGCGACAAAGTAGAAGCCGAACAAAGCCTGGTGACCCTTGAGTCGGACAAGGCCAGTATGGAAATACCTTCACCTAGATCGGGCGTGATCAAGTCCATCAAGGTCAAGCTGGGCGACAGTCTGAAGGAAGGCGATGAGTTGATTGAGTTTGAGGCGGAAAGTGGCCAGCCTGCAGCAGACTCCCAGCCGGTTGACGAAGCGGAAGAAGCCGCTGAGCCAGAGAATGAAACAGGCGAGGACGCACCGGAGCAGCCGCAGGAAGCCCAAAAGCCGGCGAAAAAAGAAGCGACAGTAAAAGAGATCAAGATACCCGGTATCGGATCAGGCAAAGCCAAGATCATTGAAATCCTGGTAAGCAAGGGCGACAGCGTCGAAGCCGAGCAATCGTTGCTGGTACTGGAGTCAGATAAGGCCAGCATGGAGATTCCCGCTCCCTTTGCCGGCGTGATTGAATCCATCGAAGCCGAGCTTGAACAGGATGTCGAGACAGGGGATCTGATCATGCGCATGCGCGTGGAAGGTGGGGCCGAAGACAAACCCGCATCCTCGCAGACACCTGACAAACCCGAACAGGCTGAAACTGGAAATGAAAAAACGCCAGAGCCTGCTCAGCCCCAGGACCAAGGTGCTGAAAAGAAACAGGAACGCCCCAGCCCGCCGCCAGTAGGCGGCCCTAGCCGGAGCGGCAAAAAGGTTCACGCCGGTCCGGCGGTGCGCAAGCTGGCCCGTGAATTTGGTGTGGAACTGGCCGACGTTCCCGGCAGCGGTCCGCGCGAACGAGTTCTCAAAGAAGACGTCCAAAGCCACGTTCAAACGGCAATGAAGCAAGGCAGGCAGGGGGCGACCCAGGCCGCTGGCGGCGCTGGCATCCCGCCGGTGCCAGAAATCGATTTCAGCCGATTTGGCGAGATCGAAATTAAAGATATGACGCGCCTGCAGCAGATCGGCGCCACCAACATTCATCGCAGCTGGCTCAACGTACCGCATGTAACGCAGTTCGATCTGGCCGATATCAGCGAGCTGGAGGCGTTCCGCAAAGGTCAGAAAGAGGTGGCCGAAAAGGTGGGAGTCAAGCTGACGGTGTTGCCCTTCCTGCTCAAAGCCTGTGCACATCTGTTACGCGAGCAGCCGAACTTCAATGTTTCGCTGGCACCCAACGGCAAGCAACTGGTGCATAAAAATTATGTGCACATCGGTTTTGCGGTCGACACGCCAGACGGTCTCATGGTCCCGGTAATCCGTGACGTGGACAAGAAGAGCCTGTTGCAGCTGGCAGCCGAAGCGGCGGAACTGGCGGAAAAGGCCCGCAACAAGAAGCTCGGTGCCGACGGCATGCAAGGGGCCTGTTTTACCATCTCCAGTCTGGGTCATATCGGTGGGACTTATTTCACACCAATAGTCAACGCGCCGGAGGTGGCCATTCTGGGCGTAAGCCGTGCCAGTATGCAGCCGGTGTGGGATGGCAAGGCTTTTCAGCCCAGGCTCATGTTGCCGCTATCTCTCTCCTATGACCACCGCGCCATAAACGGCGCTGCCGCAGCGCTGTTCACCAAACGGTTGGGGGATTTGCTGGGGGACATTCGTTCGATGCTGTTGTAGAGGCACATCCCAGGAACGCAGAGCATTGCAAGATCGCGTTCCTGGGACTGTCGAGCACCTTCAACTGATTTCGGGACTGTTCCTGGGACTGTCGAGCACTAGCTCGATACGGGGCCTGGCAGCTAACTCGGCGTTCCAAGCCCAACTCCGCCTGATCAAGCTGGTGCTTGACCGTCCCAGTAGATCCACCTTGCCAGATAGTGAATATCAGCCTTCATAGGCACTTGACCAGCGCCATTGTCCGGCAGATTCACAGAGGCCAGCCTTGACCGGATTGTTGTGGATATAGTCGACCGCAGCGAAAAAATGTTCTTCATCCCGGATAAAACGATCCCAGTAGCCCCGCATCCACAGCGATCCGGCGGGAATCTCTAGCCCTAAACGAGCGTTATGTGCCAACGCCCATCGTCCCGTATATGACTTCCAACTTTGAACAATACGAGCCAGGGAGTATTGCGGCTGAATCATCACATGAACATGATTGGGCATGACGCACCACGCCAGCAATTGGTAGCGCTTGCCATCATTTCTGAGCAGACCTTCAAGCAGCACTTCGGCAACTTCAGCGTTTTCCAGAGCCCGACAGCCCAACCCGAGGTCCAGCCACGCATCTGTTCTTTGTCGTCTTTGATGTTCTCTGGTGCTCTCGGGGGCGCTCTTCAGATCCACTTCGATTTGGCGAAGAACGTGTTGCGGCAACGAATCAGCCAAGCGGAAGGTAATTACCTGCTGAACGTATGAAGCATCAAAATGCGGGAGACGACGAGAGTGATACCAACCCTTGTGAACATCGTCGGACACGGCATGTGGCATAACGGAGATCCATGTTTTCCCAAACAATGCACACGTTAGCAGTGGCACAACGCTATATCTGTGAATTTTGTCTCGTTTGTGACAATTCGATAATCAATGGCGTAACGGTTTCGAGTGTTTCAGTTGGAAAAGTTGATTAGCCGAGCTGACTGTATCGAATCAAACTGCGGCGGGCTAAAAGTGCGCGTGGCTGCGAAGCTTCGTATCGAGCTGGTGCTCAACAATCCCAGGAACGGATCGGCGGTTACTGGAGGAATGCCGGAGTGAGCTGGGGCCTACCTGGGACGGTCAAGCACCAGCTTGATCTGCAGAGCCAGTTCTGGAGCGCGGTGCTTTTGCGAGACTTGTATCGAGCTAGTGCTCGACCGTCCCAGGAAAACCTGCATCAAGCTTGTGCTCAGCAGTCCCAAAGAGACTCGTACTTAGCCAGCTCGACTCATTCGGCGACACTGATTATTACCGGGACAGGCCGGGGGGCTATCGGCTCCCCGGCCCGCAATTCATCCCGTAAACACAAACTTGTCGCCTTCAACCTTCGCTTGAATGGTTACCCCCGGTGCGAAATCTCCGGACAGAATGCGCTGGGCCAGGGGATTTTCAATCCAGCGTTGTATCGCGCGTTTCAGCGGACGGGCACCGTAGACCGGGTCGTAGCCCCCGGCGATCAGTTTTTCCAGCGCCTCGTCGGTCAGTTCCAGCTTCAGTTCCCGCTCGCTCAGACGTTCACCCAGACGCGCCATCTGGATACTGGCGATGCCGGCAATCTGATCCTTGCCCAACGGCTCGAACACCACAACCTCGTCGATCCGGTTGATGAATTCAGGTCGGAAATGCTGGCCGATTGCGTCCATGACCGCAGCATGCTGAGCCTCGTGATCACCAACCAGTTCCTGTATCTGCGCTGAACCCAGGTTCGACGTCATGACGATCACTGTATTGCGAAAGTCCACGGTACGGCCCTGGCTGTCGGTCAGGCGTCCATCTTCCAACACCTGCAACAGGACGTTGAACACATCCGGATGTGCCTTTTCCACCTCATCCAGCAAAATCACCGAGTAGGGTTTGCGGCGTACCGCTTCGGTCAGATAACCACCCTCCTCATAGCCTACGTAGCCGGGCGGTGCGCCAATCAGACGTGCCACAGAATGCTTTTCCATGAACTCTGACATATCGATGCGCACCATGGCCTCATCGGTGTCGAAGAGAAATTCGGCCAGCGCCTTGCACAACTCGGTCTTGCCTACGCCGGTTGGCCCAAGAAACATGAACGAACCGCTGGGGCGATTGGGATCGCTCAGCCCGGCGCGCGAACGGCGCACTGCGTTGGATACCGCCACCACCGCTTCGTGCTGTCCGATGACCCGCTTGTGCAGTCCCTCTTCCATACGCAGCAATTTATCCCGCTCACCTTCGAGCATCTTGGACACCGGAATACCGGTCCACTTCGACACCACTTCGGCGATTTCCTCTTCGGTCACCTTGCTACGCAGCAGTTGGTTCTCGGTCTTGCCGTGCTGATCCGCCATCTGCTGGCTGCGCTCCAAATCAGGAATAACCCCATACTGCAGTTCAGCCATCCGCGCCAGTTCGCCCTTGCGGCGTG
Source organism: Halopseudomonas xinjiangensis (assembly GCA_011050525.1). Classification (GTDB taxonomy): domain Bacteria; phylum Pseudomonadota; class Gammaproteobacteria; order Pseudomonadales; family Pseudomonadaceae; genus Halopseudomonas; species Halopseudomonas xinjiangensis_A. Next base: position 103,962 of record DRFO01000025.1, read on the forward strand.
CGGCCTCCAGTTCCTGGCGGGCCTGCTCTATCTTTTCCTGGATTTGCGCAGAACCCTGAACATCCGCCTTTTCTGACTTCCAGATTTCGTCGAGATCAGCGTATTCGCGTTCGAGGCGGGTGATGTCCTCCTTGAGCTTCTCCAGGCGTTTGAGCGCGGCATCATCGTCTTCTTTCTTGAGCGCTTCACGCTCCACCTTCAACTGAATCAGGCGACGCTCCAGACGATCAAGTACCTCCGGCTTGGAGTCGATTTCCATACGGATACGACTGGCCGCCTCGTCGATCAGATCGATCGCCTTGTCCGGCAGTTGCCGATCAGTAATGTAACGGTGGCTAAGCTTAGCCGCCGCGATGATGGCGCTGTCGGTGATCGCCACCTTGTGATGCACCTCATAACGCTCTTTCAGACCACGCAGGATGGCAATGGTATCTTCCTCACTGGGCTCATCAACCTGCACCTTCTGGAACCGCCGTTCAAGCGCGGCGTCTTTTTCGATGTACTTGCGATATTCGTCCAGGGTGGTGGCGCCTACGCAATGCAACTCACCGCGGGCGAGCGCTGGCTTGAGCATGTTGCCTGCATCCATCGATCCTTCGGCCTTGCCGGCGCCGACCATGGTATGCAGTTCATCGATGAACAGAATGATCCGGCCTTCCTGCTTGGACAATTCGTTGAGCACCGATTTCAAGCGCTCTTCGAACTCCCCGCGAAATTTGGCTCCGGCGATCAACGAGCCCATGTCAAGCGACAGCAGGCGCTTGTCGCGCAGGCCGTCCGGCACTTCGCCATTAATGATTCGCTGGGCCAGGCCTTCGACGATCGCGGTTTTACCCACTCCCGGCTCGCCAATCAGAACCGGATTATTCTTGGTGCGGCGCTGCAGCACCTGGATGGTCCGGCGAATCTCGTCATCGCGGCCAATCACCGGGTCCAGCTTGCCCTCTTCGGCTTTTCTGGTCAGATCAACGGTGTATTTATCGAGTGCCTGACGCGACTCCTCTGCATTCGGATCGTTTACGGACTCCCCGCCGCGCAGATTTTGAATGGCATTTTCCAACGCCTGCCTGGAAACGCCCTGACCCAGCAGAATCTTGCCCAGCGCCGTACCGGGCTCCATGGCGGCGAGCAATACCAGCTCACTGGAAATAAACTGATCGCCATTTTTCTGAGCCAATCGATCCGCCTGATTGAACAACCGCGCCAGGTCCTGGGAAAGATTGATGTCGCCGGTGGGATTATTGATCGTCGGCAATTTATCCACGGCGTCCGCCAGGCTGGTCCGCAGCGCGTTGACATCAAAGCCGACCTGCCGCAACAGCGGTTTCATCGAACCCTGTTGTTGATCCAGCAGCGCCAGCAGAAGATGCAGAGGATCGATCTGATTGTGGTCACGGCCAACCGCCAGCGACTGCGCGTCCGACAGGGCCATCTGAAGCTTGCTGGTGAAACGGTCAATACGCATGGTATCTGTCCTATCGAAAAGCAGGAATCAAGCGCCTGCACAATTCATGGGGTATGAACGTTAGATAGGGGCGATTACCGACCTTTCAAGGTGCCGGATATCGGCCGGGTCAAAAATTTGTCGCTCAAGTCAGCCAGATCAAAGAAGCAAAGCGGCCGGTTTGGCCATCCCGACGATACGAGTAAAAACGATCCGGGTCGCTCAGCGTGCAAAGACCACCGCCGTAGATCTGGCTGACACCTATCGTTTGCAATCGCAAGCGGGCGAGGTGGTAAATGTCGGCAAGAAAATGATCCGGGCGCGAGGAGGCTTTAAAAGCTAGTGCGGCATCGGTGTCAGACTGGATAAAAACCTCGCGCACCTCGGGACCCACCTCGAACGCCTGCGGACCAATGGCCGGCCCCATCCACGCCATCAGCTCGGTCGCAGGTAGGCCAAGGGCGTCTACCGTTTGTTCCAGCACGCCATTGGCAAGCCCCCGCCAACCTGCGTGAGCAGCCGCGATCCGGCTTCCGGAGCGGTCGCACAATAGCACCGGCAAGCAGTCGGCCGTCATGATGGCGCAGGCAATCCCAGGAATATCTGTCCAGCTGGCATCCGCCTGGGCTATCTGATCCGGCTGGGCACGCACAGCCAGCACGCTATGGGTTTGCTCCAGCCAGGCCGGCCGGCACCCCAGCGTGCTTTGCAACATCAAGCGGTTGGCCGCGACGTGCTGCGGATCATCCCCAACGTGGTCTCCCAGGTTGAAGCTATCCCATGGCATCTGACTATGCCCGTCCTGGCGCGTTGTGATGCAGGTTCGCACGTTGGCAGGCGCAGGCCAGTCAGCCTCCAACCAGAGGCTGTTCATTCGCCCAGTTCACCGTCTTCGCGCAAAAGGGTCAGCAGATCCACCATGTCCTGGGGCAACGGGCACTCCCATCTTAACAACCGGCCATCGTCCGGATGTTCCAGCTCCAAGCGGCGCGCGTGCAATGCCTGTCGCGGAAACTCCCGGAGCATGCTAATCAGCTGGGGCGTCGCACCCGGTGGAATGCGCATTCTGCCGCCATAGGTCTGGTCGCCTATCAACGGGAAATGAACGTAGCTCATGTGCACGCGTATCTGGTGCGTCCGGCCTGTTTCCAGCTTGACCTTTACATGGGTATGCGCCCGAAACCGGTTGATAACCCGATAGTGACTGACCGCCTGCTTACCGCCTGCCATCACCGCCATTTTCTGACGGTTGGTGCCGTGCCGGGCAATTGGCTGGTCTACCTTGCCACCAGCGGTCATCACCCCAACCACCACGCATTCATACTCACGCGTAACGGTGCGTGCCTGCAGCTGGGCCACGAGAGCAGTCTGGGCCTCCAGTGTCTTGGCCACCACCATCAGTCCTGTTGTGTCCTTGTCGAGTCGATGCACGATGCCTGCACGTGGCACACGAGCCAGATCCGGCGCATGGTGCAGCAGAGCGTTCAGCAAGGTGCCGTCCTGATGACCGGCAGCCGGATGCACTACCAGCCCGGCCGGCTTGTTGATGACCAGCAGCGCATGGTCTTCATACACCACATCCAGGGCAATCGCTTCTGCCTTCCAGTCCCCCTGCAGTTCGAGCTCAGCATCGAGCAGCAGTTTTTCCCCTCCGTATACCGTATCGCGGGGCCGCACCGTTCGGCCGTCCATGGTCAAACTGCCATCCTTGATCCAGCTTTGCAGCCTGGAGCGGGAATGGTCTGGAAACAACTGCGCTGCCACCTGATCAAGGCGTAGACCGCCACTTTCTGGGGCAATCTGGGCAGACAAGCGAATACGATCGGACATCAAGAACTCACTGGAGTACGCGAGAGGGCCAACGGCGGGGACGCAATCCCTTTTGGTTTCAGCTCTGCGCTGTGGTTAAATACGGCTTCTTTAAATGGCACCCACCAGTTGAACCGGTGTGCCTGTAAACGAGTTACAACTATAACAGGGCGCCTGTTCAGGCAACAGCTTGCACTCGTCCATCCGGATGTCAGATATGTCGATGAAACACCTTCTGCTGGTCGGTCTGTTTGCTTTACTGGCCGCCTGCTCCTCCAACAAGACGCTTGATGAAGCATTGAGCGAGTCCGAGCTGTATTTGATGGCCCAGGAAGATCTGGATGCCAATAATTACGGCCCGGCAATCGAAAAGCTGCGCGCGCTCGAGTCCCGCTATCCATTTGGCCGGTTTGCGCAACAGGCCCAGTTGGAGCTGATCTACGCCTATTTCCAGAATCTGGAACCAGAGGCCACCAAATCCTCGGCTGATCGGTTCATTCGATTGCACCCTCAGCATCCCAATGTGGACTATGCGTATTACATGCGCGGCATGTCCTCGTTCAACCGTGATCGTGGCATCTTCGAGCGCTTCCTGCCGCTGGACATGACCCGGCGAGACCCTGGCGCGGCGCGTGATTCGTTCAACGAGTTCGCTCAGTTGGTGAGCCGCTATCCTGACAGTCGCTACGCGCCGGATGCACGCAGACGCATGGTTTATTTGCGCAATCTGTTGGCCGCCTATGAAATCCACGTTGGACACTACTACCTTAAGCGCGGCGCAGCCGTCGCCGCCGCCAATCGCGGGCGCTATGTTGTCGAGAACTTCCAACAGACCCCATCAGTGGATGATGGCCTGGCGATTATGGTCGAGGCTTATCGTCGTCTGGCGCTGACCGAACTGGCTGACCGATCGCTGCTGACGCTGCAGACCAACTACCCTGAGCATGCCAGCCTCGATGACGGTGAGTTCCGTCACCAGGTGGAGCCTGCCGAGAGCGACGATGGCTGGATGGGATCCATGACCACGGGGATGCTGGACAAATTGTTAACGCCACCTTCCCAAAGCGGAACCACTCAAGCCGAAAGGGAAATGCGTCAGCAGTACAATGAGGCGGTAACTGCCCTGCCCCGGGATATCCGCACACCCATCACCGAGGAGCCGGAACGCTCATTGTGGAGTCGCATCACCTTTGGTTTGTTTGACTGATCTGTTCGCTGCAGTGAAAACCCGGGCCTGGCCCGGGTTTTTTGCATCAGTCGTCTTTGTATCAATCGTCTATGGTCCAGCCCGCGTAGCGGGCCATCTGCCGTGAAGCCGAGAGCCTATGGAACGGCGCCCGCTTGCGCTACACTGGCCGCTGATTTTGTTGCCAACAGGGCTGGGGCATGGGGTTGATCAAGCTAATAATTCTGATAGCGCTGCTGTTTCTTGCCTTTGCCAGCTGGCGCAAGCTAAAAACGTGGCAGGCAGCCAAGAGACCACCTGCAGCTTCGCCCGGCTCCCCGCTGTTGATGGTCCGATGCGCGCGCTGCAATGTGCATCTGCCCCAGCGCATGGCCATACGCGACGAAAGCAACTGGTATTGCTGCCAAGAGCACCTAGATGAAAATAGCGACAGCTAGGAAGTCAGACTCGCAGCGGCCCAGGATTCTGCGGATATACAATATCTACCGTGTGATTCTGGGTTTCCTTTTAACCGTATTGACCAGCGCCGCTCTGCAAGACGGTCTGCTGGAGCTGAAAAACCCGCAGCTGTACGAGATTGCCTCCTGGTTCTACCTGTTCATCAATGTGCTTATCGCGTTGCTACTGCAAAAGGGTCGCAGGGACCTGCACCTGTTTGTGCTCTCGGTACTCGACATTTTTCTGCTCGGCCTGCTGTTTTTCGCGGCGGGTGGAGCCAGCAGCGGGTTCGGCAATCTGTTCATTATCCCGGTTGCCGCTGGAAACATCCTGCTGCACGGCCGGATCGGCTTGTTACTGGCGGCACTGGCCAGCCTGGTGATCATCTATCTGACCTTTTTCCTCAGCTTGGCGAACCCGGGACTGACGCAGAACTATCTCCAGGTGGGCGTGCTGGGCTGCATCTTCTTCGCGGTAGCACTCTTCGTGCAGCGGCTGAGTAGAGAACTTCAGCAATCGGAGGTACTGGCACAGCAACAGGCAGTGAGTCTCGCCTCCCTTGAAAAGCTCAACCAGTTGATCATCCAGCGGATGCGCACAGGCATTATGGTAGTGGGTCCCCAGCAGAAAGTGCTGCTGGCCAACGAGGCTGCAGCGCAAATGCTCGGCAGGCCGATCATGCGAGAGATGGAGCTGGACGGCCTGGCTCCAGATTTGGGCCAGTTGCTCAGGCAATGGCAAAATTACCCTTCAATACGTCCGCTACCCTTCCAGAACCACAAGGGCGGCGTAGAAATCATGGCCAACTTCAAACCGCTGGCGAAGGATAGTGACGAGACGGTTCTGGTGTTCCTGGACGACAACACCCAGGTGGCGCAGCAGGCCCAGCAACTCAAGCTGGCCTCCCTGGGACGCCTGACCGCCAGCATCGCCCATGAAATTCGCAATCCGTTGGGCGCGATCAGTCATGCCGCACAGCTTTTGAATGAATCGCCCCAGATCTGCGATCAGGACCAGCGTCTCAGCGAAATCATCCAACAACACTCGAAACGCATGAACCGTGTTATTGAAACGGTTCTGGAGCTATCCCGTCGTCGCCCGAGCGAGCCTCAGCTGACTGATCTGACGCAGTGGATCGACGAGTTCGTCGTCGATTTTCAGCACTCACTCCCCGCTACCGATACCCTCGATCTGGAAAAGAGCGGTACGGGCATTTTTACACGTATGGACCCTGACCAACTGACTCAGGTGCTCAGCAATCTCTGTCACAACGCCCTGCGCTACAGCGGACCGGTGGGCAGCGCGCGAACCATCTGGCTCAAGCTCTATGTTCAGTCTGACACGGATCTGCCTACGCTCGAGGTAATCGATCAGGGCCCAGGGGTGGATGCCGAACATATCGAACACATATTCGAGCCTTTTTACACTACCGAGGCCTCCGGCACCGGTCTGGGCCTGTATATCTCCCGTGAACTCTGCGAAAGCAATCAGGCCAGACTGGAGTTGAAGAACAGGGCGCCGAAGGGCTGCTGCATGCGCATCACCTTCGCACATCCCAAGCGCCTGATATGATGGCAGACTCTTTTTTCGATATCCGCTTGCATGGAGCACATCAGGCAATATGAACAGCCCGCTGGTACTGATCATCGACGACGAACCCGACATCCTCGAGTTGCTCGACATGACGCTCAAGCGGATGGACCTGCAAACCAGGAGCGCCAAGACCTTCGCCAGCGCGCTTGAACTCCTCGATAGCCAGCATTTCGACCTCTGCCTCACCGACATGCGCCTGCCTGACGGCGATGGGCTGGCGGTGGTCAGGCACATCCAGCAGCATTGTCCAAACACCCCCGTCGCGATGATTACCGCTTACGGCAGTCTGGATACCGCCATCTGCGCATTGAAAGCCGGCGCCTTCGATTTTCTTACCAAACCGGTAGATTTGACTCGTCTGCGAGAACTGGTCGCCAGTGCCTTGCGGCTGCGCCAGCCGGCACCCCTCGCCGCCGAGCAGCACCCTGACGATCCCATTCTCGGCGTATCGCCACCGATAGTGCAGATGCGCAATCAGATCGCCAAGCTGGCGCGCAGTCAGGCACCGCTATACATAAGCGGTGAATCAGGTAGCGGCAAGGAACTGGTTGCACGTCGTATCCATGCCCTCGGACCGCGCGCCGCAGCGCCCTTTGTTCCGGTGAACTGTGGCGCCATTCCTTCTGAATTGATGGAAAGTGAATTTTTCGGCCATCGCAAAGGCAGCTTCACAGGTGCTACCGCCGACAAGCCTGGTCTGTTTCAGGCTGCCAAAGGCGGCACCCTCTTTCTGGACGAGGTAGCCGACTTGCCCATGGCCATGCAAGTGAAGATGCTCAGAGCGATTCAGGAAAAGGCCGTCAGACCGCTGGGTACCCAGCAGGAGGAAACCGTCGATATCAGGTTATTATGCGCTACGCATAAAGACCTGGCGGCAGAAGTCGCCGAAGGACGGTTCCGTCAGGATCTGTTCTATCGGATAAACGTCATCGAGCTCAGCGTGCCTCCGTTGCGCAAGCGGCGGGAAGACATACCTCTGTTGGCAGGCCATATCCTGCAGCAACTGGCCAGCCGGAATGATCTCCCCTGTGCAAAGCTGACCCCGGCCTGTCTGGAGTTACTTTGCAATTACCGGTTTCCCGGCAATGTCCGGGAACTGGAAAACATGCTCGAACGGGCTTTTACTTTGAGCGAAGGGCAGCAAATCGATAGCGACGACATCCTGCTGTCGGGCATTCCCGCTGCATCGGATTCGCCGCAGACGTCTCTGAGCCAGATCGATTCGCTGGAAGATTTCCTCGATGACATCGAGCGCAAGGCGATTGTGCAAGCTCTCGAGGAAACCCGCTGGAACAAGACCGCAGCCGCCAAGCGGCTTGGTCTGACCTTTCGCTCATTGCGCTATCGACTGAAAAAGCTTGGCCTGGAGGATTAGTGCCGCTCAGCCGGCACCAGAATCCACCCTCCCCTCCAATTGATAGGGTGCCGGGTCGATGGCAGGCTGATTGTCGGTCATCAGATCCGCAATGAGCCTGCATGAAGCAGGCGCCAGCACCAGACCGTTGCGGTAGTGGCCTGCATTGATCCAGAGCCCTGGGCGCTCTGGCACCCTGCCTATGTACGGCACGCCTTCGGGGGATCCTGGGCGCAGTCCCGCCCACTGGGCTACGGGCTGCATTTGCGCAAGACCGGGCAACAAACCTTCAGCCGATTGGCGCAACAACCCAAGCGCTTCATCAGTAGTGCTGGTATCGAAACCGCAATGCTCCAGCGTGCTACCAATCACTATGTGACCATCGCGCCGGGGAATGGCGTATCGTCCGTTATACAGCACCATGCTCGGCAACCATCCCGGCTCAGCTTTGTATAACAACATCTGCCCTTTGACCGGCACCACCGGAAGATCCAGGCCCAGGCGCTCCATCCACTCACCACTCCAGGCGCCCGCAGTCAGGATTACCGCCCCAGCCATGAGTTCACCACGTGCGTGCCGAACTCCGGTAACGCGGCCGTGTGTCATTGTCAGCTCTGAAGCAATGGAGTTCTCCTCCAGGGTGAACAGCGGATTCTGTAAAAGAAGCGCCTTCAACGCGGTCATCAGCCGAGGATTGCGCACGTTGGCGAGTCCTGACTGCCATAAACCGCCGGTGAATCTGCAAGCCAGGGCGGGCACCTGGTCATGTAGGAACGCAGCATCCACCTTTTGCAGCGGCTTGTGATGGGCGGCGGCCCAGCTCAGCGCTTGTTCCTGTTCGGTGTCGTCCAGCCACAACAAGCCACAGGGGGTCACTTCCGGGTCTATTCCCGTACGTTCACACAACTCTGCCCCTAACTGCGGATAATAGCGCTGTGACCAGTCGACCAGAGCGCTGACTGCATCATTGTAACGCCATGGATAAAGCGGCGAGACGATGCCGCCGCCCGCCCAGGACGCCTCCTTACCCGTGTTCTGGCGTTCGACAAGGGTAACGGACAGCCCAGCTTGAACCAGGTTGAGAGCCGTCAGGCAACCCATCACCCCTCCCCCTATCACTACAACGTCTTGCATGTTTTATCGCCCATTTGGCTGCCAACGACACAGCTCCGCAATAGAAAAGATGCAGCATAAACCACGCTCGGGGCGCAGACCATGCTCGCAACAAGGGGCGCGAGCCGCCCTGGCACGCTTTGAAAGTGTCAATTCAGACTTTCTGACGGGACACAGCATATGTCCCCTCCAGTGATAAACCGGTATCATTGCCGCAGTTTTTAGGTAAGAGGCGACATGTTAATGACAGCAAAAAACGTAGATGTATTGCTGGTCGGTGGTGGTGTCATGAGCGCTACGCTAGGAATGTTGCTCAAACAGTTGGATCCGGCTATGACCATTACCCTGGTCGAACGCCTGGACCACGTTGCTCACGAAAGCACGGATGGTTGGAACAATGCAGGTACCGGCCACGCCGGATATTGTGAGCTGAACTACACGCCAGAAGGACCAGATGGCAGTATTACGATAGACCGGGCTTTGGCCATTAATGCTTCCTTCGAGGTGACCCTGCAGTTCTGGTCATACCTCGTCGAGCAGAAAATATTGCCGGCGCCCCGAAAATTCATCAACCCGACTCCCCATCAGAGCTTTGTATGGGGTGACAAGGACGCGGCGTTCCTGCGCAAGCGTCATGCACTGTTGAGCGCGCATCATCTGTTTGCTGATATGCAGTATTCCGAATCAGCGGAGCAGCTAAAGGAATGGATGCCACTGGTAATGGAGCAGCGCAAGGCTGGCCAGAGTGTGGCTGGAACCCGCGTGGAATACGGCGCGGACGTAGACTTTGGCTCCCTGACCCGCAACATGGTCAGTCATCTGCAGACCCAGCCTGGATTCGAGCTGAATCTCAAGCACTCGGTCAATTCGCTACGCAAAAGCAAGCGCGGCCATTGGCGGGTATCGGTGGACGACGACACGACCGGAGAGGAAAAAGAATTCAACGCGAAATTCGTGTTCCTCGGCGCAGGCGGCGGCTCGCTGCCTTTACTGCAGAAGTCGCACATCGATGAAAGCCAGGGATACGGTGGGTTTCCGGTAAGCGGGCAGTGGCTGGTTTGCACCAAGCCGGATATCGTCCAGCGCCACCATTCCAAGGTCTACGGCAAAGCGCCGGTGGGCGCGCCGCCGATGTCGGTTCCGCATCTGGATACCCGCATCATCAATGGCGAACCTGCATTGCTGTTCGGCCCCTTCGCCGGCTTCACCACCAAGTTCCTGAAAAAAGGTTCGGTGTTCGATCTGTTCTCCTCGGTCAAGCCCTATAACGTGGCACCAATGATGGCGGTGGGTCGGGACAATATGGATCTGACCCGTTACCTGATTGCCGAGTCCTTCCAATCACACAAGGACCGAATCGAGTCGCTGAGTAATTTCTTCCCGCCAGCACAGGAGGAAGACTGGAAGCTGCAGAATGCCGGCATGCGGGTTCAGATCATCAAGAAGGATGCCAAGGGCCACGGCAAGCTTGAGTTCGGCACCGAGATCGTAGCAGCCAAGGATGGAACGCTCGCTGCGCTGCTCGGCGCTTCGCCCGGTGCCTCGACGGCGGTCCAGGCAATGATCGATGTGCTGCACCGTTGCTTCAAGGATCGCGTCGCCAGTCCGGAGTGGCAGGCCAGAATGAAGGACCTGGTTCCCTCCTATGGCCAGTCGCTGATCAACGATGCCGAACTACTCAAGAGTGTCCGCAGTCGCACCTTGCAGACGCTTGGGTTACGTCAGTCCTGATCGAGGAAGCGCTTGATTCGTTCAGGCGTTGGCGGATGGGTTGAAAGGAAATTCGACAACCCATTCGCTGTTTCCCCTCCCTCCGTTTCGTCTGGCGGATCAAGGCGCAGCATGATTGCCGCAAAATGCCTGGGTTCAATGCCACGGTCGTGCATAAACGTCAATGCGAAGTCATCGGCGTCACGCTCCATGTCGCGAACGTAACTCAGATTGGCGAGGATGGCTGGCAGGGTGCTCGTCAAATCCGATGCGGCTGACAGATCCCCCGTTATAGACATGACCAACCAGAGGGCCAGCGAGCTCTGGACGATGCCTTGCAAACTGTGACGGTGTACCACATGGCCCACTTCATGAGCCAATATGGCGACCAGCTCCTGATTATTTTCGGCCATTAACAACAAATCGTCGGTAAACACCACTATGCCACCGGGCAAAGCCAGGGCATTGGCGCCCACCGCGTCACTGGAGCGAAACAGTACCTGAAGTTCATGCCCCGGGTAGGCAGTAGCCAGCGCATGGAGATGGGGCTCGAATGCCGTCCTGATTTCAGTCTGTCGGCCCTGCTCCAGCCGGCTGGGTTCAAACCACAGGCTATCCAGCCCCACCAGCGCCTGCTCGCCCAGATACCGTTCCAGGTCCGTCGGGATACTATGGGCGATCTGCTTGGACACCCAGGGAATGCCATACACCACACTTCCCACCAGCACCATCATCACCAGGACGGCGCTGCCCGCGATCAAGCGATAGTTGGTCTCGAGCCGGTGAAGCCAGCCGTTGCTGCCAGTGGCACCCGCAGCGCAAGCGAGGGCAGCGAGACCAGCCGTATCAGCCGACTCGAAAACCCCTCCGTCTTGCAGATGAAGGTAACTGGCCGCCCGTCCTACCCGCGTTCCAAGGCGTATATCGGTGGCCGGATAACGTTGCTGGCCACCACCGAAATCAAGCAGCAAATCACTTCCTTCCCGTCGAACCCGCGCCGGATGGCCGGCACTGCGCCGACCATCGAAGAACAACCCCTCCAGCCAGCCTTCAGATAAGGGAGACGCCGACATCGAAAGCCTCCCCGATTTCCTGCCCCATCGCGCTGGTTTGCTGACTTTCTCCGGCAATGAAGCTATTCAGATCACCATGGACCGATACCGCTGTGCAGCTGGCGCGATAAGTCGCCATACGCACCTTGGCCCAGGGGGTATAGAACCCCAGGGTAAGGAGAACCAGCAGACTGTTGGTCAGATATATCCAGACAATGCGGCGCTTTCCCAGACTCGACTGAAAGCCGTGCATGCCCAGCACCGTAGCGTTCATGACCAGATTGGTCAGCCCCGCCATGAAATACCCGAACAGCGCGAGATAACCTATCGCACCGACGACACCAGCCAGCACTGGGTGCACCAGCTTTCCGATGACCACAGATAGCACAGAGAAGCCTATCGCCACTGCGATAATTCGCAGAAAGAATCCGTAATAGTCGCGTGCGGTAGCCTTCAGACGGAACGGCATGGTACCGAAGTAGCTGTTATTGACCATGAATGCCTGGGACTTGTACAGGCTGAAGGGAGCGGCCAACAGAAGCGTCAGCAAGGTAACCAGCGGCCACAGCAAAATCACCATGCAGGCGCCTCCGTAGCTTCCCTTGAAATCGAACCGAATATTTCGGTAAGCGCTATTTACCGCCTCGAACTTGAGCGAGCGAATGACTATCCAGGGTAACGCCGGAACAAACAGGGCCAGCAATACCAAGGAGCCATAAAGGGACATTTCGGAGATGACCATCCACACGAGCAACGCGACGATGGCGACCAGTCTCCCGCGGAAGATCACCCATGGATCGGCCAGGTACTGAAACGTCGCCCCGTCGATCTGGGTGTGCCCGTAGAAATACTGGTTGGTGCGCACCTTGGCCCAGGGGGCATAAAAGCCCAGCGTGAGGATAATCAGGAAAATGTTGACGATCCAGATACCAAAGTATTCACCGCCCGTTCCGGTGAACTCTACCGGTTCCAAACGCTTCAGGGTGGGTTGATCGTGGCGCCGAGCTTCGGCCGGTTCCGCCGCCTCAAAGCGCGCCGCGCCAAGAGCAGGAGCAGGAGCAGGAGCCAGTGTAGGGGCCTCAGCCGGCGAATGGTCGCCCCGCGGACCGCCGCCCGGCGAGTGGTCGCCCCGCAAATCGTCCGGCTCTATGTCTACCAGCAGGCCCGCCTGCCTCAGTCGGCGCTGATAAAGCTCAGCCTGATCCAGGTCCAGCTGTCGCTTGATGGTCGCCGGCCGTCCGGCCAGCATGCTGTCGATCTGGCTGTCCTTGAATCCAAGCTTCAGTAAGGAGCCACGAATTTCGCCGACCAGAATGTCGTCAGCCAGTTGACCGGTAAAACGTATCTTGAATTGATCTGCCATATCGTCCATCCGTGGGTTGTTGACTCGCCTATCCTTGGCCAGACTCTTTCAGGCGAACCAGATTGTTAACATCAGTTGATATTCAACCAGCAGATGAGGCTGCGGGCAATAAGTTTATTGAAGCGCACCAACCTACCCAGCCGTTCAGCAAAAACCCCCTGCCGGATCGCTCCGACAGGGGGTTGGCCATGCAGCAGTCTTAGATTCAGCTGGTGTAGACAGGGAGCCGCTTGCAGATATCGTCTACTTGCTTACGGACCCGCTCGATAACTGATTCATCGCCCATGTTATCCAGAACGTCACATATCCAGCCAGCCAGAGCCCGACAATCCTCTTCGTTGAACCCGCGCGTAGTGACCGCAGGGGTACCGATACGCAAACCCGAAGTAACAAAAGGCGAGCGGGGATCATTCGGAACGGCGTTCTTGTTGACGGTAATGTGGGCCCGCCCCAGCGCAGCATCCGCATCCTTGCCGGTAATGTCCTGCTTGATCAACGACAACAGGAATAGATGATTTTCTGTACCACCCGACACCACATCAAACCCGCGCTGGATAAATACGCTGGCCATGGCCTGGGCATTTTTGATGACTTGCTGCTGGTAGGCCTTGAACTCTGGACTCATCGCTTCCTTGAAGCAGATCGCCTTGGCGGCAATCACATGCATCAACGGGCCGCCCTGGCCGCCCGGGAATACTGCGGAGTTCAGTTTCTTCTCCAGCGCTTCATTGCTGCGAGCGAGGATCAGGCCGCCGCGCGGGCCACGCAGTGTTTTGTGTGTGGTGGTCGTCACCACATCGGCAAAGGGCACCGGGTTGGGATATACGCCTGCGGCAACCAGCCCCGCCACGTGCGCCATGTCGACGAACAGATAAGCGCCTACCTTATCGGCGATGGCGCGGAACCGGGCGAAATCCAGTATCTGGGAATAGGCGGAGAAGCCGGCAATAATCATCTTCGGCTGGTGCTCGACCGCAAGCGCCTCGACGTCGTCGTAATCGATCAGGCCCGTGTCGGTATTGATTCCATACTGAACGGCGTTGTAATGCTTGCCGGAGAAATTCACCGAGGCGCCGTGGGTGAGGTGGCCGCCATGGGCCAGGCTCATGCCCAATACGGTATCGCCTGGGCTCAACAGCGCCTGGAACACCGCTGCGTTGGCCTGGGAACCAGCATGGGGCTGAACGTTGGCATAGTCAGCACCGAATAACTGCTTGGCACGATCGATAGCCAGCTGTTCCGCCACGTCCACGAACTCGCAACCACCGTAGTAGCGCTTGCCCGGATAGCCCTCAGCATATTTGTTGGTCAGCTCGGAACCCTGGGCCTGCATCACTGCCGGACTGGTGTAGTTCTCGGAGGCAATCAATTCGATGTGATCTTCCTGGCGCTGCGCTTCCTGCTGCATGGCTTTCCAGAGTTCAGCATCGATGGTGGCAATATCGTTGGAACGACTAAACATGTCACGGCCCCCTGCTAGGACGTTCAAAAAGAGGCCGCATTTTACCTGAACACAAGCCCTCTGACACATGAAAAGCGTTCAGCTCTACGAGAAAATTCGCTCACTGTGCGCTCAAGTGCTGTTTCTGCAGTTCTTCTGCCGTCATCGGCTTGCCCAGGAAGAACCCCTGCACCTCATCGCAGCCGAATTGCTCCAGGAGCTGCAACTGTTCTGCAGTTTCGACGCCTTCCGCTATCACCCTCAGCTGCAGACTGCGGCCCATCGCTACGATGGCTTCAGCCAGCCGTGCATCGCGGCTTCCCGCATGCATCGCATGGATGAAACTGCGATCAATCTTCAGAGTATCAATAGGAAAGTCTTTCAGGTAATTGAGCGACGAATAACCGGTGCCAAAATCGTCCACGGCGATGTGCACGCCGAGCTTCTTCAGTGCGGCCAGGGTCTGCATGGTTTCATCAACGTCCTGCAACAGGATGCTTTCGGTAAGCTCCAGCTCGATGCCTGCCGGGTGCAGGCGGTAACGCTCGATCACCGTGGCAACCTGCTCCGCCAACTCACCTTCGGAGAACTGACGCGCGGAAAGATTGATCGCCATGCGGGGCAACGGATATCCCGCATCGTGCCATTCAGCCATCTGCCGACAAGCGCGGTCCAGCACCCAGTCTCCCAACGCATTGACCAGACCTATCTCTTCCGCAATCGGAATGAACATGGCGGGCGACACGGCGCCCAGTTGCGGATGCTCCCAACGCAATAGCGCCTCGGCGCCGGTGAGTCGGCGGGTGGCGCAGTCGAACTGGGGCTGATAGTTCAGCACGAAGGCGTCGTCCAGCAAGGCCTTGCGCAGGTCATTCTCCAGACTCAGTCGCTCCAGCGCCCGAGCGTTCATGTCAGCCTGATAGAACTTGAAGGTATCTTTGCCAACGCTCTTGGCGTGATACATGGCCGTATCGGCGTTTTGCAGTAGAGCGCTGCCCTCGACACCATCCTGGGGGTACAGCGCAATGCCAATACTGGCACTGATGAAAAACTCTCGTTCCTGCAGGATAAAAGCCGGAGCCAAAGCAGAAAGCACTTTTTCGGCCACATGTACACCGCCGCGCATAGCGGCCTCACGACTTTTCAGTCCGGACAGCAGCATGGTGAACTCGTCGCCACCCATGCGCGCCACGGTGTCGCTCTCCCGCACGCAGGATCGCAGACGCCGGCCCACTTCCTTGAGCATGACGTCGCCTGCTGCATGTCCTAGCGTATCGTTAATGGGCTTGAATCGGTCCAGATCGAGAAACAATACGGCAACCCACTCGTTGCGCCGCTCTGCCACCTGCAGCGCTCCGGAGAGGCGATCCTGAAACAGGGTACGGTTCGGCAATCCGGTGAGCCCGTCATAGTAGGCGAGACTTTCAATTCGTGCCTCGCTGGCCTTGCGCTCGCTGATATCGACGAAGAAACCCACAAAGCTGACCAGGTCGCCCTCGTTATCCTGCACTGCGGTAACGCCGCTCCAGGTAGGGAACACCTCACCGTTCTTGCGCTGCTGCCAGATTTCCCCTTCCCAGCGACCCTGCTCCCTCAGGCTGGCAACAACGGACGAATAGAAATGCGGCTCATGAACGCCGGATACAAAGAGCGACGGCAGTTGGTCAACGACCTCGTCTGAACTGTATCCGGTAATCTGGGTAAAATTCTTGTTGACCTGAACGATGTAGCCCGCGGGATCCGTGACCAGAATCGCGCCCGTGGTGTTCTCGAAAACCGTCGCGGCCATTCGCAGCCGGTTTTCGGTACGGCGCTGCTCGCTTATATCCCGGGCAATTCCCAGCAAACCCAGGAAGCGGCCCAGTGGGCTCCACATCAGCGAGACTCGCAACTCGACCGGACAGGTATGACCGTCTGCCTTGATGCAGTCAAAGGTGGTCTGTCGGTGGAATCCGTCACGCTGCAGGATTTCCGCAGCTTCAAAGTCGCCCACCTTGGGCGCCAGCTCCCGCAACAGGGCGCCCATGAACCGATTGAAGCGCGTGCCCGCCACGATTTCGGTAAAGCCATGCTCGATCAGATATTCCGGGCTGTAGCCCAGTGCCCGGCCAACCGAGGGACTGACGTAGTCAAGATTGAAATCGACGTCGGTCGACCAGATAACATCGCTGATATTTTCAGCCAGCAACCGATACCGTTGCTCTTCGGTTTTCAGGCGCTCGTTGACCACCGTCTGCTGAGTAACGTCCTTGACGATCCCGATGACCTGGTGTGCGTGCCCGTCTGGCAGTCGGGCAAGCACCTTGCAGCGAACGGCAAACCAGCGCCACGAGGTGTCCTTGTGCTGCCAGCGTATCCGGTATTCAAGGACCTGATCATCCGGCAGAACCTGCTGAATATTGCGGTTGATGTGCAGATACTCAAGATCATCGGGGTGAACCAGGCGATCCCTATAGTCAGATAGAAAGGCAGCCTGTTCTTCCTCGCTGTAGCCCAGCACTTGCGCCAGCGAACGATTGCTGAAGATGAAGCGGTTGCTACGCATGTCCTTGATAAACACAATATCGGGGACCGCTTTCACCACGCCGGACCAGAACTGCTCCCTTTCCCGCATGGTCAATTCGACATTTCGCCGATCGGTAATGTCCGAGATACTCATGGTAATAGCACGGTAGTCCTCCACGCGCTCGGGCAATCTCATGACAATCCATACATAGCGCATCGAACCGCCAGTAGCCCGTATAAGCATTTCCAGCTCAAGTCTGGGCTGACGCTCTATCAGCGCTACGATCAGCGCATAGCGAGCGCCCTCAGGACGAAGCCCATCCTCGCTGCTTTGCAACAGTTGTTCGAGCTGGGCAATCGACTCAGAACCCATAAGGTCCAGGGAGTTCTGGTTGGCGTCCAGCACCCGAATATGCCTGAGCATCTTGCCGTGGGCGTCCGGATGGGACAGCAGCCAGTTATCCAGCGCCTCCTTGCTGTTCAGCCCGAGCGTGGAAAAGAATCGTTGCAGCCCGGACAGATCAAGCTGGCACAGGCACATGCCCACGCTCTGGAAAATGTCGCGGTAGCGCCGCTCAGTCTCCTGCAACGCCAGGTACGAGACCTCGCTGTATGCTTGCAGATTGCGATTGGAACGCCGCATCCGGGAAATCACCCAGACGATCAACAGCAGCACCGCGACAAACACCACTACAACCAGGGCCTTGGATGCCAATAACTGCCCCAGCCGCTTGTAATAGAACCCGGGCTCGACCAGCCCCCTGACTTGCCAGAGCGTTCCTTCGACCGGGGCGCTGACGATCACCCTTTCCCGCTCCTCGGCGTCCATCGTGGCGTTGTCCAGATAAACCAGTCGACCGGCCTGCTGGCGGGCCAGCACCCGCGCCCGTCCGGCATCCTCCAACAACCAGGTATAACCCCGAGCGGGATGGGCCGTCACCATTTGCGAAATAGCCTTTTCATCAACCAGCAGGACCCAGTACTTACCCTGATGACGACTGGCGATGGCCCAGTGCAGCCGGTCGCCCTCAGGCTCAAAATCAAGCGCAAACGGCTGATCGCCAAGATGGAGGCGCTGTATGGCCTGCATCCATGCCCCAGTCGGCTGGATCTTCATGGTGTCGAGATTGACGGGAAAGAACTCGGCCAGGCCGGGAACAAGATTGATAAGGGGCGATGGGACTTGCGTGCTTTGCTCTTCAAGGAGCTGTTCTATAGCTACCGATTTGATCGCCAGGGTATGTCCGATCTGTTCTGCGGTCAGCCAGACGCTTTCTTCTACCTGTGCCTGATGCTGGTTGCGCAGCAAACCAAAATCCTGCCAAGCCTGCCAGATCATGAGCCAGGCCAATAAAATGCCCGTTACGGCCACCAGCATCAAGCCGGCAGTTACCGGCCGCTTGTCTTCGAAGCTGACCCGACTCTGGCTGATGCTCGATACGTTGGCAATGTTGTCGTCTTTATTATTTTTCTTCAAGTTGACCACTGCGCCACATGATAAATTTTGCCGGACAAGCCAGGGCTGGACCGGAGGCCATAGTTTGCCCTCGAAGCCCAGTTGGGCTAGCCTTGCCACCAATTTCCCTAAGCGTGGAAATCCCGCTTTTCTCAGTCAACAGGTTATACACCCATGGCTCAATTCGGTTAAGAGAGCCATTGGGGTTTTGTAAAGAACGAAAATCGTACTTAAAATCCCTAAAAATCATGATTAAAATCGCCTTTTAAATAATAATTTCAACCAATTTTTTAGCTAAACAATACAGAATCTGTAAAGAAAAGCTGATTTTCGCATTTTTTCGCCCTTCAAACTTTACAAACTAATCCCAGCCTATCTGCCACACCCCATCCGGCAACCGAAAATCACTAAGCCAGAGTGGCCGCACTTTCACGCGCCGAATTGCGGGCTCATATCCAATCTCAAGCCCTTATGGGTGCTACCAGGTTTGGGGCGAATTCACCTGCTCCCCTCTGCCTAATTATTCCGATGATAGTATAAAAGCTCGATATCCGTTTCTAACCGGTTACGGCCATTGGCAGACGGCAGCCATAAGCCAGCAGCGGACGACCATGATGCCTGTGAAATTAGGGCCGATTCATTTATCTGACTCCAATTAACCACAGGACCTCGCATCTTGCGGATTGGCTCTGTGTAACAAGCTAGCTTTATTGCGGAATCAGTGGCTACCACCCCAGAAATCAAGAGAGAAAAATATTATGGAAAATATTGTGGTAGCGATTTCAGCTTTGTTGGTTCCAGTTATCGCTCTTCTTGGTGCGCTAATTGCTTACTTGCAATGGAACACAAATCATAAGCGACTGAAGCACGAGCTTTTCGAGCGTCGATACAAGTTCTATGAAGCTATTCGGGACTTTCTAGGCACAATTCTAACGAGCGGACGGGTGAGTCAAGAAGCCGAGATGAATTACCTGATCAACACCAGTGGGATAATGTTTGTTTTTGACAAGGACATCGCCGAGTACATTGAAAAGCACATCTGGCACCCAGCTGTGGATTTACGTTGCCTTGAAGCAGAGATCGATGGACACCCCGCAGGGCAAGCCAGAACCGCCAATGCTGTTAATCAGGCAAAGATCAAGAAAGAATTAAACAAGGAGCTGACGGAGCTGGAAACTCGATTTGCGAAATATCTTCAACTTGGTCATTGACGTTCCAGCTCAACACCCCTGCCGGACAGGCCTGCGCGCATCTGGCGTTGTATTTCCACTGACAAGCAATAGCACGTAAGCCGGGATAATTCGCACAAGCACTTCAATGTCCTCAGTGCTTTGAATTGCCCCCGTTTTGATAGGCGCACTTGCACGTCTACTTATGGCCGCCAGCACTCCGTGGGGAGGGCTACTGCCGGAGGTCAACAGCTGTCTCAGGATTTCGTTTCAGCATGCCTGATTGGCCTAAGAACTATCGCACCGTCAATCAATTCGATAGTTAGTGAATCACCAAGACCGACGTCCATTCCTGCAAGGACGCTTGGCGGGAGCTCGACAATAACATCCCCGGTGCCATCGCCGGGATCTTGGCATCTCACAATCGTCCGCACTGATTCGCTCATGGGAAGTTTGCCTCACTCTCAGCAACTGCTTTACCGAAATCGATATCTTACGCTAGACAGCATGGGATCGGCAGCTATCGGCCCAGGCTGTGTAAAAACTCCCAGGACGACTCACCTGGTCAAAACCTGATCCAAAAATCGCGCTTCTACGTGAATTCTTGGTCTGTAGACCAGCCGCACTTTTTCAGAAACCACGTAGCACCGCGCACTTCGATTTCTGGTCGACGTTTTTACACACTCTGGGCCAAGAGCGGACGTTCACAAGAGCTCTGTACCCGTCAGTTGAAGACAAAAATCGAAACGAGCATGCGCTGGTTGAGCCAGGCAACGACCAACGTCCAGTATCGAAACCGTCGGACGCCATGGCGCGCCTGAAACAACGAAGCCTGCGCGAGGCAGGCTTCAAGCGGAAAATCAAAGAAGAAAAGCCCAGCTAACGCCGGGCTTTTTGTTGGGTGTGCTGGACAAGCAACACTTTGAGTCCCGTTAAGTATTCTCGATTAAGACCGAGA
The DNA here is from genome assembly GCA_011050525.1 of Halopseudomonas xinjiangensis. Lineage (GTDB taxonomy): Bacteria > Pseudomonadota > Gammaproteobacteria > Pseudomonadales > Pseudomonadaceae > Halopseudomonas > Halopseudomonas xinjiangensis_A. The sequence goes on from DRFO01000025.1 coordinate 124,553, forward strand.
CACTCGGATGGTCAAGGCAGGCAGGTTATTGACGTAGAAGGCTGTTGATGCGTTTGCCATGAAACTTACCAACGTTTTAAAAATTACTGTCTTCATACGCCCTTCTCCTTCTTGTCCAGATTGTTGAGTTGCTTTTGGTGTATCGATGAGTGCTTGCAGAAACCACATAAAAATTGCCAGCGCTCCCAGCATCAACAACCCGCCTCCCCAGAAGCCGCAGCTCCCTGCTCTGGATTCAAAGCAACATTCGCTGCCATGACGGAATAGCCGAATAATAGCACAAATAGAAGCAAAACATCAAATAGCCATCAGCATAAAGCCCTACTTTCAATTGAATCGTCCTTGGTTAACCACTGCTTGCGGAAGGCGGCAATCGGCCAAATAGCAGATGTTTGCCTTTCAGTTCACGCAGCAACAATCTCGTATCTTTCGATCAGTATTCAAGAAGGTCGTTTGGTCGCCCGACATGTATACCTTGCAGTGCAGGGATCTGCGACTGCGCGTAGGCGACAGGGGACGCGCCACTGAAAACAAGCCAGGACACTAGCTCGGGATTTTTGACTGACGTGAATCGTGCCAGGTCAGCAAGGTTCTCCTGCGCGAGTGCAACACGCCTCAGATGCCTTTTGAGCTTGTCTGGTTTGCCCTTTATGTCTTCACCTTGATACTCGGAGAGCTGGGACGCGACTTCTGAGTAGTTTCGCGCAAGTGAAAGGTCCTTACATTCGACTATGAGCACTTGTTTGCGGTCCGGACGCCACGCAAGCAGATCAATGTCGCCAGGCTCTGTTGGCAGATTTCGTCTCAGTAGCTCCGGGAAGCCGATGCCACGCCGAACACTCCATCCTGCATCTAGCAATTCTCTTTCTAAGGACTTTTCGAACGTGTGTCCCTCCCGAGCTTCCCCCAGCCATTCGTCCCTCATCCCCTCCGTCCTGAAGAACTCCCGTTTGAGTCGTCCCGTGTGAGCCCCGTTGAAGACGTAGCGCAGAGAGTTGCTCAGGTGTCCCGGTGATACGATTACCAGCGGATCTTGGCTGTCTTCTATTTGCAACAAGGGGCGGGATACTACTGATAGGCGTCGCCCAAAGCGCCAAGGATAGATATCAGAAAGGTCAAACTCGTCTGTCACCTCGTCCCACTTTGGGCGAGATCTGAGTATGAATTGGTCAAGAAAAGCGGAAACGACTTTATGGTCGAGCCCGGCGGACTTACCGACGATCTCCAACTCGCTTCGCGCCATCATGAGTATTGCTGTCTGTTTCTCCATACCAATCGACTCAAGTGCATGGATGAAACGGAGGCCTTCTTCGAGTGTAAAGCCCATCTCCGCCCGCCAGAATGCCAGGAAAGCCTCGGTGTCATCATCGACCGTAGCGGCTTCAAAACGGCCTTCCTCATCAGCCAACTCTTCAAGCTCGTCCGCTTTTGCGTAATGCTGTTTGAATCGCGCAGCATGGGATTCGAACCGCTCGTTAGACGCCTTAGACAGCAGAGGTTCGAGCACCATCTGTCCAAGCTCGTCACGGAAGAGAAGGTCACCTAAGGGAGATATTTGAACCTCGGCCGGCAGTGCTCCAAAGCGTACCGCGTCAGACATGCCGCCGATGCGAAAAAGTAATGATGCTTGCGCAAGGAGCCGGCCGAGCGCCATGTCTGAGGGCTCCATCCCTCCGGTAGTAGGGCAAGCGCATAAGGCCAGCTCGATTACCAATCGAGAGGTCAATGCTGCGCCGGCAAAACGCCCTAACTGCTTGGCGATCGTATCCTCGACACCAACTTCGCCAGCATGCAGGCCTAGGACGGCAGCGGCCGTCCGATGCCAATGGTTTTCCTCGCTTCGTGCCCGTTCGCAGTTTTCAAGCAGGCGAGTGAGGGTTTTCAGGCGATCAAAGCGAGAAAGCTCCCCCTGCATGTCATGAAGGAGCACATCTACTACGTCGTTGAGGAGCTTGCCGACTGCTTTCTTACCCTGATATTGAGCTGGCGCATCGGCCGCAACAGAACGCCATCCGAGCCCAATTATGGCCGCACCCGACTCAGTGTTCTCGATGACCAAAAGGTGTCGGCTCAAGGAGCCCTGCACGTGATCAATAAAGTCGAACGTTTCCATAATATGGAAGCTACGCGCAGCGTTATTGGGCACCGCTATACGCTCAATTTCTAGCCCTTTGTCTGTCGGTGCATCGATACGCAAAAGAGTGGCAAATGCAGTGCCGAGTGCGCGTACTAGAGCGCGTTCTGCACGGTTGTCCGATGCTCGAAAGCCAGCAAGATATCCGTCTTTGAGCAATACCCGTATCGCCCCTTGCTCACGGACCCGCTCGAGTTTCCAGAAGGTATTTAGATCAATGGGAATCGGCTCATCATAGAATCGGCTAATGTCGCCGTCACCCTCAAAGTGCAGGTAAACCTTCACGGACTTGCATGCTCTCTGCCCGTCAATAGCTTCAACTGCCTCGCCTATCCGCCCAACCCACGTACGTACCATCTTGGCGAATTCAGCAAGGAGCACGAGATCTTGCACGTTGGGTGCTTCAATCGTCACCCAGAGGTTGCACTGGCCTTCATAAACACAATTTAGACGATGTGCTTCAAGCTCATCGATGGATGCATAGCACTTGCTTTCGCGTTCGGCCGGGAAGAAGTCTCCCGCTGAAGGCCGCATAACACGGTGCCACCTGCCACTGTTGTCACAAATACGGTGCCAGTCATACCCCATGTCTGCTGCTAGTCGCACATCACGAATGAGATCTGTCGGAATTGTAAGCATCAGGGGGCGCTCTGGTGTGATTCGCCCTTCTGGTAATTGATTGTGCGGGACCATATGGCCGTCATTGGCAAGTGCCCAGCCAAGGAGGTTGAGAATGCCGTTGACATTGATTAATTGCACACCGGCTCGCGCAATTCTTTCTACGGCATCCTGCAAACGCCAGAAGGCAAGCGGAGACATCTCGGGCAGCGAACTTAAGCGAAAAAAATCTGCGCTAGACATCCACTCGAACTGCCACGCTTCAGGCAGTTCGGGCGCCGAGCCGGTAAAGCCTGCCCCCCAGCCACAGCCTACACGCACGACTATGCCGCGTTGGAAGTCGGGTTGTTTGGCAAGATCAGCAGCGGTACTTGCAGCACGAGCGTCGAGGAGATTCGCGGTTTCCGTATCGAGCTGGAGCATGCTGCTGAAGCCTTCGGCCGAGTGCTGCTGCATAGAGGGCAAAACGAACTGGAGCAGCATGAAGTGGCCCACATCTACTGAGGAGTAGACGATCGCCGATCGGGTTGTCCTATCCTTATCCCAGGACAACCTAATCCGCTTGCCGTTACCAAACGCCGGCATTTGGGACAAAGTACGCGCATGGGCATTGGCTAACGCCCTGTCAAGGTTGCTCAATTCTTCCTTCTGCACAGCGAACGCTATCACCGCGTGGCGAAGCGCGACGGATAGAGCAGTGGGCAGCACGACGACAAGGCCATCACGTATGCGGAGCAGTGGGCGCTGCTCCAGCAGCCCCGCGCTGGGTACCTGGCTATTGAGGGTAGATATCTGCGTGTGGTCAAGAATGAAGAGGGAAAGATCTGCAATTGCTACACCAGCCGCCTGTAGCATGCGCTTCGTCAAGGTGACACGTGACCGGAGCGCGCTCGCGTCAAGACCACCAGTATCAAGCGAGCCGTTGTTAGCGTCACCACCCGGCTCGAACCGTCGTAGACCAGAGTTAGCGCAGATGACGTCTGAAAGCCTTAGAAGCGCCTGCGTGGCCCGTTTAAGTGGGATGAAGTAGCCCTCTTCGGGCATAGCGAAGACGATGTCGACCATCAGCTGTGTATAAAAGCCTGCGGCCTCCCATACGCCTTCCAGAATGCGGTAATTGCCCTTGACGTTACCAACAATGGAGACGAACACATCCTCTGCTGGATCTTCCCCAATGACACAGTTCGACGCGCCGATGGACGTATACCAGCGACACGCATCGTCGACAGTGGCAACCTGTGAGCCCTGACAGTGAGTGAGGGCAAGGGCAACTAGCAACTCTAATCGCAAGCATTGGGACTGATGCGCAGGAAGGGTTAGCAAGCTGGCCAGCAACGCCACTGTGCCGTCCCGTTCAAAGTTGGCGAGCTCGGCGACAAGTCCAGCGCTATCCTTTGCGACATCATTCAACGAGTGACTGGAACTTGCCCAGGGGTTCTACCCCGTTACCACAGACGGTTATAAAACGGCTGTGAGCTTCCGATCCTGAGCAGCAACTCTACGTCGCATCCTGGGATTATGGAACCGCTCGATGTATTCAAACAGATCAGCTCTTGCCTCGTCCTGCGTACGGTAA
>DRFO01000026.1 GCA_011050525.1 Halopseudomonas xinjiangensis
GAGAGGCCTCCAGGGCGTTGCTAGACTGTCTCATGCGCTATCCGCAACGGTCATAAGCTTGATCAGGCTCTAAGCCCGAGAAAGGTCCGATATAGACGCTGACGGAAATCCGTCCTGGCGTTTTTACACACTCTGGGCCGAAAGCAGCCTTTCCCTTATGCCAAAAACTCGACAAGCTCCGCTAAGATCTTAACCTCACCCGGGTGGTAGTTCTGCTCGCTCGGCCACATCAGTGTCCAGGGACTGCGATTCGGAACGACCCAGCCGCTATCTGCAGCGAAAATGCGGCACAGTGCGGAAGGTTGCCCTGCCCCCGTCACCGCGTATTACCCGTAAAGGGTAGATCGCTGTCTGCTTCAGCAGATAGTTGTGACGCTGGATGAGCGTCGAAGGAATCAGCGTTAGTGTTTGTGCCGTACTTCCTTGGTGGAAAAAGTATGCGGTTTCTGGATCGATCTTCGCCAGCCAGAGATAGAGGGATCCGAGGGCGCCCGATCGTCAGGTCGTGTATTGATCTGCCCATCGCGCACAACCAAATCGTCGCCGACAGTCATTCCGATACAGTCTGCCCCAGACCGTGACGAGTATGAATGCAGCCCATCTCATGGGCGGGCTCTTCGGAGACCATCCACCGCCCGCCGTCCTTGGCAGATTCCATCGAGCCAGGGCAGCAATTTCTCACCCTCTTAATGTCAAAAACAACCGCAAATCCAGCTCCAACTGATGGTAATCCCCTTCCATATGCTGGCAAAGATGGTAGAAGGCCTTGTTGTGCTCCTTCTCGCGCAGGTGGGCCAGTTCGTGCACCACGACCATGCGCAGCAGCGGTTCGGGCAGGGTTTTGAGGAGGGCGGAGACTTTGATTTCGTTCTTGCGCTTGAGTTTGCTGCCCTGCACGCGGCTGACGAACTGGTGCTGGCCCAGGGCGTTGTCGATGACGTGCATGCGGGTATCAAAGAAGACTTTGCTGATTGGGTCGCTGCTGCGCATGTGCTGTTGCTTCAGGCCCTGCGTAAAGTCGTATAGCGCTGCGTCCGTCTGAATCATGTGCGGGCTGTTGTGTTCTGGATAGCGTTTCTCCAGCCAGGCGCCCAGCTCGTTGTTATCGACCAGACGTTGAACTTGCTGTTGCAAATTGGGGCTGTAACCGGCCAGGTATTTAAGCGCTGCCATTTCCCCCTCCTCGTCGCGAAAACAAAAAAGGCCGGTCATTTCTGACCGGCCTTTCTTATCAATATGGTCGGGACGGAGTGATTCGAACACTCGACCCCTTGCACCCCATGCAAGTGCGCTACCAGGCTGCGCTACGCCCCGACGATGCTTCGGCTTTGTGGGCTGAAGCGGGTCGCATAATACATTAACTACCTGAAACGAGAAAGGTTTTTTTCGGTTTCAGTTTTGTATCAATGCGCTTTCAACACCTGTAGCACTTCTTCCAGCTCGCTGATCGTTTGACGGATCAACTGCTTGTAATGCGTGACGTCGTCCTTGGCTTCGTCACCGGAGAGGCGCTGACGGGCGCCGCCGATGGTAAACCCTTGATCGTAGAGCAACGCACGAATCTGTCGAATCATGAGCACGTCCTGTCGCTGGTAGTAGCGACGGTTACCCCGGCGTTTTACTGGCGACAGCTGTGGAAATTCCTGTTCCCAGTACCGCAGAACATGGGGTTTAACTTCGCACAGCTCGCTGACTTCACCGATGGTGAAATAGCGCTTTCCGGGGATGACCGGCAGTTCCTGGTTATGGCTGGGTTCCAGCATAGGCTTCTACTCGGGCCTTGAGTTTTTGTCCGGGGCGGAATGTAACGACGCGCCGGGCGGTTATAGGGATCTCTTCACCGGTTTTCGGGTTACGGCCTGGACGCTGGCGCTTGTCGCGCAGATCAAAATTGCCGAAACCGGACAATTTGACTTGCTCGTTGCTTTCCAACGCGTTGCGTATCTCTTCAAAAAACAGTTCCACGAGCTCTTTGGCTTCACGCTTGTTGAAGCCAAGTTCTTCGTAAAGACGTTCTGCCATTTCTGCTTTTGTCAGAGCCGTCATAGGCTATTTCCTTAGTGTGGCATTGAACCCTTGCTCCAGGGACACCAGTACCTTGTCCATGACAGCGTTCACCTCATCGTCAGTAAGAGTGCGCGATGAATGCTGTAACGTCAAGCCGATGGCGAGACTTTTTCTATGCGGATCAATACCCTTACCTTCGTAAACGTCAAACAGCCTTAGGTTTGTCAAAAATTCCCCGGCTACTTCACGTATTGTCGAGAGTAGCGCGTCAGCTACCACGGTCTTGTCGACCAGGACGGCGATATCGCGGCGCACTTCGGGGAAGCGCGACAACTCATTAAAGCGTGGCAGACGACCTTGAGTGATATCGGCAAGCACCAACTCGAAGACAAATACTGGCGCTTGCAGATCCAGCTCGGCAATCAGTTGAGGGTGCAGCGCACCCAGCCACCCAACCGTTTTACCTTCACGAACAACCCTGGCGCTCTGGCCTGGGTGCAGCGCTGGATGTTCGGCTGGCTCGAAACTGTATGCAGGGCCGGCACCACCCTGCCCCAGCAAGGCTTCCACATCGCCCTTCACATCATAAAAATCCAGCTTGTCGCTGGCGTTGGCCCAGCCCTCAGGCTGACGCGTACCGCAGGCGATACCCGACAGGACGGGCTGTTGCAGCAACGGGCCATCCGTCTGCGGAATGAATCGCTGGCCGCTCTCGAACAATCTAACGCGCGTTTGCTGACGGTTCAGGTTGTGCACTACGGCTTTGCACAGCCCGGGCCACAGCGAGGTGCGCATGACGGCCATATCGGCAGAGATCGGATTGGCCAGCGCCAAGGGCTCGGTTTGTGGGTCGAACAGCTTGTTCAGGCCAGGCTCGATGAAACTGTAGGTGATGGCTTCATGGTAACCGCGGGCGACCAGCAGGCGACGCAGCACAGGCAGCTCGCCCTGAGTTTCCGATTTGGGCGTCAGGTTCAGCGAGGTGCGGGGTGCGCTGACTGGCAGGCGGTTGTAGCCATACAAGCGCGCCAGTTCTTCAATAAGATCGACTTCGATGGTGATGTCGAAGCGGTAGCTCGGCACGTCCACCTGCCACTCGCCTTCCCCGCTGGCCTTGATGCTCAGACCCAGATTCGAAAGATAGGCTTCCACTTCCGTGGCAGGCAATTGCATACCGAGCATCTGGGTAATGCGTTCGTTGCGCAGTGTAATGCGGCTCAGGGCTGGCAAAGCGCCTTCGTCCACCGCTTCAATCAGCGGGCCAGGTTCACCGCCAACAATCTCCAGAATCAGCGCGGTGGCGCGTTCTGCGGCGTCACGCTGCAAACGCCAATCAACGCCGCGCTCGAAACGATGGGAGGAATCCGTGTGCAAACCGTAGCCACGTGCCTTGCCGGCGATGGCGATGGTGTCGAAGAAGGCGCTTTCCAGGAACAGGTCGGTGGTCTTCTCGCTGACGCCGCTGTGCTCGCCACCCATGATGCCGGCCATGGCTAGGGGACGTTCATGGTCTGCGATAACCAGGGTGTCGGCGCGCAGGGTGATTTCCTGGCCATCGAGCAGGACCAGCTTCTCGCCTTCTTCAGCCATGCGCACGCGAACGCCGCCCTTGATCTCGGCCAAATCGAATGCGTGCAATGGCTGGCCCAGTTCGAACATGACGTAGTTGGTGATATCCACCACCGGGTCGATGCTGCGCACATCGCTGCGACGCAGGCGCTCGACCATCCACAGCGGCGTCGGGCGGGATAGATCAACGTTGCGAATCACCCGGCCGATATAGCGCGGGCAAGCCTGCGGCGCGAGCAACTCAACCGGACGCGTCTGATCATTCACCGCTGCGACCGGATCAATCTGCGGACGGGTCACCGGCGCGGCATAGTTAGCGGCGACTTCGCGGGCGAGACCGGCAATCGACAGGCAGTCGCCGCGATTGGGGGTCAGGTCCACTTCAATGATGGCGTCGTTCAAGCCGAGGTATTCACGTAGATCGGTGCCTACCGGCGCGTCGGCTGCCAGCTCATAGAGGCCGTCATGGTCCTCGGACAGCTTCAATTCGGCCGCCGAGCACAGCATGCCGTGGGATTCGACACCGCGCAGCTTGGCCTTGTTGATCTTGAAGTCTTCGCCCAGTTCGGCGCCAACCATGGCAAAGGGAATACGGATACCCGGGCGTGCATTGGGCGCGCCGCAGACTACCTGGAACTGCTCCGCGCCATTGCTGACGCTGCATACGCGCAGCTTGTCGGCATCAGGGTGCTGTTCGGCGCTGACAATTTCGCCTACGACGACGCCGCTGAATACGCCAGCGGCGGGCGTAACGCTATCGACTTCCAGCCCGCTCATGGATAAACGCGCGACCAGCTCGTCATGGGAGACCTGCGGATTAACCCAGCTCCGCAACCATTGTTCACTGAATTTCATTATCGATTCCTGCTAGCAAAGGGTGTGCGATCGGGCTTTAGCGAAACTGCTCAAGGAAGCGCAGATCGTTATCAAAGAAGATTCGCAGGTCGCCAACCCCGTAACGCAACATGGCCAAGCGCTCTACGCCCATACCGAAGGCGAAGCCGGAGTATTTCTCCGGATCAATGCCGGACATGCGCAGCACATTCGGGTGCACCATGCCGCAGCCCAGCACTTCCAGCCAGTCAGCCTTCTCTTCGCCGTTTTTGGTGACGACGCGGCGGATATCCACCTCGGCCGATGGCTCGGTGAACGGGAAGAATGAAGGACGGAAGCGCACTTCGAGATCAGCTTCGAAGAATTCACGCAGGAACTGTTCGATGGTGCCTTTCAGATCAGCGAAACTCACGCCTTCGTCGATCAGCAGGCCTTCGACCTGGTGGAACATGGGCGAGTGGGTCTGATCCGAATCACAGCGGTAGACACGGCCCGGACAAACGATCCGGATCGGCGGCTGCTGGCTTTCCATGGTGCGCACCTGTACCGGCGAGGTATGTGTGCGCAGCAAAGTGTTGGCATTGAAGTAGAAGGTGTCATGCATTGCCCGGGCCGGGTGATGGCCAGGAATGTTGAGCGCCTCGAAGTTGTGATAGTCGTCCTCGACTTCAGGGCCTTCCTCGACGGTATAACCGACGTGGGTGAAGAATTCTTCGATCCGTTCCATGGTGCGGGTGACCGGATGCAGCCCACCGCTCAGTTGGCCACGGCCAGGCAAGGTAACGTCGACCCGCTCGGCTGCCAGCTTGTCATTCAGGGCAGCGGCTTCCATATCGGCCTTGCGCGCATTGAGCACGCTCTGAACCTGATCCTTGGCTTCGTTGACCATGGCACCCACCTTCGGGCGCTCTTCGGCGGGGATGTTACCCAGCGTCTTCATGACCTGAGTGAGCTCGCCCTTCTTGCCAAGATATTGCACGCGGATCTGTTCCAGCGCATTGACGTCAGCAGCCTGCTGAACAGCCTCCAAGGCTTGGGAGACCAGGGCGTCTAGGTTTTCCATTAACACACTCCAGAAACAAAAATAGGGGAAGAGCGATGAGGCTCTTCCCCTATTAATGACGTTGCCAACCGGAGCCAGGCTCCGGTGATTGTCGTAACGAGGGCTTAAGCCAGGCTAGCCTTTGCTTTGTCGACAATCGCGGTAAACGCCGCTTTTTCGTTCACGGCCAGATCGGCCAGAACCTTGCGGTCGATTTCGATGGACGCTTTCTTCAAACCAGCGATCAGACGGCTGTAAGACATGCCGTTCATCCGAGCACCAGCATTGATACGAGCGATCCACAGAGCACGAAACTGACGCTTGCGCTGCTTGCGGTCACGATAGGCATACTGACCTGCCTTGATGACCGCCTGCTTGGCAACACGGAATACGCGTGAACGCGCGCCGTAGTAGCCTTTGGCGAGTTTCAGAATTTTCTTGTGACGCTTACGCGCCATTACACCACGCTTAACACGAGCCATTCTTTATATCCTCGACCTTAGACTTAACGGAGACGCAACATGCGTTCGACTTTCTGGACATCAGCAGCGTTTAGCTGAGATGTGCCACGCAGTTGACGCTTACGCTTTGTGCTCATCTTGGTCAGGATGTGGCTCTTGAAAGCATGCTTGTGCTTGATACCGTTACCGGTAGCCTTGAAGCGCTTCGCAGCGCCACTTTTGGTCTTCATCTTTACTTTTGCCATGTTCAGATACTCCGCATAGTTGCGTTAATAAGATAATCGCAAGGCCTGGCGTTGCCCTGGAGATTACTTTTTCTTCTTGGGAGCGATGACCATCATCAGCTGACGACCTTCCATCTTCGGATACTGTTCGACGGAACCGTATTCCAGCAGGTCTTGCTCAACCCGCTTCAACAGTTCCATACCCAGCTCCTGATGGGCCATTTCGCGGCCACGGAATCGCAAGGATACCTTGGCTTTGTCCCCGTCGGAGAGAAACCGGATCAAATTACGCAACTTGACCTGGTAATCCCCTTCCTCCGTCCCTGGACGAAACTTGATTTCTTTGATTTGAATCTGTTTTTGATTCTTCCGGGCAACAGCCTGCTGTTTCTTCTTTTCGAAGACGTGCTTGCCGTAGTCCATGACTCGGCAAACAGGCGGCTCTGCGTCGGGGGAGATTTCAACCAGGTCGAGCTTGGCCTCCTCTGCGGCAGCCATAGCTTCCTGAATGGACACGATACCGATTTGTTCACCTTCGGCACCGATCAGGCGCACTTCACGCGCCGTGATGTTTTCATTGATCGGCGGACGTTGTGCGGCTCTTTTGTCTTGTCTCATCTCGCGTTTAATCTTTATAGCTCCGAATTCTGGCGGCCTCGTTGTGCAACGGCGCGGGCAAGGAATTCGGAGAACTCGGCAACAGTCATGGAACCCAGATCTTTACCCTCCCGCGTGCGCACGGCCACAGTGTGCGATTCGACTTCCCTATCCCCTACTACGAGCAGGTAAGGTGTCTTGTGCAAAGTATGCTCCCGGATTTTAAAGCCGATCTTCTCGTTTCTCAAGTCCGCAACGGCCCGATAGCCCATTTCATTGAGGCTTTTCTCCACTTCGGAGCAAAAATCGGCCTGATTATCGGTGATATTGAGAATCGCGGCCTGAGTCGGCGCCAGCCAGGCCGGAAAATCACCTGCGTAGTGCTCGATCAAAATACCGATAAATCGCTCGAATGAACCAAGAATCGCGCGGTGCAGCATGACCGGTGTTTTCCGCGATCCATCTTCGGCTACATATTGCGCGCCGAGACGGCCTGGCAGCATGAAATCGAGTTGCAGGGTACCGCACTGCCAGACCCGGCCAATGCAGTCGCGCAGGGAGAACTCAATCTTCGGGCCGTAGAACGCGCCTTCGCCCGGCTGCAGATCCCACTTCAAGCCAGCTTCATTGAGGGCTGCTTCGAGGCCTTTTTCTGCCTGATCCCACAGTACATCATCACCGACGCGGCTTTCCGGACGCGTAGAGAGCTTCAGCTCGACATCGTCGAAGCCAAAATCCCTGTACACCTGCAGGGTCAGCTTGATGAAATCGGACGCTTCAGCCTTGACCTGTTCATCGGTACAGAAGATATGCGCGTCGTCCTGGGTGAAACCGCGCACGCGCATCAGGCCATGCAGCGAACCTGACGGCTCATTGCGGTGGCAGGAACCGAACTCGGCCAGACGCAGCGGCAGTTCACGGTAGCTTTTGAGACCCTGATTGAACACCTGGATATGACACGGGCAGTTCATCGGCTTGATGGCGTAATCGCGGCTTTCCGACTCGGTGGTGAACATGTTCGCCGAGTAGTGCTCCCAGTGCCCCGAGCGCTCCCAGAGCACACGGTCGACTACCTGGGGCGTTTTGATTTCCTTGTAGCCGCTGCCGCGCTGAATGTCGCGCATGTACTGTTCAAGCACTTGGTAAATGGTCCAGCCATTCGGATGCCAGAACACCATGCCGGGCGCTTCTTCCTGCGTGTGAAACAGGCCCAGGCGCTTGCCGATCTTGCGATGATCGCGTTTCTCGGCTTCTTCCATGCGCTGGATGTAGGAAGCCAACTGCTTCTTGTCAGCCCAGGCGGTGCCGTAGACGCGCTGCAATTGCTCGTTCTTGGCGTCGCCGCGCCAGTAGGCTCCGGAGATACGGGTCAGTTTGAAAGCTTTCAGAAAACGCGTGTTCGGTACGTGCGGGCCGCGGCACATATCGACATATTCTTCGTGATAATAAAGACCCATGGTCTTTTCGTCGGGCATGTCTTCGACCAGGCGCAGCTTGTATTCCTCGCCACGGGTTTCGAAGACTTCAATGACCTGATCACGCGGGGTGACTTTCTTGATCACGTCATATTCGGTATCGATCAGCTCACGCATGCGCGCTTCGATGGCCGCCATATCCTCGGGAGTAAAGGAGCGCTCGAAGGCGATATCGTAATAGAAGCCTTCTTCGATGACCGGACCGATGACCATGCGGGCAGTTGGATACAGCTGCTTTACCGCATGACCGACCAGATGGGCGCATGAATGGCGAATGATTTCCACGCCTTCATCATCCTTTGGCGTGATGATCTGCAGCGTGGCGTCTTGCTCGATGAGATCGGACGCATCGACCAGGCGACCATCGACCTTGCCAGCCACAGTGGCCTTCGCCAGGCCTGCACCAATGGACTGCGCCACGTAGGCGACGGAAACGGGGTTGTCGAACGTGCGCTGACTGCCGTCAGGAAGAGTAATAACGGGCATGTGCCGCTCCTTCTCAGTGGTGGCCCTTACGCAAGGCCACATGATGGAAAATGTCGCTCGGGTTGCACATCGCAGTTCATGCGGCAAACGATCGCCGGCAGCCCTCATCAGGCTGCTGCGAGTGCGTCCCGAACGACGCTAAAAACGAAAAACCCGGTCAGGGGACCGGGTTGAAAATTCTTGGTAGGACACAAACTTGCCAATCCGGAAGTCGCGCACTCTAACATAACGCTATCAACGACCTACAGCGGAATTTAGCGGCGCGCTCGCATGACACCACTCAAGGGTACATCAAGCCGCCTGGGCCAGGGCTTCTCAGGAATACTTCATACTCTTCCCGGCTCCAGCTACCGCTATCGTCCGTGTCATACCGTTCGAAACGGTCTTCGTTGAATTCTTCATCAGAGCTGAATGCATCGTCATCGGTATCCAGCAGCCCGATGAGCTCATCCCGCTCGAAACCCAGATGCTCCAACTCGCTACGCTCGAGGGTACCAGAAGAGTCCGAATCCAACTGGTCGAAGCCTTCCTCCTGCGCGTAGGCTCCGGCACTGGCCAACATCACCGCAAAGGTGACGGTACCAATGAACCACTTGAGATCAATGTTCATACGCTTCCCCTCATATCAAGCGAGTCACCGCTCAGAAGATGAAACCGACATGAATCTAGACCAGCACCTATACAAAGGAGTTCGCTGTAGATCCTATGCTTCGCGCATTACCCTGGCCATTGCGCTGGCGACGTGATCAATGTTCCCTGGGTTGAGCGCCGCGACGCAGATGCGTCCGCTATTGACGGCATAGATTGCAAAATCATCCGCCAGCCGTTTCACCTGCTCCTTGGTCAGCCCTGAGTAGGAGAACATGCCACGTTGACGCCGAATGAAATCCACATCTCCGGCTACGCCAGCCGCCTTGAGCTTCTCCGCCAGAGCCTGACGCATGCCGCGGATGCGTTCACGCATCTCGGCCAGCTCTTCTTCCCACAGCGCGTAGAGCTCAGAATTGTTAAGCACCGCCGCGACAATCTTGGCGCCATGCGTAGGCGGGTTGGAATAGTTGGTGCGAATTACTCGCTTGAGCTGGGAAAGCACCCGGGCATGCTCATCGGCATTTTGAGTAACCAAAGTCAGTGCCCCAACCCGCTCGCCATACAACGAGAACGATTTGGAGAATGAACTGGCGATCAGTAGCGGCAAGCCGCTTTCTGCGAACAGACGTACCGCAATGGCGTCGTCCTGCAGGTTTTCACCAAAGCCCTGATAAGCGATATCCAGGAAGGGCACATGATTGCGACGCTGAATCACATCGATCACCCGCGCCCACTCTGCCAATCCCAGATCCACCCCGGTAGGGTTGTGACAGCAGGCATGCAACAGCACCACGCTGCCTTCCGGCAAGGCTTCAATGCCGCTCAACATCCCATCCAGATTCAGACCATGGGTCTCTGGGTCATAGTACGGATATGTAACCACTTCGTAGCCAGCGGCCTCGAACAGCGCACGATGGTTTTCCCAGCTCGGGTCGCTTATCGCCACCAGCTGTTTACCAGTCAGTCGGAACAGAAAATCGGCACCCAGCTTGAGCGCGCCGGTTCCGCCCAGGGACTGAGCGGTGATCAAGCGACCGGATGTTAGTAGGGAAGAATCGATGCCAAACAACAACTGCTGCACCGCCTTGTCGTAGGGTGCCAGGCCTTCCATCGGCAGATAACCGCGCGGTGCATGCTCTGCCACCCGTGCTTCTTCTGCTGCCTGAATCGCGCGCAGCAACGGGAGTTTCCCTGCCTCGTCATAGTAAACGCCCACGCCCAGATTGACTTTCTCTGCGCGTGTATCGGCGTTGAACGTCTCGTTCAGGCCAAGGATCGGATCATGGGGCGCCATTTCGACGGGGAAGAACAGACTCATGGTATAGGTGAACTCGAAGCAGATGAATGGTGGATGTCAGGCCGTGCCTTTCAAGGCTGCCCATTATAGACAGACCGGGTCCTATGTGCGAGAGGCGGCGGCATGCTGAAATGCTCCGACGCAAGGTTGCCCCTGATCGTCACACCTTGCGGTGCTATGATAGCTGGATATCTGTTACGTGGCGGAACCTGAAATATGAGTCAATTCAACCTGCAAACCCGTTTCGAGCCGGCCGGCGATCAGCCGACGGCCATCAGCCAGTTGGTCGAAGGGCTGGAAGCGGGCTTGTCACACCAGACCTTACTGGGCGTGACCGGGTCAGGGAAGACTTTCACCATTGCCAATGTCATTCAGCAAGTGCAGCGTCCGGCCATCATCATGGCGCCAAACAAGACGCTGGCCGCGCAGCTTTACGGCGAGTTTCGCGAGTTTTTCCCGAATAACTCGGTGGAATACTTCGTCTCCTACTACGACTATTACCAGCCCGAAGCGTATGTACCCTCCTCTGATACCTTCATAGAGAAGGACGCTTCCATCAACGATCATATCGAGCAGATGCGGTTGTCCGCGACCAAGGCATTACTGGAGCGGCCGGATGCGATCATCGTTGCCACGGTTTCCGCCATCTATGGCCTGGGTGATCCACAGTCCTATCTGCGGATGGTGCTGCATGTGGACCGTGGCGATATTCTCGATCAGCGCGGGCTCTTGCGAAGGCTGGCTGAACTGCAATACACCCGCAACGATACCGAACTGTCTCGCGCCAACTACCGAGTGCGGGGCGATGTGATCGATATCTTCCCGGCAGAATCGGACCTCGAAGCAATCCGCATCGAGTTGTTCGATGAGACCGTGGAAAGCATCAGCTTTTTTGATCCGCTTACGGGTGAGGTTTTACGCAAAGTTCCGCGTGTAACTATCTATCCCAAATCACATTATGTGACGCCGCGCGAAAAACTGGTCGATGCCGTCGAGCATATAAAGGTCGAACTGAAGGAGCGGCTGGAATTCCTGACAAGCAACAACAAGCTGGTCGAAGCCCAGCGCCTGGAGCAGCGTACGCGGTTCGATATGGAGATGATCCTGGAGCTGGGTTATTGCAACGGAATCGAGAACTACTCACGCTACTTGTCTGGCCGCCCTATTGGCGAAGCGCCGCCCACGTTATTTGATTATCTGCCACAAAATGCCTTGCTGATCATTGACGAGTCCCACGTCTCGGTGCCGCAGGTCGGCGCGATGTACAAGGGCGATCGATCGCGCAAGGAGACACTGGTGGAGTATGGCTTCCGACTCCCCTCAGCACTCGACAACCGGCCGATGCGTTTCGACGAATGGGAAGCCATCTCCCCCCAGGCGATCTTTGTGTCGGCCACACCGGGGCCCTATGAGGCCGAGCACGCCGGCAGAGTAGTCGAGCAGGTGGTGAGGCCAACCGGCCTGGTTGATCCGACCATCGAGGTCCGCCCGGCCACTACCCAGGTGGATGACCTGCTTTCCGAGATCGGCCTGCGGGTCGCCCAGGGTGACCGGATTCTGGTGACGACCCTGACCAAACGCATGGCCGAAGATCTGAGCGACTACCTGGCCGACCACGGCGTGCGCGTTCGTTATCTGCATTCAGATATCGATACGGTAGAGCGGGTCGAGATCATCCGGGATCTGCGTATCGGCGGATTTGATGTGCTAGTAGGCATTAACTTGTTACGTGAAGGTCTTGATATGCCTGAGGTTTCTCTCGTAGCAATTCTGGATGCGGACAAGGAAGGCTTTTTGCGGTCGGAACGCTCGCTGATTCAGACCATCGGCCGGGCAGCACGCAACCTGAACGGCAAGGCGATCCTCTACGCCGACCGCATGACCGGCTCGATGGAACGCGCCATCGGCGAAACCGAGCGTCGGCGGGAGAAGCAGATAGCATTCAACCTGGAACACGGCATTACGCCGGTGGGTATCACCAAGAGCGTGCAAGACATCATGGAAGGCGCGGTGGTCCCAGGCAGTAACAGTCGCTCAAACAAGCGCAAGCAGCTCAAGGCGGCGGAAGATGCGGCCGAGTACAAGGCGGGACAACTGCGCTCGCCTTCGGAAATCGCCAAGCGCATCAAACAGGCGGAGGAAAAGATGTACAAGCATGCACGGGATCTCGAGTTCGAAGCGGCCGCGCAGATGCGCGACGAGATTCAGAAGCTGCGCACGCAGCTGATAAAAGTCTGATGATCAGGTTAAACCGTAGATTTTCAGTAGCTTATGCTTGACAAGGTGCAAGTGGCTGCGTAAAGTTCGCGGCCATTGCAGGCACGTAGCTCAGTTGGTTAGAGCACCACCTTGACATGGTGGGGGTCGTTGGTTCGAATCCAATCGTGCCTACCAAACACACCCGGACTGCACGGGGCTTAAGGGCGACTCGAAAGAGTCGCCCTTTTTGTTTGGGGTTATCCGATCGTTATCCCCTCTATTGCGCTGGCCGCTTCGGCCCTGCCCCGTGCCGCTTCGGCTTCACCCATCGCCTGCCCTTCAATATGAATGAAATCAAGGTCGTCGATCCCGATGAAGCCGAACGCAGACGTCAGGTAGGGCTGCTGGTGATCCATCGGACTGCCCTGATAGCGCCCGCCACGGGCCGTTACGACATATACCTTGCGTCCACCTGCCAGTCCAACCGGACCCTTCTCAGTGTAACGAAAGGTACGTCCTGCCCGCATGACGTTATCCAGCCACGCCTTGAGTGTCGAGGTGATTCCAAAATTGTACATGGCGGAGCCAATCACGATGGTATCGCTTGCCAGCAACTCGTCGATCAGAACATCTGAACGGGACGCAGCTTCACGCTCTTCCGCTGTCTGGTGGTCAGCGGGTTTGGTCCAACCACCCAACAGCGTTTCGTCCAGATGCGGCAGCGGATGCAGCGCTAGATCCCGGGTAATGACGCGGGCAGAGGGATGACGTTCGCCCAACACCTTGACCAGCTCGTTGGTGTATTCCCGGGAAAGCGAGCCTTGGCTACGCGCGCTGGTTTGCAAAACTAGAATCTGTTTCATTGCTTGCTCCATCTCGTTGACTGATGGAGCCATGGTATAAACCATTTAACTGATTAAAAAGCGCATATTTTAGCTCTAACCTATCTACAAATATGATATTTTAGCCCGGTTCACAGCTCACCTTTACGCGGACGCGAGTAATATCGCGCTGAAAAGCCTGGGTCATCACCATTTGCTCGCCTGGGCTGAGTCGTACACGATTCGGTGAAGGCCGCTCAGGTCCATTGACGAAGGTGCCGGTACACAGCGCATTTTCCCCGCCCTCGTTAATCAGCGTAACCGTGGCGACATTGCTGAGATAGGAGCTACTGGCAATGACCGAGACGCCTTCGGACTCGATTTCGACATCTACCGGGAAGGCCCAGGCTGAAAGGGGCAGCATTAGCCCAAGGATAACTGCGGCGATTGACTTGTTCATGGATATCTCCGTTCCGATTGCTGTTTTACGTATATCAGAGGTTAGCCGATGAAAGCTCCCCGCGTTACGCTGGAACAGTGGCGCACCCTGCAAGCTGTGGTTGATCAGGGCGGCTTTGCTCAAGCGGCCGAAGCGTTGCATCGTTCGCAATCATCCATCAGTTATACCGTCGCAAAGATGCAGGAACAACTGGGCATCCCTCTGCTGGAAATAGAAGGCCGCAAAGCGGTATTGACGGAGGCTGGTGCAGTTCTGCTACGCCGCTCCCGTCATCTGGTCCAGCAAGCCAGCCAGCTTGAAGTGCTGGCATGGAATATGGACCAGGGCTGGGAAGCTGAAGTTCACCTTGTGGTAGATGCGGCCTACCCCACCGTCAGGCTTGCACGGGCACTGCAATCATTCATGCCGCTGAGCAAGGGCTGTCGCGTGCAACTGCGTGAAGAGGTGCTCTCAGGCGTCGAGGAGCGTCTGCTGGACGGCTCGGCGGATCTGGCCATTTCAGGCATCAGTATCGCCGGCTTTCTGCCGCAGCAGCTCAACGCCGTAGAATTTGTCGCGGTAGCCCATCCGGGCCACCCATTGCATCAGATCAATCGTCAGCTTAACCATGGCGATCTGGAGAACCAACTCCAGGTAGTGATTCGAGATTCTGGGCGCCGCCAACCGCGAGACAGTGGTTGGCTCGGTGCGGAGCAACGCTGGACCGTAGCCAGTCTTGCGACTGCAGCCACACTGGTTGGCAGTGGCCTGGGCTTCGCCTGGTTGCCAGCCCACGAGATCACCCGCCAACTGGCCAGCGGGTTGCTGAAGGAGCTGCCGCTCCAGCAAGGCGCCCGCCGGTCCAACAACCTGTTTTTATATGCCAATAAAGACAAGCCGCTGGGTCCGGCGACACGCATATTGGCGGATCTGATCATCGAACATTCGATGGAGGACTGAACCACAGGATCCGCAACTGGCCTGGATCAGGACCCTGCGTTGGAATACAACCGTCTCGTACTGGACTTTTTGCGCCAATCCGGGTCTGCTAACACCCTTTGAGAACACTGACGGAGTTTGACGATGTTGAAACGCTTCTTCGGCGCTTGCGCCCTGCTATTGATCAGCTCATCGGCCCTTGCGGAAAATCCGCACGTTGTGCTTAACACCTCCCTCGGCGCCATCGAACTCGAGCTGAATGCTGAGGCGGCGCCTATCAGCGTAGAAAACTTTCTGCGCTACGCGGATGCCGGACACTACGACGGGCTGATTTTCCACCGGGTAATTCCGGGGTTCATGATTCAGGGCGGTGGCTTTACCCCCGACATGCAGCAACGCGACGTGGGCAAGGGCATCAAGAACGAAGCGGACAATGGTCTACTCAACAAGCGTTACACCGTGGCCATGGCTCGCACCCAGGTAGTCGATAGCGCTACCAGCCAGTTTTTCATCAACCTGGCCAACAACGAGCTCCTGAACAATGGAAGCCGTGACTTTGGTTATGCCGTGTTTGGCGAAGTGGTTGATGGTCAGCACGTAGTGGAAACCATCGCGAAGGTCCCGACCAGCACCCAGCGTGGCCACCAGAATGTGCCTGCCAACCCTGTGACCATCATCAGCGTTAAACGGGTAGAAGCCGATTCGGAGTAAGTTTGGCGCTCACTCCCCCTCAGTCTGTTTGAATGGCAGATAACGACGGGCATCCTGTTGATAATTCAGGATGCCCGTGCGCTCCCTTCGAAGAAAATCATCCACTGCCTCATGCAATCCCGGCTGAAGCTTATGCCATGACTGCGTGATGACCGGCTCGAAGCCGCGGATCAACTTGTGCTCTCCCTGGGCGCCGGCGTCGAAACGTTGCAGCCCCTCGGCAATGCAGCGCTCCATTCCCTGGTAAAAGCAGGTTTCGAAATGCAGCCGATCAAACTCTTCAAGACAGCCCCAGTACCGCCCATAAAGTGTCTCGCTCCCCGCGAGAAACAACGCCCCGGCTACGTCCCGATTGCCCTGACGGGCGAACACCAGGCGAATCGCATCAGACATGCCTTGTGACAGCAGACTGAAAAACGCCCGGGTCAGATAAGGCTCCTGGCCGCGTTTGAAGTAGGTGGCAGCATAGAAAGGATAAAAGCGCTCCCATTCCAGCTCCGTTATGTCCCCCGCCGCAACCCAGACGAACTCAATACCCTGCTCTACGACCGCGAAACGCTCCTTGCGGAAATTCTTGCGTTTGCGCGAATTACAAGCGGCCAGAAAGTCGTCGAAGGAGTCATAACCTCGATTGTGCCAATGATACTGGCACCCGAGCCGTTGCACCCAGCCGGCCCCTTTCAGCGCGGCATCCTCCTCTCCCGTATTGAACAGCAGGTGGGCGCTCGAGACACTGCCAAGGGCTAGATCGCGGTCGATGTAATCGATCAGCATGGCCTGGCTAGTTTCGTTCCGGGCTACCATCCTCGGCCCCTGCACGGGCGAGAACGGCACAGCCGACAGATATTTGGGGTAGTAGCGCTGCCCTGCCCGCTCCCAGGCCCCAGCCCATTGCCAGTCGAACACATATTCCCCGTACGAATGCATTTTCCGGTAGAGCGGTAGCAGCGCGTCCAGGCTGCCGTCAGCGCCCTTGAGCACCAAATGCGCCGGCGTCCAGCCTGTGGCAGTAGACACCGAACCGCTTGCTTCCAGCGCATGCAGAAAGGCGTGCCTGAGAAAGGGGTAGTCCAATCCAGCCAGCTCGTCCCACAGTTCGGGCGGGAGTTCATCAATGGATTCAAGTTGAAGTATGGTCATGACGCTAGCATGCCACAGCGACTCAGCAGCGGGAAAAATCCGATCCAAAAAAAACCCCACCGGAGTGGGGTAAGGAGCAGACTGCTGGCAAAGATGCCAATGCATCTTCCCAGCAACCCATATTGACCAAACCTGATGGCAGAATGACGTCAATGTTGTGAATGTAATATGACTACGAGCGCCTCATTTCGTGTGAGTAAAGCGCCCGCTATCGAGTTACTGCTGAACCCATTCCAAAAACGCTTCGCGGCTTTCCGGGGTAAGCATCTGCCAGAGCTGCTGTAGCGTCGCGAGCGTAGCATCGTTATGGGGAAGCGCTGCTTTGCTGGTGGAAGCGGCTAATGCCGGTAACGGTGCAGCAACCGGAGCGGCCTGCGATGATTCCAGCGGCGCGACTGTCGTGGCAGCCGACGACGTTTCGGCGGCACTATTGCCGAGCAGCTGATTCAACGAAGATTGGGGCTGCTGGCCAGCCTGACTGGCAACACGTTCGCCAGTGGCCAGGTTTTCGCTCCAGCCATTGAAAGTTTCCTTCAGCTCGCGAGCTTGTTCGAGATTTTCCGGCGCAGGATAACCCAGGCGCCAAGTCTCACCCGCATTGCCGTCGATTATGAAGATGGCGCTGCGGGTACGAACCACCTCGCTACTGATCCCACCACCAATGTCGTAGACATTTTTGTAGAACGCGTTGAGCCGATACTCACCCGGCTCGAGCTTGAGGATGCGCTTGTCACCGCTAAACAAAAAATTGGCAGACGGCACTTCCTGACCGTTGAGATCGGCGATCTCCAGCGCAGCAGGGACCTGAACCGTGAGCACCTGGTTGGCGGGCAGCTCGGCACCGGGGTACAGCTGAACTTGGGACTGCTGGGCGCAGGCGGACAAAAGGCAAGCCAGCGCGATTGAAACGATGATACGCATAAGTACTCCTGGATAAGAACGGCGCGCGAACGCAGTCGCTTCGCCGGCGGCCTTGACGAGTGGATCGGCTACAAGGATAAGTCAGATTAATGTCATTTACATGACAAAGCCGGATTGCCTCAACGAGACAATCCGGCTTCGAAACGAGCGCTTGCTGAACTACTTAGAAGTCGTAGCGCAGGCCTACCGACATGCCAGAGGCTTCTTCACCTGCGGTACCGGACGGTGTAGCCGTGCGAGCCTGACCCCAGGGAGTCAGAGCGGCGTTGTCTTCGTTATCTACTACTGCGTAGTTGGCGTAGACGCGAACTGCCTTGTCCAGCTTGTGCTCGACGCCAACCACCCACATATCGCTGTTGCGGTCGTCTACGTCAACGTCACGGGTCATCCACATGCTTTTCAGAGCGGTGTTCGGCGCGACCTTGAATTCAGCGCCCAGACCATATACGTCCGCAGTAAGGGTGTCATTCTGAACCTCGGTCAGATTGTCACTGTCATGCTCCAGGGTCTGATAGAAGCCAACCACCTTCAGCGGGTCGAGAACTTTGTAGGAGGCGGCGACACGAATACCTTCACGTGCGCCAACCCCAAGGATGAGATCATCGGCAACCGTTGTGGTACGGGTGTCATCTTCTGCGTCTTCATAAGCGATAGCCGCTTCGAATGGACCACCGACGTAGTTCAGCGCAACGCTGACCGAGCTGCTTTCGTGGTCTTCGTCAGCGATGGTGCCTTGATGGATGGAATATGCCACCTGGCCGGTCAGGCCACCCAACGAAGGCGTAGTGTATGCAATGGTGTTGTCGTAGCGCTCGTCGAAGCGGGAGTTGCCAACGCGAGTCAGGTTGCGCATGTCGCCGACCTGGTCGCCAAACAGGTTGGCCGGACCACGAGCGGCTTTGAAGGGGCTGTCAAAACGGCCCAGACGCACATCACCGAAGTTGCCGCCCAAACCCACAAAAGTGTCACGGGTGTTGAACGAGCTACCACCTTCCCGACCAAAATAGACTTCCTGTTCAAGCTGGAAGAAGGCTCTCAAATTCGGATTGATCTGATGATCACCTTTGAAACCCAGACGCGAAGAGTTGCTGGATAGGTTGGTTTCGGAGTATTCGGCACCGTCATCCAGGAAATCAACGGATACGTGAGCGCGACCGTAGACGCTTACGTCAGCCATAGCCAGAGCGGGCATGGCAGCGGCAGCACCCACAACAATCGCAATCAGCTTCTTCTTCATCAGACAAACTCCTTCGGGTTTTATAAAACGTCATCCCATAGTGACGTGACGTCGTCGTATCGACCGAAGTGATTATCGAAGGCCTATATGACAACGAGCTTTCCGTATTATGAAGATTTGAAGACAACGGGAACTTTTGGTGGTTCGCGATACAGCGGGGTATCACCAGAATAAACCTGCCCTCGGCACAAGCCGAAGGCAGGTAATCGTCAGAGCTTGCGAACGATCACGCAACCAATCGAGTAGCCAGCACCGAAGGAGCAGATCACCCCGGGGGCGCCGACTGGCAGGTCGTCCTGATGTTTGTGGAAAGCAATGATCGAGCCGGCGGAGCTGGTGTTGGCGTATTCATCCAGCACAACAGGCGCCTCGTGCTCTTCAGGATCACGCCCCAAAAGCTTGCGGGCAATCAACATGTTCATGTTGAGGTTGGCCTGATGCAGCCAGAAACGCTTGATGTCGGTGACTGGCATGCTGTGTTCTTCAAGATGCTCGCCAATGAGCTCGGCAACCATTGGACAAACATCCTTGAACACCTTGCGGCCTTGCTGGATGAACAGCTTGTCGGGCGCGCCGACGCTGTCATCATCGGCGCGGTTCAGGAACCCGAAGTTGTTACGGATGTTATTTGAATATTTGGTCAGCAGTTTGGTGCCCAGAATTTCGAACTGGTGATGGGAAACAGCCTCGTCGGCTCGCTCCACGATCACAGCAGTACAGGCGTCGCCAAATATGAAATGGCTATCCCGATCAGTGAAGTTCAGGTGGCCACTGCATACTTCCGGATTGACCATCAGCACCGCTCGGGCCTGCCCTAGCTGCACTGAGTTGGCAGCGGCCTGGATGCCAAAGGTAGCGGAGGAACAGGCGACGTTCATGTCGAACCCGAAACCAACGATACCAAGCGCTTCCTGAACCTCCACCGCTATAGCCGGGTAGGCCCGCTGCAGGTTGGAGCAGGCAACTATCACGCCGTCAATATCAGCAGCGGTGCGGCCTGCGCGTTCGAGAGCCTGCCCAGCAGCCTTGATAGCCATGTCGCAGAGAACCGACCATTCGTCGTTGCTGCGCTCGGGAATGTCCGGCCTCATGCGGTTCACATCGAGAATGCCACTCTTGTTGACCACATAGCGGCTTTTGATGCCGGAGGCCTTTTCGATGAATTCGGTGCTGGAGGGCGCTAGCGGGGTCACCTCACCCTGGGCAATAGCATCAGCATTTTCACTGTTATGTTTTTCTACATAAGCATTGAAACTGACTACCAGCTCTTCATTACTGATGCTGTTGGGCGGCGTATACAAACCCGTCCCGCTGATCACGACTTTCTGCACGGTCGGTCCTCATTATCATGTTAGGGCAATGCATCGTCCGTTCCGTGACGATGCCCTCTGTCTGTTAAACGTGCTGCTCAAGCCAGGACAGCACCATTGGAAAATGATCGACAACAGCCTGCGGGTGAGTCAGCAGGTCGATATGACCATAGTTCCGAGAGCAACCAGTTCCTTTCTTCAGCAATACCATCTGCGCATCGTGTTCGCCCAGTTCCTGGGCAAAGGCTTTGACGTCCTCGAAATGTCCCAGGTAAGGGTCATTTCCACCAGCCAGATACATCCCAGCCGGCCAGGCCAAAGCGTCCAATGCCAAAGCATAGTCGAAACCGTCCTCCAGATCACGCCATTCGCTGCTTCCCATCCAGACCACATTGTCCCGGTGCAGCGCACAGGAGATGTCCATGGAGCCTATTCCCAGAGACCTGGCCGGAATCAGTCCCTTCGCGCGGCCCACCAGCGGCGCCGCCCGATTCCATAAAAGATCTATCATGATGCGCTTGCGCAGGCTGCGCTGATGAATCACCCGTTTGCAGCCGAAATGTACCAGTCCGGCGACGCGTTCAATCCACTCCGGATGCCGGATCAGCGCACAGGCTAGCAGCACGCCGCCCCAGGAATGACTGAACCCATAGAAGCGCTCACCTGGATGTTCCTGCTCCATCAACGCAAACAAGGCCGGCAGATCCTCTGTAATGATCTGATGCTGGGTTACCTGCATCCCAGGCATCAAGGCCGGAACGCTTTCACCGTGGCCACGAAGGTCCACCACGAAGACGTCATATCCCGCCTCGGCGAGATAGGGCGCCAGGCCTTTGCCGGAATGGGAATAGAAAATTCGTCCATCCTCGACCAGACCGTGCACCATCAGCACGGCCGGCCCGCCCGCTTCGGCACGAAAGCGCCGGACATGCAGGCTCAGATCGTCCTGCACCGGCAATTGCTGTGAAGAGGCGAGAATGTCAGGCACGCGGCGGTCCTTGTAATGTAAACGCCCAGTGTAACGAAGCGCCGAGGCTCAGGTTGTGATGTCCTGCCAAAGTTTGTTCAGCCGTTTGGCCGAAACAGGCATTTTGGTGCCCAATTGCTGGGCGAACAACGATACTCGGTATTCTTCGAGCATCCATCGCCAGTCGACCAACCGCTCATCCCAGCGGCCTTCCTGTCGATATTTCTCCGCCCTGGCCTGATACTGCTGCCAGAAGCGCTGGATTTCGTCGGTCCACACCCGGTCGCGCTGAACCTGGCCAGACAGTTTGTCCAGCCGCTGATCAAGCGCCGCTAGATAGCGTGGATATTGCCCTAGCCATTGCGCCGGCACGTCGCGGACGAAGCCCTTGAAGACGAGACTACCCAGCTGTTCGCGTATGTCGTTCAGAGCCAGAGCCCACGACAGGTCGATCTTGCCCTTCAGGCGCTTCTGAATAGCATGCCAGGCCTTGAGAATGCCCAGCACTTCGGTTGCCAGTTTTTCTACCGTCGCAATCCATTCGGCACGACCCTGTTCCAGGCGCTCGGCCAATGCCTGGGGATCACGTGGAACCGGGAGGTCGGCGGGCAGCATAAGCTGGTCGATGGCTGCCAGCATTACATCGTCCGTCAGTTGTTGTTGAGTCCCCAGTTCACGGTAGTAGATGGCAGCGTCCTTCAAGGCGGAAGTCTTCTGGCGGACGAATTTGACCTGCTCGGCCATGCCTTGCAGCAAAAGCCGTTGAACTCCCCGACGATGCGCCTGTTCTGCCTGGGCTTGTACGTCAAACAACTTCTCTACCACCTGGTCGCCCTGCTCTGTCCAGGCTGGCCAGAAGGTGACAGCAACACCCGCCTGGTTGCGGTTGACCGTCTCGGGCAAAGCGGATTGCCCCGCCGGTTTGCGGTCCGGCTCAGTGAGCGCAGCCTCAGCCGGGGTTGCGGCGGGCATCACCTGCCCCATCAACCGCTGGCACAAATCACCGTAGTCACGACCCGAGGCTATCTCCTTGCCGTCAGCATCGACTACTTCAAGGCGCATCAGTAGATGCTCCTCCAGCTGGATATCAGCCCACACGTCATCCGCCAGCCGCACCCCGGTCATGCGCGTCAGTTCCCGGCCAAGCACCTGGGTAAGGCTGCCCTGCCCGAACGGCATGCGTTCCAGCGCGGCGCGAACAAAGTCCGGCACCGGTACGAAGTTCTTTCGCAGCGCCTTGGGCAAGCCCCGCACCAAAGCCAGACATTTATCGTAGATCAGGCCCGGCACCAACCATTCCAGACGTTCTTCAGGCAACTGCCTGAGCAAGGCAGCAGGTACCTTGAGTGTCACGCCATCCTGTGGGTGCCGCGGTTCAAAGTGATAACTCAACGGCAGCGCCACGCGTTCCCAGCGCCAGGTGTCAGGATACTGTTCGACGCTCACTTCATTGGCGTCGCGCTGCAGCAGCTCCTCGCGCGTCATATGCAACAGTTGGGGATCTTGCTGGCTATGGCGTTTGAGCCAGCGCTCGAAGCTTGCAAGCTGAGATATATCCGCTGGAATGCGGGTATCGAAGAAGCGAAACAAGGTCTCATCGTCTACCAGGATATCGCGCTTGCGGGTCTTGGCTTCCAGTGCGTCCAGTTCGGCCAGCAATGCCTGGTTGGCCTGGTTGAACGCTGACCGGCCATGCCATTCGCCGTCGACCAGGGCTCTGCGGATAAACAGTTCGCGAGACGCGACCGGATCAATGGGGCCGAAATGCACCTTGCGCCTGGGCACTATAATCATGCCGTACAAGCTAACCTGCTCGAACGCTACCACCTGGCCCCGCTTCTTTTCCCAATGCGGCTCGCTATGGCTGGTCTTGATCAGGTGTCCGGCCAGCGGTTCGACCCATAACGGATCGATCTTGGCGGCTAGCCGGCCATATAGCCGACGGGTCTCGGTCAGCTCGGCCACCATCACCCAGGCCGGCCGCTTTTTCGCCAGCGCAGACGATGGATGCAGCATGAACCGGCGCTGGCGCGCGCCCAGGTAATCGCCCTCCTCCGTCCTGTTGCCCAGCTGGCTGAGCAAGCCCGATAGCAACGCCTTGTGTACGGCATCGCTGGATGCGGGTTCGCTGTTGAGGACGAGATTCAGGTCGCGACAGGTCAATAACAGCTGACGGTGGGTCTCCCGCCATTCACGCATTCTGAGATAGTTCAGAAACTGCTTGCGGCACCAGCTGCGCAACTGACCCTGGGTCAAGGCTTGACGCTGTGCTTCAAAACCGCGCCACAGATTGATGAACGCAGCAAAATCCGAGTCATCATCCTTCCATTGCCCGTGGGCCTGGTCGGCGGCCTGCTGGCGCTCCAATGGGCGCTCTCGCGGATCCTGTACCGCCAGGGCACTGGCAATGATGAGAACTTCATTGAGACTGCCCAGCGTATTGGCTTCCAGCAGCATGCGGCCAATACGCGGGTCGACCGGCAGGCGCGCCAGCTGGCGCCCCGTGTCGCTGATAACACCCGCTTTGTCGACTGCACCCAGTTCCTGCAACAGCGTGAAGCCGTCACTGATCGCTCGGCCGTCTGGCGGTTCGATGAAGGGGAAGTCTTCGATACGTCCGAGGCGCAGATGCAACATCTGCAGGATAACGGCCGCCAGGTTGGTACGCAGAATTTCGGGATCGGTAAACGCGGGACGGTTATTGAAATCCTCTTCGGAAAACAACCGCACGCAGATCCCCGGCGCCGTCCGGCCACAACGGCCCTTGCGCTGATTGGCACTCGCCTGGGCGATGGGTTCGACGGGGAGCCGTTGCACCTTGGACCGCGGGCTGTAGCGACTGATACGCGCCTCGCCCGGATCAATTACGTAGAGAATGCCCGGGACCGTCAGTGAGGTTTCCGCCACGTTGGTGGCCAGCACGACGCGGCGGCCAGGGTGCGAGGCAAAAATCTTCTGCTGTTCGCTGACCGACAGGCGCGCGTAGAGCGGAAGTATCTCGGTGTGCCGCAGATTGGCTTTGCGCAGGTACTCGGCCGTGTCGCGTATCTCGCGCTCGCCCGGCAGGAAGACCAGCGCGTCGCCGGGTGGCCGGCCATTGGCACGCTCATGAGTCTCCAGCTCATTCAATGCCGCGAGAATTCCCTGATCAATGCTCAGGTCCTCCTCGACCAGATTGCCTTCCTCATCCATTTCGGCGGTCAACGGGCGATACCAGACGTCAACGGGGAAGGTTCGTCCGGACACCTCGATGATCGGTGCGCCATCGAAATGGTCCGAGAAACGCTGCAAATCGATGGTCGCCGAGGTGATGATGACTTTCAGATCCGGCCGCCTGGGCAGGATCGTCTTCAGGTAACCGAGAAGGAAATCAATATTGAGGCTGCGTTCATGGGCTTCGTCGATGATCAGCGTGTCATACCGCGTAAGAAAGCGGTCATGCTGTGTTTCGGCGAGCAGGATGCCGTCGGTCATGAGCTTGACCAGCGTGCGCTCACTGCTCTGGTCGGTGAAGCGCACCTGAAAACCAACCAGTTCGCCCAACGGCGTACCGATCTCGTCGGCCACCCGGCTGGCAACGCTGCGCGCCGCCAAACGGCGTGGCTGCGTATGGCCGATCAACCCGTGGGTGCCACGGCCCAGCTCCAAGCATATCTTGGGGATCTGCGTGGTCTTGCCCGAACCGGTCTCGCCAGCAATGACCACTACCTGATGGCCGGCAATGGCTTCCTTGATCTGCTCGCGCTTGGCCGCTATCGGTAGATTGTCGTCGTAGCGCATTGGCGGAATACTGTTGCGCCTGGCCTGGACCAACGCACAGGAAGTGCTGAGGCGCTCGGCCCATTGCGTCTGACGTTTGGCATCCGGTTTCTGGCTTAGCCCCTGAAGCTGCTTTTGCAGCCTGTGACGGTCAGCGGCCATTGCCTGATCGAGATTTTTCGCCAGTTGTTTCAGTTCCGACATGAATGATCCTGTTGCTATAAAAAACCCCGCCCAGGCAAGCCGGGGCGGGGTCTCATTGTCGCAGAGTTCAGCCGCGACGGGCAGTCATCTTAGATTTTGCCGGCTTTCTTTAGCTCTTCATCGCGCAGTTCACGCCGCAGTATCTTGCCCACGTTGGTGGTGGGCAGCGCATCGCGGAACTCGACATGCCTGGGCACTTTATACGCCGTGAGATTTTCACGCATATGGGCCTTGACCTGCTCCTCAGTGAGCGTGGAATCGGGTGCCTTGACCAGAAACACCTTGATTGCTTCGCCGGATTTTTCGTCCGGCACGCCGACGGCTGCACACTGCAGCACGCCAGGGATGGTTGCCATCACATCTTCCAGTTCGTTTGGATAGACGTTGAAGCCGGAGACCAAAATCATGTCTTTCTTGCGGTCGACGATTCGTAGATAGCCGTCTTCCTGAATGATCGCGATGTCACCGGTTTTCAACCAGCCTTCGCTGTCCAGTATCTCCGCCGTGGCGTCTTCGCGCTGCCAGTAACCCTTCATCACCTGGGGGCCCTTGACGCACAACTCGCCGCGTTCGCCAATCGGCAGCTCGTTGCCCGCATCGTCGATGATTTTGCACAGAGTCGAGGGAACAGGTATACCGATCGTCCCCAGCTTCACAGCGTCAATCGGGTTCACCGTCGCCACCGGACTGGTTTCGGTCATGCCGAACCCTTCACAGATCTGGCAACCGGTCACCTGTTTCCAGCGATCCGCCGTGGCCAGTTGCAGGGCCATGCCGCCAGATAAGGTGACCTTGAACTTGCTGAAATCCAGCTTGCGGAATTCCTCGTTATTGCACAGTGCTACGAACAGCGTGTTCAAACCCACAAAACCGGAAAAACGCACCTTGGACAGTTCTTTGACGAACGCCGGGATGTCGCGGGGGTTGGTGATCAGAATGTTGTGATTACCGCTGATCATCATTGCCATGCAATGAAAGGTGAAGGCGTAGATATGATAAAGCGGAAGCGGACAGATTATGACCTCTTCCCCGTCCTTCAGGTTGGCACCCATCAGCGCCTTGCTTTGCAGCATGTTAGCCACCAGGTTGCGATGGGTCAGCATGGCCCCCTTCGCGACGCCCGTGGTGCCGCCGGTATATTGCAGGACGGCAATGTCGTTATTGTCAGGATTGGCTTCCTGGACCGCCCCACCCTTGCCCTTGGCCATGGCATCGTTGAAGCGTACCGCTCCGGGGATGTCATACGCCGGCACCATCTTCTTGACGTGCTTGATCACGAGGTTGACCAGCACCCGCTTGGCGGTAGGCAACATATCGCCGACTTCGGTGATGATGACCTGTTTAACGCCTGTCCTGGGCAGCACTTCTTCCGCCAGGTGGGCCATATTGGCCAGACAAACCAGGGCCTTGGCACCGGAATCGTTGAACTGGTGCTCCATTTCCCGCGTGGTATACAGCGGGTTGGTATTGACCACCACGAAACCCGCGCGCATCGCACCGAATACCGCGACAGGGTATTGGAGGACGTTAGGCATCTGGATGGCAATACGATCGCCGGGCTGAAGATCGGTGTGATTCTGCAGGTAGGCCGCAAACTGGCCGGAGAGACTATAGATCTCGCCATAGGTCAGCGTCTTGCCAAGATTGGTAAAGGCCGGCTTGTCGGCGAATTTTTTGCAGGACTCCTTCAGAACGGCAAGGATGTTGGGATATTGGTCCGGATCGATCTCGGTGGAAACGCCCGCCGGATACTTGTCCTTCCAGAAATTTTCAAGCATGGATGCCCCGCTCCTGAACTCTCTCGGTCTGGTAGGACCGAATTCTGTCTTATGGGTTTTTTTCGCAGAAACACGCTTTTCGACGCACTATGTGAACATTCAGGCTGTTTGGGTCAAAAAGTGGCCGAAGATTAGCAGTTTTTCTCAGACCAGACCAGAGAAGGTGTCCACGGTCCGCGGCGTACAAGCTGTGAAAGCAAACTGCCCCGTTCCGGGGCAGTTGCAGAGGCAGGTGGCAGATTACTTGTCGCGCAGTTCGCGGCGCAGAATCTTGCCCACCGGGCTCATCGGCAACGCATCCCGTATTTCATAATGCTTGGGAACCTTGTAACCGGTGAAGTTGGTGCGGCAATACTCCTTCAGCTCTTCAATGGTCAGGTCGTCGCTGGCCGGCACTACGAACAGTTTGACCGATTCACCGGAGCGCTCGTCGGGAACACCGATTGCCGCGGCATTGGCCACCTTCGGATGCGCCGCCACGACATCTTCGATCTCGTTGGGATATACGTTGAATCCGGAAACGATGATCAGATCCTTCTTGCGATCAACAATACTGACGAAGCCCTCTTCATCGATGATTGCAATGTCACCGGTCTTCAACCAGCCGTCTGCGTCTATGGCCTCATCGGTGGCTTCCTGGCGCTGCCAGTAACCTTTCATGACCTGTGGGCCTTTGACGCATAGCTCGCCTCGCTCGCCAATACCGAGCTCTTTGCCGTCATCGTCAATAACCTTGAGGGCGGTGCCGGGCACTGCCAGGCCCACCGTACCCAGACGCTGCAAGCCACCACCGGGGCTCGAGCAGACCACCGGAGAGCATTCAGTCAGGCCGTAACCTTCGCCGATGCCCTTGCCGGTCTTGCTCTCCCAGCGCTCGGCGACCGCCTTGACCAGCGCGGTACCGCCTGAGGTAGTGCCTTTGAGATGGGAGAAATCGACTTCCGAGAACTCAGGATGTTCCATCAGCGCCACGAACAGAGTGTTCAGGCCAACGAGTGAAGAGAACTTCCACTTTTTCAGCTCGCGTATGAAGCCTTGAATATCGCGTGGGTTGGTAATGAGAACGTTATGGTGACCCGCCAGCATCATGCACATGCAGTTGGCAGTAAAGGCGAAGATATGGTAAAGCGGCAACGGCGCAATCACGATCTCACCGCTGTCGCTCATGATTTTCTTGCCGTCCTCATCCACCTGCTGCATGTTGGCATACACCTGCAGCATGTTCGCCACCAGGTTGCCATGGGTGAGCATCGCACCCTTGGATGGGCCGGTGGTGCCGCCTGTGTACTGCAGCACGGCTACGTCATCCAGCGTCTTGCTTACCTGCTTGGGATACTCGCCCTTGCTTTTGCCGAGCGCCGCCTTGAAGGAGATCGCCTGGGGCAGGTTGTAAGCCGGAACCATCTTCTTGACGCGCTTGACCGCGGTATTGATCATCCAGCCCTTGAGCGGCGAAAACATGTCACCCATGCGCGCTTCGAACAGGTATTTGATATCAGTATCGGGCATTACTTCCTGCACCAGGTGGCCAAATACATTCATATAGACCAGTGCCTTGGCTCCGGAGTCCTTGAACTGGTGGCGCATCTCACGGGCGGTGTACAGCGGATTGGTGTTGACCACAATCAGGCCGGCGCGGATGGCGCCGAAAACGGCAATGGGAAATTGCAGGACATTGGGCATCTGAACGGCGATACGGTCGCCTGGCTGCAGATCGGTATGCGTCTGAAGGTAGCTGGCAAAAGCCGCGGCGTAACGCTCCAGCTGACCATAGGTCATGGTCTCGCCCATATTGGTGAAAGCTGGGCGGTCGGCATATTTCTTACAGGAGCGCTCGAAGACATCAATGATCGAGCTGTACTGATTCAGATCGATATCGTTGGGAACGCCAGCCGGACGTTTATCATTCCAGAATGCTGCATCCATTACTTAATCCTCTTCCCCGGGGTTGTTGGTCTCTACCCCTTATCTCGGGGCTGAACGTTTATTATAGATAGGCGAAATTACCAGCAATACCAGTAATTACAAAATGCTGTTCTGTTTCATTTGGTATATGAATGGCGTATTGACGGGTCCACTGTGCCATCATTCTTTCAACCGAAGTGGAGAATAATAAAAATGCAATATCAGGCAGATTGGCTGGACGCTCGTGATGGCGCTCGATTAATGGTGCACCATTGGTTACCGGAGGGGCAGCCCGTCGCGCTGGTACTTATCAGCCACGGCATGGCAGAGCATGGCGCACGCTACACGCGCCTGGCCGAGGCACTTGTGGGCCGAGGCTATGCGGCGGTTGCGCTTGATCAGCGGGGTCATGGACTGAGCATCCAGGATGAGAAACGCGGCCATTTTGCCAGCGAGGGTGGATGGGGCCGGGTCACCGGCGATCTGCTGGAAGTGCTTGAACACATGAAATCGCAATTTCCGGACCGGCCAATACATCTGCTGGGCCACAGCATGGGCTCCTACATCGTCCAGGGCTTTCTGCTGGACCATAGCCATCTGGTGCAGACAGCAATACTCAGCGGCAGCAATGCGCACCCCCCAGCATTAAGCCGGTTTGGCCGATTGGTCGCGCGCGCCGAAGGTTTCCTTCGCGGGCAGGACCACCCCGCGCCAACCATGAACCGCGTCAGCTTCGGCCAGTTCAATCGCAATTTTCGCCCCGCCCGCACTGATTTCGACTGGCTAAGCCGTGACCCTGAAGAAGTGGATGCCTATATCAACGATCCGCTCTGCGGATTCGCCTGCACCGCCCGGCTCTGGCAGGATCTGTTTGGCGGGCTGCTGGCGATAGCGGACGACCAGGCGCTTAAGGGTATTCGAAAAGATCTGCCGATACTCATCGTAGGCGGCAGCGCTGACCCGGTAAGCGCCAGCGGCGGGCTGCAAAAACTCCAGCAACGCTTGCAGCAGGCAGGGCTGTCCCGGGTAGAATTGCAGCTCTATCCTGATGCCCGGCATGAGGTGTTCAACGAGACCAATCGTGACCAGGTCGTTGCGCAGTTGATCGATTGGCTAGACCACCACACACCGACACCCTGAACCTGTTGGAGTACTTGAATGAAGCAGACGCTGGAAAACCGCACTTACGATGAACTTACCCAGGGTGACAAGGCGACTGTCAGCCATGTCGTCACCGAGCGCGACCTGATTCTGTTCGCCGAAGTGTCTGGAGATGTGAATCCTGTGCATCTGGACGAAGCGTTCGCTGCGGCCACTGCGTTCAAGGGCAGGATCGCCCACGGAATGTTTTCCGGAGCACTCATTTCGGCAGCTATCGCCTGTGAGCTACCGGGACCAGGTACCATCTATATCGGACAGGAAATGAGCTTTATGCGGCCGGTCCGCCTGGATGACGAGATACGGATTGAGTTGGAAGTGCTGGAAAAACTGCCCAGGAACCGCGTCAGAATAGCCACCCGCGTATTCAATCAGGACGGCAAACAGGTCGTGGACGGAACCGCCACGGTCATGGCACCTACGGAAAAAGTCAGCGTACCTCGGCCGCAACTGCCCAGCATTACCCTGGGCTGAACACCCGCGTTACCGCTGCTGAAACCAAAAGGCCCGCTGCAATACAGCGGGCCTTCTTTTCGCCTCGTACTGATATATCAGATCACTTGCTGAGAAAACGCATCCCTTCCTCCAGCCCTTCAAGTGTCAGCGGATACATTCTGTCTTCGATCAGATCACGCACGATCCGCGTTGAGCTGGTGTAATCCCAGGCATCCTTCGGATAGGGATTGATCCAGATCATCTTTTTGTACTTCTCTGTAAAACGCTGGATCCAGACGTGGCCGGCCTCCTCGTTCCAATGCTCGACGCTACCGCCCGGCTGGGTAATCTCATAGGGCGCCATCGCCGCGTCGCCGACAAACACCACCTTGTAGTCGGGGCCGTATTTGTGCAGCAGATCAATGGTCGCGGTACGCTCGTTGGTACGGCGCAGATTGTTTTTCCAGACTGATTCATAGATGCAGTTATGGAAATAGAAGTACTCAAGATGCTTGAACTCGGTCCGACAGGCAGAGAACAATTCTTCGCAAACCTTGATATGCGAATCCATCGAGCCGCCGATATCGAACAGCAGTAGCAGCTTGACGGCGTTGCGACGTTCCGGGCGCATCTGGATGTTCAGCAGCCCCGCATCCCGCGCGGTGTGATCAATGGTACCGTCAATATCCAGCTCTTCCGCCGCGCCCTGGCGGGCAAACTTGCGCAAGCGCCGTAGCGCAACCTTGATGTTGCGTGTACCCAACTCGACCTGGTCATCCAGATTCTTGTATTCACGCTGGTCCCAGACCTTGGCCGCCTTGCCCTGGCGTTTGCCTGCGTCGCCTACGCGAATGCCCTCGGGATTGTAGCCGCCAGAACCGAACGGACTGGTACCGCCGGTACCGATCCACTTGTTGCCGCCTGCGTGGCGCTCTTTCTGCTCTTCGAGGCGTTTCTTGAACTCTTCGATCAGCTTGTCGAGTCCGCCGAGCGATTTGATCTTCTCCCGCTCCTCATCGGAGAGCATGCGCTCGAATTCCTTGCGCAACCAATCCTCCGGAATCAAGGCTTCGAGGAGCTGATCCAGATTCTGCAAACCATTGAAGTACGAGCCGAACGCGCGATCAAATTTGTCGAAATGCCGCTCATCCTTGACCATGATCGTGCGCGACAGGTAATAGAACTCGTCCATGTCGGCAAACACCACGTGGTGTTTGAGCGCATTGATCAGGTCAAGCAGCTCGCGTACCGATACCGGCACCTTGGCTGCACGCATTTCGTTGAACAGGCCCAGTAACATGGGCACCCCCTCTCAAGAAAATTCTGAATACTTGAACGCCGCTCCAGCTTGCGAGCGGCGGCTTTTTCCAGAACTTGCTTAACGGTTCTGACGGCGGGTCATGAAGGCCAGACGCTCGAGCAACTGCACGTCCTGCTCGTTCTTCAGCAGCGCGCCGTAAAGCGGCGGAATAGCCTTGGTTGGATCACGGTCGCGCAAAACAGCCTCGGGAATCTGATCAGCCATCAACAGCTTGAGCCAGTCCACCAGTTCGGACGTGGACGGCTTTTTCTTGAGTCCCGGGACTTTACGGACGTCGAAGAAGATATCCATCGCTTCGGAGACCAGCTCTTTCTTGATCTTGGGATAATGCACATCGACGATCCGCTGCATGGTGTTGCGATCCGGGAAGGCAATGTAATGGAAGAAGCAGCGACGCAAAAACGCGTCTGGCAATTCTTTTTCGTTGTTGGAGGTAATGATGATGATCGGGCGATGCGTGGCCTTGATGGTTTCGTTCGTCTCGTAGACATAGAACTCCATCTTGTCGAGTTCCTGCAGCAAGTCATTAGGGAACTCGATGTCGGCCTTGTCTATTTCATCGATCAACAGGATTGCGCGTTCCTCGGACTCGAAGGCTTCCCAGAGCTTGCCCTTCTTGATGTAGTTGCGGATATCATGAACCTTGTCATCACCCATCTGCGAATCACGCAGGCGACTCACTGCATCGTACTCGTACAGCCCCTGGTGTGCCTTGGTGGTCGACTTGATATGCCAGGTGATGAGCTTGGCTCCCATCGACTCGGCCAGTTGCTCGGCCAGCATGGTTTTACCGGTGCCAGGTTCACCTTTGACCAACAAAGGACGCTGCAGGGTAATGGCGGCATTGACCGCAAGCTTCAGGTCGTCGGTAGCGACGTAGGACTGAGTGCCTTCGAACTTCATTGGGATATTCCTTGGACGAAAAGCCCGGCTGAACCAGGCGATACAGAAAGAGTGGAAAGACCAGACTATAGCGTGCGTGCAATTGAGCTGTAAACGAACGACGGCCATTCAGATGGTGAATAAGAGTAGGCTCTACGGCAGCGAAACAGAGCAACCCGAGGGCTATTCTTCCGTGCCGGATTCATAGCCGAACTGGGCAGTAAAGGCTTCAACAAAGGCGTTGCGAAGTATCGAAAAGAACGCCTGGAGAGGGCTTATATCAGGATTGTCCAGCGAGCCGGAGACCTCGATCTGGGTAGCGAGCTGATCCTCACTCTGATTTTCCAGCACCTCCTGCCCGCCATGCACCACAGCCTCCCACAATCCCTGGAAAAAGCCTTTTTCCTCGTTCTGCACATCCTGCTCGTAGCTGAACACCTCTACGTTGTGCAGCAGGGGTTTGATATAGCCACTCAGTTGGCTGTCGACAGCTTCTACTTCTACAACCAGATCTCCCTGGCCGCTGCTAAAGTCGAACTTGCCATAGGCCTCGGCAAAATCGTTCAACCTGGTCAGATCCACATCGGTAACCCGCAAGCGAAAATCGAAGCTTTCCATACGCAGCAACGGATCGAATGCAGCCTCGACTTCCAGAGGCGCATGTTGCAGAAAGGTCGCAGTGCCCTGCAAAGTGGCGTCTCTGGCGCCTTCCGGATTGCGGGCGTTGGTCAGATTGTAAGCGGTCAGATTGATATCTTCGGCGCGTATGTTTACCGGAGGTTCGGAGCTGAAATTGCGAAATATGGCCGTGCCGTTCTGCACGTGAAACTCGTCGATATCAACCTGCAACGTTTCCTGCAGCGCGTCCCGCCAGTTTACCTGAGTACCAAACTGCTGAGCCTCTTCTTGCTCGGCGTCCACAAAATTGATTTCAGGGTCGATCAATTGCACTTTTACCGCGAGGATCTGCTTTCTGATCAACGGCCGCCATTGCATGGAGATATTGACTTCGGGGACATGAAAAAAGGGAACCTGCTCGTTTTCCTGGACCTTGCGGATGGTCACGTCGCTGAGCCCGTAGGCTCCGCGGAAAATCGCGATATCGACATCACCCACCTCGCCCCGATACTCCTCGCCCATCTGCTCCATATTCTCGTTGAGCGCGTCGAGGACGAACCCCGGTAGAGCCAAGCGCAGCACCACCAGCAGAACGACCACAACCAGGACTACAATCAAGGGAATGCTCAGGGATTTTCTCATGTTGCTACAGACCCTCCAGCAGGTGATCGGTTCAGGTCCAACGGCCCACATTGACGGGCCTTTTAACCGAGCATAGTCTGATCATTCAGGAATAGCCCATACCAAGAGGACACTCGCATGAGCCGCATCTTCGCTGATAATTCGCAAGCCATTGGCAACACCCCCTTGATTCGTATCAATCGACTCGGGCCCAAGGGCGTGGACATCCTCGCCAAGATTGAAGGCCGCAACCCGGCGTATTCAGTCAAGTGTCGCATCGGCGCGAGCATGGTATGGGACGCAGAATCGTCGGGGCGCCTGAAGCCAGGCATGACCATTGTAGAGCCCACTTCGGGCAACACCGGTATCGGCCTGGCTTTTGTTGCCGCTGCGCGAGGCTATAAATTGAAACTGACCATGCCCTCCTCCATGAGCCTGGAACGACGCAAGGTACTCAAGGCACTGGGCGCCGAATTGGTACTGACCGATCCTGCCCTTGGCATGAAAGGGGCAATTGCCAAGGCAACCGAGATAGCCGACGCCGATCCCAGCCAGCACGTCCTGTTGCAACAGTTCGAGAACCCGGCAAACCCCGACATTCACGAAAAGACCACCGGACCCGAGATCTGGGACGACACCGAGGGCGCCATTGATGTGCTGGTATCAGGCGTCGGCACTGGCGGCACCATCACCGGGGTGTCACGCTATATAAAGAATACCTGCGGCAAATCGATCATGTCCGTTGCGGTTGAGCCGACCAGTTCTCCGGTAATCACTCAAGCCATGGCTCATGAGGAAATCAAGCCGAGCCCGCACAAGATTCAGGGCATCGGAGCTGGTTTCGTTCCCGGGAATCTGGACTTGAGCCTGGTCGACCGCGTAGAGCAAGTTACCGACGACGAGTCCAAGGCGATGGCGCTGCGGCTCATGCGCGAAGAAGGCATTTTGTGCGGCATCTCCTGCGGCGCCGCCATGGCTGCGGCGGTCAGACTAGCCCAGCTTCCCGAGATGCAAGGCAAGACCATGGTGGTGATCTTGCCAGACTCGGGGGAGCGCTACCTTTCAAGCATGTTGTTCAGTGATCTGTTTACCGATCAGGAAAACGCGCAGTAAACCGCTGCACCTGGTATCGGCCCGCCAGTGGCGGCCGATACCCCTAAAGATACTTTCTCGCGCGGCAACTTCTGGATATGCTGCCGGCTGATCCCGTGAAAGGCTTTTTTATCATCATGCCGCAAAACCACCACCGTATTGCCCGACACATCCTTGATGGCTTCGACGTCTATCGTTTCAAGTTTCAGGAAATCACCAAGGGAGCGCAGGCTCGCTTCGAACAGGCTCGCTGGAACGACATCCAGGAGGCCTCAACAGCCCGCATCAACCTGTACGAAGAATGCGTATTCGAAACGTCGCGCACGCTGACAGAGCAATTTGATACTGCGGTGGTCATGGATGTCGACACCTGGCCAGCTATTCGCCAGGGCTATATCGAGCTAATCGACCCCAGGCTGGATGGCGAGCTGGCGGAGACCTGGTACAACTCGATCTTTTGCCAGTTACATCGCCACGATCAGATCAGCGACCGTACCATGTTTGTGGAAAGCACCAGGCCCGCCACCCGCCAGCCTTCCCGTATCGCCCTCACCCGAGGCTTCATTTCCGAGGGCTCACTGGAAGACCTGGCAAGGCATATCCTGGAAGAGTTTTCCTTCAACACACCCTGGCATAACCTGGAAATGGACTGCCGGACCGTCGTATCTCACCTCAAACAGGGCTTGCCGGACTGGGCGCAGCTGGACCGTGGATTGACCGTCGAGCTTATCCAGTCAGTGTTCTATCGCAACAAAGGCGCCTACCTGGTGGGACGGCTGCTCAGCCAGGAAGAGCAATGGCCCTTCGTTCTGCCGTTGGTGCACCACGAAAATCAGGGGATAAGTGTTGATACTCTGATCACCGATGAAGCCGAGGTATCGATCATATTTTCCTTCACCCGCTCCTACTTCATGGTGGATGCACCCATTCCTTGCGAAACCATCAGCTTTTTGAAACGCCTTCTGCCGAGCAAGCACATCGCCGAGCTTTACACGGCGATCGGCTTCTACAAACAGGGCAAGTCGGAGTTCTACCGGTCATTGATAGATCACCTGGCGAAAAAAGATGACCGCTTCATCATGGCTCCCGGTGTGCGCGGCATGGTGATGAGCGTATTCACGCTGCCCGGATTCAATACAGTATTCAAAATCATCAAGGATAAGTTCGCTCCCTCCAAGAACGTCGACCGGGCTACGGTTATCGAAAAATACCGCTTGGTAAAACGTCATGATCGAGTTGGCCGTATGGCTGACACCCAGGAGTTTTCGGATTTTCGTTTCCCACGGGCGCGTTTCGAGCCCGACTGTCTGGCGGAACTGCTGGAGGTAGCGGCCTCCACCGTGGTTGAAGAAGGCGACACCATCCTGATCCGGCACTGCTGGACCGAGCGACGCATGACGCCCCTGAACATCTATCTGGAAAGCGCCAGCGAAACCCAGACGGAAGAAGCCCTCGTCGACTACGGCAAGTCCATCAAGGAGCTGGCCGCAGCCAACATCTTCCCGGGAGACATGTTGCTCAAGAACTTTGGCGTAACGCGTCACGGACGCGTGGTGTTCTATGACTACGACGAGATCAGTTATCTGACTGAAGTCAACTTCCGATACATACCCGAAGCGATGTATCCCGAACAGGAAATGTCATCAGAACCCTGGTATTCGGTTGGCCCTAACGACGTATTTCCCGAGGAATTTCCGGTATTTTTGTTTGCGGATATAAAGCATCGTCGATTATTTTCGTCCCTGCATGGTGACCTTTTCGATGCGGCCTATTGGAAGAGTTTGCAGGAAAAAATCAAGGCAGGTCAGGTAATTGACGTATACCCCTACAAGCGCCCCGCCGCTGAGCTGGCAGAGGCGAATCAGGACCTTTGATAAAATTCCGACGAAAGGGATGTTATTTTCTGAAAGTGTCGTATACTGAATTTCGTTCATTTTAAGCCTGAACGCGGCGAGGCAGCATTGCTTGACTTGTCCTGCCTTAAGGCGCAAAGTGAGCGCGTAGGTTTTCAAGATAGAGTAGTAGGCTGCAAGCGCACTTTTCAGTACGTAAGTTTGTCATTCTCGTAATCTTTGATTCCCCGCGCTACCATTGAGCATTTGCTCAAGTATTTTAATTTGATAGGAATTATCCGAAATGGCAACTGGTACAGTTAAGTGGTTCAACGACACTAAAGGCTTTGGCTTCATTACTCCAGACGGCGGTGGAGACGACCTGTTCGCCCACTTCTCCGAAATCAAGGTTCAGGGCTTCAAATCCCTCGCCGAGAACCAGAAGGTGTCTTTCGACATCACTACTGGTCCTAAAGGCAAGCAAGCTGCGAACATTCAAGTAATCGGTTAATTCCGACGCTTGACTGAAAAACCCGGCCTCGGTCGGGTTTTTTAATGCCTTCAATTCCTTGCCACCGCCCGCCTTGATCGTGAAACCCCGCAAAAACTGCTCGCCTGAGTCGCCTGTACATCGTACCCTATTGCCCTATGATTCAAGGGCGGCAGGAAAAGCTAATTTCTGGCTGCTGCCCGCTACCAAGACGTCCAGAAGGGGCTTTCGAAGTGGACAGTACCAATACAACACCAAATAATGACTCGCTCCGGCTAAGTATTTTCAAAGCGGCCGAGGCCATCGTCAGCGAACTGGGCGCCTCTCAGCTTACCTTCGCCAGCCTGAGCGAAAGGACCGGCGTCGACGAAGCCACCCTCCTTTCTCAATTTCCAGATCGGGAAGCATTGCTTTCTGCCATGATCGAACACCGCCTGGAACGCTTTCGGGTGCGCTGGGGGGCTTACGAGAGCGTATTGCCGGACGAACCCATGCGCGAACTCAAGGCTCTTCTGCTGAGCAATCTGAGCGAATCCAGCGAAGAAAAAAACCTCGACTCCGCCATACTCGCTGCCGCCTCCAGTAACCCGGCACTGCTCCAGACTACGTCTGATGACGTTCAGGGGTTGTTCGACATCCTGGCGGAATCACCCCTGGGTCTGGCCCAGGCGAGCATTCTGTTCTTTTCCGTACGCGGCTATCGGCTATTTGAACAAATCGGTATCTGTCCGATGACGGATAGCCAGCGCACTGATTTCCAGGAGCAGATCATGCGTTTGGCGCGCACCATGTACGAGCAAAAAAACGAGCAATAAGGTCTCTAGTTAGCGGCCGGAGCCGATGCGTTCCGGCCGCGCCAGTGCTTCCACGCTGCGCGCAGGCAAGCGAACCCTACATAGGTCACCAGCGCGACAACCATAGCCAATGCCAGATCACCCAGCATTCGTGCCGCGTTATCGCCTGTGCTGAAGAGCGTATCCAGCAACCAGACAATAAAGGCAGGTGCCAGCCAGGGTTGCATGGGTTCTACATATGCCGGCGTGAACAACAGCACCGCCATCACTACCCACAAGGGCTCTCGCAGCCACCACCACTTGATCCAGCGCGTCATCTGCCACCAGACCAGCCAGCCGCATACTGAGGCGGCGAGATAGATCATCCAGACTGTCTGGTACTCGGATTCACTGAACATAAGTCTTTAAGCCGGTGCTGAGGAGAGAGCCGCTATAATAACTTTTTTGACACCGGAGTCCCATAACGATGCCACCTGTCGCCCGCCGCGAAAACCTGAATGATCCCTACGCCTGGCTCGAGCAACGCGATGCCAGTGAGGTCATCGGGTACCTCGAAGAAGAAAACCGCCATACCGAAGCCTGGCTGAGCGGGCACGACGATATCCGGGAACAACTGTT
Organism: Halopseudomonas xinjiangensis; assembly: GCA_011050525.1. Classification (GTDB taxonomy): domain Bacteria; phylum Pseudomonadota; class Gammaproteobacteria; order Pseudomonadales; family Pseudomonadaceae; genus Halopseudomonas; species Halopseudomonas xinjiangensis_A. The sequence goes on from DRFO01000026.1 coordinate 38,775, forward strand.
CAACGAGATTCGCAGCCGCATACGAGAAACCGATCTGTCTTTGCCAAGCGTTTGGGGCCCGTGGCTCTACTACCAGCGCACCGAAGCCGGCGCTGAATATTCTCGTTACTACCGGTGCCCACGCCCTGCCGGTGACAGTCTGGAAACCGACACGGCTACTCAGCAACTGTTGCTCGACCTGAACGAGATGGCGGGGGACGGATTTCTGCAGTTGGGCGACTTTGCAGTCAGCCCGGACCATCATTGGCTGGCCTATAGCCTGGATCGCCAGGGCGATGAAATTTACCGCCTCTACCTGAAGAATCTGACAACCGGCCAGATTACCGACATTCCGCTTGAGCAAGCCGATGGCAGCCTGACCTGGGCCAACGACAGTCGTACCCTTTTCGCGGTCAGCATGGATGACACCTCGCGCCCCTCTACATTATGGCGGCTGCAACCCGATACTCCGCCAGTGCAGATCTTTCACGAAGCCGACCAGCGCTTCTATCTGCATGCTTATCGGAGCAGCTCGGAAGCCTGGCTCATGCTTTCCAGCAACAGCAAAAACACCAGCGAAGTCCGTGTGTTGCCCGCCTCCCAGCCAGACGCTGAATGGCAGCTCATGGCCAAACGCGCAGCTGGACACGAATATCATGTAGACCATGGACCGCAAGGCCTGCTGATTCGCAGTAACAACCAGGGAGAGAATTTCTGCCTGTATCAATGCAACCCGGAACAGCCGGACAGAGCACACTGGAAGCGAGTAGTAGAGACTGATCCCGCGCGTACTCTGGAAGACTTCAGCGTGCAGCAACAGGGCCTGATACTGCACTATCGCGACCGCGCCCTCACCACGCTGGAGGTACGCCCGTGCGAAGGGGACAGCTACAAGCTGGACATGCCTGATGCGGTTTACACGCTAAACGTTCGGGGCGGTGAAGAATACACTAGCGACAGAATCAGACTGCGCTATGAATCGCTGAACCGTCCGGCTGAAATCCGCGGCCTGACTATCGTCAGCGGCGAACAGAAAATTCTGCGACAAACACCAGTTGAAGGACACTTCGACGCCGAAGAGTATGAGGTGCGACGAGAATGGGCCATAGCGGCCGATGGCACCAGGATACCTGTCAGCCTGGTTGGCAGGCACGCCAGCCTCGCAACTCCCGCACCGCTGTATCTCTACGGCTACGGATCCTATGGTGCAACCATGGACCCTTGGTTCTCTCACGCCAGGTTATCGCTGCTCGACCGCGGCTGGGTGTTCGCCATCGCCCATGTACGCGGCGGTGCCGATATGGGCGAAGCCTGGTATCAGGCCGGCAAACTACAACACAAGGAAAACACCTTCAGCGATTTCATTGTCTGTGCCGAACATCTGATCCGGACTGGCTATACCGACAGTGACCGCCTGGTTATTGCTGGCGGCAGCGCTGGTGGCCTGCTGATTGGCAACGTGATCAACCAGCGCCCCGAACTCTTTGCCGCAGCGGTAGCAGATGTGCCCTTCGTGGACGTCTGGAACACCATGAACAACCCTGATCTGCCCCTTACCGTCGGCGAGTACGAAGAATGGGGGAACCCTAACGAGCCGGAATTCGGTGAGCTGATACGCAGCTATGCACCCTACGAGCAGGTCAAGAACCAGACCTACCCCGCCCTGTTCGTTACCGCTGGCTATCACGATATGCGAGTTCAGTATTGGGAGGCAGCGAAATGGGTCGCCAAGCTGCGACATCATCGGACTAACGACAGACCGTTGCTGCTACGCACGCAGATGAGCGCAGGCCACGGAGGCTCCAGCGGACGGTATCAGGCGATAAAGGAGCTGGCCGAGGAATACAGCTTTTTGCTGGCGGTGATTGGCAAAGGGAGCCATAAGACAAACTCCTGACCTTCGGAGGGGCAACAGCTGATTGATTCCCGCCCAGCTTCTTATGCCTGCCACACTATGGATTCCCGCTTTCGCGGGAATGACGGAGCGAGGGGCGTGGGGGAATGACGGAGCTAGGAGCGTAGCGGGATTGACGGAGCTAGGAGCGTAGCCGGAATGACGGAGCTAGGAGCGTAGCCGGACTGACGGAGCTAGGAGCGTAGCGGGAATGACGGGGCGTGGCGGGAATGACGGAGCGAGGGGCGTGGTGGGAGTTCATCCCGAACATCACGCCTTCCACACGTAAGCCCCGTTCATCCTCACTGCTGTTTTCCGGTTTAGACGGGCTCTCTTCGCTTGAACCCTCGCTGTTCCAGCACCATATAAAACACCGGCACGAAGATTAGCGCCAGGGTACTGGCGGCGATCATGCCACCCACTACCACGGTACCGATTTCCTGACGGCTCACAGCGCCGGCGCCGGTACTGATTGCCAGCGGTAAGCTGCCAATGATGAAGGTCAAAGCCGTCATCATGATCGCGCGAAAACGCTGCCTGGCTGCGACGAGTGCGGACTCGAAAGCCGACATGCCTTCTTTACGGTTTTGCGCGGCAAACTCGACGATCAGGATAGCGTTCTTGGCCGCCAGCCCGATAAGCACCAGTAGCCCGACCTGGAAATAGATGTCGTTTGGAAATCCACGGAGCAATGACGCCACAACGGCCCCGAATACCCCAAACGGAATGGCCGTGGCTACCGCCAATGGCAGGCTCCAGCGCTCATACTGCGCAGAGAGAATCAGGAAAACCATGAGAATTCCCATGCCAAATGCCAGTCCGCCGGCCGAGGCGGAATCCAGCAACTGATAGGCCTCCCCTATCCAGCCTAACTGTGCTTGTTCACTCAACTCAGTTTGTCCCACTTCCTGCAGCGCAGCCAGGGCAGCGCCCGTGTTGTATCCAGGAGCCGGATCCGCCGATATCTTGGTGGCAGGGTAGAGATTGAACCGGCTGACACTGTCGACACCCTGGGTACGCTCGAAACTGACGACGGTACTCAAGGGCACCAGCTCACCGGTACCCGAGCGTACAAACACCTTGCGCAGATCATCAGGCTGGCTGCGGAAATCCCCCTCGGACTGCATATTGACCTGCCAATTACGCCCCTCCAATGTGAAGTCATTGACATAAAGCGAGCCAAATGTGCTACTCATGGCGGTAAAAATATCGTTAATCGCCACGCCCATCGCCTTGGCCTTGTCCCAGTCGACATTCGCCTTGTAACGCGGAACACCAATATTGATAGCCGCCCGGACATCGACCAGTTCCGGGCGCTTCTCCGCCGCCGCCACCAGCCTGTCTGCTTCGGCCTTGAGCCTGACAGGATCGTTATTGCCGCGTAGCTGTAAATAACCTTCAACACCGCCGGTCAAAGACAAGCCGCTAATGGGGGGCGGAACGAATGCCAGAACCTCAGCTTCCGGTATGTCTGCGCCCAGGCTGACGATCCGATCCGCCATGCTCGCTGCGTTCTGATTTTCGCCGGTCCGATCATCCCAGTCGATCAGCGTGACAAATCCGACCCCGGTATTGGTCCGCAAACCGCCATTGAGAATATCGAATCCCGCGAACGCCGTGATGCCGCTGATCTCTTCCATCTCACCGATCTTGCGACTTAATTCCTCCCGCACCACCTCGGTACGACTCATTGCGGACACAGGGGGCAACTGAAACACTGTAAGTAGAAAGCCCTGGTCTTCCTGGGGTACCAGCCCAGTGGCCATGCGCGACATCAGAAATACGGTAGAGCTGATGAGGAGCACAAACAGCACCAGCGCTATAACTGCATGACGCAGCATCCAGCCCACCACGCCGACAAAGCCATCGGTCAGGCGATCAAATCCATCGTTGAACCAGGCAAAGGCTGGGGATGGTTCAGTCTGTTCCCGGTCCAGAAGCAATGCGCACATTACCGGGCTGAGCGTCAATGCCACCACACCAGACAAGGCAACCGACACGGCAATGGTAATCGCGAACTGGCGATATAACTCGCCGCTAAGACCGCCGAGAAACGCAACCGGGGCGAAAACGGCTACCAGCACCAAGGTCGAGCCAACCACGGCGCCGGAGACCTGTTTCATGGTTTTGCTCGCAGCTTCGTAACTGGACAGGCCTTCTTCCTTCATCAACCGTTCGGCGTTTTCCATCACGATGATGGCGTTATCAACCACCACACCAATGGCGAGAATCAGGCCGAACAACGTCAACAGGTTGATGGAGAATCCCATCAATTGCATGCCGGCGAAGGTTCCGATCAGCGATACCGGTATCGCCACCAGGGGTATCAGCGTGGCTTTCATATGTTGCAGAAACAGGAAGGTCACCAGCACTACCAGGGCCAGCGCCTGGATGAAGGTAATGACCACCTCGCGAATAGATACATCGATAAACCGAGTGGTGTCGTACGGAATATCGTATTGCAGATCAGCCGGGAAGCGCTGGGAAATCTCTTCCATGGCTTCTCTGATCACCTGGGCGGTGTCCAGGGCATTCGCATCCGGTTGAAGATAGATACCAATCGGCACCGCCGACTTGGCGTCGAAGGTCGCACTGAAATCGTAACTTTCAGCCCCCAGTTCTGCACGCGCCACATCGCCCAGCCTCAAGGTGCTTCCGTCTTCATCGCTGCGCAGGATAATCTGTTCGAATTCCTTCGGCGTCGTCATACGCTCCGGAGTGCTCACGCTATAGGTGAAGGCCTGGCCTTCGGGCGCTGGCTCGGCACCTATGCGTCCGGCGGCGAACTGGGCGTTTTGCTCGCGCATCGCGGCAGCCACATCGCTCGGCGTCAGGTCAAACTCGGCCAGCTTGTCGGGACGCAGCCAGATGCGCATCGAGTAATCCTGCGCGCCGAACAGCCGGGCATCGCCTACGCCGGGTAACCGTACCAGTTCATCCAGCACGTTCAGCAACGCATAGTTACTGATTTCCAGCGTATCAAGCTGCTCACTCTTTGAGGAAAGTGCAATCACCTGCAGGATAGAGGTAGAGCGCGCCTGAACCTCGACCCCAAGATCCCTGACCTGTTGCGGCAACTGGGCCGTTGCGCGCTGGACTCGGTTATTCACATCGATGGTCGCCTGATCCGGATCGGTGCCGATCTGGAAGTGCACCGTCAGTCGCATGGAGCCGGCGTCCCCGCTAAAGGACTCCATATACAGCATATCGTCCACACCGTTGATCGCCTGCTCAAGGGGAGCCGACACCGTATCGGCAATGACCTGGGCACTCGCACCTGGAAAACTGGCCTGTACGACAATCTGCGGAGGCACTACCTTGGGGTACTGCTCCACCGGCAGTTGATAGAGTGACACGCCGCCAGCGATCAGGATGAGTACCGACAGCACAGTCGAGAAAATCGGCCGATCAATGAAAAACTGAAACATCCCGGTTACTCCCGGCCAGGGGCATTGGCAGCGGTGGTCGCTGCATCAGGCCGTGCCACATTGACCGGCGTCTGCGGGTCCAGGCCCACCTGTCCGTTGACTATCAGCCGATCGCCCACCTCGAGACCGTCAGTAATGATTTGCAGGTCACCAATGGAACCACCCAGCTTGACGCTACGCAGCTCCGCTCTGGACTCATCGTCCACAACGAATACCGTCGGTCCGCTGCTGTTGGCGCCGATCGCCTCGGCCGGCACCAGAATCTGATCATGGAACCGGCGCAAAACCAGACGGACCCGTACAAATTGTCCGGGAATAAGCTGTTGCTCGGGATTATCGAAAACCGCCCGCAGCGAAATGGTATTGGTGGCGTTATCGATTCGATTGGATGTGAAATCGACCTGACCAGTCAGGTGGTACTGAGCCCCGTCGGGCAATTCCATGCTTACCTTGCCATTCACCGAGTCGTCTTCGATAAGCGCCGCTCTCTGGATAGCAGCATCCCGTTCCGGCAGAGCAAAAGTCACGTGCACTGGGTCTTGCCGGACTATGTTGGTAAGCAGACTGCCCGGCTGCACAAGGCTGCCCTCGGGGAGCACTTCCAGACTCGTAGAGCCGGATAACGGTGCCCGGACCTCGGTATACGAGAGGTTTACCTTGGCCTCATCAACCCGCGCCTCGGCCTGTGCAACACCAGCACGACCAAGCTCCACCTGGGAGCGGGACCGGTCGCGCTCGCTGGCACTCAACGCGCCTCGATCAAACAGCTGCTTGGCTCGCTCCCAGTCGCGCTCGGCTTGCTGGAGCTCGGCGCGCCCGTTGGCGAGAGCTGCCTCGGCCTGTCGCAACTGAATTCGCATGGGAATCGGGTCAAGGCGAAACAGCAAGTCGCCCTTCTCCACGTGCGAGCCTTCCTGGTAGGTACGGTCAAGAATCACACCGGCGATCCGCGCTCGCACCTCCACTTCGCGGGCGCCTCGCACACGTCCTGCATATTCCTGGATAAGATCGGCGTCACTACGCTCCACTTCTAGCACCGTGACCGTAGGTGTTCGCGTCTCTTCCTCCTGCATCTCGGCTTCGCCGCCACAGGCTGTTAACACCACCATAGCCCCTGTCAGACAGGCGAGACGAGTCAGTGATTTCAGCGCAACGAATTCATAGGACCAGGCATGCTTCTTCATTATCAGATATTCCATTACAGTCAAAACAGGCGTATCCGCGGCTTGCCGCGGTGGTTGAACCACTACTAGCGATTGGCCCTTTACAACTACGGCCCTATGGGGCCTCAAGTATTCCTTTGAACAACAGGTCCAGCAAACCATCAGCCATCTCGTCCAGACAGGCATTGCGGCCTGAAATACGGTTTACCAATACGCTGCCATAGGCCAAATTGCTGATAGCGTCGAGCATCAGTTGCGAGTCATTTATTCGGCAGCGCCCCGAGTCGATCAGGTTCTGACAAATGGCCTGCCAGTTATTTCTCCGGGCGTCCGAATAGACGAAATACAAGGGCTTTGATTTACCGCGCAGTTCCGCTTGTTCATGAATAAACAGATCCACGACCTCGGGGTACTGCTGGAAATAGGCCATGTAGGATTTGAAACACGTCCGCAGTACTTGATAGGAGTCGTCGATGCCTTCGATGGCAGAATCCACCTGGGCGGTAAGACGACACACAGCATCATCGATCGTGGCGCGAAACAGATCATCTTTGGTTGCAAAAAATCGGTAAACGGTGCCCTTTCCAACACCCGCGCAGTCAGCTATCAGCTGCATGTCGGCGTGGTGAAATCCATGCTCGGCAAATATCCCGCCTGCAGCAGCGAGAATATCCCCTCGACGCTGGTCAGCCGATTTACGCTTGCGCTTGGTATGGCCATCTGAAGTGGTCGTTGACATCGGGTTCTCTTAGCGGACTGACGCGTCAGTCCGCATTAGAAAACAGGAGACGTTGTTATACAAGCTGTAGAGATGCAAAAGATTGTTGCAGAGTATGCGCTGAAGGGAAAACCGCTGGACCCGACCTGCGAATGCAGGCCGGGTCCATTACGTCAGCGACGGTTGGCTACGTCGTCAAAGGTTTTTTCCATGCTTTGCGAGGGCGGCGGCGAGAGCAACGTTGCGACCACTATGGCAATGGTTGCCAGAATCACACCGGGGATAATCTCGTACAAGCCAATCGTATCGATCTGCTTGTAGACCACTACCGTGACACCGCCGACTATAATACCCGCCAACGCACCGTTACGGTTCATCCGCTTCCAGAATAGCGAGAGGATGATGGCAGGGCCAAACGCAGCGCCAAAGCCGGCCCACGCATAGGAAACCAGGCCCAGCACCGTGCTTTCCGGATTGAAGGCGAACAGCAGCGCCAGGATGGCGATGCCCACCACGGCGAAACGCCCTACCCAGACGAGCTGAGACTGAGTGGCATCCTTGCGGAACAGGGCTTTGTAAAAATCTTCGGCCAGCGCTGAAGACGATACCAGCAGCTGTGAATCGGCGGTGGACATGATGGCCGCCAGTACAGCAGCCAGGAGGATCCCAGCGACCACGGGGTGCATCAGCGCCTGGATGAGGCTGAGGAATACGGTCTCGGGATCAGCCAGACCCGTCTCGCCAAAAAAGCCTACACCGATCCAGCCGATTATCAATGCTGCGATCAGGCAGACCCCTGTCCAGACTACCGCGATTCGACGTGCCGTAGGCAATGCCGCCTCATCGCGGATCGCCTTGAACCGGGCCAAGACATGGGGTTGACCAAAATAGCCGAGGCCCCAGGCCAGCAGCGACACGATGGCAATAAAGCCCAGCGGCTCGCCTTCCATATCGGTAAAGAAGGTCAACAGATTTGGGTTGGCGGCCTCCATTGCTGAATGGGCTTCGCCCCATCCGCCCATGCTATTCAGCGCGACGATTGGCACAACTACCAGTGCCGCAGCCATCAACAGTCCCTGGATGAGATCGGTCCATGAGACGGCCAGAAAACCACCAAAAAAGGTGTAAGAGACGATAATGAGAGTCCCAAGTACCACCGCAATCTGGTAGTCCAGTCCAAAGGTACTTTCAAAAAGTTTACCCGCCGCCACCAAGCCTGAGCTGGTGTAAAACAGGAAGAACAGCAGGATAAAGATCGCTGAAATCACCCTGAGCAGGCGAGACTTGTCTTCGAAACGAAACTCGAAATAGGCAGGCAGGGTGAGCGAATCATTCACTGCATGGGAGTAAACCCGCAAGCGACGCGCCACAATAAGCCAGTTCAGATAGGTTCCCGCGAGCAACCCCGCGGCTATCCAGGTGGCTTCGTAGCCTGCTACCAGTGCATAGCCTGGTAGACCCAGCAGCAGCCAACCACTCATATCCGACGCACCAGCCGACAGTGCCGCTGTACAAGGCCCTAGCGAACGACCGCCGAGAATATAGTCGGAAAGATTGTTGGTTCTCTTGTATGCGATAAAGCCTATAGCGAGCATCACCGCGATGTACACCGCAAACGTTGCGGTAATTATCCCTTCGTTACCAGTCATGGCATTCTTCTCTCGTTATTAACGGACCGTTCCCTGTCCTGATTATTGGTATTGGAAGCACTGCTCAATTCCCTCTTCTCTCCATCGACGCCCCTTACAGGAGCGCCGTACTGCTCATGGCTCACCATTGCCCAGCGACAGCAGGCTGGCGTTACCGCCCACAGCGGTAGTGTTGATGGTGCGCGTGCGTTCGGTTACAAAGCGCAGCAAGTAATGCGGACCTCCAGCCTTTGGCCCGGTACCTGATAATCCTTGACCACCAAAGGGCTGCACGCCGACTACCGCGCCGATCTGGTTGCGGTTCACATAGACATTGCCGATACGCACCCGCCGGTCTATATGCAGAGCGGTATCTTCGTTGCGGCTGTGTATTCCGAGGGTCAATCCGAAGCCGGTCGCATTGATTTCGTCGATTACCCGGTCGAGTTCGTTGTTACGCCAGGTAATTACATGCAAAACGGGCCCGAAGTGCTCGCGATCAAGCTGCTGAATACTATCAAGTTTAAAGGCGACCGGGGCGACGAAATGGCCATTGAGGTGCTCGGGCATTGGCGTCTCGGCAATCAACCGGTCTGCCGCCTTGAGCGTGTCGGCGTGCTTGATCAACCCTTCCCTCGCCTCACGGTCGATGACGGGCCCAAGGTCCACATCACGTCTGGCCGGGTCGCCGATGTGCAACTCGGCCATGGCGCCTTTTAACAGCTCGATGACCCGCTCCGCTATGTCTTGCTGCACATACAGCACTCTCAAGGCGGAGCAGCGCTGGCCGGCGTTGGTAAAGGATGAATGCACGACGTCCTTCACCACCTGCTCCGGCAGGGCGGTGGAATCAACCAGCATGGCGTTCTGCCCGCCGGTTTCGGCGATCATGGGCGCAATGGCACCTTCTCTGGCCGCCAGGGCCCGGTTGATGATATGCGCCGTCTGGGTGGAGCCGGTGAACGCCACGCCGGCGATGCGCGGATCGGATGTCACCACGCTCCCCACCTGGGCGCCGTCGCCTGGCAGTAACGCCAGAACTCTCCCTGGCAGGCCAGCTTCAAGCATGAGTTCCACGCAGCGCGCTGCTACCAGACTGGTCTGCTCGGCAGGCTTGGCCACCACCGTGTTACCGCTGACCAGGGCCGCGGCAATCTGGCCCATGAAGATGGCCACAGGAAAGTTCCAAGGGCTGATGCAGGCGAAAACACCCCTGCCCTGCAAATACAATTCATTGCTCTCGCCGGTCGGCCCGGGTAGCGTAATGACCGCAAAACGCTGACGCGCCTGCACGGCATAGAAACGGCAGAAATCTACCGCCTCGCGCACTTCATCGATTCCATCCTGGAGACTTTTCCCGGCTTCCCTGGTGCATAGGGCTATCAACTCCGGCATGTTCTTTTCGAGCAGGTCGGCGCTACGCTCAAGGATGGCAGCGCGAAGCTCAACCGGTGTCGCGTTCCATTCGGGGAAGGCTGCAGACAGATCGGTTATGGCCTCGCGCGTCTGCTCCGCGCTGGCCCAGATCACCTCACCGACCTGGTGGGACAGCTCGTACGGGCACATCACCGCGCGCGGCTCGCCGACCAGACGCATGCCGTTCACCATCGGAGCGCCACTCCAGCGCTGGTGCAGATGTCGGTCCAGCTCGGCCTTCAAGGGCAGCCATTGGGACATGACGTTCAGGTTGTAACCCTTGGAGTTGGCTCGCTCCGCGCCATAGATGTCACGAGGGAGCGGAATACGGTGGTTAGCCAGCGTGGTGTGCTGCTGAAGGCTGGTAATCGGATGCTCGATGAGCGAGTCAACCGGTACGCGCTGATCGACCAGCTTGTGTACGAAGGACGAATTGGCGCCGTTCTCAAGTAGTCTTCTTACCAGGTACGGCAACAGGTCCTTGTGGGCACCGACCGGCGCGTAGATTCGTACCGGGCATCCGGCTTGCTCTATCACCGTATCGTAGAGCGCATCGCCCATCCCGTGCAGACGCTGGAACTCGAACGCCTGGCCCTTGCCCATGTTCAGTATGCAGGTCACTGTGTGGGCGTTATGGGTGGCAAATTGCGGGTAGATAAGGTCTTTGGTCAGGGGGCTCAGCAGGTACTTGGCACAGGCCAGGTACGACACGTCCGTCGCTTCCTTGCGGGTAAAAACCGGGTAGCCATCAAGTCCGGCCTGCTGACAAAGTTTGATTTCGGTATCCCAATACGCGCCTTTGACCAATCTGACCGGAATCTGATCGCCTTGCTGACGGGCCAGAATGGTCAGCCAGCACAGCGCCGGCAGCGCGCGTTTCGAGTAAGCCTGGACTACCAGACCGAAATTACCCCAGCCGCGTACATCCGGATGCTGATAAACCCGTGAGAACAACTTAAGCGATAACTCCAGACGGTCCGCTTCCTCGGCGTCAATGGTGATGCCGATATCACCCACCCGTGCCTGGCGTACCAGACCCAATACCGTCTCGCTCAGCTCATCGAGAACCTGCTGTTCGCGCGCCGCTTCGTAATGCGGGTGCAGCGCAGACAGCTTGATGGAAATGGTCGGTTTGGGGCTGCTGCCTTTGTAGTCGTCCGCTACCAGCGCGGCGATGGCGTCGCTGTAATCCTTGAGATACTTGGCCGCATCCGCGCGGGTCAGCGCCGCCTCGCCCAGCATGTCGAAGGAATAGGTATAGCCCTCATCACGCTGTGGTTTGCCGTTTTTCAGCGCCTCCTTGATGGTCCGGCCCAGAACGAACTGGCGCCCCATGATCCGCATCGCCTGGAGCATCGCTGCTCGAATGACCGGCTCCCCGCTGCGTTTGACCAGGCGCCCAAGCACGGTTCCGGCCGTGCCGTCGACCCGCTTGTCGAGATTGACCACGCGGCCGGTCATGACCAGCCCCCAGGCGGCGGCGTTGACCAGCGTATTTTCGCTCTGCCCTAGATGGCGGTCCCACTGTGCGGCATTCAGTTTGTCGCGGATCAGCGCGTCAGCGGTCTCTGCATCCGGCACTCGCAACAAGGCCTCTGCCAGACACATCAGCATGATGCCTTCCTGCGTATCGAGGCTGTATTGCTGTAACAGGGCGTCGATGCTGTCGACCGCGTTATCGCGCTTGCGCACGTCGAGAATCAGCTTGCGGGCTTGCTGAGTCAGCGTCGCAGGGTCATCCGGCTCGGCCAGGGCGATGAGTTTCTTGAGGTACTCACTTTCGTCTACCGCGTAGTTGTCACTGACCAATTCGAGGAACTGATCCGCCTCGCTCTCAAGAAAATCGCCTTGTAATACCTTGCTGGCTTCAAACATCTGGCACGCTCCCTCTGCACCCGCACATCGTGTCGGGCTTTGAGCCCGCCTATCTATAACCCTAGACCATGGTTACCGATCAGACGAATTCGTTTGTTGTTAGTGGGCTGGCTCGATGACTCACGCTGCGGCAAACAGCAAACCAATCACCCTGTCGTACAACTGTAGGAGCGAAGAAGGTGGAAATCTTGCGAAAAACTGCGAAGTATTTGTAAAAAGCTACGAAAACCTGACTGGGAAGTCAGCAATTCGCTTCAAGGCGAAGCTTTCGGGGAGTCTGGCCGGTCTGCTTGCGAATCGCGTGCGCCAACGCGCTTTGACTGCTAAAGCCACAGCGGTCGGCAATCTCTGCCACGCTCATTAATGACTGGCGCAACAAACCGATTGCCTGACGAAGACGGGCGTCAAGAACGTACTGATGGGGCGACTGCCCCGCAACCTGCTTGAAAAGGGTATGAAAATGGCTCGGGCTGATGCAGACCTGGGCCGCCATGTCAGCCACGGAAATGGGCTCGTCGAGGTGGGCCTGCACAAAGCGATCAATACGCGACAGATCCAGCGAGGCGACTGGACGCATTGGCAAGGGAGTCGAAAACATCCGGTCATGCAGGGCATGCAGCAGGATGCCGCCCAGGTGCCAGGTGATCGGAGAGCCTACCGGGCTGGCGCCCAGTTCATGGGCAGCAAAATCCAGTAGTCCTTGCAAACCGTGGTCCAACTGCACGAACCGCGGCTTGTCAAATAGACGGTCCAGCGTGTCTTCTCCCAACCCACCCGGTCCGCCGGGTTCCATCGCCAGATCCAGTATCAGCATGTGATTGCTACCGCGCCCGGAGAAGGCGTGCCGCTCATGGCCTGGGACCAGGCAGGCATGGAGGCGATTTACCGCTCCGCCCTGCCCCATCACCTCAAAATCGGCACAGCCTTGCAGCCCGACGATCAGTTGATGCTCGGGATGCGAATGAGTCGAGCTCTGGTCAGGTAAGTCCAGAATGCGGGTCTTGATCATTCAACTGCCCAAAGTCAGAAAAACCAATCTTAGCCCCTGGATGCCAGGGTCACAAGCGAGGGCCGACGGCCGTTGAAATCGTCAGCAGCCGGCACTATCTAACGGTAAGGCACTCATAAACAGCATGCTTATCGAACAAGGTACCTCAGATGACCGATCAGGACGCTTCTCGACCAGACATTATCGAAGGGAATGTGCAGGACAATTTTCAGCCAGGTACTGGCATTGCGCTGCCCAACCAACGGCTGCCCGACAAGCTTTATCTGCTACCTATTCATAACCGGCCCTTCTTTCCGGCCCAGGTCATGCCGGTGGTGGTGAACGACACCCCCTGGGCGCAAACCATCGAGGCAGTGGCCAAAACCGATCAGCACGCGCTTGCGCTTTTTTACGTGGACTCGGCTCTGGATGACGAAGGCAAACTTGAACCAGACCAACTGCCGAACACCGGCTGCGCAGTAAGAATTCACCATGCAGTCAGGGAAGAAGGCAAAATTCAGTTCATCGCCCAGGGGTTGACCCGGGTGCGCGTAACCAAATGGCTAACCCACAAACCACCCTATCTGGTGGAGGTCGATTACCCAGAATCCCCCAGTGATGAGCGCGATGAAGTACGCGCCTACGCCATGGCCTTGATCAATGCAATCAAAGAGCTGCTGCCGCTCAATCCGCTGTATAGCGAAGAGCTGAAGAACTACCTGAATCGATTCAGTCCGAATCAGCCGTCGCCACTCTCGGATTTCGCTGCGGCGCTCACCTCCGCCAATGCCAGAGACCTGCAGGATGTGCTCGATACCATCCCGGTGCTGCGCAGGATGGAGAAGGTGCTGGTGATGCTGAAGAAGGAGATCGACGTTGCCCGTTTGCAGGGAGAGATAAGCGCCGAGGTAAACCGGACGATCAGCCAACACCAGCGCACGTTTTTTCTGAAGGAACAGCTCAAGGTCATCCAGAAGGAGCTGGGGTTATCCAAGGATGACCGCACCGCAGACATCGAACAGTTCCGCCAGCGTCTGACCGACAAGGTTCTGCCCGATGCGGTCAGCACACGCATCGAGGAAGAGCTGAACAAGCTGTCTGTGTTGGAAACCGGGTCCCCAGAATACGCGGTGACGCGCAACTATCTGGATTGGGCGACCTCAGTGCCGTGGGGCATCACCCATGCTGACAAGCTGGATATCAAGCATGCCAGAGAGGTATTGAACCGCGACCACGATGGTCTCGACGATGTAAAACAGAGGATTCTGGAATTCCTTGCGGTGGGCGCATTCAAGGGCTCCGTATCCGGTTCGATCATTCTGCTGGTCGGCCCACCAGGGGTAGGCAAAACCAGCATCGGCCATTCCATTGCCGAAAGCCTCGGGCGGCCGTTCTATCGGTTCAGCGTCGGCGGGATGCGCGACGAAGCCGAGATCAAGGGTCATCGCCGTACCTATATCGGGGCGATGCCAGGGAAGTTCGTTCAGGCATTCAAGGATGTCGGCGTAATGAACCCGGTCATCATGCTGGATGAGATCGACAAACTCGGCAGCAGCCATCAGGGTGACCCGGCGTCTGCCTTGCTCGAGACGCTGGATCCGGAGCAGAACAACCAGTTCCTCGACCATTATCTGGACCTTCGCCTGGACCTGTCGAAGGTGCTCTTTGTCTGCACGGCTAATACCCTGGACAGCATTCCCGGCCCGCTTCTGGACCGCATGGATGTCATCCGCCTGTCCGGCTACATCACCGAAGAAAAGCTGGCGATCGCCAAGCATCATCTGTGGCCGCGCCAGTTGAAGCGTGCGGGGCTGCGCAAGAATCAATTGCGAATCAGCGACAAGGCGTTGCGCGATGTCATCGAGGGATACGCCAGAGAAGCCGGTGTGCGCAACCTGGAGAAGCAGCTGGCGAAGATTGTCAGGAAATCCATTATGCAACTGCTCGAAAATCCCGAGCAGAAAATCAGCATCAAGCCAGCTGATCTCAAAACGTTGCTCGGTACCCAGGCGTTCCGCACTGAGAAGACGCTCAAGGGTGTTGGGGTCATAACCGGGCTCGCCTGGACTTCCATGGGTGGCGTCACCCTGCCGGTGGAAGCTACGCGCATCCACACGCTCAATCGGGGCTTCAAGTTGACCGGCAAGCTGGGGGAGGTAATGAAAGAGTCGGCAGAGATTGCCTACAGCTTCATTTGCGCCAATCTCGACCGGTTCAAGGGCGACAAGACCTTCTTTGACGAGGCCTTTGTGCACCTGCACGTTCCTGAGGGCGCCACACCCAAGGACGGTCCCAGCGCCGGAGTTACCATTGCCAGTGCACTGTTATCGCTGGCGCGCAATCAGACTCCGCGCGCCGGGCTGGCCATGACGGGTGAAATCACCTTGACCGGGCAGGTGTTGCCAGTGGGCGGGATTCGCGAAAAGGTGATAGCGGCTCGCCGACAGTCGATCTTCGAACTCATCCTGCCGGAAGCAAACCGGGGGGACTTCGAGGAACTGCCGGACTACATTACCCAGGGAATGACGATCCACTTTGCTGGTCACTTCAGGGACGTGGCCAAGCGGCTCTTCGACTAGCTCTGGCCAACAAAAAGGCGACCCTTTGGGGGTCGCCTTTTGATCTTCCGAATACCAGTTACTTCTTTTGCGAGGTGCGGTCTCCAGCGGAATTGCCCGGAAAATGATCCTCATGGGCATCATCCAGCTCTTCAACCTCCGGAAACTCGTGCAAGCTGCTTTCGAACGCTTCGTCTTCAATAACAGTATTGGTGGACTTTAAGTCGTTCTTCTTCGCAGGCCCTGGCGTGAGGCCTTCGATCAGCTCCCAGTCCGGGTCAAGGGTGAAATCGTTCAGGTTCAGTTGGCTGCCTTCCATTGCAGGCGTGTTGCGATCTTCAGGCGACGTTTCATAATCTTCATCCATCTCGCCGTCAAACAAGGGTTCTACGTGATCGACATGCTCGACCAGACCGATGGTGTCTTCATCAAACAGCGCCGGGAAGCGTGACTTGATCTGTTCGATACGATCAGCATCGCCGCCCGCAGCCAGGATTGCGCCCTGCTGTTCCTCAAACGCCTTGGCATCTCCCAGCTCCGCTAGCACTCGCAATTGCTTGAATCTGAGATCCAGACGCTCAGGTTCGTCCGCTATGGCCTTGTCCAGCATTACACGAGCTTCTGCGAAGCGACCATAGGTGATGTAAAGCTCTACGCCGTCCAGCGGGTCAACCGGTTTGGGTGGCTGAGTAGTGACGGAGCGCGCGATCATGGAAGAGCCGATCAAGGCGGTGCCCGGACGCAGACCGGAGTGGGCTTGCTCGACGTCCTGTTCAGGCTCTTCTTCTGACGCTGCCTTCGCGGATCTGGAACGCATCCGCGTTACCAGCACTCCCAACAGGAAGGCAAAAAATGCCAGCAATGCGGGCCACCATTTCGACAGGAAGCTCTCTTCCGGCGCTTCCTCCTGAGCGGGCAGAATCTCTGCAGCCACTGCTCCAGACTGCGGATCGGCGCTTCCGTCAACCGACGAAGCGCCAGCCCCCGCCTCGCCGTCAACAAGCGTGCCAGTAGCGATAGCTGCGCCGGTTTCTTCCGAGCTCTGCGCCTCGCGCAGTACCTCCAGTTCAGCCTGCAGACTAGCGATTTGGCGGTCGCGGGAATCCAGTTCGCTCAGCAACACATTGAAACGTGCTTCCAGCGCCTGCAATCGTCCCAACAACTCCGCTGCATCAGCTTCTGCGGCGGATACACCCGGCTCCTCAATTCGCAGCTTGCCGGCGATCAACGGAGCGGAAGAGTCCTCCTGGGGGGCCGACTCTTGCGCGGCAACTGCTTGTTGCTGCGCATCGGCGGTCTCTGCTGGAGCAAAGGGCGCACTGCCAGCTGTTTCGGGTGTTGATTGGGACTCGTCCGCGGCACGTTCGGAGCCGGGTTCGACTCCCAGCTGCACCGGCGTTGGCAGTACAAGGGGCTGGCCCACCCGCAGACGATCAATGTCATCGTTGACGAAGGCATCGGGGTTGAGCGCCTTGATCGCCAGCATGTTGCTGCGGATGGATACGGAATTGGCCGGACGGCTGGCTGCAGCAATATCCCAAAGCGTATCGCCGGAAACAGTCAGATGTTCCCCTGCCCCGGGTTGCGGCTGCAAGTCAGGCAGATCAAGCTGTTGCGCAGGCTGCTCCGCAGGCGCGCGTTCAGGCTCGGAAACCGGTGCCGGCCTGGTTGCCGAGCGGAGCGGCTGCGGCACGGGCTGCTGTGGCTGTTGCGGTGCTATGGGGCTGGAGCCGCTGTTGAACAGTGGCGGATCCAGCAACAGGGTGTATTCGCGCAGCATGCGCCCGTTCGGACGACGCAGCTCCACCAGGAAATTCAGATAGGGCTCACGCACTGGACGATTCGATTCAACGCGAATCGTCATGCGGTCATTTTCCACAACCGGAATAAAGCGCAGGTCGGATAGAAAAAACGGACGGTCGATTCCAGCCTTCTCGAACGCCTCGGGATTTGCAAGGGAAACCAGGATGTCAGAGGGGGACATTCCCTCTGCGCCTTGAAGGGAAATAGTTGCACTAAGCGGCTGATTAAGTGCTGATTCCAGTTTCAGCTCGCCCAGACCCAGCGCATTGCTTACTCCAACGTACAAGGCCGCCAACGAGGCGACTCCGATAACAACCTGGCGCTTCACTGCCATACCCTTTCCTCTTATATGTTGACAATGGGAACCACTCATCGCCACCGACGCTATCCGTGCATTCCTTCTGGAAGAAGGCGACGCCATCATTTCACATCATGATGACATTATGCCACTGCAAAAGAAGCAAACGAATAGCCGTTTGAGCCCGGTCATCCAGAATCCGGTGGAGTTATGCTTTGACCCAGCGCCACAATAATGACGCTCCGAGCAACGAAGCGCTCATATTGCCAAATTCCGTTGAGCAATACTTCAGTTGCCTGCCAAATAAGCCCAATTGGGGTTAGAATTCACTCCTCGTTGAACCCACCCCGGACCCAGCATGACCGAAATCGACAACATTTTTGCCGCTCCGCTACCCAAGATAGCTGATTTCGTGTTCGATCATGATGTGGCAAAGGTTTTTCCCGACATGATCAAGCGGTCCGTACCCGGCTATCCGACCATTATAGAAAGTATTGGGCTGATCGCCGGGCATTATGCCAAACCGGACAGTCTTATCTACGACCTCGGCTGCTCGTTGGGCGCCGCCACGCAATCAATGCGCCGCCACGTGCGTAGTTCAGGTTGCCGAATTCTTGCCGTCGACAATGCACTGGCGATGACTGAACGCTGCCGCGAATATCTGACAGCACAGGATTCCATGGTGGAGGAATTGACGCCCGCTGAGGTAATGCACGCGGACATTATCAAGTTGCCACTCGAAACCTGTTCCGTGGTGGTATTGAATTTCACCTTGCAGTTCATCCGCCCTGACCAACGCCTCGAACTGCTGACGCGCATCAGCAAGGCTCTGATTCCCGGAGGCGTACTGATTCTGTCCGAAAAGCTCAGATTTGCCGACGGCGACACCCACAAGAGTCTGGAAAATTTGCACTACGCATTCAAGAGAGCCAACGGCTACAGCGAACTGGAAATTGCACAGAAGCGCAGTGCCATCGAGAACGTCATGCTGCCCGACACCCTGGACACCCATTTCGAGCGTCTGCAACAAGCGGGATTCCAGCATTCACACACCTGGTTCCAATGCCTCAATTTCTGCTCGATAATCGCCCACACGTGATCGACTACACCCCCCTGTATCAAGCCCTTGAGGGAACACCCCTTGCCCATTGGCTCGACCCTTTGCCGGCGGCTCTCGGTCGACGGATCGAGGAGGCGCGCAAACATGGCGACCTGGCTCGCTGGCAGGCCTGTCTTGATCAACTGCCAGCCTTGGTCACCCCTGCTTTCGAGATCCATCAACGGGTCGCTATCGGCTCGGCGAACGATCTGACTGACCACCAGCATGCCGAGCTCGGCACAGCACTTCGAGGACTTCATCCCTGGCGCAAGGGCCCCTTCGAGCTATTTGGGCTGGCCATCGATACGGAATGGCGCTCTGACTGGAAATGGGAACGCATTGCTCCGCATTTGCAGCTGGCCGGCAAACGCGTATTGGATGTCGGATGTGGCAACGGCTATCACATGTGGCGCATGTGGGGCGCTGGCGCTGAGCTGGTCATCGGTGTAGACCCAAACCTGCTGTTCATGACCCAATTCGAGGTAGTACGCAAATACCTGCACGATGCACCCGTCTGGTTGTTGCCCTTCACCCTGGAGGATCTACCCGAGCCGACAGCTGGTTTCGACAGTGTGTTTTCCATGGGGGTGCTCTACCATCGACGCTCGCCCATCGACCACCTGCTGCAACTGCGAGCCTGCCTGCGCCCTGGCGGGGAGCTGATACTGGAAACCCTGGTTATTGACGGCGGCGAAACGGACTGCCTGGTCCCGGAAAATCGCTACGCCCAGATGCGCAATGTCTGGTTTCTCCCCTCGGTGCCCCTGCTGGAACGCTTTCTTCGCCGGGCCGGCTTCGGCAATGTGCGCTGTGTGGATGTGAACCGCACCAGCCGGGAGGAGCAGCGCAGCACGGAATGGATGCGCTTTCAGTCGCTTCCTGATTTCCTTGATCCGAAAGACCCTTCGCTGACCTGTGAAGGGCACCCTGCGCCGTTGCGCGCGACCCTGATTGCCGAGAGAGTCTAGGCTCCCGGCAATCAGCCATTGAGCAATCTATTGCCGCGTGAGCCAAGCGACCAGTTCGCTGGCTGGCATCGGCCTGGCAAACAGATAGCCCTGGCACATGCCGCATCCGCGACTCTGCAGGAACCGCCACTGCGCCTCGGTTTCCACGCCTTCAGCGACCACCTCCAAGTGCATGTTGGCGGCCATGTCGAGGATCGTCGTCACCAGTTGGTTGTCCTCTGCCTGCTCGGGCACGCCCGCCAGGAAACTCTTGTCGATCTTGAGCCTGTCCAGGGGGAAACGGCGGAGATAAGCCAGCGATGAGTAGCCCGTTCCGAAATCATCAATCGCAATGCCTACGCCCAATGATTTCAGCTCATGCAAGGTTTGCTCACCCTGGCCAGCGCTGGTCATCAAGGCACCTTCGGTTATTTCCAGCTCCAGCATGGTAGCGGGCAACCCGCTATCCTCCAGCGCAGTGCGGACCAGCTCAACCACATTTTGATCCACGAACTGTTTTGGCGACAGGTTCACCGCCATGAACTCCAACCCCAGC
Organism: Halopseudomonas xinjiangensis; assembly: GCA_011050525.1. Classification (GTDB taxonomy): domain Bacteria; phylum Pseudomonadota; class Gammaproteobacteria; order Pseudomonadales; family Pseudomonadaceae; genus Halopseudomonas; species Halopseudomonas xinjiangensis_A. The sequence continues at coordinate 59,125 of DRFO01000026.1, forward strand.
CCTTGCTGTTGCCATTCCCTTGCTTGCCGGCAGGCTTCATTAAGCGCCCAGCGGCCGATCTGCACTATCAGTCCGTTCTGTTCAGCCAGAGGGATGAAAATATCGGGACCGATCATGCCACGTTCGGGATGCCGCCAGCGCAACAGCGCCTCGACACCAGTCGCACGTCGGCTTCGCACTTGTACCAAGGGCTGATAGAAAAGCTCCAGCTCATGATTTTCAAGTGCCTTGCGCAGGGAACGGTCGAGTTCGAAACGCTCATTGGCGGCCTCAGTCATCTCCCGCGAGTATCCGCACGCCCGGTCTCTACCAAGGTCCTTGGCCGTAGCCATGGCTGCATCTGCATTGCGAACAAGGTCTGCGGCGCAGAGCCCATCTTCCGGATAGCATGCATAGCCGACACTGGCGCCCAGGTAGATTTCACGGGCATCCGCCAGCAGCAGCGGCTGGCGCAGTTCGTTGCAGATAGCACTGGCGATGCGGTCGATCTCTGTCCGCGGCTGTTCCTGAATTATTAGCAGGAACTCGTCCCCTCCCAGCCGGGCCAGTACATTGCCGGGCAAACAGCAGCCAGCCAGGCGGTTCGCTATTTCCCGCAATACTGCATCGCCGCTGGCATGGCCCAGACTGTCATTGACGGCCTTGAATCGGTCCAGATCGACAAACAGAACAGCCACCGCGCTGTTCAAAATTGCTGCCCGCCCAAGGTTTTGTTCAAGGTGTTGCATTGCCAGGGTTCGATTCGCCAGCCCTGTCAAACTATCGTAATGGGTCGCCAACTGCAGTTGTTCCTGGCTGTGCCGCAGTCGGCTTATATCGCTGAACATAACCACATACCGGCTGAGGTTGCCGTCGACATCCCGGACTGCACTTGCGGTGACCTGTACTGTAACTTCCTGCTGCTTGCTGTTTTTGATTACCGCTTCACCCTGCCAGTAACCATAGGTGGTCAGGGCCGCCCGGGCCGCGCGCATGAACTCCTGGGGATCATGCGTATGCCCGCGCACGAAAGGACGTTGTGACACGACCTGCTCACGGGTTCTGCCGGTAATTTCGGTATAGGCCGGGTTGACGTTGAGTATGCAAAAGTCGAGATCCAGCACCACCATCCCTTCCCGGCTACCCTCAAACACCGCTGCAGCTTCTCTCAGGGCCTGCTCTTGCTCCTTACGCTCGTCGATCTCTTCAGCGAACATGACGTAGTACAAGGCCTTACCATCGGCGTCTCGAACCAGCGTGACTGTCAGGTTGACCCAGGCGAGGGCCTTCTCCCGATTAAGGAACCGCGCCTCCATATTAAAACTGGCCGCTTCGCCAATTCGCAGAGCCCGGAGCCCCTTGATCAGCCCTGGCATTTCGTCTGGATGCAGCAACTCCGAGGCAGGTAAGTCCTTGACGGCGTGACTGGAGTATCCCGAACGCATTTCGAAGCGCGGATTGACGCTCAGGAGCTTCCCGTCCGGAGACATCAGCAGGATACAGACGGCGGCATGCTCAAAAATTGCCGAGAAGCGCTTCTCAGAGGTTTCACGCTCGGTAGCCAGCCTGGATTTATGCACGACCAGCGCCGCCAGCCGGGTGAACTCTTTCAGCAGGGAGATATCGCGCTCGGTGGGCAGCGCCACCTTGTCGTTATAAATCGCGAAGGTACCCAGCACAATGCCATTTTCGTCTTTGAACGGCATCGACCAACACGCACGAAATGAGCCGAGCGCGATCAGCGCCGCATAGTCCGCCCAGCGCGGATCGGTGGTCACATCGCTGACGTAGACCGGCTCGCCGTGAAAGACCGCGCTTCCACAGGATCCGATATTTTCTCCAGGGACCAACCCATCCAGAGCTTTGACGTATTCGGCGGGCAGACTCGGGGAAGAGGCGGAAAACAGCCTACCGGTCTCGGGACTGCACAGCAGCACCGAGACCCGCTGTCCAGGCTGCAGCGCTTCCCATTCACGCGCCATGTCGTCCAGCAGCGAGCTGAGGCTGCTACGCCGTAGCAGCCCATCAAGGACGCTGCTGCGGGCCGCATTGATGCGGGCCTGCTCCCGGTAGTTCCGGTCAAACGCGTTAAGCCTGCTCTCACCCGACTGACGAAACAGACGCAGTTGGCCTAAAGCCAGCAGCGCTGCGACTGCGGACAATAGTAGGATCGCCATTTCCACCCTCGCGGGCTGGATTTCATCAACAGTTACTGAATAGGCAAGCCCGATCAACGATAGAAGTACTAAAGCAAACAGGCTTGCAACCCCACCTGAAAAGGTACTTCGGGGCATGGCCAAATCTCCCGAGTTGGTTAACCAAAGACCGTCACTGTCTGCCTGCTGATCGCAACCAGATCACCCCTTTCGGTCCATACCATTGCGGACGCGTGCCCATAGCCATCGCGAGCGTGCTCAATTTCCGCCCGGTAAAGCAGATAATCCGTATTTCCCACTGCTGGCTGGGGTTGAACGAACTCGATCGTCCAGGTCAGAGAGCTGGCTGGTGCTCGCTGTTTCAGGTGCGGCAATACCGCCGGTGGCCACACATCGACAAGACCCAGTATGTGGGCTTCGGCGATGGTGCCCTCATCGTTCCTGAAACTCATCCACCCGCCCATTTCCCTCTTGCTGCTGTTGGTAAAGGGAAGATCACCGAAGGCCCAGCGCACGGAGAAATTCTTGATGAAAACCGGGTTCAGCCCTTCTATATACGGCATCTCTACGCAGTCGTGGGGTGGTCTGGCTTGAGGCGCTGGCTCGGCAGGCACCTTGACCTCCGATTCCCGGGAGGCTCCAAAGCTACCCTGGATAATGCACATGACTTGGCCGTTCTGAGTCGCCTTGCCGAACATCTGGGTTACCGCCTTGCCCTCACGCAACACTTGCGCTTCAACCTGCATCGGTTCGCCGGGCGCAACCGGGCCGACGAAGGTGATCGCAAGGGAGCGTACCGGGCGCCCCTCCAGAACCTTTGCACGCATGCCTTCATACACGAGGGCGGCAACCAGGCCACCGTACCCCGCCCTCCCCTGGGCCCAGCTAGCAGGAACCGTAACTTCATTGGTCGAGGAAGAAGATAGATCAGCAAGCAATTCAGCAAAAGTCATTGTTGGTTCTCTTGATTGGACACTTTGGCATGGTAGGCGATACAGGTGTCGGCGCAAAGCGTTCTAGCTTGAGCATTCATTGGAGGAATGTGCAGCGCCCTGGCGAAGGCATGCCCGACCCGGTAACCGATCGCAACCCGCAAAGCCAGCCCAGCGCCAGCCAGGCGGGGGGAATGTCTGGCCAATCGTGCTCACCCAGCTGTTCAATGGCAAACCCCGCCTCGCCTGCCCTGGCCAGCAAGCGCTCCTGCCACCAGATCAGATAATCACCCAATCCAGGCTGATGCTGGCTCAACATCACCGTGCGCAGCCTCATCGGCAGAGACTCGAACAACAGGGTGTCGATGGCGGGATAGACCTTCTGTTCGTTCTCGATATACGCCGACTCTGCGGCAGGCTGAAGGCCAAGCTTGCGCGCCAACAGGATCAGCTGGGCTGCGTATTCGTGGCGGCTACGAATGGGATCAAGCCTTGAGCGCCAATCCAGCTGCAGCCGCTCGACGGCTTCGACTAGCGTATTGGGTCCAGCCGTCGCGGCGTCCAGCAAGCTGGCGAGCCAGCGTCTCTGATGAAAGGGAACGGTATTCAGCAGCAGGACCAGTTCGGCGCTGCTCGATCCTGCACGGGGCTGCCAGGTGCCGACTTCGCCCTCCCGGATCTCGCTGATCCGCAGGCAGCGCCCCTGCCAGTCCAGCGGCAGCAATTGCGTCTGCAGCATTGTCCAGCGCCGAGCAAGGGCGTGCTTCTGACTGGTTAGCCAGCGCTCCAGCAGCCAGCGCGGTCTTGATTTAAACCCCTGGGTCACTCTTGTCTCGCCCCATGCGCTCTCGAATGCCGTTGATGATGCCACGGTTGTCTTCCAGCAGCATATCCTTGTCCCCTAACGGCACGGCCCGACAGAGGTCCAATGTGAAATGACCCAGCCTGGCGCTATAGAGACCAATTCCGATCCCCTGTCCGATTCGTGCGGCCAGTTTTTCCATCAGCCCGGAGAGCAAGCTGTCGCTCAATGCGCCTATGGCCATCTCGGTGCCGCCAGCTAATGCAATATTGCGCAGCACATGGCGGGCGAGCCTCCAGCGTCCAAGCTGGCCCACGGGCAGACCGAAGCAGACCGCTACCTGTTGCATTACCCTGATATTGCGCCAGACCACCAGCAACAGATCAACCGTCACCCAGGGGCTGGTCGCAACCAGCATGCCGGTGCCGATTGCGCCCCTGCGGATCATCTGTCGCGCCTGGAGATCGAGCGGCTGGTAAAACAGCAAATTCAAGCGTCGGCTGACCTCTTCCGCACTGTGGGATCCGTCGAGATCGGCACAGGCGGCACGCATTCTGTTTGCTAGCGGAGTGTCGGCATAAAGCGCCTGCAATCGGTCGATCCAGTCCACGGCCAGGCGCTGCCGAGGATCGGCCAGGGCGGCTTTCATCTCCAGCCGCAACTGTTCCAGCGCAGTCAGCCGCCCACGCTGGCGGCGAATATCGCGCCATGCGAAAAGCCCGGTACCGACTATGGCTGCGCCAGCCGCACCAACCAGCCCACCGGCGACGGGATTCCATTGCCAGGCGGCCCAGGTCCAGCCTGCCCACTCGAATGCCACTCCGCCGACTACTACCGCCAGCGCCGCACCCCACAAGCGCCGTGGCCACGGGCTCAAAGGGGGCGCATTCAATGCACCAGGCAGGGGCAATTCGTCGACAATTTTCTGTCCCCTGACGGTCAGTGTCGCCTCGCCAAGAATGCGCGTTGAGGCAAAGGGAGGCTCTAGAGCTTCCTCCTCCCAGCTATCGAGAATCCGGGTTTTTTCCTTCTCGTTCATAATTGACTCCCATCGAGAATCCAGCTGAGAAGGTCATCCATTCGATAGTGCGGAAAGGGTTCGTTGCGGTGGAGTCCGGGCGGCGGACGCAACCTTAGCAACTCGGGACCGTTGACCTGCAGATCCAGCGGCAGATGCTCGGGAATGCTGCCGGGTTGATAGCGCACCCACCCGGCTTGGCCCACCAGGCCGGCGACCAGAGCTTCGCCCTCCTGACGCGCAGCGCGAATGGCCGAAAGCGGGAACCCCTTCACATCAACCCCGCCGTGCCGAACTTCCGAGAGACTATCGGTGATCAGATCTTCAAGGCATTGCTGCACCGCACGCTGCTGGCCCGGTATCACCTGATCGACTTTGGTTGCGCAGACCGCAAGACCGTTGATGCGGGGCTTGAACAGTTTTTCAAAAAGACTGTTACGCCCGTAGCGAAAACTCTCCAGGACCGCCTCAAGCGCACCTTTCAGGTCTTCAAGCGCGGGCTGTCCGGCATCCATGGGGGCCAGCATGTCGACCAGCAGCACCTGCCTGTCGAGACGACTGAAATGCTCGTCGTAGAAGCCTTTGACTATATAGTCCCGATAATAGTTGAATCGAGCTTCACACTCTGCCCACCAGCTTCCAGGGCCGCCCATGCTGTGCTGATTGGCCGCCAGCAAGGGCACGAATGACAACATGTCGGCCGCCACTCCACTACCGGGAAGAAGGAAGCGGCCCGGCTGATTACGTGCCAGCCCGGCGTCACTCCGACATCGTTTTAGAAAATCCGTCCATTGTTCTGTGAGAGCCTTAAGTTCCTCCGCATCGAGCCCAGCACTTGGCTCCAGTGCCAGCAGCCGATCCCGCATGGCGCCTGACAGTGCGCGGCGTGGGTCTACGGCCAGCCAGCCACGCATTTGTTCACACCACTGCCCGTAATTCATGCGCAGCAGTGGCAAATCCAGCAGCCACTCCCCCGGATAGTCGAGGATTTCCAGCTTGAGGGTTTGCGTACCCTGCAGTTTTCTCAGCAAGCCCTGCGGGCGAAATCGCAGGTCAATGAGCACCCGTGACAGGTCCTGCGTTGATTGCGGCCACTGCGCCGGTTCCCCCGAAAGAGATTGAAGCGCGTCCAGATAAGGAAAGGGCCTGTCGAGATTCTCCTTCTGCCAGCGAACCGATTCCAGCCGTTCAAACGGAGAACGCCGAGCCAGTAGCCCCCGCTGGTGATTTTCCAGCTGATTGATCAGGCTGGTTATGAATGTAGTCTTCCCTGCGGCGCTCAATCCGGTTACGCCTATCCGGATACGCTGCGCTGTCAGACGATCCGCTTGTTGCCGAGCCTGCTCAATCCAGCCAGCTTTTTTCAATACCCCCATGCAGGCTCTCCAAAAATCATTTAAGGTCTATCCAAGTATTACATAACCACGCATAGAGGAAGGCGCCCGATGGCATATTCTGATACCCACAGCAAGACCGTAGGTTACCTGTTGTGGATTCTTGGTTTCATGGGAGCCCACCGTTTCTACTATGGCAAGCCTTGGACAGGGACACTCTGGTTCTTCACGCTGGGGTTGTTCTTTGTCGGCTGGATCGTCGACCTGTTTCTGATCCCCTCCATGGACCGCCACGCTGATCGTCGCTTCCGTAGCGGCCCGGTCAACTTCAATTTGAGCTGGATCCTGCTGACCTTTCTCGGCATCTTCGGTGCTCACCGGCTATATCTCGGAAAATGGGTAACGGCAATCATCTATTTCTTTACCGGCGGCCTGTTCCTGATTGGGGTTCTTTACGATTACTGGACCCTGAACGAGCAGATATCGGTCAAGAACATGCAACGCGACTGGTAGTCCCGGCAGGGAAATACTCTCTTGGATCTGCGCCTCAACGGGCCGATCAGTTACACTGCGCCTTTTTGCCACTGGGGTAACTGAATTGTGGAGATCTTCAAGGAGTTCACCTTCGAAGCAGCGCACCGCCTGCCCAACGTACCGGATGGGCATCCTTGTGGACGTCTGCACGGTCATTCTTTCAAGGCCGCCGTGCACCTGGAAGGGCAAGTCGATCCGCACACCGGCTGGATCAGAGACTTCGGCGAGATCAAGGCCATTTTCAAACCCATCTACGACCAGCTGGATCACAACTACCTGAATGACATTCCCGGTCTGGAAAACCCCACCAGTGAAGTGCTGGCGATATGGATATGGCAACAACTAAAACCCTTGTTGCCAGAGCTTTGCCAGATCACGGTGCGGGAAACCTGCACCAGCGGCTGTATCTATCGCGGCGAGTGAATTCTGAATGTCCATAGCGCCTGAAGCCAAGCACCGCGTCGGTACCAACTCAAGGCATACTCGTCGTTCTCTGTCAGCACTGTCTGGCCTGTTATTGTTGCTATTCGCTCTGACGGGCGCTGCGTTGTTCAGGATCGCTTTCCAGCAGAACCATCATGCCGTTGAGCAGACCCGTTTTTACCTGGGCAAGGCGCTGGAAGCTCGCGAAGCGTCCTTGCTGCTTGCAGTCAGTGACTATGCCTTCTGGGGCGACGCTTATAGAAATCTTCATGCTGAGCTGAATATCGATTGGGCTTACGTGCGTCAGAACATGGGGCCATCGCTCTACGAAGATTTCGGCTATGAAGGGCTCTTCGTAACAGATCCCTTTGATAGGACGGTGTACTCGGTTATCGATGGAGGCCTTACCAACCTCAGCGCCACAGAGTGGCTTGCCCTGGATCTGCGCGAACTGTTAGCTCAGGCTCGATCAGGCGCTGAAGACGAAGAACCAGTAGCTCAGCTAGTGGTAGTGAAAGGGCAACCGGCCTTTATCGCCGCAGCGGCGCTAACGACGGGCGGCGATGCCAGCCAGACCGAAAAACCGGGGCCGGCATCGGTATTGCTGTTTGTTGACCGTCTTACCGCGCAAAAACTGCAGGAGCTGGGCGAAAACTATGGTCTCGCCAATCTTCGGGCCACCCGGGGCGACGCCAGCTCGGCAACTGCCGGAGCCGTCATGACGCTACCTACCAGCGATAACGATCCCATTTACCTGCGCTGGGATCCGGCCACACCCGGAAATGAGCTTCTGAAAATCCTTTTACCATTGCTGGTTTTCAGTGGAGTGGTCCTGGCGCTGCTTGCCCGTCTCATCATAAGCAGGGCAAATACTGCAGCCAGAGAAATGGATCACAGCTACAACTCCCTTAGCTACAGCCAGACTGCCCTGGCCAACAGCGAGGCCCGTTTCCGTGACGTAGCCGAAGCTGCATCTGACTGGATATGGGAAACCGATGCGCAGCTTCGCCTCACTTATCTCTCCGAGCGATTCCAGCAAGTAACCGGTTTCGCGCCAAACGTGTGGCTGGGACGCCCAATCAACGAATTTCTTCCTCAAATTGACGACCTTGGCGGGTTGCTGAATTCCGCCTCGCCTGCAGACCCTAGCGATTCGAGACAGTGCTTTTATACCGATCAATCAGGGCGGCAACGCATCTGCCGATTGTCGCTACGGGCCATACGAAACAGCGAAGGACTGGTGGGCTTTCGTGGAACGGCAAACGACATTACGGATGAAATCGAAACAAGAGCGCGTTTTGAACACCTTTCCCAGCATGATGCGCTCACCGGCTTACCAAACCGGAACCGTATGCAAGAGTTCCTGACAGTAAAACTGAACGCCAAGCCCACGGTTGAGCATCCACTGGTGTTGATGAGTCTTGATCTTGATCGCTTCAAGCCGGTGAACGATTCCTTTGGCCACGAGACCGGAGACCGTGTCCTGAACGAAGTGTCAGAGCGGCTGCGCCAATGCATGCGTGAGGGCGATCTGGTAGCGCGGCTGGGCGGCGACGAGTTCATCCTCATAGTGAACAACATGTCTAGCCGAGTCGAAATAGAGCGTCTTTGTGAGCGGCTGATCACCAGCATCCAGCAGCCTTTCACGTCTGGCAATCACCTGATATTCATCAGCGCCAGTATCGGCGTGACACTCGCCCCGGCAGATGCGACCAGAGCGGTAGATCTGCTGCGTTGCGCCGATATTGCCCTCTATGAAGCAAAGGGCGCCGGAAGGAAAACCTGGTGTTTTTATGCCAACGACATGAATACCAGATTGACTGAGCGGCGGAGGCTGGAAAATGACCTCAGAATAGCGGTCAAGGAAGAACAACTCAGCATCGTCTTGCAGCCTCGGTATTGCCTTCAAACCGGGAGGATAATCAGTGCCGAGGCGTTGGTCCGCTGGTTACATCCGGCGCTGGGGCTGCTGGGACCAGAATCCTTCATCCCTATCGCCGAACAAACCGGGCAAATCTCCGCGTTGAGTTCCTGGGTCATGCACCAGGCGTGTCACGAGGCTTGCAGCTGGAGCCAGGAGATCAATGTGTCGGTCAATCTGTCGCCCCTGGAATTCCAGCGTGGTGAACTGGCAAAGCAGGTGCGCCGCGTTCTGGACAGCACCCGGTTGTCGCCCGCCCGGTTGGAGCTGGAACTGCCGGAAAGCGTGTTGATTCAGGACGCAGAAGGAGCGTTAGATACCATGCGTGCGCTGAAACAACTCGGTGTGCGGCTATCCATGGATGACTTTGGAACGGGTTACTCCTCGTTGAGCTACCTTCGCGCCTTCCCCTTCGACGGTCTCAAGATCGATCATTGCCTTGTGAACAGCCTGGAAAATTCGGAGCCTGATCAGGCGATTGTAAAAGCGATAATAAGCATCAGCAAAGCGCTTTCCTTGACGGTGACCGCCGAAGGCGTTGAAACAGAGCAACAGCTGCTTCTGGTCAAGGAACTCGGTTGTGATGACGCCCAGGGCTACTTACTTGACCGTCCGCTTTTGCCGCAGCAGATGCGAAGCGTGCTGGCCGGAGCAAAGGACCAACCCAATGAAACCTGAAGATCTGGAATTACTGGTAAGCAGGGAAATGCCGTTCGGGAAATACAAAGGTCGGATAATCGCCGACCTGCCCGGCCATTATCTGAACTGGTTTGCACGTGAGGGCTTTCCGTCTGGACAGATAGGCCAGCTATTGGCACTGATGCAGGAAATTGACCACAACGGTCTGTCAGCACTTCTCGAGCCGCTACGGAACAAGCCACGGCGGCCCGCAAACAGCTGATGATGCGGGTTAGATCGGGTCGTTTCGGTACATGAGCTCGTCGGGCAGATGCATGATGTAATCTTCCACCTGGGGCGGCATCTGCAGGTGATAACCCTGCTGTTGAAGATTAGCAAGCACCATCAGGACGTTTTCACGGGCCAACTTGCGCTGTTCATTCAGCACCAGATCCATGGCATGTTCAGGCTGGCCAAAAATCTGCGCGAGATGCTCTGGCAACTCCTGCGGGTTAGCATCCCGCGGAAGATACAGATACATCCCCTCCTTGCGTTTGCTGCGGTAAATCGAACATTCAACCTGCATGTGACTCTCCCCCGGAAACGTTTGCAGCCTTCAACAAGCCTTCGCCCATGAGCTGTTTACGCCAACCCGTCAGCTCAGCGGGCAACACATAGGGCCCGCCGGGATAACCGGTCCGTACAAAAGCTTCCAGTACCTTTTTCCGCAACATCACCTCGGGCGCTATGCCGAGCTCCTCGGCATGACGCTGGCCGACCTTGCGTAACGCCTTTAGCAGGCGATTGGCATCGGCGGGCAATGGCTCCGGCAGTCGCGGCGGCCACTGATCTGGAGGAGTGGCTTTGCCTTGACGGATAAGCTCCAGAATAACCGGACCATCATGGCGAACCGAGCGCGGATGCATATCTTCAATTCGGGAAAGGGCTTGCAATGAATCTGGCTGACGCTGGGCGAGCGGGCCCATGGCGCTTTCTCGTAGCAGTCGATTGCGCGCCTGGTCACGCGATCTCGATTCTCGCTCGCGCCAGCTAGCCAGCACTTTCAATACGGCCAGCTCGTCCGACTTCAGCCGCCACGCTTGCTTGATGCTGAGATAGGCTGTCTCGGGGTCCTGAACAAGTCCAACGCTACGGCCCTGCTCCGCAGTATCCGCGAACAGCCATTCAGTCAGCCCGGCAGCGTCCATTTTAGGCGCCATCACCTGATAGAGCTGTGCCAGATGCAAGGCGTCATCGGCAGCATATTGCAGTTGTGTGGGGCTCAAGGGACGCTGTAACCAGTCTGACCTGGTCTCATCCTTTGGCAGATCGATCTGCAGTAGCGCCTGCACCAGGCGGGAGTAACCCATCGAGAAATCCATACCCAGATAGGCTGCAGCCAGCTGAGTGTCGAACAGCGGCTGGGGAACCGCGCCGCAGAGATGATGAAATACCTCCAGATCTTCGCTACAGGAATGCAGCACCTTCACTACGCGAGGACTCTGCAAAAGCTCAACGAGCGGCGCCCAATCGGTGATAGCAAGAGGATCGACAAGATAAGCGCGCTCGCCGTCTCCGATCTGGATCAATCCAGCAATTGGAAAGAAAGTCTCTGTACGCAAGAACTCGGTGTCCACAGCTACGAAGGGAAGCTGCAACCAGCGCTTACACCATTCAGCCAGTTCGGCGTTCTGGTTAATAATCAGGGTTTCAACCTGTGCGAATGTCATCATGTTTTCCTTGGTCAGGCGCACAGTATACCTGAACATACCTGGGGCGCAGCGCTACGAAAGAGCTACGGGGTTTTGCAGCGAAAGGCTGGATCAGATGAAGGGAAAGATAATTTACACGGGATAAGGTTGAACCAAAGCCGCACCGAACCGGAACCGGACCGGAGCCGAACCGGAGCCGAACCGGCATCATTCCGTCAACGCGAAATGATGCCATGGTCTTTTATTGAAGGGCGATACGCTGCCGATTCTTTTCTATGGTCGCCTGGCCGATGCCCTTTACTTCAGACAGCGCTTCTACCGATTCAAAACTGCCGTTGGCGTCCCGGAAGGCCACGATGGCTTCCGCCTTGGCCGATCCTATCCCCTGCAGCGTTTCGGCAATTTCGGCGGCACTGGCGCTGTTGATATTGACGCTGACTACAGGGTCGGATGCCACTTCCGCATACAGAGGAGTAGCCAACCAGGTTGAAAAGATAAGAACTATTGCTAGACATGCGTTTTTCATAAGGTCGTTCCTTGATGAGTTATCGTCTGCCGCACTGCCTGGGTGACTACAGCAAAACTGGCCCGCTTTCCCTGCGGCCCATGAAATCTAGTGTAATTTACCGCCGAGGCAAAAACATCAGGTATATTTTTGTGAGGCAATACTCAAAAATAACTCATTCAAGGCGAAAAAGGCCCCACTCGGCGAGGCACTACTTGAGGGTCTGAGAACGGTTACCCCTGGGACTGTCGAGCCCCGGCTCGATACACAAGGCTGCAACCAGCGCCGACTCCTCAGCCTACCTCCGCAGGATCAAGCTGGTGCTTGATCTTCCCAGGCAAGAGCAAACCCGATCCAGACTGCGGCGAAGACGCTGAATGCCCGCCGCTGGATCGCCAGTCTTGTTCGCCTAGAGCGCAGCCAAACCTCGCTGAAGATCCGCACGCAGATCCTCCAGGTCTTCGAGCCCTACTGCGACTCTGATCAGACTGTCGTGAATCCCTGCCGCTGCTCTGGCATCGGGAGTGAGACGTCCGTGGGTGGTGGTAGCGGGATGCGTGATGGTTGTTTTGCTGTCGCCAAGGTTGGCGGTGATGGATAGCAGGCGAGTCGCATCGATAAAACGCCACGCCGCCTCCTGGCCACCCCTGACTTCAAAACTAACCACGGCGCCAAAAGCCGACTGCTGCGATTTGGCCAGCTCATGTTGCGGGTGGGAAGGCAGGCCGGCGTAGTAGATGCGCTCAATTCCTGGCTGCTGCTCCAGCCACTCCGCCAGAGCCTGGGCGCTGGCACAATGTGCAGTCATGCGCAGACGCAGAGTTTCAAGCCCCTTGAGGAACACCCAGGCATTGAAGGGGCTGAGTGTCGGGCCGGCGGTGCGCAGAAAGCCCACCACCTCCTTCATATGCTCGCTGCGACCGGCAACCACACCACCGAGACAGCGGCCCTGCCCGTCGATGTATTTGGTGGCCGAGTGAATGATGATGTGAGCGCCCAGCTCGAGTGGCTTCTGCAATGCAGGGGTGCAGAAGCAATTGTCCACCGCCAGCAACGCGCCATGGGCATCGGCAACCTCGGCGAGACCACGTATGTCCACCAGCTCGGCTAGGGGATTGGATGGCGATTCGACAAAAAACAACCGAGTATTAGGTTTGCATGCAGCACGCCAGCCATCGAGATCGGACAGCGGCACGTAGTCCACTTCCACCCCGAAGCGCTTGAAGTATTTTTCAAACAACGTCACCGTGGCACCGAATACGCTTCGAGACACCAGAATATGGTCTCCAGCCGAACACAGGCTCATCACCGTTGCCAGAATGGCAGCCATGCCGGAAGCGGTGGCAACGGCCTGTTCTGCCCCTTCCAATGCGGCGATTCGCTCTTCGAAGGTCCGCACAGTCGGGTTCATGTACCGTGAGTACACGTTGCCCTTGGCCTCACCGGCGAAGCAGGCGGCGGCGTCAGCTGCACTACGGAACACGTAGCTGGACGTCATGAACAGCGCTTCACCATGCTCAGCCTCGGGCCCACGGCGCTGGCCAGCGCGCACTGCCAAGGTATCGAAGCTGGCATTTTCCAGGTCGCTGTCGAGCCTGCCGGGCTCCCATTCGATAGTCATTATCTATCCCCGAGGCCTAGCCTCACATTCAATTATTGTGTAGATCGATTATTTCGTTCGACATCTCGCCGGTGAATTTAGCTGCATCGTTGCGAGCCTGCTCGATCTTGCCCAGGTAAGCTTCATTCACGTCGCCGGTAATGTATTCACCGTTGAATACCGAACAGTCGAAGCGGGTCAGCTCGGGATTGCCCTCTCCCACGGCCTCGATGAGATCTTCCAGGTCCTGATACACCAGCCAGTCCGCTCCGATCAGTTCGGCGACCTCTTCGGTGGTACGATTGTGCGCTATCAGCTCATGCACACTCGGCATGTCGATGCCGTAAACGTTAGGGTAGCGAACGGCAGGCGCAGCAGAGCAGAAATACACGTTCTTGGCTCCGGCCTCTCGGGCCATCTGGATGATCTGCTTGCAGGTAGTCCCCCGCACGATCGAGTCATCAACCAGCATTACGTTCTTGCCACGGAATTCCAGTTCGATAGCATTGAGCTTCTGGCGCACGGATTTCTTGCGCGCCGCCTGACCAGGCATGATGAAGGTTCGGCCGATATAACGGTTCTTGACGAAGCCTTCACGGAACTTAACCCCCAGGTTATGGGCCAGTTCGACTGCCGAGGTCCGGCTGGTATCGGGTATCGGGATCACCACGTCTATGCCGTGGTCCGGACGTTCCCGAAGAATCTTCTCCGCCAGTTTTTCGCCCATGCGCAGGCGTGCCTTGTAGACCAGGATACCGTCGATCATTGAATCCGGACGGGCCAGATAGACATGCTCGAAAATGCACGGTGAATACATCTGATGCTCGGCGCACTGACGGGTAAATAGCTCGCCTTTCTCGGTGATATATACCGCCTCACCGGGTTGCAGGTCTCGAATCAGCTCAAAGCCCAGCACATCCAGCGAAACGCTTTCAGAGGCGATCATGTATTCCACGCCCCCTTCCACCTCACGCTTGCCGAAGACGATGGGACGAATCGCATTCGGGTCGCGGAAACCAACAATGCCATAGCCGGTAATCATGGCAATGGCCGCATAGCCACCCCGGCAACGGTCGTGCACCGCCCGGACTGCGTTGAATATATCTTCTTCGCTGGGCTGCAACTTGCCGCCACGCGCCAGCTCATGGGCAAAAACGTTCAGCAGAACTTCCGAATCGGAATTGGTATTGACGTGGCGCAGATCTGATTCGTAGATCTCCCGCGAAAGCTGCTCGACGTTGGTCAGGTTACCGTTATGCGCGAGCGTGATTCCGTACGGTGAGTTCACGTAAAAGGGCTGCGCTTCAGCGGAACTGGATGATCCTGCAGTAGGGTATCGAACGTGGCCGATACCCATGTTGCCGATCAATCTCTGCATGTGGCGCTGATGGAATACGTCACGCACCAGCCCGTTATCCTTGCGCAGGAACAAACGACCCCGATCGCTGGTCACTATGCCGGCGGCGTCCTGGCCGCGATGCTGCAGGACGGTCAGGGCATCATAGAGCGCCTGGTTGACGTTCGATTTGCCCACTATGCCAACAATGCCACACATACTTGAACACCTTTCGTTAATGTGGAAAACGCTCTCGTCCGCGAGAACGGAAAATCAACGACCAAACAGCCCCAGGATCATCCCCTTGGACCAGTCAGCCACTAACAGAAAATGGGGAATGAGTTGCGACTGGCGCCACCAGTCATCAGCTTCTACAGGTGCCAGGCTTAACAACCCCACGGCAACTACAATCAGCAGCACACCCCTGGCGGCACCAAAGACCATTCCCAGAAAGCGATCTGTGCCCGTCAGTCCCGTAACCAGCACCAATTGCCCGATGAGGTAATTGATCAAGCCACCCAGGATAAGCGTGAGAACGAAAAGAATGCCACAGGCTGCCATGACGCGAAATGATGGAGTTTCGATATATCCGACAAGCAGATCCGCAAAGGCCCCGCCAAACATCCAGGCGACCAGACCGGCGACGACCCAGGTCAACAGCGACAGCGCTTCCTTGACGAACCCGCGCGTAAGGCTGATCAGAGCCGAAATGACAACAACGGCGATAATCACCCAATCCACCCAGACTAACGTCACGGCTCTGCACCCAATTACGAAAAGTGCGCCATTCTAACAGAGCCGCGTGCCACACCGGAACAGCAATTATCGAGCGCTTGTGCTCGTGTCGTAGGCGACGACCAGGCCTTTGTTGTCATGGCGTCGGGCGAGCTCGTCGCGCAGACGATTGGCTCCCTCCCGGTCTACCACCGGACCGACATATACTCGGGTAATGGCGTTGCCACCAACGTTGGCAGAAACCGTGTAGGCGTTATAACCCTGCGTGCGTAAGGTTTCACGCAGCCCTTCGGCATTCCCGGCACTGGAAAAGCTGCCCAGCTGAATAACCCAGCCGTCCTTGATTTCAGCAGCGGGCTCCGTAGCTGGCACCGGGGTTGGTTCTGGGGCAGGCTCAGGAATAGGCGCTGGTGCGCTGGAAGCGACTTCTGGCTCAGGCGGCTGAGTCGGCTCGGGAAGAGGCAACGGCGGTATCTCGGGAACCTGTTCGGGTTCCGGCAATTCCACTGGTGCAGCCACTTCTATCTCGCGCTCATCCATCTGCGGCGGCTCCGGTGCCTGCACCTCTACACGCGCCGTTTCGTCTTGTCCGGTGAGCAGCATAGGCAGAAAAACCACCGCCGCGACAACCAGCACCAGTGCGCCTATTATGCGTTGCTTGAGACGTTCATCCATCGGTTAGCTCCTGAACCTGTGCAGATAGCCAGAGTATGGCTTCTGAGACACAGAAAAACGACCCGAATATAACGATTTCGGTGCTCGAAGGGGAATTATCCAACACATCGATTAACGCTGCGGCAACTGAATCATGGGCTTCGACGCGTTCGCCGCGGGCAATGAGATGCACCGCCAGCTCTTCCGCCGAGCGAGAGCGTGGCGTCGAAAGCGATGCCACTGCCCAGGATTCAAACAGGCCGCACAGCGGGTCGACGACCCCCGCCAGATCCTTGTCGCCAAGCAAACCAAACACCGCCTGACGGGTATCGGGCCTGGCTCGCAGATAGCTGGCCAGATAAGCCGCCGCATGCGGATTATGCCCGACATCCAGGCACAATCTGCGCGGCTGCCCTCGCCAACTGATGGAACGACGCTCCAGCCTGCCGGGGACAAACGCCTCGCGCAGGGCCTGGGCTATCAGCGTGTCGGACAAATCCAGCCCGGCTGCCCAGAAAGCCTGAACTGCCAGAACAAGATTATCCCTGGGTAACCGGACAGATGGCATCCGGGTCAGCTTGCGCGGTTGACCTTCCGGACTCAACCCATGAAATGACCAACACTGATCGTCGGTATCACTCCAGCCGAAATGCGCATCTCGCTGCAGCAAGGTCGCACCGCGCCGGGCAACTTCATCAACGAAAGTCTGCGGAAGATCGGTTTCCCCGGTCACTACCGGCCGGCCGGCACGCATTATTCCGGCCTTCTCGAAGCCTACAGATTCTCTGGTATCGCCAAGGTACTCCTGATGATCAAGGCCGATACTGGTCACCACCGCAATGGTGGCGTCGACCACGTTCACTGCGTCCAGACGCCCGCCGAGGCCGACCTCCAGAACCACGGCATCCAGGCCGGCGCGCCGAAACAGCCAGAGTGCGGCCAGGGTGCCGAATTCGAAGTAGGTAAGCGAGATATCCCCGCGACTATCTTCGATGGCCTGGAAGGCCTGGCACAGATCCTGGTCGCCAACCGGCTCGCCCTGCAGGGTGATGCGCTCGTTGTAACGAAGCAGATGGGGTGAGGTGTAACAGCCGCTGCGCAGGCCTGATTGACGCAACAGCGAATCGAGACCCGCGCAAGTGGACCCTTTGCCGTTGGTGCCGGTAACAGTAAACACGAGGGGCGCCGGCCGTAGCAGTTGCAACCGCTCGGCCACCGCCTGGACTCGCCCCAGTCCCATATCTATTTCGACGGGGTGAAGACTTTCCAGGCGTGCCAGCCACTCGGGCAGACTGAGTGGGCTCATCAGGCCTCGCCAGCCAACTCGATCACTTCGTTCGTAGCAGGGGCTGGAGCGCCGGTCAACATGGTCAGGATACTGGCGATACGATCACGCATTTCCCCACGCGAAACAATCATGTCCAGGGCGCCATGGGCGAGCAGGAACTCACTTCGCTGGAAGCCAGCGGGCAGTTTCTCGCGGACGGTCTGCTCAATTACCCGCGGGCCGGCAAAACCGATCAGGGCATTGGGCTCCGCCACGTTCAGATCGCCAAGCATGGCCAGACTGGCAGAAACACCACCATAAACGGGGTCTGTCATTACCGAAATGAACGGGATGCCCTCTTCCTTTAAACGCGCCAACGCAGCGCTGGTCTTGGCCATCTGCATCAATGAAAACAGCGCCTCCTGCATGCGAGCTCCGCCTGAAGCGGGGAAACAGACGTAGGGAATACGCTCACGCAGGGCGATCTCGGCGCCCCTTACAAAGCGCGCGCCGACCACGCTCCCCATGGATCCTCCCATGAAGTTGAATTCAAACGCACTGGCAACGATCGGCATGTCTTTCAACGTGCCCTGCATCACGACCAACGCATCCTTCTCGCCGGTTTCCTTTTGCGCCGCGGTCAGTCGATCCTTGTACTTTTTGGTGTCGCGAAACTTCAGCTTGTCTATGGGTTCGAGTTCGGCGGCTATTTCAGTGCGCCCCTCTGCGTCCAGGAAAATATCCAGCCTTCTGCGAGCGTTTATACGCAGGTGATGGGTGCACTTGGGACACACGTCCAGGTTCTTTTCCAGTTCCGGACGGTATAGCACCGCGTCACAGGACGGGCATTTGCGCCACAGCCCCTCAGGTACGCTGCTCTTTTGAGCTTCGGAGCGCACTATGGAAGGTATCAGTTTGTCCACCAGCCAGTTGCTCATTGCCATTCCTTATCTGTTTTTATGCTATTGCCAATAGGTGATGCTCAGCGATCCATGGCTGCGCGCATGCTCCGAATGATCACCGAGATAGCTTCGCGAGCTTGCTCGGGCTGTTCGGCATAGGTAGCTATCTTGCTTACCAGCACCGACCCGACCACCACCCCGTCAGCGACCTGCCCGACCGCTGCTGCGGACTCGCCATCCCGGATCCCGAAACCGACCCCAATAGGGAGATCGGTGACCGTACGCAGGCGATCCAGTTTGGTTGCCACATCGGTGACGTCCAAAGCACTGGAGCCGGTCACACCTTTTAACGAAACATAGTAGACATATCCGCTTGCGCGTTCGCAAATGATGCGGGCTCGGTCAAGTGTCGTCGTCGGCGAAAGTAAAAAAATGCAGTCCAATCCGTGCTGCTTGAAGAAGCCGATCACCTCATCCGCCTCTTCGGGCGGCAAATCGACCGTGAGCACGCCGTCGACACCAGCGTCGGCGGCCTGTTGAGCAAAGCGCTCGTAACCCATGCGTTCGACCGGGTTGAGGTAACCCATTAGTACGACGGGCGTGGTCTGGTCGGTTTCGCGAAAGGCCCTGACCATATCGAGCACCTGAGACAGGCTTACGTTATGCAGCAGCGCCCTTTCCATCGCCTGTTGAATCACCGGACCATCGGCCATCGGGTCGGAAAAGGGAATTCCGAGCTCGATGATATTGGCTCCGGCCTTTACCAGCGCATGCATCAGCGGCAGGGTCATCTCCGGATTCGGATCTCCGGCGGTGACGTACGGTATCAACGCTTTACGGCCTTCGGCGCGTAGCGACTCAAAACATTGTTGAATTCGGCTCATGTCACACTCTTTTAGATGCTGATGCCATCGATACCCGCTACGGTATGAATGTCTTTATCGCCCCGCCCTGACAGATTCACGATGATGATCTGATCCGGACGCATCGTGGCCGCCAGCTTGACCGCATAGGCTACCGCATGGGCGGATTCCAGCGCAGGCATTATCCCTTCGATCCTGGTCAGCTCGCGAAACGCGGCCAGGGCCTCATCATCCGTCGCATTCACGTAGCTCACCCGGCCAATATCCTTCAGCCAGCTATGTTCAGGCCCCACGCCAGGATAATCCAGCCCCGCAGACACTGAATGGGTCTCGATAATCTGTCCTGCCTCATCTTCCATCAGGTAGGTGCGATTGCCATGGAGCACGCCGGGACGCCCGGCACTGAGCGGCGCCGCGTGCTGGCCGGTTTCCAGCCCCCGTCCGCCAGCTTCCACGCCATACATCGCTACATCGGCGTCTTCAAGGAAGGGGTGAAAAAGCCCGATAGCATTGGACCCGCCACCGACACAGGCCACCAGCGCATCGGGAAGGCGGCCCGCCTGCTCCAGGCATTGCGCTCTGGCTTCCCGGCCGATCACGCACTGAAAATCCCTGACCAGCTGCGGATAAGGGTGGGGCCCGGCTACCGTCCCTATTATGTAAAAGGTGTCGTCAACATTGGTCACCCAGTCCCGCATCGCTTCGTTCATGGCATCCTTGAGCGTTTTGGACCCGGACGTTACGGGTATCACTTCAGCGCCCAGCAGCTTCATCCGGTACACGTTCAGCGATTGACGCTGGACATCGTCCGCGCCCATATAAACCTGACATTTGAGGCCCAGCCGGGCGGCGACGGTAGCGGTAGCGACGCCGTGCTGACCAGCGCCGGTTTCAGCTATCACCCGGGGCTTGCCCATGTGCTTGGCCAGCAGAGCCTGACCTATGGTGTTATTAACCTTGTGCGCACCCGTATGGTTGAGATCTTCCCGCTTGAGGTAGATCTGCGCTCCCCCCGCCTTCGTCGTCAGGCGCTCTGCCAGATAAAGAGGCGAAGGGCGACCTACGTAATGGGCCAGGTCACGATCGAACTCAGCCTGGAAGTCTGGATCCGTCGACAGCCGCTTATACAGGCTCTCAAGCTCTTCCAGGGCATCCATCAAGGTTTCTGAAACGAAACGTCCGCCGTAGGGGCCAAAATGGCCTCGCTGGTCAGGAACCGCCTTGTAATCCATAGGAGTTGAGTCAGACACGCTTGACCTCTTGAATGAACGCATTGATTTTTTCCAAGTCCTTGATGCCTTTGGCGATTTCGACGCCACCGCTTACATCGACAGCCCACGGACTCACATCGTTGATAGCCTGACGAATGTTGCCGGATTCCAGCCCGCCTGCCAGCACCAGTGACCAGTTGCGCTGATCCGGAATCATAGTCCAGTCAAACGTCTCGCCGGTGCCACCCGGAACACCGGGCTTATAGCTGTCCAGCAGAATGCCCGCAGCACCCGGCCACTGGGCAGCAAGGGCATTGAGATCATCACCAGGACGCACCCGAACAGCCTTCAGGTACGGGAGTTTAAACTGTTGGCAAAAGCTGTCCGGCTCGTCACCGTGAAACTGCAACATATCCAGAGGAACCTGGCTCAATATCGCCTGGATTTCAGCGGCCTCAGCGTCGACGAAGAGCCCTACCGTCGTCACGAAAGGGGGCAGCGCGTCAATGATATCCAGGGCTTGTCGAGGCGTGACTGCACGGGGGCTCGACGAATAAAAAACCAGACCAATAGCATCCGCACCCGCCTGTGCTGCTGCCAGCGCGTCTTCGACCCGGGTAATGCCACAGATTTTGACTCGGACCATAGCCAGACTCGACCCACCAGAAGTAAACAAGGCTGTCGATAGTAGCAGATCAGCAATCTGAGCGTCAGTCGTCCAGGTCATTCAACCCGGATAGAAAGTGTGGCCCCATATACCGGCGTGGCAAGACAAAACGCTCCGGATAGGTTACATCCACCAGATACAGGCCAAACGCCGGAGCCGTCAGTCCGCCCTCCCTTCGGCTCCGCGCTTCCAACACCTCGCGCGCCCAGTCTATCGGGCGCTCGCCAGCGCCGATCTGCATCAGCACGCCAGCAATATTACGTACCATGTGATGGAGAAAGGCATTGGCCCTGATATCAAGGACAATGAACTGGCCAAAGCGGATAAGACGCAGGTGATGCACCTTCTTTACTGGGGACTTGGCCTGACAGGCCACCGCCCGGTAAGCGGTAAAATCATGCTCGCCCAGCAGTGCCTGGGCTGCTTCGTGCATTCGTTCCACATCAAGCGGGCGATAGTTCCAGGTCACCTCATGGGCCAGATGGGCTGGTCTCACCGGATCGTTGTAGATCACGTAACGGTAACGGCGCGCCATGGCAGAGAAACGCGCGTGGAAATCAGGATCAACCGGATGAGCCCAGGCCAGACTGATATCCGCAGGCAAATTGGCGTTCACGCCGTGAAACCAATTGAAAGGGGTGCGCTGGGCGTCACTATCAAAGTGGATAATCTGACAGGAGGCATGCACACCCGCGTCGGTGCGCCCGGCGCAAGAGGTCGAAACAGGATGATTGGCCACCTTCGACAGGGCCTTTTCCACCTGCTCCTGAACGCTGCGTACACCCGGCTGCTGCCTTTGCCACCCACGGTAGGCCGTGCCACGGTATTCAATGCAAGCTGCGACTCTTGAAACAACAGCGGCCGCCTCGGGGGCGGCCGCTTTCGACGTTGTACTACTCATTTATCAGCTCAGTTGCCCCAACATGTCACGAGCGTCCTGCTGCTGTTGATCGTTACCCTCTTCTACTACCTCTGCAAGGATATCTCTGGCTCCCTCTTCATCACCCATATCGACGTATGCTCTGGCAAGGTCCAGCTTGGTAGCGCATTCGTCGGTGCCAGAAAGAAAGTCAAACTCGTCTTCCATACTGTCGCTCATTGCTTCGTTCGTCGGAATATTCGCAGCAAACGGATCTAATGCGTCGGGTAGGTCGCTGACGTCGCCTTTACTGTCTACAGACTCCGCAGCGATAGAGGCGCTGAGTTCGTCTTCGAAGCCGGCTAGCTCGTCATCGGTGAAGCTAAAATCCTCTTCTTCCTTCGCTTCAGCGGCTGGTTCGGCTGCGTCTCCGTCATCCGCGCCGGAGAAGGGCTCCTCCGCAACGGAATCATCCAGAGCTGCCAGCTCAGCCGCGAGACTGTCAGCTTGCCGATCATCGGTCAGCGAGAGGTCGAAATCGTCTTCCAGCGCTTCGTCTGCGGCTGGGCTTTCAACTGGTGTCGCCAACTGCGCTTCTTCCCTGCTCTCGAAATCCGAGTTGAAGTCGAGGTCCGAATCGGACATATCGGCTGTCTCGGATCGATCCGGCTGGGCCAACTCTTCTGCCAAACCGTCATCCAGATCGAAGTCCAGATCAAACTCGGGCTCTTCTTCGGCCTTTGCCGGAACCGAAAGATCTGCCGTTGGCGGCGCCTCGACAGACGAATCCGCCACCGTTTCACCTGAAGCTGGCGTGACAACAGCGTCGTCAGGCTGCGGATTCAGCTCGCTATCGAATTCACTGAAGTCGTATTCGAGGGGCTGTTCGTCAGGCGACCAGGTGCCATCACCGGCGTCTGCGGACTCGGCTTCAAAATCAATATCGAAACTTTCTTCTTCCAGATCATTGATGATTACCGAGGCGCCCAGCAGCCCTGCTGCCATTGCGGGAAACCGGGTGTTCAGCTCGGCAATCTCGGGTTCCACACCGCCCAGGGCGTGCAAGGTCTCGGCTTGCTCCACATAGCCATGCTGGTCCTGCTGCAGCGCCTTGACCTCCATCAACTTGAGGCGCAGGTCAGTCCGCTCCGGTTCCTGATCAATAGCCTGACTCAAGACTTCAGCCGCTTCGGGAAGCTTGCCGTAGGCAATCAGGGCATCGGCCTCGGTCATGGCATCCTGGGCGATGAACTGCTCGTCACGGGGCTGCTCGAATGCGGCCAGAGCCACGTTGAAATCGTCGCCAGTGTTGCTTTCGTTATCGTCTTTTCTGGCAAAGGGAGCGGTCGCGACGAAACCGTCGGACAGGGCTTCTTCCCGGCGCGCATTGCGTCTTGCCAGCGCCATCAGAATCAGCAGCAGGACCAGTAGCGCAATACCTCCGGTAATCAGAACCAACGTCTGATTCTGCAGGAATCGCTGCAACATTGCCTCGACACTATTATCAATTTCTTCAGTTACGGGCTCGGCAGCAACCGGCTCCGCGGGTTGGGCTGCAACTGCAGACTCTTCTATCGCTGGATCCGGCATAGCCTGGGGCGCCTCTGGAGCAATCTCCACCCGAGATGGCTCAGACTCATCCAGCGCAGCTGTCTCGCCCTCTACGGCGGTGGCCGAAACCTCTGCGAGCTCCTCGGCTGCACCGGGCTCTGTCTGAGTGGTTTGCTCGGCGTCGGGCTCCTGGACTACTGCGGCAGGAGAGCTATCGACTGCTACGTTCTCACTGGCCAGCTGTTCCTGCATGGCAGCAAGCTGAGCGTCCTTCAGAGCCAGCAAACGCTGCAGCGTTTCAAGTTGCGTCTGCACATCACCGAGGCGATCAGACAGTTCAGCTTTTTCGCTTTCGGCGGAATCCAGTTGCTCCTTGGTGCGATCAAGCGCGTCCCGGAGTTGGTTTTCGCCGGCTGCGCCAGCAGTATCGCCTGCGCCACCCTGTTCATCGACGCCGGATACCAGACGTAACGAGTCGCCTTCCTCTGTCACGGCGGGAGCTGGAGCCGCAGTATCGCGCTGACGGGCGTCGAGTTGTCTTTGCGACGGCGCGGCGGCGGCCTGACGCCCTGTTTGCCACGCCGAGTTCTGTTGTGCCACTTCGTTAATCGCTTCCGCCTGACTACGCTGCGTAGCCTGGATGAAATCGGGCAGCGTGAGCGACTGATCAGCCAGCATCTGATTGATGTTGCCGTTCAGGAAAGCCTCAGGATTCAGATCCCGAATGGCCAGCATGGTCTGATGTACCGAGGCTCCCGCGGGACGATGGCGCAACGCAAGCTCCCAGAGAGTGTCGGACTTGCTGGTACGCAATTGACCGGAATCCGACGGGGCGGTGGTCTGCCTCGGCGCTGCGGCTGGGGCTCTGGTAACCGGCGGCTGGGGCTGCACCGGCGCGGCTGCAGATGGCTGGCGCGCAATGCTTGGCTGAGTTACCGCCGGAGCAGGCGTAGTTATCGGGCCAGGCTGGTAAAGGGGCGGGTCAAGCAACAAGGTGAATTCACGGAGTACCCTGCCTGAGGGCCAGCGCACTTCCATCAGGAAATTCAGAAAGGGTTCTTTTACTGGGCGACTTGAGGTCACACGGATTACTGCGCGCCCGTCTGGCTTGATTTCCGGCGTAAAGGTAAGGTCCGTCAGAAAAAATGCACGGTCAATACCGGCTCGGCCGAATTCGTCTGGCGAAGCCAGCGTGGGCAGTATCTCGTTACTGGTCAAATCCCGGATCTGGAGCAATTCTATCTCGGCATCCAGTGGTTGATTCAAAGCTGAACGCAGGTTTATATCCCCCACGCCTAGAGCCAGAACCATATTGGATGACATCAAGGCGCTTGCTGCGGCAACAGCCAAAACCAGTTTGCGAACCATAGCGAAAATCCTTTGCTTTTATCGTTTTTTTAACGCAACTGAAGACTCTGGATTGCATCGATCGGCCCTTGACCTGCTCCCCGCCGAAAGATGCTGCTCCGCTCCTGCCGAGTCTTAACGAGGCTTGCACCCGCAAACCTAAACCGCTTAATACGAAATCCACAGCAAGTATCGATTACAAATAGTCTTTTATCAACAACTCGGCGACCAGAAGACTGTTAAGTGCGACACCTTTTCGCAGATTATCAGACACAATCCACATATTGATGGCGTTAGGATCTCTCGAATCCAGCCGTAACCGGCCGACCCACACCTGATCACTGCCCGTTGCATCGCTTACAGGAGTGGGATATCCGCCTTCAGCCGGTTTGTCAAGCAGCTTCAGACCTGGTGCCTTGCGCATCAGCGTGCTCAGTCGTTTAATCGGAATGGCGCTAGCTGTGCGAGCCTGCAGAACCTGGGCCGTCCCGAAGAAGACCGGAACCATTACACAGGTTACGGAAACCGGCAGATCTCCGAGCTCCAGAAGTCTGCGCACGTCTTCGGCAAACTGCTTCTCGTCCGCGGTATTGCCTTCTTCGTCAATCCCCCCAAGCCGAGGAATGAGATTGAAGGCTGCCTGCTTGGCGAATGCGCCGCGCTCCGCCGGCTGGCCATTGAGCAGTCGGCCGGTCTGCAGGGCGAGCGCCTCGACCTCCTCCTGACCAAGGGTCGACATCGACTGATAGGTGGCAACAGTGACCGACTCCAATCCCGCTTCAGCCAGCAGGGGCTTCAGCGCGATGACCGCCTGAACGACCTGGGCGTCAGGGCATGCGACGATGCCACGTGCGCTGTAGCCTTTTAGCGCCGCTGGATTGGCTTCAGCGACAACCAGAGGAATATCAGCGTCTCGAAATGCCCCAGCGCTGTCGACAACCACACAGCCAGCCTCCACGGCTACGGACGCCCATTTGGCCGCAAGCGCCTTGTCGCCGGTAAATATTACAACCTTAACCTGGCTGAAATCGAAGCGCTCGACCACCTCGACCCGCTGGCTCAGACCATTGAGCATCAGACGCCCGCCTGCGGCCTCTTCGGTTTCGAGCAAATGAATCTTGGCGAACGGGAACTGATGATCGTCGAGCAGGCTCATCAGGCTTTCACCGGCTATGCCATATACGCCCACTATTGCCACATCACATGACTTACTCATCCCAACCCCTTGATTTAGAAATAGTCTTAAAAGACAAAGGGCACCCCCGAAAACGGGGATGCCCTGCGAGTGATGCCCACCGAGCTTGAGAGCTCAGCTTTCCTGGATGATGCGCAACATACGACGAAGTGGTTCCGCGGCACCCCACAACAACTGGTCACCAACGGTAAAGGCCGACAGATATTGCGAGCCCATGTTGAGTTTGCGCAGACGCCCTACCGGAACGCTCAAGGTGCCCGTTACAGAAGTAGGCGTAAGATCCCTAAGGGTCGCCTCCTTCTCGTTCGGTACCACCTTGGACCAGGGGTTATGTGCGTCGAGCATGGCTTCGATATCAGCCAGAGGCACGTCCTTGTTCAGCTTGATAGTCAATGCCTGACTATGGCAGCGCATGGCGCCAATACGCACGCAGATGCCATCGACCGGAATCGGACGACCGCTTCGACCGATGATCTTGTTCGTCTCGGCCTGGGCTTTCCACTCCTCGCGACTTTGCCCGTTAGGCAGCTGTTTGTCGATCCAGGGAATCAGGCTGCCCGCCAGGGGAACGCCGAAATGTTCAGTTGGGAAATTGTCGCCGCGGATAGTTGCCGCCACGGTTCGGTCGATCTCGAGGATGGCACTCGCCGGATCGGCCAGCTTATCTGCAACGGAGGCATTGATCGTGCCCATCTGACCGATCAGCTCGCGCATGTTCTGCGCACCCGCGCCACTGGCGGCCTGATAGGTCATGGCGCTCATCCATTCAATCAGTCCGTTTTCGAACAACCCGCCCAACCCCATCAACATCAGACTGACGGTGCAGTTACCACCTACATAGGTCTTGATTCCATCGCGCACGGCCTGATCAATATTGCGGCGATTTACCGGGTCGAGGATGATAACCGCCTCATCTTCCATCCGCAGGGTAGATGCCGCGTCAATCCAGTAGCCCTTCCAGCCATCGGCGCGCAGCTTCGGGTAGACGGCCTGGGTGTAGTCACCTCCCTGGCAGGTAATAATGACGTCCAGAGGCTTCAGCGATTCAAGGTCGAACGCATCCATAAGCGCAGGAATATCCTTGCCTATGTCCGGACCTTTGCCGCCTACGTTGGAGGTAGTAAAAAATACTGGCTCGATCTCAGCGAAGTCATTTTCTTCGCGCATCCGCTGCATCAATACCGAGCCAACCATACCGCGCCAACCAACCAAACCTACTTTTTTCATAACAGCAACCCCCACGGGGTGAATTCAAAGACAACTGCGCCCTGCTCACTGCAAGGCGCACGTAGCCGGACAGATTACAGGTTTTTCAGCGCCGCTACCACGGCATCGCCCATCTCTGCGGTACCTACCTTGCGGCAACCTTCCGACATGATGTCGCCGGTTCGCAGCCCCTGGTCCAACACCAGGCTTACCGCCTTTTCGATAGCATCGGCCGCTTTCACTTCGCTGAAGCTGTAACGCAACATCATCGAAACCGACAGGATGGTAGCCAGCGGATTGGCGATTCCCTGGCCGGCGATATCCGGAGCACTGCCATGGCATGGTTCAAACATGCCCTTGTTGTTCAGGTCCAGCGAGGCGGACGGCAACATGCCGATAGAACCGGTGAGCATTGAGGCCTGATCCGAAAGAATGTCGCCAAACATATTGTCGGTGACTATCACATCGAATTGCTTGGGGGCACGTACCAGTTGCATCGCGGCGTTGTCGACATACATGTGGGATAGCTCCACATCAGGGTATTCCTGACCCACCTCCTCAACCACTTCACGCCACAGCTGACTGGACGCCAGCACGTTGGCCTTGTCGACCGAGCAGAGCTTCTTGCTGCGCACCCGCGCCATGTCAAATCCGATCTTGGCGATCCGGCGAATTTCGCTCTCGCTGTACGGCAAGGTGTCATAGGCCTGGCGTTCGCCATTTTCCAGCACCCGTCTTTCACGCGGCTGACCGAAGTAGATCCCACCGGTCAGTTCGCGCACGATGAGAATATCGAGACCTGAAACAACCTCAGGCTTCAAGGTCGATGCCTCAGCCAGTTGTGGATAGAGAATCGCTGGACGCAGGTTGCCAAACAAACCCAACTGGGAACGAATCTTCAGCAGACCACGCTCGGGACGCAGTGCCGGATCAATCGTATCCCACTGCGGACCACCCACTGCTCCGAGAAGAATCGCGTCAGCTTGTCGAGCTCGCTCAAGCGTTTCATCTGCCAGCGGCACACCATAGCGCTCATAGGCAGCCCCGCCCAGATCATCAAACGACAGCTCGATACCCAATCCGAATTTATCAGCCGCAAGCTCCAGAACCTTCACCGCCTCGGCCATGATTTCCGAACCAATCCCGTCGCCTGGGAGAATCAATATCTGTTTGTTCATATCTTCCTCGATATGGCGCCTTGGCGCCTCGATTGTTTATCAACGTCCGATCCACAGCACCATCACATCAGTACTGAAAGACCCGTCGCTGGAAATTTCGAAATAGCTGCGTACTTCCTCGCCCACCGCCTGCTGCAAACCGCGGATGGCTTTGCAAAATACATCAGGGGTGCGCATGCGCTCGACCCAGGAGCTGAATTCCAGGCGCAACCGTTGCTGACTATGGCTCTGCAGCAAGAACCCTGCAGAATTGGCCATGCGCAGCCACTCGGCGGCTGAGTAGTCGCGTACATGACTGGTGTCGCGCAGCACTTCAACTGCCTGCAGATAGGTATCAAGCAAAGGCACGCCGGGCGAAACAACATCAACAAACGCGGCACGACCGCCGGGCTTAAGCACACGTCGCGTTTCACGCAGGGCCAGCTCCAGATCATTCCAGTGATGCGCGGAATAGCGACTGAAGACAAAATCGAAGCTGTCGTCGGCAAACGGCAGCTTCTCTGCCGCGCCTCGCTGAGTACTTATATTACGCAATTCGCGTTCGGTCGCGGCAGCCTTTACCACGTCCAGCATATCCTGGGACAAGTCATAGGCAATGACTTCCGCCACCGACGGGGCCACATGAAAACTGACATGACCTGCGCCACAGCCCAGATCCAGTACCCGCGCCTGCGGATATTTCGCAGCGGCTAGCGCAAGCGCTGCCAACTCGACACCGCGAGCATGTACCTCGCTACGCAGATAAACGCTGGCCTGTTCTCCGAACTGACGTTGGACGACCTGGTCATGGGCAACCTTATTCATGCCTGCTCCTTGCAACCGCGTTTGCCGCTGCTGGCGGGGAATACGCCGGTTCGCTTATTTGATTGCACCAAACAACCACGGGTTGTTCTGCTTGTGTCCGACCTCGAAGGAGCGGATCGCATCAGCGTCTTGCAAGGTCAGCCCGATATCGTCCAGACCGTTGAGCAGGCAGTGCTTACGAAACCCGTCAATGTCGAAGCCATAGGACTTACCATCGGGTCGCAGTACCGTCTGGGCTTCGAGGTCAACGGTCAACTGATAACCCTCTTCGGCTTCCGCTTGAGCAAACAGCTCGTCGAGATCTTCTTCCGACAAAACAATGGGTAACAAACCATTCTTAAAGCTGTTGTTATAGAAAATATCCGCAAAGCTGGGAGCCAGGATAGCGCGAAAACCATACTCTTCGAGCGCCCAGGGTGCGTGTTCCCGACTGGAGCCGCAGCCAAAATTCCTGCGTGCCAGCAACACGCTGGCACCTTTGTAGCGTGGCTGGTTGAGCACGAACTCCGTATTCAATGGCCGGTTGGAGGCATCTTGTCCGGGCTGCCCTTCATCCAGGTAGCGCCATTCGTCGAACAGGTTCTGGCCAAAGCCGGTGCGCTTGATCGATTTCAGAAATTGCTTGGGGATGATCTGGTCCGTGTCCACATTGGCACGATCGAGTGGTGCCACCAAACCGGTATGTTGGGTAAAGGGCTTCATGCGCTTACCTCCTGCTTGAGCATTTCTCGAACATCGACAAAGTGACCGGCAATCGCCGCAGCCGCCGCCATCGCAGGGCTAACCAGATGAGTTCGTCCCCCGTTCCCCTGCCGCCCCTCGAAGTTCCGGTTGGAGGTCGAAGCGCAATGTTCACCTGACTGCAGGCGATCCGGGTTCATGGCCAGACACATCGAACACCCTGGATCACGCCATTCAAAGCCAGCTGCCTTGAAGATAACGTCCAGCCCTTCGTTCTCTGCCTGCTCCTTCACCAGACCGGAGCCAGGAACGACCATCGCCTGCTTGATCGAAGGCGATACCTGTCGTCCTTTGGCCACTGCCGCCGCCGCACGCAAATCTTCGATTCGAGAGTTGGTACAGGAGCCGATAAAGACTCGATCCAGTTTGATCGAGGTAATTGGCTGATTGGCTTCCAACCCCATATAAACCAGGGCGCGCTGGTAGCCACTGCGCTTGACCGCATCGCTTTCCTGAGCAGGGTCCGGGACGCTGGCATCGACCGCCACGACCATCTCTGGTGACGTACCCCAGGAAACCTGAGGCTTGATGTCTGCAGCATCAAGCTCGACCACCGTATCGAATTGGGCATCAGCGTCCGACACCAGATCCTGCCACGCCGCTACGGCCTTGACCCAATCATCACCTTTGGGTGAATAGGGCCGGCCCTCGACATAGGCGATGGTTTTTTCATCGCAGCCGACCAACCCCACCCTTGCACCGGCTTCGATCGCCATGTTGCAGATGGTCATGCGGCCTTCCATCGACAAATGCCGAATCGCCGAGCCGGCAAACTCAATCGCGTGGCCATTGCCGCCAGCCGTGCCGATCTTGCCAATCACAGCCAGAACGACGTCCTTGGCGGTCACACCAAAGCCCAGTTCGCCTTCAACCCTGACCAGCATGTTCTTCATTTTCTTGGCTACCAGGCATTGGGTGGCCAATACATGCTCCACCTCGGAAGTCCCGATGCCATGCGCCAGAGATGCAAACGCGCCATGCGTAGCGGTGTGCGAATCGCCGCACACAATGGTCATGCCCGGCAACGTAGCGCCTTGCTCGGGTCCTACCACATGCACGATCCCCTGGCGCCGGTCTGTCATGCGAAACTCCATGATCCCGAAATCGCTGCAGTTATCATCCAGAGTAGTGACCTGCAACTTGGACACCAGATCATCAATACCCGAGACGCCAGCGGCGCGATTGGTAGTCGGAACATTGTGGTCGGGCGTCGCCAGGTTCGCATCGATACGCCAGGGCTTGCGCGCAGCCAGACGCAGACCTTCAAACGCCTGGGGCGATGTCACCTCATGCAACAGGTGTCGATCGATATACAGCAGGGCAGAGCCATCGTCCCGTTGCTTGACCAGGTGGTTATTCCAAAGTTTGTCGTAAAGTGTTTGCGCGGGCATGCTGATCTCCTGAATCAGGCTGCGACGAGGATCCGGGCATCAGGCCGAACCATTTGTCAGTACTAATCACGACGAGATGTTAAAAGGTGGTGCTCGATAAAACAAATTCATAATATTCATGTATTGAATTACCAACAGGAATACGAATGGATACTGCCAACCTCTCTGCCTTCCTCGCTGTAGCAAGTAGCGGCTCCTTTTCACGGGCAGCCGAGGAGCTTTTCCTGACCCAGCCAGCGATCAGCAAACGCATCGCCGCCCTCGAGCTGCAACTGGAGGTCAGGCTGTTCGACCGCATCGGCCGGCACATCAGTCTCACCGAGGCTGGCCGTGCGCTCAAACCGCGTGCGGAGCACATCCTCAATACGCTGAGTGATACGCGCCGGGCGCTGAGTAACCTGTCATCTACTGTGCAGGGCAGGCTGTCGCTGGCGACCAGTCATCATATAGGTCTGCACCGCCTGCCCTCAGTACTGCGCAGCTACACCAAGGCTTATCCGGAGGTGGCACTGGACATTCGCTTTCTGGATTCGGAAGTCGCCCACGAGAAGGTTCTTCATGGGGAGGTTGAACTGGCAGTGGTTACCCTGGCCCCACGCGTTGAGCCGCCAATCATCGCAACCCGAATCTGGGAGGACGCACTCGACTTTGTCGTGGCCCCTGAACATCCCCTGGCAGACTATAAAAGTGTAAGCCTTATGCAACTCGCGGAGTTTCCCGCTGTCTTTCCTGGTCCCAATACGTTTACTCATCGTGTAGTAAGCCAGCTGTTCGAGCAGCATGGGGTCAATCCGTACATCAGCATGAGCACTAATTACATGGAAACGATAAAGATGATGGTGTCCATAGGACTGGCATGGAGCGTTTTACCCCGCACGATGCTCGATGAGCAGGTCAAGAGTCTGGTTGTGCCGGATGTGAGCCTGACCAGGCAGCTTGGCTGCATCTGGCATAGCGGCAGAACGCTATCCAATGCAGGGCAGGCACTGATTGCGCTGCTTCAAGGCGACAACTGCCATTGTTGAGCACCCACACCTTGTCGCCGCTCTTCCAAGCGGCTACCTTCAACTGACAAACCAAACTGAGAGTAAATGTACATGGGGTTAACACCCGGTGCAGCTACAGAGGTCCCCGTTCTCCGGGACGAAGCGTTCCTGTTACTGTTTCGTCGCATGCCGGCACCTGCCCTATTGGTGGAGGATAGGACCAATCGGATTCTGGACCTCAACCCAACCTTTCAGACGGTGTTTGGATGGAAGCGGGAGGCCGTGGTAGGCCAGCTTGACGCTGAGTTTCCGCTTTGGGGGAATCCCCAACAACATCAGAAAATGCTTGATAGCTTCGACGCGGCGCCCTCCTCCTCCCAGCTGGACTACACGTTGCGCCGACGCGATGGCTCGCTTAAGAAATGCTCGCTAGCGGTCGAAAGCCTGGTGATCGAAGGAACAACCGCCCGCCTCTACCTGTTCCAACCTCTCGCCTCTGGCGAAGCAACTGTCACTGAACGCCTACTATCGAGCCAGCAGAGCGCCCCACCGGCACGTATCGATAGCGCACTCAGGCAGAGCCAGGACAGCCTCAGCCTTGCTCTGGATGCTGCGCAAATGGGGATATGGGACTGGGAAATCGCAACCGGTCTGTTGAATACCTCCCACCGCACAGCTGCACTGCACGGATATCCGGACGACGCCTGGAAAGGCCGGCTATCGGAATTCATGGCAAAGGTACCGCCGCAAGACAAACGCGCGATGCGACGGGCTTTCATCGCTATCTGCCGCGGTCGGCAGCAGCGCTACCGGCTGACCTACCGCGTCAAGCATGAGGGAGCCGCATGGCATTGGCTGGAAGTTACTGCCACCTTGCATCGCGATCCTTCCGGGAAGGCGTTGCGCATGGTCGGCACGTTGCTCGATATCACCAAGCGGCGGCGCAACGAGCAGGCATTGCTGGAAAGCGAGAGTAAATTCTCCAATCTATTCCAAGGCTTTCCCGACCCCTGTTCTCTGATAAACCTGGATAGCCATGTGATTATCGAGGTGAATCGCAGCTTCATTCGCTCCTTCGGTTACCAGCCCGAGCAAGTCATCGGACGCTCAATCATGGACATTGGATTCTGGAAGCCAGGGGACCAGCACGAGATCGTTCTCGGTATGCTCAACGCCGGGGAGGTGCTGCGAGGTGTCCAGGTCAGTCTGCGTGGGAAACAGGGCCGGGCTCATATCTGCGAAATGTCCAGCGCGCTGTTTACCATCAATCGCCAGCGCTGTGTACTGCTCTCCTTTCGAGACATCAGCGCAAGAAAGCTGGCTGAGGCCGCATTAAGGGCCTCAGAAAACAAATTTGCCCTGGCCTTTAAGGCAAGCCCCGATTCAATGAGCATTTCGGAGCGGGACACGGGAATACATCTTGAGATCAATGAGGGGTTCACCCGACTGACGGGCTTCTCCGCCTCAGAGGTGATAGGAAGGACAGCTGACGAGCTGGAAATCTGGTCGGACGTCAGTGAACGGGACAAGTTGATGGCCGAGCTGAGCGCTTACGGCAGAATTCAGCAGAAGGTCATGCACATTCGGAACAAATACGACCAGATTTGCACTGTGTCGGTATCGGTCGAGCCGCTGGAGCTCAACGATGCCGACTGCCTGCTCATCACGGCCAGAGATATTACCGAACAGAAGCGAATCGAAGCACGGATCAAACACCTTGCCTATCACGATGCGTTGACCGATCTGCCAAATCGACTATTGCTGAACGACCGCCTGACCCAGAACATCGCTCTGTATCAGCGCCACCGGTTGAAGGGAGCGTTGCTGTTCTTCGATCTTGACCACTTCAAACATATCAACGATTCGCTGGGTCATTCGAGTGGCGACGCCGTGCTGCAAGAGGTGACCCGCCGACTGTTGATGGTAGTGCGTCAGGAAGACACCGTGGCCCGATTGGGCGGAGACGAATTCGTGGTATTGATCAGTGGACTGGAGGAGGACGATCCATATTTCATGGAGTCCATACATTCCACAGCGGAAAAACTGCTGAGCGCGCTTTCCATGCCTATGGAAATCGAAGGCCACAGTCTGCAAGTCAGCACCAGCATCGGTATTGCGTTAATTCCCGACCACGGAGACAACCCCGGCGACCTGCTCAAAAGAGCTGATATCGCCTTGTACAAGGTGAAGGAAAGCGGTCGCAACGGTATTGCCTTCTTTGAACAGGCCATGCAACTGGTCGCCAGCGAGCGTCTGGCCATCGAATCCGAGTTACGCATGGCCCTGGCAAGCTCCGAATTCGTCGTGTACTACCAGCCGCAGTTCGATACGCAGGCCCAGCGTGTCGTTGGAGGCGAGGCGCTGATGCGCTGGAACCATCCGCACAAGGGACTGATAGGACCTGCTGCGTTCATGGATATTCTTGAAGAAAGCAGCATGATCGTTGAAGCCGGCGCCTGGGTTCTTCAGCAGTCATGCCGTTTTGTGGCCGAGTTGATCAGCGGCGGTCATATAGATGTGCAGCACTTCAGCATGAGCGTCAACATAAGCCCCCGGCAATTCCGCCAGCCGGGATTTGTCGAGCAGGTAAAAAATGCCATTCTGCCGCTCGGCATTCCGCCCAGCTGCATCAAGCTGGAGATTACCGAGGGGGTGGTGATTCAGAACATCAACGACACCGTCGAAAAGATGCAGGAACTGCGCAGGTTCGGGGTGCTCTTCGCTATTGATGATTTCGGCACAGGCTATTCTTCCTTAAGCTATCTGAAACGCCTCCCGCTGGACCTGATCAAAATCGACCAGTCCTTCGTCAGGGACTGCACCGAAAAAGGAAACGACACCGAAATCATTCGGGCTATCATCGCCATTGCGCGCAACCTGGGGCTTGAAATGATTGCTGAAGGGGTAGAAACCGCCGAACAGCTTGATTTTCTCAAGCAGCAGTCTTGCCATTGTTACCAGGGCTACCTGTTCAGCCCCCCCGTCTCTGCCCAGGAATTTGTTGAATTGCTGGGCAGCGCCCCGCCTTCGGCTGACCAGGCCTAGCCTACTGGCGACATCTGAACTGCGATCTCTTTCACAAAAGGATGGATAACCGAAACGCTTCGTCTGATAACGTGCCACTATGCAGGGGCTTGGGTAGATACCCGAAGCTGAATTATGAACCACCACGGAGTAACACCAATGAACAAATCAATGCTGTCAGGAATCGTAATCGGTGCGATCGTCGCCACCGCTGGCGGCGCCTTTGCCGGTTACAGCGCCATGACCAGTAAATCCCCCACCCACGCAGAGGTGACCAACGTCGCCGAAATAACGGAAGATCAACGCACGCCGCGCGAGGTCTGCCAGGACGTAGTCATTACGCGTCAGCGTCCTGTTCAGGATGAACACAAGGTGCTCGGCACCGTCGCGGGCGCCTTGATCGGCGGGGTGCTGGGCAATCAGGTCGGCGGCGGGAGCGGCAAGAAGATTGCTACCGTAGCGGGTGCCGCTGCCGGCGGATACGCGGGCAACAAGACCCAGGAGAAGATGCAGGCCGGCGATACCTATACCACTGTCGAAAATCGTTGTGAAACAGTTTACGACAGCAGCTCGAAGGTTGTGGGCTACCAGGTTGATTACGTTATCGGCGACCAGCCTGGTACCGTTCGCATGGACAATCATCCGGGCGAGCAGATTCCGCTGCAGGATGGACAGCTGAATATTGCCAGCAAGCAGTAACCCGCCGTCGTACTTGGAAGCCCGGGCCATGTGTCCGGGCTTTTTATATTTGCTGGTTTGAGTCTTTGCACATTTCCAGCCAGCGCTCGATTCCCGCACTGCGGAATTTGTTACGCTGCAAGGCAAAATAGAAACTGCGACGAAAATCTCTCTGCGGCACCGATAGCGGTACCAGGCTGCCACGCTTGAACGCTTCGACCAGCGTGATGGCCGACAGACAGCCAATACCCAGCCCCGCCTCTACCGCTCGCTTGATTGCTTCGGTGTGCTGCAGTTCAAGCTTGATCTGCAGGTTTGGCAACAGGCCGTGCATCGCCCATTCGAAATGCTGGCGGGTCCCGGACCCTGGTTCCCGGACTATCCACTCAGCAGTCAGAAGGTCCTCGTCGGCGAGCCAGGGTTTGCCTGCCCAGGCATGATCCGGAGCACAAAACACCACCAACTCATCGTCCCGCCAATGGTGCATGTCCAGTTCCGGGTGGTGGACCTCGCCCTCAATAAGACCAATATCCAGCTCAAAATTGGCCACCTTGCGCACAATGGTTGCGGTGTTGGCAACTTCCAGTTGGACCCTCGCCCCGCTCTGCTCAACCATGTAACGAGCCATGATCTCCACCGCGAGATAATTCCCGATGCTGAGGGTTGCCCCCACCTTCAGGTTACCTATATCTTCATGACTGGCCAGCACCGATTCCAGACTGCCGGCCTGATCCATCAGCGCTTGCGCCTTGGGCCGCAGCATAGAGCCGAGTTCGTTAAGCTGCAGGCGCTTTCCCACCCGATCAAATAGCTGCACATCGAACTGGCGCTCCAGATCTCTGAGGGCGCTACTGGCCGCAGACTGTGACATGGACAGACTCTCCGCCGCCCGCGTGAGGTTTTCATGGAAGGCGGTAGCGAGAAAGACTTCAAGCTGACGAAGGGTGTATTTCATTATCGGTTTTTCCGTTTATATATGCGCATATAAGTCGCTTAACCGATATAGTACCAAAGCGTAGACTCCTTGCCATCAGATTGAAGAAGGGAGAACGACTATGGCTGGCTTCAACACCGAAAAGGTAATCAGTGTTCACCACTGGACCGACAATCTATTCAGCTTCAAGACCACCCGCGATCCGGGATTTCGATTCAAGAACGGCCACTTCATCATGATCGGCCTGGAGGTTGAAGGCAGGCCGCTGATGCGAGCCTACAGTATCGCCAGCCCAAATTACGAGGACACGCTGGAGTTTTTCAGCATCAAGGTGCAGGACGGCCCTCTTACCTCACGCTTGCAGAATATCCGGGAGGGGGACCAGATCATGGTCAGCCGCAAGCCCACCGGCACGCTGGTTCTGGACCACCTGTTGCCTGGCCGGAATCTGTATCTGCTCAGCACAGGAACCGGTCTGGCGCCCTTTATCAGCATCATTCAGGATCCGGAAACCTACGAGCAGTATGACAAGGTCATCCTTACGCATGGTTGCCGTCACGTTCGCGAATTGGCTTATCAGGAGCTGATTGACCAGCAATTACCCAATCACGAGTATTTCGGGGAGATGGTTCGAGACAAACTCATTTACTACCCTACCGTGACCCGCGAGCCGTTTCGCAACCAGGGGCGCCTGACTGACCTGATGTCCAGCGGCAAGCTGTTTGAGGATATAGGTCTGCCGCCCCTGGATCTTGAGGCGGACCGATTCATGCTTTGCGGCAGTCCAAGCATGCTCAAGGATACTTGCGCCATTCTCGACAGCCAGGGTTTCAAGGAAGCAAGGCACGGGGACCAGGGGCACTACGTGATCGAACGTGCCTTCGTCGAGAAGTAAGCGCCACCTCGCTCGGGCTGACAGCCGCAGCCCGGGCCTTTGCGGAACCGCCGATAGCCTCCGAGAAAGTGAGTTTCACCTGGGAGGGTCAAGCACCAGCTTGAAGCGACGTCAGGCCTGGACTGCTGAAGCTGCTGCGAGACTAGGTATCGAGCTGTGCTCGCCAGTCCCGGGAAGACCCGCGCCTGAGGGCAATAGCCGCTAACTCTCCGAAAGAATGGCTGTTACCTGGGACGGTCAAGCACCAGCTTGATCAACGGCGCTGGGCCTGGACTGCTGAAGCTGCTGCGAGACTAGGTATCGAGCTGTGCTCGCCAGTCCCGGGAAGACCCGCGCCTGAGGGCAATAGCCGCTAACTCTCCGAAAGAACGGGTGTTACCTGGGACGGTCAAGCACCAGCTTGATCAACGGCGCTGGGCCTGGACTGCTGAAGCTGCTACGAGATTAGATTCGAGCTGGGGCCCGACAGCCCCAGGAGAACCCGCATCTGCGCGTTATTCCACGTAGATCATCTGTCTTGTCATGCCACCATCTGCGACAAGATTTTGCCCTGTGATAAAGCCGGCATCGTTTCCAAGGAGAAACGCCACCAAAGCGGCGATATCATCAGGCTGCCCCACGCGACCCACCGCGTGTTGATCATGATCAATCGCTCGCAAAGGATCGCCATGCTGTTGCGGCGACGGTCGCGTATCAATCCAGCCTGGACTGACCGCATTGACCCGAATGGTAGGCCCAAGGCTGATCGCCAGCGCATGGGTAAGCGCAACCAGGCCGCCCTTGCTGGCCGCATAAGCTTCGGTATGGGCTTCGGACTGGATGGCGCGAGTCGACGCCATGTTCACGATGGATCCCCCGCTCTCACGCAGTAGTGGAATCGCGTGCTTGGACAACAGAAAGGCGCCGGTGAGATTGGTGGTGATCCGTCGATTCCATTCCTCAAGGCTTAGTTGTTCGACAGGTCCGCTGTCCGGATCGGCTATTCCCGCGTTATTCACCAGCCCGTTCAACTGCCCGAAGTCCTCCTCAATCCGCTCAATACAGGAAACGACACTGCTTTCGTCAGTCACATCCAGCTCAACGAATTCCACCGCACCGAATCGGGCCAGCTCCTCGACCGTGTCCTGACCGATCACTTCGTCTATATCGCCCACCACGACTGCCCAGCCGTCGCGTAGCAATCTGAGGGCCACGCCACGGCCTATCCCCCGGGCGGCGCCGGTAACCAGCGCCACCCGGATTGAGTCATCGCTCATTCAGGTCCTTCCACCGCGCGGACCTGCAAAGAACCACACAATCAGTCCGATAACCGGGACGATCAGTATGAATAAAACCCACAGAACCTTGGCCACAGTACTGGCTCCGCTCTGCACGATCTTGATGATGGCCCAGATGCTCAGAACGAGAATGATCAGGCCAACAATTCCACCACCTACATTAAGATCCATGTGCAACCCCTTGTTATGATGTAGTTCTATTTTTAGTGAAACAACGTGACAGAACAGCGACACGTAAACTTATGGACTACCAGCGCGACAGATGGTTCGGGGGGGCCGCCCCTACAGGTCAGGTAACTGAACACGTGAGGCTATGTCACTTCCCGTTAGGCAAGCCTTTAAACCATTGCGCGTCAAAGCCCGGTGCGCAACGGTGCAGGCTGTGCCAGCCTTGGGCTGGAACCACTTGGCCACTTTCGCAGGCAAGCCAATCACATCGCCTGGCCCACATCCAAGCACGTACAAACTCTCTGCGATGTGAATGCAAAGCACACCGCCGCCTTTCAGAACGAGTAGCTGGCTCGGTTCCCGATGATAATGCTCCTGCTCGCCTTGCGAGGGATCATCAGCAGCATAGCCCGGCGACCCCTTATAGCTTCGCAGCTCAGCGCAGGAGAAATTACCTGCTCCGCAACTGCGCTCGATGTCATTGGCAAGATTGTCGGAGAGAGCCTCACCAGGGATGGCTTCGCGAAGTCTTTCAGGCAGCTCCAGCTGGCGGAGGGCGACATCCACTTCGGCTAGCGTTGCGCTGATATCATCCAGGCGGTTCAGCAGCTTGACCGGATTCAATAAATTGTCTTGGTGATATACGACGAGATGACTCATGGGCTTCGCCTGTTGGGACTCAACGATGTTCAGGTAGGCGCGTGATCAGCACAGCAGCAGCCAGTAGCGCGGCACAACTGGCGATACCGAAGGTCCACATGGGTCCGATCGTATTCCAGCTATAGCCTGAATACAGCGCTCCCAGCGCGCCGCCAATACCGGCCAGTGTCGCATACAACGCCTGCCCCTGCCCCTGGAGGCGTTCGCTGAAGTTGCGCTGAATAAAATGAACCGAAGCCACGTGAAAAATGCCGAACGTCGCTGCATGAAGTATCTGTGCGAAAAGCAGAACTATCAGCTGATCAGCAAGGGTTCCCAGCAGCAACCAGCGCAACGACGCCAGCAGGAAGCTCGTCACCAGCAGTTGCTTGAGACTGCAATGGGCCAGCAGCCTGGCCATCAGCATGAACAGTCCGATCTCCGCTATTACCCCCAGCGCCCAAAGCATGCCAATCACGCCGCGGCTGTAACCCAGGGATTCAAGGTGCAGGGTCATGAAGGTGTAGTACGGTCCGTGGGACAACTGCATCAACGCGACACACAACAGAAAGGCAGGCACACCCGGCTGCCGCAGCTGTCGCAGAAACCCGCTGGCCAGGCCCGGCGAATCCCGGGCGGCGCGCCGGGGCGCGTCCGGCACCGCCAGGCTGCAAGCGAAAATAGCTAACATGATGATGAGCATGACCAGCGGATAGACATCCAGACTAAACAGCTCCAGCAGCAGACCCAGGCCTATGACTGTCGCGATGAATCCGACCGATCCCCATAATCGGATCTGGCTGTAGCGTCCGGAGCGCTCACCAAGATGCGCCAGCGTAATAGCCTCGAACTGCGGCAGCACGGCGTGCCAGAAAAAACTGTGGGTCGCCATGATGATCATCAACCACGCGTAATCCTGACGCAGGAAAATGCCGGTGAAGCAGACAGCCGTAGCCAGGGCGCCGAAGCGAACGATGAGCAAACGCTTGCCGGTCACATCTCCCAGCCAGCCCCACAAATTCGGAGCCAGACAGCGCATGAGCATGGGAACCGCAACGAGTTCGCCGATGCGCGCAGCAGAAAAGCCCAGATAATGGAAATACAGGGCAAGGAATGGCGCTACCCCGCCCAACAGAGCGAAGTAGGCAAAATAGAAACCGGACAGGCGCCAATAAGGTAACGGAGCGCTCACTGAGTCAAGCCTCCGCTACCGGATCGCCAGGAGAGTTTAAAGCTGCGGCAGCACAGGCGTCGCAACCTGTACGTCAGCATTCTGACCGCGGTGTCGGAGCAAATGGTCCAACAGCACAATGGCCATCATGGCCTCGGCAATCGGAGTGGCGCGAATGCCGACACAGGGATCATGGCGGCCCTTGGTGACCACATCCACCGCAGCCCCGTTTACATCAATGGACTTGCCAGGCGTGGTGATGCTCGAAGTGGGTTTTAACGCCAGATGCGCCACGATGGGTTGGCCAGAGGATAGGCCCCCCAATACTCCGCCTGCGTTATTGCTGGTAAACCCAGCCGGGGTCATTTCATCGCGATGCTCGGTGCCGCGCTGGGCCACCGAGGCAAAACCAGCGCCAATCTCGACGCCTTTGACGGCGTTGATGTTCATCAGCGCGTAGGCAAGCTCGGCATCCAGGCGGTCGAACACCGGTTCGCCCAGTCCCGGGGGGACGCCCTCGGCTACCACGGTGATCCTGGCGCCGATCGAATCCTGATCCCGGCGCAGCTGATCCATATAGGCTTCGAGCTCCGGCACCTTGTCCGGGTCGGCACAGAAAAACGCGTTCTGCTCAACCGAGTCCCAGGTTTTGAAGGGAATCTCGATCGGTCCCAGCTGACTCATGTAGCCGCGCACGGTAATGCCCTGCGCTGCCAGATACTTCTTGGCAATAGCGCCAGCGGCGACACGCATGGCCGTCTCCCGGGCGGAAGAACGACCACCGCCGCGGTAGTCGCGAATACCGTATTTGTGATGATAGGTATAGTCGGCATGCGCCGGACGAAACAGGTCCTTGATGGCGGAATAGTCCTTGGACTTCTGATCGGTGTTGCGAATCAACAGGCCAATCGGGCACCCGGTAGTGCGTCCTTCGAACACGCCGGAGACGATTTCGACTTCATCCGCTTCCTGGCGCTGGGTGGTGTGCCGGCTGGTTCCGGGCTTGCGGCGATCCAGATCGCGCTGCAGATCATCGACACTGAGCTCCAGCCCGGGCGGACAGCCATCGACAATTGCCAGCAACGCTGGTCCATGGCTCTCGCCAGCAGTGGTAACGGTAAACAAAGTGCCAATGGTGTTCCCGGACATGCGCACAACCCGACGTCAGATTATTCAAGGCGAGCAGTATAGCCTTGTGCAGGCATGGGTGACAGTCTGTTATCGGAGCGCTAGTCTGGTGGTTTCCACTTCACAGGTTCGCTGATGCAAGCCGTTCTTGACGTGTTGATCCCGGCCGGGCTTTCCCCTGCGCTGGTTGCCGCGCTGATATTTGCCGCCGGGATTACCTCCGCCGTGACGGCCTCCCTGGGAATCGGCGGTGGCGTATTATTGTTGGCGCTGATGGCCTTGACGGTGCCTCCTGCAGCCATCATTCCCGTGCACGGCATGGTGCAACTGGGGTCCAACGCCAATCGCGCTCTGATGACCTTGCGCCACATCAATGTTCGGATCGTCGCCTGGTTCTTACCTGGCGTTATCCTTGGTGCCTGGCTGGGAAGTCTGTTTCTGGTTGATCTACCGCTGGGCATTGTGCAACTGAGCATTGCCGGGTTCATTCTGCTGCTGTGCTGGGGTCCGCCCGTCCCCAAGGTAGCCACCGGGCCGGTTGGCACCTTGATTGCGGCATTCTTCACCACTTTTTTGAGTCTGTTTATCGGAGCGACCGGACCTCTCGTAGCCGCTTTTATCAAGCAGCAGCAAAATGGCGAGCGCTTCTCAACTGTGGCCACGTTCGCCGCAACAATGAGCCTGCAACACGCCCCCAAAGCACTGGTTTACGGGGCGGCGGGCTTTGTCTTCGGCGAATGGATGGGGCTCATCGTCCTGATGATTGCCGCAGGAGCTCTGGGAACCTGGGCTGGCCTGAATCTGCTGAAAAACATCAGTAACCGCCGCTTCGGACTGATATTCAACGTTCTTTTGACCCTCCTGGCGATACGTCTGATCTGGCAGGCATTGAGCGCCTGGTAGGAAAGTCAAGAAAAACACCGACCGGTCGATAAACATAATGACCAAGGCGGAACATTCAATGAGCGGCGCGGACCAGACAACCATGCAACAACCAGCCGAAAGGGTGCGGCGTAATCCGTTCGCCCAGGCGCGCCCGTCTGATTTTTTCTGGGTACAGTTGAAACCGGTGTTCAAGGCCCGTCAATTGGTCCAGGCCGAACGGCTGGCCAGGATCGCCGTGACCAGCGAACGGGTTGCTGACCTGGAGCTGCTCCGCCTACAGGCGATGGTGGAAGGCGAAGCACCGCCGGAAGCCGGCCGCAACACGCTTGAAGTACTCGTGGATCACAAGAATCGTCGGCTCCGTTTTGGCCCCGACAGTGACGTCGTCATGGTCCCTGCCCGCCGCGGCCTGGCTGGCTTTCTCCTGGCGCAACTGATTGACTGGTGCCAGCGAAACTGTACCGATTATCGGGTGACGCCCGTTCCGATGCACAGCCAGGAGGCGCTCAGTACGGAAAATCGCCAGTTAAAGGAGAAGATACTCGCACGCGCCGGCTTCGAGCTTGTGTATACCGATGAGACCCAGACCCAGGGTCGCGCCCTGGCAGATTCTCCCGGCACTCTTTCAAACAGCTGGAACGCCGAACGCGTCCAGTCGTTCCAGGTAAGCGAGCTGTGGACGCAACTGCGCCACCAGGAATCCGCTAACCTCCAGCAGCAAACCGAGATCAACAGCCTACGTGCGGTCATCGAAAACTACAAACGCAACGACCTTGGTCATCGATTCGCCATTGGTTGTCTTATCGTGTTTTCGATTTTCCAGGCCTTGCTTCTGTTCTGGGTCGTGGTGCGTTAACCGACATCCATGAACAGCGACTGGTAACGGCGGCATTGCTCGGCACTCAGCACGAACACACCGTGACCGCCGAGCTTCAAGGGTACCCACTCGAAGTCAACCTCCGGCCACTGCGCCATCACATGCACCATGCTGTTGCCAACCTCGACGACCAGCACGCCGTCTTCGGAAAGATGTTCGGCTGCCTCGACCAGCATTCGCCTCACCAGGTCCAGGCCGTCCTCCCCGCATGCCAGGCCCATCTCCGGCTCATGGTGGTACTCGTCAGGCAGAGCATTCATGTCCTGTGCATCCACATAGGG
Source organism: Halopseudomonas xinjiangensis (assembly GCA_011050525.1). Taxonomy (GTDB): domain Bacteria; phylum Pseudomonadota; class Gammaproteobacteria; order Pseudomonadales; family Pseudomonadaceae; genus Halopseudomonas; species Halopseudomonas xinjiangensis_A. The sequence goes on from DRFO01000026.1 coordinate 103,509, forward strand.
TGGATTGCTCACGATCAGATCGAATCGCTCGCCAGGTACTCCATCGAAGCCATCCGACCAGCGCGTCTCCACTCGCTCCTGCAGGCCATGCACTTCAATATTCATCTCGGCTACTGCCAGCGCATCGCTGGACAGATCCGCCAGAACGACCTCGGCCTCAGGAAACGCATAGGCGCAGGCGATTCCGATGCAGCCGCTTCCGGTACACAGATCCAGGACCTTCTCAGGGTCGCGCTCCAGCCATGGTTCGAAACGATTGGCTATCAGCTCGGCAATCGGTGAGCGTGGCACCAGCACCCGTTCGTCAACGATGAAATCCAGCCCTGCAAAGCGTGCCTGCCCGGTGAGATAGGCAGCGGGAATGCGCTGATCGATACGCTGTTGAAGCAAGCTCAGCGCTGCGCTGCGTTCGCTATCGGTCACCCGGCAATCCAGATACTCCTGCGGCGTTTCCCACGGAAGATAAAGCGCGTTGAGTACCAGCAGGCGTGCCTCATCCCAGGCATTATCGGTGCCGTGACCAAAAAACAGCTCGGCTTCATGAAAACGACTGACGCCCCAGCGAACCAGGTCCTTGATGGTGGTCAGCGCAGCGAGTTCGGTCATGGCAGCAGATCCGGTAAGGAGTAGAGTTGCCATTCTACCCGCATCGCCTCCTTCAAGGCAGTACTGGTACACTGCACGCCTGACCATTACTGCACCGATACCATGAGCGAAGATTCCAACGAACCCGACGACCTTGACCTGTTCAAACAGGCAACCAAGGGCGTCAAGCCAATCAAGGTCGACCATGCCGATACCGGCAAGCCGCGCGCCGACAAAGCGTTGCTTAAAACGCTGCGGCAAGGTGCCGTGCGGACCGACAACCGACTACGGGTAGATGGTCTGTCTGATCAGTTCGTGATCGACGTTCACCCGGAAGAAGACCTCAGCTGGGCAGCGAACGGTGTGCAGGAATCACAACTGCGCAAGCTGAAGAACGGTCAGATTCCCTTTGAAGGTTCGATCGATCTTCACGGGATGACGGTGGAAAAAGCCCGTGAGCTTCTGTGGGAGTTTCTCGCCGAGGCCAACAAACTGGAAATTCGGTGCGTACGCATTACCCATGGCAAGTCGATACGCAACGACGGACGCAAACCCATTCTGAAAAGCCACGTCAACACCTGGCTGCGCCAGCACGAACAGGTGCTGGGCTTCACCTCATGCACCCCGCGCCATGGCGGCACAGGGTCGGTCTACGTACTGCTTAAAAGAACCATGCTTGAAGGACGGGACGAGTAGCCTTGAGCGTCAGATGCAAGTCGCCCCGCCATCGACCGGCAGGGCAATACCGGTGGTAAAGGCCGCACCCTCGGAGCATAAATACAGGACCGCTGCGGCAATTTCTTCGGCTTTGCCGATCCGGCCCACCGGATGCATTGCCGCGGCGAAATCGGCCTTGCGTGGATCGATGGCGGCAGCGCGGCGGAACATCTCCGTGTCAATCACGGCAGGGCAGACTGCGTTGATACGCACGCCTTTTTTGGCGTATTCGACCGCCGCAGAGCGGGTCAGACCCAGCACCGCGTGCTTGCTGGCGCTATAGATACTCATCTTTGGCGCGCCGCCCAGGCCGGCCACCGACGCCGTATTCACAATCGCTCCACCACCCTGCGCCAGCATCAACGGGATCTGATGCTTCATGCATAACCAGACACCCTTGACGTTCACGCCCATGATGCTGTCGAACACCTCTTCATCACCGTCGGCGAGCTTGTCCTGCTCTATTTCGATACCGGCATTGTTGAATGCGCAGTCCAGGCGACCGTAAACAGACATGACCGCTTCCATCAGCGCCTTGACTTCCGCCGCCACGGCAACGTTACAGCCGACAAAAACCGCATCACCGCCGGCCGCCTTGATCCCCTGCGCTACGGCCTCGCCAGCCGCCACATTGATATCCGACACCACCACCTTGGCTCCTTGAGCAGCAAACGCTTGCGCTGTTGCCTGACCTATACCCGCCCCAGCACCGGTGACCAATGCTACTTTCCCCGCGAATGCCATGCTCATCCGTACCATCTCCTGACTAAATTATGGCTCGAGGCACTCCAGCCAACTTGATCAGGATCATATCAGCACAGCGGGTCAAATTAAGACTCGATCACTTGCATTGTTCACACATCATGCTTGGTGTCGATGCGAGGCTTCGCCCAGGTATTCGATTACCGCTTGGTGGTCCCCGCTGAAAACCACCCGCTCTTCCTTCGCAGCACGTTGATATGCATACATTGGGTCGTAGTAGTTTTCGAGCAAGCCAGCTATCCATCCCCGGTGGTCACTGGCATCGCCGGTTCGCATCTGACTCTCCAGGGCGCTGCGCATCAACTCGTCCAGCAGTTGGTGCTGCTCCCCTCCCAGTCGCTTGCGAATCCGCAGCAGGCTGGTGGTCAGATACTCGGCAAAGGTCGAGAAGGCCTGGTCGGGGTCAGTCGGAAACAGCGCCGCGTATTCGGCGTGCATATCGACCACATAATCCTGCAATATCCGTGTGACGCGGTTTTCCAGACTGTCTTCTAGCCAAATTAGCGGTGCTTGCTGCATGGCGTGATAAAGCGGCAAGGGGATCGAGCAGCTACCGACCATGCGCCCTTCATCTTCCAGTACCAAATGCTCGTGTCCGGCGCCACGCACCTTGAGCATTTCTATGGCCAGGCGATTTTCAAAATCGATCTGGCCGGGCTGGCCGGTAGCGTGGCGTCCGAAACTGGAGCCGCGATGGTGGGCATGGCCTTCGAGATCCACGCTGTTGGCCAGGGCGGTGATCACTTCGGTCTTGCCCGTTCCGGTCAGACCGGCCACCAGGGTCATCGGACAGGCTTTAACCGACTCCTCCAGCGTATCGATAAGAAAACGCCGCAGCGCCTTATAGCCCCCTATGACCCGCGGGTACTGAACACCCGCCTCGGCCAGCCACTGCTGCACGATCTGTGACCGGAGGCCGCCTCGAAAACAGTACAGATAACCGTTCGGATGTGCGTCGGCGAAGGCACGCCAAGCCGCAATCCGTTCGGCCTTGAGGTCCCCGTTGACCAGATTGTGGCCCATCTCGATTGCAGCGTGCTGGCCCTGGTTCTTGTAGCAGGTACCGACCTGCTGGCGCTCCGTATCATTCATGAGAGGCAGGTTGACTACCAAGGGGAAGGCGCCCTTGCTGAACTCCACTGGCGCTCGAACATCCATCATCGGAATGTTTTCGATGAACAACCGGCCATAATCCCTGATGTCGTCGCGCATCAGACTACCTCGACGCAAGCGCCGCCATCAGCCTCAAGGCATTCGCCGATGGGCGTCAGGTCGAGCTCTTCGTGTCGCGCCATCGCCAGGAAGGCCTCCTCTGCCGAGGCCTCCACGGCCACCAGCAGCCCACCACTGGTTTGCGGATCACATAGCAGGTCACGCCAGGCTGCCGGCAGATCAGCCAGCTTGTGGCCGTAGCTGGCAAAGTTACGCCCGGTACCACCCGGCACGCAGCCCTGGGCCAGATAATGCTCGACACTCGCCAGACAAGGTACCTGAGCATATTCAATGCGCGCCTTGATGCCCGAACCCTCGGCCATCTCGACCAGGTGACCGAGTAGACCGAAGCCGGTCACGTCGGTCATTGCTTGCACGCCCTTGAGCGTCGCGAACTGCGCCCCGATGCGGTTTAGCTGGCACATCAGATCGCGCGCCACGCCCACATGCTCCGGCAGCAGCTTTTTCTGCTTTTCAGCTGTGGTCAGAATGCCAATACCCAGCGGCTTGGTAAGAAACAGCTTCGCTCCCGGACGGGCAGTGTCGTTGCGCTTGAGTTCCCGGCGCATGACCCGCCCGGTAACAGCCAGGCCAAAAATGGGTTCGGGTGCATCAATGGAATGCCCACCTGCCAGCGGCATGCCCGCTTCTATGCACACAGAACGCGCTCCGGCAATGACCTCGCCCGCTACCGCGGCAGGCAGCAGATTGACCGGCCAGCCGAGGATGGCGATGGCCATCAAGGGCGTGCCGCCCATGGCGTAGATATCACTGATGGCATTGGTAGCGGCGATACGGCCGAAGTCAAAGGGGTCGTCAACGATAGGCATGAAAAAGTCAGTGGTGCTTACAATCCCCTGCTCGTCGTCCAGCCCGAATACTGCGGCGTCGTCCCGGCTGTCGTTGCCGACCCAAAGCTGGGGAAACGACGGTCCCGGCTGGCCCACCGCGAGAATTTCATCGAGCACCTGCGGGGAAATCTTGCAGCCACAACCAGCGCCATGGCTGTATTCGGTCAATCGCACTTTGTCTGTCATGCCGCTCTCCTGCCAGTAAATCAGGGTCGGCATTCTATCAGGCCAATGAACGGGGGCCTACGGATTCCCCGGCTTACGCCCTTCAAACCGGTCCAGCGTGTCGCTAGCCACCATTCGTCCCAGCTCGATCAGCTCAGGGGCGCGATGGAACTCAAAGAATCGACACAAACGACGCGGCACCTCTATCACCACGTCGGGTGGGTAACCAGCGATCTTGTATTGGGTAAGTGAAGCCTGCATGGTTTCAAATGACAGGTTCACCAGCTCCAGCATGCTCGCCGGCCCAACATTTTCTTCCACCCGCACTGGCGCCGCTTCATCTTCCTGACGGTGCGCCATCACCTCTGCCTGCGGCTCCTCGGTGGGGTAATCCAGCACCGCCGTCTCATCGGCGCCATTCACGTCCTTGCGTGCCAGCCAGTTGCGAACACTCAGTGTTTCCAGCCATTGGTCCCATTGCTGTCGCATCGGCGCGGGCCGCTCAATTACCGGAAGCACATACCCGTTGGTATGAATGGCGTTCAGATTCACAGCCATTATCAGATCGCAGTGGGCTGAAACCACCGGCACAATCGGCAGCGGATTCAGCAACCCGCCATCCACCAGCACCCGGCTGCCCTGCCGAACCGGCGAAAACAGGCTGGGAATTGCCGCAGACGCCCGCATTGCCTGGTGCAGACAGCCCTGCTGAAACCAGACTTCCTGCTGATTGGTCAGATCCGCTGCCACCGCGGTGAAGGGAATGCGCAGCTCCTCGATGTGAACCTCGCCGACGATTTCCCTGATCTTGCCGAATATCCGCTCCCCTCGTATGGCACCCAGCCCACCGAACCCGACATCCAGCAGGCGCAGCACATCCAGATAAGCCAGACCTGAGACCCACTCCTTGTAGGCAGCCAGCCCTCCTGCTGCGTAGATGCCGCCGATCACCGCACCCATTGAACAACCGGCGATGCACTCGATTGTATAACCGCGCCGTTCTATCTCTTCGATTACCCCAATATGGGCATAACCTCTGGCCCCGCCACTGCCCAGAACCAGCGCAACGCTCTGCCCCATAATGCTTGTTCTCCTGTGACAATAATCGTGATTGACGCCGGGTATCTCTCTCAGCATCATGCCGGGATAATTTCGATTTATACAAGGCCACCTGTGACCAACCGCCGCAAGCTCCTGGTAAAAACCTTCCTCGTCCTGCTTGTCCTCTGCGCAATTATTGCCGGGGTCGCGTGGTGGACGCTATATACAGCACAGGTCAAACGTAGCGGTAATCTGGACCTTCACCGCCTTGACCAACCCGTCGCGGTATTCTACGACGCCTGGGGCGTGCCCCATATTGATGCACAAAACGACCAGGACGCCTATCGTACCCTAGGCTACCTGCACGCACAGGATCGCCTTTTTCAAATGGACGTGCTGCGCCGGATCGGAGCGGGACGTCTATCCGAGCTTTTTGGCCAGGACTCATTCGAGACGGACAGATTTTTCCGTACCCTGGGCATCAGCCGGTACGCGCGCGACTATGCCGAGCGGATGAAAAGCCAGGCAGACTCTCCCCACGTTCAATTGGTCAAGGCCTATCAGGATGGCATCAACCAGTACATAGAAGATGGCGGCGTGCCCGCAGAATACCGCCTACTGTTGACCAAACCAGACTATTTTTCGCTGGAAGACATTGGCCACGTCATGGGATATATGGCTTATTCCTTTGCCGAGGCGTTCAAGACCGATGCCCTGGTGGACCACGTGCGTGGCACCCTCGGAGACCGGCACGCAAAGGATCTGGTACCTGGCAGTCCCGACAGCCAGGTACCGCGCCCGCAAACCGGGCAGACCGCCTCTCTGCTTGAGCCCCTGCTGACCGAACTGGCAAAGGTCGAGCGGACATTACCCGCCGGACAATTCCTGGGCAGCAATGCCTGGGTGCTCAACGCCAGCCGCAGCCAGAGCGGTGCGCCCATGCTGGCCAATGATCCGCACATTGGCTTTTCCGCCCCTGCCGTGTGGTATGAAGCTCACATACGTACCCCGGAGCATGAGGTCTACGGCCACTTCCTGGCAGGCCTGCCCTTCGCGCTGCTCGGTCAGACGCGGCGGCATGCGTGGGGTCTGACAATGCTGATGAATGATGAGGTGGATTTTTATCGCGAACGGGTAAATCCGGACAATCCCGATCAGGTCTGGGCAGCAGGCCGTTGGCAAGCGCTTCAGATACATGAAGAGGTGATCAAGATCCGCGGGCAGGAAGACCGCCTGGTGAAGATGCGCAGCTCGAGGCATGGCCCAATAATCAATGACCAGCCTGGTAGCTTTGATCACAGTCCCGACAGCCCGCCTGTCAGCTTGTTCTGGACCTTTCTTGATCCGGAAAATGATTCCGTCGGGGCCTTTTATGGCTTTGCCCGAGCCAAGAGTCTTGAGGAATTCGAATCAGCCGCCGCGCAGCACTGGTCACCTGGCCTGAATCTTGTCTACGCCGATGTGGAGGATAACATCGCCATGTGGGCAATCGGCCGGCTCAAGCGCTGGCCCAACAGCAATAACAGCTTTGCCTTGCTTAGCGGCTCGAGTGAGCGCGACAACTTTCGAGGCTACCAGCCGTTCTCCATGAATCCACGGGTGGTCAATCCCGACGATGGCCAGATATTCAGCGCCAACAACCCCTACGGCGATGGCAATCCGCGTCGCGTATTACCTGGGTATTACGCCCCCGCTGACAGAGCCAGCCGGATTGCCGAACTGCTGGGTGCGCAGCAAACGCCGGATCTGTCTTATTTCAAATCAATGCAGCTGGACACTGCTCGGCCGCAAGCTCTTACGATGATCAGGGATGCCCAGCCGCTGTTCAGCGACGAGCTTGTTCGTTCCGACCTGCGCGCGCCTGCGGCCCGGGCAGCCGAACTGCTGAGTCAATGGGATGGCAGTTTCGACCAGACAAGCGTCGGCGCAACCATTTATCAACGCTGGCACGGGCATCTGATGCACGCCCTGTTTGCTGATGAACTGGGTCCGCGGTACGCGTTCTTCGTGAATACTCACATGGCGGAAAAAAGCCTCGCCAGTCTTTATTGGAAACCCGCCTCGCCCTGGTGGGACAACCGCGAACAACCCAGTCTTGACGGCCGTCAACTCGCCATCGAGCACGCCTGGGTAAGCACCGTCGAGTCGCTGGTGGATCAGTTGGGAGTCGATGTCGACGATTGGACATGGAGCAGAGTGGCCAGCCTCGAGCACCGTCACCCGTTGGCTGGAAAGTTGCCTCTCGCCAGTCACCTGAGCACCAAACCGGTGGCTATCGACGGTACCCGGGAGAGCCTCAACAGCATGAGCTTCAACCTGGGGGGACCAGTTTATGACGTGACTGCCGGCCCTTCCACACGTCGACTGATAGATCTGGCGGACCTCAATGGCGCGTTCGGCATTTCGCCCATGGGGCAGTCGGGCAATCCCTTCGATGTGCACTACGATGATCAGGCTGACCTATTCAATCAGGGGCGTTACCGTACGCACCTGTTCGACTGGCTGTCGATTGAAGCGCTCCCCGGCCAGCTCAAAGTAAGACCAGCAGGGAGCAACCGCTAGACCATTCAGAGCCGTACGATAAGAATCCCATTCTCCGGAGCTGGCTCTCCCACCTCCACACGCTGGGGCCTCACGCCGAGGTCCTTGAGGCCTTGCACGAATGCCGGGGCCTGAGCGCCGTGTACCACTATACGTACCTGGGTATCAGACCTCAGCGCCCGATTGAGAATTCGCAGCCAGCTGTCCGTCACGTCCGTATCCGCAGCGGCCATGTCCACACTGGGAACGCTGACGCTGCCATCCTTGCGAAGCACTTTCAGCAGCGTGGAAGGCGTCGGATAGAGACGCTCTGTTACCGGCTCGGTCGGAGTGAACTGGTCCAGATGCAGATAGACTTCACGATTGCCCCGGGTAATGGCATACAGGCTGACAAACCGTTGCGGTTCGTCATCCAGACGAACCGCCAGGTAAGCCTGAGCCTCCTCAGGCCCGTAGAGACGAGAAAACTCCAGTACCTGATTTGCCCATAGACTGCTGCTTCCGCACTCCCTCCCCTCGCAAAAGAACAACATTGCGTGGTCTCGAGCCAACAATTGTTGCTTGGCATGCTTGAACGCTTCCGCGCTGTCGTGCCCTTCGGGAATCTGCCAGGACACCCTGATCAGGTCACCCGTTGTGCGAACCTCACGTTCAGCGCGGAGCTGGTTGTTGATGCGCCTGATGCCGCCTATCACCACGGCGTGCTCAATGTCTTCTACGGTACGCAGCTTGGCCACCTGCGCACGCGGGTACGGTTCGATCACGAGTTCCTCGGGCACCGCCGTTGCAGCCTGGATCGACGCCGTTGCAAGCGACAGGCCCACGCCATAGACCATTAGAGCAAGTCGACTTCGAGACAGCATTGAAACTCCTTATCGTTAAAGCATGTTCTGGGCCATGCTTCCCACAGCCTCGACCAGACGCCCTGCCGGGTCAAGCAAGAGTTTTGAAAAAACTGTCAAGAATAGTTGCGACCGCGGACGCCTGCTCCTCCAGATGCAGGTGGTGTCCGCCCTCCAGATGGTGCACCTGAATGTGCTTGAAACGATCGATGCGTTCGAGGATCTCGGGGTGCTTCTGCATCACACCCTGATTGGCCAGTACCAGACAGGACGGACTCCGGATGGCTTCGACGAAGGCTACTGCGTGCTGGCTGGTAAAGCGCAGTGGCGATGGCAGCATCAGTTTCGGATCGCTGCGCCAGGTCCATCCGCCATGTTCCGGCATCAATCCGCGCTCGACCAGGTGCGTTGCTGCCGCTCGGCTCATGGGCGTGTTGCCTCCGAGAACGCGGGCAGTGGTAGCTTTTTCCACACTGGGATAAACGGGTTTGCGCTTTTCCCCAACCGCAAGGCTGGCTTCGAAAAAACGCGCCATCTGTTTGGGGGCGTGGTCTGGCTCTGAGGTAAAGGGAAGCAGGCCATCTATCAGCCCAGCGCCAAGGATGCGATCCGGCAGGCTACCGGCTAGAATCGCGCTGATAATCGCCCCCATCGAGTGACCAAGCAGACCGAACTGCTTCCAGCCAAGGTCTTCAGCCACCTGCAAAACGGTCGCAGCCTGTTGCCAGAGGCTATAGCCTCCAGCGGGCATATGCCCCGACAAGCCGTGCCCGGGTAAATCCAGGGCAACCAGATAAACTCCTTCCAGGTGCGGAGCGATAAGATCGAAGGTCGCGGCATTGTCCAGCCAGCCATGCAGGCCAATGACCGGCAAACCGCCAGGCTTGCCCCAGACCTTGGCGGCCACTTCGATAGACGGGAGCGTAAAACGCACTTCTCGGCTGGTTACATCCATAGCTAATCTGGTCCTGTATCGACGGGCTTTATGCAGCCATGGAATCTAATTGCCGCCCCGTCGACGCACAAGCTCAGGGATTGCCATGAATGCACAGGCATAACCGTCTGCACAGCTGTGATCCGGCCATCAGGCCGGGGATGGCTCGTGCCAGACGACTGTTTTGCCGCACACAGACCACAGATCGACCTGGTCTCGATAAGTCGCTTCAACAACCGCACGCCTGACCTTGAAGGTGGGGGTCATGAAACCGTTCTGCACATTCCAGATATCCGGAATGATCACCAGGCAACCCAGTTGCTCGTGTCGGCTGAGCTTACTATTCACCTCGGCCAGCAACTTGGAGAGCATCTGCTCGGTAATGTTGTCATTCAGCTTTACCTTGCCTGCATCGGTTCCCGCAAGTTGCACCAGTGCAATCGGCTGATGCAGGTTGTTACCCACCACGCACACCTGCTCGACCAACGGGTTTGAAGCGAGCAGCTTCTCGATGGGTGCAGGCGCGACATAGCGGCCTTTGCTGGTTTTGAAGATGTCCTTCTTGCGTCCGGTGATCCGCAGAAAGCCCTCCTTGTCTATCTCGCCGATATCTCCGGTGTGCAGAAAGCCGTCCTCATTGATCGCCTCGGATGTTTTAACCGGCTCCTTGAAATACCCAAGCATGTTAGCCTGGCTGCGTACCAGAATTTCACCGTCTTCGGCTAATCGGCATTCCACTCCGGGATTGGGCAAGCCGATCCAGCCGGCCTTGAAGCGCTTGGGGCGGCCCAGATGTGAATAACCACAGTTCTCGGTCATTCCGTATATTTCCACAAGGTTCATGCCCAGCCGTTGGTACCAGGCTATCAGGCTGTCAGGTATGGGCGCCGCCCCGCTTACCGCGTAGCGGATGTCATTCAGGCCGAGTCTGATCAGAATGCGACGGGACACCCGTTGACGGACCAACGGAATTTTTAGCAGCGTATCCAGAACCGCCGCCGGCATCTTTTGCAGCACCGCCTGGTGCAACTTGAGCCATATTCTGGGCACGCTGAAAAAGACCGTTGGCCGGGCGCGCTGAATGTCCTGACTGAAGGTCTCGGAACTGTGAACGAAGTAAACGCTCTGACCGGAAAGCAACGAGGCGATCTCCACGAACTGTCTCTCGCCAATATTGCTGAGCGGTAAATACGACAGAAGTCGGTCGTCTTCGGTGATGGTGAACAGTCTCAGGCAGGTATTGGCCGAGTGAAACATGCTGCCGAAGCTGAGCATCACCCCTTTGGGAACCCCGGTCGCACCGGAGGTATACACGATGGTGGCCAGTTGATGCGGGTCAGGCAAGTACCTGTGCGCCATCGGTTCATTGGTTTCCAGCAAGCTCTGCCACGCTTGCAGACTCGGATCTTGCGGGGCAAGCGGCAGGCCGATCCAGGGGATGTCCGGGCGTACCCCGGAGCGCACCTGCTGCCATTCATCCAGCTTGCCGATGAAAACCGCCCGGCATTCGGAATGCTCGAGCATTTGTCGGACGGCGTCGGAACTAAGCGTGGGATAGACCGGAACGGAGACATGCCCTGCCATCCAGATGGCAAGATCTGCAATGAGCCAGTGGGCACAGTTCCTGGAGAATATCGCAATGTGACTGGCTTCGGGAAAGTCCAGACTGGTGAGATAACTTGCCACGCGGCGAGCCTGATCCCCCACCTGCCCCCAAGTGTAGAGTTCCAGCTGTCCATCGGCCAGAGGCTGGGTGAGATACACCTTGTCGGGATGAGCTTGTTCGCGCTCGTAGAATGCTTCTAGAGCGGTCGAAACAGCCAGTTTTACCTGGTCGCCCATTGCAGCACCTCTGTGGTTACTTTTGTTTTTATCAGTTGAGCGGCATGGACCGCTCACCCGTTTGGGTGAACACTATCCCATGTCGAAAAGCACCGAACAAGGCGCACCATCCGGCAGACAGAGGATCAACCCGCAGCGCTTACCGGGCTCGTCAGACTATGCAGGATTCCGAGCCCCGTCGCGACAAAATCCATTTCGATACAGGCTAAACCAGCGGTTGGCATCGGATAATGGCCTCGTCTGTGTCCTTCAACAAGCAGACTGATGAGCTGGCTGGCCAACGGTTGATGGCTGACTATCAGCAGCGAGGCTTCCGTCCGTTCGGCAAGATAGTCCATCACCTGCGCGGGATTATCGTCTGGCGTCAGCCATGCTGCCGTTGAGATGGCTCGTGGGAAACCGATCTGCTCACGGACGATGGCCGCAGTCTGGCGGGCCCGTGTATAGGGGCTGGAAAGAATCACGTCCAATTGTTGCCCGGCAAGTTGACGCGCCATGACCGTTACTTCAGCTCTGCCGTCATCGGTCAGTGCTCTGTCCGAATCGCTGGCGGCCATTGCGTGGGCCTGTCCGTGGCGCAGTATCCACAACTTCATGGAGCTGATGGCCCGTCGCTCGGATGAATGTCAGCGGCGCCACGATCCGGGTTAACCGGACGATCTGAAATATCTACCACTCTGCCCCATTGGGCGTGTTTATCCGGCCATTCCATAAAAGGCCAGGGTTTCTGCTCGGATGAGCCGGTCACATAGCGTCCGATCTGCCAGGCGTACTGCGACAAGCTGTTGCCCAGGCCGGCCAAGCGGGGGTCCGCCTCGTCAGTCACGGCACGGAAACCGAGCTGCAACACCGCAACGACTAGCAATAGTACTTCGGCGACTTGCCAGGCCAGGCCAAACAACAGCACGTATATCAGGCGCAGCCAGAAATCGGCCGACGTGATTCCCGCTTTTTCCCGTTTCATCGTGACTTTTCTCCCAGCGCATCGCCGTCCGGGATGGCGATAAATTCAACATCGTCTTTTTGTTCTGCAGACATCAGGCCGCTTATGACGTCTGCCAACGGCTTATGTTCAAACAATATGGCATACAGGCCGGCTACCAGGGGCATGTAGACCTGCTCCTGCTCGGATTTCTGCTTGAGCACGCGCAGGGTATTCACCCCCTCGGCTACCTGGCCCAGTTGCGCCACACTATCCTCCAGCGTCTGGCCTTTGCCCAGCGCGTGACCGACCTGATAGTTGCGCGATTGGGGCGATGTGCAGGTGACGATCAGATCGCCGACCCCGGCAAGGCCCAAAAATGTCAGCGGATTCGCCCCCATGTGCACGGCGAAACGGGTCATTTCTGCCAGTGCCCGGGTGATCAGCATGCTCTTGGTGTTTTCTCCCACGCCCATGGCTGCCGCCATGCCCGACATGATCGCGTAGACATTCTTGAGTGCGCCGCCCAGCTCTACCCCGTAGCGGTCCTGACTCGCATACACACGCAGACTTTTGCTGCCAAGAACCTGCTGAACCTGCCGGCATAGCGCTTCGTCCTGGCTGGCCACAACAGTAGCCGTGAGAGCCCCTGCGGCCATTTCCTTCGCCAGATTGGGTCCCGAAAGAACCGCAACCCTGGCGTCCGGTGCCTCCTGCTCGACTATTTCGCTCATCATCAGGAAACCGGGCTGCTCAATACCTTTGGTGGTGCTGATTACGCCTTTACCGGCCAGGTCCGAGCCAATCTGCTTGAGCACGCTGCGAAAGGAACCACTTGGAATAGCCAGAAAAACCAGGTCAGCAGAGGCCAGTGCCGCAGCCAGATCGGTAGTCACCTGCAAGCGCGGATCCAACATTACCCCCGGTAAATAGCGGCTGTTCTGATGCATGTCGGTTATTTCGCTAGCGACCTTCTCGTCTCTCAACCAAAGGGTTACCGGCACATCATGGGCAGCCATCAGGTTGGCAAGCGTGGTGCCGAAGCTACCGCCCCCCACTACGCAAACGGGCATCTTTTGCTCAGTCATGCTGCATCCTTATCTGTGAGACCTTCGGCATTATAAGTTCTTCCGTCGGCAACCGCGATGCGGGGCTGGCAAAAGCTGTTGTGGTCGTTATGATGGCGCGATAAAAAACCGTGCTAGGTTGCCATTAAAATGTTCAAGTTTCGTTTTCGCGTTATCTCTGCCGTTTTCGGCTTGGGGATGGTTCAGCCTGCGCTGGCCATGGAAGATCTTGTGCTCGGTCGCGTGGAGCTTCCCACCGTACTGAGCGCTACTCGCCTGAAACAAGCCCCTGCGGAAGTGCCGGGTAGCATGACCGTGCTTGACCGCCAGCTCATAAGAGCATCGGGCGCCCGGGATATACCCGAGCTGCTGCGTCTGGTTCCGGGCATGAAAATAGGTTACCACCTGGGCAACAAAAGCAACGTGAACTACCACGGCACCAACGTGACCGAAGCACGTAGATTGCAGGTGCTGGTAGACGGTCGTTCCGTCTATCGGCCGGGGCTGGCCACCGTGGACTGGACCGACATACCGTTGGCGATGGAAGATATCGAGCGCATAGAAGTCTTTCGTGGCCCCAACACCGCCGCTTACGGGGCCAATGCGCTAATGGGGGTGATCAACATTATTTCCCGGGACCCCCGGAGCACGCTGGGCACCCGACTGAAAATCACCACCGGCAATCGCGGCGTGCAGGACCTGTACGGCAGCCATGGAACCGAAGTCGGCAATACCCATCTGCGGCTGAGCATCTTCGCTAAAGAGGATACCGGCTTTGATATCGATGATTACGACCGGGAATTTCGCGACGATCGTAGGCTCAACGCCTTCAATCTCGCTGGCAACACCCAGTTGAACGGTAGCCAGAGCCTGAACTGGCAGGTTGGCGCCAAGGAAGGTACCAATCAGGAGGATTACGACTACGAGCCAATGGCTCCTGACCAGTCTCTTTACAATGAAGACGGCAGCGTTCCTGATTTTGCCTATGACCGCCAGATTCACGCCCATTATCCTCCCTCTGACACCAGCGCACGGGATCTCTTCGCATCGGCCAGATGGACGAATGATCTGTCCCCGACCCACAGTCTGCAAATCAAAACCTATGTGCAGCACATGGAACGCCTGCGCGATTGGCGCGCCTGTGATTCACCCGTGGTGTTTTCCCCTGAGCTCAAAGCGATTTTCGAAGTCGATCCCCGCCTCGCACGCAGGATGAACAACTATTTCCGCGGTGAGCGTGCAATTGAAGTACTGGAGCGGGATTTCAGAAACCAGCCCGGCCTGTTTGAACAGGCCCAGGCGGTGATTGCTCAGCACAACGCCATTCGTGATATAGGCCCCACCTGCTGGGATCTCGGTCAGAACCTGCGCGAGTCACGCTTCGAGGTGGAAATACAGGACACCTTGCAGCTCAGCGATTCACTGCGCAGCGTGTTCGGCTCCAACGTGCGGTATGACCGGGTGGCGTCCGATACCCTCTTTGGCGGCACGGTCGACAATCAGACCCTGCAGGTGTTCGGCAATCTGGAGTTTCGTCCCCACGAGCGCTGGCTGCTCCACGCGGCGGGCCTGTGGGAAGACGATCAGTTGATTGGTGATTCCTTCTCGCCGCGTCTCGCAGTGCATTTTTTCCTGCATCCCAACCACAGCTTGCGGGCGGTCTATTCCGAGGCAGTCCGCTCGCCGGACATGTATGAAAACAATGCCTACTGGACCTACACCCCGACGAACCTGAGCGGCCCGCCAATCGCCAGCGATGAGTATTATGCCCTGGCACAGGGCCCAGGAGACCTGGAGCAGGAACGCATGCGCTCAAGGGAAATCGGGTACAACGGTCACATCCATCAGATCGGACTGTCGATAGATATCAAAGCGTTCTACGATGAAATAAGCAACATGATGAGCGAGCCCTTGCAGATCAAGAGTTTTATTCCGAACAACGACAATTTTGCTCGTTTTACCGGTGCCGAAACACAGATCGACTGGCAAGCTACCCGTCGCGATCGCCTCAGGCTGACCTATGCCTATATCGATTTCGTGGCTACCCGCAGCCTCGACCAGCGGCTCACCGCTCGCAATAGCGGGTCCGCGGCCTGGCTACGCCAATGGCCGGCAGGCATCGAAAGCAGCTTGATCTATTATGGAGCGGACAAGCTGAACGAGCGCCGTTTCGAACGCCTGGACAGTCGCCTCGCCAAGCGTTTCGGATCGACGAACCGTGCCAGTATGGAGATCGCCCTGACCTGGCAGCATCGACTGGATGATGAAGGCCTGACCTGGCCCGAAAACATCCATAACACCCGCAACCATTACTACCTCAGCGCGGAGTTGAGCTTCTAGATCTGAACCAACATTGAAAGGGCAATTACTGCCCTTCTCTTCAAATTGACAAGGATGTCGCAATGAACAGTATTTCGGGAGCCAGGGTCAGCCGATGAGACCTGCAGGCATTCTGATATTTTTCTGGCTGGTCCTGGTTGCCTGGTCTGTCCGGGCCGAGACGATTGTGGTCGTTGCGCCGGAACGCTCGGATCTGACCGATGAATTTACCCAGGCACTGCAGCAGATCCGTTCACAGGATTCGGTGCAGTTTCGCACGCTGGATGATCCATCCCCTGTTCCGGCCCCTTCGACCCTGGTCACCCTGGGCAAGGCCGCTCTGGATTGGGGCGTCAGCTTTGGTCAGCAGCCCCTCATCGGCACCTATGTCAGCACCAGCGGGCTGCAAAGCCTGGGCATCGAAAGCCTTCCACCACGCGTGCGGATTCTGCTTGCCAATCCCAAACCCTCCCGCCAGATCGCGTTGGCGCGTGAGCTCATCCCCCGTCTGAACAAGCTTGGAGTGGTCCATACCTCCATTAGCCAGCCTCAACTGAATGAATGGGCGGCGGCAGCGACCGACCTGGGCCTGCAACTCGTGCCGGTACTGGTGAGCGAACAGACCAACCTCAACCGCCGTCTTACCGAAACGCTGGACACCAGCGATGTGTTGATGGCACCGGACGATCCGAGCATCTACAACGCCGACAACCTGAAGACCATTCTGCTTACCAGCTACGCACGCAACAAGGTGATGATTGGCCCAAGCGCGCCCTTCATAGCGGCCGGGAGCCTCAGCACCACCTACAGTTCGCCAGTCGATACGGCTCGCAGCGTCCAGTACCTGCTGGAACAGCCGGAGTCGTCTGGGCAGATTTCCTATCCGCATTATTTCTCGGTACTCAGCAATCAGCAGGTTGCCCGCTCCCTGGGGTTCCCACCCCCGGATGACGCCGCACTCGCTGCCAAGCTTACAGATCTGAAGGCCAGCCAATGAAACTCTGGGAACACGGCAGCATTCACAATCGGTTGATCATCATTGCCCTGGCGCCTGCCTTGCTGTTAGGGCTCGTGGTATTCGCCTACTTCGTCAGCGCGCGACTCGATGATGTAGATCGACAGTTGGTCGAAACTGGCGAGCTCATTTCCAGACAGTTGGCATCCACTACCGAATACGGGGTGATTACCGGCAATACAAGCGAGCTCCAGAATCTGGTCAAGGGAACCCTGGAGATACCCTTGATCATCAGCGTGGGCATTTACAATCGAGACGGCAGCAGGCTGATCGAGCGCTCCAAGGGATCAGCGCAGGCAAGGGAAAAGGAGCTGCTGACCTTTACTGCCGATATTATGCGCCAGCGTATTTCTTTGCCAACCGAACGCTTCCTGCTTGACGTTCCGGCCAGTCAAACGGACGATTCACGCAGCTACCTGGGCCAGGTCAAAGTCAGCCTGAGTCGCCGTGCGTTCAGTGACAAGCAGAACGAGATTCTTATGCGCGCGCTACTGCTCGCCGGAGCGGTAATGCTGGCTGCGCTGTTCCTGGCGATACGGCTGTCCCGTGCTCTCTCTCGACCGCTGGCGGAAATGAGCCAGGCGGTGCACGCGCTTCAGGAGGGCAAACTGGAGACCCGTCTAGCAGTACGCGACAAGCACGAGATCGGACAACTGATGCATAACATCAACGCCCTGGCCCACAATCTGGAACAGGCCGAACAACAACAGCATCAAACCATCAAGCAGTTGACGACGGCGCGTGAGGAGGCAGAAAGCGCCAACAGCGCCAAATCAGAATTTCTCGCCATGATGAGCCACGAACTGCGCACTCCCATGAACGGTGTGATGGGCATGCTGCAGCTGTTGGAAACCACGGTGTTGAATGACGAGCAAAAGGAATACGTGCAGATTGCCGGCGAATCGACTGATCACCTGCTCAAGGTCATCAACGACATCCTCGATTTTTCACGTATCGAAAACGGTGCACTGGCGCTGGAAGCGATATCCTTCAACCTGCCGCAGCAGATTCTGACGTCGGTCGCGGTATTCGAACATACCGCCGCTCAGAAAGGCTTGCACCTGATCACCGATATTCATGGCGACCCTGAAACGACCAGCGTGGTCGGCGACCCGACCCGCATCAGGCAGATTCTCGTGAACCTTATTGGCAACGCACTGAAATTTACCGAGCACGGCGACATCCGCGTGACGGCGGACTGGACCACCGATGAAGCTGGAAGAGTCTGGCTGCAGTGTCAGGTCGCGGATACCGGAATCGGCATCGCGCCGGAGCGCCTGGAAAACATGTTCGAAGCGTTCCAGCAAGAGGACAGCAGCACATCCAGACGCTTTGGCGGCACTGGACTAGGGCTATCCATCGCCCGCACTTTTGCCCGCAGCATGGGCGGCGATCTCCACGCTACCAGCGTAGTAGGGGAAGGCTCCTGCTTCATCTTGAGCATACCGCTGGCCGTTGCTGAACAGTCGCCCGACATCAAGGAACCGGAATTAATCACCGAGGCCCAATCGAGTGCCTGCCCGGTTTTACTGGTAGAAGACAACCCCGTTAACCAAATGGTTATCGAAGGCATGCTGCATAGTCTGTCGCTCAATGCGGTGGTGGCCAGCAATGGGCGCCAGGCGCTTGATTACCTGCGGACATCTCCGACAGGGTTCGCCGCCGTTCTGATGGACATCCGCTTGCCCGACATGGACGGCATCGCGGTTTATCAGGCCTACCAGCAGCAATGTATTGAGCTGAGCGTCGCGCCGGTTCCCTGCATTGCCCTGACCGCCAGCGCGCTGGATTCGGACCGAAAAAGATGCCAGAACGCGGGCATGCAAGGTTTTCTCAGCAAGCCGCTGGCCCGCCAGTCGCTACAGAAAGTGTTGGATCGGTGGCTGCCGCACCTGCCCGGGAGTCATTGACCGGACTGATCGACTATCATTTCTCTGGTTCCGGAAGTGTCCCCGCCATGGATTCCCTCGTGGCAAATAGCGACACTAGCGCCCATCCTTATTCACCAGGTCGAGACCATGAGTGCCACAGCCAATTCGCCGATTACCCTTGAAACTCCATTCTCCACTCTCCCTGATCTGATTACCCAGCACGGCGAACATCGCGCAGAGCACCCTGCGCTTGTTCAGGACGGGCGTCGGGTAAATTTTTCAGAGTTGGACCAGATGGTTACCCGCGTCGCGGCTGCGCTCCAGCGCGATGGAGTCAAACCCGGCGAATCGATTGCCGTCTGCGCGAGCAATTCGATCAACTATGCGATCCTCTATCTGGGAACGCTGCGAGCCGGAGCCGTGGTCGCTCCGCTAGCACCTTCTTCGACACCCGAAGGTCTGCTGACCATGCTCAAGGACTCGGCAGCGCGGCTTTTCTTCGTCGACCAGAGCACCGACAGGGCGCTGCAACCGGTACGCGAACGTATCACTGTGCCAGTTCTCAGCCTCGACGATAGCTCCGTGGAGCAGGGCTTCAGCAACTGGCTCGCCGACGTCGATGCCAGCGCCGCTCCGGTAGTGATCATCCCTGAAATGCCCTTCAACATCATCTACTCGTCCGGTACCACGGGCGAACCCAAGGGCATCGTTCAGTCCCATGGCATGCGTTGGTCGCACATCCAGCGTGGCCTGGTTTTCGGCTACGGCCCCGAGTGCGTAACGCTGATTTCCACACCGCTTTATTCGAATACCACGCTGGTGTCTTTCCTGCCCTCGCTGGGGCTTGGCGGTACGGTGGTGCTGATGGCCAAGTTCGACGCCGCCAGGTATCTCCAACTTGCCGAGCAGCATGCGGCAACCCACACCATGCTGGTGCCGGTTCAATACCAGCGAATAATGGCGCGCGAGGATTTCGACAGCTACGACCTGTCTGCCTTCAAGATCAAGTTCAGCACCAGCGCTCCCTTCCACGCTGAGCTCAAGGCCGACATCCTGGCGCGCTGGCCCGGCGGGCTGGTGGAATTCTACGGCATGACCGAAGGGGGCGGATCCTGCATGCTGCCTGCCCACCAATTTCCCGACAAACTCGCAACCGTTGGCAAGCCGTTGGAAAATCATGACATGCGCGTCATCGATGAAGATGGCAACGAACTGCCACGCGGCGAGATTGGTGAAGTGGTCGGTCACTCACCGGCGATGATGACGGGATACCTGAACAAGCCGGAGAAGACCGCCGAGGCAGAGTGGTACGACCACACCGGCAAGCGCTTCATACGCACCGGCGACGTTGGCCGCTTTGATGAAGAGGGATTTCTGACACTGATGGATCGCCGCAAGGACATGATTATCAGCGGTGGCTTCAACATCTACCCCAGCGACCTGGAAATGGAACTGCGCCAACATCCCGACCTGCTGGAAGTCACGGTCATTGGTGTGCAATCACGCAGTTGGGGCGAAACACCGGTCGGGTATGCGGTGGCGCGGCCTGGCAAGACAGTCGATGCCGAAAGCGCTCTGCAATGGTTCAACCAGCGCGTCGGCAAGACGCAGCGTCTGAATCGCCTGATCCTGACCGATGAACTCCCCCGCAGCGCCATCGGCAAAGTCCTGAAACGCGAGCTGCGCGACAGCTTCCAGGCTGAGTTCGGCGAACTCGACTGAATCCACTCCAGCCCTGCCTTCCCGGGGACAAGAAACTTTGTCCTCGGCGGTCTTCACGGGTATCCTCAACGCCTCTGGTCTGACAGGGTGTGACTTTGGTCGCGGGTCAGCAGTCTGAGCTTACATCATTAGCGCCCCGACACTCGGGGATGAGCAGGAGCCTATATGTCTAGACAAAACGCGTACAACCGGGAAGAGCTGCTTAAATGCAGCCGTGGCGAGCTGTTTGGCCCCGGCAACGCGCAATTGCCCGCCCCCAATATGCTGATGATTGACCGGATCACGCACATCAGCGAAACCGGCGGACGTTTCGGCAAGGGCGAGATAGTCGCCGAGCTGGATATACATCCTGATCTCTGGTTTTTTGCCTGCCATTTCGAAGGCGATCCGGTCATGCCCGGTTGCCTGGGCCTTGATGCCATGTGGCAGCTGGTTGGCTTCCACCTGGGATGGCTTGGATTCGAAGGGCGCGGCCGGGCACTCGGCTCAGGCGAGGTCAAGTTCTTTGGCCAGGTTCTGCCAACCGCCAAAACCGTTACCTATACTATTCATATCAAACGCACCATCAACCGCTCGCTGACCCTCGGCATTGCCGACGGCACCATGGCGGTCGATGGACGCGAGATCTACACGGCCGAAGGTTTGCGTGTGGGTCTGTTTACTTCTACTGACAGTTTCTGAGGATCATCACTATGCGTCGCGTCGTGATTACCGGTATGGGCATCGTCTCCTGCCTTGGCCAGGATCTTGAAAGCGTGGCTGCCAGCCTCAAGGCGGGCAAGTCAGGCATCAAATTCAAACCTGAATATGCCGAAATGGGTCTGCGCAGTCAGGTGGCAGGCAGCGTCGACATCAATCTCGAAGAAGTGATTGACCGCAAGGTCAAGCGTTTCATGGGCGATGCGGCGGCTTTCGCCTACCTGTCCATGCAGCAGGCCATTGCTGATGCAGGTCTGAGCGAAGAACAGGTCAGCAACTACCGTACCGGCCTGGTGGCTGGCAGTGGCGGTGCTTCGACCCTGAATCAGATGGAATCCGTCGATATTCTGCGCGAAAAAGGCGTCAAGAAAATCGGGCCGTATCGCGTGCCGCGTACCATGGGCAGCACCGTGTCCGCCTGCCTTGCGACTCCATTCAAGATCAAGGGCAACAACTACTCGATCTCTTCTGCCTGTGCCACCAGCGCCCATTGCATCGGCCACGCTGCAGAGTTGATCCAGCTGGGCAAGCAGGACATCGTCTTCGCTGGCGGCGGTGAGGAAGAGCATTGGTCCCAGTCCATGTTGTTTGACGCCATGGGCGCCCTCTCCACCCAGTATAACGACGCACCGGAAAAGGCCTCCCGCGCCTATGATTCCAAGCGCGACGGCTTTGTCATTGCCGGCGGTGGCGGAATGGTCGTTGTCGAAGAACTGGAGCACGCGCTTGCTCGCGGTGCGAAAATCTATGCCGAAGTGGTTGGCTACGGCGCTACCTCCGATGGTTATGACATGGTGGCACCAAGCGGCGAAGGCGCGGTACGCTGCATGCAGCAGGCGCTGGCAACGGTTGACGGCACCATCGAGTACCTGAACACCCACGGTACTTCTACGCCAGTTGGCGACGTGGCTGAATTGAAGGCCATTCGTGAAGTTTTCGGCGACAAGGCTCCAAAAATCAGTTCAACCAAGAGCCTGTCCGGTCACTCCCTGGGCGCTGCCGGTGTACAGGAAGCGATCTACTGCCTGCTGATGCTGCGCGACAATTTCCTGGTGGCCTCGGCCAATATCGATGAGCTGGATGAAAACGCGGGTGATCTACCGATCCTGCGCGAGCGTCTGGACCAGGCCGTTGATCTGGTGATGTCGAACAGCTTCGGCTTTGGCGGTACCAATGCCACGCTGATCCTCAAGCGCTGGTCCGGCGCCTGATTCGACCAGTTGACGGGCCGTAAAGGGCTCGTCATGCCAAAAGGGCACCAATTCTGGTGCCCTTTTTTGTTGCGCTGAGTTTCGTGGCCGTCCATGGCCACCCCTTATGTCTCGATATGCGACACCGGGCTCAGCGTATCAAAAGTGATGATAGTGCTTGCCTCCTAGCCCCAAGCTGCTAAAACACAGGTATGCAAAATATCCCTGATGGTCTCATCGTCATTGTAAAGCGCGCCTGTCCCACCTGTGCGCTGATCGAGCCGATACTTGCCGAACTGGCAAATAGCGGCCTTTCCCTTACCGTCATTGCCCAGGATACCGCTGATTTCGATGTCGGCAGTGGCCAGCAGATCGCCGATGCCGATCTCGGCTGGTCCTGGCGGCTGGATTGCGAAATCGTCCCTACGCTTATCCGCCGTGACCAGGGTGCCGAAGTTGATCGGACCTACGGCTGGTTCCGTGACGATTGGGAACGCGTAAGTGGCTGCGATAGCCTGGGCAGCGATTTGCCCGCCTCCCGCCCTGGCTGTGGGTCCAAGACCCAGGATCCGGGAATGGCCGAAAAGCTCGCCATTCGGTTCGGAGCGGTCACCTTCGCTTCGCGGGAAGTCGAGATCGGTGACAGCGAAGACCCCATAGAGGCCTGCTACGACCGGGGCTGGAGCGATGGCCTGCCGGTTATCCCGCCAACGCCGGAGCGGGTGTACCGCATGCTTCTTGGCACCACGCGCAAGGCAAACGAGGTGCTCGGGCTCATGCCGCCGGACCTGGTGCCCTGCACCGTCGAAAAAGTCGCCATCAATGCTGTGATGGCCGGATGCAAACCTGAATATATGCCAGTGGTCCTGGCTGCCATCGAGGCGGCCCTGATCGACGAATTCGGCATGCATGGCCTGCTGTGTACCACCATGTTTGCTGGCCCCCTGGTTCTGGTAAACGGACCCGCGGCCAAGAGCATCGGCATGAATTCGGGGGTAAACGCGCTGGGCCAGGGCAATCGCGCCAATGCCAGTATCGGCCGGGCGCTACAGTTGGTAGTTCGCAACGTGGGCGGCGGCCGTCCCGGTGAAATTGATCGCGCCACCATGGGCACGCCGGGAAAATATACCTTCTGTTTTGCCGAAGCCGAGGACAGCGAGTGGGAGCCCTTGTCCGTCGTTCGCGGCTTCGAGAAAGGCCAATCGGTAGTGACGCTGTTTGCCGCAGAAGGTGTGCAGGCAATTGTCGATCAAAAATCGCGCACACCCGAATCGCTCGCGCGCAGCTTTGCGTTGTCGCTGCGCGCGGTGGACCATTACAAACTGGTCATGCATGGGGACGCCATGCTGGTCGTTTCTCCGGAACATGCCCGGCTGTTTATCGAAGCCGGCTGGAGCAAGACCCGCCTGCTTCAGGAGCTGGAAACCCTGCTGACCTTACCCGGCAGCGAGCTGGTTACCGGTGCTGGCGGCATCACCGAAGGCATGCCCGCCAACATGGCCGAGGCCAACCTGCCAAAATTCAGACCTGGCGGACTGATGATAGTACGGGCTGGTGGCCCGGCTGGTCTTTTTTCCGCTGTTATCGCTGGCTGGGCCGCTTCCGGTCCGACTGGCTCCACCCCGGTAAGCAAGGAGGTATTGGCATGAATGCGCCAACCGTACTGCTAGACCCGACCGCCGAGCGTTCCCCGGCCAGCCGCAGCCTTACGGCCAGACCGGCAGGACTGGATGGCCTTACTGTCGGTTTGCTGGACATATCCAAGGCGCGCGGAAACGTGTTGCTGGATCGCCTGGATGAGTTGCTGAGTGAGCGCGGCATCGCGGTAAAACGATATCGCAAACCGACCTTCGCGCGCATCGCCCCTACTGAGCTGAAGCAACAGATAGCCAGCGAGTGCGATGTGCTGGTGGAAGGCTTGGCTGACTGAGGCTCCTGTACCTCGTGCTGTATGCATGATATAGGCGACCTTGAAAGCCGTAGCATCCCCGGAGTAGGAATTGCTTCGAGTGAATTCATCGAGGCAGCAGCATTGCAGTCCCGGTCTTTGGGAGTCGAACCCCGAATGGTGTTCGTACCTCACCCGATCCAGGATCGTACTGACGAAGAACTGCGCAAGCTGGCCGATGAGGCCTTCGAGCAGATCGTCAAATCGCTTACCTCCTGACAGGCCGCAATCGCCATGTCGCCAGGAGTGTGGGCGGCGTGGCGGTTAATCTTCATAATCGTACCTGATCCGGTGACCAGGACTGACGATGACAAGTACTCATCGACAACTGGATCAACTGATGACACACACCGACACCCGGCGCAGCCTGCCGTCCGTTGACCAGATTCTGGCCTGGCCGCTGGTGCGGGGAATGCAAGCGCACCACGGCCAGCCCTTGGTCAAACAGGCCGTCAGCGATCTGCTCAGCGCGTTGCGTCAAAACAACCTGCCCTGCCACCCCGACACCTTTGCTGCCTCGGTCGAGACGTACCTGCATGAATTGCTCAGCCCTTCCCTGCGCAAGGTCTTCAATCTCACTGGCACCGTATTGCATACCAATCTGGGCCGTGCGCCATTGCCGGAAGAGGCTATTCAGGCCATGTGCGACGTCGCACGGGGCGCGAGCAACCTCGAGTTCGATCTGCACAAGGGCAAGCGCGGGGACCGTGACAGCCACATCGAAGACTGGCTCTGCCGCCTCACCGGCGCCGAGGCAGCAACCGTGGTAAACAACAATGCCGCCGCCGTACTGCTTGCCCTCAACACCCTGGCCAAGGGCAAGGAGGTGCTGGTATCACGCGGCGAACTGGTGGAGATTGGCGGGTCCTTCAGGGTTCCCGATATCATGTTGCGCGCCCAGTGCAAGCTGCGTGAAGTCGGTACAACCAATCGCACCCACCTGCGTGACTACACCGAGGCCGCAGGTAGCCGAACCGGTCTGTTGATGACCATCCACGCCAGCAACTACGTTATCCAGGGATTCACCGCCAGCGTGCCTGAAGCTCAACTGGCAGAAGCCGCCCGCACGCTGGGTCTACCTTATGTGATCGACCTGGGCAGCGGGAGTCTGGTTGATCTGAGGCGTTTCGGCCTGCCCTACGAACCCACACCCATGGACAGTCTCAAGAACGGTGCCGATCTGGTCACCTTCAGCGGCGACAAGCTTCTCGGCGGGCCACAGGCTGGCATCATCGTCGGCAGGCGCGAGCTGATAGAGCGGATCAAGAAGAACCCCCTCAAGCGTGCGCTGCGCTGTGACAAGCTCACGCTTGCGGCGCTGGAGGCAGTGCTGAAACTCTATGCCGATCCTGATCGGCTTGCCGAGAAGCTACCGAGTCTGCGCTGGCTCAGCCGCACGCAGGAGCACATAGCTGCTCAGGCTCAGCGCCTACTGCCTGTATTCGAATCCTGGGCAGGCAGCCGCTTTGCCGTCAGCTCCTTACCTTCCATGGGCCAGATCGGCAGCGGCGCCCTGCCAATAGAGCAGTTGCACAGCCAGGCCCTGGCGTTCGCACCACAGTGCAGCAAGCGTGAAATCAATCGCAGCCTGCAAGCGCTGCAAAGGAGTCTGAGAACGTTGCCGATCCCGGTCATAGGACGGGTCAGCGACAATCGCCTGTTGCTCGATCTACGTTGTCTTGATCAGGAAGCTGAACTGGTTGAACAACTTCAACGCCATCCACTGCAATGCTGATTGCCACCGCTGGGCATGTTGACCATGGCAAAACCGCGTTGATCAAAGCGCTTACCGGCCAGGTCACTGACCAGACGCCGGAAGAAAAGCGGCGCGGCATGAGTATCGAACTGGGTTATGCGTATCTGGTTAGCCCTTCCGGCCGCCGCGCCGATCTGATTGATGTACCTGGCCACGCCAAATTCATGCGGACGCTGATCGCCGGGATCAGCCGCGTCGAAACCGTGTTGCTGGTCATCGCAGCGGACGATGGACCAATGCCACAGACGCTGGAACATATAGCCCTGGTCCAGCTGTTGGGTATCAGGCAAGTTGCTCTGGTGGTCAGCAAATGCGACCGGGTGGACGAGGACCGGTACAGGGCAGTGGCCAGCCAGGGACTGGCGCTGCTGGCCGAAGCGGGACTGAACGACATCCCTGCGTTCACTGTATCCAGCCTGACGGGCGCAGGAATGGAATCGCTACAGAGCTGGCTGCATCAAGTGGTGGACGACCGCACCCCGCCATCCTCGGATAGCGAACCCAGGTTCAGCATTGATCGGCACTTTCAGCAACCAGGCGCTGGGCTGATCCTTACCGGCACAGTACTCAACGGTCAGATCCGCGTTGGAGACGCGCTATGCCTGTCGGAACGGGGTCAGCCAATCCGGGTGCGCCACATACAAATTCACGGGGAACCTGCCAACCAGGCCATCGCCGGGCAACGCTGCGCCTTGAACGTTGCCGGTGAGATAGAACCCGATGCGGTTATGCGCGGCAGCCTGTTACTGCCGAAGCGCTGCTGGCAGCCCACCCAGCGCGTCGATAGCGCCGTCTCGCTGATCGCATCGGTACGGGGAAAGGTCCAACTGCATATCGGCAACGCCACCGTTGGCGCCCGTCTCGTCCCGTTGAAAGGGCTTTTGCCTGATAACGACGATCTATACGGCCAGTGGGTGCTTGATCAGCCGATATGCTGCCAGCAGGGTGAGCGCTTTGTCATTCGCGATCCGGCGGCCAGAGCGCTGCTAGGCGCTGGCCGGGTGGTCGATCCCTTCGCTCCTCAACGTGGCCGTCAGCAGGCAGCGCGTCTGGCCGTGCTGGCGGCGATGGACAGCGGATCGGCCGCAGATACTCTGCAGGCCTTGCTCGATCTGTTACCGGATGGCGTCGACTTGGCACGCTGGGCGCTGGTCCACAACCTGGCGCAGCATCAACAGGAGACTATTCTGGGGCAACTGGGCAACCGCGCCCACCGTTACAACAACTGGATGATCTGGCAGACACGGCTGGATCGAATGTGTGGACAGCTGTGCGAAACGCTTGAAACCCACCACCAAGAGCACCCTGAACAACCGGGGCCTACCCTACCCCAAATGGCCCGCAGCCTGGGCTGCAACCTGTACAGCAAGCTTCTAAGCCGTGCGCTGCGTCAGTTGCTCACCGAGGGAACCCTGCATCAAAGCGGGCCCTGCCTACACCTGCCCGCGCACAAACCCACACCGGACCCACACAGTCTTGCATTCCTCGAACAGGTCTCCGATATTTTTCATGCCTGCGCGCCGAGACCGCCCGTGATAGGTGAAATAATGCAGCGGTTGCAGATTGAGCGTGACGCCCTGATAGCTGAGCTCGACAACCTGAGCAGGCTGAATCTTCTGGTGTTCGTCAGCCGCAATCGCTATCTGCTCCCAGAGTCGGTGGGTGCACTGTATCGCGTACTGTGCGACACGGCATCCGGCGACGGGACAATAAATACCGCGACCTTCCGTGATCGCTCGGGAATTGGCCGCAACCACAGCGTGGCGGTACTCGAATATTTCGACCGCGCTGGTTTCACCCGCCTCAGGCTCGGACAACGCTGGCTTTGCGCGCCTGCCGCGCCATGATCACCACTATCACGCCGCAGGTCGCCATGATCGCAGCCATGGGCACCGCCGTGCCGTTATGCAGAATGCCTACCAGTGCCGAAGTAATACCCGCGATCACGAACTGCATCGTGCCCATCAGGGCAGACGCGACGCCCGCCTGGTGACCATGCCCGGCCATGGCACTGGCCGAGGAATTGGGTATGACCAGAGCAATAACCGCAACGCTGCCAAATAGCGGCAGCATTAGCGGCCATAGGGAAGCCGGCTGCCATGCCGCCACCGCCAGCAGGGATACGGTGAAAAACAGGTAGATGAAAGAAGTCGCCTTCAACAGCTTGATCGGCGGGCGGCGGCGCAGCAACCGGCTGTTGAACTGCGCAAACAGGATGAAACCAGCCGCATTGGCGCCGAAGAACCAGCCAAAGTGTTCAGCGGCGACACCATACATTTCCATGATGATGAATGGAGAGCCCGCTATATAGGCGAACATTCCTGCCATGGCCACCCCGCCAGTGAGCGCGTGGAACATGAACACCGGCTCTCGCAGCAATCTGAAATACCGACCCAGGGCGCTCGACAGGGGCGCCCTGGGCGCATCGTAGGGAAGGGTTTCCTGGAGCCCAAAGAACACCGCGAAGATGTAGATGCCGGAGAATACCGCGAGAAACAGAAAGATCAGCGGCCAGCCGCCGAGCGTCAGCAGCAGCCCTCCCCCGAGGGGAGCCAGTATCGGCGCCACGCCCATCACCAGCATCAGTTGCGAGAACGCCTTGGCAGCCTCGATGGGCGTGCACAGATCGCGAACCACCGCGCGGTTGACCACGATACCAGCGCAGCCGCCCAACGCCTGTGCGAACCGGGCCGCCATCAGCCACTCCAGCGTCGGCGCCATGGCACAGGCGAAGGACGCCAGGCAGAACAGGACTATCCCGAACAACAGTGGCTTGCGGCGACCGAAGCGGTCTGCAATGGGGCCGTAGAACAACTGGCCCGAAGCCAGGCCGATGAAATACGCCGACAAGCTGAGCTGTATATGCTCACTATCGGTGCCAAAGTCCAGCGCCATTGACGGAAAGGCCGGTAGATAAAGATCAATCGCGAGCGGGCCAAAGGCACTTAGACCGCCCAGAATGAGCAGCAGTTTTAAAGGCATGAATACTTCCGGAAGAGGTAGTTCGAACAATCCAGCCGTCCGGTTTCGAACCGGCATGATGACAGAAACGCCAAGGTAATGCTGGCAAAAGACTGTTGTCAGGATCATTGAACAGCGCTCGATAATGGAAACCTATTATCGTTGCGCCAGTCAACATGGCAGGCTGAACACCCATTCGAGGAGATCTTCATGAGCGAACAACTGGACGACGAAACGCTGGCCTTTGCCGAACGGGTCTTCAATCTGGTGCGAGCTGGCGATACCGAACAGATAGGCCCGGTGCTTGAAGCAGGCCTGCCAGCCAATATGCGTAACAGTGCCGGCGACAGTCTGTTGATGCTGGCGAGCTATCACGGTCATCTGCAAACCACCCGTCTTCTATTGCAAAACGGCGCGGACCCCGAACTAGCCAATGACCGGGGTCAAACGCCCCTTTCGGGTGTCGTCTTCAAGGGCAACAATGCGCTGGTGGATCTGTTACTGGAACATGGCGCGGCAGTGGATGGACGACCGGAAGGAGGCAAGACACCGCTGATGTTCGCCGCCATGTTCAACCGCTGCGACCTGGTGAAGCGATTGCTCGACGCCGGTGCCGACATCAATGCCCTCGATCATCAGGGCAACAGGCCCCGTGACCTGGCCGTGGCGATGGGCGCCGATGACGCCGCCGTCCTTCTGGAAAAGCTTGGCCAGGAATACACTGCTGGCAGCGAGACAAAGGCGCAGTAAAGCGGCTGCCCTGCGCAGCCGCTTGTAGCGTCATCTAGCGGCGAGCGAGCATGGCGCGTCCAATGGTGAATCCGCCGATGATCGCGACCGCGCCCACAGTCGGAATCAAATAGCCCTCCACCTGCGGAATGGTCCGCAGGAACACGAAGGCGACAGCGGTCGGCGCGACGAACCTCACAAGGAACTGCCACACCGCGAACCAGCTGCTGGTGGTTGCCATCTCACGCAGCACCTCCTGTCGGCTCAGCGACCAGCCGACAAACAATGCAATCAGCAACCCGCCTATCGGCATCAGAATGTTGGTAATGAATTCCAATACATCAAAGGGCGAGCGATTAAACCAGGCCTGGGTAAAGGTGCCTTCTGACCAGATATTGAAACTGAATACTGTCACCAGACCAAGCGCCCAGCAGGCTGCCACCATGATGCCTACTGACAAGGGCCGCGACAGTCCAAAGCGCTCGATCAGCCACGCCGCTATGGGTTCGATAAGGGAAATGGCTGATGTCAGTGCGGCGCCGATCACCAGGATGAAGAAAATACCGCCCAGAATCGAGCCGCCAGGCAATTGCGCAAAGGCGATCGGCAAGGTGACGAACATCAGCCCAGGACCCTGCCCGGCTTCCAGTCCGCTACCAAATACCAGGGCAAATATCGCCACGCCAGCCATCAAGGCGATAAGCGTATCGACACAGGCAATCCAGATGGCCGTTCTGGTCAGTGATGCTTCGCTGGACATGTAGGCGCCGTAGGCCATGATGGCGCCCATCCCCAGACTTAGAGTGAAAAACGACTGCCCCATCGCCTCGAGCCAGCCTTCAAGGCTCAAATCTTCCAAATTGAAGGTGAACAGAAACGCCATCGCGGCCCCGGCATCGCCAACCACGACCGCATAACCCAGCACAATCAACAGAATCAGAAACAGTGCGGGCATCATGAAGCGCAGCCCGCTCTCGATGCCCTTGTGAATGCCCATCCCGACAATCAGTCCAGACACCAGGATGAACGCCGTGTGGTAGGCAAGCAGCAGGTTGGGTGACGCCAGCAATGTATCGAAGGATGCTGCAATCTGCTCCGAATCCGCTCCTGCCAGGGAACCTGAAAACATCAAACCGGAGTAGTGAACAGCCCAACCCGCAATGACTGAGTAGAAGCTCAGGATGATGAAAGCGGCCACCGCGCCCATCCAGCCAATGACGCGCCAGCCACGGCTGGCTCCATGGGTCTCGGTGAGGTGCTTCAGACCCATAATCGGGCTGCGGCGACTGGATCGGCCCATCAGGCTTTCCGCAATCAGAATCGGAACGCCGACCATGGCGATGGTCGCTATGTAGATAAGAATGAAGGCCCCGCCACCGTTCTCGCCGGCCAGATAAGGAAAACGCCAGAGATTGCCGAGGCCTACCGCCGAGCCGACTGCAGCGAGTAGAAAGGTGCCCTTGTGGGTCCAGATTTGGTTTGAACTCATCGGATCAAGAATTCCAGGTAACAATTGATAGGGGAAGATTAGCCAGTAAGGGTAGCATAGGTCACCCACTCAGCCTCTCGGATAACCATGCCAGCATCATCGACCCAGAACAGGCAAGCGTTCGGTCTCGCGCTGCGTTTTATCGCTCCTTATCGCGGGCAGGTGATTGGAGCCTTGCTCGCGCTGACGTTTACCGCAGGCATCACCCTGTCCCTTGGCCAGGGGCTGCGGCTGTTGGTAGATCAGGGATTCGCTACCCGCTCGCCGGATTTGCTCAACCAGTCGGTCGGGTTGTTCTTCATTCTGGTCGTGGCGCTCGCAATTGGCACCTTTGCGCGCTTCTATCTGGTGTCGTGGATCGGCGAGCGGGTCGTAGCGGATATTCGCAAGCAGGTCTTCGACCACCTCATCGACCTGCATCCTGGCTTCTACGAAAGCAACCGGGGCCTGGAGATCCAGTCCCGCTTGACGGCAGACACGACCGTACTGCAATCGGTCATAGGCACCACCGTCTCGATTGCACTGCGCAATGCACTGATGCTGCTGGGCGGGGTCATTCTGTTGTTCGTCACCAACCCCAAGTTGACCAGCATCGTCATGATCGCGATCCCCCTGGTGATTGCTCCCATTGTCTTTTTCGGTCGCAGAGTGCGAAAGCTGTCGCGCCTGAGCCAGGACAGGGTCGCGGATGTGGGTAGCTATGTCGGCGAAATACTTGGCCAGATCAAGACTGTGCAGGCGTATAACCATCAATCCCAGGACCGCATGCAGTTTGCCCAGGTGGTGGAAGACACCTTTGAAGTCGCCCGCCAACGCATTCGCCAGCGCGCCTGGCTGACCTGCATCGTCATAATGCTGGTGCTGGGTGCCATTGGAGCGATGTTGTGGGTCGGCGGCATGGACGTGATAGCCGGCCGGATAAGCGGTGGCGAACTCGCCGCCTTCGTCTTTTACAGCCTGATCGTGGGGGTATCTGCCGGGGCGCTGAGCGAGGTTATAGGTGAATTGCAACGGGCCGCCGGAGCGGGCGCTCGGATAGTTGAACTGCTGCGGACTGAACGCGAGATTCGCCCTCCAGCAACGGACCTTCGCCACCTGCCGGCAACCATAAGCGGCAATATCGCCTTCGACCAGGTTCAATTCGCCTATCCGACCCGGCCTGATGCGCCCGTCATCAGCGATTTTTCGCTGACCGTTCGTGCAGGTGAAACCCTGGCGCTCGTTGGCCCGTCGGGTGCGGGCAAGTCCACCCTGTTCGACCTGCTGCTGCGATTTTTTGATATTTCCAGTGGCCAGATCAGCGTCGAGGGCTGCGACATATGCCAGCTTGACCCGGATGAGCTGAGGCGCAGCTTCGCTATCGTATCGCAGAATCCGGCGCTGTTTTTTGGCACAGTGGCGGACAATATTCGCTACGGACGCCCCGACGCGAGCATGGAAGAGGTCCGAGCCGCAGCCCGGGCAGCCCATGCCGATGAGTTTGTTGCCGCCATGCCGCAAGGCTATGAGACCCGGCTGGGCGACGCAGGCCTGGGCTTGTCGGGTGGGCAGAAGCAACGGTTGGCGATAGCCCGGGCGTTGTTGGTGGATGCGCCCATATTGCTACTGGACGAAGCCACCAGCGCACTGGACGCTGAGAGCGAGCATCTCATTCAGCAGGCCCTGCCTCGCCTGATGGAAGGCCGCACCACGCTGGTTATCGCCCACCGGCTGGCAACCGTCAAACATGCAGACCGCATCGCCGTGATCGATGGGGGACGCCTGGTTGCACTCGGCACGCACACCGAGCTCATTCAGAACAATGACCTATATGCACGGCTGGCCGAGTTGCAGTTTGGGGTGACGACGTAATGGCAACCTGACGTAAACCTCAGCGTGGTGACAGGTTGCGCACTGCCTTTTCGATCTGGCCTAGCGCCTGCTCCAGCCCGGCACGACGGGTGCCGATATTCAACCGCATGAAACCGCCACCCTCGGCGCCAAAGCTGATGCCCGGATTAAGGCCAACGCCCGCCTGCTTGACGAAAAACGTCTTTAGTTCAGTATCCGACAATCCGAGAGCCCGGCAATCCAGCCACATCAGATAGGTGCCCTCAGGCTTGCAGGTGGTGATTCC
Organism: Halopseudomonas xinjiangensis; assembly: GCA_011050525.1. Taxonomy (GTDB): domain Bacteria; phylum Pseudomonadota; class Gammaproteobacteria; order Pseudomonadales; family Pseudomonadaceae; genus Halopseudomonas; species Halopseudomonas xinjiangensis_A. The sequence goes on from DRFO01000026.1 coordinate 136,805, forward strand.
AGGAACCCGTTGGCGCAGATAGCTTTCCACGAAGTCGACATTGCCCTGCAGGTAAGTCATGAGTTCATCCAGCCACTCGCCACCGTGCCGGTAGGCCGCCTCGAAGGCCGTCAGGCTGAAGGGATTGGCCTGTTCCATATGGGCTGAGTCAAACACCTGCTTGAATGCCCGGCGGTGCGCTGCGTCAGGGACCACAAGCGCGGAAAGTCCCAGCCCCGGAACATTGAAGGTCTTGCTGGGAGCGACCGCAGTAATGATGCGGTCCTCATCTGTTGCCAACTGCGCCAACATGGTGTGGCGATGGCCGGGATAGGTCAGATCACAATGGATATCGTCGGAAACGATGATCAACTGGTGCCGTCTGGCTATGCTCAGCAGCGCCTCGAGCTCCTCCTCCCGCCATACCCTTCCCACTGGATTGTGCGGCGAACAGAGCAATAAAAGCCTTGCCCCGTCCCTGGCGCACTCGTCGAGATGCTGCAAGTCCATCTGATACTGGCCATTGTGCAGCCGTAGCGGATTTTCGATTACCCGGCGATCGGTCTGCCTGATCGAGCTGAAGAATGGGGGATATACCGGGGGCTGGATGATTATGCCCTCCCCCTCCCGGGCAAAGGCCAGCACCGCTGCGTGGAGAGAGGGAACAACCCCGGGCGCCAGCATTATCCACTCGCGCTCGACGCGCCAATGATGACGAACCTGGAACCAGTCGATCATCGACTGGTAAAGGCTTTCGGGAAAAAGACTGTAGCCATAAACCGGATGCTGGGCGCGCTCAACGAGCGCCTGGGTAACAGCCGGCGGTGCGGCAAAGTCCATGTCTGCCACCCAGAGCGGCACCACCTCATCAGTGCCGAATACCGCCCGTCGGGCATCGAACTTGACGGACTGAGTCTGTTCCCGGACGACCTTTTGATCAAAATCGGTGTTCAATTTAATCTGCTCATTTCATGCGGAGGCTCTGGTCACCATCGCCAGCAAACCCGCTGCGCCGGCAAAGAGCCCAGCGAAAGCTCTGTTCAGCAGCTTTTGCTGGCGAGGGGAACGCAACAGCCGTAGCACCCTGGCTGCAAGCCCGGTGTAGCCGGCCATGACGATCAGATCGACCACCACCATAGTTGCCGCCATGATCGCATACTGCCCCAGCATGGGCCGCGACAGATCGAGAAACTGGGGCAGCACGGCAAGCACGAACACCACCGCCTTGGGATTGCTGGCGTTGATAAGAAAGCCGCGCAGCATCAGATTCAGCGGTTTCCCGACCGGCCTTGGCTTGATATCCGTGTCAACGGGAACCGCAGGCGCCTGCCACTGCCGCAGGGCCAGATAGAGCAGGTAGCCTACGCCGAACCATTTGATCAAATTGAAGGCAAACTCCGATGCCGCCAGCACGGCACCAACCCCTGCGGCCACCACGGCAATCTGGATCAACAGACCACCTTGCAGGCCCAGCGCCGTCCAGTAACCGCGCGCAAAACCGTAGTTGAGCCCGCTCGACATCGAAGCGATGGCTCCCGCGCCAGGCGAGAGGCTGATGATCCAGCAGGCCAGCAGGAACGCCAGCCAGGTTTCCAGGCTCATGCTTCCAAACTCATAGCTATCCCCAGCCAAGTCGCGATTGAGCTGCGATGCTACCAGTATCCTCGCGCCAGAACGATACCCTTTGCAACACCGGTCACGTGGGGTTTGCATCCGCTCAGGATCGTGCCTACGCTGGGGGAAAACGTCGTTCATCCGCGCGCCAACCGGAGGCAAAATGCCACTTTCTCGCCTGAATTCGCAACGTCTGTTCCGTCAACAGTGCTACGTCGGCGGAAAATGGCTGGATGCGCGGGATGGCAAGACGATTTCAGTGGATAATCCCGCCACCGGAGAAGTGATTGGCAGCATTCCTTCATTGAGCGCGGAGGAAACCGACTCCGTTATAGACATCGCCCAGACCGCCTTCGAACAATGGCGAAGCAAGACGGCGCTGGAGCGCTCCGACTTGCTCATGCGCTGGTATCAACTGATGCTTGAGCACAAGGAAGACATCGCCACCTTGATGACCCTGGAACAGGGCAAGCCCATGACCGAATCGCGCGCAGAGGTCGGTTACGCCGCCTCCTTCATACGCTGGTATGCCGAAGAAGCTCCACGGATGTATGGCGAAACCATTCCCGGCGCGAAACCCGGACAGCATATTGTCGTCACCCGCCAGCCCGCAGGTGTCGCTGCCGCCATCACGCCGTGGAATTTCCCTGCGGCAATGATCACCCGCAAGGCGGGCGCGGCGCTGGCTGCCGGCTGCTCCTTCATCGTCAAGCCTTCTGAATCGACTCCCTTCACCGCATTGGCCATGGCCGAGCTTGCCCATGAAGCGGGCATCCCGCCAGGCGTGTTCAACGTGATAACCGGCGCCTCCAAGATAATCGGCAAGCAACTCACAGGCAGCCCGATAGTTCGCAAGTTCAGCTTTACCGGCTCGACCGGCGTGGGCAGCGAGCTGATGGCGCAATCCGCCGAGCATATCCAGAAGGTCTCGCTGGAGCTCGGCGGCAATGCGCCCTTTATCGTCTTCGATGATGCCGATCTGGAGCGGGCCGTCGAAGGGGCCATGGTCTGCAAGTTCCGCAACACCGGGCAAACCTGCGTGTGCGCCAACCGCATCCTGGTGCAGGCCAGCGTGCATGAGAAATTCGTCTCTCTGTTAGCCAAAGCCATGGGCGACCTGAAACTGGGGGACGGCTTCGAAGAAGGGGTCAGTCAGTCAGCACTGATCAATCATGCGGCGGTGGAAAAGGTGCAGCGACATTATCAGGACGCAATGGACAAGGGCGCGACCCATGTCTATGGCATTACTCCAGACAAGGCCCAGGGGAACTTCGTCAATCCGGTGCTGATTACCGATGTGACTACCGATATGCAGCTGTGCCACGAGGAAACCTTCGGTCCGCTGGCTGCAATCATCAAGTTCGACACAGAAGCAGAAGCCATCAAGATCGCCAACGGCACCCCGTTTGGATTGGCAGCGTATTTCTACAGTCGGGATATCCACCGATGCTGGCGGGTCGCCGATGCGCTGGAAGCCGGCATCATCGGCATGAACGAAGGCGCTATATCCAACCCCATGGCGCCATTCGGCGGCGTCAAAGCCTCGGGGCTGGGCCGTGAGGGGTCGCGCCATGGGCTCGAAGAGTATACCGAGCTCAAATACATCTGTATGGGAGCAGAGTAACCGGTGGCGGCCAATCTGACCGGCTTCTCCATCGCTCTGATGCCAGGCGATGGCATCGGCGGTGAAGTGATGGCGGCGGCGCAATCGGCGCTTGAGGTGTTGCGTACCCGATACGACCTACCCTTGGCCTGGGAGGTGCTGGAATGGCCGAGTACCGCCTGGCATCAGCAACATGGCGAGATGATGCCCGCCGATGCCCTGGCGCGAGTCTGCGCCTACGATGCGCTGCTGATGGGCGCACTGGGAGATCCCGGTCCCCTCAATGATCCTGCGCGCTACAAGCTTACCGACTCCGTATCACTGGCTCCCCTGTTAACCTTCCGCAAGGGCCTGGATTTGTGGGCCTGCGAACGCCCGGCGAGACTATTGCCTGGTGCGCCGCGCTATCTGGCCGATCCGCGGGCGGCAGACGTCGATATGCTGGTTATCCGGGAAAACAGCGAAGGTGAATATGTCAATCAGGGCGGCCGCTTGCATCGTGGCACGCCTTATGAGATCGCAACACAGCTGGAAGTCTTCACCCGCCGGGGTACCGAACGCCTGGTGCGCCATGCCTTTCGCCGCGCCCAACAACGGCAGCAACGGCGCGGAACAACGCGCAGCTACTATTGCGCCGAGAAAGGTAGCGCACCGGCCCAGGTGTGCCTGATAACCAAGCGCAACGCCCAGCCTGTGTGGGGGGAGTTATACACCGAAGTGTTTGAACAAATAGCCCAGGAGTTTCCCGAGATCGGCGTAACCCACCAGTTGGTGGACGCCGCCTGCATGAAGTTCGTCCAGAGCCCCTGGGACTTTGACGTAGTGGTGGCGAGCAACCTGCATGGGGACATACTGACTGACCTGGCAGCGGTGCTGTCGGGCGGACTTGGCCTGGCGCCTTCCTGCAATATCAATCCCGACAGCCGCGAGCTGCCGGCCCTGTTCGAACCTACCCACGGCAGCGCGCCGGACATTGCCGGACAGGGCAAGGCCAATCCCGCCGCCATGCTTCTGACCACCGCCATGATGCTTGAGTGGCTAGGATTTTCCGACCCGGCCGAGCATCTGCGTCAAGCCGTGGCCGAAGACCTGGCCAACAATCCTGACCAGACACGCAATTGCCAGACCATCACCGATAGCGTGATAGATCGTCTGCACAGATAACGCTCAGGGCCGATGCCGGTTGATTGCCAGCCGAACGCACTAGTACATTGTCCTGTATCGACCAGCACTATGCGGGACGGCAAAAGCAACCCGCGCCAACTGACAGGAGTCGCAGCCATGACGCATCGCCTTACTCTTTCTAAACGGCCCGATTGCGATTGCTGCCGCAATCTGTGCTATCAGCAGGCGCCGGTGGAGACCATTGCATGACTCAGATATTGATCCTGGTTGCGCCTGGTGACAGCGGACTGCCAGGTCTTGAAGCGCTGCCAACGGACGTAACCGTGCGCACCGTCAGCACGGAACAGGAGCTGACCAACGCGCTACCGCAAACAGACGTCCTGGTGGTCACTGATTTTCGCACCGGCATGCTTGAGCGCTGCTGGCCAGAATCAGGCGGTGTTAAATGGGTCCACGCCACCAGCGCCGGGGTAGATGCGCTGATGTTCCCCCGGTTGGTGGACAGCAACATCCCCATTACCAATGCCCGGGGCGTCTTTGATCGAGGCATCGCGGAATACGTGCTCGGCGCCGTGTTGATGTTCGCCAAGGACACCCTCGGCAATCTCGCCCTCCAGCGTCAGCACCAGTGGCGCCATCGGGACACACAGCTCATCAGCCAGGCCCGGGCTCTGATAGTAGGGGCCGGCTCGATTGGCGGCGAAGTAGCGCAACTGCTTTCGGCGGCAGGCATGAAGGTGACCGGCATCACCCGTAGCAAACGCCAGGACAGCCGCTTCGATGCCATGGCGACCAACGACCAATTGTTCGATCTGCTGCCCGAAGCTGACTACGTGGTGATCACCGCACCGCTTAATGCCGACACCGAAGGTCTGTTCGATCAACGCGCGTTTTGCGCCATGAAGCCTGGCGCCCGGCTGATCAATGTGGGGCGTGGACCCATCGTCAAGACAGATGACCTGATTATCGCCCTGCAACAGGGACGCATCGCTGGCGCGGCGCTGGACGTGATGGAAGAAGAGCCGCTACCCGCCGATCATCCGCTATGGGACATGCCCAACGTCATGATTTCAGCGCATATGGCGGGGGATTTCATTGGCTGGCAGCGGGCTCTTGGCGAGCAGTTTGTTAAAAACTTCGCCCGCTGGCAGCGCGGAGACGCATTGTTCAATTTGGTTGAAAAAGGCTAGCGCTGCAAAGCGCTGGGCAGACCAGCTCGAAGCGCCTGGGCCCCATGGCCACACAACGGAGAAAGTCCATGTCCAAAGACATACTGCAGATGAGCGCTGTTGAACTGTTGGAGCAGTACCGCAATAGGACGCTGTCACCGGTCGAGTCAGCGAGCGCCATGCTGGACCAGATAGAACGCCTTGATACTCATACCAACGGCTTCTGCCTGGTGGATCGTGATACCACACTGGGATTCGCCCGCGAGGCCGAACAGCGATATCAAAATGGCAGTACTCAGGGCTTGCTCGATGGCGTGCCGGTGGCGGTGAAGGATGTGTTCCTCACGCCCATGTGGCCAACCGTGCGGGGCTCTAAAACGGTCGATCCGGCCAGCACAATGAACAAGTCCGCGCCAGCCACCGCTGCCCTCGCCCGCCACGGCTATGTGCCAATCGGCAAGACCACCACCCCGGAACTGGGCTGGAAGGGCGTTACCGACAACCCCATCAATGGCCCTACCAACAATCCCTGGAATCCCGAGAAAACCGCTGGTGGATCCAGCGGCGGTAGCGGCGTCGCGGTGGCCCTGGGCATGGCGCCCCTGGCGCTGGGTACCGATGCTGGCGGCTCGATTCGCATCCCGGCTGCATTCTGCGGCGTGGTGGGCCTGAAGCCATCGTTTGGCGAAGTCCCGCACTGGCCAGCCAGCCCTTTCGGCACACTGGCCCATGCGGGTCCAATGACCTGGACGGTAGAGGACTGTGCGTTGATGATGAACGTCATCAGCGAGGCGGATCACCGCGATACCAACGCAGTGCCCCGCCGCCACATCGATTATCTGGCCAACCTCAAAAACAGTATCAAAGGGCTGAAAATTGCTTACAGCCCCAACCTTGGCTACGTCGATGTGAATCCAGAGGTGGAGGCAGCCGTGGCTGAAGCCGCCAAAGTCTTCGAGGCGCTTGGTGCCGATGTCGCACGGGTAGACCCCGGCTTCAGCGATCCTTTAGCGGCCTTTGGTCATCTGTTCTATGGCGGAGCCGCCAATGCGATGCGAGACCTTGGGCCCAAGAAGCGGGCGTTGATGGACCCCGAGTTGGTCAAGGTCGCGGAGAAAGCCGCACGCCTGAGCATGCTCGACTACATGGGTGCGGTGAACGAGTCCATGGCGCTGCGCGAGCGCATGGCGAACTTCCATCAGAAATACGACCTGTTGCTGACACCCTCATTGCCATTGACCGCATTCCAGACCGGGCGCGAGGTTCCGGAAGACTGGCCGAGCACCCGCTGGCCCACCTGGACGCCCTTTACCTACCCTTTCAACATGACCGGACAACCGGGGCTGTCTGTGCCCTGCGGGTTTGATATCCAGGGGTTGCCGATAAGTCTGCAACTGGTAGGTGCACGATATAACGACGCGCTGGTATTGCAGGCGGGCTATGCCTATCAGCAAGCCGCTCCCCTGACGGACCGCCGTCCTCCCCTCTTTGCCTCCTGAGGAGAATTTATGCCTGTGAGTCGCCTGGACGTTGACCTGTACGAGTCCGAAGACCCCATCTGGAATCCGGCATTGTTGACCATTCCGATAGCTGGAATCAGGAAAATGGTCAATATGGCAGCCAGCATGGACGACGTTATCCACTTGTCTATTGGTCAGCCGGACCTGCCCTGCCCAAAGCATATTGTCGATGCGACGGTCGAAGCCCTGCAAGCGGGACAGACTGGCTACACCATGGACGCAGGCCTGCCCGAGCTACTGGAGTCGCTCGCCGCCTATTACAGCGAGCGATACCAGCGCAAGCTGACAAGCGAGAACTTCCTGATCACCACTGGCGCCACCGAGGCGATCTATCTTGCCCTGACAGCCGTCGCTGCACCCGGCCGGCACTTCATCATCCCCGACCCGGCCTTCATGCTCTATGCGCCGATGATCAGAATGAACGGCGGAGAGATCACCGAAATATCCACTCAAGCGGAAAACAACCATCAGCTCGATCCGCAGGAAGTGATCGATGCTATTCAGCCGAATACCTACGCTATCGTGCTCAATTCGCCCAGCAACCCGACCGGCACGGTGTATCCCAAGGAAACCCTGGAAGCGATCCTGCAGGAGGCGGCCTACCGGGGCATCCAGGTAATCAGCGATGAGGTTTACGATCACCTGATCTACGACGGCAAGGAATACCCCTCGGCGCTCGCCTGCTCCTGCGATTTCGATCACCTGATGGTAATTAGCAGTTTTTCCAAGACTTACAGCATGCCCGGTATGCGCGTCGGTTGGGTAATAGCCAGCCAGGCGGCAATCAAAAAGCTGCGCCGCTATCACATGTTTACCACCACCGTCGCGAATACGCCTTGCCAGTGGGCCGGGGTCGCCGCCTTGCGTGGCGGTGGAGACTTTATAGGGCACATGCTTGGTGAATACACCGTTCGGCGCGACCGTCTGGTGGAACTGGTAGAGCAGACGCCGCATCTCACCGGTTACAAGCCCGAGGGTGCGTTCTATATGTTTCCCGCGCTGCCTGCAGGCGTCAACGGCACCAACGTGGCGCTGCGACTGTTGAAAGAAACCGGCGTATGCACCATCCCCGGCGAAACCTTTGGCGTCAGCTGCACCAATGCCATCCGGTTGAGCTATTCCACTTCAGTAGAAAATATTGAACGTGCTTTCGAGAGGATTATTCCATGGATGAGCAAGCAGGATCTTGACTAAGCCGTCGTTTTTAATGGGTTGCATGGCAACACCAACGGCTAGCGGGTTTTTTTGAGTAACAGAAAGGTCTGAAGGCGCTCGGCGAGCGGAAGGCGGACGGAATTTTGCCCGTTAGTAGGGGTCGATATTGGGATAGGGATGCTGAAGCCGCACGGCAGTATCGAACCAAATGCCGCCTTCAAGAGGTCGAAATGAGAAGAAGGAAACCCGACCCACTTCTTGCCCGCTGGACCCTCCTCCTGGTTGCCTTCATTGCGCTGTTAATGAGCATCGGCATGGCGTTGCCAGGTGCCTGGCTGGCGGTTCTGGGGGGCTCGTTCTATTACCTGATTGCCGGCGCGGCAGGCGCCTGGGCCAGTTGGCTGATCCTGCGTGGGCGCCATGTTCTGGGCGTTCGGTTGTTCGCCGTGGTGGCCCTGGGCACACTGCTGTGGTCACTTTGGGAGATCAGCTCCAAAGCCTGGATGCATTCCTGGGGATTCGATCTCGCCGGCCGGGTCGGCGCACATACTGTCTTGCTCCTGGTCATGACAGTGTCGGTATTGCTCATGCGCCCCAGGCGCAGCGGCCGGTCAGGTCTCGGCCGTGCCGTGTTGATACTCGGTGTGCCGGTCATTCTGTTGGCAGCAGGGGTCCTCCTCTGGCTGCAGATCGGACAAAGCCCTGCGGCTACTCAGCCAACCGTGCAGAATGAATCGCCTGCCCCCGCTGAAACCGCCGATCAACGAGACGACTCCCTCAGGCGCGCTGCAACCAGGAGAGGTCCGGAAGAATGGACGGCCTATGGCGGCTCCAATCTCGGGCAAGGATTTTCCACTGCGGCGATGATTACTCCAGACAACGTCGCGAACCTCAAAAAACGCTGGGAATTCCAGACGGGTGATGAAGCTCCCGGTGACCGCGTATTCCAGGCCTTTCAGAACACGCCGCTGAAAATCGATGACAGCCTGTACCTGTGTTCCAGCAGCAATCAGGTGTTTGCCCTGAACCCTTCCAACGGCCATCAACAATGGCATTTTGACCCTGAGGTGAGCACCGCAGCCATGGAGCTGTTATTCAGCGGCGCCTGCCGAACGTTGGGTTATCACCAACGCGAAACAGAGACCGCAGCCCTCTGTGCGCAACGAATACTGGTCGCCACGGTAGACAGTCGACTGATCGCCCTGGATGCCCAGACCGGTGAGTTGTGCGCCGATTTCGGGGATAACGGCACGGTGGACCTGAGCCAGGGGATGGGAAGTCAGGATTCCGGCCTGTCAGTCGGCACCTCCGGGCCGGTCGTAGTCGGCGATCTGGTCATAGTTGGCCAGCAGATCAATAACATTCAGCGCGGTGATGCGCCCTCCGGCGTAACCAGAGCTTACGACGCAACGACCGGCGAACTGGTTTGGGTCTGGGATGCCTGGCGTACCGAAGCTACCCGGCAACCACCGACGGAGGGCGAGACCTGGCCACGCGGCACACCGGCTGTGTGGACAGTGATGTCAGCCGACGAAACACTGGGCCTGGTTTATCTGGCGACCGGAAACTCGACAAATGATCACTGGGGCGGAAACCGCGCTCCCGAGGAAGAGCAATATGCCTCAGCGGTGGTCGCACTCGATGCGCAGACGGGGGCGACGCGCTGGCATTACCGCACCGTGGATCATGACCTCTGGAACTACGATCTGGGAGCCCAGCCAACGCTGACCGACCTGGACATAGAAGGCGAGACGCGCCGCGTAGTGATACAGGGCGCGAAGACTGGCGCGATATTCGTCCTGGATGCCCGTACCGGCGAGCCGCTGACGCCGATCGAACGCCGTGCCGCGCCTCAGGGTACGGTTGATGGTGACTGGACCGAGCTTACCCAGCCCCATTCGACCGCCTTTCCGAATTTCGCCGGCGCGCCGGGCCGCGAGGCCGAACGGATAGACGAATCACACGTCTTCGGCCTGACTCCTCTGGACGCGCTGTTTTGCAGAATCCAATTCAATCGCATGCGTTACGAAGGCATCTTCACGCCCCCCAGCGACAAGGGGGCCGGTACGCTGCTGTTTCCCGGGACGATCGGTGGCCTGAACTGGGGCGGCGTGTCGGTCAACCCAGAGCAGGCCATTCTGATAACCAACAACAGCCGATTAGCCAACCGCGTCCAGCTTTACCCGCCTTCGCAGGGATCCCCCGCTACGATAGGCGAAGGTGGCGCGCGCCCGGATCAGCCAATCAACCCACAGGCTGGAGCACCCTACACAGTAGACAGGCCCCTGTGGTTTTCCCCGCTGGGGGTGCCCTGCATAGCCCCGCCTTGGGGCTACCTGTCGGCAACGGACCTGCGCACCGGACGCCTGCTCTGGACTCACCCGCTGGGCACCGGCTATGACACAGGTCCGATGGGCATCCCTACCCGGCTCAAGCTGCGTATCGGCACGCCGAACCTCGGTGGGTCGGTCAACACCCGCAGCGGCCTGACCTTTATTGCGGCTGCACAGGACAATTTCCTGCGGGCCTTTAACACCCGCACCGGAGAGCTGTTGTGGGAGGGCCGTCTACCAGCGGGTGGCCAGGCGACCCCTATGACCTACACGCACAATGACCGCCAGTATGTTGCAGTCGCGGCTGGCGGCCATGCGCGACTTGAAACCGATCCAGGCGACAGTCTTGTCGTTTTCGCCCTTCCAGAGGAGCAACCATGACCAGCGGTAAAAAAACCGGTGTCGTATTGTTACCAGGCGATCTGCTCTCCAGACATGACCTGTCTGCGCATAACGCACTGGGTATGCACATCGCCAAACTCCTCGGCATCCCCTTTCTCGGTGCGTATGCCAAGGCGCAACACGCTCAGGAACAGCTCTATTTCATCCCGTCCGACACCCTTGTGGGCCGCGCAAAACATGACGCTCTGGGAATCCAGACCGAGGACGACTTCTTCGGCGGCCTGGTAGCCGAGCCCTTCATGGGTACCAAAGCCATTTCACATCCCCTTGTCGAATCACCGACCCACCGGCCACCCGGTTGGCCCGACGCCTTTTACCGCCTCGCCAGCTCCGCCGTTCTCAGCGGATTCACGGTATTCAGTCTGGCCGATGCGAGGGTTGCGGGTGAGCTACTGCTTCGCACCGGGCCCATTCGCATCAAGCCCGTCAGGGCGCGTGCCGGCAAGGGTCAGTCTGTGGCCGACAGTCTTGACCAGTTGATAGCGTATCTAGACGAAGCAGACCCCGAAGAACTGGCCAACTGGGGATTGGTGGTGGAAGAAAACCTGCAGAATGTGGCGACCTACAGCGTGGGGCATATCAGGATCGGCGGCGCCACGGCGACCTATTGCGGCACCCAGAATCTGACACGGGACAACAGCAATCAGACGGTCTATGGGGGGTCCGATCTGCTGGTTTCGCGCGGAAACTACAACGATCTGCTCCAGCGCGACATTCCCGACGACATTCGTCTGGCCGTCACCCAGGCGCAACTGTACGAAAAGGCCGCGCTCGACACGCTTCCCGACATAATGATTTCGCGGCGCAACTACGATATCGCCCAGGGCATCAACAGTGCAGGCAAACAGGTATCCGGCGTTCTCGAGCAGTCGTGGCGCATCGGCGGAGCCAGCAGTGCCGAAATCGCTGCGCTGGAGGCGTTCCAAGCCGATGGGTCCCTGCAATGCATCCGCGCCTCCTCCATCGAACTGTATGGGGAACAGGCAAAGCCACCCGTGGGCGCCATGCGGCTGTCCAGCGACAACGATGAGGAGACGGGATGTCTGACCAAGTATGTGAGGGTCGAAACCTATGACGGCCGATAGAACCTCGATAGATATTGCAGTAAATGACGAGCACATTGCCGGAACCTTTCTGGCGCCGGAAAGCAAGATGCCCGGGATCCTCTTTGTCCACGGCTGGGGCGGTAGCCAGCAGCGCGACCTCGAGCGCGCCAAGGGCATAGCCGGCCTGGGTTGCGTCTGTCTGACATTCGATATGCGCGGGCACGAAAAAACCCTGATTCAAAAGCAGACCGTCAATCGCGAACATAACCTTGCCGATCTGCTCGCCGCATACGACGAGCTGGCCAGGCACCCGGCGGTGGATTGCAACAGCATCGCTGTGATCGGCACCAGCTACGGCGGTTATCTGGCCGCCATTGTCTGTGGTCTGCGACCGGTGAAGTGGCTGGCGCTAAGAGTGCCAGCGATCTACTGGGATGAGGAATGGACCAGCCCCAAGGAACAATTGGATCGCCAACGGCTCATGGCCTACCGCATGAAGCAGTTGCGTCCGGAGGACAACCGTGCCCTCGCCGCATGCTCGACATTCGGCGGTGACGTGCTGATTGTCGAGTCGGAAAAGGATGCGTTCGTGCCGCACGAGACCATCGTAAGCTACCGATCAGCCTTTGTGTCCGCCCATTCGATGACCCACAGACTGATTGACGGGGCGGATCACGCACTGTCGAGCGAAGAATGCCAGAAAGCCTATACGTTCCTGCTTCACAACTGGATAAGCGAGATGATTATTGGCGCACGGGTAGGCATGTAAGCCTCCAGGTCCGCAGTAGGAGCTCTGATCAGGCTAGCTTGTTTCAGGGCCTCGTTCGGACGTCGTCAACTATCTCACCGGCCTGCCTGGCTTCTTGCTCGTGACTGTCATCACGCCAGGATTCCTCCAGCGCCGCCTCGTACCATTCCTGCATGGGCGGTAGGGCCAGCAAGGTCGAAACATAAGCCAGGGAATTCGCTGACAGCACAAGCCCGTAGGTCTGCACTCTGAAGGCTACCGGAGCGAAGAAAGCATCCACTGCGGTAAAGCAATCGCCCGCCAGATAGGGCCCGCCAAACCGAGAGAAGCCCTCTGTCCACAGCTGATCCAGCCGGTCGAGGTCGGCGCGCAGCCCAGGCGTCACCGCGCTCAGCCTGATACGCAGCCCGCAATTCATGGCGCAGAGGCTGCGCAGGCTGGCGAAGCCCGAATGCATCTCGGCACTGGCAGAGCGTGCCCAGGCCCGCGCGGTTGTATCCAGGGGCCACACCTGAGGATACTGCTCCGCCAGGTATTCGGTTATCGCCAGGGAATCCCAGACCACCGTTTCGCCATCAACCAGGCAGGGGACCTTGGCGCTCGGCGAAAAGCGCCGAAAAACCTCTGCGGTGGCCTCGCCCTGAAACGGCTGCAGGCGTTCATTGAAGGCAATCTGCAACTCACGCATCAATACCCATGGTCTGAGGGACCACGACGAATAGTTCTTGTTGGCGATAAAAAGATCAGGCATCACGCTAGTCGCTCCCGTTTATCAATAGCTTTGAGAATAAGCTGCCCGCGGTGATCTCGACAAGCCTGGACCATTGGCCCGAGGGGTTATCAAACTGGCACGTCAGGACGGGCCTGGAAGCTGTCTAGCGCTGCTATCCCAGGGGGAAATCAGCTAAAGTAGCGCAAACAAAAGGACGAGGTTTTTGGTGATCAACTATCTGGCTCGGCTCTGGTCACTGGGCACACAGGATGAACCCGCACGCTGGCGCCGTCAGATTGCCCTCACCAATCAGGTGGGGATTTTTGCTGCTGCCGCTACCGCGCCCTATCAGATCTTTTTCATCTTCTACGGTTTGTGGCCCTACCTCGGGCTATTCTGCGCCAACCTGATTTTCATTGCCGTGTATCTGTCAGTGGTGTACCTCAATCATCGTAAACGTCATGTTCTGGCTCGCAAGGTGATGCTTTGCAATGCGTGCAGCCATGCGTTCATCGCCACCTGGTTCGTCAGCTCCGGAGCCGGGGTGCATCTTTTCTATTTTGCCATCGGCAGCTTTATCGCACTGGTATCCGACCGCGGAAACAACAAGCTGCAGGCCGTTCAGCCAATAGCAATAGGCGCCCTGTTCGTTACCAGCCACTTTGCCTTCGCCGGTACCAATGCACTGACTCCCCTGCCCCAGAACGTGCTGGATGTAATGTTCGCTGTCAGCGCGCTAGGTGTCTTGACCCTGTCGGCAATCTTTTCCTTTCTGTTTCATCGAGAAATCGATCTTGCAGAACAGGAGCTGACGTTGAACAACAACCGATTGTCCGAGCTGAGCAGCACCGACACCCTTACCGGCCTGGCGAACCGCCGTCAGCTCGACAAGCTGCTCGCCCAGGCATGCACTCGATTGCAACGAAGGTTTCAGCCCCTGTCACTGGTCATGTGCGATGTGGATTTTTTCAAGGCCTATAACGATAAGCTGGGTCATATCGCCGGCGATGTCGCCCTTCAACGAGTCGCCGATGCGCTGCGCAACGCCGTATCGCGACAGGGCGACCTGGTTGCACGCTACGGTGGTGAAGAGTTCGCGGTGGTATTGCCCAATACCGATGAGCAAGGAGCGCGCCGCGTAGCCGATGCGCTGCGTTACGCGATCGCCGACCTGCACTTGCCCCGTGCCGATGGCGATGGCTGCGACCAGCTAACCATCAGCGTCGGCGCCACCACCCTCTCTACGCCTGCGGCACAGGTGTCGCCCGAACAGTTGCTTCAGCGTGCCGACGAAGCGCTGTATCTGGCCAAAGCCAACGGGCGCAACCGGGCCGAACATCTATATTTGGAAACCAGTTCGGTGGACATGATGCTTGTGGATACGCCCCCTTTGAAAGCAACAGATACTGCATTCAGCTGAGCCCTCACCGCGACGAACCGAGTTGTAACAAGGAATCGGGAACGCCGCAGCGTGAAACTGGCTCCTGTGCTGCCTGTCGACATAGTCTGAATCTCCGGCGTGAAGTATCGCTTTGTGATCGACATCGCGACGCTCAGTGCCGCCTAGTTATACACCCCACCCGTCCTCATGGGTGAGAGCGACAAGCCGGCGACGAAGCGGTAGATACCCATCCAGCGCCTGCTTGAACTCCTCCTCGCTCAGTACCACACCAACACTTTGCGCGGCAGCCAGTAAATTACGCGGATAGGCCCCCTCGGTCTTGGTGCCCACCACATCGGTACTGGTGAACGTAACGAAATGATCGATGCTGCTCTGAACCACCCGCGTCACGCCCGGTGGCGGGCGGCATCTTTCCGATCCAACGCCCATCACAAAAAAGGAATCGGATAGCAAAAGAATTGCCCTCGCCGGCGATAATTCGGCGCTGGCCGCATGAAAGTATTTGAGAACCGGATAGGCCAGATGCTGCAAGGCAACATGTTCAATGTCCGACGATAGGCTCAGCACGTAGTTTTTCAGCGTGTCTTGGGGATCACCCAGACGAGCGCCGTCGATAATACCCTGGGCTGAAGTGCCCATGCTGAACACCCCTTGGGCGAGACTCCGTCTCTTGATCGCCGCGCCTAACACCGAGAGTACGTAGGACAGCGAGACGGTCAGAACAACCGTTGCCAACAGCGTGGATAGCGTTCCCACCAGGGTCCAGGGGAGTCCGGACGGTACCCAATCGCCATACCCAAGACTGGAGATGGTCGTGCTGACAAAGTAAAGCTTTTCCTGGAGATTCGCTGGTAATCGGCTGGTGCCGTTCACTACCGAGCCAGGATCCGCCGCGACCGCCATGAAAATCGCCAGTCCGATCATGAAATACCAGAAAAGAATACTGGCCAGGAGCACGAATGGCCCGCCCAGAGACAACACCTGGTGAATAGGTTTTCGCTGATGGACCGCCAGCAGGCCGGCCCACAAATGTCGCGTCCAGAAACGAGTAAAAGGCCCAGCCCCATCGGTGCTGAATACCGTTATGAAAACATCCCATAGGGTAAAAGCCAGAAGCGTTGCTGAGGCGATATAAAGGAGGATGTCCATGTCTACCGTTAGGGCCTTTATGTAAAAATGGCGCGCCCAGACCGCCGGCGCGCCAGATCATTCCAGGCTATCAGTGATGTGCTTGCTCGCGCACCGCAACAGCAGGACGGTTGGAGCCGACATTCGCGCCGATAGCGGCAGCGATAGCGCTCAGCACAAGGAGAATAAACGTCCACCAGGCAGCCGTGGCAACGGCTTTCGCGGCAGTATCACCCCATTCCCGGGCCTTCTGTTCAGCGTCCTGTTGCAGCTGACCCAATTCCTCCTGGGCAGTCTGATAGGCTTCCTGGTAAGCCTGCTCCCAGTTTTGTACGGTTTCCTGTGCTTCCTGCTCACTCATATCCGTACGTGACACCAGAACGTTGACCAACGACTCACGGTCCGCAGCGCTCATTTTCTCGCTCATCGCGCCTTGAACCCGGTCCAACACCTCCTGGATCGCATCATTCGCGGCTTGCGGATCTCTGGCAACGCGCTCGGCCTGATTTGCGACCACATCACCGACCTGCTCGGCATCCTGCTCAATCTGGGCAGGCCGCATCTCGGGTGTCTCGGCCTGCCGCGTCAACTGCCGGGCCTCCTGCCGGATGGAGGCGATATCCAGATCAATATTCGCTTCTTCCAGTTGCTGCTGCACCTGGTCGGTGATGGGCCCGGCAGCTGATGCCACGGCATCACCGGCCATCGAAACGCCGGACGCGACCATACTGGCAGTGCCGCCAACAACACGACCAATAGCCGTTCCCAGCAACATGAACATCAGAATCGTCACCACAGCCCAGGTTGTCAGGCCATGCAAAGTGCGGTCGCGGCGATCCTGAATCACCGCCAGCGCGCCAGCGGTAAAGCCACCGACGAACAGAGCGATAAGCGCGCTGACAACCATATAGATACCGGAGCCCATACCAAGACCGGCTACGGGATTGCCCTCCGTCAATGGATCAATGGTGCTGACGCCTATGGCCAGCCCAAGCACACCCAGGAGGATATGCACGACGATGGCCATTGCTACGCCAGCGAACACTGCGCCCCAGGAAACACGCTTGTGGGCAAAGGAGGCGCTGGTGACATCGGTTCTGCCAAAATCGGTTCTGGCAGTATTGGTAGTGGCAGGATCGTTTAACGTTGCCATGTTTGTTTCTCCTGTGTAGCGTGCTCGGGCACGATTCAAACGGGCGTATTGACGCGAACAACATGGCGCTTCGTGGTGCAGGTGCAATAACCATATCGCGGACAATCAAAGAGTTAGTAGTCTCTTTCCTTGTAGAAGTTCACATTTTGTTACGAGAGTCTCCGGCGCCGCGCGCCTGGCACTGCGCTTATGCTGCGAAAATGACGCTGGGCGAAGCCGGCTAGAAATATGAACATATTGGAATCCGGCTAATCTGATGTTCAGATTGCGACTTTCAGGATAGCCGCCCACAAAGCAACGACGCGGCTTAATGGCGACATGCAGGAGCACGATCAGCAATGACAAAAAAAAACCTTCCGCGTCACGTCGGTTTCATTCCAGACGGGAATCGCCGCTGGGCGGTCGAACACGGGATGACTAAAGAAGCAGGCTACTTCCATGGGCTCGCTCCCGGCATCACCCTTTTTGAACAATGCAAAGCACTTGGTATAGAAGAAGCGTCCATCTATTGCTTCACCCAGGACAATACCAAGCGGCCTTCAGTGCAAAAGGAAGCATTCAGCGATGCGGCGGTGCGATTTGCCTTTGAAGTAGCACGCCGGGGCGCAGCGCTGCTGGTAGTTGGCGACGAGACATCGACGCAGTTTCCCCAGGAACTCAGGGAGTTCCGCCAGCGCCAGGGCGAAGGCATCAAGGTCAACCTGCTGGTCAACTATGGCTGGGAATGGGATCTGGCCGGCCTCAAGACCGATAAATTGCGCTCTGCCGAGGTTTCGCGTCTGGATCTGATCGTACGCTGGGGCGGTGGCCGCCGCCTTAGCGGCTTCCTTCCGGTGCAGTCGGTCTACGCGGATTTTTACGTGCGAGAAGAATACTGGCCGGATTTCGCCCCCCAGCATTTCGAGGACGCTCTCGCCTGGTTCAGGAAACAGGATCAGACGCTGGGAGGCTAGCGTAGACGAGCACATCAGACTGCAAGCCAGCAATGTAAAGGTCGGTAAAGATCTCTTTACATACGCATCTGGCTTTCCGTTCTGGCGTATGCTCGGTCATGCGCTGCAGGAATCATGGCAGCGCATCCGAGGTTCCACAGGTAGACCCGAGAGAGATCAGAAAATGAAACTATTTCGTTATCTTGGTTTTGCAGGGATTGCCGCCATGCTGCTCAGCGCCTCCGCTCAGGCCGACTCCAACAATGTTGCAGCGCCAAGCTACAAATATCACAAACAGCAACCGAGGCACTCAGACCATCATCAGGCGCAGCATCACGCCTATCAACTGCGGGTGCGGGACAACCGCTACGTGCTGTCGAACGACCATTTCCGCAAGCCCTATGGGCCCCCTTCGCAGCGTTTTCAGAACCCCCATAACAGGCGTTATGGGGCCGGGCATGATAACCGCAGCCGGTGGGACCTGGGACGCAGATCAACCCTGCCCCCCAAGGTCATCGTCGTGCAGCCCAGGGCAGGCTGGAAAGACGACCACAACGCGCGCCGTTTCCCAGAAAACCGCAGAACGAATCCCCGACGCCATGATTCCCGCCGGTAGGGTTGTCGCCTGAACCACTTGAACGTACCAGTGGTTTTTGGGTCTATTGCTGTGCACACCGAAAGCAACAAAGGTTGCATACGATTAACAAACGAGGCTCCTCGTCCACGGATCGATTGTTGAACGGGCGCTCCAGAGCCTCAATCAGAAGGAGATGCAAACATGCATAATCTCAAGATGCTGGCCGCTGCAGTTGCCGTCGCCTCGCTGAGCCTCGCTCCCGTCGCAATGGCCCAAAGCGCTGGCGCCGCGGGTGGGGCGTCTGGTTCAACGTCCACCTCGACGCAAACCGGGACCCAAGGCGGAATGGGCACTGGAACTGATATGGGTGCGGGCTCTGGCGCTGGAACAGGTGGTTCCTCTATGGGCAGCATGGGCAGTGAAACGTCTACCAGTGGCGAGGCTTCCGAAGAGCCCGTAGATGATTCTACGCATACCAGTCCATACAAAAAGACCTATCCCGACGAAGAAGACGTAATGGAAACCGAGGACGAACTGGAATAACAGGGCGTTTGTCGTTGCTTTCCAAAAGGGTCCATCGGACCCTTTTTTATGGGCCTGTTACCACCTCTTCGCCCATCCCTACCCCCTATTCTGGTGCGTCGTATTAGTGAACGAAAAATTGACGCTATTAACTTGACAGAATTTTTAGAACTATATGGCCCTGAGCCAGTCATATCCTTCCGGAACCAATCTGAAAGCGTGGGTACTTAGACAATGCGTCATGCGCACGCTGGTAAGACTGGGAAAGAGCAGCTCCGGAATAGAGGAAATTCTGGTGATTATAGAACTGGCTCGGCGGCTCTGGTTATCAGGGACGCAAGGCAAAGCACCTCGTCTGCGAAGACAGATCACTCTGGCCAATCAGGTAGGCGTTCTGGTGGCCCTTGCCACTGCGCCGTACCAGGCTTTTTACAGCCTTTATGATCCGGCACAGTATCGCGACATGATCACCCTCAACTTCCTGTTCATGGTCATTTACCTTTCGGTAGTTGTGCTCAATCATCGTGGCAACCATACAGGCGCTCGCAACGTGCTTCTAGCCAACGCGTGTGCGCAGGCATTTATCACGGCCTGGATTGTTGGTGCTGCCGCAGGGGCGCAGCTGTTTTATTTTGCCATTGGCTGTTACCTTGCGCTGGCCTTCGACCGCGCCCGAGACCGACGCCTGGTATGCCAGCTGGGTGTGATCGTAGCGCTGTTCCTGGCAAGCCATTCCCTGTTCACCCCGGCAAGAGCTCTGACCCCGCTTCCTTCGGATATTCTGGAGGTCATGTACCTGGTCAATGCGACAGCTGTTCTGGTGCTTTGCGCAGCCATTGCCTTTCTGTTTCGCCATGAGATTGATTGTACAGAGCAGGAATTAACCCTGACCAATCGTAAACTGAGCGAACTCAGCACTACCGACATGTTGACCGGACTTGCCAACCGTCGCCGCCTCGACAGCGTATTGAGCCGCTCCTGTCGGCGGCTGAAACGACGTTTTCAGCCACTCTCGCTGATCATGTGCGATGTTGACCATTTCAAGCTTTATAACGACCGGCTCGGCCACCCAGCCGGCGACAGGTGCTTGCAGCAGGTCGCTGGCGCGCTGCGCCGTACCCTGTTCCGCAAGGAGCATCTGGTGGCGCGCTACGGTGGAGAAGAGTTCGCCATCGTGTTGGCAAATACTGACAGAAACGGCGCACTGGATATCGCCGAGCGCTTGCGAAAGGCGGTCCGCGAGCTTCGCTTGGCGCATCCAGCGTCTCCCGATCTTCCACTGCTCACTGTCAGCCTTGGCGTAACGACATTGGCTTCGCCAACGCCAGGCGTACTGCCTTGCCAACTGATACAACAGGCAGATGAAGCGCTTTACCTTGCCAAGGCGAATGGCCGGAACCGGGTCGAATACCTTGCGCTGGAGCAAGCGCTTGCCGAAGATCTCGACGAATCGGATTTGCTGCCAGAGCCTCGGGCGCTCGCCCTGTGACACGGCAATAGCCCGTCAATAGTTGGGTCAGCTCCGGCTGATATACGCCAATAAGACTGGCGGATAGACGGCGGATCACCTCTGCAACCTTGCCTGTGACGTGCCACACTTGCATAGGCGGGGCAACAGCCCATGTGGCAAGCGTTCCAGAGAGATCATCTGCTAACTGTATGGAGGATATGAAGATGTCGACCAACCGGGAATTTGGAATCATCGTATATGGCGCCACGGGCTATACCGGTCGCCTGGTATGTGAATACCTCAATAGGCAATACGGCGTTGATGGTGACGTCAGATGGGCGATGGCCGGGCGCAGCCAGGAAAAACTGCAAAGCGTACGGGACGAGATGGGCATCCCCGCCGATGTGCCGCTAGTAGTCGCCGACGTCAGCGACAATGCTTCCATCAACGCGATGGTCGGGCGCACCAAGGTATTGCTGACCACGGTTGGTCCCTATCAACTTTATGGGTCCGATGTAGTTGCCGCTTGCGCCGAGGCGGGCACCGATTACGTCGATCTATGTGGTGAGCCGGCCTGGATGCATGAAATGATCGCAGCGCACCATGACACCGCCAAAGCGAGTGGAGCGCGCATCGTATTTTCCTGCGGCTTTGATTCGGTGCCCTTCGATCTGGGCGCCTATTTCCTGCAACAGGCAGCCAAAGAACGGTTCGGCGCGCCCCTGCCTCGCATCAAGGGGCGCGTTCGTGCGATGAAGGGCACCTTCTCCGGCGGTACCCTGGCCAGCTTCAAGGCCACCATGGCCGCTGCTGCGAAAAAGCCTGAGATGCTGAAGGTGCTGACCAACCCTTTTGCCCTGACGCAGGGGTTCACCGGTGCCGAGCAGCCGTCTGGCATGGCGCCTATCTATGACGAAGAACTGAATAGCTGGTCTGCGCCATTTGTCATGGCAACGATCAATACCAAGAATATCCACCGTTCAAACTACCTGTTGTCGCATGAATATGGCGAAAACTTTGTATATGACGAGATGCTGCTGACAGGCCCAGGCGACAAGGGCGAAGCGACAGCCAAGGCGGTGGCAGCTGACAAATCCATGGCAAACGACCCGCGGCAACCAGGCGAAGGACCGTCCAGGGAAGAGCGAGAGAATGGATACTACGACGTGCTCTTCGCTGGGTCCGACGACCAGGGTCATTCGCTGCTGGCCAGCGTCAAGGGAGACAAGGATCCCGGCTACGGCTCCACCTCCAAGATGATCGCCGAAAGTGCGGTGTGCCTGTTGAAGAACCCCGGCGCTGCATCGGGAGGCATTTGGACCCCTGCCTCCGCAATGGGTTCTCTGCTGATCGACCGCTTGCAGCAAAATGCGGGACTGACCTTCCAACTGGAAAGCTGAGCGGCTCCTCTCCACCCGAGGGGGATCTGCCAGCGGCAGCCCCCTCCGGTTGATCCTGAATATGAACAGCTATTTCTTTTTCCGGTCTACTGTTTTGCATCCATGCAAATCAGGAGAAAGAAACATGCCCAACATCAAACTGTTGACCGCCGCCGCAGCCTTCGCATCGATAGGGCTGACAGCTCCCTTCGCCATGGCCCACGACCACGACAAGGATGCCCCCGGTGCAATACATGAATCCCCGGCCGAAGACGCAGGCGGCACGCCTGGCGAACAGGGTGTGGGTGGTTCCGTTGAGGTGCCGGATGCCGGCCCGGGCTCAGGCCAGACCAGTCCCTATGACGAGTTTGGCGAAGACCTCGAAGTGGACGAAGAAGACCCCGAACCAGACACCGACGCCTAAACATCGGATTTTCAATTGAGGAGTTTTCCTTGTCCATAACCAATGACTACAGTCAGGCAGAACCTATCGAACGTGGTCTTTATGTGGTTCTAATGCAGGATCAGGGCTGGAGCCTGGCTGATGGGCCTGGAACCCAACTGGCACCGCCTGATGAGCTTGAGCTGGCCGGATACCACTTGCCCGTGCGCTTTGAGTCGTACGATCAGGCGGCACAAGCCGGTAAATCCGGCCCGCACGAATGGTTTGATATCAAACCGGGCTCGCCCTGGGTAGAGCACTGCCTCGCGGCAGGCGGGACCTATTGTCCCGATTATGAGAAAAAGCTTGGTCCGGATAACCTGGCCAGCCGCTCGGGCTAGCCTCAGCCAAGCCCGAGGACCTGTGCCCGACAGTTAGCATTCAGTTGGCGATGCGTTGCGCTGCACAAAGCAGGTAGAATCGGCGCGGGGACCACTCGCTACAGATCGGCTTGGTATAGCTGGCTCAGCCTTGGGGGGTCTGCCATAGTGATGCCTATTATATGAGCAGGGTCGGCAGGCGACCTCCCCAGGCCAGGGACGGAACATAGTGGATCGGGATCAAGCTACTCGGCAACGGGCCATACCGTTGCGCAATCGACTGCTGGCAATCGCTCTGGCTGGAATTCTTCCGTTGGCGTTCGTGGCTGGGCTCGGTCTGGTTTCGATTATCAACGACCAGCAGTTCCAGACCGAACGGCGGAACCTTGAAGTAACCCGTCTGGTTGCCACCGCTGTCGAAATCAAGCTCAACCGCTCGTTCGACGTCCTGGAAGCGCTCTCCCACTCTCCCCTGCTGGATTCGGGGGATGTTGATAGCTTTTCCCGGCTAGTCCAGAGGGTCCTCCCCTCGGTGCCAGACTGGCACGCCTTGCTGCTCATCGCGCCTGATGGGCAGGTGATCCGCCGCATTTCATCCTCCTCGATGAGCAGCGCAGGTCCGCTGGCCGAAGTAAACAGCTTCACCGATGTGGTAACCAGCGAACAACGGCAGGTAGGCGATCTCGGCAAGGGTCCGGGCGGCAACTGGGGTATCCCGCTTCGTGTACCGGTCATGCGTGAAACAGAGCTTCGCTATGTCATAACCGCTGTTCTCAGACCCCGGGCAATTCTGGGGGTCATCAGCACTCGCCGGCTCCCGACGGGCTGGATGGTAACCGTACTGGACGGCACTGGCAGGCGCATCGGCAACACCCACGCCGCTGTCGAAACCACCGGTGATCCTGCACCAGCCGCCCTGGCAGAACTGCTCAGGACACACCCGACAGAGGAAGGCATGGGACAGGCAATCATGGAAGGCGTTCCCGTTCATACAGCCTTCGTGCGCCTGCAGCAGGGGGCTGAATGGACCGTGGCGACGGGCGTACCCACCAGTGAAGTCAAGGCAGGTGCGCTACAGGCCACCATCCTGTATGGGGGCGGCCTGACGCTGTCACTTTTGCTGGCCATCGCAGCGGCTTTGATTGCCAGCCGCCGAATAAACAGGCCGATGCACCAGCTGCGACTGGCTGCCCAGGCAATCGGCGCACGCCAGACCCCCGTTGCGCCCTCCAGCGATATCGAAGAAATCCAGGAGGTAGGCCTGGCACTGCTGGCCTCCGGTCAGGCGCGAAGGGAAAGCGAAGCTGAACGGGACGCCATGCTGCAGAATCTTGAACAGGCCCAGCACGAGTTGACCCAACAGGTCAGTGATCTTGAGCAGCTACAATCCCTGGGAAATCAATTGATTCAACTGTCAGGATTGCAAGAACAACTCGAGGCAATTCTCCAGGTGCTCTGCAGCCTGCATGGCAGCAGCCACGGTCTCGTCCTGCTCAGCGACAATAATGGTCCGCTGCAGATACGTGCCGCGCAGGGTTTTTCAGCGTTCTCCCTGGGGCAGTTGAACGCCACGGGAACCAGCGCTGAAACGCTGGGCTCTGCCATTGTTGCAGGACTCAGGGTAGTGATCGCCGATACCGAGACTGACCCACGCTTTACTCCATTCATCGAGATCGCCAGAACCGAGGGATTTCGCTCGGTACATAGCACAGCTATCAAGAGCAGCGGCGGTGCCGTGCTGGGCGCATTGATCGTGCCGATGGGCGAGCCCCGCGAGCCGACTTCACGCGAGAAGCATCTTGCCAATCTTTGCGCGGGCCTTGCGGCGGTATTTGTTGACCGGGCCAGCATCCAGGCTGAAGCGGGCGTCTCGCAACAGCGGCTTCAGGTCGCCCTCGAGTCGTCATCGATTCCCTTCAGCATTCTTGCACCACAGCGTGACGAATCGGGCGAGGTAGTGGAGTTTCTCTGGGAGTTCATCAACCCGAAGGGTGCTGCCCTTCTGGATCATTCAGTCCAGGAACTGACCAACGCTCCCCTGGGACAGGTTCTCGGGAGCTGGCACGCATCACGTACGTTCCACACGCTCGTGGAAGTTATAGAGCACAACGAATCACGGGAGATAGAAGCCCACAACGGCAAGAACGATACGGAGAGCTGGCTGCACATAGTCGCCACACCGTTCCAGCAGCGGGTGGCGGTCTGGTTTGCAGATATTACCCAGCGCAAGCGTCAGGAACGGCTCATCCATGAAGCAGACCGGCGCAAGGATGAGTTCCTTGCCACCCTGGCCCATGAACTGCGCAATCCCTTGGCACCGATACGTATGGCGGCCCAGTTGTTTGGCTCGCCAACATCTTCCGACGTTCAGAAACAGCGCAGCCAGCAAATTATCGAGCGTCAGGTGATTCACATGGCGTTACTGCTTGATGATCTGTTCGATATTTCCCGCATCACACTCGGCAAGCTAGCGCTGCGCAAACAATCGCTGGATCTCAGAGACATCGTCAGCGCAGCGCTGGAAACCGCGCGTCCCAAACTGGAAGCACGCCGTCACGCGTTTTCCCTGGACCTCACGTCGAATCCGGTGATGGTCGAAGGCGATCCCCTGCGCCTGGAACAGATCGTTACCAACCTGCTGACAAACGCCGCAAAATTCACGCCTGAGGGCGGAACCGTGCGGGTTCAGGTCTCCTACGAAAACGGGTTTGCTTCGATCGCTGTGACGGACAACGGCATGGGCATTGCGCCTGAACACCTGTCCACCATCTTCGAGAAATTCGCCCAGGTGTCGGGCCAAAGCGACGCCATAAAGTCCGGCCTGGGTATCGGCCTGGCCCTGGCTCGGGAACTGGCACAACTGCATGGTGGCCAGGTATTGGCGAGCAGTAGCGGATCGGGACAGGGCTCCACATTTGTCGTGAGACTTCCCGCCGAGGATGAGGCGCGGCCAAGATTTGAACTGGAGGCACCGCCCAGCCATGCCACAAGCAATAGCCGGATACTGGTTGCCGACGACAATCACGATATCGCCGAGACCATTGCGGATATCCTCCGCCTCGAAGGACATGAGGTGGTTCTGGCGTTTGACGGAATAGAAGCCCTGAACCTGTATAAGCGCTTTAGTCCTGACGTTGCGCTGCTGGATATCGGCATGCCAGGCATGCGCGGCGACGAGGTATCCAAGGCCATCCGGAGCATGCCCGACGGCGATAAAGTGCTGCTGGTTGCCATAACAGGCTGGGGGCAACCCCAGGATAAGGAAAGTGCACTCGCAGCCGGTTTCGACAACCATCTCACCAAGCCTGTGGGCTCCGAGACCATACTGGAAATCCTCAAGAGCCGCCGAACGCGACGCTGAGTTCCGCTATTTTCCCGCGCAGCTGCACTAGCGCAGGAGCACTGTTTTGGCCTCGTTGATCAGCGCCGCAAGGTAGGTACTCCCGCCGCGATCGGGATGCATTTTCTGCATCATCTGGCGATGGGCCTGGATGATTTCTTCACGGGTGGCGCCCAGCTCCAGACCGAGGATTTCCAGCGCTTCCTGCTCGGTCAGGGGGTTGCCTCCCCCACGTGCGCCGGGTTCGGCGTGATCCGTCTGATCCTGATCGTCATTCCGCCAGGAATCACCGAAACGCCGATCAAGGTAGCTCTCAAGCAAACGCGCCGAATCCACATC
Organism: Halopseudomonas xinjiangensis; assembly: GCA_011050525.1. Lineage (GTDB taxonomy): Bacteria > Pseudomonadota > Gammaproteobacteria > Pseudomonadales > Pseudomonadaceae > Halopseudomonas > Halopseudomonas xinjiangensis_A. Next base: position 163,195 of record DRFO01000026.1, read on the forward strand.
GTTCTGCCGGCAATAGCGCAAAAGCTCGAGGAACTCTGCTTCACTCATATCAGCCAGGGCTTGACCGGCCAGAGGCCCCTTTAACACACGGCCGTCCATGTCGCCTGAATCATGATCCAGAGACATATCCAGGATATCGGTCGCAACCCGTGAACGATTGCCGCGGCTGGGCTTGGCTCCGCCTCCAGGTGTGCGCATGCCGCGGAACAGACGCCCCATGAGCAAGCCGGGCAGCAAACGCCGTGCAAAAGGCAACAAACCCGCCAGCAATCCCAGCACCAGATAAAAACGCCCGGTAAGCGCCAGGAACGCCACAGCCACAACTACTGCCGCTATCAGCAGCTTGATCATCGCAGGCTTGCGCTGATGCAGCGGTTGCTGGCGTAACCAGAGCCATCCCACCCAGCCAATCACTAGCGCCAGGAAAAAGAGTGCGATCAATTGGGCTGGCTCATCTGATCTGCTGCGTTAGTCGCTTCACTTGCTCGGAACTCCTGCTCGAATAGTCTTTCAAGGCTTTGGCGCCACCTGATGCATAGACGGCTACCGCGGCCAACAGATCCTTCAACACCTGAGGACTGTTGCGATCAAAGGGGACATAGGCTCCACCCGACAGCTTGCTCACCTGCTGGAAAACAGCCCTGGCATGTGGTTCATCGCCCTCCTGAAACATGAAGACCGGTGTGCGGAGCATGCCCAGTTCACCCGCTGCATGGCACAGTTCGTCGACAGATTCTTCGCAGCAATCGCCAATGAATACCACAGCCTTGACCGGCGCAGAGCGCGTCTCTCGCACAGCGTGCTCCAGCACTCGACCAATCTGGGTAATTCCGCCCAGACAGCTCACCGCATTCATCAATTGCAGAAGCTGTTTGGTCTGGGTGACGAATCGCGTGGCCTTGAATTCCTTGTAACCGCGGTAATAACAAAGCTGTATGGCCAAGCCACCAAGATCCTTGGTGGCCAGGAACAACTCGCTCTGCAGATGGCTCGCCTGATCCCAGGTAGCCTCTCGGCTGGCGGTAGCATCCAGCGCAAAAACAAGTCTGCCCTGCCCGCTCGATACCGCCGGCAGAGTGCGGACGTGATTGATAAATTGGTCGATGGACTGTTTATCAGATTTTGCGGGCAATGATTTGTCTGGCATGAGCTCCGATTGACCTTCTGACAAGTCGCTTGATGACAATATAGTCCATACCTGGTCAGGGCAATTCGGGTGTATGAACAGATATTGCCATGGCGATTTTCCGCCGGCATGGCTTTCACCCATTGAATAGCGCTGAATACCTTTTCCGTTCGTCGGATACAACGGACATTTTTCAAGTCGACGAGCGGTCGGTTTACGCCAGTAAACCGGCGTACAAGGCCAGGCAGATTAAATATCTGATCGAACAATCGACCTATTGAATATCGTTGATATCAAACTGCTAGTTAGTGAAGCGTCATTTTTACGGCGATCAATTCACCCTTCGCGCGTTTCAGCGAATTCAGTCGATTGACCGCTCCTCTCAATATTGGATAAGTTGCGCTCCGCAAGGTTAGTTCCAAACAGCCGAAAGGACTTCGATATGTCTGGGAGATTCCTACTGCAGATCATCCCCCGGCTTGCCGGTTAATCGAAACTCATCGAGGAGCATTGCCACAATGGCAATCAACAATACTGTAGTACGCAAATGGCTCGCGCCGATTGCGTTTGGCTTGTTGGCAGTAACTAACTTTGCAGGTGCAGCTACAACCACTAAAATACCCACCGGCACTAACGTTGTGGATCTCGTCGGCATTAACGTGTCTGGCGCCGAATTTACCCCTGGAACCTTGCCAGGCGTACATGGCAAGCACTACTTCTTCCCGCCGAAGGATTACTTCCAGAAGTGGAGCGAAAAAGGAATTCGTACTATTCGATTCCCACTTAAGTGGGAGCGTTTGCAGCCCTCTTTGAATAAAGGTTTTGATTCGACCTACGCGGGTCTTATCGACAAGATGCTGAACCAGGCTGCAGAGAACGACATCGAGGTGATTCTTGATGTGCATAACTACGCCCGCTACCGTGGCAAGATCATCGGCAGCAAGGAAGTACCGTACAGCGCCTACCGCAACCTTACCGAGCGCATGGCCCAGCGCTGGAGCAAGCACCCTGGCCTCTACGGTTACGACATCATGAACGAGCCCTACGGCACGGCAGACAAGAACTGGCCGACCGCCGCGCAGCATGGCATCAATGGCATTCGCCGTTACGACAGAGAACATCCGATTCTGATCGAAGGAATGTCCTATTCAAGTGCAAGTCGTTGGCATTGGTACGCAGACCGGTATCTGGCATTGAATGACCCGATTGATAACCTGATATTTTCTGCGCATGTTTATCTGGACTCGGATGGCAGCGGAACTTACAAATCAGGACCCGGCAGCAAGTTTGACATGATGGTGGGTGTAAAGCGCGTCCAGCCATTTGTTAAGTGGCTGAAGAAACACAACAAGCGCGGCCATATTGGTGAAATCGGCATACCGGGCAATGATGCAAGATGGTTGAAAGCAATGGATAACACCATGGCTTACTTGCAGGAAAACTGCATTCCCTTGACTTACTTTGCGGCGGGCCCAGCATGGGGCACTCATAAGTTGTCCATTGAGCCAGACAAGAAGACCGGCAAGGACAAGTCACAATGGAAAGTAATGCAGAAGTATGTTGGTGAGGGTGGATGCCCAGAAATAGGCCCGACTCCGTAAATAATCAAACCGCAAAGAGAAACCCGGCCTGGCGCCGGGTTTCTTCGTTCAGCCATCGCGGCCGTTCATCACGTGGATCTCTGCCATTGTTCGCGTCCTGGTTTTGCCACCTAAGCGTCACGGCGATGTCATGCAGGGCGTAAATACTCATGATTCGACTTACACTCATTTATCAGGGGGAATCGTCATGAATTTACGTGCGTCTGTGGTCACGCTAGTCATCGCCAGCAGTCTTGCGATTGGCAACGTCCATGCCATTGAACAAGGCTCGCAAGCCGAGAAGCCCAGGACTCTGAAGCAGCATGCGAAACGCCAGGCGACGCAATTGGGCCCGCGGCCTTTCTGGCTGGTAGAGGACATGGATGACGGCACGCTTAAATCAACGTTGCAGGCTTGCAATGCGGGTCGGATGAAGCCCAGCGATTTCTCAATCGGCCACCGCGGCGCACCGCTACAGTTTCCTGAACACACGGCGGAATCCTATATGGCGGCGGCGCGGATGGGCGCCGGTATTGTCGAATGCGATGTGGCATTTACCAAGGACCGGGAGCTGGTTTGCCGGCATGCCCAGAACGACCTGCACACCACCACCAATATCGTCGCTATCCCTGAGCTCAACGCAAAATGCACCCAGCCTTTCGTGCCAGCGGACCTGGCCAGTGGCACGTCCGCCCAGGCAGAGTGTCGCACCAGTGATATAACCCTGGAGGAATTCAAGACCCTTGAGGGCAAGATGGATGCGTTCAACCCCATGGCCACCACGCCAGAGGAATATCTGGGCGGCACCGCCAACTGGCGCACGGATCTTTACGCCAGCAGAGGCACCGTGTTGAGCCACCAGGAAAGCATCGAACTGTTGCAAACGCTGGGAGTGAAATTCACACCTGAACTGAAAACCCCAGTAGTGCCAATGCCGTACGAAGGCGAATACACCCAGCAGGATTACGCTCGGCAGATGATCGAGGATTACGTTCAGGCAGGGGTGCACCCGCGCGACGTGTGGCCGCAGTCCTTTTTACTCGACGATGTGCTTTTCTGGGTAAATGAGATGCCCGAGTTCGGCCAGCAGGCAGTGTTCCTGGACGAAGAGCCGCATACGCCGCAGAACACCTCACTGGCCTATATGCAAGACCTGAAGGCCCAGGGAGTGCAGGTCCTGGCGCCAGCGATATGGAAAATGCTGACGCTGGACGGCCACCAGCAGATCGTCCCATCCGACTATGCGAAGAATGCCCAAGCGGCAGGACTCGATATGATCGCCTGGTCAATGGAGCGTAGCGGGCCTCTGGCCAGTGGTGGCGGGTGGTATCACCAGACCATCAGCGACGCCATCGACAACGACGGTGATGTATTCACCGTTATCGATGTGCTTGCCCAGAATGTAGGCGTGATAGGCATCTTCTCTGACTGGCCGGCAACCACCACTTTCTATGCCAACTGCATGGGCTTGAAATAGCGTCAAGCGCTCCAGGCCGGGCGTTGCTCCGACGCCCGGCCAATCAAAAAGCTTCCCGCCGTTGTACGTTTCGTCTGTGTCGGTTAGGCTTTTTCGCTTCGGGCGGGGCCAAGTCCTGTCGTTCTGCCCATTGCGGCGCATTTCAGCCTGGCGGTCCCAATGGTGTTGCAGTCCCCTTATGTTCAGAAAATCCTGCCGTTCGCCTTTGTATTTTTGTGGAGTACCGGTTTCATTGGAGCGAAGTTCGGCCTGCCCTATTCGGAGCCGCTGACGTTTCTGTTCCTGCGCTTTGTTCTGGTGGTTTTGCTTATGACGCCCATTGCGCTAGCTCTGCGCGCGCCCTGGCCTATGTCGTGGCTGCAGGCTCTGCACATAGGGGTTACGGGGCTGTTAATACACGCTGGCTATCTGGGAAGCGTATTTGTAGCTATCGACCGGGGCCTGCCTGCCGGGCCAGCCGCCTTGGTAGTAGGTCTTCAGCCCTTGATCACTGCGCTGTTCGCGGGGCTGTTGCTCGGAGAAATGGTGAGCCGTCGCCAGTGGATAGGTTTGGTTTTGGGGCTTACCGGGGTTCTGTTGGTGCTGGGCAGCAAGCTGAGCCTGGACGGGGTGACCTTTGCGGTACTGATGTATTGGCTCGTACCGGCGATTGTCGGTTTGTTGAGCATCACTGCCGGCACTTTGTATCAAAAGCGATTCTGCGCAGCGTTCGATCTGCTAACCGGGTCAATTATCCAGTTCCTGCCTTGTCTCTTTCTGCTCGGCGCCCTGGCGTGGCTGGTCGAGACCAACGAGGTGCAGTGGACCGGCGAGTTCATTTTCGCGCTGTTATGGTTGACCCTGGTGTTGTCGATTGGCGCGATCACCCTGCTGAATCGAATGATCCGCCACGGCAGTGCGGTAAAAGTAGCCAGCCTGTTTTACCTGACGCCACCGACCACCGCCCTGATCGCCTGGGCCATGTTCGGTGAAACCTTGTCCCTTATGGCAATGCTCGGCCTGGTCATTTCGGTTTATGGCGTCTGGCTGGCTCGACGCTAGCCGATCAGGTTCTGAACCGGCCCACCTGTTGCTGGAGCCCGGCAGCCAACTTGGCCATGGACTCGCTCGCCCGTCGACTTTCCTCCGAGCTTTGCGCCGACTGGTTAGACAGATCCCGGATGCCGCTGATATTGCGCGCGATCTCTTCGGTAGTCTGGCTCTGCTCTTCACAGGCAGAGGCAATCTGCGCTGCCATGTCGTTGATCCGCACCACCGATTGCGCCGTCTCACCCAATGAGCGCTCGGCCCCGGCTGCCTGCTCCACGCTCTGCGCCGCCAGCGCAGCACCGCGTTGCATGACGCTGACCGCTTGGCCACTGCCGGCCTGCAAGCTTTGAATCATCTGTTGAATATCGCGCGTTGACGCCTGGGTTCTTGCAGCCAGAGCCCGCACTTCATCCGCCACCACCGCAAAGCCACGTCCCTGTTCGCCGGCACGGGCGGCCTCAATGGCGGCGTTTAGCGCCAGCAGGTTGGTCTGTTCGGCTATCGCCTGAATGACGCTCAGCACGCCGCCGATCTTGTCGCTATCCCGCTCCAGCACATTGATCACGCCAGCGGCTTCTTCCACATCGGATGCCAGCCGGCGAAGCGCATTCATGGTTTCTCCTACCACTTCAGACGCAGCATGCCCCTGTTGATCAGCCTGCTTGGCTGCATCCGCAGTGCAATGAGCATTATCAGCCACTTCGTGGATCGCCGCGGTCATTTCTGTGGCCGCCGTACTGACCTGATCGATTGCGGCGTATTGCTCGTTGATCAATCGATCCTGGCGAGCCGCGATGGCGGTCATCTGGCCAGAAGCAGCAGCTACCTGCAGGGTAGAATCAGCCACTTGTTGAATCAGCGTCTGCAACTGCCCGAGGAACTGATTGAAGCTGATGCCCAACTGACCAATCTCATCAGTTGAAGTTACCTCGATACGCTTGGTCAGATCGCCCTCGCCATCGGCAATATCACGTATGCGGGCCAGTATGTTCTGCAATGGCTTCAGAACCAGGCCGGGGAAGATCAGGATCATCAGAACGCACACCACCAGGCCTATCAGGGCCACGCTGGTTACCATTGTGCCGTCGCTCTTCGCTGCCGCCTCGGCCGCTGCCGCTTCAACCGCCACCTGTGCGTCCACCTGCTGGGTCATCTGATCGATCAGATTACGAGCCTGGCTGAACAGCTCGAAGGATCGACCAAAGCTCAGTTCGCGGCCACGTTGCACTTCTGCTTCAGAACCACTCCGGACCAGTTGCACCACTTCGTCGCTGGAACGTTTCCAGGTACTGAAAGCCCCGTTGAAACGCTCGGCCATTGCCTTGCCCTCCCTCGAGTCGGTCGAATCGGCGTACACGCTCACCCGATCAAGCGCCTGCTGCATATTGGCCTTGTGCTCAGCGTCCAGCTCGGCAAATTGATTCCTGGCAGCGCCTTGCACCAGTGTTCTTTCCGCAACCAGTGCCTGATAAAGATCACGATCAGCTTCCAGCAGGTTGGTGGCCTGGGGCAGCAAATTGGATGAAAACTGGTCAAGCCGCCCGGAGAGGCCGACAACAGCCATATAGGAAACAACACCTAGCGTACAGAAAAGACCAAACAGCACGCCAAGGGGCAGGGTCAGTTTCCAACGAAAACCCAGGTTGCGGAACAGGCTGAACATTTTTAGAACCCCGATAAAGGTGATGCGCTATGGCGTTATCGATAGTTGGCATGCATCACGCCGCCTTCCAATAACAGGACGTACGCTCCGTCCCTAGCGCATACGTCCTATCTATCGGCCGAATCACGGCATACTTTATGCGGAATCCATAATGATGGAGATGCCCCAGGCTGAGCTGGGGCATCTGGGCGGGATCAGTCTATTACCACTAACCTGTTGGGCAATTCATTGCGCTCATGGGTCGCCGGCAAGTGTTGCTGCAGTTGGGTCCCGCAGGCGTCGATGCACGCCAGAAAGCCCTCAAGCGTCCTGCCCTGACGAACCTCGGCAGTGAAATTCGTCACGATGGAGGCCCAGACTGCATCGTTGATCCGGCTGGAAATGCCGCGGTCCACCAGAATCTCCACGTAGCGTTCGGCTTCGGAGACGAAGATCAGCATGCCTGTATCACCCTCGGTGTGATGCAGATCAAGCTCGATGAACTGGCGTCGCGCCAGATTACTGGCCCGCCAGTGCCTCACCGCACGGGGGATGAGTCGGGTAGTTACCTTGGGGATACGAAATATCAGAGCCAGCACGATAAAGGTCACCCATTGCACCAGCAGCAATTGCCCCGCGCCCATCCAGTCGGGGTAAAAAAGCAGCGCCCCAGGTAATATCAAAGAAACCAGGCTGGCCCACAGCAAGGGAATATACTGGTAATCGTCGGCTTGGGCGGCAAGCACCGTCACCACCTCGGCATCGGTGTCTCGCTCGATACGGTCAATCGCATCGGCTACCTGTTGCTGCTCGCTTTCAGTCAGAAGAGTCATTGCTTATCCATAATTGAGTTCACCAGCCGCCCGAGGCACCGCCGCCACCAAATCCGCCGCCACCGCCGCCGAAACCGCCGCCGCCTCCCATTCCACCGCCTCGACCACCCATGCCGCCAAGCAATGCACCGGCTAGCAGAGCCCTGCCGAAACCACCACGGCCACCGCGTCGGCCTCCACCAATCAAAAACATCACAACCAGAAACAACAGGGCAAATATACCGGCGGGGGGCTGTTCAGGTTGCTGGGCGACCGGCCTGCCAGCGGCTGTCCGCAAAGGGTCTCCACCAAGCACCTGGATCATCGCGGCCGCACCTTCGACGATTCCCTGCTCGAAGTTGCCCTGCTGAAAGGCGGGAGTGATGATCCCGTTGATGATTACCGACGACTGGGCATCGGTCAGCCGCCCTTCCAGACCATAACCCACCTCGATGCGCAGCCTGCGGTCATCCCGGGCCACGATCAGCAGAGCGCCGTTATCTTCGCCCTCCTGGCCGATGCCCCATTCACGGCCCACCTCAACGCCGAACTCCTCAATGCTGCGCCCTTGCAAGCTGGGCACGGTAACCACTACTACCTGTTCGCTGGTTGCCTGTTCATGGCCAGCAAGCATCTGCGTCAGTTGGGCTTCGGCCTGGGTGGAAAGCATCTCGGCCTGATCGACTACACGGCCGGTCAACTCGGGTATGACTGGCCCTTCGGCGGTGTCCTCCTGAGCGGCCAGCCCAGTGGCCCAAACCAGTAATCCGAGGATCAGGGAAAGGTGCATCTTCATTCGAACTGCACGCTAGGTGCCTGATCGGCGTTCTCGGTTGTCGCCTCAAAGTTCTCGCGCAGCGGCATGTCGCCGTACATCAGCGAGTGCCAGATACGGCCTGGGAAGGTTCGGATCTCGGTGTTGTATTGCTCTACCGCTGCAATAAAGTCACGGCGGGCGACCGCTATGCGATTTTCGGTACCCTCCAATTGGGATTGCAAGGCGAGGAAGTTCTGGTTGGATTTCAGATCAGGATAGCGCTCCGATACCGCCATCAATCGACTCAGAGCGCCAGTCAACTGGCTCTGCGCCTGCTCGAACTGCCGCAGCTTTTCCGGATCGTTGAGATCATCAGCGGTGATCTGGATCGAGGTCGCTCTTGAGCGCGCTTCTGTCACCGCCGTCAGGGTTTCCTGCTCCTGGCGAGCAAAGCCCTTGACCGTTTCCACCAGATTGGGGATCAAGTCGGCACGTCGCTGGTACTGGTTTTCCACCTGGGACCAGGCCGATTTGACCTGTTCGTCATAGCGGGGAATGTTATTGATCCCACAACCCGCAAGGAGCGAGGTCATCAGAAGGAGAACTGCCAGTTGCAGGGTAGATCTGTATTGCCGCGTCAGCATGATGTGCTCGTCCGTCCAGGTTTCCGGGTCTCATGGAAGTGACCACCGGCCGGTGCGGGAGTTCGAAACCGGCCCGATAAGGAAAACACGAAACAGCGGCGGTTGAAAGGTTTGCGAAGGCTTCGCCAACACACTGAACATTACCTGAGCCGATCCGTTTTCCGCTCAGACCGGGGCAGCCGCTTGGCATTGAACCCATAGCGATGAGCCTCGTCATAAAAGGATAGCGTGCTGTTCAGGCCGTTGACCCATACAGTTTTTTCCTGCCAGATTCCCCTCGGAGGTGCAGCATGCAACGAAGAACCTTTCTTTCCACTGTCGCGATCAGCAGTGCCGGGCTCGCCCTGACACCCTTATTGGCGCAGGCACAAACGCAGGCAGCGCCTGCTCAAGCATCATCACCCGGTGAGCTGCCAATGAATTCTGGCGATCACAAACGCTATCGGCCGTCCCATCGCGTTGGCCTGGGCGGCGCGATCGGGCTGGGCGATTCGCGCCGGGAGATGTCGGAAAGAGAAGCACTTGGGCTGCTGCATGAGGCCTGGGATCAAGGGATTCGCTACTATGACACGTCGCCGTGGTACGGGCTGGGGCTCAGTGAGCGCCGGCACGCCATGCTGCTCTCGTCGCGTGAGCATGATGCCTACGTGGCCTCTTCCAAGACCGGGCGCCTGCTGAAGCCCGAACCCGGCTATTCCCACGACAACTGGAAGGGCGTGAACCACTTCGCCTACGAATATGACTACAGCGCCTCAGCCACCCGGCGATCCATTGAGGACAGCTTGCAACGGATGGGCGTTCCCAACCTGGACATGGTATTCATCCATGACCTGTCGCCAGACAATGAAGACATTAGCGACAACTGGAAAGAATATTTCGACGTGGCCGTAAAGGGCGCGATGCCCGAGCTGGTAAAAATGCGCGAGGAAGGCCTGATCAAGGGCTGGGGGATGGGAGTTAACACCCTTCCACCTGCACGCGGCGCTATTGAACAATCTGATCCGGATATCATTCTTCTGGCGACCCAGTACTCACTGCTCAAGCACGATGATGCGCTCAACAACCTGTTTCCCCTGGCTGAACAGCGTGATGTTTCCTTTGTGCTCGGCGCCCCGTTGAATTCTGGCTACCTGGCCGGCAACGAGTATTACAACTACAGCAAGGACGTACCGGACGAGATCCGCCAGAAGCGCGAGCAGTATCGCAAGCTGGCCGGCGAACACAATGTCGACCTGCGCACCGCAGCCCTGCAATTTTGCAATGCGCCTGCTGTTGTCGCATCGGTGCTCCACGGTGCGAGCAGGCCGGAACACGTGCGCGAGAACGTAGCCTCGATGTCAGCGCGGGTACCCGGTGAGTTCTGGAATGCAGCCAAGCAGCAAGGGTTGATTGAGCAAAACGCGCCCACTCCTTCATAAACAGCGGCAGCATGTTGCGGTAGCGTCAGGGCAGCCAGTCATCCATAGTAAGCAGAAAACCGACCGAGGCTGCCCAGTGCCCGAGATCAAGCCGAGATACAATATCGACACCCTTGAACAATTAACCGGTTTGTTCGGGACAGTTAGCGAAGCGTCCGCCAAAAAGGAGGTGAGCTTCATTCATCCCCATTACCAGGCGATGATCGCTGCTTCCCCTTTTGCCGTTTTAGCTACCAGCGGAGCGAACGGCCTGGACGTATCGCCCAGGGGAGATGCGCCGGGTTTTGTAGTGGTGCATGACCAGCAAACCCTCCTGCTTCCCGAACGACGGGGCAATAATCGTGTAGACAGCTTGCGCAATCTGCTTTCCGATCCGCGTATCTCGTTACTGTTTCTGATCCCAGGCGTAGGCGAAACCTTGCGGGTAAAAGGTCGCGCCAGAATCAGCATCGATCCCGAGTTGATGGAGCAGTTTGCTGTGGCGGGAAAACAGCCCCAATGCGTGCTGGTCATCAGCGTCGAAACGGTATTCTTCCAATGCGCACGCGCGGTAAAGCGGTCAGGGTTATGGGGGCAGCAGCGAGCCAACCCTGCCAGGGCCGACGTCCCGACTGCGGGGGCAATACTCAGTACGCTCACCCGCGGCGAGATAGACGGCGAAAAATACGATGCCGGGCTGGCCGCTCGACAGAAAGCGACCTTATATTGAGGCGAGGCGCTTATCCAGGCTGGCCAAACTGTCCAGTCAGCGGGTAGCCATGCATTGCAGTTGCAGCCGGTTGTTCTCCCTGCGCCAACGGGTAAACTAGCGCCCACTCTTTCACATTGGTTCTCCTCCATGACCTTCGCCTCCCTCGGCCTGATCGATCCGTTGCTGCGGACTCTGGATGACCTTCAATACAGCATCCCGACGCCAGTCCAGGCCCAAGCCATCCCCGCCGTGTTAAAAGGCCGCGATCTGATGGCCGCGGCCCAGACCGGCACCGGTAAAACCGCCGGCTTTGCCCTGCCGGTGCTGCAACGACTCACGCTCGAAGGCCATGCGGTAGCGAGCAACTCGGTACGCGCGCTGATAATGGTGCCGACCCGCGAACTGGCCGAGCAGGTCCTGCAGAGTTTTCTTACCTACGGGCCAAACCTGCCGTTACGCAGCTATGCGGTGTATGGCGGCGTATCGATCAACCCACAGATGATGGCGCTGCGCAAGGGCGTCGATGTGCTTGTCGCGACCCCAGGCAGGCTGCTTGATCTGTATCGACAGAACGCCGTGAAATTCAATCAGCTGCAGGTCCTGGTGCTTGATGAGGCCGACCGCATGCTGGATCTTGGATTTGCCGATGAGCTGGACGCATTGTTCGCCGCCCTGCCGAAAAAACGCCAGACGCTGCTGTTCTCCGCGACCTTCTCCGAGGCCATTCGCGGCCTGGCTGGCGAACTCCTGCGCGATCCGCTGAGCATTGAGGTCAGTCCGCGCAACGCAGCGGCGAGCACGGTCAAGCAGTGGGTTGTCACGGTGGACAAGAAACGCAAGACCGAGCTGTTTCTGCATCTGCTATCGCAGCGGCAATGGGGCCAGGTATTGGTGTTCGTCAAAACACGCAGCGGCGTGGATCAACTGGTTGAGACGCTGGAAGCACGGGGGATCACATCTGACGCGATCCACGGCGACCGGCCACAGCCCAGCCGATTGCGCGCCCTGGCCCGCTTCAAGTCTGCCGAAGTGCAAGTGCTGGTCGCCACCGACGTCGCCGCGCGCGGTCTGGATATCGATGATTTACCCCAGGTCGTCAACTTCGATTTGCCGATTGTGGCCGAGGATTACGTGCACCGCATCGGCCGCACCGGCCGCGCAGGCACCACGGGCGAGGCTGTTTCACTGGTCAGCGCTGACGAGGTCGACCAATTGGCCGCAATTGAAACGCTGATTCAGCAAGTATTGCCTCGGGATGACGAGCCGACCTTCATTCCGGATCACCGGGTGCCGGTCACCAAGCTTGGTGGGCAAATTATCAAGAAGCCGAAAAAACCGAAGAAGCCCAAAACCGCATCTGGCAAGGGCAAAATCCACTTGGGTAACTGGTTCGACGAGGGAAGCAAAACTCCAACCCCTAGAAAACCGTAACGCCACTTCCAGCTCTGCTCTAAGGCACCAATTTCACTTCGATCCGTTGATTCTCGCGCGCTATGGCGTTCCATTCTCCGGCGAGTAGTTCCTCATCCAGCTTCGGATATTCGATGCGTGGGATCTGCTCTATTGCTGGTTCGGCCACGAGACGAATACCACTATCCTCCAGCAGAGGTGCCTGGCTGGTCAGATCGGCGAAAGCCTGGGACTGGAGCGCCTGGGCATCGTGCAAGCGAGCCATTTCCATCCCGAAGTCCTCGCATTCGGTTACAGGAAGATCGTCGGGCGCGAGTGTCATGATGCCCTCGCCGTCCTGGATCATGCAGAATTTTCCCGCGTGGGCGGTCATATGGACTACGCCCTCGAATCCTTCACGGTCCAGGTGCAGTATCAGTTCGTTGACGAAACTCAGACGGCGATCATCGAAGGGAGTGTCGGCAAAAGCGAAACGGCCGTCCTGATTGAGCGCCCATTCCAGAGAACGCAGATCAGCCACCTTCCCGCGTCCGCTACCCGTGCCTGGTTGCGTAACGGAGGCCAGTGACAATCCACCCTGCCCTGCACTGAAATCGGTCACTTTCAGTTCTGCAACCGGCGGCGAGACAACGTCTCTCGAGTCCGCCAGAAGCACTTTGTAGGTCCCGGTGGTCATCAGGACGCCAGCAACCAGACCAGCCAGAACGGTCGTCCAACGACGTTGAACCGCTTTGGTTTGGGGCGGTTGAAGACTCGCAGCCAGAACGCGCAGCTCGGCCTTGAAGCTCGAGTGCAACCGCCGGGCCTGTGCGTCCAGGTGGGGCTTCAGAAGACGGATCATTGCCTCGTCTGCAGACTCGCGCGCCAGGTCGTCGAGCTCGGGCGACACCGCAGCGGGAAGCACCTGAACAGCATGGACCGGCTCGGATTCTTCGTCCGAATCCAACAGATGCATGGAATTGAGCACCGCTTCCATATCCGCCGATTCAGCGCCCTTGGGCAGAACACCTACCGCACCGAGCGCGCGAGCCTGCCCTACGTAAACTCCTCCTCCGTCCTTGGAGGTGTACATCATGATCGGGATAAGACCGGTGGCTGGATTACCCTTGATGATGCGCAGGGCTTGCAAACCGTCCAGCCCTGGCATGGTGTGGTCCATGAAAATTGCGTGCGGCTTGTTATGAAGCAAATATTGGAGCGCGTCTTCCGCTGACTCCACCTCATCTACTGCGATCCCATGCTGTTTCAGCTGGCGTTTCAAGACGAGGCGTGCCGAGCGGGAATCGTCGACTACCAGAACTCGTTTAGAACCCATATCCGTTCCCGTTGTATCGCTAGCACTGCGCAGTATGCGCGGCGCCATTCCATGCGCGTCAGAATAAGGAACGCATACGCTCCAGGTACAATAATTCTGTCAATTATGTGACGCAGTTCGCTGCAGCTGGTCGGGCGGAAATCCCACGACCGGCTTTAGGGACGGCGAAAACGGTGGAGTCGTTGTTTCTAACTGGTTAAAGTCACAAATACTGCACGTTCCAAATACATCGCAGGCTGACAATAAAAATGAAAGAGTTTTTTTGCAGACTCGACTTTCTGTGGCTCTGCTTGCTGGCAACTATAGCCCCCTGCCTGACTTACGCTGCAGACGAGCCACGTGTTCTTAATGCGGCCTATATCAGCTTTCCGCCGATTACTTACACAGACGCACAGGGCAAGCCCGCCGGAAAACTCATAGAACTGGCGAACAAGCTTGCTGCCGATAGCGGCATGGAAATCACATGGCGGGAGTATCCCGTCAAGCGCATCCACTATCTCCTTGGAACAGGCGAAATCGATCTGTGGCCAAGCTCGGCAGGAATACCGGCGGTAGGCGAATTCACACTGGAAACCAGACCGCTCGATATAAGAATCCGTCTTTCTGCGTATTACAACGGCGCCACCCGACAGCATTCCAGCCGAGCGGACCTGAACAACGCCCAGTTGATCCTCATCCGTGGATACACTTATTTGGGAGAGATTGACAACATCCTGCGGAGTAACAGTCGGCAGCCCATCATCGCCCCAACCCATTCCGCGGGGCTGGAACTGTTGCAAAGGGACCGAGGCGACTATCTGATCAGTTTCTCCGACCCGACAACGGAGGCCCTCAAGAAAAATCCGCTGCCGGGCCTGGAATCACATCCGCTTAATGAATGGCCCCTGGCATTTATCGTCTCGAAAAAAGCCCTCGAAGCACAACGTATAGTCGATGCGCTGAATTCAGCTTATAGCCGTTACACCAGGTCTACTGCTGTGGAAGATTACTAGCCTGTAACGTCGGCTTCACCTCTGATGACGAGGTGAAGCCCTGGGTCATAAACTTTTTTGCCAGAACATCGCATGCCCCATCGCCGGGTCCAACTGATACCCGGAAAACCCGCATTTTTCATAGGCCCCCTGCGCCACCCGGTTACCTTCCAAAACCTCCAAGGTCAACTTGCAGCATCCCCGCTCTATGGCGATTCGCTCTACCTCTGCCAGCATCAACTGACTGACACCCAGCCCACGAAACGCTGGCGACACCACTACGTCATGGATATTGACAAGCGGACTGGCAACAAAAGAAGAGAAGCCTTCAAAGCAGTTCACCAGGCCCGCGGGCTGACCATCCACATAGCAGAGCACACTGAAGGCATGCGGCAAGGCAGCGAGTTTGCCAGCGAGCGTAAGCTTGACTTCTTCTGACAGTGGCTCGCCGCCACCCATAGGGTCCTGAGCGTAAGCGTCGAGTAGCCGGACGATGGCGCTGGCGTGGTCGGGGTCGTGATAGTCAGCTTGGAAACAGGAGGTTGACATGGCGTGGCATCCGTAATCGTTGTATGTACAGCTTGGGTATCAGGGCCAAAATCTACTTCTTTTTCACTTCCTGAACAATTGGCTCACCAATTTCCAGCATCGCCCCGGACGAGCCGCCCAGATAAGTTCTCACCGCACCATCGGCAAAACGGGTTGCCAGTTCGACCAGCTTGTCGATGTTCTGTTGATTCGCCTGCCTATCGATTTCCGTCTTTTCAATCACGATATGTGGCTGAAAAGCCGGAATGCCGTTGACCAGCAATTGGTACAGGTAACCTACCTGCGCCTTGCTATCGTTCCACAACAGGCCATTGGATTTCTCGATCAGCACATAGGGTTTGATAGACACACCAAATGCTTTGGACTGTGACTCAAATTCCGCGCGGGCCAGTCGCTTGCCGTTATCCTCGGCTTTCTGACGCTCCTCGCTCAGTTGCTGCCGAAACTCTGCTCGCAGGTTGGTAACTTCGATCTGATGATCCTTTGCACTGATGGATTTTCCCGTCTCGATGCCCTCGTTCAGATACTTTTCTCGCTGCGCCTTCATGTTCTCGTGATTTTCCAGATCCATGGTGTTCTTCAATTGCAGAAAACGTGCTTCGTTCTCATGCAGTTGCCGATCCAGAGCCCGGAACTTGGCTTCGTTGTCGATGGCCCTGTTGTCTGCCGAACTGACGCGCTGGCGGACCAGCAGATAACCCAAGCCAGCCATCACCACCGCACCAAGCAGCGCTCCAATAATAATGTCCACTTTCCCGTCTCCTCTCGATGGTTGAAAATCGCAAACCCAACAGGTGCCAGATTGGCTCCATGATCGTTATTCAGATGCAAGCAAAGCGTTAGACGTCACTTTAAGCTAAGCTGATAACTCTTTCCCCGGCATGCCTTATCATTCAGTTCTGCCGGGTTTGTCTATTCGTTGTAAGGAATTTCCATGAAACCTCTTTCCCTGCTTGCCGCTATCAGTATTTTTGGTCTTTCCGCTGCGGCGTTTGCCAGCAGCTTCGTTGCAACCACCGACACCATCGGCGCGTCGCTGGCCAACAGTGTCGAAGCAACCAGTGATGCGACCGCATCCACATTCGGCAGCGACAAGGTCGTGCTGCAGGCGCGGGACGATGCGGCCAGCTTCGTCGGTAGCGGCGGCGATGTGCGTGGTGTCCGGCTGGAGGCTGCGCTCATCCATATCCGTCAGAAAGCGCCACAGGTTGAAGCGAGCGACATGCAGTTGGCCGAGGCTATCCTCGCGCTTTGAAGGAGCCGGGGCAGCTTCATGTCCGGATCGTGACATCCCATCGCCATTCGAGCACCACCCTCTCTGTAGAGGGGGTGCATCCGCGTGTCTGCCAGTTGCTGTTTTTCGTTCTGTCATTGTTGCTGGCCAGTCAGACCCATGCCGCGCTGGCGTGGCAGCTGGAGAATGACAGATTAACGGACCAGGAAAGGCGGGCCAGTTGGCAGTTGCTTGATGACGTAGCGGCGGTCCTGCCGCCGCTTTTCACGGACCGCCTGGACGGCGAGTTTCAGGTGCGCTGGAAGGACAGGCTGCCAGAGGATGTCATGGGCCGGGCTACATTCCACGGGCGGATCGAGCTCAATCGACGCTGGCTGCCTGCGCTGGTTGCGGGAACCGATGTCGACCTGCCGGCGGGACGGGCTCACAGCAGTCTACGCCGGGAGTTGCTGGCGACCCTGGTACACGAGCTGACCCATTTCTATGATCGTGGCCAACATTGGTCTCCAAGTGAGCGACGCCTTCTGCTGCATTGCCAGCGACAGCGAGCCAGCGTAGGCAAGATCGGTTTGCCACAGCTATGTAGAGGCCAGGCTGAGCGGCAGTTCACGCTCAGCGATGATCCGCGTCTGCTTGATCTTGCCGGCTGGCCGGAACAGATCGGTCAGCGTGGCCAGCGCGAAACCGTGAACCGTCAACTGGCGCGCAGCCCGGACAGCTATGAGCTGACCAATCCCCGCGAGTTCGTCGCGGTGAATCTGGAGTACTTCCTGCTCGATCCGCAATATGGCTGTCGGCGACCAGCGCTGCGGGCGTATTTCCGGAAGCATTTCGGTTGGGCGCCTGAACAGGTGGCTGACTGTCCTGACAGCTATCCCTACGTCAACGCCAGCCTGGACAAGGAGCGCCCGGCCCTGGGATCGCTCGACCCTGACCGTATCTATGAGGTGCATTACCTGTTGGCCGAGCCGAACCAGGAATGGGCCAGCCGCTGGGGACACAGCATGCTGCGTGTGGTCATGTGCGCACCCGGAAAAGAGCCCGGCCCGGCGTGTCTTCTGGATGTGGATCATCACCTGGTGCTGTCCTTCCGCGCCTTCGTCGACGACGTGCAATTGTCCAGCTGGGACGGCCTGACCGGCGCCTATCCGTCGCGACTGTTCATACTGCCGTTGACCCAAGTGGTGGACGAATATACCAAGCTGGAGCTGCGAGGCTTGCAGTCAGTGCCGCTACGATTGAGCCGCAGGGAGCAACTGGCGCTGGTGGAGCGCGCGGCGGAGCTGCACTGGAGTTACGACGGTACCTATTATTTCCTGGCCAACAACTGCGCGGTGGAAACCCTCAAATTGCTGCGCAGCGGTAGCAACCGTGCGGATCTGCGGGGCCTGGAGAGCATCACGCCCACTGGCCTGCTTCAGGGGCTGGAGGCGCACGGGCTGGCCGATTACTCGGTATTGCAGAACCGGCGCGAAGCCATGCGCCTGGGTTACTACTTCGACTCATTCCGCGAACGTTATCAGTTGATGTTCAATGTGGTGCGCGAGCGGTTGCAAGTGCCGCAGCAACAGGTCGAAGACTGGTTGGCGCTGACGGCGGATGAGCGCCAACCATGGTTGGAACAGTCCGATCAGCGCAGCGCAGCGGCGCTGCTGTTACTGGAGCAAGCGGCGCAGCGACGCCAGTCATTGGTGGTGCAGCAGGAACTAAAGGCGCGCTATCTTTCCGGCAGACAGAGTCAGGACGCCGAGGTTGCACAAGCAGGTGATCTGATGCGTAAGCTGCTCACCAACAGCGGCTTTCTAAGCCGACCGGCTGAATTATTGGATGAGGGCTACGGCCTGCCCCAGCACAGCGAGCGGCGACAGCTGGCGCAAGTCAGCGGCGTGCGTCAACAGCGTCTGCTGGACCTGGCCGAATCCCTGGACCAACGGCTGCTCCGGCTGCTGAGCAATGAGCGTCAGCAAGAGCTGGAGAACGGCGAGCGCAATATCAAACAGTTGGGTGAGCATCTGCGTCGGTTGCATAAAACAGCCAATGGTCTGGTATTACCATAAGAAAGAGGCGCTGGTCTCGTTAGGCATTGGTGCGCGGGCGTTTATCATCCGCCAGGCAGCGCATAGTTCCCCAATCCCACGCGGCCAGCATGCGTTCACCAATGACTTTGAACTGCTCGTTGTGCTCGATATGTTCGCGTAGCTCTACGGCCGCCTTGCTGATCCCATCGGCTACCTGTTCCAGCGCAAGCGTAACTTGCGAGTCGGTTAAACCGCACGCGATCCTGCCAAACTGATACAGCAGCTTGTGCTTTGGCCAGTTCTTCGAGCCAGCCAGGCTCAAAGCCATGATGTCGCGCTGTTTGTATGCTGTCGTGGTAATTAGATCAAACGCGGGCGCGAGATCGATATCCGCATCAGCGCCAGCATGATCATAGAGCAGGCCGAAATTCTTCAGATGGGCGTCCCCGTTTTGAATTGCAGCCGACAGCGCAATGTTAATGAACAGCTCGCGCAGCGCGTGCGCTATCTTGTGCTGCGGCAGGTATGCTTTGACCATCCTCGCGCAGGCTTCGTAGCTTGAGTCGTACTTCTCATCCGTCACCATCCCATTGAGAACGCAAAAGTCTTCGAATCCCAAATAACCCGTCTCACTCACGTCAAACCGTTCGACCACCAGAAAGCGACCGCCAGCGCTAAGATCAAACTTGGCGACATTAATACCGGCATGTTTAGCGGCGCGCAGACAAAAATACTCATTGGTCGCAAGCTGTGGAAATTCGTTAGCCTGCCAGGATTTCACAATATGGGTGGCGCCCTTGTGCGTAAGCCGCTCTATGTCGCCGCCTGTCTCATCACGCACCAGCACTTTCGGCTGAACGCCCGACACCCCGGAATACGCCGCATAGGTACTAAGCAAATCGTCGAACAGATCCTGAGCCCCATCGTGCAGTAGCAAATCCCTGACCGAGGTTTCCGGCATCGGTGGTGCACTGCTTTGGCCAGCCGTGACGCGGCCTAGCTGATAGGGTCCGATCACGTTTAGTAGCTGGAAGGCGTCGAAGCCCTTGACCGCTTTTCGGAACATACTGATCAGTGCCAACCGCAAATGTCCCTCTGGCATATTCATGTCGAAGACCGGATGCATGCCCCGCTCCCACACATAAGGGTCTGGCTGGATGGGCATCGTGAGCGACACGGCGAATTCATCGCGAATGCCTTCCTGATAAGAAAAAACACAGTCTCGTGCCTCTTCCCGAGCGCGCGTCAGCGTGCCTGTGCGCAGCTTGGAGACGTGAACTGGCAGACCGGCGTTATTCATCAAAATTCTTCTTTTTCAGTGAATTCAACGTGGGTCTGCCAGGCATCGCAGTCACAGACAGCGTGTGTCCCAGAGCGTTTAGCAACTTTTCATATTTGCGCACGCCCAGTTCGAGGACGGTATTATTCTCGATCCCCGACAGCGTGGCCCGGCTGATGCCGATCTGGCTCGCCAGCTCATCCTGAGTGAGCTTGCGCTCCTTACGCAGTTGCTTGATGCTCTGGCCTAGCTCTTCGACGCCCATGTAAAATATCCAATGCATTTTCACTTGAAATAGTGATTATGCATTGTATATTCGACATTGCAACAATCTTGGCCCCGTCAGGAGGGAACCCGTGCAAGACGCTACTCAAAAAGTCGTTATTCGAAGGATGAACCCAGCCGATCTGACAGCGGCGGCAAAGGTCCACGAAGCCGCCTTTGTCCGCCAATGCCGTTCATATGAGTCAAGGAAAAGCTAATCCGATCCAGACTGCGGCCTCGCTGTCACCTCATGCCGGCGGACTGGGCTCGCGTAGGTGATCAGGTACCGAGTCTGATTGCGCAGGCGTTCGATTGACGTCACGCATCAGCAGCATATCAATGATGCGGCCAGACGGTTCAACATCGAATCCGACACGGCCGGTGAAGCTGTCCGGATTTGAGTAAGTACCGAACAGCATGTCCCATAACGGCAGCTCCGCGTAATTGCGGGCGTGAACGTTGTATTCGTGATGCAGGCCATGCATCTCGGGGCGTGGTACAAACCAGCCCAGCCAACGGGGCGTAGCGATGTTCCAGTGTTGAAACAGGCTGATAAATGCAACCGTCAGCGAGACTGTCGCCGCAGCCAGTGGCATCAGGCCCAGCAGGACCGTTCCAACCAGGATGCCCAGCGTCGACTTGACCACGACCTCCAGCGGATGCGTATAGAACGCACCCGGAATGTCGACACGCAAGGCGCTATGGTGCAGTTGGTGAGTGACGCGCCAGAGCAGATCAAAACGATGTTCTGCCCGGTGCCACCAATAGGCGATACCCGTGGTCAGCAGCAATCCGACTGGATAGCCCCACCACCCTAGCCCACTCAGATCGAAAACCTGCAGAGAACTCAGACCCACCTTGGCCCATACAAACGGCGTGGCACTGGCAACAAGCATTACCCCGATAAAAAAGACGGCTCCGATCAGATGCCAGGCTTTGACCGACACATACTGGCGAGCCGGCCAGCGTGCCTCAACCAGCCACATAAAGGCAAAACTCAGCGGGATAATCAATGACAACAGCGCTTTCATGGGAAATCCTCTTCGGTCGATTTATTTGTATATATGCACCCATATGCACATATTTATTCCAAAAAAAAACCGCTCGTATACACGGTTTTTATTTCGTGGGGCAGCACACGGGAACAAGTTTCCTGAACAGCTCTGTCAATTCTTCCAGCTGTCTCAGCACGCCATCACCATCAATGGAGTAAAAGGTATGTCTGCCCTCCTTCATCGAACGGACCATTCCTGCCCGCTCAAGCACCTGCAAATGCCGGGCAACCACCGACCGATCCTGCGGAACCTTATCTGCCAGCGATCCGACGTCCAGACGCCCGTACAGCAGCAGTTCACGCACCAAGGCCGCGCGGGCAGGCTCCGTCAACGCCTTGATAAACGTGGCGTTGAACGCCTCGATGGATTGGGCAGCTGCTTGTTCGCGTGTGGTCATGACGAGAGATTAGGTGCATATGCATGCACACGTCAAGTTCTTGTATCGAAGAATTTTCCCATCGCCCGAACGGGCATCCCTGCCCCTACCCACCAGCACCCAGTTATAGAATCAAACTACGGCGGCGGCCCGCTGCTTGCCCTTGCCACTGACCAAAATATAGACCGCCGGCAGTACGAACAGGGTAAAGAGCGTGCCCACGGTCAGGCCACTGGCAATGACCATGCCTATATCGAAGCGGCTCACCGCCCCTGCACCCTGGGCCAGAAGCAACGGAATCATGGCGAATACCATGGCTGCGGTGGTCATCAGTACCGGACGCAGACGTATCGCTGCTGAGGCTTCGACCGCTTCGCGCACCGACATGCCCTGGTCACGCTGAAGCTGGTTGGCAAACTCGACGATCAGAATGCCGTGTTTGCTGATCAATCCAATCAGCGTAACTAGCCCCACCTGGGTATAAATATTCATGGTGGAAAGCCCCAGGAACAGTGGGATCAGCGCGCCGCAGATCGATAGCGGCACCGTCACCAGAATTACCAGCGGATCGCGGAAACTTTCGAACTGTGCCGCGAGGACCAGATAAATCAGGGCCATCGCCAGCGCAAAGGTCAAGAACAAAGCTGCGCCTTCCTGTTTGAACTGGCGTGCTGCGCCTGCATAGTCAACGGTGAAGCCCTGCGGCAGTTCCTCAGCAGCTATCGCATCGAGAGTGGCTAACGCCTCGCCCATGCTGACGATGGGTACGCCCTGAATGCGCGCTGCGTTGAGTTGCTGGAACTGATTCAGCTGGGTAGGTCGCGCACGTTCGTCAAGGGTGATCAGCGTGCCGAGGGGCACCATCTCGCCGGTCTCGTTGCGCACATAGTAATGATTCAACCAGCCACTATTGTCACGATAGGCGCGCTCAACCTGGGCAATTACCTTGTAACTGCGACCGTCGATAGTAAACCGGTTGATTTCGCCTTCACCGAGCAGCGTAGCCAGCGTTACGCCTATATCTTCCATGGCGACGCCCATTTGCGCAGCTTTTTCGCGGGCTATCTCAATTGTAACTTCCGGCTTTTCAAATGCCAGATCGATATCCAGAAAGGCGAACTTGCCGCTTTCCTGAGCCCGTTTCTTGACGCGCTCGGTCACCTGCAGAAGACTCTCGTAATCGTTTGGCGTATTGATTACATATTGCAGCGGGAGACCTCCACCAGTTCCTGGCAAGGACGGCAGGTTAAAGGCAAAAACCTGCAGCCCGGCAACGCTGTTGAGCGCCTTCTGCACTTCCGGAAGCATCTCCATCTGGGTGCGCTCACGCTGATCCCAGGGCTTGAGCAAAAACCCCCCGATCCCACTTTGAACACCGTCGATGCCATTGATCTGGAACTGCGATTCATACTCATCGAACCCCTTGAGCGTCTCGTTTATCTGATCGGTGTAATGAGTCAGATAATCCAGGTTGGCAGTCTTGGGGGCGTTGGCCAGCATAAACACGATGCTTTGATCTTCTTCCGGTGCCAGCTCACTGCGGGTAAACATCAACAACAGCGGAATCAGCAGTAATATCAGAGCGCCGAACGTCAGGGTCACGCCCTTGGTATCCAGACTACTGGTGAGGGTGGTCCGATAGCGTAGCTGGAGGTTATCAAACAGCTTATCCAGGCGGCTGGCAAAACCGCTCGGATTGTCTTCGTGACGCAAAAGCTTCGAACACATCATCGGCGACAGCGTCAGCGCGACAACCCCGGAGATGATCACCGCTCCCGCCAGGGTAAAGGCAAACTCCTTGAACAACGAGCCTGTCAGTCCCTCCAGGAAGCCGATTGGCGCGTAGACCGCGGCCAGGGTGACGGTCATCGCGACGACGGGCATGGCAATTTCCCTCGCGCCAATCAACGACGCGTCAAAGGGCGATTTACCTTCCTCAATGTGCCGGTGAATGTTTTCCACGACAACAATGGCGTCATCGACCACCAATCCGATGGCCAGTACCAGTGCTAGCAAGGTCAGCAGATTTATCGAATAGCCCATCAACTGCATGAAAAACAATACGCCAATCATTGAAAGCGGAATGGTCACAATCGGAATGATGACCGAGCGCAACGACCCCAGAAACAGGAACACCACGACAATGACGATGAGTATCGCTTCGCCCAGCGTCTTGATTACTTCATCAATCGAGGACTGGATGAACAGCGTGGCATCATAGGCAATCGAGGCTTGCAGAGCCGGTGGCAGTTGGCTTTCGACGTCAGGCATGGCGGCGCGTACGCCCTTGATCACATCAAGCGGGTTGGCGCCTGGCGTGCCCTGAATGCCGATATACACCGAGGGTATGCCATCGAAATAGCTAATCGAGTCATAGCTTTCCGCGCCCATTTCCACCCGGGCGATGTCCTTGATCAGCACCCGGGAATCACCGTCGGTCCTGACCGGTATATTGGCAAAATCTTCAGGATCCTGCAGGTCGGTAGAGGCGCTGACACTGGTGACAACGTATTCGCCCTTCGTCTCGCCGGCAGCGGCCAGATAGTTGTACTGGCGAACCGCCTGATTCACGTCCGCTGCGGTAACACCCAGGGCGCCCATACGGACAGGATCCAGCCAGAGCCGCATGGCAAACGTCTGGCGTCCCATGATTTCCGCTTCGGCAATGCCAGGGAGCGTGGCCAGCCGTGGCTGCACGACGCGCGACAGATAATCGGTGATCTGTGGATTGCTCAGCGTTTCGCTGAAGAAGCTGATATACATCAGCGCCGTTGAATCGGCCGCCTGACGACTGATGACCGGCTCTTGTGCCTGGGGCGGCAGCTGATTTCGGACCTCGGCGGTTTTCGACATGATGTCGGTGAACAGGCGATCGGTGTCGGCGCCCAAGCGGGCGTAGACCTGAATCACCGAAAAGTTCTGGCGGCTGACGGAGCTTATGTAATCCACGCCGTCGGCGCTGGCCAGACTCTGCTGGATCGGCTGGGTGATATAGCCCTGGATAACCTCCGCGTTAGCCCCGGGATAGGCGGTGGTCACCGTTATCAACGCATTTTCCAGCTGCGGATACTGGCGGATAGTCAGGCTGCTGAAAGCTTGCAGACCGAGCAAAACGATTAACAGACTCACCACGGTCGCAAGAACCGGGCGGCGGATGAAGTGATCAGTGAAAGCCATGCTGGAGCCGCCTTACAGGGGATTGCTGTTATTGACGGCTACGCGTGCGCCACTGTCGAGCTTGAGCTGGCCTGCAGTAACAACCTGGTCGCCGGCATCCAGCCCTTTCGCTACAACAACCTGGCCGTCGCGCCTTGGCCCTGTCTCGACGAAGCGCCGTTCGACCTCCAGAATGGGCTCGCCTGATTCGTCAGTCACGACCGTGCCGGAGTCGTCTTGCCGCGGCTTGATCACATAGACGGAATTGCCATAAAGAGTGAAATTGACTGCCGTCTCAGGCACCACGACCTGCTCGCTCTGCTCCGGCATAACTACTTCCAGCTCGGCGAACATGCCGGGCAGCAATTGCTCATTCGGGTTTTCAACCATGGCCCGGACCTGCAGATTCCGCGTGCTGGCTTCGACCTTGGGGTTTATCGCCACAATGCTGCCGACAAAGACCTTTTGTGGAAAAGCGGCAACCCTCACGTTGATCTGCTGGCCTAACGCAAGCTGCGGATAGAACTGTTCCGGCATGAAGAAGTCGACGAAAAGGCTGGACAGGTTCTGCAGCGTGGCGATGCTCGTACCGGGAGATACATAGTCGCCAGGATCAACCTGGCGAATGCCGATACGCCCGGCAAAAGGTGCCGTGACGCGTTTCTTCTGCAAAATGGCACGTAGCTCTTCGGCACGCGCGGTGGCCTGCTCCAGGTTGGAGCGAGCCTCATCAAACTGGCTCTGGGAAATGCTTTGACGCTTGAGCAGGTCCTGCTGCCGGGAAAATTCCAGCCGAGCCAGATTCGCCTGGGCTTCTACCGTTTTCAGACTGGCTTCTTCCACGCCGCTGCTCATCATCAGCAAAGGCTGGCCCGCCTCAACCTGCTGGCCAGACTCGAACGACACCTGGGACACGGTGCCGTTGACCTCCGTGGTCATTTCCACACCCAGCGCAGCGGTCAGCGACCCGATGGCGGGCAGCCGGGTTTGCCAGTCAACCGTCTGAGCCTCAGCCGCCGCGATCTGAATCGGCGGTTTCGGTGCCGTAAACATCGCTATCTGTTGCTTGATCGACAGTCCCTTGTAGGCGGCCAGCGCCGCCACAACAACAATGAATAGCAGCAGCATCACTACAAGACGACGGCGCAACATGACAAGATCCTTCTAAAGAGCAAACGGGCAAGATGGGGCGGTATTATCCACGTGGCCGAGACATTAGCCAACATTGTCGATATTTACCGGTCGAATCTGCGGGACGGACGTTTTCAGACCTCGGCACGTTACGGAACCGTCGGTCACCAAGCCTGCCCAGTGGAAGAAACCGAACAGCAAAATTTGCAAACGCTGCCAGCCCAGGTTGGTCGGCCAGCGTTCGGTCGATCAGTTGTAAAGAAACGCAGGGCCTGGGTGCTCTCGTCCGTCGTCCACTCCAACCTCCAGCGCTACCAGATCATTGAGCCGTGCGTTCAGGTTCCCTATCAGCCCTCGATAAGCCTGGGGATCTGTGGCCAGATTATTCAGCTCGTCCGGATCGCTGTGAAGGTCATACAGCTCGAGATCATTATTGCTGACCAGCATGGCCATATCCGTCGGAGTATGGTGATTGCTCGGTGCAAAATATCGTGCGAATTTGTAGCGCCCATCATGGATACCGCGAAACAGTGCACGATTGTCACGCGAAGGTCCAAGCCGACCCTGACGCAGGGATTCTTTGATGATGGTCCACGGGGTCACCTTATCGGCGTTGAGCATGACCGACTCGGTGAACTCCGGATCCAGATACATGCTAACGCCGTAATTGAACAAGTGACCGCGTTCGTCCCGTCCCGAGCGCGCACTGGTGCCACCCAGGCTGCTCGCCAGACTCACTCCGGCCAATGCGGGATAGCGTTCGGCCTGTTGCGCAACAGGCATGCCAGCCAGCTCCAACAAGGTCGGCACGATGTCCACGGTGGAGCCGAGCGCCGGGGTTTCCCGCGCATATTCGATGTCCGGATGGCTGACGATAAAATTGACGCGGGTGTTTTCCTTGTACATGTGCGGGCCCTTCTGCCGCAACTTGTGCGCACCGGCCATCTCACCATGATCGGAAGTCAGAATGACGATGGTGTCCTGGTCTCGACCACTGGCCTTGAGCGCTGCGAGTACCTGGGCGATTGATTGATCCACGTCGCGAATGCAGTTGAAATAGTAGCTCTGCAGGCCCTGCCAGAGCTGCTCATCGTGCGCGTCGATATGACCGTAAACCTGATTGCAGATGTGCACGTCGGTCTGATGCGCCCAGGGCTTGGTGCGCAGATCCTCAGCGTAGAAGCTCTTGGGCAGAGGCACGTCCCAGCGTTTTGCATAGACCCCGGTGGCAGGCCCTGGAGAGATGGGTCCCAGATAATTTTCGCGCAGCCGCGTGCGTTGCTGCACCGGGCCGGAGCTGTAAAACATGATGTCATGCGGATTGACGAAATTTACCGCCAAGAACCAGGGTTTCTCGTCACCCCGGTGGTCGTGCAACCAATTCACGGTATCACTGGCAGTGACCTTGTCGAAAATAAAGCCGCTCATGTGTGAACCGTGCGGGTCACCGTTGAGGTTGTAATCAGCGAAGCCGAAAGGCAGCAACGCATCCGTGGTGGTTTCCACCGCCCCATAAGTCAGATCGCTGGCCTCGGCGATGTGGGAGAGATGCCACTTGCCTTTGTAAGCGGTGTGGTAGCCAAGCTCGCCGAGCATGTGCCCCAGCGTAGGCATGGCAGACGACAACTCCTTGAATGGCGGCAAACCGAGATTGGCGGTAATGCCGGTTTTCTGGGTGTGCTGTCCGGTGAAGATCACCGAGCGGGACGGCGAACAGGGCGTGGTATTCACGTGGAAGTTGCCCAACGTCACGCCGCGCTCCAGCAACGCCTCATGACCTGGCAAATGAAGCACGCTCGGCAGATCCGCCAAGGCTCGCTCCTGGTCAGTGACTATCAGCAGGATATTAAGTTTGCGCCTGGAGCTACGTGAAGTGACAGCCGGGCTGCCGGCTTTGGAAGTTATCAAATTGCCGGCTCGCGCACCCAGTGAATGCGCCATCCCGGTGGCGGACACCGCGCCGGCCCATTTCAAGAGTTCACGACGTTTCATGCCTGGCTCCTTGCGCCGTGAGGCGCTGGATGTTGTCGATAATGAGGCAGAAACAGGCTGGCAAAAACAAGGCCATAATTCCAATGCATTTTATTTGATAAATCGATGCGGTTTTCGCATGAGCCATGAACCCTTGCCGTCACCTTCACAGATCCTGTCGTCACTCCGTAGATTCTTGTCGTCATCCTCCGCGAAGGCGGAGGATCCAGGAGCAGGCCAGCCCTGCGACCGCCACTAGGTCCTGTTGATCGCACCGTTAGCGCCGCATGGAAGCCATAACCCCTCTGAATATCGCATAACAAGGCATTTGCCGGCATCGGCGCACCCCGCCTACACTCTTCCAATTCTTTGCATTCACCTTTTTGAATCGTCACCCCTCCTGCGTCTGGCTAGCATGCTGAACGGCTTAAGGGGGACGCCATTAGCATTCCCATACATTTTTATACGGGACAAAACCATGAGCTTCGACACGACTCTTTATCTCTGCGGCCCATTGCGCGAACCCAAGCAGATGTTGGCCGATCAGCAATACAGCGGCCACACCTCGATTCACGACGACAGCATGGCAGAGAAACTCGGCTTTAAGGCCGGGCCGATTGAGGGCCCTACCCACTTCAGCCAGTTTGTCCCTCTGCTGGCCGAAATATGGGGTCAGGCCTGGTTCGAGCGCGGCTGTTTCTCCGCCCACTTTCAGAACATGGTGGTCGAAGGCGAAGAGGTCCGTGCCTTCGTCGAACGTCCCGCGGTCGGGGCCACTAGCGTACGCGCCTGGGCGGAAAAAGCCGACGGAACCCCGGTATTGGAAGCCAGCGCCAGCATTGGCCCCGATGATGGCGACAGTTTGCTGGACCAGCGCATGGCTAAGCTACGCGCCGCGGAAAAGCTGGTCATTCTCTCCGATCTGCACGTTGGCATGGCGGGGAAACAGGACGAGCAGGTACGCATGGATGCCGACCAGAACATGGGCAACCTTTACCCTTTCTCGCTGGCGCAGAAACTGGAACGTATTACCGAGAGCTCTCCCTGGTATTCAGACGCCGCCAGCACCCCGTGGGGCCGCGCCATCATCCCGCTGGAGATGGTCAGCGTACTGGCGGAATATACCAGCAAGCAGGCAGCATTTCCGGTCAAGCAGCCGGTCATCGGCCTGTTCGCTGACCAGGAAATCCGCATGATCGACGGTCCATTGTTCGTTGGCGAGGACTACCTGATCCGCCGCGACATCGTCGCCCTGTCCGAGAGCAAGCGCACCGAATCCTACTGGGTCCGCACCCGCATCTATGATGCCAGCGGCGAGACACTCAAGGCGGAAATGCTGCTCAATCACGCAACCCTTAAGCACTCCTACGCCAACTATGATGCAGAGGCGTCTGCTTCATAGTTGGCGGCGGTCTCGATGGGCCACCGCTATAAGGAATGCTGCCCGAGCCAGGTCGAGCCAACACTGACTGACAGTCACTTCGATTTCGTCATTCACGCGACGGCGGGAATCAAGGTTACTTATCGGGCGTTTTCGTGTTCCCGATATCTGGATTCCCGCCTTCGCGGGAATGACGGGCAGGTTTTCGCGAAGATGGGTGAGCTTTGAGGAACGGGTAGGCTTCGGGGAACGGGTAGGCTTCGGGAAATGGATAGGCTTTTGGAGAATGACGGACAAACGTTCGTCTGGAGAACCTAGATTTTGCTGGCCCGCGAAGCCTGCACAACACGCTCAGCGGGAATTCTCAGCTGTTGCAGCAGATACGTCTTGAACACTGCCAACCAGGTCTGACGCTCTATGGCCTCAGCCATGCAGCTCAACCAGACATCCCGCTCGGCCTCGCCAATGGGCCAACGCGCATGAAAGGTCGGAATGCTGATCTGGCCGTAACGCTCACTGTACAGACGCGGCCCACCCAGCCAACCGCAGAGAAAGCACGTCAGTTTGTCCCGCGCATCGCTCAGGTCCTCTGGGTACATACCGCGGACAGCCGACGCCTCTGGGGAGTGATCCATGATCTGATAGAAATCATTGACCAGTTGGCGAATGCCTTCGTACCCGCCGGCGGCCTGGAATGAGGCGTCCTGTTGACCGAACTGCAGCATCTGATAGCTTCCCTTGAGGTGGTAGCGTCGCGTGTAAGGCCGCCCCAACTGTCCCAACTTGGGGTCGTCCCTTGATGATTTAACCGGTAACAGGATGCCCACACCCTCGTAACATTCATTCTGTTAACTGGCAAAACATTTTCTCTACATAAAAAAATGGCGAGGGTCATGCGAAATATTCTAACCGCCCTACGGGCCATAGTGCTGTTTGGTTTGTTTTTGCTCACCGGATGTGACGAAGATGAAGAACAAGCTGCCAGCGCAGTAGAAGTAAATAGCGTCCGTGCCCTCCTGACCGATCCTTTCTTGCAGTTGCCTACCCCCCATTCAGTCAACGTCGTCTGGTTCACCAACTTTGAAGGCAGCGCTCATCGTCTCGACTATGGCCAAGGCATGACCGTGATGGCTAAGACGACCAGGCTGAGCCGAATGATGGAGGATGCGTCGTCGCAACAGCGTGGTAAGACCTATGAGACAGTGACCAGCCGTCCGGTATACCGGCACGAAGCCACAGCGACGGGGCTGGTGTCGGGCGAACGGGTCGAGTACCGGATAACCAGCGTCGATGAGACAGGTCATGAGCTGACCAGCGATACCTTTACACTGGCGGCTACGCCTCCAAGGAACCAGCCACTCAAGATCCTGCTGACGTCGGACATGCAATCCAAAGTCAATGCTCCCGCCAACTACCAGCGGATGGTGGAAACAGTAGGCATCCCGGACGCGGTGTTTTTTGCGGGTGACTTTGTGAATGTTCCGGACCGTGCCTCGGAGTGGTTCGATCAGGTCAAGAATAACGAGCCAGCCTTCTTTCCATCTTTGCAGGGACGGAACCAGCAACTAATGCCGACCTTTCCCTACGCGGGCGGCGAAATTCTGCAGCATGCACCGCTGTTTGGCACCATCGGCAATCATGAAGTGATGGGGCGCTATCAGCCGGAACGTGAAACCTACACGCTCAACGGCGCCTACCACGATCCGCAACCACGCTGGTACGCTGAAATCGCCTACGAGCAAGTCAAAAAAGAAGTTAACCCCAAGGATAACCCTGATGTGCGGGCTGAATGGATCGCAGACCATTCCCACAACCATATGAGTTTTCTCGAAATTTTCTCATTCCCCGATGACGGCTCCGGAGGCGAAGCATATTACGCTGTGTCCCTTGGGGATGTGTTTTTGATTTCCCTGAATATCTCCCGCATCTGGCGATCCTGGAGCGTCGATGGTCAGAGCCGGACCAAGTTCGTGGAGGCATTGGCTGAACTTGAAAACCCTGAGGCCTGGGGTTTTGGCGAATTCATGTTCGAACAATTCAACGCCGGATCTGACCAGTACCAATGGCTGTCCCAGGTTTTGCAGTCCGACGCCTTTCGGCAGGCGCGCTACAAAGTGGTCCTTGCCCACCAGGGTGCGTTCGGGCTGGGCGACAACACCGTACCCGTGCTGGCCGATCCGGTCATGCAGTTGGTAGAGCCTGACGTTAATGGCGGCGAGAATGTGACGGAGCTGCCCTTCCCCATCAGTGCCGATGACTGGCATAACAAAGTGCTGCCACGGCTATCTGAATCACACCGGGTTTCGTGGAGGCCTCAACTCTTGAGAGAATGAGGCATGAAGAAATCCAATAGCTATTCCCCCGAAGTCCGTGAACGCGCCGTACGCATGGTTCTGGAGAACCTGAAGGACTACCCATCCGAATGGGCAGC